>NZ_CP146371.1:4800000-6056820 GCF_043974665.1 Mycobacterium sp. AMU20-3851
CCTGGTTCTTTCGCTGGTCACCGGCATCGCCGCCCTCCTCATCACCTATGTGATGCAGCGCCGGACGTGGCAGAAGCCCTCCCCGGATCTGCTGGTCGCCTGGGAGAACAAGGCCGACAAGCTGGGTCTGCCCGGCGACGGCAAGGACGACCTCCCCGGCGGCACCGGGCCGGTTCCGGCAGAGAGCACCGGCACTCCGGTGCCGGCAGGCTCCGGTGGTACCCCCGTGCCGGCAGGTTCCGGTGGCACCTCGGCCACCGCCACCCTGACGCCCACCGATACGCTGACCGAGCCCGTTCTGCCGAAGTCGGCGGCCGCCAAGGCATTTGCCACGCTGGTGCCCGCCGCCTATCTCGCGTTCATCGTCTATCTGTTGCTCGGCAAGTTCACCGCGCTGGTTCCGCCGCTGCAGGGCGGGGAAGCGGCGGGCATCGTCGGCGGCATCGCAGCGATCATCCTGTTCGCCGCCTGTCTGACCACTGACAAGCGCGACTTCCTGGAGAGCTCGTCGACGCACATCATCGACGGACTGGTGTTCGCGTTCAAGGCCATGGGCGTGGTGCTGCCGATCGCCGGATTCTTCTTCATCGGCAGTGGCGACTTCTCGGCCCGGGTGCTCGGTATGGGATCCGACGCCACCGGACCAGCGCTCCTCTTCGACCTGATCAGCGCCGCCATGGCCCACGTGACCCCGAGTCCGTTCATTCTCGGTTTCGGCGTGCTACTGGTGGGAATCGTTGCTGGACTTGATGGTTCGGGATTCAGCGGGCTGCCGCTCACCGGCTCGCTGGCCGGCGCTCTCGGGCCCGCCGCCAATATGGATCCCGCCACCCTGGCCGCCATCGGCCAGATGGGCAATATCTGGTCCGGCGGCGGCACCCTGGTGGCGTGGTCATCGCTGATCGCCGTCGCGGGTTTCGCCCGCGTGCCGGTACTCACGCTGGCCCGGAAGTGCTTTGTGCCGGTGATGGCCGGCCTGATGCTGTCCACGGCCTTCGCTATTCTCGTCTTCTGATGGCGCTGACCGACATCGAACAGAAGCTCGCCCTGGCGGCGACCGTCACGCTGACGTTCGTCACCGGAGTCGTCGACGCGGTCGGCTTCCTGGCCCTGGACCGGGTGTTCACCGGGAACATGACCGGCAACATCGTGATCCTCGGCATGGGCGTGGCCGGCGCGGACGATCTCCCGGTGCTGGGTCCGGCGATCGCGTTGGCCGCATTCACCGCGGCCGCGTTCGTCGCCGGACTGGTATTGCGCAAGGGCACCAAGGGATGGCAGCACCGGGTCACGGTTCTGCTGACCCTCGGCGCGCTCACACTGACCGCGCTCACCGTGGTGGCCGCCGCCGTCGGTGACCACTCCGGCCCGGCCATTCAGATCGTGATGGCGGCGGCGACTGCGGCGGTGATGGGTTCGCAGGCCATGGTCGCGCGGGCCGTGGCGGTCGCCGATATGACGACCGTCGTGGTGACCTCCACGCTGGCGTCACTGGCGGGTGAGACCTGGACACGCAGGGGTGGTGGTGTGCTGCTCAACCGGCGATTCGGCGCCATCGCCATGATCTTCGCCGGCGCGGTCGTCGGCGCGCTGCTGTTGCGGTTACACATCGCCGTGCCGTTCGCGCTGTCGGCAGCATTGACCGCCGGGGTTGCGGTGCTCGGTCACCTGCGCTTGTCACCGCGGAGGGCGCACCTGGTGGGCGCTAGCTAGGAGGCTACGCCGCGCAGCGGAACCCGATGTGGGTGGTGGCGGTGTCCCGGGACTGCGGGGACCGCGCGGCCGGTCGGTACCGGTGGCAGTACTCCGGGGCACACAGGTGGGAGCCGCCCTTGAGCGCCTGGCTGACGCCGGGATCGTCGGCGGGCAGGCAGCACGGGTTGCGCACCTGGCCGGTGAACTCGCTGGACGTCCATTCCCAGACGTTGCCGATCATGTCGACCAGGCCGAATGCGTTGGCCGGGAACGTCCCGACCGGCGAGGTTCCGACCCAGCCACGCGCACCGTCGTTGCGGTACGGGAAGGCGCCCTGCCAGGTGTTGGCCATCAACTCCCCCTCCGGTGCGACGTCCTCGCCCCACGGATAGGTGGAGTCCGCACCCGCGCGGGCCGCGTACTCCCACTCGGCCTCGGTGGGCAGCCGCCGGCCCGCCCACCGCGCATAGGCCAGCGCATCGGCATAGGCGACCTGCACCACCGGGTGATCGGGTGCACCCTCGCTACCCGGGCCGAACGGGTGCCGCCAGCTCGCACCGGGCGCCCAGTCCCACCACTGCCGCCAGTCCCGCAGGTCCACCGGGCCCGCGGTCGGCCGGAACACCATCGCCCCGGGCTGCAGGTCCCGCTCGGGAACGCCCGGATACAACCGCGGGTCCAGCGGGCGTTCCGCCACCGTCAGGTATCCGGTGTCGGCGACGAACGCCGCGTACTGGGCGGTGGTGACGGGGTGACGTTCGAGGGCGAAGGCGCCGACCCGCTCGGCACGCAGCGGGGCTTCCTCCGGGTAGAAGCGGGTCGAGCCCATCGTGACCGAACCACCGGGCAGCTCCACCAGCTCGGTGACCGTCACGGCATCTTCACTTCGAAGTCGTCGGTCACTTGCGTTGCGGCAGAATCGAATCCGGGCGCGCCCGCCGGGGCTTCGGCGTGCACGGAGACCAGATAGTCACCGCTGCCGGTCCACACGTGCACGACGCGGTCGACGAATTCTGTCGACTCCGCCGGGTTGTCCGAGACGGTGCCGAGCAGCTTCTGTCCGCTGTAGTCGCACAGTTGGGCGGGCAGCACGCTCAGTGAGCTCACCGCGGAGTCCCTTGTCAGCGCGGCGGCGTACTCGGTGAAGGCCTGCTGCGGGTCGAGTGTGGTGGCCACGATGCGCACCGTCGCCGACATCCCGTCGGGGCCCGCCAACCGGGCGCCGACGTCACCGGACCCGCCCTGCATCGACCACCCGTCCGGAACGGCGACGGTGAGGACCGGGGCGGCCGGGTCGCCGACCTTGGCCACCAGACCGATCGTCGGGCGTTGCTCGGGGCCGCAGGTGACGGCGCCGGTCGGCGCCGGCGCGTTGCCGGTGGTGGGCAGCACCCCGAAGTCGGGATGCTGCGACGCGCTTCCCGCAGGACCGCCGGGTTGGCCGGCATCGGCCGTCCCGGTGGCGGCACCCGCGGCGACCGGCGTCCCGTCGCTGGATCTGGTGCACCCGCCCAGTACCGGGGCGGCCAGCAACACCGCCACCACCGCCGCCGCCCGGCAGTGTCCGATCAGTCCTTCGTGACGGTCCGTCATCAGTCCTTCGCGAACGCCCGTGCCAATTCACGCTCCACATCGAGGTAGGGCGCGCCGGAGATGTCGATCACCCCTTTGGCGATTGTCCCACCGGTGAACGGGTACGGCGCCCGGTATGCGCTGCAGACCGCCTGGCCGGGGTTGCTGCCCACCTTGATCCCGGCCCCGGCCAACCCGAAGCTGCCCGGATGGGCGCGCACCCCGCTGCGGGTCCCGACCACCGTGCCGTCCACGTAGATCGACACGTCCCCGAGCGGGGTGTGGCTGTTCTCGACGGTGCCGGTGCGCTCGTAGCGCACACCGAGGATGTGGTTACCCGGCGGCACCGTCTGGGAGGAGGACACCGCCTGCTCCTCCTCCCCCATGAAGTTGTAGACGTAGTGCAGCCGCGCGTCCTGGAGGAACAGCACATGTCCACCGTGGCCGGCCCCGTGCTTGTAGAGCACGCCTTCGGCGCCGCTGCGCTCCACGTTCACCTCCACGAACACCGAGAACGACCGGCCCCGGATCTCCGGCGTCGCGCCGCTGCCGACTTCGGAGTTGTCCGGGTAGTAGACGTAGCTGGTGCGTTCACCGGAGAGGTAGGGCCGCCAGCGGCCCAGGGTCTCGAAGATGTTGAGGTCGCCCAGTGGCAGTCCGTTGTACTTGTCGGCCTCGGCGAACCACAGCGCCTTGAGTTCCTCCAGTTTCTCCGGGTGCTCGGCGGCCAGGTCGTGGCACTGGCTGCGGTCGGACTCGATGTGGAAGAGCTCCCACCGGTCGTCGTCGAAGTGCCCCCAGCCGGCCGGGCTGGCCGCGTGCACGGTGTTGGCGAACCAGCCGTCATGCCAGATGCCGCGGGTGCCCAGCATCGAGTAGAACTGGGTGGCCTTGTCCGACTTGACCTGCGCGTCCCGCAGCGTGGCGGCAAAACTGGTGCCGTCCAACGGTTTCTGCGCAATGCCGCGTACCTCGTCGGGCGCGGTGATGCCCAGCAGCTCGTAGACGGTCGGGGTGATGTCGGCGACGTTGACGTAGTTGTCCCGAATCTCGCCGTGCGCGTCGATCCCGGTCGGCCAGGAGATGATGGCGTTGTCGGCGATGCCGCCCTCGTGTGAGGCGTAGCGCTTGAACAATTTGTACGGCGTATTGAACGCCATGGCCCACCCGATCGGGTAGTGGTTGAACGTCTGCGGGCCACCGAGGACATCGAAGAACCGCATGCTCTCTTCCACGGTGTCGATGTAACCGTTGAAGAACTTGCTCTCGTTCACCGAACCGTTCGGCCCACCCTCACCGCTGGCACCGTTGTCGGAGATGACCACCACGATCGTGTTGTCGAGCTGCCCGGTCTCCTCCAGATAGTCCAGGACGCGGCCGATCTGGGCATCGGTATAGGACAGGAAGCCGGCGAACACCTCGGCCATCCGGCAGAACAGCTTCTTCTCGTCCTCGCCGAGGGTGTCCCAGGGGCGCACGGTGTCCTGGTCGGGCCAGGGTTCACCGTTGGGCCCCTGGGCATCGGCGTACGGGTTGATCGGGGACAGTTCGGTGTCCGCCGGCACCAGCCCCATTTGCTTCTGGTTCGCCAGCACGATCTCGCGGTAGCGCTCGTAACCCATGTCGAAGACGCCGGTGTACCTGTCGGCCCACTCCTTGAAGACATGGTGCGGCGCGTGCCCGGCCCCCGGGCACAGATAGGAGAACCACGGCTTGTCCGGGGCGATCACCTTCGAGTCCTTGATGAACTCGATCGTCTTGTCCGCCAGATCCTTCGACAGGTGGTACCCGTCCTCGGGGCCGGCCGGCGGCACGGTGGGGTGATTGTCCGACACCAGGTCCGGGTACCACTGGTCGGTCTCGCCGCCGAGGAAACCGTAGAACCGTTCGAAGCCGCGCCCGAGTGGCCAGTGCCGCCGGGTGGCGGCCAGATTGGCCTCCTCCAATGGGGTCAGGTGCCACTTGCCCACGCAGTATGTGTTGTAGCCGCGCTCGGCCAGCACCTCCGAGAGCAACGCCGTCTCGAACGGGATCCGTCCGTTCGCGTTCGGGAACCCGTCGGTGAACTCCTCGATGGTGGCCATCCCGACGGTGGTCGGGTTGCGTCCGGTGAGTAGCGCGGCACGGGTGGGCGAGCACAGCGCGGTCGTATGAAACTGTGAGAGCCGCACACCTTTTTCCGCGATCCGGCGCATGGCCGGCATCTGCACGAGCCCACCGAAACAATCCCAGGTGGCGATGCCGATGTCATCCCACACCAGGTATAGGACATTCGGTGCGCCCTCCGGTGCCGTGGGCGCCGCATAGGGTCGCCAATCCGATTCCGAATCTCGAATGTCGGTGGCGATCTTGCCCTGGAACTCTGCGGTCATCGGACCTCCCGATCGGCGTCGCCCGGAGATTACACCGGTGAGGTGGCGTATACGCGACAAATTGACGGCCGCCGCGACCGGTGCCGGTCACGGCGACCCCGGCAGACCCCGCGCGGGCACCTGCGGGGTTCCCAGCCGACCGGCCAGCCACGGCAGCGCGGTCCTGAAAGCCTCAGCCGCCGAATCGAAATCGTGCGCTCCACCGTACCCGACGACGGAGCACTCGACCCCGTGCCCGCTCAGCAGCAGACACAGCTTGCGCGCATTGTCGGCGTGTTCCTCGGAGTAGGGCACCCAGTCACCGATCGCGTCCGGATTCGGCGCGGTGTCGCCGGCTGGGCGGTATTCGGTGGGCATCTTTTCCGACACCCCCAGCCACGCCGCCATCCCGGGGAACCTGCCGCGCCGCTCGATCACGGTCCGGGGATCGAAGTCCGCCCAGGCCTGCTCGTCGCCTCCGAACAGCCGGGCGACGGTCTGCCGCTTGGTGCCCATGTTCGGACCGAGCTGACCGTCGAGGTCGACGAACGCGCTGAACGTCTCTGGGTGCCGCACCGCCGTCGTCAGCGCACATGTTCCCCCGGACGACCAGCCCACCAGCCCCCACTGCGCGGCATCGGCACTCACCCCGAACGTCGCCTTGACGTAGGGGACGACATCGTTCATCAGATGGTCGGCGGCCTGTCCACGGGGGCCGTTCACACATTCGGTGTCATTGCTGAAACTGCCGGTGGTATCCGGGAACACGACCACCGGGGCGTAACCGTCATGCGCCGCGGCGAACCGGTCGAGTGTCTGCACGGCCCTGGCCGAGACCGGCCAGTCCGAGGGCTGGCTGAACTCGCCGCCCAGCATCACCACGACCGGCAACGCCGGCGGCGGGTCGGCGGTGAACCAGGCCGGCGGAAGATAGATCAACTCGTCGCGGTGATCGAAACCCGAGGCGTCGTTGGGGATCTCGATCCACGCCACGGTGCCCTCCGCGGGCCGGTCTCCGTCACGCACCATCTGCGCGACGACGGACTCGTCGACCCAGTCGTCGGGCTGCGCGCCGCTGACCTGCCGCCACAGCGACGCCACGGTCGGGAAGTAGCCCGTCGCGGTGTTGAGCGCGAACAGTGCGGTCACCGTGCACAGCAGCACCGCCGACACCGAGACCGACCGTTGCCACCACGGGCGGTGCTGCCAGCCGAAGACCGCCACTCCGAGCGCGAATCCGGTCGCCGCGACCCAGAACACGGTCTGCCACGACGCGGCCCGGTCCGTCCATCCCTCGAACTGGACGAACAATCGCGTCATCGCGGCCAGCGCGAACCCGATCATCAGCGAGGCCGGTATCCAGTGCACGTTCCAGAACCGGGAACGGCGCCCCACGGCGAACACCAGCGCGGCGATTGTCACCACCTGGACCAGGAACGGCAGCCAGCCTCCGGTCAGCGACACCCCGGACGACGGCGGTGCCGGTGCCGAGTCGCCGGAATCGCTGTCGACCGACCGATCGGCCGCCTCGCGCGGCGCACGGTTCTGCTGTCCGGCATCGAGTCCCGGGAGATCGCGGCCCGCCAGGAACGATTCGCAGTCGTTCGCCGACGGGTTCAGTTCCAGACGTTCGATCAGCCAGCCCGCGGCCGCGACCGGATCGATCGACGGGTGCCCTTCGTCGGGCCAGAAGGCGATCTGGATGACATCACCCATCCGGCAGGCTCGCCCGAGAGCCACTTCGGTCCACGCGGCCGGCAGCACCGCATCGCGGCCACCGTAGATCACGTACATCGGCGCCGAGGTCGGCCCTTGCGGCAGCGTGGTCTTCTGCAGGTATCCGCGCAGCGCCGACAGCGCTTCGGGACCGGACGGCATCAGGTCCGGTGGCGGGATCTGCCCGGCCAGCGCCAACCGATCGGTGCCGGCCTGACAGGACAGCAGTGCGTCCCAATTGTCCTGTGCCGCACCGCGCCGGTAGTCGTCGAGATCGACGTCGTACTCGTGCTCGGCGTGTACGGCGGCCAGGTAGGCGATGTAGACGAGCTTCTGTTCCGGGGTCAGTGTGCCCGCCGCCGCTGCATCGGCGAGACCCTGGAAGTCCGCGAGCGGTGACAGGCTGGCGGTGGCGACGAGGTCCAACCCGGACCCATAGTTGTCGACCAGTTCGTTGGCCGCCCAGACCGCCTGCCCACCCTCGAAGCTGCCCAACGCTGCCCACGACGTCGACGTCGGCACCGAAACCAGCTCCCGGACCGCCCGCACGCCGTCGATGATCACGTAACCGGCGGTGGTGGAGTCCGCATACGGGTGATAGGTCGTGCTGCCGTCGGGCGAGGCACCCAAGCCCTGATAGTCGGGTACGAACACGATGTTGCGGGCCTGCAGCAACGTCTTCACAGCGGTGGTGTTGCCCAGCAGGTCCGGTGAGCGTGATGCGGCGCAATCCGGTGCTGTCCCCACCACATTCGGCGCCACCACGACGATGCGGAAGCCACCCTCCGGCGGGTCGCCCTTCGGCACGAATACCGATCCGGTCACCTGGGTGTTGCCGTCGTCGATGCCCGAACGCGAACGGTAGGTGATCAGCCGCGTCCATGACGTCGCGTCGACCACGGCCGGGTCGAGGCCGGTCAGCTCGGTGTCGGCGACGACGGTTCCCGCGTCCTGTCCGGCCGGTTCGGAGCTACCACCCTCCGGCGCGGACGAGCATCCGGCCAGCACACCGAGCACCATCATCAACGCCACCACCGCGGTGCAGGCGCGAACTCTCAGTTGCGGGGCCATGACCCGACCGGGCGCCGATTACCCGGACTCACTGGGATCGTTGACCCGGTACAGCCGCCAATCCGGTTGCCCATCACCGTCGTTCGGGATCTCCAGTTCGAGCGTGGCGACCTCTCCCCCGGTCTCGTAGAGCGTCGGGTACCGCAGGTTGAGCGCATCCGAGCTGCCCCGCCCGGCCGGTGGCACCGACAGCAGGTACCGGATCCCGTTCTCGGTCGGGTCGTTGAGCAGTTCGGTGAAGTCCGGGTCCGACGGGATCACGAAGACCTTCGGCCGCGGTGAGGCCGCGATGATGCCGAATCCGTACACCGTGTCGGTGATCACCGAACTGTCCGGCAGGTCCAATGTCTCCAGATAGTCGGCGATCCGGCGCTCGGTGGCGAATGTCCGCGCGATGCGCTGCTCGGTGGCGGCAAGTTCGGTGACATCGTCGGGGTCAGGTGTCAACACCGCCGCCAGGGCGTACTCCTGCGGCGCATACTCGGGTATCGACATCCCCACCACGGTGACCGGAATGCCGATCGCCAGGGTCGCCGCGACCGCCACATATGTTGCCGCCGAACGACGCTGCGGCACGGTCTCGGTGACCACGGGTGCGTACCTGCCCCGGCGTTTACCGCGGGCGAAGGCCCCGTCGGGCACCCCGAGCAAGGCCAGCGTCGCCGCCATCGGAATGGCGATGATGAAGAACCGCAGGAACGGGAAGGTTGACCCCTGTGCGTAACTGAGCGCCTGGAATGCCAACACCGCACCGAACATGGCGAGCGGGACCACCAGCATCTGCCAGTTCGCTCGGCCCCACCGCTGCATGAGGGCCCACAGCATCAGCGGGAGCAGGGTCGGCGCCAGGAACATGATGCATGCTGCGGCGAAGCTGACCGCTTCCACGGTGCTCGGGTCGGCTGCCCCCGACTGCTCCATGATCGCGGCGTTGCCGTACTGAGAGGTGAACTGCGCGAACGCCTCACCGGTGATCAGCCAGCCGGCCGCGGCCCAGCCGAGGAAGGCCAGGATCCCCGGCCCGCTGACGATCAGCATGTCCATCACCGCACGATGAACCCGCGGCGCGGACCGGGCCCGCAGGTAGGTGGTGACGCCGACGACAAGTCCGGCGGCCCCGACCGAGGCCAACGCGTCGTACCGGGTGAGATACGCCAACCCCATCGCCACCCCGCCTGCGGCTATCAGGTGGTGCACGTCGTCGTCCACCATCCACATGATCAGCCTGCGCACCGCCCAGGTCATGAAGAAGATGAACGGGGCCTCACTCATCCCGTTCGAGCCGTAGAAGACGATCATCGGATTCAGCGCGAACACCGCGGTGATCGTCAGCGAATAAGCCCGCGGCAGGCCGCGATCGGCTCCCATGCTGAAGATCTGGCCCGCCGCGCCGGACATGAACAGTCCCGACATCAACGTGCCCGAGAACGCCCGCGCGGTGATCTCCGGGAAGAACGGGCTGACCCAGACCGCCGGGATCTGCACCATGGCGGCCACCGGTGTGAAGATGAAACCGAGCGCCGCCAGATGTGGATCTCGGCTGAACAGCACCGACCTGGTGGACGACACCCGGGACAGCGTGTCGCCCATGATGTAGCCCTGCCGCACCTGCAACCAGTACCCGACGCCGATGTAGAGCACCAGGCAGACGAGGAAAATGCCGACCTTCAGCCGGCGGTCCGAACCCAACCTCATTTCGCACCTGCCGCCTGGTGCACCGTGGTCTCATCGGGTTTCTCGGACAGACCGTGAAATGTCTTCTCCCAGAAGGAGGGCTGCCGGATCATCTGGTAGCAGCCCTTGGCCGCGGCGATGCTCATCATCAACCAGAACAGCGGCACGGTCAGGGCGGGCACCAGCAGATCGGATCGGTCGTCCTCGCGCAGCGCGATCATGTTCATGTACACGACCGTGAAGTTGCCGATGATCATGGCGACCAGCGCAGGAAAGTAGATGACGGCCGGGAACACGTCGCCGACCACTTCGGGCTGCCCGAGGAACCACAGCACCGTGATGAACCAGAACAGCAGGTTCAGCACGGCGATGATCGGGGTGCCGGCCAGCACCAGGGTGAACCGGATGAAACTGCGCAGCCCGAGGGTCCGGTACAGCTTCAGCGGCCGGCGGATGTGCACCAGCCAGGTCTGCAGATAGCCCTTGTACCAACGGGATCGCTGGCGGATCCAGTTGATCGGGTCGCTGTTGGCCTCTTCCAGCGTGTACGAATCGATGACCGCGGTGTGGTATCCGTGGGCGGCGATCCGCAGCCCCAGATCAGCGTCCTCGGTGACGTTGAACGGATCCCACGCGCCGATTCCCTGCAGCAGGTCGCGGCGCAGATGATTCGAGGTGCCGCCCAACGGGATCGGCGACGTACTGACCATCATGCCGGGCAGCAGGTAACCGAACCACAGCCCGTACTCGGCGGTGAACCACGCCGTCAGCAGATTCTGGTGCCCGTTGTGGTAGACGAGTTTGGCCTGCACACAGGCGACGTCGTCGGGCAGGTCCCGGAACGCCGCCACCACCCGGCGCAACTGCAGCGGTTCGGGCAGATCCTCGGCATCGAAGATGGTGACGATGTCCCCGGTGGCGAAATGCAGCCCGTAGTTGCAGGCCTTGGGTTTGGTCCGCGGTTCGGCCGGGGGCACCAACAGGATGGTGATGACGTCGGATTCGCCGCACGCCTCGGCCGCGTCGATGGTGACCTGGTCGTCGGCCTCCAGCAACAGCAACACCTGTAACCGTTCCCGGGGGTACTCCAGCGAATCCATCGCGCCGATGAGGTCGGCGACCACCTCGGGTTCGTTGTAGGCCGGCACCAGGATGGTGTACGCGGGTAACTCGTCATCCGGGATGGCCCGGGCCACCTCGTCGGGGATGACGATGGGCCGCGAGGCCAGGCCCCGTCGGAAGATCAGCACCCGGTCCCCGAGGGTCAACAGGTAGGCCAGTGTGCAGAGCCCGATCAGCCCCACCGCGGTCTGCTTGGGCCACAGGACCGCCAGCGCGACGACCACCGCGAGCAGACCGAGCAGAACCGGTTTCTGCCACCCCAGCAGCGGTTTCGACGCGGACTGGCGGGGATCATCGTCGCGTAACCCGTTGATCGCCCGGTCCAGCGCGTACTCCTGCTGCTCGGCCGTGACGGTGTCCGCGTCGAAGATCTGCCGGGCGGTCATTTCTTGGCTCCTGTCGGCTCGAACTGTGCGGCGACCAGGTCGCGGCCGAATTCGGTGAGCAGTTCGGCATCCTTGAACTTCGGATGCTCCTGGACGACAACGGCATTGCCGCGGAACAGGACGGTCAGCAGGTTGCGCAGCGTGGAGATCAGTCCGCGCTCGGGGGACGGGAACGGCGCATTGGGCAGGTGGTTGTCGACTGCGAAGACGTCGACAATCTGATCCTTGTCGTCGTCGCCCCAGGCGAACCTCAGCACATTCCACGTCACGAGCAACCTGTCGTCGATGGCGGAGATGATTTCGCCCGTCACTCCGTGTCCCAGGTCGACTTCACGCGGCGCGCTGAGCCGGGTGCCGGTGGTGTCGTAGAGCACCTGTCCGGGATAGGCGTCGAAGGAGAACGGCAGATCGCTGACGATGCTGTCCACGGTCAGTGTCCGTGGCGCCGACAGCTTGTCGAAGCGCGGGTCTCCCGCGTCGGCGACGAAACGTTGCCGGACCAACACGGCATCGTCACCGTAATATCGCGACACCTCGCTGTAGGTGGTCGCCGTGCTGAGCGACCACCCCGTGGGTGTGGCGAGCTCCCGGTCCGGTTCGAGATCGAACGGGGCAGCCCGGCTGATCGTCGTCTTGCTCAACTGGACCGGCAGCGGCATGAAGGCCAGTGCTGTGGCCACCACGATCACCAGCGGAACGGCCGACCAGATCTGCTTGGCGGCAAGGGGTTCGACCTTACGGTTCCAGATCTGTTTCGGTTTGCCGCGGCGCACATACAGGAAGCCGGACAGACCGACGACCAGGATCGAGCCCAACGCCGGAATCGCCTGGTAGGCAAGCAGGGAGGAATTCTCGGCGAACAGGTACATCGCCAGCAGGATGACCAGACCGATCAGCAACGATCCGACCGCGCCGATCAGAGCCCGCCGTGGGGTGCGCCCGACCGCGATCGCACTCGCGGCGGCCGCAATGACGATGGTCCCGATCGCCGCGGCCACCTTGCCGCCGCCCAGCACGATCACCAGTATCTGGTAGGGCAGCGGGAAGACGAGCGACAACATCACCCAGACCCAGACGAACCGCATGATCGGGCGGACGCCGAAGAGCACCACGCCGCAACTGAAGGCGAACAACCACATCGCGAGCAGGTCCAGCCGCATCAGGTGGAAGAACTCCGCGTACCGGGCGAGCAGTACGCCCTGCACCATCAGGGCCAGTCCCATCCCGATGAGTCCGACGATGATGTCGGTCTGCCGGTCATGAATGGGAAGTTCGTTGCGGCGCCGGAAATTCACGCCCAGCGCGGCCAGTGCGGCCGCCGGTGGCACGATCCACACATAACTGACCAGGCCGCCGGCCAGGGTGGTCTGCACCAGGTTGTCCAGCGTCTCCCAGAACGCCACCAGGGTGAGCACCGCGATGAACGCCCACCGAACCAGCAGCCGCACGACGGGGTTCAACCCGTAGTACCACCGCAGCATGCGGTGACCCTGCTCGTGGGGAACTTCGGCGGCAGCGGTCACTGCTGGCCCCGGGACCGCCTGCCGCGCAGAACGACCAGTGCCCCGCCCAGCGCTGCCAGCGCCAGCACTCCGACGCCGATGGCCAGGTAGAGGCTCCTGCGGTCGTCGGGCAGCGCCGATTCCTGCTCGGCGGCGGCCGGCGTGGTCAGCTGGATGGGTTCGCGTCCCGGCATCGAGACCACGGCGTTGCCGGTCAACCCCGACCAACGGTTGACGTCGGAGTCCAGCCAGGTCAGCAGCCTGTCCAACTCGGCGGGCGCATTGCTCGACGTGGCGACCAGCAGCGTGCGGCCTCCGGTGTACATGGTCTGCAAGGATCCGAAGCCGACCTCTGGATCGAGCGCCAGCGTGCTGGAATTGCCGCTGCCGTCGACGTTCTCGACGGTGATGACGCCCTCGGCATCGACCGCGACGGGCAGCTTGACGCGGTCGTCGTTCCACCCTTCGGCGCTGACCACGATCGCCGGGTTGGCGGAGCCGATCGCATCATCGCGGGAAACCACCGTGGTGTCGAACGGCAGGCCGCTCAGACGCTGCAGACCGGTGACGATGCGGACCGCGCGTTGCAGGTTGTCCAGGCCCTCGTCGATTCCGACCTCGATACGGGGCATCAGGGCCTGCGGCAGGGACTGGAAGCCGACCGGGGACGGCGGACTGGCCAGTTTGGTCTCGACCGCCGACTCACCGTCGATGGTCAGGGTGATGGGCTGGAACTCGCCGCACCGGCCGGTGTTGCCCGCTGCGTCGACCGCGATGTCGAGGTTCGTGTAGCGCTCCAAGAGTCGTTCCGGAACGTCGATCCACCGATCGATCTGTCCGCTGGGCTCGGTGGCCCAGCGGGCCAGCATCTCGCCGGCCGCACTCACCGTGACCTGCCCGGCGAGACCCTCGGGCAGCGGCGTGTAGGAACCCTGCAGGTGGACCCGGACGTCCTTGACGGAACGGCCGACCCGGGTCTGGTCGATCGGGACGGTGACCCGGGGATTGACGAGGTTGGTGGCGTTGACGCCGGGCTGACCCAGCTTGCGGATCGTGGTGCGGTCACTGGGCAACTGCGGGACCGTGGCGATCGGGCCGGCCACCGCACTGGACTGCACGGCCAGCCTGGACAGATCGCTGGTGAGCAGTCGTGCCTGGTTTGCCAGATCCGCGGCCGAGCCCGTGACGAGCAGTGTCGGTACGGCATTGGGGCCCTGCAGGCGAACTCCCGGCGCATCGCCTTCACGGATCATGATCTGGCGCTCCAACGGAACGGGGGGCCGCAGTGTGCCGTCGGAGGAGACGAGGTCGATCTCGGTGCGCTGCGGCCCGTAGCGTGCGACGGTCGCCGACGCCAGCCGCACCGCGGCATCGGACTCCGCGCGTGACGGGTTCGGCGGGACGGCCAGGGTGAGCCGCTGCAGCACCGGCGGCAGGAAGTCGGCGACGGTGGTCGGGGCGAGCTCCTGCCCGGAGTACCTGACCTCGGTTCCCACCAGCCGCAACGGGTTCGACGGGTCGAACACGCAATAGCCCTCGGGCAGCGTCAGATAACTGCGCAGCAGTACCGTCACGGCATTGTCGACGATCCGGGCGCCGTCCAACGGGATGGTGATCGGGGCCCGGTCCGGCGGCAGCGGGACCCTGGAGATGATGCGCTCGTCCTGGCTCACCTCCAGTGTTCCGCCGAGGGCGTTCACCGGCAGCGCCACGGTGGCGACCAACTCGGCGGGCACCAGTCCGGGCGGGACCGGCACCGACAGCGTCTGCTGGCCTTCGATGCCGTACAGCGAGATCGTGGAGTCCATGCCGATGGTCCGCAGGCTCAGTGTCGGCGAATTTGCCAGCGACATATCGGGTTCGGGCTCGGCCACGGCGACACCGGGCAACGTTGTCCCTCCGACGACCAACACGGCTGCAACCAGGGGCAGTAAGCGCGAAGTCACCCGAGAAAGCCTATGCCGCTGGGTTCCTACCAGACCTGCGTTCACCGAAATCGTCATCCTGTCTCGTCTCATCGGAACTGGGCCGCCACCAGTGCCCGCGTGAAGGTGCGCAGCATGTCCTCGTCCTTGAACGACGGCGTCTTCTCGTCGAGCACCGCGTTGCCGCGGAACAGCAGGGTTATCAACGTCCCGATATTGGAAGCCACGCTCGTCGAGGGGGTCGGGAAGGGCGCGTCCGGATCGTGGTTGTCGACGGCGAACACGGTCACGCGCTGTGCCAGACGATCATCTCCCCAGGCGAACTGCACCGAGTTCCAGGTGACCAGCAGCTTGTCGTCCACCACCGACGTCAGTCGGCCCTGGACGCCCATATCGAGGTCGACCAGCCTCGGCGCGCTGATCCGCGCACTGGTCAGCCCGTACATCACCCGGCCGGGAGTGGTGCCGAAGGAGAACGGACGCCGACTGACAACGCTGTCCACGACGACGGTCCGGGGCCGGGAAAGCTTGTCCCATCTCGGGTTTCCGGTCTCGGCGAGCATGTATTGACGCACCAGCACCGCACCGTCCCCGTAGAGCCGGCGCACCTGCGGAAACTCCTGCCGCTCGATCACCTTCCAGCCCGGCGGGGGTTCCAGCGGCCGACCCTGGACCAGGGTGTCCGGGCTGGGCCGGCTGATGCGGGTGGTGCTGGTCTCGGTCGGCAGGCCGCACAGCGACAGCGCCACTGCAACGGCCACCACCAGCGGCACACCGGCCCAGACCTGTTTGGCGGCCAGCGGTTCCACCTTGCGGTCGAGCAACCGTTTGGGCACACCCCGACGGGCCTGCAGGTACATGATCGTGCCGACCACGCTGATCGCCGCGACCGCCGGCACCTGCTGGTAGACGAGCACCGGAGCGTCGGGAAACAGCCACCAGATCGCGATCAGCACCGCGAACCCGACCGCCCAGGCCCGTAGCGATCCGATGACGCCGCGCCGGAATGTCCGCCCCACCGCGGTGCCCGTGCCGATCGCCGCGATCAGCAGGGTCACCGCCCCGGCGGCGAACTTCCCGCCGCCGAGCAGGATCACCGCCAGGTAGTACGGCAGCGAGAATGCCAACGCGAACATCGCCCACACCCAGGCGAACCGGGTCACCGGACGCAACCCGAAGAGCACCACACAGCAACTCGCCACGAACAGCCAGGCCGCGACGACGTCGAGGCGCAGCAGGTGGAAGTACAGGGCGTAGCGGTCGAGCAGGGCGGCCTGGATCAGCAGGGCCATGCCCAGACCGATGCCGCCGACGATGATGTCGGTCTGCCGGTCGTGAATGGGCAGTTCGGTGCGGCTGCGCCGACTGACACTGATCGCGACGAGTCCCGCCACCAGCGGCACCGTCCAGACGTAACCGCCGATGCCGCCCTCGCGGGTGGTGATGGCCAGGCTGACGAACGTTTCATGGAACGCCAGGGCGGTCAGCGCACCGATCAGCAGCCAGCGCAGGCCGAGCCGGTAAAGGGGATGTACACCGTAGTAACGGTTCAGCGCGGCGGCCGACTTGGACGGAGCCGGTGTGGTTGCGGTGGCCATCACACGTCACACGGGTCGGTTACCGGCTCACGGACTGGGCGTTTCTTGCCGCAGCGCGGAAGCGAATCAGCCGATGCCCCCACCCTCATCTGCGCGATGTTAGGGCACCCGGGCCGGCCGGCAAACTTGCAGAACTTGATTCGGAAAGCACTTGCACGTGTCGCGCACTTCTGGCAAAGACGCCGATGAGTCGGACGTCAAGGCTGTGGCGACAGATATCCCGCATCGGTGCGGGTCGGCGAATCTTGGTGCGCGACACGCCCGAACGCGATGTCGGACCCGGAATGCACGAACCCCCGGCCACCGTGGACACGGTGACCGGGGGTTCGATGAAGCTGAAGGCGTGAACCGCCTTCGGTACTTCGCTTCTGCTACTTGGCCTTCTCGAGGATCTCGACCAGACGCCAGCGCTTGGTGGCCGAGGTCGGGCGGGTCTCCATCAGCGAGACGCGGTCGCCGATACCGGCGTCGCCGTTCTCGTCGTGCGCCTTGACCTTCGAGGTGGTCCGGATGATCTTGCCGTAGAGCGGGTGGCTCTTGCGCGACTCCAGCTCGACCACGATGGTCTTTTCCATCTTGTCGCTCACCACGTAGCCGATGGCCGTCTTACGACGCCCACGCGGCTGCTCGGTGGCCGGGGTGTGGTTGGGGCCTTTGGTATCTGCCATTTTACGAATCCTCACCAACGGGTCCGGCGGCCAGACCCAGTTCACGTTCACGCAGCACGGTGTAGATCCGTGCGATCTCGTGGCGCACGACACGCAGGCGCCGATTATTGGTCAGCTGACCGGTCGCCATCTGGAAGCGCAGGTTGAACAGCTCTTCCTTCGATTCGCGCAGGCGAGTGGTGAGCTCCTCTTCGGTGAGCTCACGCAGTTCGCCAGGCGTAACTCCCACTGCCATCAGAACTGCTCCTCTCGAGTCACGATGCGTGCCTTGATCGGCAACTTGTGGATTGCACGGGTGAGCGCGTCACGCGCGGTCTTCTCGTCCGGGTAGCTCAGCTCGAACAGCACGCGTCCGGGCTTCACGTTGGCCACCCACCACTCCGGCGAACCCTTACCGGAACCCATGCGGGTCTCGGCGGGCTTCTTGGTCAGCGGGCGGTCCGGGAAGATGTTGATCCACACCTTGCCGCCACGCTTGATGTGCCGGTTGATGGCGATACGAGCGGACTCGATCTGCCGGTTGGTGATGTAGGCGTGCTCCAGTGCCTGGATGCCGTAGTCACCGAAGCTCACCGAGGTGCCGCCGCTGGCGGTGCCGCGCTGCTTGGGGTGATGCTGCTTGCGGTGCTTGACCCTGCGGGGGATAAGCATGTCAGCTCCCTGAATTTTCTGTAGTGCTCTCTGCGGGTGCCTCGGCTGCCGGAGCCTCGGAACCCTCATTTGCTGCCCGGCCGGCCTCCGTGCTCGTCGCGGTGGTGCCCGACGCGCCACTGCGGCGCGGGCGGGTGCCCGACGGACGGTCACGACGCGGACGGTCGGCGGCCGGCGCGGCGGCGGTCAGCTCACGCTTGCCACCGACGATGTCGCCCTTGTAGATCCAGACCTTCACGCCGATCCGGCCGAAGGTGGTCTTGGCCTCGTAGAGGCCGTAGTCGATGTCGGCACGCAGCGTGTGCAGCGGCACTCGACCTTCGCGGTAGAACTCCGAACGGCTCATCTCAGCACCGCCGAGGCGGCCCGAGCACTGCACCCGGATGCCCTTGACGTTGGGCTGGCGCATCGCCGACTGGATCGCCTTGCGCATCGCGCGGCGGAACGCCACGCGGTTCGAAAGCTGCTCGGCGACACCCTGCGCGACGAGCTGGGCAACAGCCTCAGGCTGCTTGACCTCGAGGATGTTCAGCTGGACCTGCTTCTTGGTCAGCTTCTCCAGGTCGGTGCGGATGCGGTCGGCCTCGGTGCCGCGGCGACCGATGACGATGCCCGGACGCGCGGTGTGGATGTCCACGCGGACCCGGTCACGGGTGCGCTCGATCTCCACATCGGCGATGCCGGCGCGCTCCAGGCCGGTGGCCAGCAGGCGACGGATCGCGACGTCTTCCTTCACGTAGTCCGCGTACTGCTTGTCGGCGTACCACCGGGACTTCCAGTCGGTGGTGATGCCGAGCCGGAAGCCGTGCGGGTTGATTTTCTGGCCCACTACTCCGAGCCCTCCTTCGAATCGGTGGCCTTCGCAGCAGCAGCCTTGCTCGCCTGGGCACGACGGCTGCGCGCAGACGCTGCGGCGGCACCCTTCTGCTTGGGCGGACGGCTCTCCACGATCACGGTGATGTGGCTGCTGCGCTTGCGGATACGGAACGCGCGCCCCTGGGCGCGCGGCCGGATGCGCTTGGCGGTCGGGCCACCGTCGGCGTAGATCGTCGCGACCACGAGGGTCGAGGGATCCAGGCCGTCGTTGTTCTGCGCGTTGGCGGCCGCACTGGCGATCACCTTGGCGACGGTGGTGCTGGCGTCCTGCGGTGCCCACCGCAGGATGTCGAGCGCCTCGGCCACGGACTTGCCACGGACCAGGTCGATGACCCGGCGTGCCTTGGTCGGCGAGAACGGCACGAAGCGTGCCACCGCCTTCGCGGACGGATATTCAATCGTCGTAGTCATTACCGGCGCTTCGCCTTCCGGTCATCCTTGATGTGACCCTTGAACGTACGGGTGGGCGCGAACTCGCCCAGCTTGTGGCCGACCATGGCCTCGGTGACGAACACCGGCACGTGCTTACGACCGTCGTGGACGGCGAAGGTGTGACCGATGAAGTCCGGAATGATGGTCGAACGGCGCGACCAGGTCTTGATGACCTGCTTGGTGTTCTTCTCGTTCTGGACGTCGACCTTCTTCAAGAGATGGTCGTCGACGAACGGGCCCTTCTTCAGGCTGCGTGGCATCGCTTTACTCCCTAGCGCTTCTTGCCGGTGCGCCGGCGACGGACGATGAGCTTGTCGCTCGCCTTGTTGGGCTTGCGGGTGCGGCCCTCGGGCTTGCCCCACGGGCTCACCGGGTGGCGGCCACCGGAGGTCTTACCCTCACCACCGCCGTGCGGATGGTCGACCGGGTTCATGACGACACCACGGACGGTGGGGCGCTTGCCCTTCCACCGCATGCGGCCGGCTTTACCCCAGTTGATGTTGGCCTGCTCGGCGTTGCCGACCTCGCCGACGGTGGCGCGGCAGCGCACGTCGACGCGACGGATCTCACCGGAGGGCATACGCAGCGTGGCGTAGGTGCCTTCCTTGCCCAGCAGCTGGATGCTGACGCCGGCCGAACGGGCCAGCTTCGCACCGCCACCGGGACGCAGCTCCACCGCGTGGATGACGGTACCGGCCGGGATGTTGCGCAGCGGCAGGTTGTTACCCGGCTTGATGTCGGCGTTGGCGCCCGACTCCACGATGGTGCCCTGCTTCAGTCCCTGCGGCGCGATGATGTAGCGCTTCTCGCCGTCCAGGTAGTGCAGCAGCGCGATGTTCGCGGTGCGGTTGGGGTCGTACTCGATGTGCGCGACCTTGGCGTCGACGCCGTCCTTGTCGTGGCGACGGAAGTCGATGAGCCGGTAGGCACGCTTGTGCCCGCCGCCCTTGTGCCGCGTGGTGATGCGACCGTGCGCGTTACGTCCACCGGTGCCGTGCAGCGGGCGAACCAGCGACTTCTCCGGAGTCGAACGAGTGATCTCGGCGAAATCGGAGACGCTCGAACCGCGACGACCCGGGGTCGTCGGCTTGTACTTGCGAATTGCCATTTCTGTAGTTCCTGAGTCTCTCTGCCCGCCGTTAGGCCGGCGCTCCGAACAAGTCGATCGGCTTGCTGCCCGCGGCCAGGGTCACGATGGCGCGCTTGGTGCTCTTGCGCGTTCCGTAGCCACTACGGGTCCGCTTGCGCTTGCCGTTACGGTTCAGCGTGTTCACCGAGTCGACCTTGACGGAGAAGATCTTCTCGATCGCGATCTTGATCTGCGTCTTGTTCGAGTCCGGGTGCACGACGAACGTGTACACGTTGTCCTCGATCAGCGAGTACGACTTCTCCGAGATGACCGGGGCCAGGATGATGTCGCGGGGGTCAGTCACGGTTGCCATCAGGCTGACACCTCATCTTTCTTGGTGTTCGCACTGATGTAGGCATCCAGTGCCTCGACGCTGAAGATCACGTCATCGGCGTGCAGCACGTCGTACGCGTTGAGCTGGTCGGCCGGGAGAACGTGAACGTTGGGCAGGTTGCGCACGCTCTTGGCGCCGACCTCATCGCTGCGGCCGATGACAACCAGCACGTTCTTGTTGGTGGTCAGGCTCTCCAGGAACGCCTTGGCCGCCTTGGTCGACGGGGTCTGCCCGCTGACCAGTTCGGTGATCGCGTGGATGCGGTCGTTGCGCGCCCGGTCCGAGAGCGCCCCGCGGGTGGCGGCGGCGATCATCTTCTTGGGGGTGCGCTCGCTGTAGTCACGCGGCTTCGGGCCGTGCACGATGCCACCACCGGTGAACTGCGGTGCGCGGGTCGAGCCCTGACGGGCGCGGCCGGTGCCCTTCTGGCGGTACGGCTTCTTGCCGCCACCGGAGACCTCGGCGCGCGTCTTGGCCGAATGCGTGCCCTGACGCTTCGCGGCCAGCTGCGCGGTCACGACCTGGTGCAGCAGCGCAATGTTGGGTTCCACGTCGAACAGCGCGGAGGGCAGCTCTACCGAACCGTCCTTCTTGCCGTCCGGAGTGTGAACGTCAAGCTTGAGAGCCATTACTTCTCACCTCGTTTGATCGCGGTGCGGACCACGACGAGTCCACCGTTGCGCCCGGGGACGGCGCCCTTGATCAGCAGCACGCCGTTCTCGGCATCGACCTTGTGGACCTTCAGGTTCTGGGTGGTGACGCGGTCACTGCCCATGCGACCCGACATGCGGGTGCCCTTGAAGACGCGGCCCGGGGTGGCGCAGCCACCGATGGAACCGGGACGACGGTGCACGGCCTGCGCGCCGTGGCTGGCGCCCTGACCGGCGAAGCCGTGCCGCTTCATGGTGCCGGCGAAGCCCTTGCCCTTGCTGGTGCCGGTCACGTCGACGTACGCGCCGTCGGCGAAGATCTCGGCGGTCAGCTCCTGGCCGACTTCGTACTCACCGGCGGCGGCCTCGTCGTCGAGCCGGAGCTCGGCGAGATGGCGGCGCGGGTTCACACCGGCGGCGGCGAACTGACCGGCAACCGGCTTGTTCACCTTGCGCGGGCTGATCTCGCCGTAGGCGAGCTGCACGGCGCTGTAGCCGTCGCGCTCCGGGGTGCGGATGCGCGTCACAACGTTCGGGCCGGCCTTGACGACCGTGACCGGGACGACCTTGTTGTTCTCGTCGAACACCTGCGTCATGCCCAGCTTGGTGCCCAAAATGCCTTTTCTAGCCATTTCTCGGGTATCTCCTACTGGATATTGACGTCGACACTGGCCGGCAGATCGATGCGCATCAGGGCGTCAACGGTCTTCGGCGTCGGGTCGAGGATGTCGATAAGGCGCTTGTGGGTCCGCATTTCGAAATGCTCCCGCGAGTCCTTGTACTTATGGGGGGACCGGATAACGCAGTACACGTTCTTCTCGGTCGGCAGCGGCACCGGGCCGACCACGCTTGCTCCCGTACGGGTGACCGTCTCGACGATCTTGCGCGCCGAGGCGTCAATAGCCTCGTGGTCGTAGGCCTTGAGCCTGATGCGGATCTTCTGTCCCGCCACGCTTCTCCTACCTCACTACTAGCGGGCCCATGGTTGGGCCCCTTGTCCTGGTCTGGCCAGTGCACCCGCCCCGGTCTCCCGGTGCGCGCGCAGGCTGTGCCGCCGCTGTTTACCTGTCTCTGGTTCACCGACCCCCGCGCTCGGGTGTGTCGCCCTCACGCACATTCGTCCGCGTCGGTAAATTGTCGCGATCGAGGTAGGGACCGGGTGCGCCCGTCAAGGGCGCCGGTCGGATGCCCGCAGCCAGGCGAACCCGGCTCAAGGCAACCCGAACAGTATGCCTCAGATCCCGGCGTCCTCCAAATTCCCATTTGAGCAGCTTGGAGGCTCACCGAGACCGCCGTCATACACGCAATCCCGACCCCGGCGATACGCGGCTCCGGCCTCGCGCATCCGCCTATCTTACTCGTGAGTAAGATAGGCGGATGCCACAGATCTCCGAGAGCCCGACCTACCGCGCCTGGCAGCAGTTGTCGAACAAGCCGCTGGGCAGCCGGTTGTTCTCGGCGGCAGCCATGGCGCGGGTCCCGTATTTCGCCTCGATCCTGCCGCACGTGGTGCAGATGGCCCCGGGCCGCGCCGAGGTGGCCGTGCCGAAGTGGTTCTACGTCCACAACCACCTGCACACCGTGCACGCCATCGCCTCGTGCAACGCGGCCGAGGTGGCGATGGGCATGGCCATGGAGGCCACCGTTCCCACCAGTCACCGCTGGATCCCGAAGGCGATGACCGTGCAGTACCTGGCCAAGGCGACCACCTCGCTGCGGGCGGTGGCCGAGTTCACCCCGCCGGATTTCGACGCCGTCACCGAGGGCACCGAGGTCGTCGTGCCGGTCGCCATCACCGACCGGGCCGGCACCGAGGTCGTGCACGCCGACATCACCTGCTGGGTGACCCCGGCCGGTCAGAGATAGGTGCCGTGCCCTTCCCGGACCAGGTCACCGTCGAAGATCAGCACCTCGTTGACCAGTTGTCCGCGGTGGTTGCGGTAGTTGATCACCAGTGTCGAGACACCGCGGTACACACCGACGATGTCGAAATGCAGATCGGGTAGTTGGGCCAGCGCCGTCACCCAGTAGTCGCGTAGCGCGTCCTTCCCGCGGAGCACTCCGGCGCTGACCGGAACGACCCTCTCGGCGACCGGCGAGGTGAAGACCACGTCGTCATGGAAATGGGCCAGCACGGCCTCCACGTCGTGCCGGTTCCACGCATTGACCCAGTCCTGCGCGAAATCCATCACCGGCCTCCTTTACCTGCCCAGAAATCACACTGATGTGCCCTGTCGAAATCGGTGACCACCCGCGAACCGTCCGGACGAAGCGACATCCACGGGCCGCTGCCGGACACCGCCGGCCAGTCCGGCGCGCCCTCGGCCGCCGGAGCACCGGTCTTCACGAAATGAGCCCAGTAGTCGATCATCTGGTTCGACAGCTCCTGTTGAGCGGGGTCCAGCGGCGGCGCACCGCCGACGTCGAACAGGTAGCGCAGCTCCAGGGAGTGACTGGCCCCGACCGGAAAGGGCAAGTTGCGCATGGGTTCTGGGGTCGGCGGATGCGGGTCGTTGAACTCGTAGGCGTACACGTCGTTGACGGTGGCCAGTTCGGCGGCCATCCGATCGGCCACGCAGGCGAACACCCCGTCGGTGACCGCCGCCGCGTAGGCCGACGCCGCATTGCCCTCGTACCGATCCAAGGGGTACCGGGCGCCGACGGCCGCCGCATCCGCACCGAAGGTGTCCGCCAGCAGGTCGGGATACTCGCCGGGGGTGTACTGGCGGGCACCGCGCAGATACTGCAGGGCGGTGAACAGAGTGAACTCGTCGCGGTTGCTGCCGATCAGCACGGGTACGTCGGCACCGCGGCCCTCCCTCAGCGCGACCATCGGGTCTTCGGGCAGCACGGTGGTGCCGTGCACCGGGCCGCTGAGGGTGTCCTCGCCGATCCGGTCGTACCACACCGGGTTTCGCAGTTTGTACTCCGGCAGGGCGCGCAGGCAGGCCGCGACGGTCGCGGGATCGCCGCAGCCGACGTCACGCGCATAGGCCTCGCTGATGCGTTCGGCCTCCGGAAGCGCCAGCTGCGCCTGGCACGGGGCGCTCTGGATGATCGCCGCGCGGAACAACCCGCGCGACTCCGGTGCCACCAGGTGATCGCAGACCGACATCCCACCCGCGGACTCCCCCGCGATGGTCACCTTGTCCGGGTCACCACCGAAGGCCGCGATGTTCTCGTGCACCCAGCGCAGCGCGGCCTGCTGGTCGGCCAGCCCGTAATTGCCGACCGACCCGGGCGGCCCGAGCGCGGGGTGGGCGAGAAATCCGAGCGCGCCGAGCCGGTAGTTGACCGTGACGACGATGATGTCGCCGCGGTCGACGAACCAGCGTGAGTCGTACATCGCGCCGTTGCCGTTGATGAACGCGCCGCCGTGCAGCCACACCATCACCGGGCGGGCTTCCCCGGTGGGCGGCGGCGTCCAGACATTGAGCGTCAGGCAGTCCTCGTCGGTTTGGCGCCCCATCTCCACATCACCGCCCTCGTCCTGCACGCAGCGCGGTCCGACCTTGGTCGCGTCGCGCACCCCGGTCCACGGCACCGCGGGCTGTGGAGGTTGCCAGCGCAACGGTCCTACCGGTGGCGCGGCGTACGGGATGCCGGCGAAATGCCGTTTGTCCAGGGTGGCCACGCCCTGCACCAGGCCGAGCGTGGTGTTCACCACGGACGGGTCCGGCGGCAACGACACCGCGGAATCGGCATCGTTGCGGCCACAGCCCATTACGAGCATCAGGACCATCAGCAGTGCCGGCACGCATCGGTCGAGACGGGACGCAAAGAGCACCGCCCGAGCTTACTGACGTGCATTCCCCTCCAATCCGGGCATGCGGTCGCCGCCGCCGACCTACACTCCTTCTTGACACCCGTCAACAACCGGCGAAGGAGCCGTTGATGAGCACCCCGACCAAGGACGACAAGGCCAGCGAATTCGCCACGGTCTTCGTGGAGCCGAAGGCCTACGCCGATGACGCGCGGTTGCACGAGGCGCTGGCCTATCTGCGCGCCCACGAACCGGTCGTGCGGGTGGAATCCAGGCTCTACCGCCCGTTCTGGGCCGTCACCAAGCACGCCGACATCATGGCCATCGAACGCGACAACAATCTGTTCATCAGTGAGCCGCGGCCGCTGCTGGCCACCGCGGCCGCCGACGACCTCGCCAAACAGCAGTTGGAGGCCGGGATGGGCCTGCGCACGCTCATCCATATGGACGACCCGCACCATCGCAAGGTCCGGGCGATCGGTGCCGATTGGTTCCGCCCGAAGGCGATGCGGGACCTCAAGGTCCGAGTGGACGAACTCGCCAAGCGCTATGTGGACCGGATGCGTGACATCGGACCGGAGTGCGATTTCGTCACCGAGATTGCAGTGCATTTCCCGCTCTACGTCATCATGTCGCTGCTCGGCCTGCCCGAGGAGGATTACGGCCGCATGCACATGCTGACCCAGGAAATGTTCGGCGGCGACGACGACGAGTACAAGCGCGACGGCGGATCCCTGGAGGACCAGCTTCAGGTGCTGCTCGACTTCTTCGGCTACTTCGCCCAGCTCACCGCGTCACGGCGGGCGAACCCGACCGACGATCTGGCCTCGGCGATCGCCAACGGGACCATCGACGGTGAACCGCTGTCCGACGTGGACACCGCGTCCTACTACGTGATCGTGGCCAGCGCCGGGCATGACACCACCAAGGACGCGATCTCCGGCGGGCTGCTGGCACTCATCGAGAACCCCGATCAGCTGGACCGCTTGCGCGCGCAGCCGGATCTGATGGGCACCGGAGTCGAAGAGATGATCCGCTGGACCACTCCGGTCAAGGAGTTCATGCGCACCGCCACCGCCGACACCGAGGTGCGTGGTGTGCCGATCGCCGAGGGCGAATCCGTCTATCTCGCTTATGTTTCGGGCAACCGCGACGAAGAGGTGTTCACCGACCCGTTCCGCTTCGATGTGAGTCGCGACCCGAACAAGCATGTCGCGTTCGGTTACGGGGTGCATTTCTGCCTGGGCGCGGCACTGGCCCGGATGGAGATGCACAGCCTGTTCTCCGAACTGATCCCGCGACTGGATTCGATCGAGCTCGCCGGCACCCCGGAGCTGTCGGCGACGACCTTCGTGGGCGGGCTCAAACACCTGCCGATCCGGTACTCGCTGCGCTGACGACACCTGGCGCCTGGTGCGTCGCCAGGTAGCCGTCGACCGCGATGCGCGCGACCCTGCGGTAGTCGAAATCGGTCAGCGTGGACAGCTTGCCCAGCACGATCGGCCCGAGCAGCAGCGCCACCGCCTGGATCCGGTCGACGTCACCGAGCGCCTCGACGGCGTCCGGGTGATCGAAGACCGCGTCGAACGGTGCCGCGTACTGTTCGGCGACCCGCTCACGCAGGGTGCGGACGGCATCGCTTTCCGCGGTGCGGTCCCCCTTGCTGGTCCACCAGGACGGATCCAATCCCCCGCCCAACGCGAGCCAGGACGTCGCAGCCAGGCTGATCGGCGCCTCCGCGATCAGGTCGGCGAAGCCGTCCAGGGCGGCGATCAACCGGTCCCGCAGGGTGCCGTCCTCCGGCGGCATGGGCGCGGGCGGGATCAGCGCGTGAAAGGCCGCGGCCAGCAGGTCGTTGCCACTCGGGAAGTGCCGGTACAGGGTTGCCCGTGCGACGTTGGACGCGCGCACCACGGCGTCCACCGTCACCGCGCTGGGGCCCCCGGTGCGCAGCAGCGCGGTCGCTGCCTCCAGAAGCCGGGCCCGCGACCGCGCCGGGCGTGGATCCGTCGTCGTCATCCCAACTCCCCTCCTGAGACGCTACGAGACTGTTAGTCTCGGAACAAGACGAGCAGTATTAAAAATAACGCACTCGTCGAAACGGGGGGGCCATGGTCGAGACACTCGCCGAGCCCGACCGCCGCGGCGACGCGCTGGACGGCCTGTCCAGCCGAGCCCGCGCCTGGACGCTGTGCGTGGCCTGCCTGGGCGTCTTGCTGGTGATCTCCTCGATGGTCGCCCTGAACACCGCGCTCCCCGACCTCGCCGTGGCCACCTCGGCCACCCAAACCGAACTCACCTGGATCGTCGACTGCTACACCCTCGTGCTGGCCTGCCTGTTGCTCCCGGCCGGGGCACTGGGCGACCGGTACGGCCGGCGCGGTGCACTGCTGCTCGGGCTCGCCGTGTTCACGTTGGCCTCGATCGCGCCGGCCATCTGGTCCGACCCGCTGCACCTGATCATCGCGCGCGGGGCCGCCGGGGTCGGTGCCGCCTTCGTGATGCCCGCGACGCTGTCCCTGCTGACCACCGCCTATCCGAGAGACCAGCGCAACAAGGCCGTGGGGTTCTGGGCCGGCGCGGCGGGCAGCGGCGCGGTGGTCGGCATGCTGGGATCCGGTGCGCTGCTGCACTTCTTCGGCTGGCAGTCGATCTTCTGGGGATTCACCGGAGCCGGTGCCGTGCTGTTCCTGTTCGCGCTGACCATCGGGACGTCCAAGGAGTCGGAACCCAAACCGCTGGACTGGATCGGTGCAGTCCTGATCGGCGGCGGGTTGGCGATGATCGTGTTCGGCATCCTGGAGGTGCCCGCTCGTGGCTGGTCGGATGGGCTGGTGATCGGCAGCATCGCGATAGGTGTGCTGTTGGCACTGACTTTCGGTGTCGTCGAGCTGCGAACGCGTTACCCGCTGCTGGACGTCCGGTTGTTCGCCCACCCGACCTTCACCACCGGGGCCGCCGCCATCACGGTGTTCTTCCTGTCCAACTTCGGTTACTTCTACATCGTCATGCAGTACATGCAGTTGATCCTGGGCTACAGCCCGATCAAGACCGCAATCGCCATCTCCCCGTTGATAGGTCCGATCCTGGTGCTGTCGGCGACCGCCTTTTGGTTCGTGCCCAGACTCGGTCTGCGGCTCGTGGTGTTCTCCGGTCTGGGCCTCATCGCGCTCGGCTTCCTGCTGATGGGCGGTATCACCGTCGACGACGGTTACGGGGCCATCGCGTGGCCCATGCTGGTCATGAGCTTCGGTATCGGCTTGCTCACCGCACCAATGACTTCGGCGATCATGAACACCGCGCCCGACGACAAGCAGGGCGTCGCCTCTGCGGTCAACGACGCCGCCCGCGAGGTGGGCGCTGCGCTCGGCATCGCGCTGGCCGGTTCCCTATTGGCCGCGCAGTACACCGACCTGCTCGCACCACGGTTGCCCGAGCAACTTCCCGAACCGGTCCGCGAGGCCACCCTGGGGTCGCTGGGCCAGGCCCTGGAGGTGTCGGCCCAGCTCGGCCCGCTGGGCGCGCAGATCGCCGAGCTGAGCAAGACCGCGTTCGTCGAGGCGATGAACGCCTCGACATTCGGGCTGGCGGTGACCGTCGCTGTCAGCGCCGTCCTCATCGGCCTGTGGGCGCCGGGTCGCGACGGGCAGCAGCTGCGCCCGATCCGCCGCAACCGCAGTGCCGGACGACACCGGGCCTGATCGAGTTCAGCCGGCCAGGAACTGTGCCGCGCGGTGCCCGATCATCGCGATGGTGGCGTGCGGGCCCCGCGATATCGGCGTCGGCATGATCGACCCGTCGACCACCCACAACCCGTCGACACCGCGCACTTGGCACTGCGGGTCGAGGACCGTCCCCAACGGAGCCGTCCCGCACAGATGCTGAGTTGTCGACCAGTTCGCTTCACGGGCAACGATTCCGGCGATCTCGCGGGCCAGGCCCGCACCTCGCTGCAGCGCCCGGACGTCCCCGGCGACGGTGTCGTAGCGGTGCTCGATGCGGGGCACGACCGAGATGTCCGCGGAACGCACGGTCAGGCGACCGCGGGCCTCTGGTCGCATGAGGGCCACCCCGATATGCGGTGGATCCGAGGGCGGCTCCCCGGTCATCTGAGCAAAACCCGTTGTATACAAGCGGATCTCGACATCTCCCACGGAAAGCGCCGCTTCCAGCGGGGTCCGGCCACCGGTGGCGGGCCAGTCGACCGGCAGCACCCACTCCGGGTGATCGCCGAACGCCGCACCGACGGGCAGGTCGGCCCGCACGGGGATCCCGGCGGCGGTCAGCACGTCGGCCGGGCCGCATCCGGACACCATCAGCAGGTGCGCGGAACCGATCGCGCCCGCGCACAGCACGATCCGCTCGGCGATGTGTCGCACCGGCCCCGCCGGGCCCTGCGCATCCACCCCGACCGCCCGATGCCCCGAGAACAGGATCCGCGCCACCCTGGTCCCGGGGTGCACGCTCAGGTTCGGGCGGGCCAGCGCGGGGTGCAGGAACGCGGCTCCCGGACCGATCCTGGTGCCGTCCGCGACATTGAGCGGTAACGCACCGACCCCGTCGAAGGGGCCTGCGCCGTTGAGGTCGTCGACCCAACCGAACCCGAGGCCCAACACACGTTGGACGAATTGATCGGTACCGGCGCTGAATTCGCGAACACGTGCGACCGGGATGGGGCCGTCGGCACCGTGCAGCGGGCCGGCGAAGTCCAGATCGGTCTCGATCGCCCGGAAGTGCGGTAGCACGTCCGCCCAGGACCAGCCGGGGATCGCCCAGGCGTCGAAGTCCGCGGGTAACCCGCGACAGAAGTAGCCGCCGTTGATCGCGCCGGATCCGCCGACCACGGCGCCACGCACCAGCTCGACTTCCCGGCGCGGCTGCTCGGTCAGCACCGCCGGGTAGCGCCCGGCCACCGCGCTGTCGGGTCCGATCGGCACCAGATGGGCATCGCCGGGGCGCGACGGGACGGCTTGCGGACCCGCTTCCAGGACCACCACGCGGCGGTCGGCATCCGCGGAAAGCCGTTCGGCCAGAACCGAACCGGCACTGCCGGCACCGATGATCAGGACGTCACTACGGACGACGTCGAGGGCTTGCACCGTGCTGAATCAGCTTCGGATCTGCGGTTTGAGCGCGCCGATGTGGCGTTCGCGCAGGACGCCGGTCCACAGGCCCAGCCCGTAGGCGGCATCGTCGAGACGTTTGAGCATCAGATAGCTCAGCAACCCGACCCGGTGCTCGTCCTCGGTGCTGTGCCGGCGTTTCGCCCAGTCGGCCAGCCCGTCGAGCACCGACGCCGCGAGCACCACATGCCGGCACCGCCGGAACAGCACCGCCGCCAGCAGCGTCACCGGCCAGTAGTGCCGGCAGATGGCCGCGGCCACCTGCAGCGCCGCTCCCCACACCCCGCCGGCCGCGACGGCGGCCACGTCGCGGCGCCCGGTCTCCGCGGACTCCAACGAACCGGCGATCCGTTTGCCGAACAGCACCGCCACCACCGCCGCGAGGAAGTAGCCGCAGCCCGACCGAGTCGCGATCAGGAACCACAGCAGCAGCATCCACCGGGACACCACCATCGGGGCGGTCTTGCCCGGGTGCCGGACCGCCAGCGGGGCCGCAGACTGTCCGTAGAAAGCCTTGCGCTGGAACCACTCCCGTAACCGTGTGCGGTGTTCGTGGCCGACCAGCGCGATCGGCTCGTAGCGCAGCCGGGCCCCCGCCTCCACCAGCCGCCAGCATAGGTCGACGTCCTCACCGGACCGCAACGTCTCGTCGAAACCGCCCACCTCGGTCAGCGCGCTGCGCCGGCAGATGATGGCCGCGCTCGGCACGTAGGACACCGGGCCGTAGGGCACCACCGGCGCCTCCCGCATCCCCAGGTCCAGCGAGGAGCGCACCGCCTCGTATCGGGCCACCAGGTTCTCCGGCTCGCGCAGGCTCACGATCCGGGGCGCCACCAGCGCCACCGCCGGGTCGCAGAAATGTCCGAGCAGGGCCTCCAGCCAGCCGCGCCGGGGCACCACGTCGGAGTCCAGGAAGGCCACGAAGTCGGTGTCACAGGTCCGCAGACCGGTGTTACGGGCGGCCGCCGGGCCGCGACTGCGTGGGTGCCGCAGCACCCGCACCTCGCACAGCGCGCCGTCGAGGTCGGACTCCTGTAGCGGTTCTGCGGACCCGTCGTCGACCACCACCACCTTCATCCCGCGCAGCGACCGCACCAGCCGCCGCACGCCGATCACGTTGTCGCGCACCGGAATGACCACGGTGACGTCATGGTGGGACGGCCCACTGGGCGGACGCGGATGCGCGACGGTGGCGTCGAGCAGGGTGCGCGCCAACTGCGCGGACAACGCGTCGTGCACCTCCAGGCGACCACCGTCGATCATGGTCTGCGCGACCGGAGCCAACCGCAGCAGCCGGGTCGGCGAACCACCCAGCAACGCCGACCCCGAACCCAGCACCTTGACCCTGCGGTCCACCTGAATGGCGAATCCGTCCGGAAGCCGCGGCCCCGTCATGCCAGCATCCCGCGCCCGTTCGGAGTCCAGGCCAGCACCCGACGGACACAGCCGTCAACCATGTCGGCGAAATAACGTTGGCCATCGGCCGCCGTGGCCGTGGTCGGATCGCCGAGGATCCCGACGGCACTGACCGCGGCAACCCCACCGGCCCGCAGCGCGGGCATCAGGTCGGCCAGCGGCGCGCTGTTTCCGGCCACCACCGCCTCGCTGCGCACCACGTCCGGCGAAATATGTAGCAATACAGACGTTTCGGTGTGCCCGGCGTGCGCATCGGCGCCGGCCACCATGCACGACGTCCAGCCGACGTCACGCCCCTCGGCGCGCAGCAGCGCCACCGCCTCGGCAAGCGCCTCGACATTACCGCCGTGGCCGTTGACGAACACCAGCCGCGGCGCCCAGTTGCACGCGGAGCGGCCGTACTCCAACAGCAGCAACCGCAGGGCCTGGGTACCGATGGACACGGTGCCCGCGAAGCCCTCGTGTTCCCCGCTGGCGCCGTACCCGAGGGCCGGGGCCAGCAACCAGTCCGCCCCCAGCCGGGCGGCCGCGGCCCGGGCCACCGCGGTGGCGATCCGGGTATCGGTGTCCAACGGCAGGTGCGGTCCGTGTTGCTCGGTCGAACCGAGCGGCACAATGAGCGCCGGATGGCCGACAGCTGACGTGCCGAGCAGTCCACTCGACGTCAGACTGCCGAGTTCCCCGGGTGTAGGCACCCGCCGATGGTAGGCCGAATTCACCTGGTATGCACCGATTGTTGGCGCATGCGCAGCAATTGATTTCCGTACTGTCGGCCAGTCGGCGGACAACCGGTCACGCCCGTCACGTCTGTCACGCCTGTCTCAGGGGGTCAGGCTTTCGGCGCTCCGAGCGTACGGGTGAACCCCTCCGGGATCAGAATGTCCTCGGGCGTCAAATCGTGGATCGAGGACTTGGCCAGGCCGCGCAGCGCCGAGTCGATGCCACCACTGAGGATGTCCAGGACGTTCTCGACACCGGCCTGCCCGTTGGCCGCCAGCCCCCACAGGTAGGCGCGCCCGATCATCACCGCCCGGGCACCGAGTGCGACGGCCTTGACGACATCGCTGCCGCGCCGGATGCCGCCGTCCAGCAAAACATCGACCTGGTCACCGACGGCGTCGGCGATGGCCGGCAGGCAGCGGATCGCCGCCGGGGTGCCGTCCAGGTTGTTGCCGCCGTGGTTGGACACCGTGATCGCCGAAACACCCGCGTCCACAGCGCGTTTGGCGTCATCGACGCGGACCATGCCCTTGAGCAGGAACGGCCCGCCCCACTGCTCGCGCAGCCAGGCGACGTCTTCCCAGGTCGGCGGCGGGGTGCCCATCCACTGGCCGTAGGCCTCGAAGAAGGTCGGACCCGCTTCACCCTTGCGGCCCTGGTTGGGAACCCGCAGGTCGGGCGGACGCAGATGCTTGGCGAAGCTGTAGAACCAGCGCGGCTTGGTGATGACCTCCGGGGACATCTTCACCATCGTCTTGAGGTCCATGCTTTCCGGGATCTTGGGGCTACCCCAGTCCCGGCCATGGCTGAAGCTCCAGTCGGTGGTCAGGATCAGGCCCTTGGCACCGGCCGCCCGAGCCCGCTCCATCCGCGCCAGGATGTCGTCGCGGCTGCCCAGCCAGTAGATCTGGAAGAAGATCTTGTCGTTGACCGCGGTCACTTCCTCCATCGGCTTGCTGGCGAACGACGACAAACCCATGGCAGTCCCACGAGCAGCCGCGGCACGGGCGACCGCAACCTCACCGTCCGGGTCGACCGCCTGCACGCCGGTCGGCGAGATGATGACCGGCATCGAAATGTCCTGCCCCATCACCGTTGTCGCCATCTCACGCTTCTCGGTGGCGCCGATGACGTGCGGGGCGAAGCCCAGTTCGCCGAATGCCTCGACATTGTCGGACACCGTCAGCCCCTTCTCGCTGGCCGAGATCAGCGAGGAGTAGGCGGAGCGGGGCAGCCGTTTCTTCGCACGCTGTTGGGCGATGGCAACGGTCTCGAACCAGGTATCGCGAGCCATGATCTCTACACAGGACTTTCGTTACAGAACTTCTTGGGTGGGACGGTGAGCAATTTGAGCGGGATCGGACCTTTACGGCCACCGGCCCGGGAGTGGTCGACGCTGGACTTGGGCTTCTCCCGTTCGGCGGCCAGGGCAGGTTCGCCGTAACCCTGCACGCATTCGGGGTCCGGGCCGTCCATGGGCAGACCGGTGAAGAACTTGGCCGCCATGCAGCCGCCCCGGCACGCGTCGTAGTGCGCGCAGCCGCTGCAGGCGCCTGCGGACTGCGGTTCGCGCAGCTCCTGGAACAGTGGAGACTTCTGCCAGACGTTCTTGAACCCGGTTCCGAAACCGGTGTCCTCCAGGATGTTTCCGGCCAGGAACTTCTCGTGGATGGCGAACGGGCAGGCGTACACGTCGCCGACGGGGTCGATCAGGCAGACCACCCGGCCCGCGCCGCACAGGTTCAGCCCGGCCAGTGCGCCCGGCTCCCCCAGCCCCGACAGGTGGAAGAACGAATCGCCGGTGAGCACGCCTTCGCCGTGGGCGACCAGCCAGTCGTAGAGCTGGACCTGCTGCACGGGGGTGGGATGCAGGTCATCCCACACATCGGCGCCGCGACCGGACGGCCGCAACCGGGTGATACGCAGGGTGGCGCCGTAATTGTCTGCCAGCGCCTTGAATTCGTCGAGCTGATCGACGTTCTGGCGGGTCACCACGACCGAGATCTTGGCGTCCTTGAAGCCCGCTTCGCGCAGGTTCTCCAGCGCCCGGATCGCCATCGCGAAGGAGCCCGGACCGCGCACCTCGTCGTTGACCTCGGCGGTCGCGCCGTCCAGCGAGATCTGCACGTCGACGTAGTCGCTGGCGGCCAGCTTCGCTGCCACCTTCTTGTCGATGCGCACACCGTTGGTGGAGAACTTCACCCCGACATGGTGTTCGGTCGCGTAGTCGACCAGTTCCCAGAAGTCCGACCGCACGGTCGGTTCGCCGCCGCCGATGTTCACGTAGAACACCTGCATGCGCTCGAGCTCGTCGATGATGTCCTTGCACTGCTGCGTGGACAGCTCGCGCGGGTCACGCTTACCCGACGAGGACAGGCAGTGCACGCAGGACAGGTTGCAGGCGTAGGTCAGTTCCCAGGTGAGGCAGATCGGCGCGTCCAGCCCGTGTTCGAACTGCTCGACCAGACGGGGCACCTTGACGGGGGCCTGGGCCTGCGCCGTCGTCGGCGGCAATACGGCGGTCATTGAGTCTCCTTCGCGACCAGCATGTGGGATTTCACCAGCACGCTCAGCGCGTGTAGATACGGGGCTTGGGCGTCGTCGTCGATTCCGGCGGCGCGACAAGCGGATCGGACACTCGGGTGCTCGTCCAGCGAGTTGACCACGTCGAGGATCGTCCGGTTCTTGAGGAAGGACAGCTTGCGGGTACCGAAGTGGTACAGCAGCGCCCCGAACGGCTCCGGCCGCACCGCCACCTGGGGGTGCAGCCGCCAGCCGCGATCGGGGTCGAACGCCACTGCATCAGCAGTGGGTGCGGTCACGATCAGTAAACCCCGCACATACCGTCGATCGAGACCTCTTCGACGAGGGACTCGGTGACGAGCTGAGCTTCGGTCTCGACCTGCTGATTCTGGTCCATGGATCGCACCTTTCTGGGCTGTAATGGGGTCATGGCTCTCGACTTTTGTGACCCGGGTCGCAAGAATATGGCATCGAGTGCAGAAACGGAAGAGGGGGATTGATGGCGCAGGTGTCCGGGCCGCGGGTCGGCCGCCGGCCGTCCACCACGCAGGACCACATCACCGCCGTCGCGCTGGACCTGTTCGCCAGCCGCGGCTTCGACGAGGTGAGCGTCGACGACGTCGCCCGGGCGGCCGGGATCGCCCGCCGCACGCTGTTCCGCTACTACCCGTCCAAGAACGCCATCCCCTGGGGCGACTTCGACGCGCACCTGAACCTGATGCGGACGCTGCTCGCCAAGGCCGACCCGGGCATGGGCATCGGCGAGGCCCTGCGCACCGCCCTGCTGGCGTTCAACGAGTTCGACGACAAGGACCGGCACCGCCAGCGGATGCGTCTTATCCTGGGAACCGATGCGCTGCAGGCACATTCGATGACCATGTATGCCGGCTGGCGCACCGTCGTCGCGGACTTCGTGGCCCACCGCCGTGGCGACAAACCCGATGGCCTGGTCCCGCAGACGGTCGCCTGGACCCTGCTGGGCGTGGCCCTCACGGCCTACGAGCAGTGGCTGGCCGACGAGTCCGCGTCGCTGCCCGAACTGCTGGGCGAATCCTTCGACGTGGTCGGTCGCGGCCTCTCCGATCTGTGATCTCTGGAGTCTTAGTAGGAACCACTCCGACGAGAACTCCACAAATCGCTCGAAATTGGGGTGTCGGAGTTCGGCGCCGGGCGGCGACGATAGATATGTGAGCGTCGAATCGGGTCACCGCGATGCCCCTCGGGAGCTGCTGGAGCTCTACGACGAGGCGTTGCCGGTCGTGTACGGGTACTTCGCCCGGCGGTGCGGTGACCGGGCGTCCGCCGAGGACCTGACCTCGGACACCTTCCTCGCGGCCATGGACGCGGCACGCAAACCGGCACCGCCGCCGATGACGGTGCCCTGGCTGATCGGCGTGGCCCGGCACAAACTCGCCGACCACTACCGCCGAGGGCACGCCCACCTGAGCGTTCCGGTGGCCGAACCGCCGGAGCCGTTCGACCCGGTCGACGAGTGGGACTCCGAACTGGACCGCATCGTCGCCGAGGCGGTGCTGGCCCGGCTGCCCGAACACCACCGCACGGTGCTTGCGCTGCGCTATCTCGACGACTGCACGGTCGGCGAGTGCGCCGAGCTGATCGGCCGCACCGTGCACGCCACCGAAACCCTGCTGGTGCGGGCCCGACGCGCCTTCAGATCCCAGTACCCGGCACCGGAAGGAGGGCGGCCGTGAACAACTCGCACGATCCGTTGGCCGCGCTGCGTGGCGGCGACCGGCCGGTCGCCCCCGATCCGGCGTTCGCGGCCCGGCTGCGCGCACGTCTGGAGTCGGCCCTCTCCCTACCCGCCAATACGTCAGGAGTTGTCATGAGTGGCACCGACACCGCCATCGCTGAACTGAATTCGACCGAGATCAGCAACCCTCGCCCCGCCGCGATCCCGTATCTGTCGGTGCCGGATGCGCGCGCCGCCATCGACTGGTACGTCGACGCCCTCGGCGCGACGCTCGTCGGTGCCCCGATCCTGATGGACGACGGCCGGGTCGGGCACGCCGAACTGTCCGTCGGCGGCGGAGTGCTCTACCTGGCCGACGAGTACCCCGAACTCGGCCTCAAAGCGCCTGCCCCGCAGTCAGTCTCGGTGAGCCTGATGCTTCCGGTCGACGACACCGATGCGGCGCTGCGTCGCGCCCGGGACCGCGGCGCCACCGTGCTGCAGGAGGCCCACGAGAGTCACGGGTCGCGCGGCGCGACGATCCTCGACCCGGCCGGGCACCGGTGGATGCTGTCCGGCCCGATCACCGGTGCACCGCTGCTGATCCAGCACGGCGACGTCGGCTACGTGTCGATCAACACCCCGGACGCCGCGCGCGCCAAGACGTTCTACGCACACGTGCTCGACTGGTCGTTCGAGGGCCACCACATCACCCCGCCCAGCGAATCCGCGCTGTCGATGGGGGTTTTCGAGACCCCCGGCCCCAGCACGCTGTTCTGCTGCTACGCCGTCGACGATCTCGAGGCCGCCCGCGAGGCGATCCTGGCCGGGGGCGGCACGGTGGGCGAACCGCAGCCCCGCGAGTTCGGCACCGTGCTCGACGCCACCGATCCGCAGGGCGCCCCGTTCGCGGTGTACCGCGACACCGCTGCCACCCCGCGGCCGCCGCGCAACGGGGCCGGGCCGGGCGAGCTTTCCTACATCACCTATCTCGTCGAGGACTCCGCCGCCTTCCGGGCGTTCTACAGCCGGGTGCTGCACTGGACGTTCGAGTCCGGCCGGGTCCGCGATGGGTGGGCCGTGCAGCAGTCACAGCCGATGGCGGGGATGGCCGGTGGATCGGCGCAGCCCGCGACGGTGCCGATGTGGACGGTCACCGACGTCGATGCCGCCGTGGCCCGGGTGCGGGCGGCCGGCGGCACCGTCATCGAGGAACCCTCGACCCAGCCCTACGGCAGGTCCGCGCTGTGCGCCGACGATCAGGGCGGCCGGTTCTATCTCGGCCAGCACTAGCGGTTTGTGGAGGCTTACCCGGAATGGTTCCGGGTAACTCCACAAATCACGAAGAAGCGGGCAGCACGTCGGCGATGGCGGCGCCGGACGCGATCTTGCCGCGGGCCTTCATCACCTTGCCGGGCATCCCACCGCCGACGACGGCGGTGACGACCCCGTCGCGCTCGTAGTAGGCCAGGAACTTGCGGCCGTCGTCCTCGACGAGGTGCACCACGTCGTCGGACGCCGGTTCGCCGAGGCACTGGATCTTGACGTCGTACTGGTCGCTCCAGAAGTACGGCACCGAGATCGCCGGGCTGCCCGGCTCCTGGCCCAGGATCGCCGGCACCAGCACCCGTGCCTGCTCGGCGACGTTGCTCCAATGCTCGACACGCACTTGGTGTCCGACCTCGGAGCGCCAGGAGGCCACGTCACCGATGGCCCAGACGTGCTCGATGTTGGTCCGTCCGGCGTCATCGCACACGACGCCGTTGTCCACCGCGATGCCGCTGCCGTCGAGCCAGCCGGTCACCGGGTGTGAACCGATCCCGACGACGACGATGTCGGCGTCCAGCTCTGTGCCGTCGGAGAGCACGACCTTCTCGACCTTGTCGGTACCGGCCACCGAGTCGACCCCCACGCCGCAGCGCACGTCCACCCCCTCGGCCTGGTGCAGGCGGGTGACCAGCGACCCGATCTGCTCCCCCAGGACCGAGGCCAGCGGGGTCGGCTGCGGTTCGACGATCACCACGTCGACCCCGAGTTGGCGCAGGCTGGCGGCCACCTCGCAGCCGATGAAACCGGCGCCGACGATGACGGCCCGCCGGGCGGTCGCGGCGTGTTCACGCAGCTCGGAACTCTCCCCGATGGAGCGCAGCACCCGGATGCCCTGCAGATCCGGGAAGGATGGAATGCGCTTGGGCGCAAGCCCGGTCGCGATGACGAGCTCGTCGTATCCGAGCGTCGAGCCATCGGCCAGGGTCAGCACCTTCGCCGCGGGATCCACCGACTGCGCGGCCGAACCCAGGCGCAGCGTGATGTTGTTCTCGTCGTAGAACTCCTGCGGCTTGAGCACCACGTCGTGGTCCGGGTTGCGCAGGACTTCCTTGGACAGCGGCGGCCGGTCATACGGCAGGTGCTGCTCGTCGCTGACGATGGTGATTGATCCGGCGTACTCGGCGCGACGCAACTGCTCGGCGGTCCGGGCTGCAGCCAACCCACCACCGACAATGACGATTCCACCATTACTTGTCACGTGGGTCTTCTTACACGATGCCCGCGGTGTTGCGCCCGCCTACCCCATTGGTACTGGTCAGGACCGCGAGCGTTCGATGATGTTGGACAGCACCACGATGCTCTCGCTGCGTTCGATGTCGGCACTGGCCCGGATGCGCTCCAGCGCGTCCTCGAGGTGGCGCATATCGCGGGCCAGCACGTGCAGGATGGCGTCGGCGGTGCCGGTGACGGTGGCGGCGCTGACCACTTCCGGGATGTCCACCCAGGCCTGGCGCAACGCGCTGGGGGCGATGGTGCCGTGGCAGTAGACCTGCACATAGGCCTCGGTGGTCCAGCCCAGTGCGTTGCGGTCGACGACGGCGGTGAAGCCGCGGATCACACCGCGTTCCACCATCCGGTCCACCCGGCGCTTGACGGCCGGGGCGGACAGGTTCACCCGCTGACCGATCTCGGCGAAGGTGGCCCGGGCGTCGTCGGTCAGTTCGACGAGGATGCGTTCATCGGTTTCATCCATCAGCACCCCCTCCCGAACAACAGATCGCCAGTTCTCGCGACTTCACGCAATAGATACACACCATATACGCAAGAGTCAGCGATTGATTGCAGGACAGTGGGTCAATACCGTCATGATCATGACGGTTTCCGATCTCACCGCCGCTGCTGCTGCTCGCCCTCAGACGCCCGTCCGTCGGGCACGCACCCGTCACTTCGCCATGACCGCACCGAGCCACTTCGCCGTCGAATACGCCATCAACCCGTGGATGGACACCAGCGTGCCCGTCGACGTGGATCTCGCACTGCGCCAGTGGGACACACTGCGCGAGACCTACCTCGATCTGGGGCACACCGTCGACCTGGTGGACGCCGTCCCCGGCCTGCCGGACATGGTCTACGCGGCCAATGGGGGTTTGATCGTCGCCGGCCGCGCAGTGGTCGCGCATTTCACCTTCCCGCAGCGCGCCGCCGAGGCGGATGCCTACGCGGCGTGGATGACCGGCGCGGGCCTGCACCCCGAGCGCACCCGCCACCACAATGAGGGTCAGGGTGATCTGCTGGTCGCCGGATCGACGGTGTTGGCCGGCTACGGGTTTCGGACAGATCGGCGTGCACACGACGAGGTGGCCGCGATCACCGGACTGCCGGTGATCAGCCTGGAACTCGTCGACCCGCGCTTCTATCACCTCGACACCGCTCTCACCGTGCTCAGCGACGGTCCGGAAGTCGCGGTGGCCTATTACCCGCCGGCCTTCTCCGAGAGCACGCAGGCGCTGCTGCGCGAGCTGTTCCCCACCGCCATCGAGGTCAGCTCCGCCGACGCGTTCGTGCTCGGCCTCAACGCAGTCTCCGACGGGCGCCACGTGGTTCTGCCGGTCGGGGCCACCACCTTCGCCGATCAGTTGCGCACCGCCGGATTCGAGCCCGTCGGCGTGGACCTGTCCGAACTGCTCAAGGGCGGCGGCTCCGTCAAATGTTGCACGCTGGAGGTGTATTCGTGACGATGACGCATGACCTCGGCAGCACCGCGATCGCCTTGGAAGCCAGGCACACCGCGCACAATTACGCCCCGCTGCCCGTGGTTGCGGCCTCCGCCGAGGGAGCCTGGATCACCGACGTGGGCGGCCGCCGGTACCTGGACTGCCTCGCCGCCTACTCGGCGGTGAACTTCGGACATCGCAATCCGGTGATCACCGCCGCCGCGCACGCCCAGCTCGACACGGTCACCCTGGTCAGCCGGGCGTTTCACTCCGACCGGCTCGGCCCGTTCTGCGCGGCACTGGCCCGGTTGTGCGGTAAGGACATGGTGCTGCCGATGAACAGCGGTGCCGAGGCGGTGGAGAGCGCCATCAAGGTCGCCCGCAAATGGGGCACCGACGTCAAGGGGGTGTCGGCGGGCGCGGCCAATATCGTGGTGGCACAGAACAATTTCCACGGCCGCACCACGACCATCATCAGCTTTTCCGACGACCCGGCGGCCCGTACCGGTTTCGGACCCTACACCCCGGGTTTCCGGTCCGTTCCGTTCGGCGACGCGGACGCTTTGGCGAGGGCCATCGACGAGAACACGGTCGCCGTCCTGCTGGAGCCCATCCAGGGCGAGGCGGGCATCGTCGTGCCGCCCGATGATTTCCTGCCGCGGGTGCGCCGACTGTGCACTGATCGGGATGTGCTGATGATCGCCGACGAGATCCAGTCCGGACTGGCCCGCACCGGGCGGACCTTCGCCTGCGATCACTGGGGCGTCGTACCCGATGTCTATCTGCTGGGCAAGGCGCTGGGCGGCGGGGTCCTTCCGCTGTCCGCGGTAATCGCCGACCGCGGGGTGCTCGGGGTGCTGCACCCCGGCGAGCACGGCTCCACGTTCGGCGGAAACCCGTTGGCCGCCGCCATCGGATCCACCGTCGTCGAGATGCTGGAAACCGGTGAATACCAGACGCGCTCAGCCGAACTCGGCGCACATCTGCATCACCGGCTGTGCACTGTCCCGGGCGTCGTGGCGGTGCGGGGCAAGGGGCTGTGGGCCGGCGTCGACGTCGACCCCGGCCTGGGCACCGGCAAACAGATCAGCCTGCGGCTGGCCGAACTCGGCGTCCTGGTCAAGGACACCGACGGCCAGACCCTGCGCTTCGCTCCCCCGCTGGTCATCACCGCCGAGGAGATCGACTGGGCGATAGATCGATTCGCGGAGGCCCTGGCGGGCGTCTAGTACTTCATGACCCCGCGGTCGACGGCGATCTGACTGCCCGACAACGTGGCTGACCCGTCCCCGGCCAGCCAGGCCACCACGTCGGCGACCTCCTCTGGCGCCATGAACGCCGCCAGGCCCTCGCTCTTGCCGTCCGCGACCCGGTGGTAGGGCATCGGGGCGAAGCTGTGCAGGAAACTCGGGTGCTCGGCGAACAGCGCTCCCATCGCCTCCGGCTCGATCATCGGGGTGTCGATCGAGTAGGGGTGGATGGAGTTCACCCGAATGCCGAACTCCCCCACCTCAAGTGCCAGCGTGTTGGTCAATGCGGTGAGTCCGTGCTTGGACGCCGCGTAGTGCCCGTTTCCGGGCGTCGCCTTCAACCCGGCCGAGGAACTCACGATGATGATCGAGCCGCCGTTGCCGGCCGCGATCATCGCCGGGACCGTGGCCCGGATGGTCCGCCAGGTGCCGTTGAGGTTGACGTCGACGACGGTGTCCCACTGGTCCGGGGTCAGCTCCCAGAGCCGGCCCCAGCTGAGCACCCCGGCATTGGCGACCACGATATCCAGCCGGCCGAACTGCTCTGTTGCATCGGCCACCAGCTGCTCCTGGGCCTCCAGGTCGCGGATGTCGACTGCCCGCGCCAGCACCTTGCGACCGGTGGCCTCGACCGCGCGCACCGTCTCGGCGAGATCCTCGGCGGTGGCCGGCGGATAGGTGATCGAACTCGACACCGGCGCACAGATATCGGACGCGATGATGTCGGCACCCTCGGTCGCCAACCGGACGGCGTGCGCCCGTCCCTGACCCCGGGCGGCCCCGGTGATGAAGGCGACCTTCCCCTCCAGATTGCCGCTCTCCGCCTTGCTGCTTGCCGCCGCCATGACCAGTCCTCTCGTCAGCCCCGGGTCAGGCTAGCAGCCAACTGAAACGTGTTCTAGTAAATCCCGGGCAACTAGAAGTCGATCGGGTCCCGGACGATCGGGCAGGTCATGCAGTGCCCGCCTCCGCGCCCCCGGCCCAGTTCGGCGCCGACGATGGTGATCACCTCGACGCCCGCCTTGCGCAGCAGGGAATTGGTGTGGGTATTGCGGTCGTAGGCGAAGACGACCCCGGGTTCGACCGCGACCAGGTTGTTCCCGCTGTCCCACTGCTGGCGCTCCGAGTCGTACCTGGTGCCGCCCGTCTCGACGATCCGCAGCTCCGCCAGCCCCAACGCGCCGGCCACCACCTCGGTGAACGGCTTGTCCTCCTCGATCACCTCGACTCCGGGGTCCCGGTCGCTGGGCAACAGGGTGAATGGGGCGATGTTGTCCACGATCTCGGGGTAGATCGTCACCACGTCCCGGTCGGCGAAGGTGAACACCGTGTCCAGGTGCATGGCCGAACGCAGTTTCGGCATCCCCGCGACGATCACCTTCTCCGCGGCGCCCTGCGCGAACAGCTCCGCGGCCACCTGGGTGATCGCCTGGCGCGAGGTGCGTTCACTCATCCCGATGAGCACCACACCGTTACCGGGGATGAGGACGTCCCCGCCTTCCAATGTGGCCAGCCCCCAGGACTTCTCCGGATCGCCCCACCACACCGTCGATCCCACATAGTCGGGGTGGAACTCATAGATGGCCTTCATCAACAGTGTCTCGTCCTTGCGCGCCGGCCAGTACAGCGGATTCAGCGTCAGGCCGCCGTAGATCCAGCACGTGGTGTCACGGGTGTAGAGGGTATTGGGCAGCGGGGGCATCAGATACTCGGCCACCCGGTCGTCCTCGCGGGTGAGCGCGCGGTATCCGGACCGGATATCCGGCGGCAGATCCAGCGTTGACATGCCGCCGATCAGCAGTTCGGCGAGCCGCCGCGGCACCAGCGAATCCAGAAATCCGCGGGTGTCGTCCACGAGCCCGAGCCCGACCTCGTTGGCGACGATCTTGCGGTCCAGTAGCCAGGCCTTGGCCTCCGGTATCTGCATCGTCTGGGTGAGCAGCTCGTGCAATTCGACCACCTCGGCACCGCGGTCACGCATCTTGTCCATGAAGTCGAAGTGATCGCGCCGCGCGTTCTGTACCCACAGCACATCATCGAAGAGGAGGTCGTCACAGTTGGTCGGGGTGAGCCGTTCATGGGCCAGCCCCGGAGAGCAGACCAGCACCTTGCGCAGCGTGCCGACCTCGGAGTGCACCCCGTAGGAGGCAGACGGTTGGGTGGTCATTTTCAGTCCTCTCAGATTGCGATCGCGCCGGTGATCAGGGAGATGACCCCGGCCACTGCCCCCGCCACGATGACCGCACACAGCACGGCCTCGGCCGGGGTGAACACCCGAAGGTTGTTCTCCCGACGTGCTTTCCAGTACAACAGCGCCCCGGGCGCGTACAGGATGCAGGACAGCAGCAGATGGTCCCAGCCGGCCGCATACACCAGGAACAGGGTGTAGACCGTGGCCAACGCCGATATCACCATGTCCGGCACCAGTGACCGCCGGTCCCCGTAGGTCTCCCGGGTGATGGTCAGCTTGAGCGCATAGGCCGCGGCGAGCAGATACGGGATCAGCGCCAGCGCCGCGGTCAGGTCGAGCATGAAATCCAGCGCCTCGGAGGTGAACAGCAGCAGGACGAGCAGCACCTGCACCAGACCGCCGGCCAGCACCAGCGCCGCCACCGGGGCGCCGTTGGGGTTCTCCTTGGTCAGGAACCTGGGCATGTCCTTGGCCTTCGCCGGGATGTAGAGGATCTCGGCGGCCATCAGTGTCCACGCCAGATAGGCGCCCAGCACCGACAGGATCACGCCGACCCGGATGAAGACCGAACCCCATTCACCCACAACCGATTCCAGCACCGAGGCCATCGACGGCTGGGATACACCGGCCAGTTCGGACTGGGACATCACACCGTAGGAGGACAGTGTGACGAGCATGAAGACCGCCAGTACCGACAGGAATCCGATGACGGTGGCCCGACCCACGTCTTCGCGTTTGCGCGCGAACCGGGAGTACACGCTGGCACCCTCGATACCGAGGAACACGAACACGGTGATCAGCATGGTGCCCTTGGCCTGTTCGAACAGCGAGGCCCAGGAGTAGTTTCCGTCCCCGCCCCAGAAGTTCTGGGTGAACACGTCGGCCTTGAACGCGATCAGGGCGATCACGATGAACACCAGAATCGGGACGATCTTGGCGAAGGTGGCGATCCGGTTGATGATCGCCGCCTCCTTGACCCCGCGCAGGATCAGGTAGAAGAACAACCACACACCGATCGACGAGCAGATCACTGCCAGCACGGTGTCTCCGGCCCCGAGGGCGGGGAACAGCGCACTGGTGGTCGTCATGATCAGCACCCAGTACGAGGTGTTGCCCGCACAGGCGGAGGCCCAGAACCCGAACGCGGAGTTGAAGCCCACGTAGTCGCCGAATCCGGCCCGCGCGTAGGCGTAGATGCCGGCATCCAGGTCGGGCTTGCGGGTCGCCAGGCGCTGGAAGACGAAGGCCAGCATGAGCATGCCGGCACCGGCGATGGTCCAGGCGATCAACGCACCGGCGACGCCGGCCTCGGCACCGAACCGCTGCGGCAGCAGGAAGACACCCGATCCGATCATCGAGCCGATGACCATGGCGGTCAGCGTCGGGAGGCTGACCTTCTGGTCGCTGCTTTCGGTCGTCGTCTCGGTAGTAGTCACTGGTCAACCCCAGCTTCCTCGTCGGATTGGGTCTTCAGGATCCGGAATCCGGTGAACCCGTATATCACGCTGAGAACCGGACTGAAGATATTGAACAACGCGAACGGCAGGTAAGCCAGTGTGGAAACCCCGAGCACCGCACTCATGAATGCTCCGCACGAGTTCCACGGGACCAACGCCGAGGTGACGGTGCCGCTGTCCGCGGCCAGCCGGGACAGGTTCTGCGGTGCCAACTGCCTTCGCTCGAACTCGATCCGGTACATCCGGCTGGGCAGGACCAGGGCGATGTACTGGTCACCGGCGACGATGTTGAGGCCCATCCCGGTCGCGAAGACCGCGAGGTAGAGCCTGCCGGTGGTCGTTGCGGATGCGATGAGCGGATTGATGATTCGGTCGAGCAGACCGAACTGCTCGAGCAGGGCGCCGAAGGTGACGGCCGCGATGATCAACCAGATGGTGAGCAACATGCTGTCCATCCCGCCGCGGGACAACAGCCCGTCGATTTCCCCGATCCCGGAATTCATGGCGAACCCGTTGGCCATCGCCTTCCAAGTGGCTTGCACCCCAGCGACTATCGGGTTGTCACTGCCCCCAAAACCTGCCACGAACCCGGTGATGACGTCCCGCTGCAGAACGACTGCCTGCATGCCGGCAAACAAGGATGACGCCAGAAGAGCAAGCGAGGCTGGACTTTTCCGCATCGACAGCACTGCGAGCAATATCAACGGAAGGAGGTTCCACGGGGTGATCCAGTAGATGTCACCGAGTTTGGCGAGTTCGACGGCTTCGGCCACCTCGTCGTGCACCGCCGGACCGGCAACGCCGAGTATCGCAAACACGATGGCGGACAAGACGAATGCGGGTATGGATGTCCAGGCCTGACTCCGGATATGGGTGTAGAGGTCCACCTTCACCATCTGCGCGGTGAGGATGGTGGTCTCCGAGAGCGGGGACAGCTTGTCACCCAGGTACGCCCCGGATATCACCGCACCGGCGGTGATCGGCGCGGACACCCCGACCATCACCGCGATGCCCACCAGCCCGACCCCGATGGTGCCCGCGGTCGTCCAGGAACTGCCGATGGACAGTGCCACCACCCCACAGATGACCGCCGAGGCGATGTAGAAGAAATCCGGGGAAAGGACCTGAATCCCGTAGTACACCAGCGTCGGAATGGTTCCCGCGAGGTTCCAGGTCCCGATCAGTGCACCCACCGCGAGCAGGATGAACAGTGCGCTGGTGATCGAGGACAGGGCACCCTGGCCGGCCTCCTGGACCGCGGTCCAGCGGTGACCGTTCTTCATCGCGATCAGGGCCGCCACCGCACAGCACAGCACCAGCGCCACCTGGATTGGACCATCGAGAGCCGAAAGGCCGAACAGCGCCAGCGAACCCGCGATCAGACCTGCGAGCACTCCGAGCGGAAGCAGAGCGTCGAGCAGCGAAGGCGGTCTGACCGCGGCGCCGTTCTGCGCATCCGCCACCGAATCCTCCCAGGCCCCAGACAGATACGTCGGACGTTATCAGGGCGGAGGTATCCAGATTGCGAAACCGACGTTGCGGTCTCGTTTACAGGTCGGCGATGATCTGTTGCCTTTTGGCCGTGTATTCGTCCTCGGAGATCGCCCCGGTGGCGCGTAACGTCTCCAGTTCCTGCAGCCGCCGTGCCGTGCTGACCTCCGGCATCGGCGGTGGGTAGGCCCCGGCCGGCACCGGCGGGGGTGCGGTCTGGGCCTGCTGGGCGGCCGCCCGGCGGACCACCGACTGCACCTGCCCGCGGGCGACGGGGTTGTTCCGCAGATCGATCATGCTGTTCATGCCGATACCGTTGGCCTTGAGGATCTGCAGGATTTCCATCAAGGGCTCGACCTGCCCGGACAGGTCGTAGGTCGCGTTGTCCTCGGCGATCGAGAATGTCGCCGGTACCTGTCCCGTGATCAAACTGCTGCGTTCCCAATCGATCTGGAATCGACCGGTCGCGGGATCGACCAGCACCGCGAGGCGGCGCGCGGTCAACATGCCCAGCCGGGTCACATCGGCGATCACCCGGTCCTCGGCGTCGAAGGTGGCCAGTCCCGGCCCAGAAATACGCAGGCTGAGTTTTACCACCGGCCGGTCGTTGATCCGGGTGTTGGTCTCGGTCATGCCGAGGATCTGCGCCAGCCCCAGCACGCCGTGCGCTTCCAGGTGGGCGGATTTCGCCTGCGCGTTGGCTCCGTAACCGGTGAGCGCCAGCGCGGCAAGCACGTCGATGGCCGTGACCAGCAGTCCGGTCCAGAACATCCACCTCATCAGTGGGTCCTGACCGGTGGCGAAGTAGACCGCCAGGAAGATCGGCCCGACCAGACCGCCACAGAGCAGCACCATGCCCTGGGCTTTGACATAACGCCACATCACCGGTCCACTCCCCTCGGGTCAACCGGATAACTCGTACCACGACCACCGGCCGCGGCGCAGGTGATCTATCTGGCAATGTCCGCCAATTGGCTGACTTTGCCACGGACATCGAGTACATAATTACCTGTGCTCGAGCGCGGTCACAACCCGACGGTTCATGTGTCTGAGCAGCAGGTGATCGCCCGCGCCCAGGACATCTCGGTCATCCTGCTGAACACCGTCACGTTCGTCGCCTCGATCAGCGCGCTGCTGCTGCCGGACACCCCTGAATCGGACATCGGGGTGCTGGCGCTGGCCGCCCTGGTCGGCTGGTCCGGCTACCGGCTGGCGACCCGGTCCCGGTCGACGACCGCTCGGCTGATCGATTTCGGATACGTGCTGGCCGTCTCGGCGGCGATTCCCATGTTCGGTACCGACCCGCAGCTGCTCTACACCAACTCGGTGCCGCAGGTCATCGCCGGAGTCGCGGTGGTCACCTGCGCCCTGGCTCATCCGCCCAAGATCAGTTTTCTGGCGGCGGTGGCGATCACGGCCGCCTACGCGGCGGGCAGCGCGCAGGTCGTGGGATGGTCCCAGGTCGCCCGCATCCCGATGCTCTTCCCCATGCTGGCCATCGAGTGGTTGGTCACCACGGTGCTGGTATTGACCGCGCGGACGGTGGCGCGCCGGGTGGACCAGACGCGTGCCGACAACCGCGACGCCGCCCTGCGCGACGCGATCGCGGCCGCCGTGCGGGATCACGAACTCGAGCACATGGCGCTGGTCCACGACACGGCCGCCTCGACCCTGCGCATGGTCGGGGAAGGCGCCGAGGTTTCCCCCGAACGCATCGCCGCGCAGGCGCGTCGCGATCTGGCGCTGCTGGCTCACGAACCGATCGGACTGGACGCAAGGTCGCCCATCGACGTCGCCGCGTCCATCCGTGCCGAGGCCCAACACTGCAGGACACCGGTCGAACTGACCGGGTTGGAGCGCCTGATCCTGGACGGCCACACCGCCAATGCGATCGTCGCCGTCGTTCGGGAGGCGCTCAACAACGCCGACAAGCACGCGCAGGCGTCCCGCATCGTCATCGACGTCTCGCCCACCGCGGTGACCGTCAGCGACGACGGGATCGGGTTCGATCCGGTCGGCACGACGCTCGGACACGGCGTGGCCGAATCGATCGTCGGGCGGATGCGGCGGGCCCACGGCACCGCGTCGGTGCGGTCCTCACCCGGCGCGGGCACGGTGGTCACCGTCAATTGGCAGCAGCTGCAACGCACCGTTCCGGGCGCGCCGACGGTCGCCGACGTGGACCAGCTCACCGAACGCATCCTGGTCCGGTTCGGCCTGGGCATCGTGGCCTTCGCGTTCGTGCAGCTGGCCGTCGCCGTGCCCTACGCGGCGGCCAGTAGCGACCATCCGGCCGCGCAGTTTGGCCTCGGCGGCCTGGCGGCGCTGGTGGCGCTCGGCGGTATCCCCCAGGTGCTCGGCCGGAGACCGAATCTCCTCGTCCCGGCCGTGGCCCTGATGGCGGTGGTGATCTTCCTCCAGGCCAGACTGCTGCCCGACGCATTGCTCGGCAGCATGGCGCAATGGCCGTTGCTGGCCACCGCGCTGTGCATCCTGCCCTACCTGCTGCGGATCCGGCCGATCTTTGCCGTCGGTGTCCTGATCGCGTTCTGGCTGGGCACCGCGATCATGAACTTCGTGCACCACCCGGTCATGGCGACCGCCTACAACCTGGCTCTCTACACCGCGGGCATCGTGGTGGTCCAGATCTTCGTGCTGGCCTTCCCGGTGTTGCTGCGCGACGCCAATGCCACTGCGGCCGAAGAGATCCGGGACCGTTGGGCCAAGGACTCCCAGCGAAGGATCACCGAGGCACTGCACGACGACTATGTGCGACGTACCTCGAAGTTGATCCGCGGGGTGTTCCCACTGCTGCAGGCTCTGAGCACGGGTGCGATGGACGCGGACCTCCGCCGGCGGGCCCGCATCGAATCCCGGCGGCTGCGGCTGTACATCTTCCAGGCCCGCACCTTCGCCAACCCGCTGATCTCCGAGTTGCAGCCGGCGATCGCAGATGCGGACGAGCGCGGCGTGGTCGTGTCGTTGAACGCCGACGACAACCTGCCCAGACTGGACCGCGAACAGCGGCGGCGCCTGCTCGAACCGATCGAGTCGACGCTGGAACGCGCGGTCGAGTACGCCCGAATCGGTCTGACCGTGGTGCCCGGGGAGTTGATCGCGAGCATCATCTGCGATGACGCCGGCTCCCCGGTGCAGCCGCAGCCGGGCACCGCCGACGAACCACGTATCGAGGTCACCGAGATCCCCGGTGCGGTGTGGATCAGCGCGCACCACCCGCTGCCCGTCGAGGCACGGGTCGAGGAACACGCCGAGATAGCATAAAATCTACCCTCACGATAATTCAGTTAGCCAGAATTTGCGTTCGCCTGTCATTTCCAGGCATACGGGGGGTAATGTCACGTGTATTGCTACGCGCGGGGGGCATTTGATGATCGTTCCTACATCGGGTGAAACACATGATTAGAGCGGTGAACCGGGAGGCGGATCGGACCGCCGACGGCGTCGCCGTAGCTCTGATCGATGATCACGACGTAATCCACGCCGGAGTGCGCGCCTGGTTTGCCGGGTGTAATCCGCCCATCGAAGTGGTCGCCGATTATCCGCACCCTGCCCCGTTCCTCGCCGATCACCCGGAGGGCGGGGAGGACATCGATGTGGTGATGTTCGATCTGCAGTACGAACGGTTCCAGCCCGAATTCGAGACGCTGCGGCGCGTCTGCGAAGCGGGACACCGGGTCATCGTGTACTCCCACATGGCCACCGATGAGGTGATTCTGTCCAGTCTGGACGCCGGCGCCATCACGTTCCTGGCCAAGGGCGAAGACAAACAGCACCTGTTCGACGCTGTCTACGCAGCGCACGCCAACACCCCGTACGTGGGACCACGGATGGCGAAGGCGCTGTTCAACGACCGAACGGTGGGCAGGCCGGGGTTGAGTACCCGCGAACGTGAGGTGCTCATCGCCTGGTTCCAGACCGAGAACAAGGAGTTCGTCGCCAAGCGCCTGTTCATCGAGCCGTCGACGGTGCGCACGCATCTGCAGCGGGCACGCGCGAAATACGCGGCGGTCGGCCGGCCGGCGCCCACCAAGGCGGCCCTGATCGCCCGCGCGGTGCAGGACGGCATCCTCAGCATCGAAGACCTCTGAGACACCCACCGAAAGGGGTCGGGCTTGTCTGTGGATGCAGACTCGCTGTCCATCGCCGTCATCGACGATCACGACGTCAGCGTCGACGAATTCTGACGGTTCACCCACACCCGCGTGATTCCAACTGAATTGGCCGCCGGCCGCCGGCTCGACTCGGCACGACGACACATCATCGGCCGTGCCACCACATCCACACTGTTGATGCGCCACGGCGCGAATGTGATTGTGGCACTGACCATGGTGGCCGATCCCGCCGACATCCCAGACGATGACGGCGTTGGATTTCGTTGCCACGGTGGCTGTTTGCCTCGCCGTACCACTGTTGATTTCGGGACCCGACTTTCACCGGTCCAACTGTGCGCCCATCGCCATCGCCGGTACGGCGGTCGTCGCCTTCACCCTGTCGCTGCGGCCCCGCTTCTCGCTGCCGATGACCGTGACGATCGCGGCGGCCTACGCCTCCGGGGGCGTCACGTGGCTGACCGTCCGGTGCAGTCGGGCCGAAAACGAAAGCGGCGCCCACCCTTTCGGGTGAGCGCCGCTCTCGTGCAGAGAACTAGATCACTCAGATGATCCTGTAGGCAAATGCCTACTTGATGATCTTGGTAACCCGGCCGGCGCCGACGGTACGTCCACCCTCACGGATGGCGAACCGCAGACCCTCGTCCATGGCGACCGGCTGGATCAGCTTGACGGAGATGTCGGTGTTGTCACCGGGCATCACCATCTCGGTGCCCTCGGGCAGGGTCACCACGCCGGTCACGTCCGTGGTACGGAAGTAGAACTGCGGACGGTAGTTGTTGAAGAACGGCGTGTGGCGGCCACCCTCGTCCTTGGACAGGATGTAGACGCTGCCCTCGAACTCGGTGTGCGGGGTGGTGGTGCCGGGCTTGACGACAACCTGGCCGCGCTCGACGTCCTCGCGCTTGATGCCACGAACCAGCAGACCGACGTTGTCACCGGCCTGGCCCTGATCCAGCAGCTTGCGGAACATCTCGACACCGGTGACCGTGGTCTTGGTGGTCTCCGGACGGATGCCGACGATCTCGACCTCTTCGTTGACGTTGATCACGCCACGCTCGACGCGGCCGGTCACCACGGTGCCACGACCGGTGATGGTGAACACGTCCTCGACGGGCATCAGGAACGGCTTGTCGGTCTCGCGAACCGGGTCCGGGATGGACTCGTCCACAGCGGCCATCAGGTCCTGAACCGACTTGACCCACTTCTCGTCACCCTCGAGGGCCTTCAGGGCCGAAACCTTGACGACCGGGGCGTCCTCGTCGAAGTCCTGGGCGGCCAGCAGTTCGCGGACCTCCATCTCGACGAGCTCGAGCAGCTCTTCGTCGTCGACCATGTCCGACTTGTTCAGCGCGACCAGGATGTAGGGCACGCCGACCTGGCGGGCGAGCAGCACGTGCTCGCGGGTCTGCGGCATCGGGCCGTCGGTGGCGGCGACCACGAGGATGGCGCCGTCCATCTGGGCCGCACCGGTGATCATGTTCTTGATGTAGTCAGCGTGACCGGGGGCGTCGACGTGTGCGTAGTGACGCTTCTCGGTCTGGTACTCCACGTGGGAGATGTTGATGGTGATACCGCGCTGACGCTCCTCGGGCGCATTGTCGATCTGGTCGAATGCGCGCGACTCGTTCAAATCGGGGTACTGGTCATGCAGCACCTTGGTGATTGCTGCGGTCAGCGTGGTCTTGCCGTGGTCAACGTGACCGATGGTCCCGATGTTGACGTGCGGCTTCGTCCGCTCGAACTTCGCCTTCGCCACTGTGGTGTCCTCCTGGACTTGTTGGTGCTTTTACTTAAGCAGGTGTGTTGATGTGTTCAGTTGTGCGGTCCGCCAAGGCGGATGAACCAGAAACTACTGGCCCGTCGCCTTGGCGATGATCTCCTTCGACACGTTCGCCGGCACTTCGGCGTACGAGTCGAACACCATGGAGTAGTTAGCCCGGCCCTGGGTCTTCGACCGAAGGTCGCCGACGTAGCCGAACATCTCCGACAGCGGAACCTGCGCCTTGACGACACGCGCACCGCTGCGCTCCTCCATGGCCTGGATCTGACCACGGCGGGAGTTCAGGTCGCCGATCACGTCGCCCATGTAATCCTCGGGCGTGGTGACCTCGACAGCCATGATCGGTTCCAGGATGACTGGCTGGGCCGACTGCGCGGCCTTCTTCAGCGCCTGGGAACCGGCCACCTTGAAGGCCATTTCCGACGAGTCGACGTCGTGGTAAGCGCCATCGAGCAGGGTGACCTTCACGTTCACCAGCGGGTAGCCGGCGAGCACGCCGTACTGCATGGCGTCCTGCGCACCGGCATCCACGGACGGGATGTACTCACGCGGGATGCGGCCACCGGTGACCTTGTTCTCGAATTCGTAGGTCGCACCGTCTTCGCCCTCGAACGGGTCGAGGTTGATGATGACCTTCGCGAACTGGCCGGAGCCACCCGTCTGCTTCTTGTGGGTGAACTCGACGTTCTGCACAGCGCGCTTGATCGTCTCGCGGTAGGCCACCTGCGGCTTGCCGACGTTGGCCTCGACCTTGAACTCGCGACGCATGCGGTCCACCAGGATGTCCAGGTGCAGCTCGCCCATACCGCCGATGACGGTCTGGCCGGTGTCCTGGTCCAGGTGCACCTTGAAGGTGGGATCCTCTTCGGCCAGCTTCTGGATGGCCGTGCCCAGCTTCTCCTGGTCGCTCTTGGTCTTGGGCTCGATGGCCACCTCGATCACCGGATCGGGGAAGGTCATCGACTCCAGCACGACCTGCTCGTTCGGATCGCACAGGGTGTCACCGGTGGTGGTGTCCTTCAGACCGATCACGGCGTAGATGTGACCGGCGGACGCGCGCTCGACCGGGTTCTCCTTGTTGGCGTGCATCTGGAACAGCTTGCCCAGCCGCTCCTTCTTGCCCTTGGTGGAGTTCACGACCTGCGCACCGGACTCGACCTTGCCCGAGTACACCCGGACGTAGGTGAGCTTGCCGAAGAACGGGTGCACGGCGATCTTGAAGGCCAGCGCGGAGAACGGCTCGTCGACCGACGGCTTCCGGCTGATGATCTCGTCTTCCTTGTTGGGCACGTGGCCCTGCACGGATTCGACGTCCAGCGGCGAGGGCAGGTAGTCGATGACGGCGTCGAGCATGGGCTGCACGCCCTTGTTCTTGAACGCACTGCCACACAGCACCGGGTAGATCTCGCTGTTGACGGTCAGCTTGCGGATCGCACCCTTGATCTCGTCCATGGTGAGTTCTTCGCCACCGAAGAACTTCTCCATCAGCGCATCGTCGGTCTCGGCGACGGTCTCGAGCAGCTCGTTGCGGTACTGCTCGGCCTTCTCGGCCAGATCGGCGGGGATCTCGACGACCTCGTACTGCTCGCCCATCTTGGTCTCGCCGCGCCACACCTTGGCGTTCATCTCGACCAGGTCGATGATGCCCTCGAAGTCGTTCTCGGCACCGATCGGCAGCTGGATGACCAGCGGCTTGGCACCGAGGCGGTCCTTGATGGTCTGCACGGTGAAGTAGAAGTCAGCGCCCAGCTTGTCCATCTTGTTGACGAAGCAGATACGCGGAACGTCGTACTTGTCGGCCTGCCGCCACACCTGCTCGGACTGCGGCTCGACGCCTTCCTTGCCGTCGAACACGGCAACGGCGCCATCGAGCACGCGCAGCGAACGCTCCACCTCGACGGTGAAGTCGACGTGGCCCGGGGTGTCGATGATGTTGATCTGGTTGTTGTTCCAGAAGCACGTGACGGCTGCGGAGGTGATGGTGATCCCCCGCTCCTGCTCCTGTTCCATCCAGTCGGTGGTCGACGCACCGTCGTGCGTCTCACCGATCTTGTAGTTGACACCCGTGTAGAAGAGGATGCGCTCGGTCGTCGTCGTCTTGCCGGCGTCGATGTGCGCCATGATGCCGATGTTGCGGACCTTCGTGAGGTCGGTCAGCACGTCCTGTGCCACGGCTAGATTCCCACTCTTTCGCTTGCTTGATTGCTAGTCGGTGTTGTCGGCCCCGCGCAGGCACGCCGCGCGGGGACAGAGTCACCAGCGGTAATGCGCGAAGGCCCGGTTTGCTTCGGCCATCTTGTGCGTGTCTTCGCGTCGCTTCACAGCGGCACCGAGGCCATTGCTGGCGTCGAGGATCTCGTTGGCGAGACGCTCGACCATGGTCTTCTCGCGACGTGCCTTGGAGAAGCTGACCAGCCAGCGCAGCGCCAGCGTGGTCGAGCGGTCCGGACGAACCTCGACCGGCACCTGGTAGGTGGCGCCACCGACACGGCGGCTGCGCACCTCGAGGGCGGGCTTCACGTTGTCCAGAGCGCGCTTCAGGGTGACGACCGGATCGGTGCCGGTCTTGTCACGGGCCTGCTCCAGGGCGCCGTAGACGATGCGCTCGGCGAGCGACTTCTTGCCGTCCAGCAGCACCTTGTTGACCAGCTGGGTGACCAGCTGCGACCCGTAGACGGGGTCGTTGACCAGCGGGCGCTTCGGCGCGGGACCCTTGCGCGGCATTAGCTCTTCTCCTTCTTCGCGCCGTAACGGCTACGTGCCTGCTTGCGGTTCTTGACACCCTGGGTGTCCAGCGAGCCGCGGATGATCTTGTAGCGCACACCCGGGAGGTCCTTCACACGACCGCCGCGGACCAGCACCATCGAGTGCTCCTGCAGGTTGTGGCCTTCGCCGGGGATGTAGGCGGTGACCTCAACCCCGGTCGTCAGCTTCACGCGGGCGACCTTCCGAAGCGCCGAGTTCGGCTTCTTCGGGGTGGTGGTGTACACGCGAGTGCACACACCGCGACGCTGCGGGCTGCCCTTGAGGGCCGCGGTCTTCACCTTCGCGACCTTGTCGCGGCGACCCTTGCGGACCAGCTGGTTGATGGTTGGCATGTACCGGCTTTCTGTGTTGCTACTTCTACTTCTGGTGGCTCGGTGGTTCGAGCAAGTCGTTCGGGCAAAGCTCTGTACTGCTAGTTCCGCCCCGTCGCGTACCCCGCGACCGGGCGTGTCGCGTGCGCCCACATCGAACTTCCGATGCATCCTGGACACACGAAGACACACGAATTCGCCCGACCTGCGGACATACGGGCCGTTTTCGCAGCCGCATGCGCCCCCTGACAGCCAGGCACGAAGCTCCACAATACCAGGGGTGGGCGTGCCGAACCAAACCCGCGCGTGAGCGCCTTACCGCAGGTCAGACACTACGGCCGCGCTGGGGCGCCGCAGCAGGTCAGACGAACGCTACCTGCGTTCCATGCCCGCCGCCAGCCTCAGCACCATGTCGGTGAACACCGCATCGGTGTCGACATCGTCCATCACACCGGTCATCTCCAGCAGCACGAACCCGTGCAGCGCCGACCAGAACTCCAGGGCCGCATAGAACGCGTTATCGCCGACCAGTCCGTAGGACGCCATGGCGGCCAGAACCGGGCCGGCGGCCTCCCTGGCGGCGGCGGTGTACTCGGGGTCGTCGCCGCCCAGCGGCATCCGGGTGAACGCCGAATACCGGCCGGGATGGTGGTGGGCGTAACTGCGGTACGCGCTGGCCATGGTGACCACCGCATCATCGCGGGTACGACCTTCCCCCACCGCGTTCAGCATCCCGATGATGTCCTTGATGACATGCATCCGCACTGTTCGGCGCAGGTCTTCCAGGCTCTGCACGTGGTTGTAGAGCGAGGGCCCCTTGGTGCCCAGCTGGGTGGCGAGCGCATTGATCGTCAGCGCGTCCCAGCCCTCGCGGTCCAGGAAGGCCAGCGCGGCGCTCACGATCGAGTCGCGGCTCAGCTTTGTCGCCCGCGCTGCCATTCGCCCGCCCTCCGGTCATCGTGATACCCGAAGCCGGGCCAACTAATGACTCTAGTTCACCCGGTCCTGGCTGAGTTCGGCCAGTTGGTCGGTGATCGTGCACAGCGGGGGCAAGGTGGACGGGTTCATCGTCTGGATCGACCAGGTGATGAGGTCCCGGCCCTTGGCCACGTAGATGCTGCAGGCGTTCGCGTCGTACGCCTTGAATCCCGGGTTGCCCTGGATCGACAGTTCGGTCAGGGTGCGCCCGGACCGTTCTTCGATCTCGCGCTCGGCGGCGATGTCGCTGCCGCGGTAGCGCCAGGTGGAGATCCCCATCCCGGCGCCGACCCTGCCGGCCACCGTGTTCTCCTGCCAGAAGCACCCGACGTCGTTGACCAGCACCCTGGTGAACAGGGCGGTTCCCGTGGCGCGGGCGACGTCGGCATCGGTGATGCCGTTGCAGTCGGTGCCGATCCCCCAGGTGGCCGAGGTTTCGGCGGGCCCGGCGGTCGGGGCCGGCTCGGATGTCGGCGGCTGCGCGGCGCTGCAGCCGGTCAACACCAGGGCGGCGGCGATCAGTGCGAGGCGCATGTCACATGTCCGACTTCAGCGTTGCCGACAGCAGCGTCTCCGCGTCGGCGCAGACATCGCCCGGGCTGTTGCGTACCTGCACCCACCAGCTGAGCACTCCCCCGCCGGCTGCCGCGGTCGCAGCGCACGCCGCGCCGGTGGTATCGCGGCGGGCCAGGAATGCGGGCCGGCGTTCGACGAGGGTGTCGCTGATGCGGGCGCCGCGGTCGAGGGCCACCGCGCGCTCGCGGTCCAGGTTGCCGGTGTCGAACCAGGTGAACGTCACGTCGACCATGACGCCCGCCCGGGACAGCACGTACTGACACACCGCGCCGCTGTAGGGCCTGGTTACCTCGTCCGCGGCCAGGGCCGCCCGGACCGAACCGTCGGTGAGCAACCCGCAGCGGTCCTCGGTGTAGCCGTAACCCTGCTCAGCGGCCGCGGAGCGGGCCGGCTGCGCCAGGCCGTGCACCTGCTGCGCACAGCCCGCCACCGCCAGCACGGCGGTTGCCGTGGCGACGGTGTCGGTCACTCGGGGGACGAACCCATTGCCACGCCCACGCATCGCTGCTCACGCTACCCAGCGTCGACGGCGCCGGCGACCGGATCGCAAACACGCAAGGGGTGCCCGGGCCGTGGTCGGGCACCGTACTCTGTTGCCCATGGTGAGCCTGAGTCTGCAGAGCCGGCGTCGGTCCGCGGCGGCCGGTGCGCTGGTCGTTCCCCTGGTGCTGGCGGGTGTGGCCGCCCCGGCCGCGCACGCCAAGAACGGCGATACCCACATCACCGGTCAGGGCATCGTGCAGACCATCGACTGCAACAACGCGACATTGCACGTCATCGGCACCGGCAACACCGTCAACGCCAAGGGCTCCTGCTGGGCGGTGACGATGCAGGGCTCGTCGAACATCGTCGTCGCCGACAACGTGGTCAACGACATCACGGTGTACGGCTATGACCAGACGGTGATCTATCACGGCGGCGCGCCCGCGCTCATCGACCGCGGCCGCGAACTCGGCATGACCAACCGCATCAACTGGGCCCCGGCCTGATCTGTGCGCCGCCTTGCCCTCCTTCTCGTCTGTGGGCTGCTCGGCGCGGCCGGGCTCGCGACGGCACCGATGAGTTCGGCCGCTCCGGTCTCGGCTGCGGCGCGTGCGGTGGGATTCATCGATGTCCGTGACGCTGTCCCCGACGCCGTCATCGACCTGCGCTACGCCCGGCCCGACAATTTCACCGGCACCCAGCTCTATCCGACCGGCGCCCGCTGCCTGATCCACGAGTCCCTGGCAACCGGGTTGGCCACGGCCGCAGCACAATTGCGGGCGCGCGGACTGCGACTGGTGTTCTGGGACTGCTACCGACCCCACGATGTGCAGGTCCGGATGTTCGAGGTGGTGTCCAACCCGGCATGGGTGGCCCAACCGGCGCCGTATTCCAAGAGTCACGAGTCCGGGCGGTCGGTCGATGTGACCACCGCGAGCGCGGCCGGTTTGACCGACATGGGTACCGGTTTCGACGACTTCCGCTCGGTGGCGAACGCGTACGCCACCACCGGCGTCAGTGCCGCCGCCCAGTACAACCGGGCCGTGCTGCGCGAGGCCATGGCCGCCGGCGGGCTGACGGTGTATTCCGGGGAATGGTGGCATTTCGACGGGCCGGGCGCCGGTGAGCGGCGGCCCATAATCAACGTCCCCGTCACATAGTCTGGATACGACCAGCTACGAATCGAGGGAGCTATGCGCACGCACATCGCAGGACCGGTCGCAGCGGCAGTTCTCGCGCTCGGTCTCACCGGGTGCGGTTCCGACGGAGACTCTGCGGCGCCCAGCATGACGGCCGGGTCCTCGGGGGCACAGGTCCAGATCGGCAACACCGTCAACTACGGGTCCTTCGGCACCACCGCCGAAATCGATTGCGCACAGGGCAAATCGCTCAATGTCGGCGGCTCGAACAACACGCTGACCATCAAGGGCAGCTGCTCCAGCGTCAACATCGGCGGCGCCGACAACAAGGTCACCCTGGAACGCGTCGAGTCCGAGATCAGCGTCGTCGGCATCGACAACACGGTGGTCTACAAGGCCGGCGACCCGAAGGTGGAAGACCTCGGCAGCGGGAACAAGGTCAGCAAGGGCTAGTCAGTTAAGGGCTAGTCAGTTAAGGGCTAGTCAGTAAGGGCTCGGTGTTCGGCGGGACGTTCAGGCCCCGTGCCGTCCCGCACCGTCGACGAACCGCTGCACTCCGGCGAACAACTCCGGCGCCACCGCAGCCAAACTGGCGAACTCGAAATCCATTGCCGCCTGCTCGGTTTCACCCCACTGGCGCAGCGCCGAGAGTCGGTCGGCCCGCAGGCACAGCTGCGGCGCAGCTGCGAGCTGGGCGGCCAGTTCTTCGGCGGCTATCCGGGCCTGCCCCTTCTCGACCACTCGATTGGCCAGCCCCATCTGCAGTGCCTCCTGCGCGCCCACGGCCCGGCCGGTGAGGATCAGGTCCAGGGCTCGGCTCTGCCCGATCAGTCGCGGCAGCCGGACGGTGCCGCCGTCGATCAGCGGTACCCCCCAGCGCCGGCAGAACACGCCGAACTCCGCGTCCTCCTCGACGATCCGCAGGTCGCACCACAGTGCGAGCTCGAGCCCGCCGGCCACCGCATAGCCACTGACCGCGGCGATGACCGGTTTGGACAGCACCATCCTGGTCGGCCCCATCGGGCCGGGGCCGTCGGGGTGGGTCTGATTGGACTCCGGTGTGCCCAGAGCCTTGAGATCGGCTCCCGCACAGAAGGTTCCATTGTCTCCGTACAGCACTGCAACGGCGGCGGTGTCATCGCGATCGAACTCGTCGAAGGCCGCGAACAGTTCGGCCGCTGCCGGCCCGTTGACCGCGTTGCGCGCCTCCGGCCGGTCCATGATGACGGTCGTCACCGGGCCGTTGCGTTCGACGCGCACCCCGCCGCCGCCACATTCCCGGGTCGCTTCGCTCCAGCCCTCCGAACCGCTCATACCGCCTCCACCTGACTGTCACGCCGCGCGACCAGTTCGGCGGCGAAATCCCGGTAGGCCGACCGGAGCTGTTCCCCAGGCCAGCGCCGCGGCAGCAGTTCCGCCGGCAGTACCGGGTCGGTCAGCAGGTGCCGCACGATCGCGGCGGCCACCACGAAGCGCCCGGGAACATCCGGTGCCTCGGCCATTTCGGCGAGCAACCGGTCCCCCTCTCGCGCCCAGGACGGCAGGTCCCACAGCTGGGTGACCAGACCCGCCGGGTCCTCGTCGCGGCTGCGCAGCGTCCGCACCCTGGCCCGGACGTCCTCGGGCAGCGCCGCATCGAGATTGTCCGGCCGCAGCCACGCGCCTTCTCGTAGTTCACCGAATCGGTTCTGCAGCAGGGTGTTCCGCAGGTCGGCGCGGGTGCGCGCGTCGGCACCCACACTGGTGATCAGCAGGGTCGTCCAGCTGCCGTCCCACGGATGCTCGTGCGGGTCGATCGCGTCGTCCTGGCGGCGCTGCCGGGCCAGCAGCCGGTCCGAAAGTCGGTAACCGTCGGCCGAGCGCACCAGGTCACCGGCTCCTACCATCCGGGTCAGGGCAACCCGCAGCGTCGCATCGCGGATGCCGAAATCCGCTGTCAACGTGGCGAGTTCGGACGACGAGGCCCATGCCGGGTGCGCGCCGAGCAGGACGCTGAGCACCACCGATCGGGCGGTCAGGCGCACCGGATCACACCCCCGAAGCCCGGCGGCCGTAATCGCCGAGCGGTTCATCCCGGTGCCGGACGGCTTCCCGGAATCCGTGTTCGCGGGCGTCGGCGACGAAGGCGTGTCCCTCCGGAGTGTGCCGGGCGATGCCGTCGAACACGGTGCTGACCATCCGGCTGGTGGCCACGCCCTGCTGCAGCAGCGCGGTATTGCAGGCCAGCTTGGCCATGATGAGCTGATTGACCGGCATCGCGGCGATCCGCGCCACCAGGCGTTCGGTCCGCTCGTCGAGGTCCTGCGGTTCGGGCGCCTCCACCGCCAGCCCCCATTCGGCGGCCTGCGCCCCGGTGATGCAATCGCCGGTGAACAGCAGCCTTTTCGCGCGCTGGTCGCCGAGCCGGTGCGCCCACAGACCCGCCGCCGGAACACCCCAGACCCGCATCGGCGGGTATCCGATCTTGGCGTCGGCGGCGGTGATCACCTGGTCGGCGTGCAGCGCGATATCGGTGCCCCCGGCAATGCAGTACCCGTGGATCTTGACCACGGTGGGCTTGTCGCAGTGCATCAGGCTGGAGAACCCGCGCACGAACCGGCTCATCATCTGGTAGTCGATCATGGGATCCCACGGCTGATCAGGCAGGTGATTGACCGCCTGGGTGCGCCCGTCGAGCACGGTGCCCCGCCGGTCGGATCCGGCCGAGGAGCTGCCGTCGGCGTAGGCGCCCAGGTCGAAGCCCGCGCAGAAGCCCTCCCCCGCACCGGATACCAGGATCACGTGCACATTCGGATCCAGGTCGGCGCGCTCCACGCAGGCTGCCAACTCGACCGGGGTGTCTGCGATGATGGCGTTGCCCTTGTCCGGCCGATTGAAGGTGATCCGCGCGACGCGGTCGGTGACCTCGTAGGTCATGGTCTTCAACGGCGGCGTCTTCAACGGCGGCGTCTTCAGCGTGTCGGTCATCCCTTGACCATCGCGCGCTCGATGATCGGCGCCAGGTCGAGTCCGGCCGGCAGCGTGCCGAACGCCCCGCCCCACTGTCCACTCAGTCGGCTGGTCAGGAACGCCTCGGCGACCGCGGGGTGGCCATGGCGCACCAGCAGCGCGCCCTGCAGCGCCAGCGAGATGTCCTCGGCGATCTTGCGGGCCCGGTACTCGACACCGTCGAGATCGCCGAGTTGTGCCTTCAGCGCCCGGACATGGGCGTCCAGTCGCGGATCCTGTGCACGGGCCAATTCGTCGAAGAGCACCTCGATGCATTCCGGCCGGGTGGCCATGGCGCGCAAGGTATCCAGCGCGCTGACGTTGCCCGAACCTTCCCAGATGCCCATCAGCGGCGCCTCCCGGTACAGCCGCGGCATCCCGGAGTCCTCGACGTAGCCGTTGCCTCCCAGGCATTCCATCGCCTCGGCGGCGTGCGGGGTGGCCCGCTTGCACACCCAGTACTTGGCGGCGGCCAGCCCGATCCGGCGCAGCAGCGACTCGCGCTCGTCGCCGCGCACCGCGTGATCGGTGGCGCCGGCCATCCGCATGGCCAGCATGGTCGCCGCCTCGGCTTCCACCGCCAGGTCGGCCAGCACATTGCGCATCAGCGGCTGATCGATCAGGTAGGCGCCGAACGCCTTTCGATGCTGCGCGTGGTGGATGGCACGGGTCAGTCCGCTGCGCATGCTGGTCGCGCTGCCCAGCGTGCAGTCCAGCCGGGTCAGGTTGACCATCTCGATGATGGTCTTCACCCCACGCCCCTCCTCGCCGACCAGCCAGGCCGTCGCCTCGTCGTACTCGACCTCGCTGGAGGCGTTGGCGTGGTTGCCGAGCTTGTCCTTGAGTCGCTGCAGGAACATCCGGTTGCGGGTGCCGTCGGGCAACACGCGCGGCAGGAAGAAGCAGCTCAATCCGTTGGGGGCCTGGGCCAGCACCAGGAACACATCGCACATCGGTGCCGAGGTGAACCACTTGTGCCCGGTCAGGGTGTAGGTGCCGTCCGCGTTGCGGACGGCCTCGGTGGTCCCGGCGCGGACGTCAGAGCCGCCCTGCTTCTCGGTCATCGACATGCCCGCGGTGATCCCGGGCTTGGTGGCGGGCATCTTGAGTTCGGGGTCGTACACCCGGCTGGACAGCAGCGGTTCGTAGGTCGCGGCGAGTTCGGCGTTGTTGCGCAGCGCCGGGACGACGGCGTAGGTCATCGAGATCGGGCAGATGTGCCCAGGCTCTGGTGTCCACACCGAGGTCTTGGCGGCGCGGACGACGTGCGAACCGGTCCGGTCGTCGGCCCACGGGGCGCCGTGCAGACCGTGCGTGACGGCCACGTTCATCAGTTCGTGGTAAGCCGGGTCGAATTCGACCTCGTCGACGCGATGCCCGTACCGGTCGTGGGTGTGCAGCACCGGCCGGTTGCGGTCGGCGAGCTCACCCCAGCGCTGGGCGCGCACCGACCCGCTGAGCGCGCCGAGTTCGGTGACCTCCTCGACGCCCCAGCCACCGCCCTCCCGGACCAGCGCCTCCATCAGCACCGGCGAGGTGGCGGGGTTGTGGTCCAGCAGCGGCGGAACCTGATTGGTGACGACATGGGTTTCGGCCATGACCCACTGTTACACTTTTTCGACAACCGCACAAGATGCGTAACACGGTGCATACTCGTGCGGTGCAGCCCAACACCGCCATCCACGCCGCCGACCTCGCCCTCACCCATGAGCCGGTACCCGCCGGGCAGTCGGTGTCCGGTGATCCGAGCACCGCGGCAACGCAACTCACCGACTTCGGTGGGCATCAGATCGGCGTCTGGGAGATGTCGGTCGGCACCATGACCGACGTCGAAGCCGACGAGGTCTTCGTGGTGCTGTCCGGTTCGGCCCTCGTGGAATTCGCCGATGGCTCCCCTGCACTGCAGCTTCGGGCCGGAGATATCGGCCGCCTCGCGGCCGGGACCGCGACCACGTGGACGGTCACCGAGACGTTGCGCAAGATCTACCTGACATAGAACATGCCGAACCGCGGCCGACCATCCCGGTTATCTGGACGGTGCGATCGGATCCGGGGAGAGAGCGGCCCGTGAGGTCAGCGCGGCCTTGCGCCGCTCATAGGAATGCAGGGCATAGACCACCGCGGCGGCCAGCGCCCAACCCAGCAGGATGTCGATGACGTAGTGCTCGGCGGTGTAGACCAACGTGAACGCCATCACCAGCGGGTAGGCCACCAGCACCGGACGCCACCGGCGGCTCAGCCGGTTCCACAGGAAGGCGGCCAGCGCGGCGGACATGCCCGCGTGCAGGGACGGGATCGCGGCGACCAGGTTGACGCTGGCCTGGCCCTGGTCGAGCAGGGCGGTCGCGGTGTGCAGATCCAACGCCCGCCAGCCGCGGCCGACGATGCGTTCGATCCAGTCGTTGGCGCCGTCCCGGACGCTGTCCATCGCGCCGAGCACACCACCGTCGGGCACCTCGCGCGCCGACCGGAACATGCAGGCCGGACCGGACGGCCCGCCGGCCACGTCCGTGGCGGTGCAGCGCGCCGCCGCCCACGGCGGGGCAGCCGGCACCAAGGTGTAGATCACCAGCCCGGCGATGTTCAAACCGACGAACAGCTGGACGAAACGTTTCCACTCATCGCGGTTGCGCAGCCACAGCACCCCGGCGATGACGTACGGCAGGATGAAAAAGGACATGTAGACCGAACTGATCGCGACCTCCCACAACGGAGGTTCGGGCAGTTTGAGCCGCTCCTGCAGCCACACCGTCGGCATCGTGCCGAAGAACATCGCGCGGTCGACGTCGGCCTGCCAATGCCACAGGGTCGGTCTTCCGACCAGGTCGGCCGCACCCCTGGTCAGGTCGTAGGCGATCAGCAGCAACGCGAAGGGCAGCCAGTCCCGGATCACGTGGAGCATCCGGCGGCCCTGACCGATACTGGCCGCCATCAGCCCGGTGCTGACGTAGACCAGCACCAGTTCGCGGTTGAAGGCGAATCCGTCGGTGACCGTGCGCCACACGACGATCACTGCCCAGACGGTGACCGCTGTGTACCGCAGATAACGCAGGCGCTGCGCACGACGACCGGGGCCCGGCGGCACAGCAACGACGATTGACTGTTCCTCGTCAATCGTGGCCACGAAACGTGAGCCTAGTTCACCTTCCGGACACCAGCTGTTTGCCGCAACGTCGGTGTCGTGTCACAAATTGTCGCGCAGGAAGGCGATGTCATCCTTGCGGCCCTCTTCGGAGGTCTCGCAGATCACCGGGGCATCGGCCGCCTTGACCACGGCGACCAGCAGTTGCGGGTCGATCTGCCCGGTGCCGAAGTTGGCGTGCCGGTCCGCTCCGGAACCGGCGGCGTCGCGGGAGTCATTGCAGTGCACCAAGTCGATGCGGCCGGTGATGGCCTTGACCCGCTCCACGGCATCGATCAGCGCTTCGCCGGCTGCCCAGGCGTGGCAGGTGTCCAGGCAGAAGCCGATGCCCTTGTCGCCGATGTGATCCCACAGCCGGGCGATGGTGTCGAAGTGCCGCGCCATGGCGTGCTCGCCGCCGGCGGTGTTCTCCAGGTACACCGGCACGTCGGTGTTCAGGGCGTCCAGTGCCTTCACCCACCGCTCGAAACCGGCCTCCATGTCGTTGTCGTCGGCGTGCCCACCGTGCACGATGACGGCGGTGGCGCCGATCTCGGCGGCCGCATCGCAGGTGTCCTGCAGGATCTTGCGGGACGGGATGCGGACCCGGTTGTTCGCTGAGGCGACGTTGATCAGGTAGGGCGCGTGCACGTACAGCGGCACGCTGGAGGCCCTGAGCAGCTCCGCGTCCTCCCGCGGCTTGGGTTTCTTCCAGCTCTGCGGATTGCCGAGGAAGAACTGCACCACATCCGCGCCCTCGGCGGTGGCCGCGGCGATCGGGTCTTCGGGATTGACATGGGATCCGATGAGCACGTGGCCAGTCTAGGCGCGGGGTCCGACGCCCCGGCCGGGCTAGGGTGCAGGACGACGATCAAGATCAACGAAAGGCGTGTGGTGGAACCGCAGCAGAACCCGACGTTCGGCCAGAAGGTCAAGATGGGTGCACAGGGCGCCGTCGCGCTGGCACGCAACCCCAAGGCCCTGGTGGCATTGGTGAAGTATCAGCGCGAGGCCCGCAAACAGCGCCGACAGTCCTGATCCGCCGCGGTCTCGGCGCGCCCTCGCGACCGCGCCGAGACCGCTACGACTGGGTGACCAGCAGGAAGGTCAGGTAGGCCAGATACGCGGCGACCATCGCCCCGCCTTCCCCGCGGCTGACCCGCCGGCCGGACACGAAGACCGGGATGCAGACCAATGCGACGGCCACCATGACCGGGATGTCTATCCGGACCAGGCTGGCCGGCAACACCAGCCCCTCGGAGGCCACCACGCAGGTGGCACCCAGGATCAGCAAGATGTTGTAGATGCTGCTGCCGAGCAGGTTGCCGATCGCGATATCGCGGTTACCGCGAATCGTGGAGACCACCGTCGTCACCAACTCCGGCGCGGAGGTGCCGATCGCCACCACGGTCAGCCCGATCAGCACATCGGAGACGCCGAAGCTGCGCGCCATGCCCACCGCGCCGTCGACCAACCAGTCCGCGCCGATCACCACCACCGCGATCCCGCCGACCATCATGGCCACGTGCAGCGGGGTCCGGGTGCGCACCGCGACCTCGCCGGCCGGGTATTCCTCGTCGTATTCGCGGATCACAGTGGGGGTTTCGCGACGGGTCAGCCGGATCACCGCGACGGTGTAGGCCACCGCGCCGGCCACCAGGATGATCCCGTCGACACGGCTCAGCCGGCCGTCGAGCGAGAGCACCAGCATCAGTACCGCCGCGCCGGCCATCACCGGCAGTTCGAAGCGCAGGGTGCGGGCGGCCATCGCGAGCGGGACGAGTAGCGCGCTCAACCCGAGGATCAACAGCAGATTGACGACGTTGGTGCCGGCGATGTTGCCCACCGCAAGCGCTCCGCTGCCCTCGCCGACGGCGACCACGCCGACCGCGAGCTCCGGCAGACTCGTGCCGATCGAGACGACGGTCAGGCCGATCACGATGGGGCTGATGCCCAGTCGCGCCGCGACTTCCGCGCCACCGCGGACCATGATCTCGGCGCCGAAGATCAATGCCACCAAGCCCGCCAGGAACCAGGCCGCGTCGATCATCATCGCGACGAGCCTAACCGAACGGCCGAACGTGCATTCCGGCCCGGGCCGCGCCGGATATCGCCGCACGCCATCCCCTCCCCCGCGCGGTCGCCGCGATCGACGCACTCGCCAACAGGACGAGGCTGGACATGGCGGCCGTCGAGAAGCTGATGACCCGCTACCCGGGCCGGCGCGGCAACCGAAACGTCGGCCCCGCAATCGATCTCGTCGATGCCGGGGCGCAATCTCCGCGCGAGACCTGGCTGCGCCTGCTCGTCATCGGGGCAGGATATCCGCGCCCGCAGACCCAGATCGGCGTCCGTGATCAGTACGGCTACGAGTTCGCGCACATCGACCTCGGCTGGCAGGACCGCAAGATCGGGTTGGAGTACGAGGGCAGGCACCACCAGAGCGACCCGTTCACCTACGAGCGCGATATCCCGCGACTGGAGCGGTTGATTCAACTCGGCGGGATCATCATCCGGGTCACCGCCGCCGACAACGAGGACAGCGTCCTGGCCCGCCTTGCCCCGGCCTGGAATTCGCGAACGTGAATTCCGTGCGGCGGAACCGGGGAAAGCACGGACGGAATACACGTTCGCGGAGGATGTGCCAACGAAAAAGACCCCAGGACAAGGTCCTGGGGTCTTTTTCGTACTGAAACTAGCGGTCGGTCTTACCGGTAGTCCGAGTACCCGTAATCGTCCAGCGGCACGGCAGCGCCGGTGCTCTGGCCGAAGTCCGGGCTGTAGTACTGATCCTCGTAGGACGGGATCGTGTACGCCGCGGCGCGGGCTTCCTCGGTCGGGTTGACCTGGATGTCCCGGTAGCGGGCGATACCGGTACCGGCCGGGATCAGCTTGCCGATGATCACGTTCTCCTTCAGACCCATCAGCTTGTCGCTGCGGCAGTTGATCGCCGCATCGGTCAGCACGCGAGTGGTCTCCTGGAACGACGCCGCCGACAGCCACGAATCGGTGGCCAGCGACGCCTTGGTGATACCCATCAGCACCGGACGGCCGGCCGCGGGCTCGTTGCCCTCGGCGACGACCCGACGGTTCTCCGACTCGAACTCGCTGCGCTCGGTCAGCGACCCGGGCAGGAATTCCGTTGCGCCCGAATCGATGATCGTCACGCGGCGCAGCATCTGCCGAACGATGACCTCGATGTGCTTGTCGTGGATCGACACGCCCTGGGCCCGGTAGACCTCCTGGACCTCCTTGACGAGGTGGATCTGCACCTCGCGCGGGCCCTGCACACGCAGCACCTCGTGCGGATCGGCAGCACCTTCCATGAGCTGCTGGCCGACCTCGACGTGGTCTCCGTCGGAGAGCAGACGCTCGGTGCCGTCCTCGTGCTTGAACACCTTCAGGCGCTGGCGACGGGTCAGCTTGTCGTAGACGACTTCCTCGCCACCATCGTCGGGAACGATGGTGATCTTGTAGAACTTGTCGGTCTCCTCCAGCTGCACCCGGCCGGTGACATCGGCGATCGGGGCACGGTTCTTCGGCACGCGGGCCTCGAACAGCTCCTGCACACGCGGCAGACCACCGACGATGTCGGCGCCACCGGTGACACCACCCTGGTGGAAGGTACGCATGGTCAGCTGCGTACCGGGCTCACCGATGGACTGCGCGGCGACGATACCGACGGCCTCGCCGATGTCGACGAGCTTGCCGGTCGCCATCGAGCGGCCGTAGCACATGGCGCAGACACCGGTGCCCGTGGTGCAGGTCAGCACGGAGCGAACCTTCACCTCGGTGATGCCGGCGGCCAGCAGCGCGTCGATGGCCGGGTCACCCAGGTCATGTCCGCGTGCGACAACAACATTGCCGCTCTCGTCCACCGCGTCGGTGGCCAGCGTGCGGGCATAGGCCGAGGTCTCGATGTGCTGATCGCGCACCAGCGAGCCGTCGTCCTGCTTCTCGGCGAGGGTGACGGTGATACCGCGCTCGGTCTCACAGTCGGTCTCGCGCACGATGACGTCCTGCGACACGTCCACCAGACGACGGGTCAGGTAACCCGAGTCGGCGGTACGCAGAGCGGTGTCGGCCAGACCCTTACGGGCACCGTGGGTGTTGATGAAGTACTCCAGCACGGTCAGGCCCTCACGGAACGAGGACTTGATCGGACGCGGGATGTACTCACCCTTCGGGTTGGTCACCAGACCCTTCATGCCCGCGAGCGTGCGGGTCTGGGTGATGTTGCCCGTGGCGCCGGACTTCACGATCGTGATGATCGGGTTGTCCGCCGGGTAGTACTCCTCCAGCGCCTTACCCACCTCTTCGGTGGCCTGCTGCCAGATCTTCACCAGCTCGCCGTTGCGCTCGTCGTGGTTGAGCTTGCCGCGCTGGTACTGCTTCTCGATGCTGTCGGCCTCGGCCTCGTAGCGCTCGAGGATCTCCTGCTTCTGCGGCGGCACGAGCACGTCGGCCATCGAGACGGTGACACCCGAACGGGTGGCCCAGTGGAAGCCGGCGTCCTTGAGCTTGTCCACGGTCTGCGCGACGACGATCATCGGGTAACGCTCGGCGAGATCGTTGATGATCGCGGCCTGCGCCTTCTTGAACATCTGCGCGTTGACGAACGGGTAGCCCTTGGGCAGCAGCTCGTTGAAGAGCACGCGGCCCAGCGTGGTGTCCGCGATCCAGGCGTCGCCGAAGTTCCAGCCCTCGGGGAAGCGCTCGGCCTCGATGTCGGCCGGCGGACGCTGGGTGGTCAGCCGCACCTTGATCTTGGCGCGCACGCTCAGCGCACCGCGGTCGAAGGCCATGATGGCCTCGGCCGGGCTGCTGTAAACGCCGGTCTCCGGGACATCCTTGGCGGCCGGGGTGTATTCGCCTGTGTCACCGTCGATCTCGGTGGTCAGGAAGTACAGACCGGTCACCATGTCCAGACGCGGCATGGCCAGCGGGCGGCCCGACGCGGGAGACAGGATGTTGTTGGAAGACAGCATCAGGATGCGGGCCTCGGCCTGCGCCTCCGCGGACAGCGGCAGGTGCACGGCCATCTGGTCACCGTCGAAGTCGGCGTTGAACGCCTCACACACCAGCGGGTGCAGCTGGATGGCCTTGCCCTCCACCAGCTGCGGCTCGAAGGCCTGGATACCCAGGCGGTGCAGCGTAGGTGCCCGGTTCAGCAGCACCGGGTGCTCGCCGATGACCTCTTCGAGGACATCCCACACCTGGGGACGCTGGCGTTCCACCATGCGCTTGGCGCTCTTGATGTTCTGCGCGTGGTTCAGGTCGACCAGACGCTTCATCACGAACGGCTTGAACAGCTCGAGTGCCATCAGCTTCGGCAGACCACACTGGTGCAGCTTCAGCTGCGGGCCGACCACGATGACCGAACGGCCCGAGTAGTCGACACGCTTACCGAGCAGGTTCTGCCGGAAGCGGCCCTGCTTGCCCTTGAGCAGATCGGACAGCGACTTGAGCGGACGGTTGCCCGGTCCGGTGACCGGACGGCCGCGCCGGCCGTTGTCGAACAGCGCGTCCACCGACTCCTGAAGCATGCGCTTCTCGTTGTTGACGATGATCTCGGGCGCACCCAGATCGATCAGTCGCTTAAGCCGGTTGTTGCGGTTGATGACGCGGCGGTACAGGTCATTCAGGTCGGAGGTCGCGAAGCGGCCACCGTCGAGCTGAACCATCGGGCGCAGCTCCGGCGGGATCACCGGAACGGCGTCGAGCACCATGCCCATCGGCGAGTTGCGGTTCATCTGGAACGCCGCAACGACCTTGAGGCGCTTGAGCGCACGCAGCTTCTTCTGGCCCTTGCCGTTCTTGATGGTGTCGCGCAGCGACTCGGCCTCGGCGTCGATGTCGAAGGTCTCGATGAGCTTCTTGATCGACTCGGCGCCCATGGCGCCCTCGAAGTACTCGCCGTAGCGGTCGACGAGCTCGCGGTAGAGCACCTCGTCCACGATGAGCTGCTTGGGAGCCAGCTTGGTGAAGGTGGTCCAGATCTCGTCGAGCCGGTCCAGCTCGCGCTGGGCACGGTCACGCAGCTGACGCATCTCGCGCTCGCCGCCGTCACGCACCTTGCGGCGCACGTCGGACTTGGCGCCTTCCTTCTCCAGCTCGGCCAGGTCGGCTTCGAGCTTCTGGGCGCGCGCCTCCAGGTCGGCGTCGCGCTGATCCTCGACGGCCTTCTTCTCGACGACCATCTCGGCTTCCAGCGTGGACAGCTCGTTGTGGCGCATGTCGTTGTCGACCGCGGTGATCACGTAGGCCGCGAAGTAGATGATCTTTTCCAGATCCTTCGGGGCCAGGTCGAGCAGGTAGCCCAGGCGCGACGGGACGCCCTTGAAGTACCAGATGTGCGTGACGGGTGCGGCCAGCTCGATGTGGCCCATCCGCTCACGGCGCACCTTGGCGCGGGTCACCTCGACGCCGCAGCGCTCACAGATGATGCCCTTGAAGCGCACGCGCTTGTACTTGCCGCAGTAGCACTCCCAGTCGCGAGTAGGTCCGAAGATCTTCTCGCAGAACAGGCCGTCCTTTTCGGGCTTGAGCGTGCGGTAGTTGATGGTCTCCGGCTTCTTGACCTCGCCGTAGGACCAGTTGCGGATGTCGTCCGCGGTCGCGAGACCGATGCGGAGTTCATCGAAGAAGTTGACGTCTAGCACGTAACTCCCTTTCCCCTCTCGGGATTAGTGATTTTCAGGCGAGATCTTCGACAGAGGCGGATTCGTTGCGCGACAGGTTGATTCCCAGGTTCGCGGCAGCGCGCTCCAGGTCCTCGTCGTCACCGTCACGCATTTCGATCGCCGCGCCGTCCGAGGACAGCACCTCAACATTCAGGCAGAGCGACTGCAGCTCCTTGAGCAACACCTTGAAGGACTCGGGGATACCGGGTTCGGGGATGTTCTCGCCCTTGACGATCGCCTCGTACACCTTGACGCGACCCACCGTGTCGTCGGACTTGATGGTGAGCAGTTCCTGCAGGGTGTAGGCGGCGCCGTAGGCCTGCATGGCCCAACATTCCATCTCGCCGAAACGCTGACCACCGAACTGCGCCTTACCACCGAGCGGCTGCTGGGTGATCATCGAGTACGGGCCGGTCGAACGCGCGTGGATCTTGTCGTCGACCAGGTGGTGCAGCTTCAGGATGTACATGTAGCCGACCGTCACCGGGTACGGGAACGGCTCGCCGGAACGACCGTCGAACAGCTCGGCCTTGCCCTGCGCGTTGACCATGACGTCACCGTCGCGGTTCGGCAGCGTCGAGCCGAGCAGGCCCTCCAGCTCCTTCTCCTGGGCACCGTCGAACACCGGGGTGGCCACGATGCTGTCTGCGGGCGCGGACTGCATGCCCTCGGGCAGGTTGGCCGCCCACTCCGGGCTGCCCTCGATGTTCCAGCCGGCCTTGGCAACCCACCCGAGGTGGGTCTCCAGGATCTGACCGATGTTCATACGACGGGGCACACCGTGGGTGTTCAGGATGATGTCCACCGGGGTGCCGTCGGGCATGAACGGCATGTCCTCGACGGGCAGGATCTTGCCGATGACGCCCTTGTTGCCGTGGCGTCCGGCGAGCTTGTCGCCATCGGAGATCTTGCGCTTCTGGGCCACGTACACGCGGACCAGCTCGTTGACGCCGGCGGGCAGCTCGTCGTCGTCCTCGCGGGAAAACACCCGGATGCCGATGACCTTGCCGGACTCACCGTGGGGCACCTTCAGCGAGGTGTCGCGGACCTCGCGGGCCTTCTCACCGAAGATGGCACGCAGCAGGCGCTCCTCCGGGGTCAGCTCGGTCTCGCCCTTCGGGGTGACCTTGCCGACCAGGATGTCGCCGTCGCGGACCTCGGCGCCGATACGGATGATGCCGCGCTCGTCGAGATCGGCCAGCACCTCGTCGGAGACGTTCGGGATGTCCCGGGTGATCTCCTCGGCGCCCAGCTTGGTGTCGCGGGCATCGATCTCGTGCTCTTCGATGTGGATCGAGGTGAGCACGTCCTCTTCGACCAGACGGTTCGAGAGGATGATCGCGTCCTCGTAGTTGTGACCCTCCCACGGCATGACGGCCACGAGCAGGTTCTTGCCCAGGGCCATCTCACCGTTCTCGGTGCACGGACCGTCGGCCAGGACCTGACCGGCCTCGACGCGCTGTCCGGTGTCCACGATCGGGCGCTGGTTGGCGCACGTGCCGTGGTTGGACCGGGCGAACTTGCGCATCCGGTAGGTCTGGCGGCTGCCGTCGTCGGCCATCACGGTGATGTAGTCGGCCGAAACCTCTTCGATCACACCGGTCTTGTCGGCGACGATGACGTCACCGGCGTCGATGGCGGCACGCAGTTCCATACCGGTACCGACCAGCGGGGCCTCGCTGCGGACCAGCGGAACCGCCTGGCGCTGCATGTTGGCACCCATCAGGGCACGGTTGGCGTCGTCGTGCTCGAGGAACGGGATCATCGCGGTCGCGACCGACACCATCTGGCGCGGCGAGACGTCCATGTAGTCCACGTCGGTGGCGGCGACGAACTCGACCTCGCCACCCTTACGACGAACCAGGATGCGGTCCTCGACGAAACGGTTGTCGCCGTCGATCGGCGAGTTGGCCTGCGCCACGATGTGGCGGTCCTCTTCGTCGGCGGTCAGGTAGTCGATCTGGTCGGTGACGACCCCGTCGACGACCTTGCGGTACGGCGTCTCGATGAAGCCGAACGGGTTGACCCGGGCGTACACCGACAGCGAACCGATCAGACCGATGTTCGGACCCTCAGGGGTCTCGATCGGGCACATCCGGCCGTAGTGGCTGGAGTGCACGTCGCGGACCTCAAGGCCGGCGCGCTCACGGGACAGACCGCCGGGGCCCAGCGCCGACAGGCGGCGCTTGTGGGTCAGACCCGACAGCGGGTTGTTCTGGTCCATGAACTGCGACAGCTGGCTGGTGCCGAAGAACTCCTTGATCGCCGCCACGACGGGACGGATGTTGATCAGGGTCTGCGGGGTGATCGCCTCGACGTCCTGAGTGGTCATCCGCTCGCGGACGACGCGCTCCATGCGGGACAGGCCGACCCGAATCTGGTTCTGGATCAGCTCGCCGACGGTGCGCAGACGACGGTTACCGAAGTGGTCGATGTCGTCGACCTCGACGGGTACTTCAACACCACCGGGCGCCGTCATGACCGTCTGGCCCTCGTGCAGGCGCACCAGGTACTCGATCGTCGCGACGACGTCCTCTTCGGTCAGCGTCGAATTGGTGATCGGCTGGCCGGCGTTGAGCCCCAGCTTCTTGTTGACCTTGTAACGGCCGACACGAGCCAGGTCGTAGCGCTTCTCCTTGAAGAACAGGTTCTCCAGCAGGGTCTGCGCGGACTCCTTGGTCGGCGGCTCGCCCGGGCGCAGCTTCCGGTAGATGTCCAGCAGCGCCTCATCAGTGCCGGCGGTGTTGTCCTTCTCCAGCGTGCCCATCATGATCTCGGAGAAGCCGAAGCGCTCGGTGATCTGCTCGTTGGTCCAGCCGAGGGCCTTCAGCAGCACGGTGACCGGCTGGCGACGCTTGCGGTCGATACGCACACCGACGGTGTCGCGCTTGTCGACGTCGAACTCCAGCCACGCGCCGCGGCCCGGGATGACCTTGACGCTGTGCAGGTCCTTCTCGGTGGCCTTGTCGATGGACGAGTCGAAGTACACGCCCGGCGAACGGACCAGCTGGCTCACCACGACACGCTCGGTGCCGTTGATGATGAAGGTGCCCTTCTCCGTCATCATCGGGAAGTCACCCATGAAGACCGTCTGGCTCTTGATCTCACCGGTGTTGTTGTTGATGAACTCCGCGGTGACGAACAGCGGCGCCGCGTACGTCATGTCCTTGTCTTTGCACTCGTCCACCGGCGCCTTGACTTCGTCGAAGCGCGGGTCGGAGAAGCTCAGCGACATCGAGCCGGAAAAATCCTCGATGGGCGACAGTTCGGCAAGTACTTCTTCCAAGCCGCCGACGGGGTTCACATCGCCGCGGTCGATCGCCTTCGTGCGCCACCGGTCCGAGCCGACCAACCACTCGAAAGAGTCGGTCTGAACGTCGAGTAGCCCCGGAACCTCGAGGGGCTCACGGAGCTTGGCGAAGGAAATTCGGTTTGGCGCCCCTGGTACGGAGCTATTAGTGGAATCTGACTTGCTCTGGCTCGAGACTGCCAAGATGCACCCTTCCAGCTATATCTGCATCGGTTCGGCTGGCATTCTCAAGCCCGGAAGCCTTCCGGGCACACGGCACGGTTCTAGATCGCTGAGCAGGGCTCAGGCTAGGACCACGGTGTCAGTGCGATGAAGGGTGGGCAGGATGCAGCCAGCGCAACGTCCAACGATAGCGCACGACGCAACATTCCTCAACCACCGCACGTGGGAGTAAACCAAGCGCTGGCCGGCAACTCGATTCTTCTCACCCCTCCGTACATTGCTGCCCAACAGACTGGCCCGTTTGCCTCCGTCCGTCAAGAGATAAGGCCGTGTCGGCTGTGGAATTTCGGCCCGCGAGCAGTGGTCCAGCATCGTTGAGGGCCGAAACGGGATCCACCGCACAGTTGCCGCTGAAGTTACGCAGGAACACCGTCGACTCGATCATCGCCTTCAGAATCCGGTCGATGATGGTCAGCCGCGGCGCCGGGCCGGGGATCACGTAGGCCCGGACTGTCCCCTTGGACGTGTCGAAGTCGATGACCTCGCCGCGCTCGCCGTAGTAATCGCTGGTGACGATGTCGCCGAACCAGTCCGAGATCCAGGCTTGGGCCAGCACTTGGACGGCCTCGACGTTCTGGCGCTGCGAGAAACCGAACGCCAACCCCACCACGAACTCGCCCAGACCGTTGGACGACTGCCAGGCATCAGCGTGCACGCCGCCGATCAGCCGGAGCCCGACGAAGCCCGGCCGGATCTCCCCCAGCACTTTGTCCATATCGCCGTAGCTGTTCAATATGCCGGGCGCCGCCGAAATGTGGTGCACCGGGATGTCCAGCGGGATGCTTCGGACACCGCGTTCGACCGCCCCGCCCACCGGCGAGGTGTCCAGCAGCAGGACCCCGGCCAGGTCATGGACGCGGTCCGGATCGGCGTCCCTGGCGTAGAAGCCCGCAGCGCCTGCGGCCAGTTGACCGCCCTCCGAGTGCCCGGCGATGACGAACCGCCGCGGCAGTTCGCCGGCCCATCCGGCGGCCAGGGCGCTGGCGGTGAGCGCGCTGCGGTCATCGAGGAAGAGCTTGGCCACTGCGGCGTGCATCTGATCGCCGCCGAGCTGGCAACCGGCGCATTCGAAGAAGTTCGAGGTGATCGACGGTGCGACGACGATGGCGTTGTTGCGCACGGCCAGATCGGCCGCGGTGACGTTGTACAGCCCCGCGCGGGCGAATCCGCCGTGCTGGAAGTAGATCACCTTGTCCGGGGTGGTCTCGGTCGGGAAGTACCAGTCGGCCTCGACGGTGCGGCCGTTGCCGCAGTCCAGTTCGAGCGGCGTCCGCGCTACCCGCACGGCACGACCGGGCGGTACCGCGGGCGGGCCCTCGAACAGTCTCACGATGTTGTCGAACACCTTGAAGAAGAGGGTGCCGACGATGTTGATCAGATTCGGCCGGGCCGCGGTGGCGGCGGGCTGGGCCGCAGCGGCCGGAAGTGGTTCGGGGGCCGCGACGGTGTCGATGCCCGAGGATGCGGCGGCGACCTGCGCTTCGGCCACCCGGGCGACCTCACGCGTCTGACGTTGCAGCGCCGGTCGCTCGGTGACGTGTTCGACGGCTGTCTCTTCGGGCTCCGCGACGGCGGCGCGGGTGGCACGGAGCCGGTCACCCTTGCGTGGCTTCGCTTCGACGCTGCCCGGTTCGTCGGCTGGGGTTTCGGCGGGGGTCTCGGCGCCCTCATCCTCGGCTGGGGCCTCGGGTTCGGCGGGCTCGTTGGTATCCGGTTCTTGGGTGTCCGGTTGGGTGTCGGAGTCCTTATCTGACTCGTCGGGGCCGGACTCTGTTCTCTCGGACGTCCTGGTGTCCGCGGCGCCCGAATCGGTATCGGCGTGCGCGGTACCGGCCGGCGTCAATGCCGTCATCGGCACGACCGCGAACCCGAGAGCCAACACCCCGATCCCTAGCCACCGCGACACTTTGCTGCTCATCGTCTGATCCCCTCCCCCAGCAGGGAGGTTACAAGTCACACGTATGGCCTACCGGCGTTTCAGCGAACTCGTGTCCGCACAGCAAAAAGACCGCCCGGGCCGAGGCCCGAACGGTCTTCCCGCAGTCTGCGTCTACTCCTGGGTGACCGGGATGGACGTCGTGGGGGTGTCGTCCTCGTGGTGCTGGCGCGCGACGTGCCCGGGCTCGTGCACCGCGTACTGGTGGGTGCCTTCCAGGTCGTCGCGGATGGCCTCCTGCGCGGCCGGCGGCAGGGTGTGCAGGATTTCGCGCACCCGAGCCTGCCGGCGCGCGACGCCCTTGCGCTCGGGCATGCCCGGAGTCGCCGAGAGCTGCGGGGGCACGCCCTCGATCTCCTCGACACCACCGTCGTGCTGGCCCTGCTCGAGCATGGCCTGCTCGGCGGCCGCGGTGGCCTCGTCCTTCTCCTCCGACATACCGATCGGACCGATCCGGCGGCCGTTGAGGAACTGCTTGACCACCGGCTCCTCCGAGGTGAGCAGCACCTCGCGGGGACCGAACATGACCAGCTTCTTGCGGAACAGCATGCCGATGTTGTCGGGCACGGTGCGGGCGATGTTGATGTTGTGCGTCACGATCAGCACCGTCGCGTCGATCTGGGCGTTGATGTCGATCAGCAGCTGGGACAGGTAGGCGGTACGGACCGGGTCCAGACCGGAGTCCGGCTCGTCGCACAGGATGATCTGCGGGTCCAGCACCAGGGCGCGGGCCAGACCGGCGCGCTTGCGCATACCGCCGGATATCTCACCGGGGAATTTGTGCCCGTCGTTGGGCATACCGACGAGCTCGAGCTTCTCCATCACGATGTTGCGGATCTCGGACTCGGACTTCTTGGTGTGCTCGCGCAGCGGGAAGGCCGTGTTGTCGTAGATGTTCATCGACCCGAACAACGCGCCGTCCTGGAACAGCACACCGAACAGGGTGCGGATCTCGTAGAGCTCCTTGGCCGAACACTCCAGGATGTTGGTGCCGTCGATAACGATGGAGCCCCGCTCCGGGCGCAGCAGACCGATCAGCGACTTCAGGAACACCGACTTACCGGTACCGGACGGGCCCAGCAGCACGCTGACCTCACCGGCGGGAATCGACATCGTGACGTCTTCCCAGATCTTCGACGATCCGAACGATTTACTCAGATTGGACACGTCGATTTGGACGCCCATACAAATTCCTTCCGGCTAACGGCCCCACCACGCCACGTGCTTGCCCTGCCTGTGGCTTGAGTCACTGTAGCGCACGCCCGTTTTCAGCAACACCGAAGTCTCGGCAAACGACAGTGGGCCGGGTCGAATTTCGACCCGGCCCACTGTGCGTGGAGCAAATTACTTGACGGTGACCGAAGCGCCGGCAGCCTCGAGCTTGGCCTTGGCGTCCTCGGCGGCTTCCTTGTTGACCTTCTCCAGCAGCGGCTTGGGGGCGCTGTCGACGAGGTCCTTGGCTTCCTTCAGGCCCAGGCCGGAGACGATCTCGCGGACGACCTTGATGACGCCGATCTTCTTGTCGCCGGCACCCTCGAGGATGACGTCGAATTCGCTCTGCTCTTCGGCGGCCTCAGCGGCACCACCGGCGGCGGGGCCGGCAGCGGCCACGGCGACGGGAGCGGCGGCGGTGACGTCGAAGGTCTCCTCGAACTGCTTCACGAACTCAGAGAGCTCCAGCAGGGTCATTTCCTTGAACGCGTCGAGCAATTCTTCGGTGGACAGCTTTGCCATGGTGATTCCTTATCTGTGACTTGGTGGGGTGGTATCTCAGGCAGCCGAGTCTTCGGCGGCCTTCTTGTCTTGCAGAGCTGCGGCCAGGCGGGCGACCTGGGACGCGGGCGCCACGAACAGCGCTGCGGCCTGGGACTGCTTCGCCTTCAGTGCGCCGGCCAGCTTGGACAGCAGGACCTCGCGCGACTCGAGGTCCGCAATGCGGTTGACCTCGTCGACGGAAAGTGCCTTTCCGTCCATGTAGCCGCCCTTGACGATCAGGGCCTTGTTGTCCTTGGCGAACTTCTTGATCGCCTTGGCGGCATCGACGGGCTCGCCGTTGATGAACGCGATGGCGGTCGGGCCGGTGAAGAGGTCGTCCAGACCCTCGATGCCGGCCTCGGTCGCGGCACGCTTCACCAGGGTGTTCTTGGCGACGGTGTACGTCGTGCCCGCACCCAGGGACCTGCGCAGCTCGGCAAGATTGGTCACCGTCAGGCCGCGGTACTCGGTGACGACGGTGGCCGTCGCCTCCTTGAACTTCTCGGCGATGTCGGCGACCGCGGTGGCCTTGTCAGCCTTGGCCATGCTTGCCTCCTCGTAATGGTTTGGACCATCGGGCGGAGGGCCTCGAGAGAAGGGCCGGGAAAAGACGAACGCCCCGACGCAGACAGGTCGGGGCGCGCAAGAATGCTTCTACCTCGTCCTCCTGCGTGGGCCGCCCGGATGATCTCCGGACCTTCAACCGATTGCTCGGTGACCGACGGTCTTCGGTGGAACCCGGCAAGGATAGCGTGCCGCGGCCGCGCTGCCCAAATCCGTGCTCATCGCCCGCACCCGTGGTGCTCGCGAATGTGAAACGTCTGCGGGAAAACCGCGCGCAGGCCGCAGAGTATTCACGTTCGACAAACCAAAGCCGGGGCGCTTCCCCGGGAGGGACGCGCCAAGCCCGCCGTGCCCGTCAGGACCGGGCCAGCGCCGCGGCGCCGACCAACCCCGCGTCCCCGCCCAGTTCGGCCGGGACGATCCGCAGGCCGCGGATGAAGCTCAGCCCGGCGTAGCGGACCAGCGCCTCCCGCAGCGGGGCGAACAGCACCTCCCCCGCTTTGGCCACCCCGCCGCCGATCACCACCAGGTCCAGGTCGCATACCGCCGCGGTCGACGCGATCACCGCGGCCAGCGCCATCGTCCCCCGCCGAAACGCCGCGAGCGCGATCTCGTCGCCGGCCGCCGCCGCGGCCGCCAACTCCTTGGCGTCCGCCCCGACCCAGCCCTGTTGTTGCGCCCACCGGGTCATCCGCGGGCCGGAGGCGATCGTCTCCACGCAGCCCGTGCTGCCGCAGACGCAGAGTTCACCCGTGGGGTCGGCGACCATGTGCCCGACGTGGCCGGCGTTGCCGGTGCGTCCGTCATAGGGGGCGCCGTCGAGCACCAATCCCCCGCCGATGCCGGTGGAGACCACCATGCCGAGCAGGAACTGCGCGCCCCGCCCCGCGCCGTGGCGGTGCTCCCCGACTGCCATGCACACCCCGTCCCCACCCAGACGCACCGGCAGCCCGGTCAGCTCGGCCACCCGGTCCACAATCGGAAAGTTCTGCCAGACAGCGATATTGACCGGGCTGATGGTGCCGCTGTCCAGCTGCACCGGCCCGGCCGAGGCGATCCCGACCGCGCCCACCGGGGCGGCGGCCAGCGCCCGGCCGATGAGTTCGGCGGTCACCTGCCAGGCCGCCTCCCCCGATTGCTGCGGGGTCGGCTGCTGGAAGCGGTGCACCAGGGTGCCGTCATCGTCGACGACGGCAGCGGCGATCTTGGTGCCGCCGATGTCGAGGGCCAACGTAGCGGTCATCAGTGCCTGTGCGTGTTGTCGGGCTGACGGGGGTCGCCGGGGTGCTCATAACCCGGGGCCAGCTGCACCAGTTCGGCGCACCGCGCATCCAGCCACAGCCGGAAGGCCCGGCGCCGGGCAGCCGCGCGCAGGTGCTCGGCGATCAGTGGCCGCGCTTCGGCGAAGTCGAGCACCGCGGTGCGCCGCGCGGCGAACCGTCCCGGGTTGCGCCGGTGGTAGCCGACAATTTCCAGGTCGGTGACGTCCACCTCGGCGGTGACGCGGCCGAACACCGCCCGGCCGGCCGGGGTGGCCAGGACCGCCGCGGCGATGCTGCCGATCTCCAGCCGCGCGGCCATGTCCGGCAGCACCTCCGCCAAGGGCGGCCCCGCCCCGGCATCGGGTTCGGCGGCCACCACCCGCTCGGCCGTCACCAATTGGGTCAGCCAGCGCCGCAGCTGCCGCCCCTCGCTGCTGTCCGGCCGTGGCAGCGCCGACGCCATATTGCTTGCCCGCAGGGCCTTTTCCCGTTCGTCGATCTCGGCGACGGTCACGACCTGTCCGCCGACCAGCGCCGCGGTCACTTCACCACCACCGGCACCGCGGGCGAGTACACCAGCCGGCCAGCGCAGGCCACCCGGATCAGCGCCCACCACTGGCCCGGCGGCAGCCACGGCGGCGGCGCGGCCTCGAACTCGATGCGCACGCTGCCGCTCGCCGGCAGGTCGGCGCCGATCGCGTTCGGACCCAACCATTCCCAGGTTCCCCACGGGCTGATCAGGTGGGCTTCGACGGCCAGGTCGGCGCGGGCGTCGGTGCCGACGGTCACGCCGAACCGCGCGGTCTCACCGGCCCGGACCTGGACCGGACTCGGCTCGGCGATCAGGCTCAGCACCTCACCCGCGGTGTCGCCGACCTGCACGATGCAGACGTCCTCGACGACCTGGCGCCACGAGGTCGGGAGTGCGCCGCGGCCGTTGAGAACGAGTTCGACGCGGATCGGATACAGCCCGGGCGGCAACGCGTCCGGCATCGTGACGCTCACCTCGGTGTCCAGGTAGTCCCCGGGTGGCAGCACGAACGGCAGTTCATCAGTGTCCACAGTCCAGCCGGGTGGGCAGATCATCCGGACCCGGCCGTGTACGGCGGCGTCGGTGCAGTCGCTGGCGACGGTGAGCCGAAGCCGAACCGGCGCACCGGGATCGACACGGAGTCGATACGGATGCAGATGGGCCACCGCCGGCAAACCGCCCAGCGGAGCGGGGCCGCGGTTGTGCAGCCAGTACCGGGCGTACAACGGCTGCGCAGCCTCCGCTTCCGGGCCCAGCGCTTCGTTGTCGGCGTTGAGGATCTTGACCGCGTCCAGGTGCGTCAGCAGGGTGGCGATCTGATGGCCGTGCAGGGTGAACGCGGCGCCCTGGTCGAGGCGGTGTTCCAGTAGGTCCGCGGGCATCGGCGGCGCCACGGCGCTCAGCCCGGATCGGATCACGAATTGAGTGTCCCGGCCGTGTGTTTCGACGATGCGCAGGGCGACCGTGGCCGGGTCGACCCCGCGCACGCTGCCCGCCGCCAGCGGATTTCCCGCGGCCTTGAGCGCGGCGAGCGCCACGCTGCCGCCGTCGGAGTCGACGTCGAGCAGGGCACCGTGCGCGGGCAGGCCGTCGGTGCCGGCGCGCCGGTTCGGTACCGCCAGCAGGGGGTGTGAGAACGCCGCACTGCGATGCGGGACGTCACAGTCGCGCCAGTCCCCCTCGCCGGCGATGACCGCGTAGTCGAAGGTGTGCGTCCAATGCTGCAGCCCGAAGCCCGAACCGTCGGGCGCGGTGCGTCGCGGCGGGTCGATCCAGGTGCCCGACGGCCACCCGGTGCACGACCGCATCAGCGAGATGTGCAGGGTCCCGTCGGATTCGACCGCGAAACCGGGTACCCCGCGGTTGAAGACCGCCACCGTCGCCGGCTCGAAGGGTTCCAGCCCGGCCGGCGCGTCCTGTCCGACCGTGATCTCGGCGTCGGCGATGTCGTCGACCAGCGCGTCGACACCGCCGACGACGACGAGCACCGGCAACGCCCGGACCCCTTTGAGGTCCGCGCCGGGCACCCATTCGACGGCCAGCGGCGCCGCGGCCGGCACCCAGACCCGGGCCGCCCCGGTGGCACCGATCTGGCGGTCCAACTCCGCGCGGTGCTCCGGTGAGGTCGCCAATACCGCTGCGGTGAAGGCATTCTCGTCCGGGTGGCCGATGGCGATGCGGGCGTCGGGCAGGTTGGAGTCCACCGCGAGGTCGCCGTAACGGGGCCGCTCGGCGGTGCTGGCTGTGGCGGTGACCCCGGCGCGCACCAACGCCACCATCAGCGCGCGTTCGTCGAACCCTGCCCCGGGGGTGACCACCTCGGCGACCGAGATCGCGCGCGTCCCGGCTCCGATACGCACCCGCAGCGTGGAGGACAGTCCGAACCAGCCGTAGGCGGGGTTGTCCAGGGTCCACGGGTGCTGTGCGGCGTCCACCGCGGTCGCGCCCGCATGCAACAGCCCGAAGCCCCGGCCGATCACCGCGTCGCCGACCTCGCTGACCGGCATGGCACCGGGCACCGGGCACGGCCAGCGCACCCGCAGCAGTTTGTCCGCCCCGGTGAATTCGTCTATCACGGTGCGGCATTCGACGCGGTCGACGCCGTCCCACAGGGTCAGGGTCTGGGTATAACGCAGCACGCCGGGGATCTGCCCGGTGACCACCAGCCGCTGCCCCAGTTCACATTGCCACCCCTGCGCCGTGGCGGAGAACTCCGCGGAGCGGGTCAGCGGCCCTTTGGGCAGCAGGTGCCAGGGCCCCTCGCCGGCCTGCGGGTGCGCCGGGTACTCGTCGTAGACAACCAGTTCATTGCCGACCGTCCCGGCCGCGATGAGTTCGCGGCCGTCGACGATCAGTGAGCCCACGCCCCCGCCGCGGGCCGGGTCGACCGTCAGGGTGTGGGTCCGATTGGTGATGGTGGTCCCGTCGATCTCCCGCCAGCGCGAGCCCTCGGCGTCGGCGTCCCACTGGTAGCCCTGCCAGCCGAGTGACCCGATGCCGTCGACCCGCCAGGTGACGGTGTGGCCGTCGACCAGGGTGGGCAGCGCCCGGCCGGACATATCGCACACCGCACCGCTGAAGGGTTCGTCGGTGTGTGCGGTGACGATGTCGGTACGGCTGTGGGCCAACGGGTTCCACACCACGACTGGCGCCTCGACGGCTCCGGACAACAGCCGCAGCGCGTTGTCGCGGGCACCGTGGCCGATCTCCCAGGCGTCGCGCCAGCCGGTGAGCAGATCGAGATACACCTGGTCGGACTCCGATCCGGTGATCGCGTCGTGGTGTGCGCCGTAGGCCAGTTGCACCCAGGCCTTGGCCAGCGCGGCCTGCGGGTAGGTGGCCCCGCCCAGCACGCCGGCGAACACCGCGAACCGCTCGGCCTCCAACACCGCGTTCTCGGCCGCCCGGTTGGCCTGCTTGGTGTCGATGTAGGAGACGTCCTTGCCGGTATAGATCGGGTTCATGTCCCGGGTCTGCGCCGACGGCCGGATGGCGCGGTCCGCGCATTCGGCGCGCACGGCCGCGAAGAACTCCCGGGGCAGCGCGCAGATGAACCGCGGCCAGGTGTAGCGGGCGTTCCAGTCGCGGTGAATCTCGGTGACCCACTTGTTCGGTGGCGTGTAGTCGGTGCCGACCGGTAGCAGCACGTTGCGGGTCAGCGCCACCTTCTTCAGATCGGTGAACAGCTTGTGGGTCTCGGCTTCGGCTGCGGCCAGCGACGCCGCGGCGTCCATCCACCAGCCGCCGGCGTAGTGCGCGGGCATGTAGTGGGTGAGCAACCCGCGCCCGGACGGTGCGGTCCACTCGAATTCGCTGGCGAACTGCATGCGTTCGGGATCACCGCCGCCCGCCATCGGTCCCCACTGGTGGTGCGGGCCGCGGGCCCAGGAACTGGAGGTCAGTCCCGCGTCGGCGGCCATCCCGGGGAACTGCGGGTCGTGCCCGAACACGTCGAGCTGCCAGGCGGTGGCCGGGTCGCCCCCCAGCACATCGCGCTGAAAACCGATGCCGGCCACGAAGTTCCGGATCGCGGTCTCCGGACTGGTCAGGTTGGTGTTGGGCTCGTTGTAGGTGCCGCCCATGATCTCGATGCGGCCCTCGGCGATCAGTCGGCGCAGGTCGGCACGTTCCTCGGGGTGGGTGTCCCAGAACGGCTTGAGGTAGTCCACCTCGGCCAGCACGAACTTGTAGTCGGGGTCGCGGCGCGCCATCTCCAGGTGCGCGGTGACCAGATCGAAGCCGTTGGTCTGCCGGCACGCGCCCTGCGGCTCCTCGGTCCAGAGGCTGGTGTAGGCGGCCTGGGTGTTCCACCAGACCGGGTCGTAGTGGAAGTGGCTGATCATGAACATGGTCCAGCCGGGCTCAGCGTCGACGAAGGTGAAGGCCGTATCCCCGATCGCGGCCGCGCGCTGCCGGCCGGGTTGCGGGTCGCTGACCTGCATCGGCACCTCGACGGTGTCGGCGTCCGGTTGTGCGACCGCTTCGCCCAGCAGACCGGTGCCGGTGACCCGGACCGGGGTCGGCGCGGTGCAGCCGGTGTAGGTGATGCGGACCAGCTGCGCCGGTGCGTCCGGAGGCCCGACGAACAGGTCCGTCGACTCCACAGCGGTGACACGCATCCCCGAACCCTACGTTCGGGCCCCCGCCCTGCGGAGCCGTTCGGCGGCGGTGCGCACCGCGTCGGCGACCTCGGGTGGTTCGAGCACCTCGAATTCACAGCCCGGCATGGCCAGGTACAGCGCCATCTTGTCGGGGTCGTCGGCGCCGGTGGTCATGATGCAGGCGTCGGGGCCGTCCGGTTCGATCTGCACCGATGCCGCCGAGAAGGTCTGCGCCACAACATCGTGGGGTGCCCGATAGCGCACCCGGGCCACATACCGGTACGGCGAGCTGGAGATGGCCCGCTGCACGTACTGGGCGGCGTCGGGTGCCGGTCGCGGGACGAAGGTGCTACCCAGCGCGTGGACGTCGGCCATCCGGTCCAGGCGCAGGCTGCGCCAATCCTGCTTGTCGCGGTCGAAGGCCAGCAGGTACCAGCGTCGCCCGGTGGTCACCAGTTGGTAGGGCTCCAACCGCCGGTCGGTCCGGTTGCCACGGATGTCGGTGTACCGGGCGTTGACGTGCTCGCGGTCGCGGCAGGCCCGCGCCAGCGCCATCAGGACCTCGGGGTCGACGGGTACGTCGCGGCTGGTCGGGGCCAGCATGACCGTGCTGTCGTGGACGGCGGCGACCTGGGAGCGCAGCCGCGCCGGCATCACCTGGTCGAGTTTGGACAGCGCGCGGAGCGCGGATTCCCCCACCCCGGCGACGCTGCCGCCGGCGGCCAGCCGCAGGCAGACGGCCATGGCCACCGCTTCGTCGGGGTCCAGCAGCAGCGGGGGCAGCGCGGCGCCGGCGCCGAGTTGGTAGCCGCCGCCGTGCCCCTTGCTGGCCAGCACCGGATAGCCCAGTTCGCGCAGCCGGTCCACGTCGCGGCGCACGCTGCGGGTGGTGACCTCGAGGCGGTCGGCCAGTTCCTCGGAGGTCCAGACCCGGCGCGACTGCAGCAGGCCGAGCAGCTGCAACACCCTTGCCGTACTCATATCCACATCCTGCCGCACTCATAGGACCAAATCTGTCCTATATGGCTGTCAGGCTTGGTGTCATGAACAGCGAACTGCTCGCCGACCAGCTGAGTTTCCACTGGGAACACCAGCTGCGACCGCGGCTCGAGGGCCTCACCGACGACGAATACTTCTGGCAGCCGGTCGACGAGTGCTGGACCGTGCACCCCGACGGTGGCGTGGACTTCGAGTATCCGCCGCCGGAGCCGGCGCCGTTCACCACCATCGCCTGGCGGTTGGCGCACGTGATCATCGGTGTTCTGGCGATGCGCAGCCATTCGCATTTCGGCGGACCGGCCGCGGACTACCAGAGTTGGCCGTACGCCACCGACGCCGCGACCGCGCTGCGCCAGCTCGACATCGAGTACGAACGCTGGACGACCGGGGTGCGGGGCCTGTCAGATGACGACCTGGCCCGCCCCTGCGGGCCGGCCGAAGGGCCCTATGCCGACTATCCGATGTTCGCACTGGTGCTGCACATCAACCGGGAGGTCATCCACCACGGTGCCGAAATCTGTTTGTTGCGAGACCTGTACACCCACATGAAGGAGAACTGACATGCCCGCCATGCCCCCGCCGATCGCCGACGAGCGCGCCGGACTCAAGGAATACATCGCCGCCCAGCAGTACGCCTTCCACGCGATCGCGTTCGGCCTCACCGACGAACAGGCACGCTCCGCCCCCTCGGTGAGCACACTGTCCATCGGAGGGCTGATCAAGCACGTCACGAACTGCCAGCGTGGCTGGATGGAAAGGGTGGCCGCGGCCCCGGAGCTCACCGAGAGCGACAAGCGCCCGATGGAGGACCAGGCCGCCGATTACGGCGACGAGTTCGTGATGCGCGAGGACGAGACGCTGGCCGGCATCCTGGCGGCCTTCGACGAGCAGAACGCGGAGACGATCCGGCTGATCGGAACCGCGGATCTCGGTGCGGCAGTGCCGGTTCCGCCCGGAGTGCCGTGGTTCCCGAAGGACATCGCGGCGTGGTCGGTGCGCTGGGTGATCTTCCACATGATCGAGGAGCTCGCGCGCCACGCCGGACAGGGCGACATCGTCCGGGAGAGCATCGACGGCGCCACGCTCTATGAATTACTGGCCGGCCTGGAGGACTGGGAGCCGACGCCGTGGCTGACCCCGTGGGGCAAGCAGCCGGTGGCTTAGCGCGGCGCCGGTGTCTCCCGATACGGCGATCATGCGCTGAGCTACCTCGGCGGGGGTCGCCCTGACAGTGCTAGGGCGAGATCGACGTGAGGGCTGTTGATTCTCGCAAATGGTCCGGCTGCACAGCCCTCAGGTCGAACTCGAGCCGAGTTCGACCTGAGGGTCGCCGGGATCGACCGGGGACGGAAACTGGCGACCCTGCGATCGATGTCGACCTAGGGTGCGTAGCGCGGTATCCCCGAAGCCAGCGGACCGCGTCCGCGATTCACAGACACAGTCATTTCGCGCCGCTCGGCGAATGACCTTTCGGAAAGGGAGACCCCAGAAAAAGCCCGGGGGTGACTCGGGGCAGGCTCAGCGGAAGAAGCGCAGCGCATCGCTGACGACGGCGTCCAGGTCATCCCCCAGCGCACCGGAGAGCCACTGCTGAGCCAGCTCGGCCATCGCCCCGGTGAACATCGCAGCGCCGACACGGCTGGTCACCGGGTCCGAGCCCGGATGCAGCCGCGAGCCCTCCTCCAGCACGGCGGCCAGCAGCGCGTCCTGCAGGGCGGCGCGACGCGCGGTGAGCACCGGGTTGGTGCGGGCGTCGGTGAACAGCACCCGGCCGCGGCGCGGGTCCGCGGAACTGAAGCCGAGCACCGCGGCGATGCCGGCGCGGGTCCGCGCGGTCGGCGAATCCCCCGCGGTGGTCATCGCCGCATCCACCGAGGAGCCGAGTTCGCCGGCCACCTTGTCGAACACCGCACCGAGCAGTTCGCCTGTGTTGGTGAAGCTTTCGTAGAAATAGCGGGTGTTCATCCCGCATTCCCGGCACACCGACCGCACGGTCAACGCGGATTCACCGCCGTCGCCGAACAACGCGAAGGCAGCGTCGACGAGTAACCCGCGGCGTTCGGCGCGCCGGTCGTCGAGGGGCACACCCGCCCACCGGGTCGGACTCGACATCCGCCCAGGATAGAACTGGTCACGGTCGTACCCAAAATGTATTCTGGCTACAGACGTGACCAGAAGGACGAAAACCAGATTGAGGGGTTCCGGCGTGGACATGCCGCACCAGGTGCTCGAGCAGATGCTGCAGCGCAAGTTCGACAAGGACGTGCGCCGGCATTACTTCAAAGGCATGGAGTTCGCCGGCCCAGAGGGCGACCCGGGCTGGTTCGGGCCCGGCAGTGCGGTCTGGCACGTGCACTCGCATACCGAGGCGCTGATCTTCGGCCTGCAGTGTGCCGCCTACATCGAGCGCCTCGACCCGTCCATCTACTGGATGGGCATGCACCACTCCCGGCTGGTCAAGCGCGACCCGAAGACCGGTACCGCCGAGCCGGTCATCGACCCGAAGGGCGCCGCCGTGCGACTCGGGCATTCCATCGCCTTCTTCATCGGCACCGCCTACGGCAACACCGAGACCGCCGAGCGGGTGTCGCGCACGGTCCGCTCCATGCACCACACGATCAAAGGCACCCGCCCCGACGGCGCGGTGTACGACGCCGACGACCCGGATTGGCTGCGCTGGAACTACGCCACCGTGGTGTGGGGACTGGCCACCGCACACGAGATCTATCACCCCAACCCGTTGCGCGGGAAGAAACTGGACCGCTATTACGGCGAATTCGTGCGGGTCGGGCACGCGCTCGGCGGGACCGATCTGCCCACCACCAAGGCCGAGACGCTGGACTGCCTGCGCTCCTACCTGCCGCGCCTGGCGCTGACCCACGGGGCGGCCATGGCCACCGGGTCGAATCTGCCGATGCCGCAGAGCGCGGTGGACTGGGCCATCCGCGACACCATGCCCAAGTGGGCGAAGCAGCTGATCGGGCACACCGACCCCAACCCCATCGAGCGGGCGGCCCGGCGTGCCATGGTGTGGTCGATCATCAACGGTCTGCACACCGCGGCGGGCACCACGACGGAGTTCCGCCAAGCCCAGGCCCGGGTGGCCAACGGCACCACCTGCGACCACACCGAGCCGACATATGTGCTGGGTAGCGACCCGGAACTGAGCCGCTCCCAGGTCGAACACAGCTTCGCATGAGTGTGACGCAGCGCACACTTGTTTTTGGCCGCACCTCGGCCTTTGAGACACTGCACAGATGAGTTCCACGCCGAAAACCAAGCACCGCGAGCCTGCCAGGCTGGACCGGGTGCCGTTGCCGGTCGAGGCGGCCCGCATCGGTGCCACCGGGTGGCAGATCACCCGCACCGGAGCCCGCGTAGTCGGCAACATCATGGGCAAGGGTTCGCTGCAGCAGAAGATTGCCAGACAGGTCCCCAAGACCTTCGCCGACCTGGGCCCCACCTACGTCAAGTTCGGGCAGATCATCGCGTCCAGCCCGGGCGCATTCGGCGAGCCGCTGAGTCGGGAGTTCCGCAGCCTGCTGGACCGGGTACCGCCGGCAGACAAGGCCGAGGTGCACAAGCTGTTCGTCGAAGAGCTCGGCGCCAGGCCGGAGAAACTGTTCAAGTCCTTCGACGACAAGCCGTTCGCGTCGGCCTCCATCGCGCAGGTGCACTACGCGACACTGCATTCCGGCGAGGAAGTGGTGGTCAAGATCCAGCGGCCCGGCATCCGCCGGCGCGTCGCCGCGGATCTGCAGATCCTCAAGCGCGGTGCCCGGCTCGTCGAGTTCGCCAAACTGGGACAACGCCTCTCCGCGCAGGATGTGGTCGCCGACTTCGCCGACAATCTCGCCGAGGAACTGGACTTCCGGCTCGAAGCGCAGTCGATGGATGGCTGGGTCGCGCATATGCACGCCTCTCCGCTCGGCGCCAACATCCGTGTGCCGCAGGTCTATTGGGACCTGACCAGTGAGCGGGTGCTCACCATGGAACGTATCCAGGGCACCCGGATCGACGATGTCGCCACCATCCGCAAGAAGGGCTTCGACGGCGAGAACCTGGTGAAGGCCTTGCTGTTCAGCGTGTTCGAAGGCGGGTTGCGGCACGGCCTGTTCCACGGTGACCTGCACGCCGGCAACCTCTACGTCGACGACGACGGCAAGATCGTGTTCTTCGACTTCGGCATCATGGGCCGTATCGATCCGCGCACCCGGTGGCTGCTGCGCGAACTGGTGTACGCGCTGCTGGTCAAGAAGGATCACGCGGCCGCAGGCAAGATCGTCGTCATGATGGGCGCGGTCGGCACCGTCAAACCCGCAGCGCAGGCCGCCAAGGACCTGGAGCGCTTCGCCACCCCGCTGACCATGTCCGCCCTCGGCGACATGAGTTACGCCGAGATCGGAAAGCAACTTTCGGCGCTGGCCGACGCCTACGACGTGAAGCTGCCCCGCGAGCTGGTGCTCATCGGCAAGCAGTTCCTTTACGTCGAGCGCTACATGAAGCTACTGGCGCCGCGCTGGCAGATGATGAGCGATCCGCAACTGACCGGCTACTTCGCCAACTTCATGGTCGAGGTCAGCCGGGACCACAAGTCCGGCGACGAATCGGCACCGACCGAATGAAGGTGCGTACCGGCGTCGCGAAGTCCGGGAACCTGGACATCGTGTACGAGGATTTCGGCAACGAGGGTGACCCGCCGGTCCTGCTGATCATGGGTCTCGGCGCCCAACTCCTGCTGTGGCGCAAGGGGTTCTGCGAGAAGCTGGTCGACCAGGGGCTGCGCGTCATCCGGTTCGACAACCGCGACGTGGGGCTGTCGTCGAAACTGCCCGGCGCACACAGCGGGGCCGCGCTGGCACCCCGGATGGCGCGCTCGCTCATCGGCGTCAAGAGTCCCGCGGCCTACACCCTGGAGGACATGGCCGATGATGCGGCCGCCCTGCTCGACCATCTCGGGCTGGACCGCACACACATCGTCGGCGGTTCGATGGGCGGGATGATCGCCCAGGTGTTCGCGGCCCGGCACGCCGCGCGGACCCGCTCGCTGGGGGTGATCTTCTCCTCCAACAATCGGGCCCTGCTGCCGCCGCCCGGCCCCCGGCAGTTGCTCGCGCTGTTGCAGAAGCCCACTGACACCACCCCGGACGCCATCATCGCCAACAGCATCCGGGTCTCCCGGATCATCGGCAGCCCCGGGTACCCGGCGTCCGAGGACAAAGTGCGCGCCGACGCGCTGGAAAGCTACGAGCGGTCCTACTACCCGGCCGGGGTCGGCCGGCACTTCGCCGCCATCCTGGGCAGCGGCAGCCTGCGCCCCTACAACCGGGCGACCACCGCCCCGACGGTGGTCATCCACGGCAAGGCGGACAAGCTGATGCGTCCGTCCGGGGGCCGCGCGATTGCGCGGGCCATTCCCGGAGCAAGGCTGGTGCTGTTCGACGGGATGGGCCACGAACTGCCTGAAGCGTTGTGGGACGACATCGTCGGCGAACTGAAGTCCAACTTCTCCGCGTAGGCCGCGCAGTAGGCGTAGCATCCCGCGCAAGCCCGATCAGCGTGGATCGGGATGTGAATCAAGGTCGCCGTGGGGGCGCGAATGACCGACCGCAAAACCAAGCTGACACCGCATTTCGAGGACGTACAGGCGCACTACGACCTGTCCGACGAGTTCTTCGCACTGTTCCTGGATCCGACCCGGACCTACAGCTGTGCCTACTTCGAGCGCGATGACATGACGCTGGAGCAGGCCCAACTGGCCAAGATCGACCTGTCGCTGGGCAAGCTGGGCCTGCAACCGGGTATGACGCTGCTCGACATCGGGTGCGGCTGGGGCGCGACGATGATGCGCGCAGTGCAACTCTACGACGTCAACGTCATCGGGCTGACGTTGAGCGAGAATCAGAAGGCATACGTGGAGGGCGAGTTCGCCCGCTCGGACAGCCCGCGCCAGAAACGCATCCTGCTCAAGGGTTGGGAGGAGTTCGACGAGCCCGTCGACCGGATTGTGTCGATCGGCGCCTTCGAACACTTCGGCTTCGAACGTTATGACGCATTCTTCGCCATGGCGCACAGCGTCTTACCGGATGACGGCGTCATGCTGCTACACACAATTTGCGGCAAGACGTTTCAGCAGCTGATCGACGAGGGTATTCCGCTGACGTTCGAAGTTGCCAGATTCGTCAAGTTCATCCTGACCGAGATCTTCCCGGGCGGCCGGCTGCCCTCGATCGAGAAAGTGGAGGAGCACGCCACCCCCGCCGGCTTCACCATCACGCGGCGCCAGTCGCTGCGGTTCCACTACGCACGTACTCTGGACCACTGGGCCGAGGCGCTAGAGTCTCATAGAGACGAGGCCATCGCCGTCCAGTCAGAAGAGGTCTACGAGCGCTACATGCGCTATCTGACTGGGTGCGCGAATGGTTTCCGAGTGGGCTATATCGACGTCAACCAGTTCACGATGACGAAGTAGTTCGACAACTAAAAGAAACGCTCCGCGCCGGGTCTAGACACGGCCCACGCCGGATAGATGACACGCTGCGGGCATCCCGTAGGAATGGCATTACTGCGGGTAGGGTTCCGCGTCAAGTGGACGCCAGAAACATGGTGGACACCGCAGTGCACGATCGAGAGGGCAAGCACTTTCATGTCTGACAACTCAACCGGCACTGCGGAGATGCGACCGCATTTCGAAGAGATCCAGGCACACTACGACCTGTCCGACGACTTCTTCGGCGTCTTCCAGGATCCGACCCGCAAATACAGCTGCGCCTACTTCACCGGCCCCAGCGTCACGTTGTCGGAGGCTCAGATCGCCAACGTCGACCAGCACCTGGATGCACTCGACCTCAAGCCCGGGATGACGCTACTCGAGGTCGGCTGCGGCTGGGGTCTGACGCTGCAGCGGGCACGGGAAAAGTATGACGTCAACGTCATCGGGCTCACGCTCAGTAAGAACCAGAAGGCGTACTGCGATCAACTGCTCAGCGGGGTCGACAGTGACCGCACGTTCGACGTCCGACTGGAGGGTTGGGAGCAGTTCCACTCCCCCGTCGACCGCATCGTCTCCATCGAGGCCATCGAGCACTTCGGGTTCGAGCGCTTCGATGACTTCTTCAAGAACAGCTACGACATCCTGCCCGCGGACGGCCGGATGACCATCCAGAGCAGCTGCGGGTATCACCCCGACGATCTGCGGGCGCGCGGTAAGAAGCTGACGTTCGAACTGGCCCGGTTCGCGAAGTTCATGGGCGAGGTGATCTTCCCCGGCGGGCGCATCCCGAGCACGCAGATGTTGGTGGATCACGGCGTCAAGGCCGGCTTCACCGTCCCTGAACCGCTGTCGCTGCGTAACCACTACATCAAGACCCTCGGCATCTGGGCCGCACGCCTGGAGCACAACAAAGAGCAGGCGATCGCCGCCGCCGGCGAGCAGCACTACAACGACTACATGCGGTACCTGACCGGGTGCCAGTACTACTACCTCGACGAGGCACTCGACGTCAGCCTGGTCACCTACATCAAGCAGTAGTTCTTCTGTTGCACGACAGCGGCTTTACCCTTTGCCGGGTTGTCCGCTGATGCTCGTGGCGGGGTGGCTGCTGTCGTTTCTCTCCGCGGGCGCGTTGACGGCGCGCCAGTTGGCGGCGGTCAATCGCTGGGTGGTGGCCACCGCGGCACTGTCTCCGTATCTGATGCCGGCAGCTCCGGTGGCGGCGTTGGTGTTCGCGCTGTCCAGGCACTGGGTGCCGGCCGCGGCAGCGGTGGCACTGACGGTCACGGCGGTGGCTGCGCACCTGCCCTGGTACATCGGTGGCCGCCAAGCCGAGCCCGGGGCCACCGTGCGGTTCGTGACGGCAAATCTATATCTCGGTAGGGCCCAGCCCGCCGCGGTGGCCACGATGGCGCTCGAGAGTGCCGACATAGTGGCCGTGCAGGAGCTGACCGACGAGCTGTCGGCGGCGCTATCCCCCTTGCTGGCAGAGGATTTCCCGTTCTCGCTTTTGCGGCCGCGCGACAACGCCGCCGGCGTGGGGCTGTGGAGCCGGTTCCCGATCATCGACTCCGGCAGCGATGAGAGTTTCAGCCGGGGCTTCATCCATGCACGGGTACGGACACCCGAGGCCGAGGTGACTGTGGTGTCCACTCATATGCCGCCACCGCGTTCGGCTTTCACGTCGTGGCGCGAGGACATCCGCCGGTTGGGACGCGCGCTGCGCACCGTCGCGGCCACCGGGCCGGTGATCGTGGGCAGTGACCTCAATGCCACTCCCGACGTCCGCGAATTCCGGCAGCTGCTGCACGACGGGTACCGCGACGGCGCGGCGCAGGCCAACGCCGGGCTGACCATGACCTATCCGTGCCATACTCCGCTCCCACCGTTCCTGGCCGTCGACCACATCCTGACCCGGGATGCGACGGCGACGTCGGTGCGCACGGTGTCCGTCGCCGGGTCTGATCACCTGGCATTGGCGGCCACCGTGGTGCTGCACTGAGTGGCGCCAACGCTTTTCGCCAGTGGGCCATTTCGGTTTCGCGCTACGTCGTTGTCTGCAGATGGGTGCAGTGGTGGCGCACGTTGACAGCAACGTCAATAACTGGCGCCGGTGCGGCCCGCACCATCGCCCACGTGGACGATTGCCGCCAGCGTCGCGGTGATTCGAGCGGAGCCCTGCGCCCATCCGAGTAGCCCCAGTACCTGCATTAATAGGCACATACGTAAATACAGCAAAGGATGGCGCACTTCAGGCCGACGACGCGAGGGCGGCCAGCGAACAACCTGCGGACGCCGCATTCACGCACCGGTCGGCGATTTCCAGCGAAGACGATGCCCTTGCGGAAGGAAAAATCGGCGTAGCCGCCAAACGCTCCGCGCGCCGGCCAGCGCGCCCAGAACTACCGCCTGAACTGCACAGATGTGTTGACAGGCGCGCAGGAGTCTGTGATGCTTTCCCCACATTTCGGCAATTGAGGGAGACAGATGTCCGCCGTCGCTCGGAGAATCAACGTCGGCCTGGCCACCGGCGCCATGGCCGCTGCAGCAACCTTCCTGCCGACGTCGGTGGCCAACGCCGACACCGAAGCCCCCTCCATCAGCTCCCTTGGCTCCCAGATCGGATCGGCCCAGTGTGAGCCGACGGCCACGACCTCGTGCGCACCCGTCGGCCTGCCCAGTGCCGCCGCGGTACAGGCGGCGGCCTCGGACCCGGGCTTCCCCGACAATCTCATCCAGAACAAGCTGTGGTGGCTCGGCCGTGCGAACGACAAGCCCCGCTCCACCATTCTGGAGTTCACGCCACTCAGCCTGGTGCCCGACTTCTTCAAGCCGGCATTCAGCTGGTTCACCGCCAAGTGGGATCTCGAAGTCTGCGTCTTCGGCCTGACCGCCACGCTCGGTCCGTACGGCACCACCAAGCTGTCCGTCGGCCGGGGCTGCAACTGATCCCGATAACTCCCACTGAATCCCGCACCGCTTGCAGCGGTGCGGGATTCACTCTTTCGCGCGGGCCTTCTTGAGTCGGCCGGCCGGAATCAAAGACCGCCACCACGACGCACGCCGACCTCCGTAGGACTGACAGTGCCCGGGCGGGCAGAGCGCGCACTCAGATCCTGAGCGATAGTGCTCGTGCGCGGCGCGTTCATGACCGCACTGACATCTCTCGCTGGGCACGTGCTGAATGTACGCCGTCCGCGGGCGGGCGCCACGAGAGCACCGCCCGGAGTTGTTGTAGCGACGGCAGGCGAACCGGCCCTACCCGCAGTCCTGAATCAACAGCAACGTCAATATTTGTCGACTGCAGGATGGGATGTTCGCCGAGACACAAACGTGGTTACGAACTCGATCAAACCGGTTAGCCCACCTACCAGCGCAGACCTCCAAAAAATGGCACGGCCACATGATTCCCGCAACCTACGCGACAGGAACTGCCGCCAGCGAACAACTAACGGCGCCGTTGATTCAGCAATTTACGGCACGGCAGTCCAGTTCCCCTTGGCTTTCCGTGCGCAAATTCCCCGACCACATTGCATCCATATGAACAATTGGTTTCGTCCAATTTCCGACGAAACATGGGCCGCTAGCTGCGACGATGTGTTGACAGGCACCGGCGCCTCTGGGATGCTTTTCACAACTTCAGGTCGATACAGGGGGACTAAATGTCTGCTTTAGCTCGCAAGATCAACATCGGTATAGCGGCCGGCGCCATGGCCGCCGCAGCAACGCTCACACCCGTAACGGTGGCACATGCTCAGCCCGTGCCGGTGCCCGCTGGCGTTGTCGGCGGCCAGATAGGCCAAGCCGACGACACGGACTGCGTCACGGTCAGCGGCACCCCCTGCGCCACCTCCTTCGCGCCATCCGCAGTCGGTGCCACCTCCACCCCCGGCAGCGTCGTCCGGAGCATCTTCCAGAACGACCTCTGGTGGATCGGCAAGGCCAACCCCAACCCGCCGGAGCGGTCCGAAGTCCTCGTGTTCACTCCGCTCAGCTTGGTGCCCGGGTTCCTCAAGCCGGCGTACAGCTGGTTCACCCAGAACCTCAACTTCGAGGCCTGCTTCATGGGTGCCTCTGTGAAGGTCGGGCCCTACGGCACCACGAGCCTCTCCGTCGGACGAGGCTGCAACTAATTTGAGCCCTGCACTGAATTGACGTCGCCGGCGCGGATCCGTTGTTCGGGTCCGCGCCGTCTGATTTGGAAAGCGCGCTGAGTGCCGATATTCAAACGTGTCGATGATGACGAGCATGACCCCACAACTGACGATCGCGGTGAGAGACCCGCAGGAATCAGTGCGACACTGAAACGGCATCGCCGTTCGATACTGCTGGGGGGCGCAATTGCCCTCGTGGTGATAGCCGCCTTCATCGGCTGGCTCGCCAAGAGCGGCCTCGACGCCAAAGCCGGCCTCGAAGAGGCGCGCAGCAATGCACAGCAGGCGAAACAGGCTCTCCAGCAAGGAAAGTCCGAGGACGCTTCGCGCTTCGCGGACCATGCCCAGTATCACGCGCAGCAGGCCAGCGACGCCACGCACTCACTCCCGTGGTCTGTCGCTTCAGCTATTCCCTGGCTGGGCAGCCCATTCGAGACCGGCCAACAGATCTCGGACGTCGTGCTCGGACTCGCCAGCGACGTGCTGAAGCCCGCAGCAGAAGCCGGCACGGCGTTGTCTCCGGACCGCCTCGTAGACGGCAGTCGCGTGGACGTGCAACTGCTACGCAATGAGGAACCCAACCTGAGCAAGCTGTCGGAGGCGGCAACGAGCCTCAATGCACAGGCTCAGGCCATTTCCGACCCGCGATTCGTGTCGCTGCTCGCCGACGCCCGCTCACAGCTCCAAGACCAGACGGCGGAAATTACCGGGCTGCTGGACAATACGGCGCTGGCAGCGCGTCTGGCACCCCCGATGATGGGTGCCGACGGCCCCCGGACGTACTTCATGGCCTTCCAGACCAACGCGGAAGCGCGTGGCACCGGCGGCATGCTGGGCGGATTCGGAGTCCTGCGGTTCGAGAACGGCACCGGGACCGCCGACACATTGGGCGCCAACACCGAACTCGACAAACAGTTCACCCCCATCGACCTGGGTACCGAATTCCAGGAGAGCTACGGGTATGCCAACCCCTTCGGTGACTTCCGCAACAGCAACCTGAGTTCGCACTTCCCCTACGCCGCCCAGATCTGGAAGTCCATGTGGGCCCAGCAGACGGGCATGAACGTCGACGGCGTCATCGCACTCGACCCATTTGCCCTCAGCTACATGTTGGGAGCGGTCGGCCCGGTGGCGATGCCCGACGGCGAGAAGATCACCAAGGACAATGTCGTCGAACTGACCGAGTCCACGGCATACACCCGCTTCCCCACCGATCAGGTCGCTCGCAAGCAGTATCTACAGGACATTGCCGGTGAAGTGGTCAAGAAGATGACGACTTCGGTCGGGTCGCCGCGGGCACTGCTGGACGGGCTCGGTAAAGCCGTCAGCGAAGGCCGGATTGCGGTATGGAGTTCGGTGCCTGCCGAACAGGAACTGCTTGAGCGGACTCCATTGGCACACATCGTCCCAGACGATGCAGCGCCGTACGCGGAAGTGGTCATCAACAATCTCGGCGGCAACAAGATGGATTACTACCTAGAGCGCGAAATCGAGTACGTTGCCGACCGTTGTGACTCAGATACGAGGATGTCCACCATCACAGTGCGTTTGAAGAACGCCGCGCCAGGTGGCTCGCTACCTGAGTACGTGGCCAGCGCAGGCGGACTCAGCCCGGAGATCCCCGTAGAGTTACCAAGCGGGACGATGGTCACCTCAGTACGCCTGCTCGGCACCGCAGGCGCCAAGCTTGAGAGCGCGCTGTCCAACGGCGAAAAGGTTGCGGTCATCACGGGGAAAGAACGGAACCATCCCACCTTTGAGATTCAGGTGGCCATTCCACCCGGCCAGTCCGGCGAGTTGACCTTCAGGCTGTCCGAGCCGACCTCGCCGGGTTCGGCGCGTGTGCCGATTCAGCCTTTAGTGGACAAGGTATCGCCTGTGGTGTCGGTGCCGTCATGTGCGGGCTGAATCCCTGGCAGAGATGGCAATCAGTAGTGTCAAGTGAACGTTCATGTGGCCCAGTCAATCGGCAGCGGAGGGGCAGAATTTGAATCTGCAGGACTTTTTTAAACTGCTGCGTACCCGATGGATGATCGTCTGTGTCACTCTCTTGGTCACGCTGCTGGCAGCCATCGTGTCGACGCTGCTGACCACGCCTCTTTACCAGGCATCCACGAGACTGTTCGTGTCGGCCTCCGCGGGCGCAACACTTTCCGAGACCTATCAAGGCAACCGGTTCTCGCAGGAGCGTGTCATCTCATACACGCAGCTACTCGAGGGCCAGAGCGTCGCGCAGCGCACGATCGACAAGCTCGGACTCGACATGTCAGCGAGTGAGCTCGCGAACAACGTCGAAGCCACGGCAAAACGGGACACGGTGCTGATTTCTGTGCAGGTTCTCGATCCCTCTCCCGTTCAGGCTCGCGACATCGCGAACACTCTGTCAGACGAGTTCGTCGCGATGGTGCGGGAATTGGAGACACCGGAGGATGGCTCAAGTCCCGACTCACGAGTCGTTGTAGAGCAAAGAGCCTCGATTCCCGAGAGTCCGGTCGTCCCCAAGACAGCGCGCACCATCGGCATTGGCATCGTGCTCGGCCTCGTTCTCGGTGTCGGCCTGGCGATAGGGCGGGACCTTCTCGACAACACCGTGAAGGAGAAGAACGAGCTCGAAGCGATCACCGGGACGGGCGTGGTCGGAACCATCCCTCTGGACAAGGAACGCCGTAAACACCCGGCCATTTCGTTCGATAGCGATAATTCCTCTATTGCCGAGGCATTCCGCAAGCTTCGTACGAACTTGCAGTTCTTGGCAGTGGACAATCCACCTCGAGTCATCGTCGTCACCAGTTCGGTTCCGAGCGAGGGCAAGTCCACCACCGCAATCAACATCGCGCTCGCACTGGCCGAGGCCGAGAACAACGTCGTGCTGGTTGACGGTGACATGCGCCGCCCATCGCTGCACAAGTATCTCGACCTTGTCGCTCCCGTCGGATTCAGCACTGTGCTCAGCGGTCAGACCACGTTGGAGGATGCCTTGCAGCCGACACGCTTCAATGGACTGACAGTCCTCACCGCCGGCACTATTCCGCCCAATCCGAGTGAGCTTCTAGGATCGCAAGCAACCAAGAAGCTGCTGGCGGAACTACGGGGGAAGTTCGACTACGTCATCGTGGACTCGACGCCGTTATTGGCGGTCACCGATGCCGCGATCTTGGCAGCCAGTTCCGACGGGGTGTTGGTGATGGCACGATTCGGGAGTACGAAGCGCGAACAGCTCACCCACGCGGTGGATAGCCTAAGCGGTGTTGGCGCACCATTGCTCGGAGCTGTATTCACCATGACCCCTCTCCGCGGCGGTTCCGCTTACGGGTACACGTACAGCTACTACGGAGAAGACAGCGACAGGAAGCGCTCGCCGAATCACGCGAAGAAGCAAGAACCAAGGCCGTAGTCGCCCCCAGACCGCCCGCCTACGCGCAATCAACGTCTGTGACTGCGCCGGGGCGGGCGGTCTGCGTTCGGTTCAGCCGATGTTGCGGTAGTCGCGGTACCAGTCCACGAAAGCACGCACCCCGTCGTCAATAGATGTCGACGGTTCAAATCCAGTTAGCGCCTTGAGCAGCCGTGCGTCGGCGTACGTGGCATGCACATCGCCCTTCTGCATCGGCAGAAAGGCCTTTTGCGCTTCGAGGCCCAAATGCTTCTCGATTGTCTCGATGAACGTCATCAATCCCACGGGCTGGCCGCCAGCGATGTTCACGGATCGCCATGGGGCAAGAGGGGATATCGAATCAACGACGTCCTCAGACCTCACCGGATTCCCCTCCACCGGTGGGCTTTCGATGAGCAGAGTGATCCCCTTGATCAGGTCGTCGATGTAGGTGAAATCCCTCCGCATCTTTCCCTCACCGTAAACGTCGATCGGTTCCTTTGTGACCAGGATTTTTTCAACGAACTTGAACAGCGCCATATCAGGCCGTCCCCATGGCCCGTACACCGTGAAGAACCGAAAACACGTCGTGGGGATCTTGAAAAGATGTGCGTAAGAATGCGACATCGCTTCGCCCGACTTCTTGGTTGCGGCGTACAACGACACCGGGAAGTCAGCTCGTTCAGCTTCGCTGAACGGCATCTTCTCGTTACCTCCGTACACAGAAGACGTTGAGGCGAACAGCAGATGTCGGGGCGGCGTCTTTCTAGCTGCTTCAAGCAGATTGAACGTCCCTACTATATTCGAATCGACGTAGGCCTGCGGGTTCTCCAGGCTGTACCGCACGCCTGCCTGAGCGGCCAGGTGCACAATGACTTCTGGGGATTGCATGGAGACAGTGCCGTCCAATGCCACCATGTCTTCCAACATCGCCTCGACCGCCGTGAAGCGCTCGAATCGCCCGAGAATTTCCAACCGGGCACGCTTCAGTTCGACATCGTAATAGGGCGTCACGCCGTCGTACCCGACTACTTCATGTCCGTCTCGAAGAAGTTGACGCGCAAGATGGAAACCGATGAATCCAGCCGTGCCGGTGATGAATACGCGCATAGACCTCGACCTCTTCTCACGAGAGCACCCCGGCAGTTGGCTAAGCCGAGCCGTTCTTAGCAGGCGCCAAACCCCAAGAGAGAGCGGCGCATCTCACCACACAATCCTAACCGCCAACAGCACGACGAACACCGCATAGCGCATGCGGTGATCTGGCGGGTTCGAGTAAGTCAGGGCGAGTCCGCCGCTGGGATGCACCGCACCCCACCCCCGTAACAGTCCACGGAATCGTCAACCACCAGCGGATCGAACTCCGCGCGGTTCAATCCCGCACCGCTGAAGCATCCGACAAAGACCAGAAGCGGTAGTTTCACATCGTTCGAATGGTCGATGTGCGCACCGTAGCGCTGAGCCGTGAAGTCGCCAGAATGGCCAAATACTGTGACCGTGCCACAACGAGAATGGGGTACGTATTTCAAAGAGGGCCCGGGAAACCCGCCGCAATCGATTGTGTAGTAGTCGCCAATCCTCGCTCCCCCGGCTCCAGCTACGGCAATGTCGCCTGCACTTCCGAAGTTCACCACGCCACGAAGGGAATTCACCGGCTCGGCGCCTTCGTTGGTATTGCAATCGATGAACTTTCCGAACCCGAATCCGTTCCGCTGCCCCCCGCCTTCCCTGAAACGATTCTGAACGGCGGCAAGGTCAAATCCTTTCGCTTCGACTAGTTCAACGAAGCAGTCGTTGGCCGAGCCTGTGTAGTACAGGGCGTGACGGGCACGCGTGGTTGTGTTGACAGCGCGAAGTGACCGGCCCCGAAGGTTCGATCCCGAGCAGGTCACTCCGTAGGAGCCTGGTTCAGCCTTACTATCACCAGCCTCGAACACACCGATCGATCCGAACTCGACGTTGTCTGCATGCGCTACGTGCAAACCTACGCGGTATCCGAATACCTCGATCTCGTCGATCCAGGTGCCGGCGGCATCCCAATGACTACCCGCCAGGTCGGTGAGGGTGGAGTCCACGCCGATCGTGATCGCGCGGTTCAAGCCGTCGCCTTCGGTATCGAACGGTCCGATCATGCCGAAGTTGATCCACTGCGTGTTGGTCGTGCCAGCCACCACCGATATGTGGCGATCACGACTCCTATCAGTTATCAAATACGAAAGCCGACTTCCACTGCCTATCAACCCGCTTCCCTCGACATCCGTGTGCAAACTTCCGGCGTAATAATAGAGACCCGGAGGAATCACTACCGGATTTCCTGTGGTGAGAGCCGCATTGATGGCGTCTGTATTGTCTGTACCGGCCATTCGGCCCGTAGCCGGATGGTAGGTCCCGTCGGCAACCGCGCCGAAATCGGACAGGCTTTTCCACGACGTCGGGAAGGTCGCGTACGCTGCCGCACCCAGACCGGCCGCTGCGCAGCCGGATAGGAAACCTCTCCGAGTCAATGCCATTGGCGGACCTTCCTAAATCAGGTGTCGACTTACATGGCCACTCTCAGTCGACCAAGGGCGTCACCTCACAAGTCGAGCCCTGCAGCGGCGCCGCAGGACAGGACGGCGATCACATCCGCAACTGCCCACGCCGAGAGAATCCCGGCGCTGCTAGCCCTCGTCAGGGAGCTACGGCAAATAGTAGCCGAATTGCCACATCCGACATGACTGGGTCTGCAATCAGGCTGCTACACAAAGGAAGCCATCACACCACAGGTCATCCGCGCGGTATCCGGGCGCACGCTGGAGAACCGTGCAATACAGTCTCGCTAAGGACGAAGGGTGGGCAATGGCTGCGGTCTCGGTTCAGCTGGCAGAACGATCTGAGCAATACAAGACCTCTGGGTTACGCCTGGACATCCAGGGACTACGCATGGTGGCTGTGGTTTTGGTACTGCTCGACCACATTTTTGGTTGGCCACGGGGCGGCTTCATAGGCGTCGATGTCTTCTTCGTGATCTCAGGTTTTCTGATCACCGGCATTCTGTTGCGAGATGCTGAGAAGTACGGCCGCGTCTCATTCGCAGAGTTCTACCGACGGCGTGTGCGGAGAATCGTTCCTGCGGCGACCCTCACCTTGGCGACAATTGCAGGCGTAGCTTGGCTGATGTTCACGCCGGGTCGTGCCCTCACAGTCTGGTGGGACAGTTTTTGGGCCTTCGCGTTCTTGTCTAACTGGCGGTTCGCACTGACCGGTACGGACTACTTTACTGCCGACGGCGCAGTCTCACCGGTGCGGCATTTCTGGTCGCTGTCGGTTGAAGAGCAGTTCTACTTTGTATGGCCGGCGGTCATGGCAATAGTCGTGCTACTGACTGCCCGTAAGGCCAGCGTGTCGACGCGGCACCGTATAGCGGGGGGAATCATGCTCGCCCTGGTTGCGGCGTCGTTCACCTGGGCAGTGATCGATTCTGCATCCAATCCGACGTGGTCCTACTTCTCCACGTTCACGCGCGTCTGGGAGCTTGGATTCGGTGCACTCATCGCGATATTCGCTTCGAGGATGACCCTGTTACCGAACTCGATCCGGCCGTACATGGCTTGGGCGGGTCTAGGACTCATCGCATTCGGAGCATTCTGGATTACCGAGCGGATGAGCTTTCCCGGCCCCTGGGCGATCCTTCCGGTCGCTGGGACGAGCCTGGTGATTGCTGCCGGGACGGGTGGGCCGGTCCGGTATCTGCTGCCCATAACCAATCGATTCAGCGTTGCCATCGGAGACCTGTCGTACTCCCTTTACTTGTGGCACTGGCCTGTGCTGGTCTTTCTCGGCACGTTTGTGGACGTTGGATGGCGGTATTACGTATGCGTTATCGGGTTGACCTGCGCGTTGGCCGTATTGGCATACCATTTCGTCGAACAGCCGATTCTCGCGTCGTCCTGGTTGAAGCCGCGCGGCGAGCAGGAGTGGAGGCATCAGCACCGGCACCGCGACTGGCGTCAGCGAGTGCGGCGAAACATCGCCTCGCGACTGACGTTCACGATGACACGGGAACGACAGATCGCGGGACTGGCAGGAGTCGCGCTTCTTTGCCTCGGTCTACTCCCGTTGACCAGCGCGCCCCGGGAAGCACCGACGTATATATCCAACGCGTCTGTCGACACTCCGAGTGTCCCTGACGCGCAAGATCTTCCACCGGCGATGAGTCGGCTCCGCGCCGAGATCACGGCTGCCGTGAAAACTTCGAGTTGGCCGGCACTGAGTCCCAGTATGGAACAGGTCATCGACGGGCCCGCAGCACCACCATCGATTGAGCACTGCGGTGACGGAGTCACAACTGATTGTTGGTTTGGTTCAGAGTCGGCCCCACGAACGTTGATACTCGCCGGCGACTCGATTGCGCTTTCGTACCTAGCGCCCTTGACCGCATTCATCGACGCGTCTGCGGGCCAGTGGCGAATGCTGGCTCAGGTCTCGATCAGCTGCCCGTTCATAGACGCAGAGGTGCAGAGCGCTGACAGCGCTGTGGCCGAGGCCTGTCCCTCACGCAAGAACCACATAGTTGACAACATCAATCGCATTCGCCCCCAAGCTGTTCTGATTGCCAATACCTACGGCGAGCGAACCATCAAGGGGACCAATCAGGCACTCTCCCCAGCTGAATGGAAGTCATATACCCAACAGATGATCGAGAGGTTTTCTGAGTCTGTCGGCAGCGTCGCTTTACTGACGCCGCCGCCCGCGGACAAAACGCCAGCAGATTGCTATCGCCCGGACACGTCGCCCGCAGAGTGCGTTGGAACACTGCCTCCTTCACATCTAGAGCGACGCGATGCAGACTTGTCACTCGTACAGTCGATCGGAGGGGAGCTGATCGACACGTGGCCGCTTTTCTGCACACCCTCGCATTACTGCCCGATGTTCGTCGGCACTACGCCGGTAAAGCGTGACCGGGCCCATATCAGCCCTGAGTACGGCGCCCTGCTGTCGCCTGCCTTCATCGAACTTCTAAGAGGCAAAGACACGTTCGCCTAGCACTACGCCAAATCGGCCCAAGTTTGCTGAGAGCACGGGGCGAAACCGTCAGGCAGCGCAGGATGCCGACAATGTCCGCAATCTACGACGCCCTACCTCCTCCCGCCGACCGGTCCGTAGACATTCGCACAGACGCCCATGAAGATGCATCAGTTGCGAAGCGCAATCGGAGCAAACGACAGACTGCTCGCGGGCGACGCATTTGTGTCTAGATCGGTTGGTAAAAAATAGAATTCGAGGGCAGTAGGGTGTTCGATTCGCCGTTCTCGCCAGTACTCTTCATCCATGCTCACTGTGAAGCGAGTCCGCAAGGCTATCAGCAGACGTCTTTCGCGTGCCCGACTCAAGGCGATGACATCGCTTGGTGTCCCTGCCAATCGACACTGCCCCGCCTGCCAACGCGACGTCGTCGGATTCTTCCGATACGGAACAACAGCCGAGTGGGGATGCCCCTCCTGTGGCGCGTCGCCGCGCGAGCGCCTGATGCATGCACTACTCGATTCGGGGGCGCTGACCGTTCCGACTGGGGCTGTCGTCCTTCACTGCGCACCCAATGAGGATCGACTGGTCGACCGCTTTCGTACCCCAGCCTCAGAGTACGTGCCAGCCGATTTCGATCCCACACATTACGACGTCCCTGGCATCCAACAGATCGACTTGATGGAGATCGCAGACCAGGATCGCTTCGACCGGATCTATGCCAGCCACGTCATGGAGCACGTGCCGGACGACTCCGTGGTTCTCAACAACCTACGTCGTGCGTTGAAGCCCGGCGGCGAAGCCTGGCTGTTGGTCCCCCTCTGGGAACGCCCGACCGAAGACGGTCCGCCAGATCTGGATCCCCGTGAACGGGAGCGTCGCTTCGGGCAATGGGATCATGTCCGCCAGTACGGTCCGGATTTCGCCGACCGTATCGCCGCGGCCGGCTTCACCGTCGAGGTTATCGGCCGAGAGGCGATGCCGGGCGATGCGCCCGAACGGATGGGCTTGGCTGACACAGTCTTCCGGGCACGGCGAGGCGCATAGCTTCGTAAGTCTCCCTACCACGGCACTACTAGGCTGAGCATCGCAAATTCTTCGACCATTAGCCTGCCCAAACGGCAACGTACTTCTTCATCGCTGCTTCCGATGTAAAACCACCGATGACCAGCGAGTAGGCCCGTTCAGCCACAGATCTGAGGATGTGGATGTCATCCAACGCATCGAGAACTTCGCGAGCGACTGTCTCTACATCGCCGCCATCTCCAAGAACGAATCCGTACTCCGGCCCCTGAACAAGTTCCTCAATGCCCTGCGTTGCCGAAACGAAGCACACGCACTTCGCCAGCATTGCCTCCTTCACCACGTTCGGTAGACGCTCGGATACTTTTCCAGAAAGGAACAGAAAGAACTGGCTTGCGCACATGATCCGGAAAAGGTCTTGACGCTTGACATAACCGACGAACGACACCGCGTCCTCGATGTTGAGGGAGCTGGCCAGTGCTTCGAGATTGCGCCGCTCGGGTCCGTCACCGGCAATGACGAAGGTCGCTTCGGGATGTGCCTGTTTGATGAGTGCGAACACTCGGAGTGCCCTATCGACGTTCTTATCCTTGACCAGTGCTGACGCCGTACAGAATTGCATCGGAATTTGCGGTATCACGGTCCCCTCGGGACCAGCCGGCGAGAGATCTCCCACGGGAATGCCCCGGTGGATCATATGGATCTCTCCGATTACTCCCATCTCGCTGATCCGAGGGAGATTACTGATGGAGTGGGTGAACCGATCGTCGACGACACGAGCCGTGACATGCAGCGGAAAACCGGCGTACAGATCGTAGGCACCCATGTGAACCGATGTCCTCACGCCTGGCGCATAGCGTTTCAGCAGCGCCGGTACCAGGGACGGCCAGTGCCCCCAAAAGGCGTGCACAACATCCGGGGGACGTCTCGTCAGTTCATAAACCAGCGCGGCTACCCGAGGCAGCAGCGCCAAGAAGATCAGAAGTCGCCGCGGGTTCCCGGCAAGCTCTCTGACGAGAGATCGAAACAACGCTGGATTCTCGACCAGATATTTCAGCAGGAGCGGCACTCCAAGCAGGTAGTTGCCAAGCGTTGCGTTGTGAATATCTCGATGATCAAGCTCATAGGTCGCGCAGAGTCGCTTCTGCTTGCGATCCTGAGGTAGCAAGCACTCGACAGTCACCTCATGGCCGAGGGACCGCAAGGCCGCGATGTCTGACATCGCGAAGGTCTGAGTGGACAGCGGGAATTGCATCAACACATAAGAGATTCTCATCGACCCGTCTAAACCTGAATTCGTTTGTCGTGCCGCCGGATAGCCCACACGGATAACAAAAATTGCAGAATGTACATCGCACAGAGTGTTGTGGATACGGCTACTACCGCCGCAACCTCGGAGTGGCCAAGTCGCGACGCCACCACAAATGCCGCAACGATCGCTGCGAGACGGATGCTGTCCCAGATTAGTTGGGCCATCTGGTAACCGAGAACGTTGAGCGTCTGGATCATCGGCGAAACTACGAACTGGGCATAGAACGCAGGCACAAGGATCTGACAGAATTCACCCGCTAGACGCCATTCATCCCCGAACACGAGCCCGAAGAGCCACGGCGCGAGGGCAACCAGCAGGCCCATCGGAACAAGCCCTGCCGCCAGGAGCACCAACACCGTCTTGATGTAAGTAGGCAGGAGAAGAGTCCTGCCAGTGAGCGAATCCTTGGCCAACCTGTTCGTGTATACCTGGGCCACCGAGGTGCCTATCACCATCGTAGGCAGCGCCACTAGCCGCTGTGCGAGCAAGAAGAATCCCGCTGTCGGCAGCGAGTAGAAATAGCCGAATAACACTGGCACGATATGAATTCCCAACCGATTGACTATGCCAGCCGGGAAAGCGAAGAAGAAGAAGCGACGGTATTTGCACGCCGCTGCCCACACGTCACGCGCCGTGAACCACTGTGGGCGAGCACGCCAGACCGCGAGCGCAAAGGAAGTCGCGCCGTAGAACTGCGAGATGACATATCCGACCAACAGACCCAGCGGACCAACCGTCAGCAATCCCAGCCCAATCTGAGCAGCGACGGACGATACCGCCTGCTTGACTTTTACTCGGGCCACGAGTTCGAACTGCTGCGCATAGCCGACCCAGGCATTCAGCGCGGAGAAGACTCCCACAGCCAGAGTGCCCACCGCCACCAGCCACCAATAAGGTTGAAGTTGAACAAACTCAGTGTTCGCCAACAGACCGCTTCCGAACACCGCGACGACTGCGGCCGTGCACAAGACTGAGCCGAAAAGGCACAACGCCAATGTGTGAAACGACTCCTGCCGATCAACTGAAAGAGAAATCGCTATGTCATAACGGAAGCTGGCGACGACCGGCACCAGCCCGAGGATTGAGACGAAGACCGCCAGCACCCCAAAGTCGTCTGGCGAGTAGAGCCTGGTGAGGACCGGCGTGCACGCAATGAAAAGCAGCTGGCTCAGGGTCGCTGAGGTCGCCACCTTGCGAATATCTGTGGCGTATCGAGATCCGGACAGCCGCCGGAGCGCATTCCTCGAGTTTGCAAGCACGATCTAGTTGGCCACGCCGAGAGGCCGCAAGGATGCCAGGTAGACATTCTCCCGCTCCCGCGGTACCGCACGCGGAAGTTTGCCTTGCTCCCAAAGACCAAGCAACTCGCCGAGTCCCTCGGGCTGGTTGTCGACCAGACACACCGAGGACAGATCGAGCTGCCGATAGAACCGCGGTGTCTTCACATGTTGTGGCAGCGATATCACGGACTTTCCGAGAACGATGCTGACAATCCCCACATGCAGTTTGTTGGTGATCACCAGGTCTGCCGCATCAAGCACCTGGCACAAGTCCGTTGGATCCCCCCGATAAGCAACCTTGGTCGCGGTAGGAATCAGTTGTGAAAGCCGCTCAACAGACTTCTCCTGTGCAGATAGCTTTCTCGTTCTCGTCACACTATCGGTAATCAGCACGGTCTGGATGCCCCGCCGGCCATTACAGAAGTCGGCGACAACGGCAGCCATTGCTTCCCAGTAGGGTGCTTCAAAATCGGTCAGGTGCACCACCACGACTTTGGCATCCGACCGGCTATCTGGCACCGGTGCTACGGGCTCCGAGACGTCCCGTTTGAAGAACGATCGATCCATGTACATGGCTGCATCGACATCGACGTCGATGGGCCGGGTCACCCCGATCTCGACCAAGAAGTCCCTGGATTCGTCGTCTCGGACGATCACCCTCTCGGAATACTCCGCCAGGACCCTCAATCGATTACGAAGGAAACCAGACGAGATCGGGCCGGCGCCGCACCCCAGAATGTAGACCTTCTTCCGCATGAACATCGCCAACTCGGCGATCACGAAGTGGCGAAAGAAGTTTCGGATCGACCACCTCACACTTCGGCCTGCTGGGCCGCCAAAGTATCCACCGCCACAGAACACCAGATCGGAGCACCCCAGGAACGCGCCAATTCCTCGCGCGTCAGCCCCTATCAATGCAGTGTTACGACGAGACGCGAGCGGCAGTACGACCTCGCTATCCGACGACGAATGGATCCACTGCCTGAACAATCCGCACAGCAACGTATCACCGAAGTTGTAGCCAAAGTACGAACCGTGCAGTGCGACTTTTCTCAAAATAAGGCTTGCCCCTTCCGAGCTAGAAGTCCCTGCAATCCATGCGTTCTACGCTGAACGGGATTTTGCCGGGCTCCAGGTCGCTGCGGTATGTCCCCGCATCGCACGGTTCACACCTACGAGCGTGGCGACCATGGCGATCACGACCTCCGTACATGACGAGAGAATACCCCGGTGTGTAGACAGACCCACTGCCATCGCGAGGCCAACAACCACCAACAACACAAGTGCAAGCAGTGGTGAAACGACCCCGGCTGCAGCTATGGCCGCGACCAAGCCGACTGCTAGAAATGCCCCGCCAAACCAACGAATGGTCTTGTGCGACATGTACCGGAACCGATCATAGAACGTCATCTTGCACCGCTTAGGACGAAGGTAGCTGTGCGTCCCGAATGCCCTTGCCGCAATTCGGATCTTGCGAGTGAATTCATCAGACCGCGCTGAGACCAGCCGCTCGTAGGCAACTACGTCATTGGACTTGATCAGCCGATAGCCTCGAAACACCGTTTCCATCGATACCGTCAGGTCGTCGAGCACAGTATCCGGAAAGTTCGGATAGAGCGCCCGGCGGGTCGAGAACACGGAGCCATCAGCTCCCATGACGCTTCCTGTGCTTGACTCCAGGTCCTTCAGTCTCTCTTCCATTCTCCAGTACAGACCGCCGACTGCTGCGGTGGATGTTTCGTCCCCGCCGAGGTACTTCAGTGCGCCACAAACGCCACCCACTGTCTGATCTGCGTAGCAGGCGCTGAGCGCGTCGAGAGCATTCAAGTCCAATAGAACGTTCGCGTCGGTGAAGACCAAGTACTCGGTCTCAGCTTGGGCTGCAAGCAACTTCATGCCGTGTGCCTTGCCGTTGCGGCCTGCGCCGGTGAACAGCCGGATATGCTCAGACTCGCGTGCGATCATCTCAGCCGTTCCGTCATCAGACGCGTCATCAAAAGCAAGGACAGACAAGCGCGGATGCTTTTGCTTCAGATCGCGAATATTCGCGAGCTTTGCCGGCATCGACTCCGCTTCGTTGTAGGCGCAGAACAACAACGTGAACTGATGGCCGTCACCGGCATCCGCGTGCCCTCGCCGGATCGGCCGCTTCGGTAACAACCCAAGGATCGCCGGGTAAACGATGTAGGGGTAGATCACCGCTAGTGCGCAGACCAAGGCGATCGCAGCAGGAACGAGGAATAACGGATCACTGACGGAGTGCTGCATCAGACTAGGACACCTTGCTTCTCATCGCTCGCCGCTGGCTCCATCTCGTCACGGCTCGGGCGACAGACGATCCATGCCGCGCCGAGGAGCGCAACGAGTACCAATGTCCGAATGATGAACACAGTGACCCCGTTCTTAAACAGGGTGACACATTGCATGAACAGGATCGCCCCCATGGTTCGATACCAAATGTTCGGGGCGAATTGACACTTGAGGCAGAACCGGTAGAGAAGGAACGCCAGGATCAACGTTGCCAAGGGCGCGAGATAGCCAAGGCCGTAATACATTTCGCCGAACCAGAACGAACTGGGGTTTTCCATGAGCCAGTACTGGCTTTCCAAAATCGAATCGAGATCCAGCGGCTTGGATTCCCACAGCGCCCTCGGAATGAAGATGGTCAGAGGGTACGCCAGGAGATAAAGCGGGTCGGTACCGAAGTTCGATACAAAATCCTGAATGTAAACAAGGGTCGGGAATCCTGTCGACGGGCTCCCGAAGAGAATGTCTGTGAAGCTACGGATCTCGAACACGTTGACTTCATCGCCCTCACCCCAGTTGGTGAAATACACTCTGGCGTACCAAAGTAGGGGCACCAGAAGTAGACCTGCGAGCAGCACGACGACGATCATCATGCGCATCTGACGGAGGTTCTTCGAAGGGTCCAGCCTGCTGACCCTGCCGCGGAGTTGATCTCGAAGCGGACCCAGGAACATGCCGAGGCTGAGCAGCAGCAGTGCCGTCGTTACCAATTCGCGCCGCTGATGGGTTGAAAAGGTCGCCACGAGGGCCAGGACCACCCAGATCCACCCGGACGCCTTGAGGCTGCCATGACGCCAATAGCTCATCACGACGAGCGCAGACGGAAGAGCCAGGTACAAAGAGCGTAGATAGCCGGACTGTTCCGAAGCAATCCCCGTTTCCTTAATAGGTAGCAGGAACTCGGCCACCGTCTGACCAGACTGACCGTAGAGGATCACGGCTACCACCAGCCACAACATGAAATACACGGCGGAGACAAGCCCGAGTTTCTTTGAACCGTACAGATACATTCCTCGAGGCGGCGCACTTACTTGTGGCGCACGCAGGAAAGGCTCCCGCTTGCGGGATTGTTCGGCGGCAACCGCGCCGAGCAGCAGGCAGGAATTGAGGATGCCTATCAGCGCCGCGGCTTCAAATCCGTTGGTGGCGTCCGGGGTTGCGTAATTTCTCCATGAATACGACTCGAACCCGGAGTCGTTCAGGAACAACAAAGCCGGCAAGAAAGAGAAGACCGTGGTGAGCGTTCCCACCACGGACACTGGGTTGTATGGACTACGCCACATCAACCAACCGGCCAGCGCCCCCTGACCTGCCAGGAGCACAATGAGTGTGAGACTGTCATTCATGCCGGTGCTGCTCCACGATCTGGATTGTTGCGCCGACCTGGAACACGCGCGCCTGAATCATTACTGGCCATAAGTTCTTGTTCAATGGCTCTTCCGCTGACTTATCTTTCGCGGTACAGCACGACTGCACGGAATGTTCGAATGATGATCTTGATGTCCAGCCACAGCGACCAGTTCTCGATGTAGAAGTTGTCGTAGCGAGCGCGATCAGCAATCGACGTATCGCCCTTCAGTCCGCTGACTTGGGCGAAGCCGGTCAGCCCGACCTGGACCCGATGCCGATGTGCGTAGCGATCAAATTGCGTCGAGAACTGCTGAACAAAGTGAGGACGTTCCGGCCGGGGGCCGACAAGCGTCATATCGCCGCGCAAGATATTCCACAACTGTGGCAGTTCGTCGATCGATGTTGAGCGCAAGATGCGCCCGACACGGCCAACTCGACTGTCCTCCGCCACGCTCCACTGCGTCTGAGATTCGGCCTCATTCGCCGGACGCATTGATCGAAACTTCAGGAGTTCGAATGTTTTTCCATCTCGTCCGACGCGGATCTGGCGAAATATTACTCCCGGTCCGCCCTCGATCCGCACCGCCAGCGCAGCCAGCGCCAGCACTGGGAGCAGGACCAACAATGCGGTGGCAGAGACCGCAATATCGAACACTCGCTTGATCAGCCGGGCCGGACCACCGAGGTTGGGATTCCTGATCCGCATGATCGGAATGGATCCGATGTGGTCCGCAGTCCCCGTCTGCGTGTGGAAGTGGTGCATGCGGGGGACAACCAGTAGCTCTGTGGTCCGGCATACTTTAGTTCGTACCGCATCCATCAGCGCACGCTCATCGAAGTTTCCATCTGCCAACAGCACGGTGTCCGCTCCGGTCGTCACCACAGCCATGTCGAGATCCGCGAGGCGACCCAAGAACGGTACGTTTTCCTCGGCAGCGAACCCTTCGCCGTTGTCGACGAAGCCCTCGACCTTCAGTCCGTATTCCCGGTGCTCTGCAAGAGTTCTCGCGAGTTCAGCGGCGACCGGTCCGCCGCCTATAAGTATCGTGCGATGTTTGGCGATCCCGCAGCGCCTGCCAACCCCGATCAGTCGCCCAGTGATAACCCTTCCAACCACAACGAGCGCTACCGCCTGACACGCTGTCTCGAGGAAGACCTGCACTTGGGCCTTCTGATGCAGAAAAAGCACTATCGCGGCGACGGCTGCCACCGAAGCCAGCAGCCGCGTGATGATCGTTGGGAGCTCGTCCAGAACACTGAGGTGCAGCGGGGCTACATAGCGACCGCCGTTGGTCAGCAGCAGCACACCCAGTACCGCCATTGTCAGGACCGTAAGAGGCTGAGGCGGTCGCCATGCGAGTGGAGCAAGCATCATCAGGAAATCGACGACCGGCACAACCATCCACGCCCGCACACGACCCAGGTAACGCCTCGGAGACCGCTCCCGTTGGCGCGGCGACAGATACGAGCCCGGGTTGCCTACGACAACTCCGCTCGCTTGGGCGTCCCCATCGATCAGCCGGTCTGCAACGGAGCGTGCATCGCGGTAGCGCTCGCCTTCTCGCCCCTGAAGGTCAGAGTCGGCGTCCGTATCAATATGGCGAAGCACTGCTGCGGATGAGGGATCGACCACTGTCATGCCTTCAGACCTGCCCATCTGATGTATTATTTACGGCCACGTCAACTGGCAAACGTCGTGCGCGGACCGGCTTCTCCACAGATCGAATCGATGCGCTCCGGCCGGCAGCGAAAGAGTTGGACGACTGTCCCATTCTCGATCCCCCCAACCTCCTGCAGCCCACGTTTGGGTGGTTTGCCGTCCAGGTTTAACTAAGAGATTAGCGACTACTCGACGTTCTGCCACCCCGCCCCTTTTGCCGCCCGCCTCCATATCCATTGATCTGCATGTTAATGCCTAATTGACGGCTCAGAAAGTTGGATTGGCGATTTTTCCCAAAGTTAACTTCACCACCCGAGCTAACCGCGTGCTCAATCACGTAAATGAGCTGGTAGACGCGTTGCAGGTGGCTCAAGGCCGGCTTGGCGCGCCCTTGTTTCGGCACGATTGACCGTCCATTTCGCTATTGTTTGCTGGACTCGCATGAACGGTCGGTATTTCACTTGGGCGTCATTTGCCTGCCATGCCAACTTCGCAATGCGGACACGCCCCGACGCAGCCCAACTGTGCGCCGGGCGCGCCATTACAGCAAATTTCTTGCATTTAGAAGCTTCCTCTTCGGGGAACCTCTGATGATCCCGAGTCTGGCCGGTTACATAGGGCCGCCGGGCAGTTGCTGCCGCGGTTGACCCGGAGTTGCCCACTAACGATGAATCCGTCGGATCCGACCCCCGCGTACTCGCCCCGGTGTTTTTGCCAGAATCATCGATGTCTTCCCAAAAGGCCGACGGGTGGCACCCGGAAGCGATCTGCACCGATACTTGAATACGGATCTCGTGGCGGCTGAGCACGAACGAGAGTACGACTCAAACATCGAGTTAAGGAGCCTGCTCTGCACGTCCTCTTCGTCTGTACTGGGAATATCTGCCGTTCACCCACCGCTGAACGTCTGGCACAGGCGTACTGCGCACAATCTGGCATCTCCGACTTCGTGGCCACGAGTGCGGGCAGCCGTGCAGTCATCGCTCACCCGATTCACCCCGATGCAGAGCGCGTCCTTGAGGGACTTGGCGGGGACGCCTCCAACTTCGCTGCGAGGCAGTTGACTCCGAAGATCGCGTCTACCGCAGATTTGATACTCACGATGACTGGTGCACATCGCGACAGGGTCCTGGAGCTTGCTCCACATAGACTCAAAAGGACCTTCAGTCTTCCGGAAGCCGCGCGGCTCGTCGAGGACCTCGGGGCCAAGAACCTAGTAGATCTCGCTAATCTGCGGCCCCAGCTGATCTTGAGCGACATCCCCGATATTCCCGACCCCATCGGCCAAAGCCGGGAGGTATTCACGGCGGTCGGCGGACAGATCGCCGCGCTGCTGCCTCCGGTGCTCGAACTTTGCCGTCCTCGCTGAGCTTTCGCCTACACCGACGTCGCCCCCGGTCAGGGCATCCGCAACGTCCTGGACTGCCGGTTGTTCTGGCCGCTGCTGCGGTTCTCTACGGTGCGGCGGCGCTGCTGGCACCAGCGCTGTCGCTGTCGAATCTGGCGGCGCTCATCGTGGCCGCCAGCGCGCCCTATGCTCCGCTGGCATCTTTGGCAGCCCTGGTGATCGCGATCGTGTATCGCAAAAGACTGCTCGCAGTCGCCGCGGCGATGGTGCTCACGGCGTCGGTGGCGGTCCAGGCGCCGTGGTTCTACCTGGGACAGCCGTCCGACATCGGCCCCGAGACCGTCGAACTTCGGATCTTCTCCTCCAATATCCAGAAGGGCGAGGCCGATGCGAGGTTCTTCGTCGACCTCGCCGTCAGCAGCGCGGATGTGATCGCCGTCCCCGAGCTGACCGCCGAGGCGGCTGCGCGGTTCCGTGAAGCCGGTATCCGCAAGGTCTTTCCGTATTCCATACTCAATCCGCGACCCAGCGCCGGCGGCATGGGCCTGTGGAGCCGGTATCCGCTCGCCGAACTGCCCCGGCCGACCTATCGGAACAATTTCATTGCGGCGCGTGTCCGCGTTCCTGGCGTCCGAGACCAGCCCGTGGTGGCCGCCGTACACCTGATGTCACCGGTCGCCGGCGGCGCCAACACCTTCGATAAGTGGAATCACCACATCACCAATGCCAAGGCCGAATTCGCCGAGTACGCCGAAACCGCGGGGCCGGCCGCGGTGATCATTGCCGGCGACTTCAACGCCACGGCCGATATGCGACAGTTCCGCGACCTACTCGACGCGGGCTACCGCGATGCCGTCAACCAGACCGGGGCGGGCTTCATGCCCACCTACTCCCCGCACCCGTGGATCCCGCCGGTGATCGCCATCGACCATGTGCTGACCCGCAATTCATCGGCACAGTCGATCCATTCGGTCGACATCCCGGGCTCGGATCACCGAGCGCTGCTGGCCACCATCGCGATTCCGCAGGATCCCAGCTGATCCGGAAACGCCGAAACCCCGCCACAAGGACGGGGTTTCGGGATGAGATTCTAAGAGGGGCTTACGCCTGCTCCTCCACCGCAAAGTTGCGGGTGACCGCCGGGTCGACCGGGATGCCCGGGCCGGTGGTGGTCGAGACGGTGACCTTCTTCAGGTAACGGCCCTTCGAGGACGACGGCTTGGCCCGCAGCACCTCTTCGAGGGCGGCGCCGTAGTTCTCCGCGAGCTTGGTCGCGTCGAAGGAGGCCTTGCCGATCACGAAGTGCAGGTTGGCCTGCTTGTCGACGCGGAAGTTGATCTTGCCGCCCTTGATGTCGTTGACCGCCTTGGTGACGTCAGCCGTCACGGTGCCGGTCTTCGGGTTCGGCATCAGACCACGCGGGCCGAGCACGCGCGCAATGCGGCCGACCTTGGCCATCTGGTCGGGGGTCGCGATCGCGGCGTCGAAGTCCAGGAAACCGCCCTGGATCTTCTCGATCAGGTCATCGCTGCCGACGATATCGGCGCCTGCAGCGGCAGCCTGCTCGGCCTTCTCTCCCACCGCGAACACCGCGACACGGGCCGTCTTACCGGTGCCGTGCGGCAGGTTGACGGTGCCACGCACCATCTGGTCCGCCTTGCGGGGGTCGACACCCAAGCGGATCGCCACCTCGACGGTCGCGTCCTGCTTCTTCGAAGAGGTCTCCTTGGCCAGCTTCGCGGCCTGGAGCGGGGTGTAGAGATTTTCGCGATCCACCTTCGCGGCGGCTTCGCGGTAAGCCTTGCTGTTCTTGCTCATTTGTTCTCCAGTTCAGAGGTCGTGGTTGCGAGCCGAAGCGGGCTCTCCCACGGGAAACGGATATTCGACCCTTGTCTGGTCGATCCGCAAGCTACTCGACAGTGATGCCCATGGACCGAGCGGTACCGGCGATGATCTTCGCGGCAGCGTCGATGTCGTTGGCGTTGAGATCTTCTTTCTTGGTCTCGGCGATCTCGCGCACCTGATCCCAAGTCACCTTGGCGACCTTGGTGGTGTGCGGGGTGCCGGAACCCTTCTGCACGCCTGCGGCCTTGAGCAGCAGCTTGGCGGCGGGCGGGGTCTTCAGGGCGAACGTGAAGGTGCGGTCCTCGTAGACACTGATCTCCACGGGGATGACGTTCCCGCGCTGCGACTCGGTCGCGGCGTTGTACGCCTTGCAGAACTCCATGATGTTGACGCCGTGCTGGCCGAGCGCCGGACCCACGGGCGGAGCAGGGTTGGCCTGCCCGGCCTGGATCTGGAGCTTGATCAACCCGACGACCTTCTTCTTCGGGGCCATGCTCTGGTTTTTCCTTCTCTCAATGGGCCCGGCCGATATCCGGGCCCGAAAACTAAATCTTCGCGACCTGCGTGAACGTCAGCTCGACCGGCGTCTCACGACCGAAGATCGACACCAGCACCTTGAGCTTCTGCTGCTCGGCGTTGACCTCGCTGATCGACGCGGGCAGCGTCGCGAACGGACCGTCCATGACGGTGACGGACTCGCCGACCTCGAAGTCGACCAGGATCTCCGGGCGCTCCAGGGTGGCCTCGGTGGACGCGGCAGCCGCGCTGGTCTTGGCGGCGGGCTTCTTCGCCGCAGCCGGCGGAAGCAGGAACTTCACCACGTCGTCCAGCGACAGCGGGGACGGCTTGGACGTCGCACCCACGAACCCGGTGACACCGGGCGTGTTGCGCACCGCGCCCCAGGACTCGTCGTTGAGCTCCATGCGCACCAGGATGTAGCCCGGCAGCACCTTGCGGTTGACCTGCTTGCGCTGGCCGTTCTTGATCTCGGTGACCTCTTCGGTGGGCACCTCGACCTGGAAGATGTAATCGCCGACGTCGAGGTTCTGCACGCGGGTCTCGAGGTTGGCCTTCACCTTGTTCTCGTAACCGGCGTACGAGTGGATGACGTACCAGTTGCCCGGACGGGTCCGCAGGTCCTTCTTCAGGGCGACCGCCGGATCCTCGTCCTCGAGGGCAGCGTCCTCTGCGGCTTCCGCAGGCTCAGCGGCCTCTGCCTCCACCGGGGTCTCACCGGCTTCGTCAGCCGCAGGCGTCTCGTCGATCACGTCGACGGCTTCACCCGAAGGCGTTTCGGCGTCGAGTTGATCGTCGCCGTCGAAGCTAGTCACGGTTGTCAGTCCTCTCTCAATACGTGGGTCAGCCGAAGATGTACGACACGAGCTTGGCCAGCCCGAGGTCGACACCACCGATCATCGCCACCATAAAGGCCAAGAACACCAAGACAACCGTGGTGTACGTGACCATCTGCTTGCGGTTCGGCCAGATGACCTTGCGCAGTTCCCCGACGACCTGCTTGAGGTAGTTCCAGACGAAGGCGAACGGGTTCAGCCGGGCACCGTCCGTCGACTTGGCGGCCTTCGCGGTCTTCGTACGCTTGGCCGGCTTCTCGTCGGTACCGGCATCGTCCGCGTCGTCAGCCCCAGAGTCTCCAGCCACCGCGACGGCGCCCCCGGCCGGCTCGGCTGCCGTGCGTCGCGACCGCTTGCCCGAAGGACGCAGCGGACCGGCGGGAGCCCCGGCGGAACCGCTCGTCCCGCCGTCCACCGGCCCCTCGCCTGCCGAAGGCCCCAGAGGCGGTTGATCGTCGCTCACCGCATGCCTTTCGTCTGGTTGCGTGTGGTCACCTTCCAGTGTCCACACTTGTCGAGTATTCAGTTTGAGCAGGGGCGACAGGACTTGAACCTGCAACCTGCGGTTTTGGAGACCGCTGCTCTGCCAATTGAGCTACGCCCCTTCGTTCGAGGCCTCACACAGTGACGCGCTCCCCGACCGGCCGATTTCCGAACCGACGGACAGCGCGCTGTAGTGGGAAAACCCCGAGAGCCGAGTGTACATCGGCCCAAGACTTAGTTACTAATCCCCTGCTGCAGCCGTACGTAGAACCTGGCCAGACTCGCGGTCGTAGCGCACCGACACCGAGTTGTCCCCCTCATGACCCATCAGCGTGGTGTACGCCTCCATGACCACCTCGCCGTTCTCGTCGCGCAGGATGTTGCGCGTGACGACGATGTCGGCATTGAACCGGTTCTCGACCGACATGACTTCCAGCTCAGCGTTGAGCTGATCGCCGACCTTGATCGGGCGGGTGTACACGAACCGCTGGTCGACCTGGATGATCTGCATGGTCTCCATGCCGACATCGACATTGCGGAAGAAGTCCTGCTGAACCAGGTTGGCCAGGATCGAGACGAACGTCGGGCCCGCGACCAGAGTGTCATGGCCCAGTTCGGCGGCCGCCTCTTCGTGCAGTGAGGCCGGATGCTCGGACTTGACCGCTTTTGCGAAACTCTTGACCTGCTCGCGCCCGACGATGAAGACCTCGGGGTACTTGTAGACCATCCCGCGGATGTCTGCCTTCAATGCCATGGATCAAGCCAGCTTCGCGGTCGCGATGGCGCGGCCGAAGATCTTCTTGCCACCGGTGGTCGCCGACAGTGCGATCGTCACCGACTTGGCTTCCTCATCCACCGACTTCACCCGGCCGTTGAAGACGATCTCGGCGCCCACACCGTCGTTGGGAACCGGCACCACGGCGGTGAACCGCACGTTGTACTCGGTGACCGCGGCCGGGTCACCCACCCAGGAGGTGACGTAGCCGCCACCGAGCCCCATGGTGAGCATGCCGTGCGCGATCGCGGTGTCCAGGCCGACCTGCTTGGCGATCTCGTCATCCCAATGGATCGGGTTCAAATCGCCGGAAACCCCGGCGTAGTTCACCAGGTCCTGACGGGTCAGCGGGATCACCTTCTCGGGAAGGGTGTCGCCGACGCTGACCGAACTGAATTCACGCAGTGCCATCTGAAAAGCCCTCTTCTCCGTCGCCCGAACGCCCCGCAAGGGTCGTGTAGGCCTCCTGAACGATGTCACCGTTTTCGTTGGTGATGATGTTCTTGGTGACGATGATGTCCGTGCCGTGCGCCTGACGGACCGAGTCCACGTAGACGTCGCAATACAACTTGTCGCCGGCCCGGATGGGCCGTTCGAACTTCAGCGCCTGATCAACCTGGACGATCTGAGCGTCCTTGATACTGATCCCCGCGTTGTCGAAGAAAGCCAACTGAGCCGTGTAACCGAAGATGCAGATGAACGTCAGCGGCGCCGGCAGCGAGTCATGCCCGAGCCCGGCGGCGACAGCCTCATCGAAATAAAACGCATCGTCATTCTTGACGGCGAGGGCGTGTTCGCGGATCTTTTCGCGACCGACCTCGTAGGCGTCGGGATACCGGAAGTGCATCCCGACAATCTTCTCCGACAGCGACACGACTAAGAGTTAACGCGACTCTTTGTGGGGCTGGTGGTGACCGCAGTTCGGGCAGAACTTCTTGATCTCCAGGCGATCGGGATCGTTCCGCCGGTTCTTCTTGGTGATGTAGTTACGGTGCTTGCACACCTCGCAGGCCAAAGTGATCTTCGGCCGTACGTCGGTACTCGACGCCACGTCTCTTGCCTCTCGTTGTTCTGCCTGTAGCGGTGGGGGGACTCGATCCCCCGACCTCACGATTATGAGTCGTGCGCTCTAACCAGCTGAGCTACACCGCCCCGATCGACGCGGGCGGGAGCCGCCGGGCGTCTACCGAGCCCCCTAACGGAATCGAACCGTTGACCTTTTCCTTACCATGGAAACGCTCTGCCGACTGAGCTAAGGGGGCCTTGCACTACCTTCGGCCGTAGGGCCTTAAAGAGGGTACATTCCCGGCGTCGGTGGAGCCAAAACGCCAGGTAGTTGGCCTGTTTTGGGGGCTTTTCGGGGCCTCGTCCCGGGTCTTTGGCACCCAGACTGAAGGTAGGTAGCCGATTCCCTGGTTTCGGCTACCCGGTTTCCGTTTCGCGAACCCATCGGTCCCACACTGAAACCCCTCTACCCCGATCCGGTCACGCGGCCCGCCATCCCCGGCTGACCAAGGCCGTCGCGACGCGGCCGACGACGTCAGCGTCGGAGTCCTCGATGATCACCCGGATGACGATCCAGTGCTGCTCCGCCAGCGCCCGGTTCACCTTTTGGTCCCGGACGTAGCGCACCCGGTCGGTCTGGTGCCGGCGCCCGTCGTACTGGACGGCGATCTTGAGGTCTTCCCACCCCATGTCTACCTTCGCGACGATCCGGCCCGTCACGTCGTACACCGGGATCTGGGTACCGGTGGGCGCCATGCCGGCATCGGTCAGCAGCAGTCTTATCCGCGTCTCCTGAGGCGACTCCGCACCGCGGTCGGTCAACGCCAGCGCCGTCTGCAGGCGCCGGACCCCGCGCGCTCCGGGATACCGCGCAACCAGTGGCTCGACGTCATCGACCTCCACCTGTCCGCGCCAGAGCAGCGCATCCATCCGCGCCACCGCCTCATCCCGGGGTAGATGTCGCCCCAGGTCGAACAGGGTGCGGGCCGGGGTGGTGACCGGCACGTCGAAGAACATCGTCGTCTCGTCGTCCGCGTAGAGCTCATTCCGCACGACCACGCCCGCCGGCGGTCGGGTGCTGTGCCAGAGCATCTCGACGGGTTGTTCGATCGCTACCCAGTTGGCCCGGTGCAGGGCGGAGGCCGCGACACCCGCGATCACTCCGCGCCGGCCGGACCAGAGCCAAGCGCCCCTCGCGCGGTCCTGCAGGGTGGGCGCAGCCGGGCGTACACGTCGGGAAACAAGCGTCTGTATTGGCGACGCAGGTCATTGCGGGTCACCTTCCCCGCCGCCAACGCCTCGCTGCCGATGAAAACCCCCATGGCGGGATGGTGGCACCGGCACCCGACAAGCAGTCGCGCGAATCACATCAGGGACGCCCGTTTACTGACAGACGTCCCTGATGTGAGTTTGGCTCGTCAGACCTAATCCAGCAGCCAGTCGTTGGGGCTGAACAGCTCGCAGTGCACCCGGGTCACGCCGCGGGCCACCAGCTGGTCGCGGACGGCCCGGACGAAGCCGTCCGCGCCGCACAGGTAGACCTCGGCGTCGGCCGGCAGCTCGATGCCGTCCAGCGACAGGAAGCCCTGGCGCGCTCCGTCACCGCCGTCCTCGTACCAGACATCCAGCGTCGCGTTGGGCAGCGCGGCCAGCAGCTCGCGTTGGCGCTCGCGCAGCGGGTGGGTGTGGCTGCTGCGGTCGGCGTGCAACACCTGCACCCGGGCGTCGGCGTCGAGTGTCTCCAGGATGCCGATCATCGGGGTGATGCCGATCCCCGCGGAAATCAGCACCAGCGGAACGCCGGGCGCCGGGGCGGGCAGGTCGCCGAACGGCAGGGTGATGTCGAGCTGATCGCCGACCCGCAGGTTGTCCCGGATCCACTCCGACACCTCGCCGGCCGGCTTGACCGCGAACGTCAGCTCACCGTTTCCGCCCTTGTTGACCAGGCTGTACTGACGCAGCTGACGGGCCCCGTCGGGCAGCGTCACGCCCACCGAAACGTACTGCCCTGCCCCGAAATCGGCGTCGACGCCGCTGACCGTCACCAACACCGCCCCGGACGGGTCGTCGACCCGGGCGCTCACCTGCGCGCGCCGATAGACGTCACCGTCGGCCACCCCGGCCTCGGCGTAGAGCGCGCGCTCCAGGTCGATCAGCGTCTGCGCCATGATCCAGTAGACCCGGTCCCAGGCCTCGGCCACCTCGGCGGTCACGGTGTCCGCGCCGAGCACCTCGACGATCGCGGCGAACAGGTGCTCGTGCACGATCGGGTACTGCTCGGCGGTCACCCCCAGCGAGGCGTGCTTGTGCCCGATCCGGGACAGCAGTTCGGCCGGGTGCGGCAGGTCGGGGTTCACCAGGTGGGTCGCGAACGTCGCGATGGACGCGGCCAGTGCGCGCTGCTGGGCGCCCTGGGCCTGGTTGCCCCGGTTGAACAGGTTGCGGATCAGCGCCGGGTGGGCGTCGAACAGCCGCCGGTAGAAGGCCTGGGTGATCGCATCGATGTTGGCTCCGACCAAGGGCAGCGTGGCCGTGATGATCTCGGCGTGCGCGGGCTGCAGTTCCTCGGGGGCAGCGACGACGGTCATGGGGTGATCCTTTCCAGCGGAATTGTCACGACCGGCAGCAAGCCGCTGCCGGCCAGGTCTTCGAGGGTGTGGTTGTCCAGCTCGCGGTAGAAGGCCTCTTTGGCCCCGGCGAGCACCCGGCGCAGCCGGCACGCGGCGATCAGCGGGCACGGGCTGCCGCCGTCACAGTCGATGACTTCGGCGTCGCCTTCCAGCCGGCGCACCAGCCAGCCCAACGACACCGTGCGGCCCTCCTCGGTCAGCGAGAGCCCACCCACCCGGCCGCGCCGGGCATTGACCATGCCGAGTTCGACAAGGCGCGCAACGGCTTTGGCGATGTGATGCTCGGAAGCGCCGGCGCCGACCGCGATGGTGCGGGTGGTGATGCGGCGGTCGGCCGCGTCGCCCGCGGCCAGCAGCATCATGGTGCGCAGCCCCAGATCGGTGAACCGGGTGAGTTGCATGGCACTGACGCTACAAATCCTGCACCGCAGATGCGACTTTTCTGGATGTGCGGTTAAACACGCGATTTCGTGCGGTTTTTCCACCAGCGCCGACGCGCCGATGGCCAGATATAGGCGGAATGTGGCCATCTGGCCACTGTCCCGTTCTCGGCGGATCCGGCAGCCTGACGGGCATGGACATCGACACCGCGGCCTGGAACCTGCCCGACACCGATATCTGCTCGGCGGCAATGCGATTGGTCATCGGTGTCTCCCCCGCATATCTGGCCAACCACTGCGCCCGCAGCTATCTGTTCGCCCGCGAACTCGCCGCTGCCCAGGGCATCGACTACGACGAGGAGTTGGTGTTCCTGGCCTGCGTCCTGCACGACCTGGGCCTCACCGGCCACGGCGACGGAAACCAGCGTTTCGAAGTCGACGGTGCCGACGCCGCCGCCCGGTTCCTGCAGGAGCACGGCCTGGCCGAGCACCGCCGCATCCCGGTCTGGCAGGCCATCGCCCTGCACACCAGTGTCGGCCTGGCGCACCGCTTCGGCCCCGTCCAGGCGGTTGCCTTCGGTGGCATCTCGCTGGACATCAACGGCTTCGGGTCGGATGTCCTGCCCACCGGCTTCGCCGACCGGGTGCACGCCGCCTGGCCGCGCCACGACCTCGGATTCGCCATCGCCGCGGAGATCGCCCGCGGCACGTTGGCCGACCCGGACAAGGCCCCGCCGTTCTCGTTCCCGGCCCACATCCACCAGATCGTCAACGGCCCGTCGGTGACGTTCCCGCAGATGGTGCACGCAGCGCCGTGGGGCGATCGGCCGGCCGCCCTCGAGCAGCGCTGTTAGGGTCCGCCCATGCGCACGGTGGCGATCCTGGCGTTGGACGACGTGATCGCGTTCGACCTGAGTGTCCCGGTAGAGGTGTTCGGCCGGGCCACCCTGCCCGACGGCAGCCCCGGCTACCGGTTGCAGGTGTGCGGCACCGAACCGCTGGTCCCGGCCGGGCCGCTGCGTATCAGCACCGATCACGGTCTGGACGCACTGGCCGGCGCGGACACCGTCATCGTGCCCGGGCGCAACGACGCCGCCGCCGAGGTGTCCCCCGACGTGCTCGACGCGCTGCGGGCCGCACACGACGCGGGCGCCCGCATCGCCTCGATCTGCACCGGCGCCTTCGTGCTGGCCGCGGCCGGACTGCTCGACGGGCTGCGCGCGACCACGCACTGGATGGCCGCCGACCTGTTCCGCGCCGCGCATCCGGGGGTGAACCTCGACCCGGACGTGCTCTACGTCGACGAAGGTCAGATCCTCACCTCGGCCGGCGCATCGGCCGGGCTGGATCTGTGTCTGTACATGGTGGCGCAGGACCACGGTGCCGCCGCCGCGGCGACCTCCGCCCGGCTCGCCGTCGCGCCATTGCACCGCAGCGGCGGGCAGGCGCAGTTCATCGTGCGAAACACGCTTCCTCTCAACGCCATCGGATCCCGGACCGAGCTGGACGCGGTGCTGGCGTGGATCGAGCGCAACGCCCATCGCGACATCACCCTGACCGACATCGCCACGCACGCCGCGATGAGTGTGCGGACCCTGAGTCGGCGCTTCCAGGCCGAGGTCGGCCAGACCCCGATGCAGTGGGTCAACGGCGTCCGGGTCCGGCACGCGCAGGAACTTCTCGAACACTCCGCCCATGGCGTCGAAAGGATCGGGCGCGACGTGGGATTCAGCTCGCCGGCCAACTTCCGCCAGCAGTTCCGCCGGCTCAGCGGTGTCGCTCCGCAGGTTTACCGCAACACTTTTCGGGAGCAGCAGGCCGGCTGAAACATTGGCCAGATCGTGGCGCAGGGTGACGCGTCAGCCACTGCCGGACACTCCCCTCCCCCAGCACGATGAAGGACATGTACGCACAGATCGTGTTGTTCGACGGGTTCGACCCACTCGACGTCATCGCCCCCTACGAAGTCCTGGTCGCCGGAAGTGATTATCTCGGCGGGGAACTCGCCGTCGAACTCGTCTCCGCCGAAGGGCCCCGCACCGTCGTGAGCGGTTCCCGCGGACTGCCCCTGCAGGCCACCGCCCGGCTGGATCCGGCCCGGCCCGGTTTCGTGATCGTGCCCGGAGCCGTCGGCCCACTCGATGGCGACCCCGACGAGGTGGCGACCATCCCGGTGCTGCTGGCCCGGTTCGGCGACACCGAGGCCGTGCCGTTGATCCGTGCCGCGCTGGACAACCCGGCCGTCACGGTGGCCACGGTGTGCGGGGGGTCGCTGGCACTGGCGATGGCCGGACTGATCGACGGCCGGCACGCCACCACACATCATCTCGGCGTCGACGTGTTGGAGGCGACCGGCGCCATCCCGGTGTCGGCCCGGGTGGTCGACGACGGCGATCTGGTCACCGCGGGCGGGGTGACCTCAGGGCTGGATCTGGCCCTGCATCTGTTGCACCGCAATTACGGCCCGCGTATCGCAGTCGCCGTCGAGCAGATGTTCGCCTACGAGCGGCGCGGCACGGTGTGGATGGACACCGGCCGAGAGCCGAAGGTCTGGTGAACATGACCATCACCGGGGACTGGGACGTCCGGATCAAGACCCCGATCGGGTCGCTGGAGGTCCGCTACACCTTCACCGAACACGACGGGGCACTGCGCGGAAGCGCCGCGGGCAAGCACGAAACGGTGACGCTGTCCGACATCGTGGTCGACGGCGAGCACGTGACCTGGCGGCAGTCCATCACCAAGCCGATGCGGCTGCATCTGGAGTTCGACGTGCACCTCGACGGGGACCGATTTGCCGGACATTCGCGTGCCGGCCGGCTGCCCAGCTCCGCGGTCTGCGGGGTGCGCCGCGGATAACTGCGGTTATGGGTGAACCGGGGCCGCCCAATAGAGTGTCGCCATGGCTTCCGGAGAAGATCGCCTGTATTTCCGTCAGTTGCTGTCCGGCCGTGACTTCGCGGCCAGCGACCCGATAGCTCAGCAGATGCGTAACTTCGCCTATCTGATCGGTGACCGGGAGACCGGCGACGCGGTGCTCGTGGACCCCGCGTATGCGGCCGGCGAGCTCGTCGACGCGCTGGAAGCCGACGGCATGCGACTGTCCGGCGTGCTGGTCAGCCACCACCACCCCGACCACGTCGGCGGCACCATGATGGGCTTCACGCTGGCCGGGGTGGCCGAGTTGCTGGAACGTGTCAGCGTGCCGGTGCACGTGAATGCACATGAGGCCGAATGGGTTTCGCGCGTCACCGGAATCGCGATGAGTGAACTCAGCGCGCACCAGCACGGCGACAAGGTCAACGTCGGTGACATCGAGATCGAGTTGCTGCACACCCCCGGGCACACCCCGGGCAGCCAGTGCTTCCTCCTCGACGGCCGACTGGTCGCCGGGGACACGCTGTTCCTGGAAGGTTGCGGACGCACCGACTTCCCCGGCGGCAACGTCGACGACATGTTCCACAGCCTGCAGGCGCTCTCGAAGCTGTCCGGCGATCCCACGGTGTTCCCAGGTCACTGGTATTCGGCGGAGCCGAGTGCGCCGCTCTCGGATGTCAAGCGCTCCAACTACGTCTACCGCGCCAGCAATCTGGATCAGTGGCGCATGCTGATGGGCGGCTGAGCGGGCCATACTCTCGCGGCGTACCTACGCCTGGACTATTCTTCGAGGTCAGAGCGCCCCGGTGGCGCGCATAGGGAGGAAACCCCGCATGACGACACCGCCGACCACGGCCGGCTGGTACCCGGATCCCGACGGATCCGGTGGTCAACGTTATTGGGACGGCACGGAGTGGACCGCACAACGCCCCGACGCCCCGGAGTCCACCGAAGAAACATCGGCCTGGCCTGCGGAATTGCCGCCGTGGCCGGACGAGGACATGGAAATGCCCTCGTGGGAGGAAGCCGGCAAGGCCGAACCGTCGGACGAGGAACCCGAGGCCATCGAGCCCGAGGAGCCCGCCGAAATTTCTGCCCCCGAGTCGCCAGACTCCGAGCCCGCCGAACCGGTGGTGGTCCCCGAGCCCGCAGCGCCGTCGGAACCCACCGCGGCGGTCGAGCAGCCGTACGCCTATCCGGGTGAGCCTGCCGCCGCGGCGGTGCCGCCGGAGCCCGTCGCGCCGCTGGTGGACCAACCCTCCGCCGCCGTCCCGGTACCCGAGCAGACGCCTGGCGAATCCGGGGGCGGGCGGGCCAAGGCCTATCTGATCGGCATCGGTGCCCTGGTGGTCGTGCTGGTGGGCGTGCTCATCTGGGTGCTCACGTCCAGGGGCTCCGACTCCGACACGTCTGAGGCCACCGGGGCGGACGAGACGTCCGAGGTCGCTGGGGCGACGGGCCCCGCAACGGAATCCGCCGACCAATCCCAGGCCCCCGCAGAGGCCCCGACCGGGGGCGGACCTCAGGTCGTCGACGGCGAGGTGACCATCACCGGCAAAGGTTTCGAGGTCACTCCGACGGTGGCGGCGGTGGAGAACGAGATGCTCACCAAGTCGGCCGCAGGCGAGTTCGTCGTGGTGCGACTGACCCTGCTGAACAACGGCGAACTCCCCGCCACGTTCCTCGCCGACCAGCAAATACTGACCGCCGGTGGACAGACCTACAACCCCGAAACCGAGAGCACCTTCTACCTCGGCGGCATCTCCGCCGTGCTCTATCCGGGCCAACCGGCCGATGTCGCCATCGCGTTCGACGTACCCGCGGGCACCGCCCCGGAGTCCATCGAGGTGCACGGAGATCTCGCCAGCGCGGGCGGCGTCATCCCACTTTCCTGACCCGGTTTTGCCCGCGGGCGGTTGACGTGTACGTCAGTTGACGGACAGACAACCGATTCCGCAGCGAGCTAGCATTCTGACGCTCAATTTCGTTGAAGTCTTGTGGGGAATCAGCGAGATTACGCCTTGGTCAGCACCAGGGCAGGTTGGCAGAATTGTTCGCTAGGTTCTTTTGAAATTGCACCACCGGGGGTCGCTGTGAAGAACATCGTGCTGTGTTTCGACCACTCTGGTGAAAGCAATGCCACAGCCCTCTTCCGGCTGATCGACCAGGCCGGCCAGGTCGGCTGGCGGCAGTACACCAACCGCCGCCCCGAGGACGCCCGCGCCGCCGTGGCGGCGGCCTACACCCACCTCGTCGACCACTGGCAACCCGGCGATGACGTCTTCGTGTTCGGGGCCGGCAGCGGCGCGGCCTGCGCGCAGGCCCTCACCCGGCTGCTCGGCACCATCGGCGTACTCGACGGCGAACTGCGCAGCTACATGCTGTCCACCTACGCGCTGCCGCGCACCGCGCGGACCGCCCAGGAATGGCGCCACGTCACCGAGGTCGCCGCCGGGCTGGCCGAACGCGACGACATCATCCTGCCGGTGCGGTTCCTCGGCCTCTGGGACACCGTCCGCATCCGCGGCACCGCGGCACCGGTCGACGTGGTCGCGGGGCGGCACGCCCTGGCCATCGATGCCGCCCGGCCCCCGCAGCACGTCGAGGGTGTCGAAGAGGTGTGGTTCCGGGGATCGCACCGCGACATCGTGTCCAGCGCGCTGACGCTGGACTGGATGCTCGACGGCGCCACACAGGCCGGACTCCGCGTGCACCGGACACCGTCGGCGCACGTCGAGGCCGAGAGTTCGGCGTTGAATCTGGGGTTGCGCCGGGTGCCCGATGACGCGGTCGTGCACGCCAGCGTCCAGATGCACCTACGGGCGCACCCGGCGTACTGGCGGCGGCTGCCGGCCCGTGTCGAGTGGGCAGATCAGGACTGGCTGGACCGCGGTGAGCGGCTGCTGACCACCGAACCGGTCGCCCCGCTGCGGCCGCACACCCTGGCCGCAGCCAGCTAAACTCCGCTCCCCGGGTTACCAACGCCCCAGCGAACCGCTAGTGTCCGAAGCGCAACCGGACGAACAGGTGGGGACGCGGTGGAATGGTTTAGCGATCGGTGGGCCGATCTGAGCGGCCTCGACTCGACCGGATGGCTGACGGTGGCGGCCTGGGCCGGGCTGGCGCTCGGATTGGGCGCCTTGCTGTTCACCGCCCGGGCGCTGAAAAAGAATCGCCAGCTCAAGCGCGATGAACTGCGGCCCCACGTGGAGATGTTCATGGAGCCGCACCCATCGGACTGGCACGTCATCGAGCTGGTGGTGCGGAACTTCGGCAAGTCCGCGGCGCACGACATCCGCGTCGAGTTCGACGCGCCGCTGACCGTCGGCCGGTACGAGGACGGGCCCGCCGACGGCCTGCCCGAGGTGGCCGAACTACGGTTACCCAGCGAACTGAGGCAGCTGGCACCCGGCCAAGAGTGGCGAACGGTCTGGGACTCGGCGATCAGCCGGGAGCAGTTCGGCGGGCAGATCGGGTCCCGGTTCGAGGGCACCCTGCGGTACGCGGACCACCCGGGTGGCGGCCGCCGGTCCGCGGACCGCCAGACCTACGAGTCGTCGGTGGTGCTGGACTGGGCGACGCTGCAACCGGTGCAGCGACTGGAGTTGATGACGACCCACGATCTGGCCAAACGCGAGAAACAGAAACTGGAACTGCTGCGCAGCGTCCTGACCTATTTCCACTACGCCTCCAAGGAGACTCGGCCCGAGGTGTTCCGGGCCGAGATCGACCGGATGAACCGGGCCGTGCGCGAGACCCAGGACCGTTGGCGGACAAGCCAGTCCGACGAGACCACCGAGCTGGACTTCCCATGGATCGGTCAGGAGGCGCCGAGCGGTCGACATCACTCCAGCCCCGCCATCGGAATCAAGCACCGAGCTAAGTAGTGTCCGGCGGTATGACTGCCACCTACGCTGTGCACGACGCCGTTGCGACCGTCACCCTCGACGACGGCAAGGTCAACGCGCTGTCCCCCGCGATGCAGGCCGCCATCGCCACGGCCCTGGATCAGGCCGAAACAGATATCACCGCAGGCACGGTGAAGGCCGTGGTGCTGGCCGGCAACGAACGGGTGTTCAGTGCCGGGTTCGAGCTCAGCGTGTTCGCCTCCGGCGATGTGGCGGCCGGGCACGGGATGCTCTCCGGCGGTTTCGAACTGGCGATCCGGCTGTTGACGTTCCCGGTGCCGGTCGTGATGGCCGCAACGGGGCCCGCAATCGCGATGGGCTCCTTCCTGATGCTCAGCGGTGACCACCGGGTGGGGTCTCAGCGCTCGCGCTGCCAGGCCAATGAGGTGGCGATCGGGATGACGCTGCCGGTGGCGGCGCTGGAGATCATGCGGATGCGCCTGACGCCCCCGGCCTACTCCCGGGCGGTGTCGGTGGCCGCTGTGTACGCCGGGGATGAGGCGATCGCGGCGGGCTGGCTGGACGAGATCGTGGAGCGCGACGCGGTACTGGCCCGAGCGCAGGAGGTCGCCGCGGAGTACGCCGCCACCCTGCACCTCAATGCGCACGTGGCGAGCAAGCTGAAGGCCCGCGAATCCGCGATCGCGGCGATCCAGGCCGGGATCGACGGGCTGGCAGCCGAATTCGGGAAGGCCTGAGGGTTTCGCACCCCGCCCCGGCTCTGTCCGGGGTGGGGTTGCCCGTGCCCACCTCGGAGCGACAATCGAGCGACAGCTCAGAAGTCGTAGAGCGCGGCCCGTTCCGCCGACAGGGTGCCCGCCTGGATCCGCAGCCGCAGCACCCGTTTGTGGATGCGATCCTCGGTGGCGCGCGGGATGTCCCCGAGCATGTACCAGTCCCGGTACGGGCGCATGAGCCGTCCGCGCCGGATCTCCCACCGGAGCGCATCGGACACCGTCTTCGACGGGCGGCCTTCGACGTCGAACCCGTACATCGCCAACCGGTCGATCAGCTCCCCGACACCGCAGGGGCCGTCCTGACACAACAGCCAGGTGAGCAGGTATCGAAGTTCGATGCCGCGCACCCGCAGCGGAGGTTCCCCGGCTTCCATGCGCACACGGTGGCAGAACCGTCCGACAAGCCCGATTGTCGCTCGTTTGTCGCTCCGAGGTGGGCTCGCGCATACCCTCTCCGGAGAGCCACGGCGGTGAGCGCGCACTCCTGTCGGACCCGCGCACTACGCTGACGCCGATGGCCCTGCACCTGCACCGCGCGGAGCGGACGGATCAGCTCGCCGACGGTCTGGGCGCGCTGCTCGCGCAGCCGTTGGCCGATCCGTTCGCCACCGAACTGGTGCTGGTACCCGCCAAGGGTGTCGAACGCTGGCTCAGTCAGCGGCTGTCCAACCGGCTCGGGGTGTGCGCGAACGTCGCGTTCCGCAACCCGCACTCGCTGATCGCCGAGCTCACCGGTACGGCGGACACCGACCCGTGGGCCGCCGACGCCATGGTGTGGCAGCTGCTGACCGTCATCGACGAGAGCCTCGACGAGCCCTGGTGTGCCACCCTGGCCAACCACCTCGGCCACTTCGCCGCCGGCGAGGAACGCGAACTGCGCCAGGGCCGCCGCTACGCCGTCGCCCGCCGGCTGGCCGGACTGTTCGCCTCCTACGCCCGCCAGCGCCCGCAGCTCCTCGTCGACTGGGACGATCTGCCCGCCGACCTGGCCTGGCAGCGCCCGCTGTGGGACCGACTGGTGCAGCGCATCGCGTCCCCGGCACCGCACATCCGACACGCGGAAACCCTTGCCCGGCTTCGGGACTCCCCCAGCGATCTACCCGAACGGTTGTCGCTGTTCGGGCACACCCGGCTGCCATCCACCGAGATCGAACTGCTCGGCGCCCTGGCCACCCACCACGATCTGCACCTCTGGCTCCCGCACCCCAGCCAGCCGCTCTGGCAGGCCCTTCAGGACACCCAGCACCCCGTCCCGCGCCGCGAGGACACCAGCCACCGCGCCGTCGGGCACCCCCTGCTGGCCACCCTGGGCCGCGACCTGCGGGAACTGCAACGCGGGCTGCCCGCACCCGCAACCGACGAATTCCTGCCCGCGGCAAGCCATCCCGACACACTGCTGGGCTGGTTGCAGTCCGACATCGCCGCCGACGCCATCCGGCAGGAGGGCCGCACCCACCACCCGGCCGACCGCTCGGTACAGGTGCACGCCTGTCACGGCCCGGCCCGCCAGATCGATGTGCTGCGCGAGGTGCTGCTCGGCCTGCTTGCCGACGACCCCACCCTGGAGCCGCGCGACATCCTGGTGATGTGCCCGGACATCGAGACCTATGCACCGCTGATCACCGCCGGCTTCGGCCTCGGCGAGGTGGTGCGCAACGCGCACCCGGCGCACCGACTGCGGGTGCGGCTGGCCGACCGGGCGCTGGTCCAGACGAATCCGCTGCTTTCGGTGGCTGCGCAACTACTGGCGTTGGCCGGCGGCCGGGCCGGCGCCAGCGAGGTGCTCAACCTGGCCGCGGCCGCGCCGGTGCGGGCGCGGTTCGGCTTCACCGACGACGATATGGACGCCGTCACCGCCTGGGTGCGCGAGGCCAACATCCGCTGGGGGCTGGACCAGCCGCACCGCACCCCCTACGGTGTCGAATTCCTGCACAACACCTGGCGATTCGGTGTCGACCGGGTGCTCGCCGGGGTTGCCATGTCCGACGACTCGCGAGCCTGGCTGGGCACCACCCTGCCGCTCGACGACGTCAGCAGCAACCGGGTGGAACTGGCCGGGCGCTTCGCCGACTTCGTGCAGAAACTCACCGACACCATCCACGCGCTGAGCGGCACCCGGCCGCTGGCCGACTGGCTGCAGGCGCTGGCCGAAGGTATCGAGGCGCTGGCCTTCGACGACGAGGAATGGCCTGCCGCCCAGGCGCAGCGCGAGTTCGCCGACATCGCCGCCCGCGCGGACCCCTCGGTGCTGTTGCGGCTCAGCGATATTCGGGCACTGCTGGATCGGCACCTGGCCGGCAGGCCGACCCGCGCGAACTTCCGCACCGGCACCCTGACGGTGTGCACCATGGTGCCGATGCGCTCGGTGCCGCACCGGGTGGTGTGCCTGGTCGGACTGGACGACGGGGTGTTCCCCCGGCTCGGCGCAGTCGACGGTGACGACGCGCTGGCCCGCGACCCGATGACCGGCGAGCGGGACATCCGCTCCGAGGACCGCCAGCTGTTGCTCGACGCCATCGGCGCCACCACCCAGACACTGGTCATCACCTACACCGGCGCCAACGAGTACACCGGCCAGCCCCGACCCCCGGCGGTGCCGATCGCCGAACTGCTCGACACCCTGACCGCCACCGCAGCCGGTGTCGGCGACCTGGTGACCCGGCACCCGTTGCAGCCCTTCGACGTTGCCAACGTGCAACCGGGCGCGCTGATCCCGGACGCACCGTTCACCTTCGACCCCACCGTGCTGGATACGGCCCGCTCGATGGCCGGGCAACGCGCCCCGCAACCGGTGTTCGTTTCCGGCCCACTACCCGCACCGCCGCCGGCCGATGTGTCACTGGCCGACCTGATCGCCTTCTTCAAGAACCCGGTGAAGGGCTTCTTCCGCGCGCTGGACTACACCCTGCCCTGGGATGTGGATGGCGTGTCCGATGTGATGCCCGTGGAGATCGACGCGCTCGCCGAGTGGACGGTCGGCGACCGGATGCTCGGCGACATCATGCGCGGCATGACCCCCCAGGACGCCCAGCAGGCCGAGTGGCGGCGCGGAACCCTGCCGCCGGGCAAGCTCGGCTGGCGCCGGGTGGTCGCACTGCGGGACCAGGCTGCGCAGCTGGCCGCCGAGGCGCTGCAATACCGCCGCGGCGACGGGCAGGCATTCGACGTGGACATCGACCTCGGGGCAGGTCGACGGCTGACCGGCACGGTGAATTCGGTGTTCACCGACCGCCTGGTCACCGTCACCTATTCCAAGCTCGGTGGCCAGCATCTGCTGGCATCCTGGATTCCGTTGCTGGCGTTGACCGCTGCGCGCGGCCAGCGGTTCTCGGCGGTGTGTATCGGGCGACCGCCGCGCGGCACCGCGCCGCGCACCCAGAACCTGGACGGCCCCAATGACGCGACCGGCCTGCTGCGGGATCTGGTCTACATGTACGACGAGGGCCGCCGCCGCCCGTTACCGCTGCCGATCAAGACCTCGTATGCCTGGGCCGGCGCCCGCTACGTCGGCGATGACCCCGCACAGGCGGCGACCTACCGCTGGCGCAACGAACGCGACGATCCCGCCATCGCCCGGGTATGGGGCCGCGACCCGGACCTGGGTGAACTGGTCGGCCTCGACGAGTACGCGCAGCGGCTGTGGGTGCCGCTGCTGCACGCCGAGGGGGTGGCGCCGTGAGTCCTGTGAGTTCCGAGGTACGCACCTTCGACCTGACCGGTCCGCTGCCCGCTCCCGCGTCGACGACGGTGCTGGAGGCCAGCGCCGGCACCGGCAAGACGTTCGCACTGGCCGGTCTGGTCACCAGGATGGTGGCCGAGGGCCGGGCCACGCTCGACGAGATGCTGCTCATCACGTTCGGCCGGGCCGCCAGCCAGGAACTGCGCGAGCGGGTGCGCGGCCAGATCGTCGGCGCGCTGGCCGCTTTCGCGGATCCGTCCGCGGCCGACAACGATCTGCTGCGTCACCTGATCGCCGAGGACCACGACGCCCGGCAGCAGCGGCTGCGCGACGCGCTGGCCGGATTCGACGCCGCCACCATCGCGACCACCCATCAGTTCTGCCACATCGTGCTGAAATCGCTCGGCGTCGCCGGGGACAGCGACAGCGGTGTCACCCTGGTGGAGAGTCTCGACGAATTGGTGTCCGAGATCGTCGACGACCTGTATCTGGCCCGGTTCGGCAACGAGTCCGACAGTCCCCAACTGACCTACCGGGACGCGCAGAAACTGGCCGCCCAGGTGGTGCGCAATCCGGCCACCGAACTGCGCCCGACCGAGGCCGACCCGGAATCGCTCACCGCGGAGTGCCTGAGTTTCGCGCGCAGTGTCCTCGACGAACTGGAGATCCGGAAGCGTCGCCGCGGGATCCTGGGCTACGACGATCTGCTGACCCGGCTGGCCGACGCGCTGGCCGACCCGAATTCGGCGGCGCGGGTGCGGATGCCGCAGCGCTGGCCGGTGGTCATGGTCGACGAGTTCCAGGACACCGACCCGGTGCAGTGGCAGGTGATCGAGCGGGCGTTCGCGGGCGCGTCGACGCTGATCCTGATCGGCGACCCGAAGCAGGCCATCTACGCGTTCCGCGGCGGGGACATCGACACCTACCTGCGGGCTGCCGAAACCGCCGGGGACAAGCAGACTCTGGGCATCAACTGGCGCAGTGATGCCGCGCTGGTGGACCGGTTGCAGGTGGTGCTGGGCGGCGCGCAACTGGGCGGGCCGGGCATCGTCGTGCACGACGTCAAAGCCCATCACCAGGGACACCGGCTGGCCGGGGCACCGCGCAACGACCCGTTCCGGCTGCGGGTGGTGACCCGCGGCACCAAGAGCACCCGCACCATCGGCATCGACCGGTTGCGCGAACACATCGGCCGCGACCTGGCCGCCGACATCGGCGCGCTGCTGACCAGCGGCGCCACCTTCGCCGGTCGGCCGCTGCAGGCCCGCGATATCGCCGTCATCGTGGAGACCCACAAGGACGCCCGGGCCTGCGACGCCGCACTCGCCGAGGCCGGTATCCCCGCGGTGTACACCGGGGATTCCAACGTGTTCGCCTCGGCCGCCGCGCAGGACTGGCTGTGTCTGCTGGAGGCGTTCGAGCAGCCGCACCGCCCCGGCCTGGTCCGCGCCGCGGCGTCGACCATGTTCTTCCGGGAGACCGCGGAATCCCTTGCCGCCGGCGGTGACTCACTGACCGACCGGGTTGCCGAGGAGCTACGCAGCTGGGCCGGGCATGCCCGCGAACGCGGGGTGGCCGCGGTGTTCGAGGCTGCCCAGCTGGCCGGGATGGGCAAGGCGGTGCTGTCCTGGCAGGGCGGGGAACGGTTGATGACCGACCTGGCACACGTCACCCAGTTGCTGCAGGACACCGCGCACCGGCAGGGTTTCGGGTTGCCCGCACTGCGGGACTGGCTGCGCACCCAGACGACCGAGGATTCCGGGTCCGCCGAACGCAACCGGCGCCTGGACAGCGACGCCGCCGCGGTACAGATCATGACGGTGTGGGTGTCCAAGGGTCTGCAGTACCCGATCGTGTACCTGCCGTTCGCCTTCAACCGCTACTCACCGGACCCGAATCCGGTGCTGTATCACGACAACGGCGCACGCTGCCTGCACGTCGGCGAGCCGGATCCGATCGTGCTGCGCACCGGGAAGGCCGAGGCCGCCGCCAACGACTCGCGGCTCACCTATGTGGCGCTGACGCGGGCCTGCTCGCAGGTGGTGGCCTGGTGGGCGCCGTCCTGGGATGAACCCAACGGCGGGTTGTCCCGGCTGCTGCGGGGCCGCGCCCCGGGCGAGGCGGAGGTGCCCGCGGTGTGCAGCCCCGCCAAGGTCTCCGACGTCGACGCGATGGCCCGGCTGCGGGCCTGGGAGGAGGCGGGCGGCCCGGTGCTGGAGGAATCGGCGGTCGAACCGATCATCCCGCCCCCGCCCGGCCCGGCGCCCACCGGTCTGGCGGTGCGCCACTTCCACCGTGCCATCGACACCTCGTGGCGGCGCACCTCCTACTCGGGTCTGCTGCGCGCCGCCGAGGAGGCCCCGGTATCCAGCGAACCCGAGGTCGGCGAACTCGACGACGAGGTCGCCGACATCCCGCTGGTGGCACCGGCTTCCGGCATGGATGTGCCGTCTCCGATGGCGGACCTGCCGACCGGTGCGGCGTTCGGCTCGCTGGTGCATGCGGTGCTGGAGACCGCCGATCCGCTGGCCGGTGATCTGGCCGCCGAACTGGAGGCCGAGGTGCGCCGGCATGCCGAACGCTGGCCCGTCACCGTCGAACCGGCGGAGCTGGCGGCCGCCCTGATACCGATGCACGACACCGATCTGGGCCCGTTGGCGCCCGGAGTGACGCTGCGTCAGATCGGGTTGGCGGACCGGTTGCGGGAGCTGGACTTCGAGTTCCCGATGGCCGGCGGGGACAGCGCGGCCGACGGGTTCCCCAGGTTGGCCGATGTCGGCGCACTGCTCGCCGAACACCTGAGCGCCGACGATCCGATGGCCTCCTACGCGGCGCGGCTGTCGGCCGGCGCGCTGGGCCGCCAACCCCTGCGCGGGTATCTGTCCGGGTCGGTGGACGCGGTGCTGCGCATCAGGGACGGTTCCGTCGCGAAATATGTTGTCGTGGATTACAAGACGAACTGGCTGGGCGTCGCCGATACGCCACTGACCGCCGCCGATTACGGCCGTGAACGGATGGCCGAGGCCATGCTGCACTCGGACTATCCGCTGCAGGCGCTGTTGTACAGCGTGGTGCTGCATCGGTATCTGTCCTGGCGGCTGCCCGGCTACCACCCGGACCGCCACCTCGGTGGAGTGCTGTACCTGTTCGTGCGGGGCATGTGCGGTGCGTCCACCCCGGTGCAGGACGGGCATCCGGCCGGAGTGTTCAGCTGGCAGCCGCCGGCCGCGCTGGTGATCGCCGTCGCCGACCTGTTGGGGCATTCATGACCATCGACATCGACTTCGAACCCGCCGACATCCAGGTGGCGCAGCGGTTGACCGCCTTGGCCGGGGAGAGCTCCGAGGACGTGGCGCTGGCCGTGCGTCTGGTGGTACGGGCGCTGCGCGGCGGATCGGTGTGTGTGGATCTGCGCGAGGCGGCACCGTCTGTCGGGCTGGAGCCCGATTCCTGGCTGGCGGCGGTGGCGGCGAGCCCACTGGCCGCGACGCCGCCGGTGTTGCGGCTCTTCGGTGATCTGCTGTACCTGGACCGGTACTGGCTGGAGGAGCAGCAGGTGTGCGCCGATGTGCTGGCGCTGGTGGGGACCGTCCCGGCCGGGGACGCCCCCGACGTGTTGCGGTTGTTTCCCGACCAGTTCGCCGAACAGCGTGCCGCCGCCAAAGTGGCTCTTTCCCAGGGACTTACCGTGCTGACCGGCGGCCCGGGCACCGGTAAGACCACGACCGTGGCGCGGCTGCTGGCGTTGTTGGCCGAACAGGCCGCACTCGCGGGCCGGCCGTCACCGCGGATCGCGCTGGCCGCGCCGACCGGTAAGGCGGCGGCCCGGTTGCAGGAGGCCGTGCAACTGCAGGTCGACGAGCTCGACCCGCAGGACCGGGCCCGACTGGCCGGGCTGCAGGCCACCACGCTGCACCGGCTGCTCGGAGCGCGTCCGGACACCTCGTCGCGGTTCCGGCACCATCGCGGTAACCGGTTGCCGCACGATGTGATCGTCGTCGACGAGACCTCGATGGTGTCGCTGACCATGATGGCCCGACTGCTGGAGGCGGTACGTCCGCAGACCCGGCTGCTGCTGGTGGGCGACCCCGATCAGCTGGCCTCGGTGGAGGCGGGCGCGGTGCTGGCGGATCTGGTGGACGGGCTGGGCGCCGACCGGGTGGCGTCGTTGACGACCTCGCATCGCTTCGGCGCGGCGATCGGCGAGCTCGCCGCCGCGGTGCGGGCCGGGGACGCCGACGCCGCGCTGGAGGTGCTCCGGGCCGGCGACGAGCACATCGAGTGGTCGTCCTCGGTAGCGCCACTGCGGGATGTGCTGCTGCCGCAGGCACTTCGGTTGCGGGAGGCGTGCGTCCTCGGCGATGTCGCCACCGCGGCGGCGACGCTGGAGGAACACCGGTTGTTGTGTGCGCACCGGCGCGGGCCGTTCGGGGTGACGCACTGGAATCGTCAGGTGGAGCGCTGGCTGACCGAAGCGACCGGTGAACCGCTGTGGTCGACGTGGTACGCCGGCCGCCCGATCCTGGTGACCGCCAACGACTATGGACTCAAGCTGTACAACGGGGACACCGGGGTGACGGTGGCCGCGCCGGACGGTCTGCGGGTCGCGATCGGCGGCCTCTCGTTCACGCCTGGCCGCCTCGTCGAGGTGGAGACCATGCACGCGATGACGATCCACAAATCCCAGGGCAGCCAGGCCGACGAGGTGACCGTTCTGCTGCCCCCGGAGGATTCCCGGTTGCTGACCAGGGAGCTGTTCTACACCGCGGTCACCCGGGCGAAGAGCCGGGTGCGGGTGGTGGGTTCAGAGACCGAGGTGCGCGCGGCGATCGAGCGTCAGGCGGTGCGCGCAACGGGGCTGGGGCCGCGACTGCGGCAGCGGCCCTGACGAAGGTCGGGTCAGACCGTCTTCGCGGCGAAGGCGGCGCTGGAGATGATGCCGATGGCCAGGGCGATCGTGCCGTACCCCAACACGGCGGCGGCGACGACGGCGGCGATGGAGCCGGCGCCCAGCAAGACCATCACAATGGCGAGGATTACACCGCTCATGTCGAACCCTTTCGTATGACTGCCGTCACAATGTAGCGCACGACGTGCGGTGAATCACACTCAATCGGGCATCGTTTTTGCGTCGGTTACTTACGCGCATTTGCCCAGCACACGGCCCGGAATGGCCGGTGTGGAACGAAAATTTTGTTAGCTCGCCATACCACCGCCCGTCAACTGGGTTGGTTAGAGGAACTAGTCGAAGTTGTCAGGTCAACGACGCAGTGCGGAGAGCAGCATCGGCAGGGGCACGGTGGCGATGCCGATCGCCGCGTCGCCGATGCCGTACGGCAGCACCAGGGTGTCGGCGTGCACCAATCCCCCACACGAGTAGACGACGTTGGGGACATAGCCGTCCTGCTCGTCGGGGGCCGGACTCAACAGCGGCTCGGCCAGCCGGCCGATCATCCGGGTCGGATCGTCCAGGTCGAGCAGGATCGCCCCGATCCGGTAGGTGCGCATCGGGCCCACACCGTGGGTGAGCACCAGCCAGCCCTCCTCGGTTTCGATCGGCGGTCCGCAGTTGCCCAGCTGCAGCGCCTCCCAGGCCTGCACCGAATGCTGACAGGGCGCTGTCGTATCCCACACCGACAGATCATCGGTGTAGGCGACCATGTTGGACTCGCGGTCCGACCGGGACATCCCGGCGTATCGTCCACCGATGCGGCGCGGGAACAGTGCCATCCCCTTGTTCGCGGCCGCCGGGCCGACCATGGGTACCGACGTGAAAGATCGAAAATCGGTGGTGGTCAACAATTGCTGGCTGATCCGCGATCCGCTGTAAGCGGTGTAGGTGGCGTGGTAGATGACCATACCGTCGTCCTCGACGAAGCGTACGAACCGCGCGTCCTCCATTCCGATCGATTCGGCCGCCGTGGCCGGCCACAGCACACGTTCAGAAAGCGCTGTATTCGAAGGGAATTCGAGAGCATAGCTACGATCTGCGAGCGCTCGGATCTTTGCGATGGTGTCCGGTGCGTGTCCCCGGGTGGCGCGATGATCGTGCAGCCGGTTCAACTGCTCGTCCAGATCAGACCGGGTGAACGATTCCCCGAGTGCCCCGAACACGAAACCGGCTGCTTCCTCGGCATCGTCGCCGCCGACGAGCTCGCTGCGAAACGCCGCCGCGTCGAGCAGGGCCGGCGTGACCGAACCCGCCGTAGCGAACGGCACCGCATCCTCGACGTGTACCCGACCGGCCTCGTCGACGGTTCCGGTACGGAACCCGATCGACGACCGGTGGCCCTCACCGATCCCGCGGACACTCATCACGAAACGCAGGCTGCCCGCCGCGACACCGCCCTGATCGGGATGGGCGACCATACTCGGATTGCACAGCGCCGCTCCCTCGCTGGCGACCTCGTTGGTGAAGGTTGCACCCAGCAACAAAATCCGCGCTTGGGACAGTTCGCGACCGGGATCGAGCCGGTCGGCGAGCACCCGGGCATGCCGGCCGAACGTGACATCGAGATTTCTGTGGCGCCCGGCGAAACGTGCGATGACATCATCGAGCGCCGTCGCCACCTCGTTCTCGTCGAGTGCGAGGATCCGTCTCAGCACCGCCCCCGACCGTGACTCGCGGTCCTCGAATCCTTCCTGGCCGGGGACGAACAGCTGGGTGAGGACCCGGGAGCGGTCCGCCTCAAGTCGTTGCGGACTCCGGGTGACCAGCTCGTCCCAGGTCCGGGTCATTGCGGAACACCGGCGAAACGCTGCTCCTGCTGGAAGGTGGACAGCAGCGCGAGCGTCGACTCCGCACCCCGGTTGGTGTTCACCCCGTCGCGCGTCAGCCCATCGAAACCGGCGCCGCTGTCCGGATCCCACATCAGCACGCCGACGTCGTTGGTGCCCTGGAACCAGGCCGCGGCGGCGCGCACGGTGTCCGGCCAGATCGCGCCCGGATCGACGCCCGCCGCACGGGCGCTCGCATCGGCGAGGCCGGCCACCTCGATCGGTTGCTGATCGAAGGCCGGCCTGGGCTCGCCGGCCGACCAACCGCCGACCGGCGTCGGAGACAGATGACCTGCCGCCGTCTCCTGCTCGATCAGCCAGCCGAGCAGCTCGAGCCCGCGCTGGCACAGCGTAGGGTCGTCGAGCGCAGCGCCGGCCGCGATCATCGCCTCGGGGAATACCGCATTGGCATAGGTGAGCCGTCCCTCCGGCCACGGCCAGGCCGGATCGCCGGTCGGTCCGGCGAGGCCCGCGACGTAGTCGTCGAGCAGCGAACGGGCAGCCTTGTTGCCGGGATCCACGCTGAGCAGCTCGGCGGCACCCACCGCAGCGAAGGCCAACGCGCGCGGCCAGCGTGAACGCGCATGTGCGGCCCGCTCGAACTGCACCACCGACAGCCTGCGGATCAGCCCGATATCACTGTGCGCGGCCGCCGTGCCCAGGCCCCACAGACACCTGCCCCAGCAGTCCTCCAGAGCGTACGAGTCGGTCCACCGCCCGCTGACGTCCATCCTGTTACGGCAGCCCCCGGAATACGCCTGCGCCTCATCGAGAAACCGCACAGCCACCCGCTCGAGCGCCTGCACGGTCGGGTGGGGCTCGAGCTGACGACTGGTCACCACGAGCACCCTGGCCATATCGTCGGTGCAATAGCCGTGTTCGCGCCGGGGTTCGGCACCGAGTGCATGTTCGAACGTGCCACGCTGATCAGAGATGCGCAGCAGATGGTCGAACCGCACCGTCAGCGGCGCCACGAGAGTCCCGCTTGTTTCGCCATGAGTAGTTGTGCCACAGCCTGATAGGAACGGGCTATCACCGGCCAGGCCATGGCGGGCGCCATGCGTCGCGCCTCCGCGGCCATGGCCCCGGCCATCCGCGGCTCGTTCAGCACCGACCGCAGTGCCGATGTCATGGCCTCCTGGTCATCATGGGGGACAACGAGTCCCGCGCCGGATCCCAGCAGTTCGACCGCATGCGGGAAGGCAGTGGCAACGACGGGCCGACCGCTGGCGATCGCATCGACCAACACCCCGGAGGTGACCTGTTCGGTGGAATCGTAGGGCAGCACCACCAACGCGGAGGCCTGCGCCAAGGCCGACAGCGACGCAGTGCTGCGATAGGTGGCATCAAAGGACACCGACCGCGCGACCCCTACCCGCTTCGCCTGCTCGGTGCGTGCGTCCCGGTAGGCCTCGCCTTCGGCTGCCAGCACCTTCGGGTGTGTGCGCCCGGCGATCAGGTAGCGCGGGTTACCCGGGAGGTCCTGCAGGGATTTCATCGAATCGATCACCCGCTCGACGCCCTTGCCCGGGCCGAGCAGTCCCCAGGTCAGCAGTGTCGGCCTCCCGGCGCGTTTGCCGGGCGCCTCGGTCGGGGCCGTCGAACCGTGCGGGATCATGGAGACCCGGTGTTCGGCGCCGAACTGGGTACGCAGCAGCGCTCCGGCCGCCTCGGACATCACGACCACGTCACCGGCCATCCTCATCACGGACTCAAGCACCGAACGCTGATGTGAGGTCGGTTCCCTGGGCACTGTGTGCAGCACCACGATCGACGGAATCACAAGCATGCCAAGGATATCGATCACTTCGTCGCCGTCGGCGCCACCGTAGATACCGAACTCGTGCTGAATGATCGCGACGTCGCTACGGTTGAGCAGATCCGCGCACCGGGCGACGGACGCGGGTGAGCCGTTGATCAACTCGCCGACGACGCGAGCGCTGCAGCTGGGCGCCCCGTCTGCCACCCGCACCACGTTGACCTGGGAGCCGTTGGCGGACAGGCCGTCGACAAGGGCCGCGCTGAAATTTGCCAGGCCGCACGGCGTCGGCGGGTAGGTACTGAGCAGGCCGATGGAAGGAATGCGTGCGCGCGGGCGCTCCCATGAGGCGGCGTGCGGAACGCGAAAATTCGAAGCGATAGGAGCAGTTGTCAACGGTGGTCCAAACAGACGGATGCCAACTGAATGTCCGGCGCGAGCGGTCGCTCGGCGAGTTCAACGGCGGACAGCTGACTCATCCCGGACCGGCTGGGGTCCCAACTTCCTCCACGTTACACCCCCTGACCCGCATTCACCTGGTCAGCGTTGGCGAAGGCGGGCCCTGCGGACCGCCTCGTCGACGACGCGTTCGGCGACCTCGGCGAGTTTGCGTTGTTCGGCCTGACTCACGGTCCGCAACTGGGCGAACGCCTCGGGGGCACTGCGGCCCGTGCGCGACCGGATGATCCCGATCGCCTGGTCGATCACCGGCCGCGTCGACAGTGCCGCCCGCAACTGATCGGTCAAAGTCAACGCATCGGCGAGGATGCGGGCATTGTGAACCGCGACCGCCGCGGGCTTTGCGAAAAGTTCTCCGATCTCGGCGGCATGCCCACCGAATCTGTCCTTGCCGTAGGCATACACGGTGATCACGCCGGCCACCTGGTCTGCCACGGTCAGCGGCAGGGCCAACGCGCTGTGCACGCCCATCCGGCCCACCCGCGGGCCGAACCGCGGCCACGACCGGTCACCGCCCAACGACCCCGACCACACGCAGCGGCGTTGTTCTGCGGCGGTGAGACCCGGCCCCTCATGCAAGGTCACGTACTGGAGTTCGTCGACTTCGGTGACGAAGTGCTCGCTCGCGGCCAGTGCCGCCACCGTCCGATCGTGCGGGGAACCACGCATCAGCGCCACCCCGGCGCCGTCGGAGCCGGGTATCGCGCGGACGGCGGAGCCGGCCACCTCGGCCAACACCTCAGGTAGTCCGAGACTGTCGGCGACCAGTCCGGCGAGCCGGCCCAGACCGGCTTGCAGATCGGCCGCCTCCGTCGTCGTATCATCCTTCACAGGGAGTTCCGCCTTCAAAGGTCAGGCCCTGAGCGTAGTCGACGCGCCACACCCGATCCGGTGTAGCGTCAAATCAACGCCCTCAAAGGGATTCACCCCTTCAAGGTGTGACCCGGGGGTCACACGGCAACAGCCGCCCAACCACCGTCGGGTAACGCGAGCCGAAAGTCGGTTCTCATGGTCTGCAAGTACTGCCTGGGCAGCGACCCGGTGATGTAGTGGATGCCGTACTTCTCGCACAATTCGCGCACCCGCAGGCTGATCTGCGCGTAACGGTTGCTCGGCAGGTCGGGGAACAGGTGATGTTCGATCTGATAACAGAGGTGCCCGCTCGAAAGCGCCAGTAAACGACCGGCCTTGAAGTTGGCCGCACCCAGCATCTGGCGCAGATACCAATGCGCCTTCGTCTCGCCGCGCAGGGATTCGGGGGTGAACTGCTGCACGCCGTCGGGGAAATGCCCGCAGAAGATGACCACGTAGGCCCACAGGTTGCGCAGAAGGTTGGCGGCGGCGTTGGCGGCCAACGTCCTGCGCCAGCTGCGCAGGCTCAGCGCCGGCAGCAGCACGTAATCCTTGACGACCTGGCGACGGATCTTGCCCAGCATGTCCCGACTCACCGCGCGCTTCTGTTCCTCGGTGGTGGCCCGTTGCTGTTCGGAATGAAATCCGTGCCGTGCGATCCCCCACTCGAAAAGCACGGCCAACAGCACGTTCCGCAGCGGCTGCAGCAGGTACTCACGCTTCCACGGCTGATCGCGGGTCACCCGCAGTACCCCGAACCCCAGGTCGTCGTCCACACCGAGCACATTGCTGAACACGTGATGGCGGTAGTTGTGCGAGTACCGCCAGTGCGCCGATGGCCCCACCATGTCCCATTCCCAGGTGCTGGAGTGGATTTCCGGATCGTTCATCCAGTCCCATTGGCCATGGCTGACGTTGTGCCCGATCTCCATGTTCTCAATGGATTTCGCGTACGCCAGGGAGAAGGTACCGACAAGCCATCCGGCCCTGGCCCGGCTTGTGGCGATCAGCAGTCGGGCCGCCACATCCAGCGTCCGCTGAAAGGCGATCACCCGCTGGATGTAGGACGCGTCCCGCGCGCCGAGGGATTCCTCGATATCGCTGCGGATGAGGTCCAGTTCAGCGCCGAACGCCTGGATGTCGGCTTCGGACAACTTCGCGTACACCGCGATATCGCTGACTGCCATTCTGTTTTCCGATGGTTCGATCGGCGGCGCGTGCGGGCCACCTGAGAAAGTACGTACCGCCCAGCCTAGGCTCAGCGGACCGTCCGCGCCACACGGCCCGGTCGATGAGCAAGACTGGGGGCATGACTGACAGCGCCACCGCCCGGGTCGCGGTTTATCTCGACTTCGACAACATTGTCATCTCGCGATACGACCAGGTCAACGGGCGCAATTCCTTTCAACGCGACAAAGCCAAGGGTTTGGAGACCGCGCGCCTGGACCGCGCGACCGTCGATGTCGGCGCCATCCTGGACTTCGCGTCCTCGTTCGGGACGCTCGTCCTCACCCGGGCCTACGCCGATTGGTCGGCCGAGGTGAATGCCGGGTACCGCCGGCAACTCGTGGGCCGAGCGGTCGACCTGGTGCAACTGTTCCCCGCGGCCGCCTACGGCAAGAACGGTGCCGACATCCGGCTGGCCGTCGACACGGTCGAGGACATGTTCCGGCTGCCCGATCTGACCCATGTGGTGATCGTGGCCGGTGACTCGGACTACATCCCGCTGGCCCAGCGCTGTAAACGGCTCGGCCGTTACGTGGTGGGCATCGGGGTGGCGGGCTCATCGAGCCGCGCGCTGGCCGCCGCGTGCGACGACTTCGTCATCTACGACGCCCTGCCGGGCGTGCCGGTGTTCGAACCCGAATCTGTCCCCGAGCCGAAGAAGACCACCCGGCGCTCCAAGAAGGTGGAGCCAAACGAATCGGATTCAGAATCGGATTCGGAAACGGAGTCGGAGCCGGACCCGCAACCCGCCGCCACGGCACTGCTGACTCGCGCCCTGCGAATCGGCTTGGAGAAGGACGACGTGGACTGGTTGCACAACTCGGCGGTAAAGGCACAGATGAAGCGAATGGATCCGTCGTTCAGCGAAAAGTCGTTGGGTTTCAAATCTTTCAGTGATTTTCTGCGCTCCCGCGCCGATATCGTCGAACTGGACGAAAGCTCGACCACTCGGATGGTTCGGCTACGCACCGACTGAGAGATCAGATTCTGGGCCCTGCGCCGCCCTCGGAGCTCCACCGCGACTCGGCGCAATCCTCATCCAGCCGGGCCGCGCGGCGGCGATTTCCGGCACGAACGATGTCGAGCAGCGTGACCCGCCCGTTCTCGGCGGGTTCGTCGACCCGATCGTTCTTCGGTTTCTGCGGGCCCATGTCGGCGTGGTTGCCGATGACTCGGGCACCGATGTTGTGTGTCGCCATGATCATCTCTCTGCCGGCCGGGCGTGAAATTCGCGATTTCGCAATTAAACTCACTCGGCTGCGCCTCCAGTCAACGCTGCGACCAGGGAGGTGTCAACGTGTATGGTCGAAGTACAGGGACCACTACAGGCCCCCTCGCCGAAGGGGCCACCATGGCCGACAAGTCTCCCCGTCAGAGCATGACCAAGAAATCCGGTAAGTCCTTGAAAGAGAAGCGGGCCGCCAAGCGCGCCGACTCGTCCCGCCATGCCACGACCGAGGACGTCCTGCACTCCAAGAAGCGTTGATCCAGCCGGGGTCCACGTCAGCTAGCGTGCGGCCCCGTTGATCTTCGGGTCGGCGAGCATCCCGCGCTCCACGCCCCACATGGTCGCGATGGTCTTGTACTCCCCCGTCTGGATCAGATGCTCCAGCGCGCGCAGCAGCGGCTCGGCCAATTTCGCCCCCTTGGCCACCGGCCAACCGTAGGGGGCCGAGTCGGACACCGTGCCCGCCGGCACCAGCGCCCCACCCGACAGTTTGATCGCGAACCCGGTGACCGGCGAATCCGCGGACATGGCGTCGATGTCCCCGGCGATCAGGGCGGCGGTCACATCGTCCTGCCGACTGAAGACCACCTTCTCGATCGGGGGCAGGCCGGCCGCCACACACTGGTCACTCTTGGCCGGGATCTCCACGGTGTCCTGAATCACGCTGTACGCCACACCCACCCGCAGACCGCATGCGGCCGTCGGATCGACCGAGGAGTCCTTGCGCTGCGCCCACAGCGTGCCTGCCTCGAAATAGGTGACGAAGTCGACCACCTTCTGCCGGTCCAGGGTGTCGGTGACCGACGACATGCCGACGTCGAGTGAACCGTCCCGCACCGCGGGCAGGATGTCGTCGAATTCCTTCTCGCGGTACTCCGGGGTCAGGCCCATGGTGCGGCTGATGGCATCCATCAGGTCGACGTCGAAGCCGACGATCTCGCCGTCGGAGTTGGTGAACTCGTTGGGCGCGTAGGGAACATTGACCCCGACGACCAGCTTGCCCGATTCACGGATGTCGGCGGGCACGGCGGCCGCGATGGCCGGCACCGCCCCGTCTGGCCAGTCCTGCGTCGACCGCGTATCCCACCAGTTCCACGCCGCGACCGCACCGGCGCCGACCACCACCAGCACCCCGGCCACGAGTAGCGCCCGTTGCGGCAGACGGCGGTTACCTTCGGTGCGCCGGACCGCCGACCGCGCCGCGGTGTGCCGTCCCGAGCCGGTGGCCCGCACCGGCGCCGTCAACGCGCGCCGCGCCGCGGCCGCCAACTCGGCGCCGGTCTGGTACCGCTTGGCCGGCTTCTTGGCCATGCCCTTCTCGATGACCTCGTCGAAAGCGGCAAGGCGCGCATTGGATTCCGACGGTTTCGGGGCGGGTGAGACCATGTGCCCGGCGATCTGTTGCTCCAGGCTGTCGGCGGGATAGGGCCGTGCCCCGGTGAGGCATTCGTAGAGCACACAGGTCAGCGCGTAGGTGTCGGCACGCGCGTCGGCGAACCCGCCGTCGAAGCGTTCCGGGGCCATATAGGCCAGCGTGCCCAGCGTGCTGCCCGCCGTCGTCATACCGGATTCGCCTGCGGTGCGGGCCAACCCGAAGTCGATCAGGTACGCGAAATTCTGTTTCGTCAGCAAGATGTTCGACGGTTTGACGTCGCGGTGGATCAGGCCGAGTTCATGGGCGGCGTCCAGCGCGGAAGCCACCTGCTCGATGATCTGCACCGCGAAGGCGGGATCCAGCGGTTTGCCGGTGTCCGACAGCATCGCCCCGAGCGTGCGCCCCTCGATGAGCCGCATGTCCAGATACAGTCGGCCGTCGATCTCGCCGTAACCGTGGATCGGCACCACATGCGGGTCGTTGACCCCGGCGGCGGCCTGCGATTCGCGCCGGAACCGCTGCTGGAACACGGCATCCTGGGCGAGCTGGGGTGGCAGCACCTTCACCGCGACGATGCGATCGGTCTTGGTGTCGTAGGCCCGGTAAACCTCGCCCATCCCGCCGCGGCCGATCAGCTCCTGGAGCTGATAGTGCCCGAAGGGGGTCGCGTCCACCGGTTTTCCTCTCGGTGCAGGCCTTCGGGCGTCGAGCTGTCGATCGAAGTTACATCACAATTGGCAAAAATGTCATGGACGGACAGTTAGGCGGGCGGCAACTGGCGCGGCCCGTCCGCCTCGCCGATCTGCCGGAAGTCCTCGGATCCGTCCAGTACGACGCCGCGATGCGACTCGATCCGCGGTGCGGAGACATCCACCCATTCGCGTTCCGTCGTCGACTCGGGCTGATCCCCGCCTTCGGTCTGCAGCGTCACCCGATGCGTACGCCGCATCGTGAAGTGGAACTCCTCGGTCTCCTCGAACACCTGCCGCAGTGGCCGGGAAACGATCCTCGTGACCCCGTCCACCGCCCCGGCCACAACCGGTGGTACGAACGGCCGGATGAACCGCGCCGCGGCCCTGGTCACGTCGGGGATGATCGGCACCGGGTTACCGCGATGCGGTTCCAGTTCCTTGGCGGCCGGCTCGGCGATCACCTCGACGGGCTCGGGCCGACCGAGCGCCTCCTCCACGCGGCGGCGTTGCCGTTCGGCGTCGATCTCGTTCTGCGCCGCGACGGCCATCCGGGCACTGTTCAATTCCTGCTCGGCCCAGAGCTGTTCGACCTGTGCGCGCACCTCGGCCCGCTTCACCGCTATCGCGGTATCGGCGGCCGACTCCGCCTCCTGTGAGGTGGCGCCGTGCCAGCGCTTCAGCAGCATCGGCAGCAGGGCCAGCAATACGAAGAAGCCGAGCACCAGCAGCCGCAGCGCCAGCGAGCCCGGATGCTCGAGGGTGTAGCCGTTCATCGCCTGCCACCGGGTGCCCAGGCCGCCGCTCAGCGCGCCGTCCCGAGCCCGGGTCAGCGCCTGCTCGCGGGTGCGCACCTCGGCGTCCAGCGCGGCGGCCCGGCCGTCCCGGTCGGCCACCGCCGCATCGAGTTCGCGTTGCGCGTCGCCGAGGAAATCGTTGGCGGTCCGGGCCTCCGGCCCGGCGCCCGGCAATCCGGTGATGCGGATCTGCGGGCACTGCGCCGACGGGTTGACCTCGCAGCGGGCCACCACCAGCGCATCATCGCGACGCTGATCGGCCCGCGCGACGGCCTCGTCCAGCCCGGCCCGGTCGGCGCGGGCCTGCGCCAGAGCCGCCGCGGCCGCCTCGACGGCCGGGGTGGGCCGCTGGGCCAGGCGGGCGTCCACGGCCCCGCCGAAGAGCACGACGGCGGCCAGCTCCCCGAGCAGCACGCCGACCACCACCCCGACCGCCACGCGCGGCACCAGCGGCCCCGATCCGTGCGCCAGAGCCCACGCAAACGCGCCGAACAACACGGCGACGACGAGCCCACCTGCGACGACAGCCGCCACCGGCCACGTCGTCGAGGCCGCCAGGGCCAGCCCGCTCACCCCGGCCGCCATAGCGGCTACCAGCAGTTCAACTATTCGATCGGCACGCATTGAGGCTCCAAAGTCTCTGATCTGTGCTGTGCGCCACGCGGAATCCCTCACGCCGGCTACGAATACCCGCATACTCTCACAGCGCCGCACGCTTCGCTTCGCGCGCGCAGCGTCGCCGCCCGGTTACGTTGGTCCCCGTGCGAGTCGACGGTCGGGACATCAGCGTCACCGGCAGCCTGCTGCAACCGCTGACCCGGCGGACCAACGAGATCCTGCGGGTGGTGCTGTCCGCGGTCGCCCTTGCGGTCGTCATCACCAGCTCCTTGATCACCCGCAACGACTGGGTGGCGCTGGAGCGTTCGGTGTCCGAGATCATCGGCGTGCTCACCCCGACCCAGTCCAACTTGGTCTATCTGGCCTACGGCGTGGCCATCCTGGCGCTGCCGTTCATCATCCTGGTCCAGTTGATCATCGGCAGGCACTGGACGTTGCTCGCCGCCTACGCCGCGGCCGGTGTGCTGGCCGTGCTGGCACTGTCGATCAGCGGCCGGGGCATCGCCGCGCCGCAGTGGCACTTCGACCTGGGCGACCGCCTGGACACCCAGTTGTCCCAGTTCCTGGACGACCCGCGCTGGATCGCCCTGCTCGCCGCGGTGCTCACGGTGTCCGGGCCGTGGCTGTCGCGGCGGCTGCGCCGCTACTGGTGGACCCTGCTGCTGGCGTTCGTCCCGATCCATCTGGTGGTCAGTGCGGTGGTCCCGGCCCGCTCACTGCTGGGTCTGGCGGTCGGCTGGTTCGTCGGCGCGCTGGTGGTGTGGGTGGTCGGCACCCCGGCGTTGGAGGTCCCGCTCGACGGCGCGGTACGGGCGCTGGCCCGGCGCGGATTCATCGTGTCCGCGCTCGCGGTGATCCGGCCGCCCGGGTCCGGCCCGGTGGTGCTGGCGGCGACCGGGCCGGACAGCACGGCCGTCGTCGAGTTGTACGGACCCAACCAGCGCAGCGGCGGCGCCCTGAGCCAGCTGTGGCGCAAGCTCCGGTTACGCGCCGACGAGACCGCGCCGCTGCACGCCTCGATGCGCCGCGTCGTGGAGCATCGCGCGCTGATGGCCATCGCGATCGACGACCTCGGACTGTCCAACATCTCCTCGGTGACGGTGAACGCGTTGGACCGCGGCTGGACGCTGTTCGCCCGCAAGCCGGCCCGCGGAGTGCCGCTGAGCGTGGAGACCGCCGCGGTCACCGACGTCTGGCAGGCCCTGCGCACACTGCACCAGAACCAGATCTCGCACGGGGACCTGTGCTGCGGGGAGATCACCGTGCATGACGGCCGGGTGCAGTTCGGCGGTTTCACCAACGCCGAGTACGGGGCCACCGACGCGCAGTTGCAATCCGATATCGCCCAGCTGCTGGTGACCACATCGGCGATGTACGACCCGGCCTCGGCGGTGGCCGCCGCGATCGACGCGTTCGGCACCGAGACCGTGCTGACCGCCTCCCGGCGGCTGACCAAGACGGCTGTGCCCGCCCGCATCCGCGACTCGGTGGCCGATGCCAAGGCGGTCATCGCCGCGGCCCGGGAACAGGTGCAGCACCAGACCGGGGCCGACAAGATCCGCACCGAGACCATCACCCGGTTCACCCGGGTCCAGGTCATCCAGTTGGTGCTCTGGGTGGCGCTGGTCTACGTCGCCTATCCGTTCATCAGCACCGTGCCCGCCTTCTTCGACGAACTGAGCAACGCCAACTGGTGGTGGGCGCTGCTCGGGCTGGCCGTGTCGGGCCTGCGCTACCTCGGCGCGGCCGGCGCACTGTGGGCGTGCGCCGACGGACTGGTGCGCTTCCGGCACCTGGCGATCATGCAGATCGCCAACACCTTCGCCGCGACCACGACGCCGGCCGGTGTGGGCGGTCTGGCACTGAGCACCCGGGTGCTGCAGAAGGGCGGACTGAGCACCATGCGGGCCACCGCCGCCGTCACGCTGCAACAGAGCGTGCAGGTGATGGTGCACGTGCTGTTGCTCGTCCTGTTCACCGCCATCGCGGGCACTTCGGCGAACCTGCAGCACTTCGTGCCGAGCGCGACCGTGCTGTATCTGGTGGCCGGCGTCGCCCTCGGCCTCGTGGGTGTCTTCCTGGCGGTGCCCAAGCTGCGGCACTGGTTGTCCTCGGCGGTGCGGCCGAAGCTGCAGGAGGTCAAGACCGACCTGTGGGAGCTGTCCCGTGCACCCAAACGGCTCGGGCTGATCGTCTTGGGCGCCGCCGGCACGACACTGGGCTCGGCGCTGGCGCTGTGGGCCAGCATCGCGGCGTTCGGCGGGAACACCTCGTTCGTCACCGTCACCGTGGTGACCATGATCGGCGGCACCCTGGCCTCGGCCGCCCCCACCCCCGGCGGTGTCGGCGCGGTGGAGGCCGCGCTGATCGGCGGTCTCGCCGCATTCGGCGTGCCCGCGGCGATCGCGGTGCCCGCGGTGCTGTTGTATCGGGTGCTGACCTGCTGGCTGCCGGTCTTCGTCGGCTGGCCGGTGATGCGGTGGCTGACCCGCAACGACATGATCTGAGGGTTTGCCGACTGCGCATTCCGGATACCTGGTGAGGACCCCCGACCCGCACACCCTGGAGTGTCCTTTGCAGATCAAGACGCTGGCCCCGACTGCCCTCGCCGTCGCCGCGACGGCTTTGGTCGGTGGCATCGCCACCAAGCCCGCCGTCGAGTCGACCTGGTACGCCAAGCTGCGCAAGCCGCCGTTCCAGCCGCCGCGCCAGGCGTTCCCGATCGCATGGACCTCGCTGTACGCCGACATCGCCGTGGTGTCCGCGGGCACCCTCGACGAGGCGCCACCGGAGGTGCGGCGCAGCTACATTCGTGCGCTGACCATCAACCTGGTGCTCAACGGCAGTTGGTCGTGGCTGTTCTTCAACCGGCGCAAGCTCGGCGCCTCGGCCGTCACCGCCGGACTGCTCGCCGCCAGCAGCGCCGATCTGACCCGACGGGCGGTTGCGGTCCGCGGAGCCAAGGCGGCCCCGCTCGGGTTGTACCCGCTGTGGTGCACCTTCGCCACCGTGCTGTCCACCAGTATCTGGGCGCTCAATCGGCGCTGACCGCCGAAAAACGTGTCATTCGTCAATTCCGGGTGCACCGGTCGTCTATCGTTGCTCGACACAACCCAGGGAGTTCGCGTGCTGAGAACGATTGCAGCGGCCGGTGCCGCAACATTTCTGATGTCGGTGGCCCTCGCCCCCGCCGCCACGGCCGCGCCGTCGGTGTGGGTGATGCCGTCACTGGAGGGCATGAACCTGGCCAAGGCACAGGAGCTGTACTCCGAGACGGTTGGCTCCGAGGGCCCCTGGCTGGAGTACATCTCCAACGCCGGTCCGTACGCCGGGTCGGTGCGCGCGCTGTCGGTCTGGGAGGTCTGCAAGCAGTCCCCCGCGGCCGGCAAGAAGATCAATGCCAAGTCCTGGACGGCCGTTGCCGTCAACCGACCGGGGCAGTGCTAGCAGCCCGGTAGTACCGCGCCGAGCAGCGTGACTGCTGCTCGGCGCCGACGCCCCGTTATGCTCTCTGCGGCGTAAGCGCGTGCCTGAGACCGGGCCGGCGACGAGCCAGGACTTCCGATCTTGCAGACAACACAGCGCACCCCGGTACCCGTCGCGCCGGTCGCCCGGCGCACCCGCCGCGATCTGGACATTCTCGCGGCGCTCGCCGTCACCCTGGTCATCGTCGGGCATTTCTGGCTGGGCCGGGTCACCGCCGGGGTCGACGTGCTGCTGGTGCTGGCCGGCTACTACGTCGGCGCCCGGGTGCTGCGCCACGGCTCGGCGGGCGGCGAGATCTGGTGGTGGGCCCGCCGGGTGATCCCGGCGCTGGTGCTGCTGCTCGGCGCGTCCGCGGGGCTGACGCTGGCGGTTCAGCCGCAGACCCGGTGGGAGGCGTTCGCCGAACAGACCCTGGCCGGCCTGGGCTTCTACCAGAACTGGCTGCTGGCGACGACCGCCGCCGACTATGCGCAGGCCGAGGAGACGGTCACCCCGCTGCAGCATCTGTGGGCGCTCTCGGTTGCCGCTCAGGTTCTGCTGATCTTCCTGCTGCTGGCCTGGCTGATCCGCCGTCGCACCGCACTGCTGGTGGCCGTCGCCGCGGCGGCCCTCGGGTCGATGGTGTGGGCCTTCCTGCAGCACTCCGACGACCAGACCCTGGGCTACTACAGCAGTTTCACCCGAGCCTGGGAGGTGCTCGCCGGTGTCCTCGCGGCGTTCGCGGCCGGCCGGCTGCGGTGGCCGGGATGGCTGAGCCGGGTGGCGGTGGCGGCCGGCCTGATCGCGGTCGTGGCGGCCGGCCTCCTGGCCGACGGCGTCACCGACTACCCCGGCCCGTGGGCGCTGGTCCCGGTGCTCACGACGGTTCTGATCGTCCTCGCCGGGTCCGCGGCGGGCGATGCCGCGCCGACCTACGCCGGCTGGGCGGGCTGGGCGTTCGCCCTCTACCTGTGGCACTGGCCGTTGCTGATCTTCTGGATGGCGCACACCAACAACGATGCGCTCGGCGTCAGTGCGGCCACCGCGATCCTGCTCGTGGCTGCGGTGGCCGCGTGGGCGACCTGGCGTTGCGTGGACACCCGGTGGTGGCCGGCCTGGCATCCGATCCTGACCGGCACCGTCACCGCCTGTCTGATCGTGGCGCTGGTCATCGGCTCGCTGGGCTGGCGCGGTCACGTCGAACGCGTCCGCGACAGCGGCTCCGAACTCACGGCTCTGACCCTGCGCGACTATCCGGGTGCCCTGGCACTGACCGAGGGCCGCAAGACCCCCCGTTTGCCGGTGCGGCCCACCGGGCTGGAGGCACCCGACGACGTGCCCCCGACGACGCTCGACAAGTGCCTCGCCGACTTCAGCGGCGAAGAGGTGGTCAGCTGCGTGTACGGGGACCCGCACGCCACCCGCACCATCGCCCTGGCCGGCGGATCGCATTCCGAGCACTGGGTGACCGCACTGCACGCGCTCGGCCGTCAGCACGGTTTCCGGGTCGTCACCTACCTGAAGATGGGCTGTCCGTTGACCACCGCGGAGGTGCCGATCATCGCCGGACCCTTCACCCCCTACCCGTCGTGCCGCACCTGGTCGGACAATGCGCTGGCGCAGATCATCGCCGACCGACCCGAGTTCGTGTTCCTGACCACGACGCGCCCGGTGCTCGACGGCCCCGGCGACTATGTCCCCGACTACTACCTGGGGGTGTGGGAGGAGCTGTCGGACAACGGCATCCCGATTCTCGGTATCCGCGACACCCCGTGGATGCTGCGCGAGGGCCGGTTCTTCTCCCCGGTGGACTGCCTGGCCGCCGGCGACGACCCCGACACCTGCGGGTTGGCCCGCGAAGAGGCCCTGCGGGACCGCAATCCGACGCTGGACCACGCGGCCGCCTTCCCGATGTTGCAGCTGCTCGACCTCTCCGATGCGGTCTGCCGTCCGACCATCTGCCGGGCCGTCGAGGGCAACGTGCTGATCTACCACGACACCCACCACCTGTCCGGGAGCTATGTGCGCACCATGGTCGACGAGCTCGGCCGGCAGTTGGCGGACGCCACCGGTTGGTGGTGATGCTGAAGCGGTCTCGCGCGAGTCTCGAAGTGTGAACTATGGTTATGGCTCACTGATTCGGACCGAGTGATCGCCGCATGGCAGGAAAGGCATGGGTGCCGAGGTGGCGCAACCCGCTCGTCAACACGCGCCGACCTCCGTTCGTAAGCTCCAGTTATCCCAAGCCGCAGCACGCCTGTTCACCGAACGCGGGTACCACAACGTCAGCATGGACGACGTCGCCGCCGCCGTCGGCCTCACCGGTCCGGCGCTGTATCGGCACTTTCGCAAGAAAAGCGACATTCTGGCACAAGCGATTTCCGAGCAGCTCGCGGCAGTCGACGCCATCGCCTCGGTGGCCGCCGATGGTGGCCTCGACCGCGGCCAGCGCGCGGCGATGTTCCTCACCCAACTCGCCGACCTGGTGCTGGAAAGAAACGAAGTCCTGCTGTGGAAACGCGAGCGGCACCAACTCTCCCCGGTTGAGCAGGATCAGTTTCGATTGGAACTGCGCGACGTTCTGCGCCGCACGGTGCTGGCGCTCGGCCTGGGCGACGGCACCGAGCCCAGCGGTGAAGCCGAGCTGCGCGCATGGAGCATTCTCGGCATCTACTTCGCTGCCGGGCCCGCGCGCAAACGTGTCGATATTGCTGGGGCCAAACGCATTCTGCAATCGATGGCCATAGCTGTGCTGAACTGCGACCTCGACGGCGCTGTCGCGACGACCGCCCCCACGAATCCAGATCCGCGGAGACCACCGGGCCGTCGAGAACGGATCCTCAGTTCCGCGACCCGGTTGTTCCACGCGCAGAGTTACCACGCCGTCAGCATCGAGGAGATCGCGTCCGAATCGGACACGGCGATAGCCACCTTTTACCAATACTTCAACGGCAAGGCCGAGCTGCTCCAATCGATCCTTCACCGCGGCGCGGAAGGTCTGCACTATGTGACCAATCACCGGCTGCCAGAAGCGAATTCACCGGATGAAGCGGTTGACGTCATCGCGTGCACGTTGATCGAACTGGCACTCGGCCCACACCAACCGATCCTGGCGATCCGGGATGCGGACCTGGCCTATCTCCCGCAGAAGGCACAGGAATCCATTCGAATCAGCGAGCGCGAGTATGTCGACGAATGGGTGACCGCGATCCTCGGCGTCAGACCGAGCATTTCACCGCCCTACGCTCGCATGCTGGCACTGGCCTCCATCGGGTTGGTCACCGATATCAGCCAGATAGCCAGCATGCGCAACCGACCCGGCATCGCCGCCGAACTACATCGCTTGGTCACCGCCGTCCTCAAGGCCTGACCGGTCGAGCAGTCAGTCGCAGGCGTGCGCCACCATGTCGTCCCACTTGTTGCGGGCGGCGTCGAACTCGCGCACCACACCGAAGTTCACGTCCGTGGCGCTGGCGATCTTCTCGCCGGCGGCTGGCACCTGCTCGCAGACCAGCCAGTCGGCCAGACTCAGCTGGCGCTGCGGAATCCCCTTGATGTTGTGCGAATGCATGTGCAGCGGGATACCGTGCGCGGCCGCGCTCACCGCATCCTCGGCCTCTTGCAGGTTCATGCCGTCGATGTTCGGCATCACGAACCCGCTGGCGGCCTGGACCGGCGCGGCGAGGCCGATGACGCCCGACATCAGCGCCGCGACGGCGCCCAGTACCAACGCGCGTTTCTTGAGAAGGTGGTCGTCCATGGCGGTCCCCTGCGTGGCTCGTCCGCGGAGGCCGGAGCGGCCGCGGTGGTGGCGAAATGGTATGAGGCTGTGCGACCTTCACGTTGAGGGCCGACGGTTCGCAAAGGGTCACACCCGCACCGCTGTGGATACCAGTGCCGAGCACTGTGAAGGCTCTGGCCAACTGCTGTAGGCGGATTCAGCGAGTCGGCAGCCGGTCCACAGAAACGTTGCCGCGTCGCAACATCGCCGCAAGTCGAACGTGTGTTCTAATAGGCCTGACCGTAGGCCCGCCCGGTGCGGGTGATGTGCAGCAAGGAGTTCACCGTGACGATGACTGTAGACGCTCCCGCCCCGGCTCCGTCGGCGGCTCCCGCCGCGGTTCCGGATACCATCGGGAACACCGAAAAGCCCAAGACCAGAAAGTCTCCCGGCAAGAGGGCCAAGATGCTCGAGTTGGTGCTGACGGTCTCCGGCACCGCCGACGGGGAGTGGCGCGCCGAACTCAAACAGGGCGGCACCTTTCTGGCCCGGGACCTCGCCGTGGCCGCGGCAGCGGTCTCACGTGCCGCCCGGGAACTGCACGAGGATCTGTCCGGCCCGATCGACGCCGTCATCGAGGAGGCCCGGATTCAGCAGGCGGCCAAGGTTTCTGCGCTCGAAGCAGAACTCGAGGCTGCCCGCCGGGCGCTCGCCGACCTGGACTGAGTCAGGCGCGCTCGCAGATGCCCGAGTCCCGGATCACATTGCCGTAGACGTCGGCGGTCACCACGTTGGCGTGGATCTGCCCGGACGGCAGCTGCTGCCGGATCTTGTCGCTTATCTGGGTGTACTGATACCACAGGTGGTAGAACGAATCACCGTTGTACAGTGGCGAATATTGGCTCTGGTCAGGGTAATTCGTGATGTACAGGGTGTGCACCCGGGGATCGAGGAAGGCCGCGGACTGGTTCAGATTGGCCGTGACGACGTCGGCCGACTGTTGAACTCCGGGCGCCGACCAATTATCACCCACCTCGTCGAGGAAGTTCTTGAAGCCGTGCACCTGGGCCGTGAGGTCGCCGTACTGCGCGTTGAACCACTGACATGCGTCGCGCTGGGCGGTGACCTGCTCGGGGGTCACCCGGATCTGCCACAGGTTGTACGGGAACAGGCTGTAGTCCGGTGACCACGCCGACGGGTACGGGACGAATACCGGCAGCGTCGGCGCCGTCTCGGCCTGCGCGCCCGGGGCCGCCGCCAGCGCCAGAGCTGTCGTCACCGCCGCCGCGGCGGCGGCGAACATGCTGTGCAGTCGCATGGGACCATCTTTGCAGGTCCGCGGGGATTCCTGCGTGAGTTGGGGGTAGCCGGACTACTCCCGTTTCTTGTTCCCGTTTCCCGGGTTGTCCTGGTTGCCCGAATTGCCGTTGCGCTTCTTCTCCCCTTTGTCCCCCTTCGGCCGTTCGGGCGGCGGCGCGACCGGGGACACGACGGGCGCCGGTGACGAACTCGGCGGCGGCGAGGGCGGCGCCACGCTGCTGGTGCCCACCGGCTCCGTCCCGCCGCCGGCCGGCCGGGAGTCGACGGTGACCAGCAGCAGAGCCACCAGAGCGACGAGGAAGGCCGCGGCGGCGGCCAGGAACGTCTGGTTGCGGCTGAGCCTGCGCTTGCGGGCCGGGACGAAGTAGTCCGGGTCCGCCGGCGGCGGCAGGGGCGCGTCGAGCACCTTGGTGGCCGGCCGGGGCATGCCGGTGGTCAGAGCGGCACGCATCTGCGCGGCATCGGTGAACCGCTGCCGCGGATCCTTCGACACCGCCCGGTCCACCACCGCCGCCAGCACCGGGTCGACATCCGGGCGCGCACCGGCCAGCGAGGGCGCCGGCCCGTCCAGGATGGCGCGCGCCAGTACCGCCGGGTTGTCCTGGGGCAGAGCCTGCCCCCCGGTGGCGGCCTCGAAGCCGATCATGCCGAGGGCGTAGAGGTCATCGGCCACCGAGGCCGCGGCGCCCCCGAGGCGCTCGGGGCTCATGTACGCCATCGTGCCGATGATCTGGCCCGTCATGGTGTGTGCGGCACCGGCGGTCTTGGCGATGCCGAAGTCGGCGACCTTCATCGCGGTGCCATCGGCCGATACCAGGATGTTGGCCGGTTTGATGTCGCGGTGCAGCACCCCGGCACCGTGCGCGACCGTGAGGGCGGCCAGGACGTCGTCGAGGACGGCCCGCACCCGGGGTGCCGGCAACGGCCCGCGGGCGATCAGATCGTGCAGGGTCTGCCCCGGCAGGCGTTCCATGACGATGAAGAACCGGCCGTCGTCGACCCCGCAGTCGTGCACGCTGACGATGTTGGGGTGGTTCAGGGCGGCCGCCGAGCGTGCCTCGTCCTCGAACCGACGCCGGGTGTCGGCGTCGGTGCCGAGGGCGGGATGGAGCAGCTTGACCGCGACCGCGCGGTGCAGGCGGGTGTCCCAGCCGTCGCGGACCTCGGCCATCCCGCCGCGCCCCAGCACTCCCCGTAGCTCGTAGCGGCCCAACAGCATCTCGCGGTCGGACATGTCGTCCAACGTAGCCGCCCGCCGCGAGACCCGAACACGGTGCCCACAAACACGTCAGGCCCCCTCGAAAGGGGGCCTGATCATGGTGGCAGGTACAGGATTCGAACCTGTGTAGGCGTTAGCCGACGGATTTACAGTCCGCTCCCATTGGCCGCTCGGGCAACCTGCCGGAATTTGGTGCGAGTAGCAGGGTACAACGAGGATGTACCGAAGACGAAAACGGCCCAACACTCAGCAGGAGGATCCAGTGGCGGATTCAAGCTTCGACATCGTCAGCAAGGCCGACCGGCAAGAGGTCGACAACGCCCTCAACCAGGCAGCCAAGGAGCTTTCGACCCGTTTCGACTTCCGCGGCACCGACACCACGATCGAGTGGCAGGGTGAGGAAGGCATCATTTTGGTGTCCTCCACCGAGGAGCGGGTCAAGGCCGCCGTCGACGTCTTCAAGGAGAAACTGGTCCGCCGCGACATCTCGATGAAGGCCTTCGATGCCGGCGAGCCGCAACCGTCGGGCAAGACCTACAAGGTCATCGGCAACATCAAGCAGGGCATCGACAGTGAGAACGCCAAGAAGATCACCAAGCTGATCCGCGACGAGGGCCCCAAAGGGGTCAAGGCGCAGATCCAGGGCGACGAGATCCGGGTGAGCTCCAAGAAGCGCGACGACCTGCAGGCCGTGCAGTCCCTGCTGCGCGGCGCCGATCTGGAAGTGGCGCTGCAGTTCGTCAACTACCGCTAGCCGCGAGAGCGACGTTTCTGCGGTCTGGCGAGGCCGTGGACCGCAGAAACGTCGGTCTCGCGCGTGGTATCAGTCGACCGGCTGCAGCGTGGCGACGTCACGGCCCCCGTAGGTGACCAGGACGGTGCTACCGGCGCTCAGCCGGTCCAGGACCTGAGCGGGCCGGGTACGCAGATCGGCCAGCGGCACGGGGATCATGGTCGGGTCGATATCGGGCGGCGATTCCCGTACTGCCTGCAGCCGGGCGATGGGACGGCCGCGCCGCAGCACCTCGAAGGTCTCCCCGGCCTGGACACGTTCGATGTAGGCCCGTGTGTAGCTGCGCAACTGGCCGATGCCGATGACGTTCATCAGCTCCCGCCGAACCGGGGCTGCAGCACCGGGCTCAGCGCCGCCAGCGGGATGTGCGCCTGCACGGTGCCGCCGTCCATCGACCACTGCATGATGCCCGGGGTGAAGTTGATCGGACGGTCCCGGGCAACCGGGTAGTCCGGCATGTAGATGATGAGCTCGTCGGGGGTCAGCGCCCACGCCTTGTACGCACCGGAGTACACCTTGTCCGGGCCCCACCGCTCGATGACGAACGGGTAGGTGCGCGGCTGGTGCGGCGGCGGTGCGACGTCGAGGGCGTGTTCGACGAACGGCTGGGCCAGCGGCGGGATGGCGACCAGCGGATCGAGCCCGGGCTTCACCAGATCGGCCAACTGCAGCCGCCGGCCGTCGGCCATGTCGAAGGTGAACGTCCGGTAGCCGTTGTTGAAGTCCGGTCCGTCGGCGTGGTACGTCTCGCGGAAGACGATGCTGAGGATGTCGCCGCGGCGGAAGATCTCGTAGTTGCCCTCGCCGAAGCTGTCCGCGACCATCTTCACGCCCGCGGTCTTCCAGTTGTTCATCAGCGTGCCCAGGTACTCCCGGATGACCGGCCCGACGGCCGGGTGGTCGACGAGATCGCCGGGTATGGCGATCTTGATATCCCGGGTCGCCTTTCGCTCCGACGGCACCGTGGCGCGACAGTACTGACCGTCCCACTGGCCGCCGATATCCGTGCAGAAGGACGGGGCCGACGCCGCGGCGGTGGGTGCGGCGGCCACCACGGTGGCAGCCACCGCGGTGGCCACGGCCAGAGAGGACAGCAGGCGCATCACGCGTCTCCTTTAGGGCAACTCGACTTTGCTTGCGCGCCAACGGCCGTCGACGTACTGCATGGTCATCTTGATGCGGCTGCGATCCAGCCGCGGGTCCGGGACGTTGGTGTTGGTGATCGACTGGTCGACGAACAGCAGCACCACGACCTCGTCCTTGCTGGCGGACTGCACGGCGGACTCCTGCACCACTCCGTGGGCGGTCGCCTTGTTGTCGATCAGCAGCTGACGCAGCTCCGCACTGGACTGCGAGTACATATCCTTGAATCCGCCGGTCGCACCGTCGAGCACCGCGTCGAAGTTCTCGTCGACCTTGTCCGAATCGATGCTCGTCAGGACCTGCGCGTAGTCGGTGGCCGCCTGGCGGGCCTGCTCACCGGCCTGCTCGATCTGACGTTCCTGGTTGAGCTGCCAGCCCAGGTACCCGGCCGTCCCCGCGACGGCGGCGAACGCGGCGACCACGACCCCGATCAGCACCGGGCGGCGCCACCGGCGCGCAGCGGGCCCATCGGTGGTCGCGGTGTCGGCCGGCTCGGTGACCTCGGCAGCGGACGTCTCGATCTCGGTCGCGTCGGCCGTTCCAGCCCCGTCTGCGGCGTCCTTCTCGGTCTCGTCTACCTTCTCGGTCTTCTCGGTCTCGGCTACGACGTCCGGTTTCTCGTCGGTGTCCTTGTTGTCGCTCACGGACTTCATCATCTCCTAGCTGGACAGCTCGGTCAGCGGGGCGGCTCGATCGGTAGCGTCGGGCCGCCGTACGGCGTCGGGATCGTGTACCGCCCCTTCGGGGTGGGATCCGTCTGCCTGCCGAGGTCGGCACCCGGCGGCGGTCCGGCGGTGTCGTCACCGGCCGGCCGCGGCGCATTCTTGGCGCCGCGCACCAGCACCCCGGGATGCACGTCTCGGCAATAGGTGTACATGAACGGCTCCGGATAGTCGGCCGACGCGGGCGGCAGCTTCGGTGTGCCGTAGTCACAGGTGTAGCGCGGATAGGGCTCGGCAGTCGCCCAGAACCCACCGGTGTGCATCGCACTGCCGAGGGCGTCGAGCACCGAGGTGCGGTACGACGGGAACAATGCGTTCAAGGCCGGCACCCGCAGATAGAGCAGCCGCGAGGTGGTGCTCAGATTCCCCAGCAGTTGCACCATGGTGTCGGAGTTGTCCACGAACAGGTTGTCGACCGCGGCCAGGGTGCCCGGCGTCTGATCGGTCAGTCGGCGATAACCCTCGCGCATCTTGTCGACGCCCTCGAAGGTCTCGGTGAGGTTGTCCGAGGCGACGGCGATGCCGGCGTTCTTGTCCCCGACCAGGGTGAGCGCCACCCGACTGGTCCGCAGCAGCGAACTGGTCTCCGGCAGTACAGAATCCAGCGTCGTCAGCAAGAAGGTACCGCCGTCGACGATGTCGGCGAGCTTCTGCGGACCGGCGTCGCTCATGCTCAGTTCGCGCTTGATGAGTTCCAACTTGGCCGGATCCACCTGACCGAGCGCCCCGTCGGCGTTGGCCAGCAGATCGGCCAGGCTGACCGGCACGGTGGCCCGGCCCTGCGTGATGACGGCGCCGTCGGCGAGGAACGTGGTCGAGTCCCCGGCCGACTCCGCGTTGTCGACGAAGTCGATGTACTGCTCCCCGGCGGGTGAGAGTCCCGACACCCGGACATCGCTGGACTCCGGGATCCGCACCGTGGAACGGACATTGACGATGGCGTTGACGCCACCCGGCGTGATGTCGAGACGCTCGACCTTGCCGACCGGCACCCCGCGCAGCGTGACGTCCTGATTGGGCAGCAGCCCAGCCGATTCCGGCAGCTCGACGGTGAGCCGGTAACTCGAGGCGAACGGATTCACCCGCAGCGCCCCGAAGAGCAGATACCCGGTCGCCACCACCAACGTCATGACCAGGCCGAGCGCGGACAGCCAGGCCCGACGGCGGTAGCCGTAGCGGACGAGGCCGACGATCCGGTCAGCGGCAGTGGCGATCATCGGGGGGCCTCCCCCGGCGCCGCGGCAGGCCCCTCGGCAGCTGCCGGGGCCGGCGTCGGGACAGCCTCCGGCGCACGGGGATCCACGATGATCTCGCCCGGTTCCGTCGGGCTGGGGATCACCGGAACCTGCGGCACATTCGGGCCCTTGCCCACCACCCGTTCCTGCAGGCGGAACAGGCTGTACTTCAGCGTGCCGACCAACTGGTGCCAATCGGCGCGTTTCGGTCCGTGCAGGCCGGTGTCTCCGGCGAACCCGATGTCCGGGATGGAGCCGAGCACCAGCCGGTCGATGCTCGCGTCCAAAGCGATTGCACTGCTGGAGGAAAGCTTGACGAACAACGGGATCAGCCGGTTGAGCGCATACAGCGACGTGTCCGGGGCCAGCGCCACATCGTTCCACGCGCCCGCCACCCGGTTGGCGTCTGCGATGACGCTGCGGCCACTGGTGTCGGTGCCCGCGATGGACGGGAACTTCCGCAACTGGTCGGACACGTCACCGATCTCGGTGACCAGGTCGGCAATCTGGGTGGTGTGCTCGGCCAGGGTGTCAGTGGCCGGGCGGGCCTGTGCCATCACCTCGCCGAGCATCTGATTCTTGGCCTCGATCGCCGATGCCAGGCGCGAAGTCTCCGACATCGCGGTGGAGATTTCCTCCGACCGTGCATTCAGGGTGCCCAGGGTGTGGTTGGTCTTGCGGACCAGGGTCCCGAACGCCTCTCCCTGATCACCGGTCGCCTTGCCCAATCCGTTGATGAGGTTGGTGAAGTTGCGCACCGCACCACCGTTGACCAGGATCGCCGCCGAACTCAGCACCGATTCGACGGTCGCCGCGGCAGCCGTCGATTCCAGGCCGATGGTGTCGCCGTCGCGCAACAGCGGCACCGACGGCCCGGCCGACGGCGGCGGCTTGATCGCGATGAACACGTCACCGAGCGGGGTTGCTGAACGTAGCTCCGCGGTGCTGCCCTGGGGCAACTGCACGCCGTCCATGATCCGCAGGGTGGCCACCGCGGTGTAGTTGCGGGCCTCCATCGAATCCATCTCGCCGATATCGGCACCGGCCAGCTTCACCTTCGCGTTGGCGGGCAGGTTCAGCGCGTTCGAGAACACCGCGGTCAACTGGTAGCCACCGGACCCCACGCCGGGAACCGGTAGCGGCAGGCTCGCCAAACTCATGTCGGAGCAGCCGGACACGGTCAGGCAGCTGGTGACCGCCAGCGCCGCGGCCCCCCGGCGAACCCGGCTCGCCCGCATCACTTCTGCCCCATCGCGGCGAGACCCTCAAGCATGTAGCTCAACCCGAAGTCCGGTCCGAAGTCCTGCAGAGTGCCAGTGGAACACCCCAATTGCCGCAGGCCCATCATGTTGCAGACCTCCTTGACCAGCTGGTTTTCGAACAGAATCTTGTCGGTCACCACCTTCACCCGCAGCGCACCGCTCTTCTGGTCGGTCACGTTGTACAGGTTGTCCAGGGTCATCGGGGCGACGTCGAGGAGCTCCATCAGATCGCGTTCGTGCTCCACGGTGGTCTTGGTGACGATCTCGCCGTTGGACACCAGGCCCTTGATCGCGTCCCGGTGGGTCTCCAACACCTCACCGACATTGGTGAGCACCTCGTTGATCTTCTTGCCGGTGGTGCCACTGCCCAGGTCTTCGTCGGCGAGGATCTGGCTCAGCGCCCGTACCGAGGAACCGAACTCGCGCATCATGGCATCGTTTTCGGCCGCCGCCTCCGACAGCGACCCGAGGTTCCGCACGATGGTGGTCAGCTGATCCTTGGTGACTGCACCGCGATCGGAGCTGAGCCGCAAGGCATTGGACAGTTCCCCGAGTGCGTCCTTGGTCTGCTGCCCGTTGCCGTCGACGACGGCAGCACCGGAGTTCACGACATCGGCGAGCGGGCCGTTACCCTTCCCGTCGCCGCGCAACGAACCCGACAGCTTGTCCAGGACGTCGAGCACCCGCGCGAACTCGACCGGTGTCCGGGTGCGGTTCAACCCGATGGTGTCGTGGTTCTGCAGCTTCGGACCACCGCGGTAGGGCGGGGTCAGCTCGATCTGCCGGTCGGTCAGGATCGAATTCGAGATGGTCGCCGCCTGCACATCGTCGGGAACGTCGACGTCCTTGTCGACGGTGAACTCGACCTCGACGTATCCGGTCTTCGGGGTGATCTTGGTGACCTCACCCACCGGCATCCCCAGCACCGCGACCACATTGCCCTCGTACAGGCCTGCCGCACTGTCGAACTGGGCCGTCACGGTCATGGTGTCCAACCGGTCCTTGGTGAAGGTCACCGCCGCGGCGGTGACCGCCAGGGCCACGGCCACGCCGACGGCGGCGATCACGATGGCTTTGGTCTTGCTCTTTTTACCGCTCATTTGCAGTCCTGGTAGTACTGGATCAGGCTGAACTGCTTGGCCCGGCCGCTGATTGCGCACATCCACGAGTCGACCAGCAGACCGTTGGCCGCGTAGAAGTCGATCGCGTTGCCGGTGCCGGTCATGTTGGCGAAGTTGCGAACTACGATCGGTGCGGTCTGCAGGATGCTGCGCAGCATCCCGTCGTTCTTGCCGAGCAGCGTGGACAGCTCATTCAGATCGTCGAGGAGCTTCTCCAGTGCCGGCCGGTCGTCGATCGCGATGCTGCTCAAGGTCTGCACCAGGTTGGTGAGCCCGTTCATCATGGCGTGGAAACTGGCCCGGCGCGCGACGAACTCACTCAACAACGAGTTGCCCTGATTCATCAGGTTCCCGATCGTCGCCTTCTGCCGGTGCAGCGTGGAACTGACCAGTTCGGTCGTCTTGAGCAGCTCACCCAACTGGTCGCGGCGCTCGGCGATGATCGAGGACAGCGTGTGGGTGTTCGCCAGAGCCTGCGGGACCACCGGCGGCAGCGTCTCCATCTGCTTGCCCAGAATCTGCAACGTCTCGGCGAACTGATCGGAGTCGACCTGATCGAAGGTCGTGGTGACGTCGGTCAGCGCCTCCTGCAGGTCATAGGGCACCTCGGTGTGGGTGAGATCGAATGTGCGGTCCGGCAATTCGCCGGGGCCGGCCGGTTCCAGGGACAGATAACGGGATCCGAGGATCGTGGTGATCATGATGGTTGCCCGGGAATCCTGGCCGAGGGCGACGTCGTTGCGCACCTTGATTTTCGCTTCGACGTGGTCACCGGCCAGCTTCATGGACTTCACCTCACCGACCGGGATGCCGGCTACCGTAACCGGGTTGCCGACCTTGAGGGCAGCCGCCTGCAGGAACCGCGCGGTGTAGGTGGTGTACCCGACGTCGGCCACCCGCACCAGCAGCAGGACTCCGATCAGCACCGACACCACGGCGATCGCGATCACGCCGAGCCACAGCCGGCTGTAGCTCTCGATCACCCTGCGCCGCTTGGGTTTCGTTGTCTCAGCCATTGGCCATGTTCCTGCACTTGGGTGTGTGTTGGGCTTTGTTCCCCGGTGTCGCGGCGTTGACGATGATGGGTGTCACGTCGTTGAGCCCGGGGAAGAAGCCGGTGGCGTTCAGCTCACACGCATAGGCGTTGGCATAGCTGCCCTCGCCGGTGATACGGGCGAACCCCTTCAACAGCAGCGGGAGGTTCGCTCCCAGGAACGCCAGCTGCGGTTCGATGCCGACCATGTGCGAGGCGAAACCCGGCTGACGCTGGACGAGTTCGTTCAACGACGGATAGACCTCATCGGTGATGGTCGACAGTTGGCGCACCACCTTGGCGATCGAGCCCATCGAGTCCACCAGCTCGGGCCGGCGGGCATCGAAGGTCGACACCACCGTCTGAGCCTGACCGACGATGTGGTCGAGATCGTCGTTGTGCTGGGCGAGGTTGGCCGCCACCTTGTTGAGGTCGGTGATCACCCCGCCGAGTTCCTCGTCCCGTCCGGCGAAAGCGTCGGTGAGTTCGGCGGTCTGGTCGATCAGGGCCGTCAGCGACCCCTCATCGCCCTGCAGCGAAGCGATGACGCCCTTGGTGAGGTTGTCCGCATGCTTGGGGTCGAGCAGGCTGAACAGCGGTTCGTACCCGTTGAGCAGGGTGCCCACGTCGAAGGACGGGTCGGTGCGCTCGACCGGGATGACGCTGCCTGCCGGCAACGGTGTGGTCTCACCGAGCTTGCCCAGGGACAGACCGAGATACCGCTGTCCGACGATGTTCTGGTAGGTCACCGAGGCGACCGTGTTGCCGAACACGGTCTGGTCGGACTGCACCACGAAGGACACCTTGGCCTGGGCGCCTTCGAGTTCGACCGACTCGACCCGGCCCACCCGCACGCCGGCCATCCGGACGTCATCGCCCTCGCGCAGCCCGAACACGTCGGTGAAGACCGCCGCGTAGGGCACGGTGGAACCCGCCACGTCCCGGCGCAGCGTCACATAGACCATCCAGGTCAACGTGAGGGCCACCACCATGAACAGAGACAACCCGATCAGGGCGCCACGCGCTTTCATCGGGGCTCCTCTCCCCCGGCCGGCGACACCGTCATCCCGCGGGTCACCGGGCCGAGCAGCAATTGCGTTGCCGTGCTGGCGGGTTGGCCGGTGACCACACTGAGCATCGCGCGCTCCTGCGGGCTGCCGACCGGGCCGACATTGCCGCCGAACGAGACGGGTGCGGCTTCCGCGGCCCCCGGCGCGGGACCCGGGGCCGGGCCGGGTGCGGGCACCGGTGCGGGGCCGGGCGCCGGTGCGGGGCCGGGCGCCGGCGGGCGCACCGGGTCACCAGGTTTGGGTGCCACCGGGGCCAGCGGGGATTGGTTCACCGCCGGTGGCGGGACCACCGGCAACGCGGAGTTCGCGGTGCCGGGCACCGGCGGTGCCGGCAACATGCCCGGCGGCAGTGGCGGATTCGGGTCGGCCAGGTTCGGGTAGGGATTGACCAGCGGCGGCCCCACCGCGACCAGGTTGCCGTTCTCCCCGACGATGGTGCCCGGCGGCGGCGCCAGATCCTTGGGCGGCTGGTAGTTCTGCGGCAGCAGTGTGTCGGGCAGCGCCGGTCGCGTCACCACCAGCGGTGCGGTGTAACAGCTCGGCCCCTTCAGCTCGCCGTATTGCGGGCAGTCGGCCCGGGTATAGGTGTAAGTCGGGGTGAGCGAGAGGTTGATCCGCATGTTGCCGGCATCGCGCTCGGGCCGCCACACCTCGGCCAGGAACTTGTCCGACAGCCCGTTGAGCTTGCGGAACGCGGGCAGCCAGTGGTGCGAGGTATCGGCCAGATTCCCCACCACCGGCGTCATCTCGGAGGTGATGGTGACCAGCCGGTCGGTGTGGTTGTTCAGCGCGGTGTGGCTGGTGCCGGTGGTCTTGAGACCGGCCGCAACCAACGAATCGAGTTGGGCGCGTTGTTCCACCAGGGTCTGCATCGGCTTGACCGCCAGGTGCAGCGCATCCACCAACTCGGGGGCGGTGGTCTGCAGTCCCCGGGCCGCGTCGATGAGCGCCGACATGGTGGTCGGTCCCGGCTCGGTCGCCACGATCGAATCGACCTCGTCGATCATCCGGTTCAACTGGGCGCCGCTGGCCAACAGCTCGGTGCGACGGTTCTCGGTGGCCGCGTTGACCGCGGCCAGCACGCCCACCGTGTCGTCCTCGCGGCCGCGGCCGGTGGCGGCCAGGATGTCGCGCAGCTTGCTGATGGTGGTCTGGAACAACACCGTCGGCAGTTCGGTGTCCTCGACGATCTCGGCACCGGCCGTGATCGCGGGGCCGGGACCGTTCTCGACCAATTGCACCGAGGACACGGCGAATACGTTGCTCGGGACCACCCGCGCGGTCACCGTGCTCGGGATCGCCGACGCATAGGTGGGGTCGAGGTTGATGTCGACGAAGTTGGGCCGGCCGTCGGTGGCCGGGGTGACACCGTCGACCATGCCCACCAGCAGGCCGTGGTACTTCACGTCGGAACGTTGGGGCAGACCGTCACCGACGTTCTGCAGGGCGGCGACCACCTTGACGTAGGGGTCCATGCGCCCGGTGGATTTGATCAGCAGCAGCGTCGCGACGAGCACGCCGACCAGCGCGACGACGATGCCGCACACCAACAGTTGGCGATTGGACGGCCCGCGTCCGTCGATTTCCAGGGGACTCGACATCTACCCTCCGAACCTTGCACCGGAGTCCACCGACCACAGCGCCATGGTGAGCAGCATGTTGACGATGATCACCACGGTGATGCTGGCGCGCATGGCGTGCCCGGCCGCGACACCGACGCCGACCGGACCACCGGAGGCGTAGAACCCGTAGTAGCACTGCACCGTCGAGGCGATCCACACGAAGATCACGGCCTTGATCAACGAGTAGAGGATGTCCTGACCGGACAGCATGAGTGTGAAGTAGTGCGTATAGGAACCGTTCGCCCCACCGCTGATCACCGCGACCACGATCTGGGTGGTCAGGTAGCTGACCGCCAGGCAGGCCACGTACAGCGGGACGGTGGCCACGGTGGCCGCCATCAACCGGGTGGTCACCAGGTACGGGATGGGTCGGATCGCGATCGCGTTGAGCGCGTCGATCTCCTCGGCGATCCGCATGGCGCCGAGTTGCGCGGTGAAGCGGCAGCCGGCCTGGGTCGCGAACGCCAGAGACAGTGCGATGGGCGCCAACTCCCGGGTGTTCACCAGGGAGGAGATGATGCCGGTGGCGGGCCCCAGCCCCAGCAGGTCCAGGAAGTTGTAACCCTCGATCCCGACCAGCGCGCCGACGGTGATACCGAGGACCACCGCCACCCCGACGGTGCCGCCACCGACGACCAGAGAACCGTTGCCCCAGGTGACATCCGAGAGCAGCCGGATGAATTCCTTACGGTACTGGCGCAGTACCAACGGGATTGCGGTGATGGCACGGACGAAGAACACCACCATGTGCCCGAGCCGGGCGAACGGCATGGCCATGCGGTGCCCGAGCGAAACCCAGGGCGCCAGCAGCTTGGGCACGAATGTCGTTGCGGCCATGTCAGAGACCGACCCTCGGGAACATCATGATGTAGAGCTGGCTGATCACGACGTTGACGATCATCAGCAGCAGGATCGACTCGACCACCGCCGCGTTCACCGAGTTGGCGACACCGGTCGGCCCGCCGGCGGTGGACAACCCCTTCTGGCAGGCCACCACGGCCACGATCGCACCGAAGATCACCGCCTTCACGAGGGCGACGACCATGTCTCCGGTGGTGGCGAACGAGGCGAAGGTCGCCACGAAACTGCCGGGTGCGCCGTTCTGGAAGTACACGTTGAACAGGAAGCTGGCCAGGAAGCCGACGAAGCACACCACGCCGGTCAACGCGACGCCGATCATGATTGCGGCGGCGAACCGCGGTACCACCAGACGCCGGATCACCGAAACACCCATGACCTCCATGGCGTCGGTCTCCTCGCGCATGGTCCGGGAACCGAGATCGGCGGTGATGGCCGACCCCACCGCGGCCGCCATCAGGATGGCCGCGGTCAGCGACGCGGCCTGCCGGATCACCGCCAACCCGCTCGCCGCACCGGCCAGTGAGGTCGCGCCGACCTGACCGGCCAGCAGGGCGAACTGGATGGACAGCGTCACCCCGATGGGCAACGCCACCAACACCGTCGGCACCACCGCGGTGCCGGCCATGAAAGAACCCTGCCGGATGAACTCCTGCCACTGGAACCGACCCGTGAACAGATCGATGAACAGATGCTGGAGGGTGCGCACACCCAACACGAACTGGTCACCGACGGTCTGTAGCGCGGCGATCGGATGGCGCCTGGTGTACCCGGTTGCCCAGTCCCCGATGGCTTCGAGCCCGTCTCCCCCGTTGGACGGACGCTCGCGCGACGTGGTCACCCTCTCTCGCACAGAGATAGAGCAGGCAAAGTACATCCCTCCCGACACCGAGCCCCGGCGCCTCCGGCAGAACACTCGCAGTGTTTGGCACCGTATCGTCGCGGCTCCGCCGGCGTCAACGTTTTGCAGAATTTCCATTCACATAGATCGAGTGTGCAGCGTAGCACCTACAGCTAAGCGCGTTGATCGTTTCGATTCGGCTCGACAGGTTGCTCCGCGCACCCCGCGTAGAACCACGCGGAATGGGGTTATCGAGGATTTTTACGACGCATTCCGTAGCCCGGGCCGGGTCATCGGCGACGCCACACGCCCGTGGTGAGGGGCGCTCCCGCACACTTCGCGACGGAGCCGGACACTCGTAAATACCGATTAACTTAGCCGCTTCGGCGGGCCCTCATCGACACCCTCTTCGCGGGCCCGGGAGGGCCGACGACGCCGTTTCCGCTGGGCATCGTGATCGAACGGGTACACGCCAGTTCAGCAACTTGCGGTCACCGGCCGGGCCACGGCAATACGCTGACCGGATGGCACCTGCGCAACGCGAACCCAACGTCGTCGTCCTGGGCGGAGGATCCTGGGGCACCACCGTCGCCACCATCTGCGCGCGACGAACCCCGACCCTGCAATGGGTGCGCTCGGAGGACACCGCCAAGGACATCAACGACAACCACCGCAATTCGCGGTATCTCGGTGACGAGGTGGCGCTGCCCGAGGCGCTGCGGGCCACCACGGATTTCTCCGAGGCAGCCCAGTGCGCCGATGTCATCGTGATGGGCGTGCCCTCGCACGGATTCCGCGGCGTGCTGGAGGAACTGGCCCGCGAAGTGCGCCCGTGGGTGCCGGTGGTGTCTCTGGTCAAAGGTCTGGAGCAGGGCACCAACATGCGGATGAGCCAGATCGTCGACGAGGTGCTGCCCGGGCATCCGGCCGGCATCCTGGCCGGGCCGAACATCGCGCGCGAGGTCGCCGAGGGCTACGCGGCCGCCGCGGTCTTGGCGATGCCCGATCAGCATCTGGCCGCCAACCTGGCGGACCTGTTCCGCACCAGGCGATTCCGCACCTACACCACCGACGACGTGGTGGGTGTGGAGATGGCCGGCGCGTTGAAGAACGTGTACGCGATCGCGGTCGGGATGGGCTACTCATTGGGCATCGGGGAGAACACCCGCGCCATGGTGATGGCCCGCGCGGTGGCCGAGATGTCCAAGCTCGGGGTGGCGATGGGCGGGCACCGCGACACCTTCGGCGGACTGGCCGGGATGGGCGATCTCATCGTCACCTGTACCAGTCAGCGCAGCCGCAACCGGCACGTCGGTGAAGAGCTCGGGTCCGGCAAGACGGTCGACGAGATCATCGCGGCCATGAACCAGGTCGCCGAGGGCGTCAAGGCGGCCTCGGTCATCATGGAATTCGCCGAGCAGTACGGCATTCCGATGCCGATCGCCCGTGAGGTCGACGGCGTCATCAACCGCGGCTGCACGGTCGAGGACGCCTACCGCGGCTTGATGCTGGAGAAGCCCGGCCACGAGGTGCACGGCGCCGGCTTCTGAGTCCGGGCGCGGCGGTCAGTTGAGGTAGGGGTTGCGTCCCTCGGGCCGGTCCAGCAGCGGATTGGTCGGGTTGAGGATGTAACTGCCCGCCGGGCCGATCACGAAGCCGGACTGATCGAACGAGTTCTGGCACGAGGTGAGCACCCCGTCCGTGCCGCAGCTGACGTGTTGGAAGCTGATCCGCGAGTTCGGCGGCAGCGGCTGGGCCGGTTTGTCCCCGACGTAGATCGGGTTGGCGGCGGATGCGAAACCGGGCGCGCCCGCCTGGCCGCCGGAGACCACGTTGGCGCCGTTGGGTGCACCCGGGAACGGGCCGCTGCAGCCGTAGCCGCCGGTCCCGCGGCTCATCACGCAGGTGATGTCCCCCGGGGTGGTGAAGGCGTACAGACTGCCGTCGTTGACCGCGTAGGCCGACGGCATCACCAGTTCCCAGGCATTGATGGCGGGGCCCGGGGGCGGCGGTGGCGGTGGTGCGGGTTCGGCCCCGGCGATCGCCGGGGCACTCATCACGGCGGCGGCCCCCAGAGTGGTGAGCAAACCTCGCATGCGCATGGCGTCACCCTAACGCGTCCGCGATTTCGGCGCGCTCGGAGTTCGTATTGCATACGTGAACGCGCCGAAATCACCGGCCGGCCATCTGCTCCAGGCGACGGATGCGGTCCTCGATCGGCGGGTGGGTGGAGAACAGCTTGCCGATCTTCTCCCCGGCCCGGAACGGGTTGGCGATCATCAGGTGGGCCTGATCGGCCAGTTGCGGCTCCGGCGGCAGCGGCGCGGCCTGCACGCCGTAGGCGATCTTGCGCAGCGCACTGGCCAACGCCAGCGGATCGCCGGTCAACTCGGCGCCGGACTGGTCGGCCTGGTACTCCCGGGAACGGGACACCGCCAGTTTGACCACGGTGGCCGCGATCGGCCCGAGCAGCGAAACCAGCAGCATCGCAAAGGGATTCACCCCACCCTCGCGGTTGCCGCCGAACATCGAGGCGAACATCGCGATATTGGCCAGAGCGGTGATCACCGAGGCCAGCGCACCGGCGACACAGGAGATCAGGATGTCGCGGTTGTACACGTGGGACAGCTCGTGGCCCAGCACCGCGCGCAGTTCGCGTTCGTCGAGGATCTGCAGGATGCCGGTGGTGCAGCAGACCGCGGCGTTGCGCGGGTTGCGGCCGGTGGCGAATGCGTTGGGCGCCGCGGTGTCACTGATATAGAGCCGCGGCATCGGCTGGCGGGCGGTGGTCGCGAGCTCGCGCACGATCCGGTACATCGCCGACGCCTGCATCTCGGTGACGGGCTGGGCGTGCATGGCGCGCAGCGCCATCTTGTCGCTGTTGAAGTAGACGTACGCGTTCATGCCGACGGCGAACAGCACCGATAGCCAAAGGATCGACTGGTTGCCGAACAGCGAACCGATGAACACGATCAGCGCAGACATGCCGACCAGCAGCGCGAAGGTCTTCATCCGGTTGGCATGGGGATGCCAGGTCATCAGCTTCCTCCTACGAAAGTCTCTGCTGATCCAACGCCCGAATTTGCTCGTTGGTTCCGACCCGGCCGCAGGCGCGGAGTTCAGCCGTGCCGGGTGACGGTGTAGTCCACCAGCGTGGCCAGGGCGTCGCGGCCCGGGCCGGCGGGCAGGTTGTCCAGCTCCTCGCGGGCCCGGACCGCGTACTCACGCACCGTTTCCTTGGCTCGCACCATGCCCGGCGACCGGCGCAGCAGCGTCAGCGCCTCGGCGACCTCGTCGTCGTCCTCGACGGGCCGGGCCAGCAGCACCCGCAGCCGGTCGGCGTCGGGCCCGGATTCGCGCAGCGCGTAGAGCACGGGCAGGGTGTGCACGCCCTCGCGCAGGTCGGTGCCGGGCACCTTGCCCGATTCTTCCGGGTCGCTGTCGATGTCGATGATGTCGTCGGAGATCTGGAAGGCGGTCCCGACGATGCCGCCGAGCCGGGCCAGCCGCTCGATCTGCTCTTCGCCGGCGCCGGAGAAGGTCGCGCCGAACCGGCCGGACGCCTCGATCAGGCAGGCCGTCTTCTCGTAGACGACTTTGAGGTAGTGCTCGATCTCGTCGATGTGCTCGGCCGCGCCGCGGGTTTCGCGCATCTGCCCGGTCACCAGCTGCGCGAAGGTGTCGGCAATGATCCGCACGGCGTCCGGGCCGAGCCGGGACACCAGCCGGGAGGCGGTGGCGAACAGGTAGTCACCGGCCAGGATCGCGATGTTGTTGCCCCACCGCGCGTTGGCGCTGTCGGCACCGCGGCGCACCTGGGCCTCGTCCATCACGTCGTCGTGGTACAGCGTCGCGAGGTGCACGAGTTCGATCACGGCGCCGGCGATGGTGATCTCGTGGTCGTCCGGCCGCGGGCCCAGCGATCCGGCCAGCACGGTGAACAGCGGGCGGAACCGCTTGCCGCCGGCCTGGAACAGATGCTGGACGGCCTCGGCCATCAGCTCGTCGGCCCGGCCCAACTCGGTGGCCATCAATTCTTCGATGCGCGCCACGCCGTCGCGTACCGAAGCAGCGAATTCGGGATCCCCGAAGTCCACTCCCGCCACCACGCTCGCCGGTGTCCTCATTCGTCCAACATACTGGGTGGCGTGGACAGCACCGGAGACGGCGGGCTGGGGGCACCTCCCGCTCGCGGGGGAGAGCGCAGCGACTCGGGGGACCGGGGGCGCACCAGCAGCTCGGGGACGATCAAGGCAGACGTGGTTGTCGTCGGCGCCGGACCCGCGGGCGCGTCGGCTGCCGCATGGGCAACCCGCGCCGGCCGGGACGTGCTCGTCATCGACTCCGCTCAGTTCCCCAGGGACAAGGCCTGCGGCGACGGCCTGACCCCGCGCGCCATCTCGGAGTTGCAGCGCCTCGGGCTCGGGGACTGGCTCGGCGGCCGGATCAGTCACCACGGTCTGCGGATGTCCGGTTTCGGTGCCGATGTGGAGATCCCCTGGCCGGGGCCATCCTTCCCGCCGAACAGCAGCGCGGTCCCCCGCACCGAACTCGACGACCGGATCCGCATGGTCGCGGCCGACGACGGCGCCAAGATGTTGCTCGGCGTCAAAGTGGTTGATGTGCGCCACGACTCGGCGGGCCGGGTATCGGAACTGATCCTCGATGACGGTTCCGAGGTCGGCGTGGGTGAGCTGATCGTCGCCGACGGCGCCCGCTCCACTTTGGGCCGCACGCTGGGCCGGTCGTGGCATCAGGAGACGGTGTACGGGGTCGCGATCCGCGGGTACATCGCCTCGCCGCGGGCCGACGAGCCGTGGATCACCTCACATCTGGAATTGCGGTCCCCGGAGAACCAGGTGCTGCCGGGTTATGGCTGGATCTTCCCGCTCGGCAACGGCGAGGTGAACATCGGGGTGGGCGCGCTGGCCACCGCGAAACGTCCGGCCGAAGTCCGACTGCCGAAGTTGATGTCCTACTACTGCGGGCTGCGCCGGGATGAGTGGGGTTTCGAGGGCGAGCCCCGGGCCGGGCTGTCCGCCCTGCTGCCGATGGGCGGGGCGGTATCGGGGGTGTCCGGCCCGAACTGGATGCTGATCGGCGATGCGGCGGCCTGCGTCAACCCGCTCAACGGGGAGGGCATCGACTACGGCCTGGAGACCGGGCGACTGGCCGCAGGGCTGCTGGGGTCCGGCGACCTGACCGAGTCCTGGCCGGCGGTGCTGACCGAGCATTACGGTCGCGGGTTCTCCGCCGCGCGCCGACTCGCGTTGTTGCTGACGCTGCCGCGGTTCTTGCCCGCCGCCGGACCGGTGGCGATGCGCTCGCATTTCCTGATGAAGGTAGCGGTGCGGATGATGGGCAACCTGGTCACCGAGGAGGACGAGGACTGGATCGCGCGGGTGTGGCGTTCGGCCGGTCTGGCGTCCCGCCGCATCGACGAACGCAAACCGTTCAGCTGACCTCAAACCAGGTGTGGCTCACGCCCCAGCAGCGTCATCTCCATCAGCAGCCGCACGCAGGCCCGGGAATGCCCGCTGTTCTCGTAGCGCACCAGCCGGCCCAGGTCGACCACCAGGGCCAGCGCGGCGTGTACCGCGAATGTGGCTTGTGCGTGGCTGAATTCGGGACGGGCAGCGGCGAGTAGCCGGGCCCACTCGTCCACCGTGGCACGCTGGATGTTGCGGATGGGTGCACGTTCTGCCTCGGGGATGTTGCCGCGCTCGGCGTAGTACACATACGCGATCTCGGGCTCGCGGAACGACCGGGCGACATAGAGGTCGATCAGCTTGGCCAGTGCCTGTTCCGGATCTGATTCCGCGGCAAGCACACTCGACACGTCGCCGGAGACCCGGTCGGCGGAACGCCGGTAGGAGGCGACGAGCAGATCGGCCTTGCCGGGGAAGTACCGGTAGATGCCGGAGGCTTTCATACCTACCGCGGCAGCGATGTCTTCCATGCTGGTCTCCCGGAAGCCCTTCTTGTGGAAGAGCAGCAGCGACTCCTGCAGCAACAGCTCGTAGCGACCGCCGACACTCAGACTGTTGGGCACCAAAGGTTCTGGTTCGGGCTCGTCGAACGGTGCGGGCAGCGTCGCGGTCAGCACGGCCGAGGCCAGGCCGGTCAGCAGCTCCCTGATCTCGGCGACCGGCAGCGACGCCCGGTGATCGGTGACGCTGCCGGTGACACTCAGCGCAGCCGAGGACAGCATCCAGCGCTCGTGCGAGGTCAATTCGGGACGCAACTGCAGCAGCGGTTTCTGTAGCCGCCGGTTGACCAACCCGATCTGGCTCTTCAGCGCCGCTTGATCCTCGTCGTTGAGATAGCGGCCCTCCCAGCGGTACATCCCGCCGGATGTTCGATTGGCGATGGAGGTGTCCACGACCGCTTCGATGAGTTCGGTCAGCAGTGTGGCCGGGTCCCGATCCTCATCGGGAAGGTCGGTGCTGTCGACCAGTTGCTGCCCGAGCCCCAGGACGGCGTCCCGGAACAGCACGTACTTGCTCGAGGAATGCCGGTACAGCGCGGCCGCGGAGATACCGACGCGGGCGGCGATCTCCTCCATGCTCACCGCGTGGTAGCCGAGCGCGCTGAAGGCCTCCGCCGACGCCTTGACGATCTGGGCCTTACGGTCCCGCGGCCGACGCCGTACTGCGGGTGGCGCGGGGCTGTCGGCTGTGGACATACCCCCACGGTAATGCATCTGCCCGCGATCTCCACTCGGAGCGAATATCTCTTTACTAATCGGCTCGGTCCTTCGTTAGATGACCTTGTGTTTCCCATTGGACGGGAGATTCCGGCGGGCGAATCTGTATTCACATAGCGCCTTGCGTGGGCTCCGCGCGATGTGACAGGCTTCACACCAGACCGCAGTCTTCGACGTTGCCGGACAAGTTCGGGAGGAGGGGCGCCATGCCCGCGGGCTACCTCGATTTCGGGTCGCCACCGCGTCTCACCACCGCCGACACCCGGATCACCATCGAGCAGCGCACGCCGCGCTGGCACCGGGGCGACGTGGCGATCCAGGACGCGCTGGACTTCTGGTCCTTCGCCGGGGCGGCGGCCAACGTGATCATGCAGCTGGCCTGGCCCGAGGTCGGCTATGGCGTCGCCGAGAGCCGGGTGAAATCCGGCAGCCTGATGGAACACCCGTGGAAGCGCGCCCGCACCACCACGCAGTATCTGGCGGTGGCCATCCTCGGCACCGATGACGAGCGTCGCGCGTTCCGTGAAGCGGTCGACGGTGCGCACCGTCAGGTGCAGACCACCGACGCCAGCCCGGTGCGCTACAACGCCTTCGACCGGGAGCTGCAACTGTGGGTGGCAGCCTGCCTGTTCGTCGGGTTCGAGGACACCTTCCAGTTGTTGCACGGCGCGATGACCGACGAGCAGGCCGAACAGTTCTACCGCTCGGCGCAGCCGTTGGGCACCACCCTGCAGGTCACCGCGGACCAATGGCCGTCAACCCGAGCCGATTTCGACGTCTACTGGAACACCGCGTGCCAGCGGGTGGCCATCGACGACCACATCCGCGAATACCTGATGCGCATGGTGGATCTGAAGATCGTCCGCTGGCCGCTGCGGGTGACCTTCGGCCCGCTGCTGAAGTTCCTCACCATCGGGTCACTGGCGCCGGTGTTCCGCGACGCGATGGGCTTGAGCTTCTCCGCCGCCGATCAGCGTCGGTTCGAGAACCTGTTCGTGTTCGTGTCGTTCGTCAACCGGTTCCTGCCGCGGTTCATCCGGCACGGCGGCAGCCAGGTGATGATGGGCGATGTCCGCCGCCGGATCAGGCGCAAGAAGGACCTCATCTAATCGCATCGGACGGGTACCGCGATGTCGGTCCACCACGGGCTCTTCTGGATCTCGGTGCTGTACAGGGTCGACTCCGCTTTCAGGGCCCGCACCAGTGTTTGTCGCGGCACCTCGGTGTTGTCCTCCCGGCTGCCGTGCTTGCCGTCCAAGGTCGACAGCAGGGTGATCAGTCTCCGGTTGGCGGTGGAGTCCGACTCCCCCCGGTGCAGGAACTGATTCCACATCGTCTTGGGTGTGGCGTTGAGGCTGCCGTGGTGCCCGACCTTGTAGATGTTCGTGCGGGTCAGCTCCTCGCGCAGCCGGTCGGCCTCCAAGCCGTTGGCATGGAACAGAATCCAGCTCCAATTCTCGATCTGGGCATCGCCCGGGAAGATCAGCAGGGAGTCACCGATCCGGATCTGCAGGATCACGCTGGTGTTGTTGAGGGACGAATCCATGGTCCGCAGCAGCGAGAGCATGTTGTCGGCGTGCGCGCGGTCGATGCGCGGGGTCAACCACCTGGCCGCCTGCGGCACCCGGGTCATCGTCGAGGCGAACAGCGGCCGGAGGTCTTCGCACGTCGCGTCGCCGCCCCGGGCGGCGCGGCCCCAGTTCGACGCGAGATGCCAGAACTGCTCGTTCATCTGGGCCTGCCGGGCCAGAGACGGCGCCTCGGCCAGCGTCGGCGGGCCGAGGACCTTGATCGTCACCCCGGGCAGCAGACGCTGATCGCTCAGGTCGTCTCCGTACTTGACGTACATCCCGGTGCCGGCCTCGGCCAGGTCCTGTAGACACCGCACCGCTCGCTCATTGGCGATGTTCTTCTCGCCGAGGAAGCGCAACCGCTCACCCACGCCGTCGGGAAAGCGTTGCAGCCGATCCAGTTTGATCGCCTCGGTTCGAACCCCGGCCGCGAAGGACTGCATGTTGTCGATCGTGGAGACCAGCCGTTTGTGCCCGACCGGGGCGGTCGCGTCGGAGGGCAGCCGGGGGTTCTCGGTCCACGGCGCAACGACCTTACGAGGCCCCAGATCCCGGATGATCGCGGCGGCTCGGGCGCGGCCGAACCCACTGATGTGGTCGGCGTGGCGGTGGGTGGCCACCACCATCTGCAGCCGCCCGTCGGTGATGGACGGGTCGGGGTTCTCGGTCCGGTTACACACCACCTTGCGGATATCCTCGGCCACCCGGTCCAGGTGGTTCTTCGGGAAATCCCCCGGCAGTTCGGTTGACCCGAAATCGATCAGGATGGCGCGCCGGATGCCGTCGTCGTAATCCATCCACAGCAGTACGCAGTCCCCGAAGCCGACGTTGTAGGCCCGGATACCCGCCCGTCTGACCGACTTCTGGCTGCGCGTCATCTCCACTCCTCCATCGCACTGCGCGCCCGCCGGTCGAGTTCGGCGGTGGCGTCGAGGTCACGGTCGGTGTTGCGGTCCCGATGACGTACTGCCAACGACACCGCGGCGCTGCCGGAACCGGTGAACTGCCCGCTGCAGTACATGAACCGGATCCGGTCGTTCCACCGTTTGCAGCGCCGCCGCCGTTCCGCCTCGGGGGTCCGGTCGACAGCCAGCGGACTGGGTAGCTTGTCGGAGATCTCGTATTTCAGGTCGCCGTACTCGTCGAGGACCAGTGTCGACCCGCCCCGCAGTTCGATGGGCGTGTCCGAGGGCAACGACTTCAGCTCCCGAAGTCCGTAGGCGGGCAACTCGCTGGCCGGGATCTTCAGGTACTGGGTGCACTCGACGACGGTCTCGCGAACCTGGAAGCCGTCCTCGGGCGCCACTCGCACGCAAGGCCGGATACTTTTGATCTGGGTGAACGCGTGCGGATTCAGATGCAGTTTGGTGCGGTTGTTCCAGACGTGGCGGAACATCTCGGTGTCGTCGGTCTGCAACGACGAGAAGTGGACCCCGTTGTGCGCCAGTCCTTCCGCTTCCCCGGGGCTGAGCCAGCAGCCGTCCTTGCCGCGGGAGGCGCCGGTGATGCCGAAGCCGGCCATCTGCTCCCGCAGGGTCGAGCGCAGCCTGTACCGATTGTCGTCGGCCCGCACCTCCCGGTCGGCGGTCAGCATCGCGCTCAGGAAGTGGTCGAAGGTGATATGGATCGGAGGGGTGTAGTCGATCGCCCGGATGCACATGGTCAGCAGCACATCGGCGATGTCGGCGCCCTGTTCGGCCACGATGCCACGCTCGATGGCCACGTTCTCCCCCGGGAAGAGCCGGTTCATCCGGTCATGCCAGGCGTGCAGGAAGGTCCGCATCACGGCACCGACCAGGATCTCACCGCGCCGGTGTACTTCCAGAAATGTGTCCTCCTGCAACAGGTCCGGGCTCGGAACGATCTTCACCGACCTGCGCAGCGCATCCACCCGGGCGACGTTCTCGCCGAGCCCGAACAGGTCGGTCTCGGCCAGCCGGGCGACGCACAGCGCCGATTTCGGCACCCGGTCGCGGTCACCGTCCGGGTCGATCAGGTACTCGACGGCCTCGGGCAGGGAGAACACCGACAACAGCGCCACGATGTCGGCGAAGGCCTCGTGAAACGCCGCCTGATCCGCCGAGGACGGTGAGATGAAACTGCCGCGCAGCCCGTCCAGCAGCGCATGGGTGGTCTCGTGCGCGACGACGTCGTGGGACAGACACAGGTAGGTGTTCTCGGCTCCGGTCTCCCCGCGCACGTAGCCGAACAACAACGCCTCGGACTCGGGCGAGTAGAACGCATTCGCGTCCTCGAACGCGTGCGGTACCGCCTTGAGTTGGTGCCCGCGGATACCCCAGCGCACCCGCCTGCCCAACGCCGATTCGAACCGCACCAACGTCCGGATGACGATCGCGTACACGTTCCAGGCGTGGAACACCGGGTCGGCGAGGATCTCGTCGCGTTTCTTCAGCTGCGGCGGGCCCTTGCGGACGGACGCGGGCCGGTACATCCGGCGGGCGGACGCGTCGTAGTCGACGACATACAGCGAGCAGCCCATCGGGCCGTCCTCGAGGTCTTCACGCGGAATCTTGACCTCCGCGGTGACCACCTGCCCGTTACGTTCGACGCTCGGGTCCTGCGCGACGATGGTGACGGTGCAGTGCCGCGCGTTCATGGCACCCCCACCGCGGCGGGCCGATCACCGGGGACGCCCGTCCAGGCGCCCCGGTCCAGAAAGGTCACCGACTCGGGAAGGCACCGTCGATACGCGTCGTCGGCATCGCAGCGGATCCCGACGCTGCCGTGCATGACGGCGTCCGCGGGCACCGCCCGCCGGCTGCCGATCGGTGCGGCGCCGGCGAGCCGGCCGCCCCAGCTCATCCGGCTGATCGGCACGCGGGCGTCGGATTCGACGAGGGTGTACCGCCGGGCGTACTCGTCGTCGCGGATGTGCAGTCCCGCGTCGACGGCCCCGTCCAGCACCCAGCGCATCGAGATATCGCCCAGCTCGGGGTTGTCCGGGAATCCGCCCCCGATATCGGAATGGATACCGGCGAACCAGACCTCCTCCATCTGCGGGTACGCCTGGCCTGCTGGCGGAAACGTCAGCAGGTAGGGCTGATACGGCCGGCGACGTTCGTCGATCGACACCGCGTGGCGGACGGTCTGAACGTTCGCCAGCCGGCGCGTCCACGGCCATTTGAAGTCGGGTCCGATGAAGCTGGTGGCCTTCACCGTGTCGAACACTCCCAGATAGCGAACGGGGCAGGACACCGTGGCGCCCGGGGTCTGCAGTGCCAACGCACCGGCGAACCGGTTGATCCGGTCCCAGCCTTCCGCGCCGGACAGGTCCGCGTCCCGCGGATTCCGGGCATACACGCGAATGGCGTACGGCACCAGATTCTCCGAACCCGGCCGCAGCAACCCCACCGTCCGTAACAGGCCGCACAACGCCCGCGCCGTGTAGGCGCCGCGGCTGAACCCGAAGACGAAGATCTGGTCCCCGGGTTCCCAGGTCCGCATCAGATAGGTGTAGGCCTCGGCGATGTTCTGCCGGATGCCGCGCCCCAGGGCCAGTCCTGCGAGGACCGAAACCCGCTTGGCCACACCGCTCCAGGCGCCCGGCGCCGGCAGCGTTCCGACGCCGGGGTCGTAGTACACGCGCTGGCGATCGGGATCCTGCAGGTCCAGCAGTTCGACGATCTTGAAGACGTTGGTGACGGCCTTGGCCTTGACCTCGTTGGAGGTGCCGTCGAGACATATCACGATGTTCTTCATCGAAACTCCTCCGCGGATGGGTACCGACACCGCCACGGTAGGAGCGCCGAGGGCCACCGACCTGGGTAGCCGGGTACTCGAATTCGAGCGTGGCACAGAGCGGATAAACGAGTACCCGGCTACGCACATCACCGACCGCCGGCGGCGTCACGATCGCCAGTGATGCCAGAGACGACCAGGGAGTGGTGATGAGCGAGAAGATTCTGCCGTACGACCGGACCATCGTCGTGCAGGAGACACCGTTCTGGTGCGGGCCTGCCTCGACGCAGGTGGTGCTGAACTCCCGGGGGATCCGGGAAGCCGAGGGTGACCTGGCCCGCGCGATCGGCACCACCACAGCAGGAACCGATTTCATCGGGCTCATCGAGCGGGTACTCGACAAAAAGATCCCCGACGCCCGGTACACGTCGGTGAACATGCCCAACGATCCGCCGACCGCCGCGCAGCGCGACAAACTGTGGTCCGACATCGTCGACTCGATCAACAGCGGGTTCGGCGCGGTGATGAACTGGGTGGCGCCGCCGTCGAACTACCCGCGTGGCGTCAAGGGCAGCGCCTCCCCGAAGTACCGGGGCGGCACCGTCTTCCACTACGTCGCGTGCATGGGGTACGACGACACCCCCGGCGGCCGTGCGCTGTGGATCGCCGACAGCGGGTTCGACCCGTTCAATTACTGGATCAGCTTCGACCAGGCTGCCACCTTGATCCCGCCCAAGGGATACTGCTACGCCGACGTCGACGTGAACCCGTTGGCTCCGGATTCACCGAGCGATCAGACCGCCGAGATCCTGATGCGCGCGATGGGCGGCAGCGTGTCCTTCGACCGGTACCGTGCACTGCTGCCCGCCGTGTCCCGGGCTTTGCAGGAGAGTGACTGCACCAGTGAGGGTCGAATCGCCATGTGGCTGGCGCAGATCGGGCACGAATCCGGCGGGCTGAAGTACATGGAGGAGATCGCCGACGGTAGCGCCTACGAGGGGCGCAGGGACCTCGGCAACCTCCAACACGACGACGGGCGCCGCTTCAAGGGCCGCGGCCCGATCCAGGTGACCGGCCGGCACAACTACACCCAGGTGTCGCAGTGGGCGCACAGCCGTGGGCTGGTGCCGTCACCGACCTTCTTCGTCGACTCCCCAGAATTGCTCGGCAACGACGAGTTCGGTTTCCTGGGCGCGGTCTGGTACTGGACGGTGGCGCGCCCCGACATCAACGCCCAGGCCGACGCCGACGACCTGGAGGGCGTGACCCGCAGGATCAACGGCGGGGTGAACGGTCTGGAGGACCGCATGCTGCGCTGGAACCGCTGCCGTGCCATGGGTTCCGAACTCAAAGCCCTGCTCACACCCACCACTCAGACAGGAGATATCGCCATGACCGATGCACAGGAGATTCGCAACGCCACCACGGGCACCGCGGCGAACGGTTGGCCGTTCGAGTGGCGCTTCGCATACTCGCGTCACCCGCGGGCGTTCAATCAGATCGTCGACGACCCCGAACGCGGACCGTGGAACCGCAGGCAGCCGGATGGCACCGAGCACGCCGGACACACCGACGCCTTCGAGCAGATCGTGCCGATCAACGAGCAGATCGCCTGGCGGCACGTGTTTTCCGACGGTGTCGAACGTGATTCCGGTGACGTGCTGCTGGAGTTGATGGAGTTCGCGATCCAGTGGCGCTCCGCCAATGGCCTGCCGCCCAGTGCGTTCGTCGAGAGCGAGGTGCGCACCAACGGCAACGGGAACGGCAGGCCGATCCCCCGTAAACGCCCCGCAGCCAAGGCCGCGAAGAAGGCGCCCGCGAAACGTGTACCGCAATGACCGATTTCGGCGACCTGCTCGCCGATATCGGTGGGGTGCGCCGGGTACGTCACGCCTGGCTGACGTTCTCGGGAACCTGGGCGCCACCGGGCACCGGATACAGCTCCTGGGTGGTGCAGAACGCCGACCCCGACCTCGTCTTCGAGGTACCGGCGCAGGCGCCGTGGTCGTTCGGGCCGGTCTCCAGCCCCGACCCGAACGCGCCCAGCTACCGGCAGAGTGTGGCCATCGGCAAGCAGTGGGCCATCGACTGGATCGACGCGCACCCACATCAGACCTTCGGGCTCGGCGGGTACAGCCAGGGCGCCCAGTGCGCGGGCGAGGTGTATCTGGAGTTGCTGCCCGGTGGGGTGCTTGAGCACCGATTCCCGGACTTCGTCGGCGGTTTCAGCTTCGGCGACCCGATGCGGCCGGAGGCGGTGACCGGCGGCGGCACACCCGATCCCGGGGGTGCGGGCATCAGCCCGGCGCGCATCACGGTGCCCGATCCGCGCTGGCATTACGCGGCCAACGGGCCGGCCAACGGCGCGCCGGGTATCGACCTGTACACGGCCACCCCGCTCAACGGGGCCGGCAAGATCATCCGGACCTTCTATTCGATGGGGGTGGACATCGGTCTGGCCCCGACACCGCTGCCGATGGTCCAGTCGATCGCCCGCGGTGTGGTGCAACTGCTGGTCGACCTGCTCGGGCCGCTGGGCGGATTGGGCGGACTGGCGGCGCTGGGTCCGTCCGCCGGGTTGGCGGGTCAGCTGCTGAACAACCCCGCAGTCGCGGTGCTGCCCCCGGGCGCCGCTCACGGCGCCACGGTGGTGGACATCATCGAGGCGGCCGTGCTGGCGCTGCAGTTCATCGCCACCCGGACCGGACCGCACGTCAGCTATGACACCACCGACGCGGTGCCCGGCGTCAACCACATCGCCCACACCGTGCGCCACGTCAACGCCCTGTGCGCCGGGGTGGGGGCCCGGGTCGCCGCCTAGTCCGGCGTCAGCGGTACTCGCACAGGTAGGCGGTCTCGACCTCGGTGCGGACCTTGAACTTGCTGTCCGCGGGCACCGTGAATTGTGTTCCGGCGGCGAAGGTCTCCCAATCGTCGCGACCGGGCAGCAGGACCGTCAGCGCGCCGGACACCACGGTCATGATCTCCAGCTGGGAGGTGCCGAACTCGTACTCGCCGACGGCCATCACCCCGGCCGTCGCCGGCCCGTCCGCAGTGGTGAAGGCGATCGACGCGACGGCACCGTCGAAATACTCGTTGACCTTGAACACTGCGACTCCTCGTGGATCGGGCGAGCGGCCAGGATACTCCGGTCACACGATGTACTTGTGCACGGCCAGCATGGCGTTCTCGTCGGCGGGCTCGCGGGTGCAGTCCTGCAGCGCGGACAACACCGCGTCCTCGTCGAGGCCGGTGCCGATGAGCACCAGCGTGCTGCCCCGCCCCGCGGCACCGCGTTTGTCGAACCGCAGCGAGCTTCCGACCAGCTGCACGCCGTAGCGGCCGGCCGCCCCGAAATCGACGAAGCCCTTCGCCCGGTACAGCCCGGCCGGGCGGTCCTGCAGAAAGGCCAGGAACCGGCGTGGATTCACCGGCGCCTCGGCGCTGAACTGCACACTCTGATAGGCCGGGTGTGCGTGGTCGTGATGGTCGGAGTCCTCGCGCAGCAGCTCGTCCAGCGACAACTGGGTGGGCCCCTGCGGCGGCCGGCGCACCGGCGGATCGATCAACAATGTCGGGTCGACCCGCGCAAAATCGGTGTGCACCAACGGAACCACCGGATTCTGTGCGCGCACCCGGGCCGCCACCGCGTCCGGATCGGCGGCTGCACCGACCTTGTTGAGCACCACCAGATCCGCCACCCGCACCCCGTGCCCCAGGTCGGCGGGCTGGGCGGCGTCGACGACGAGCACCAGCCCGGCGTAGTGGAACCGGTCGTCGCCCGCGGTCGCGATGGTGCGGGCCAGCACCGGCGGTTCGGCGACGCCGCTGGCCTCGACCACGATCAGGTCCAGGGCCGGCCGCACCGCGGCCAGCCGGCCCAGCATCTCGGCGGCCTCGGACGCGTCGGTGGCGCAGCAGATGCACCCGTTGGACAGCGAAGCCATCGCGTCGACCTGCCCGGCGACGAACATGGCGTCGATATTGACCGCGCCGAAGTCGTTGACCAGAGCCCCGATTCGCACACCGCGGCTGTTGCGCAGCAGATGGTTGAGCAGCGTCGTCTTACCGGCACCGAGGAAACCGGCGAGCGCCAGGACCGGCGTACTCATGTCTCGTCTCCGCTTCGCTCCGCTCCTCGCTCGTGCCTCGCTGCGATGCTCACTCAGCTTCGTCCTCGGGTCACCGCGACTCAGAGCGGTTTCACCGCGGCATGCAGCGCGACGATCCCGCCGGTCAGATTGCGCCAGCGCACCGCTTCCCAGCCGGCTTCGCGGATCCGCTCTGCCAGCTGCACCTGCGTCGGCCAGGCCCGGATCGACTCGGCCAGATACACATAGGCGTCGGGATTGCTCGACACCGCACGCGCCATCATCGGCAGCGCGCCCATCAGGTACTCCTTGTACGCGGTGGCGAAGAGTCCGTTGGTCGGGGTGGAGAACTCGCACACCACCAGCCGCCCGCCGGGGCGGGTCACCCGCGCCATCTCCTGCAGGCCCGCGACGTGGTCGACCACATTGCGCAACCCGAAGCTGATGGTCACCGCATCGAACGAGCCGTCGGCGAACGGCAGCCGGGTGGCGTCGGCGCCGACCTTGGGCACATCGCGGCTCGCACCCGCGGCCAGCATCCCGACGGAGAAGTCCGCGGCCACGCACCAGGCCCCCGAGGTGGCCAGCTCGACGGTGGACACCGCCGTCCCGGCGGCCAGATCCAGCACCCGGTCCCCCGGGCCGATCTGCAGCGCCGACCGGGTCTCGCGACGCCAGTACCGGTCCTGTCCCAGGGACATCACGGTGTTGGTGATGTCGTACCGGCGGGCCACGCCATCGAACATCGATGCGACCTCGTGCGGGTCCTTCTCCAGCGACGCCCTACTCATCGGATTAAAACTACCTGTGAGTCCCGACCTTCCGGGAATGGGGATTCCGTGATGACGTTGGAACCGCCTGAGAAGACGGCATCACGAGGAGAGACGTTATGGCTGAAAAAGTCTGGTTCATCACCGGGGCATCCCGGGGTTTCGGACGGGAATGGACGATCGCCGCCCTGGAGCGCGGCGACAAGGTGGCCGCCACCGCGCGGGACACCGCGACGCTGGCGGACCTGGCCACCAAGTACGGCGATGCGCTGTTGCCGCTGCACCTCGACGTCAACGACCGGGAGGCCGACTTCGCGGCGGTCCGGACCGCCCATGAGCACTTCGGCCGGCTCGACGTGGTCGTCAACAACGCCGGGTACGGGCAGTTCGGTTTCATCGAGGAACTGTCCGAGGCGCAGGCGCGCGACCAGATCGAGACGAACGTGTTCGGCGCGCTGTGGGTGACCCAGGCCGCGCTGCCGTTCCTGCGGGCCCAGCGCAGCGGGCACATCATCCAGGTGTCCTCGATCGGCGGGATCACCGCTTTCCAGAACGTCGGGATCTACCACGCCTCGAAGTGGGCCCTGGAGGGCTTCTCGCAGGCGCTCGCCCAGGAGGTCGCCGGCTTCGGCATCCACGTCACACTGATCGAACCGGGTGGCTTCGACACCGACTGGGCGGGGTCCTCGGCCCGGCACGCCACCCAGTTGCCGGAGTATGCCGAGGCGCACAGGCAGGCTCAGGAGGCCCGCGCCAAGCGCACCGCGAAGTCCGGTGATCCCCAGGCATCGGCCGCCGCGGTGCTCAAGATCGTCGACGCCGAGCAGCCGCCGCTGCGGGTGTTCTTCGGTGAGTTGCCGCTGCAGCTGGCCGAGGCCGACTATGCGCAGCGGCTGGCGACGTGGCGGGAGTGGCAGCCGGTGTCCATCGAGGCGCAGGGCTGATTTTCCTCCGCGGGGGTCGGGCCAGGTCGGGTCAGTCACGCACCGCGAGGTAGTGCTCTGACACCGGCACCCCGTCGGTGTATTGCTCGACGGCCTGCTCGACGAGCAGATCGTGGCCGGTGAGCCGGGTGTGGTGCTGGTGCATGTGCTCCCCCCAGGAGCGCACCACGAAGGTCTCCACGAACGTCGACTCGTGTTCGACGCTGCGGAACAGCCGCCACTGGGCCGCCCCGGTGCGCTGCCGGGACCGGCCCAGCACCTCCATCGCGGCGAGGAAGTTGTGCTCGTTCTCCGGACTGACCCGGTACGCGGTGATCACCAGGACGGGGCCGTCCAGCGGTGCCGGGTCGAACACCAGGTTCGGTTCGGGCCAGTGCGTGGACGGGGTCAGGTCGATGTCCCCGGTGCGCGCATGCAGGGGCCACCACAGCGAGGACAGCCCGCACACCACCAGCAGGCCGGCGCTGATGAGCAGGCTGGTGACGCTGGTGGAGGCCGCGGCGACCAGGCCCCACACCAGCGAGCCCACCGCCTGCCCGCCCATGAAGACCAGTTGATACACCGACAGGCCGCGGGCCCGCACCCAGGACGGCAGGCTCAGCTGCATGGAGGCGTTCAGCGTGGACAGCGACAGCAGCCAGGACGCCCCGCCCACCAGCAGGGCCACCACCGCGGCGGCGAAGTTCGGCACCAGCGCCAGCACCGTGGTGGCCGCTGCGAAACCCGCCGCGCCGGTGGTCAGGAGCGCGTTCTGGCCGAAGCGCGACCGCAGCCGCGACAGCAGGAACGCGCCCAGCACCGCACCCGCGCCGAGAGCGCCCAGCAGTACGCCGTACCCGGCAGACGAGAGGCCGAGTTGCCTGCTGGCGATCACCGGGAGCAGCCCCCACAGGGCGCTGCCGGGGGCGATGAACAAGGCAGCGCGCAGCAGGATCCGCCGCACGATCGGCGAACTGCGGATGAACCGGCCACCCGCACTCAGCGCCGCCAGCGCCCGCTCCGGCGGTTCACTGCGTTCGACCGCGACCGGCCGCCACACCACGAGCACGATCACGATTCCGCCGAAGGACACCGCGTTGAGCGCGAAGACCAACGTGGGGCCGGACAGGGATACCAGCACGCCGGCGATGGCGGGGCCGATGGCCCGGGCCAGGTTGACGCTCATGCTCCCCAGCGCCGCGGCCGCCGGAATCTGCTGAGCGGGAACAAGATCAGGCTGGATGGCCTGCCAGGCAGGGGCCACCAGTGCCTGACCGCAGCCGATCATGAACAACAACATCAGCAGGACCGTCGGTGTGGTCAGCCCGGCGCCGGTCAGGCAGGCCAGCAGTCCCACACCGGCGGCCATCGCTGCCTGCGTGGCGATGAGCAGCCGGCGGCGGTCGATCAGGTCGGCCAGCACCCCCGAGGGCAACGCCAGCAGCATCACCGGCAGGGTGGTCGCGGTCTGCACCAGCGGGACCAGCACGTCGGCCCGCGGGTCGCCGACCAGCATCCACTGCGCGCCGACGGTCTGCATCCAGGTGCCGAAGTTGGAGACCAGCTGCGCGATCCACAGCGCGCGGTAGATCGGTGATCGCAGCGGCGCCCACGTCGACGGGGACTGGGTGGAGTTGCTCACCGACCAATTGTCGGTGGAGCGGGCGGCCGGCGTGGCGGGTTTATTGCCGCGGAGCGACCGCAGACTGTCCGCCTACCCGGCGTGTCGGCGTACAGACGCGGGCGCCCGCCGGGATTGGACGGCCTCGTAGTGGCCGATCAGCTCATCGCAGACCGCCGGCCAGGTCCGGGTGAGCACGCTGCGCCGGGCCGCGGCCGAGTAACGCGGCCGCTCGGCGAGCAGATGCTCGACCGCGCCGGGCAACCGGGACTCGAACTCGCCGACGCCCAGCAGCAGGCCGGTGTGCATCGGGGTGATCAGGTCGCGTGGGCCACCGGCGTCGGGCGCGATGACCGGCAGACCGGAGGCCATCGCCTCCTGCACTGCCTGGCAGAACGTCTCGTGTTCACCGGGATGCACGAAGACGTCCATGCTGGCGTAGGCCGCCGCCAGCGCCGCACCGCGCAGTTCACCGGTGAAAACCGCTGTCGGCATCTTGGATTCGAGTTTGGCGCGGTCTATGCCGTCGCCGACGACGACCAGCTGCAGGTCCGGGCGTGCGGCCAGCGCGGCCAGCCGCTCGACGTGCTTCTCCGGTGCCAGCCGGCCGACGAAGCCGACGATCGGCCTACCGCCGGGCGACCAGCGGGCACGCAACGCGGCATCTCGGGCCGAGGGCACGAAACCCGTGATGTCGACCCCGCGACCCCACTTGTGCAACCGGGGAACACCATGGGCAGCAAGGTTTTCCATGGCCGAGGTGGACGGCGCCAAGGTCCGGTCGGCCTTGCTGTGCAGCCGGCGGGTCCACGCCCAGGATGCCCGGGACAGCACGCCGACGCCGTAGCTCTCGGCGAAGCCGGCCACATCGGTCTGGAACACCGCGACCGACGGCACCCCCAGATGCCGGGCGGCGTGCACACCACCCCAGCCCAGCAGGGCCGGGGACGCCAGGTGCACCACGTCGGGATCGAAACCGCGCAGCACGCCGACCATCCGGGGGCGCGGCACACCCAGCGGCAGCGAGGTCACGGTGGGAAACATGTGTGCCGGCACGCGGTGCACCCGGACACCGTCGTGGACGCGGTCGGCGGGCGGTTGGCCCCGCGGGGTGTCCGGCGCGATGACGAGCACCTCGTGGCCGGTGCGACGGAGATGCTCGATCACCCGCAGTACCGAGTTGGTGACGCCGTTGACATTCGGGAGGAAGGATTCGGCAACGATCGCAACGCGCACACCAGCACTGTCTCAGCGCCGGGTGGCGGCACGGTTGCGCGCGGGCATCGGGCGTGCGAACACCTCGACGACGGTACGGTGGGCCACGTGCATCGAATGTTGGCCTTGCTCACCGGTTTGACGCTGCTGGCCGGTGTGGGCTGCAGCCGCCAGATCGAAGGCAGCGCGCAATCGGACCCCGACAAGCCGTTGACGCAGGTGAGCGAGGACGGTTACGGGGTGGTCGCCGGGTTCGCCGACGCGCCGGTGCAGATCGAGATCTTCGCCGAGCCGCAGTGCTCACACTGCGCGGACCTGCAGCGCGACGCCGGCGACTCCATCCGGCATTACCTTGCGACGGGTCAACTCGCGGTGACCTACCGGCCGATGACGTTCCTGGAGACCGCCGATTACCACTACTCCGAGCGGGTCAGCAATGCGCTGTTCGTGGTGGCCCAGGATGACCGCACCCCGGCTGTCGCATTCCAGCGCTTCGTCGAGGAACTGTGGGCAGACCAGGATCCGTCCGGCAAGGGCCCGACCGACGACGAGATGGCCGAGAAGGCCCGCACCGCCGGGGTCCCGGAGGAACTGGCGCAGCGTATCGCCGACGGTGAGGGCGCGGTGGACGCAGCCGAGATGGACGAGATGAACTACGAATACCTGTATCTGATCGATCCGCTGAACACCGGTACACCCACGGTCTACGACCTGATGAACGATCGTAAGGTCGACATCTACGACAAGGACTGGCTGGACAAACTGGTCGCCTCGACCTGATCCGCGGCGACCGGCTCGGCGATCCGCCGGGCGATCACCGCGACCACCAGCAGCGCCACGCCGGCGATCAGCCAGCCCAGCACCGCGATCGACAACGCCGGGATGATGGCCAACGCCGCGTTGCGGTCCCGCACGCGCACCAGATCGGGGTCGGTGCGGTCGTATTCGACGTAGATCCGCATGCCGGTGTCGAGTTCGGACGGGTAGAGCACCCCGAGTTCGGGCCGGTAGGTGATCCGGTCGGGGGTGACGAACTCGATCGTCGAACGGCGCGGGCCGGCGTCGAGCACCTCGGCGGCAGCCACCGCCATGTTGCGTTCGATCCGCCGGTCGTTCTCCCAGGCACCGATGACCAGCAGCACCGACTGAAAGGTGACCAGGGCGGCACCGAGGATGATGCCCACCCGCACCCGCCGGATGACGCGCTGCGCCCGGGTTTCGGTGCCGTCGCCGAACATCCGCGGAAGCCTGTGCCACCAGCGGCTTTTCAGCGCGGCGAGGGAGTTCACCCGAGTGCCGCCCGGATGGCGGCATGCAGCGCCCGCAACGAGGACCGGTCGGCCTTCACCTCCAGTACCCGCATGCCCTCGAAGGGTTCGCGCAGTACGTCGGCGAGCGCGTCCACCTCGACCTGGCGGCTGTCCACGTGATACGCCCGGCACAGCGCGGCGATGTCGACGTCGTGCGGGGTGCCGAAGATGCGCGAGGACACATCGGAGAACCGCGGGTCGCCCTGCTCCAGCAGTTCGAAGATGCCGCCGCCGTTGTCGTTGGACACCACGATGGTCAGGTTGCGCGGGCGCGGCTCGGTCGGCCCGATCAGCAACCCGGAGCTGTCGTGCACGAAGGTCAGGTCACCGATCAGCGCGATCGTCTTCGGCGATCGGGGCGACCCGCCGTCCTCCCCGCTGCGTTCATGGGCCAGTGCGGCGCCGATGGCCGTCGAGACGGTCCCGTCGATACCGGCCACGCCGCGGTTGGACCGCACTTTGACCCCGGGCGCGCTGAGCCCGACCAGGGCGATGTCACGCACCGGATTGGAGGCGCCGAGCACCAGCTGGTCCCCGTCGCGCAGTCCGTCGGCGACGGCGGCCGCGACGTGCAGGCCGGTGGTGTGCGGGTGCTGCTCGAGCTGGGTCCGCACGGCCGCGCAGGTGCGCTCGTTCAACTCGGCGCACCGCCGCAACCAGGCCGGGTCGGGTGTGCCGGTGGTGACCGCCCGGGTGCCGGTGGCCAGCGAATTACCGGACACATCGGGCCAGCGCGGGCCGGTGGTGAGCGCGAAGACCGGCACCGACGGGTCGGCCAGCAACGCCGACACCGGCCGGTGCAGGGTCGGCCGGCCCAGCATGATGACCTGCTCGGGGTGCAGCAGCGACAACGCCAGCGGGTGCAGCGGGTTGGCCGCGTGCAGGCCTGTCGGGGCGGTCGGCTCCGACACGGTCGGCAGCCCGGCCAGGTTGGGGTGCGACCCGGCACCGTGTCCGGCGATGACGACGGTGTTCGGGGTGAGGTCGATCTCCAGTGGCTGGTCGAAGGTGACCGGCGGGGTGTGGGTCCAGGACCGGCCGTCCGGGCGACCCGCCGGAATGTCACCCGCGTCGTCGCGGTCGGGCACCAGCGGCTCGCGCAGCGGTATGTCGAACTGCACCGGTCCCGCGTTGGCGCTGCGGGATCCCTTGGCCGCCACCAGAACCCGGCAGGTGGCCGAGCGCCACTGGGCGTTCAGCGCGGCCAGATCACGCAGACGCCCCCCGTCGCTCCGCTCGCCCCCGGGTCCTTCCGCCAGACCCAGGCTGATGCTGGCCCGCACCTGCCCGGCGAAGTAGCCGAGTTGTTCCATGGTCTGGTTGGCGCCGGTGCCCAGCAGTTCGTAGGGGCGGTTGGCGCTCAGCACGATCAGCGGGACCCGGGCGTAGTTGGCCTCCACCACCGCCGGGCCCAGGTTGGCCACGGCGGTGCCCGAGGTCATCGCGATCGGCACCGGGGCCTGCCCGGACACCGCCAGACCGATCGCCAGATAGCCGGCGGTGCGCTCGTCGATACGCACGTGCAGGCGGATCCGCCCGGCGCGGTCGGCGTCGTGCAGCGCGAACGCCAGTGGGGCGTTGCGTGACCCGGGGCACAGCACCACGTCCCGCACGCCGCCGCGAATGAGTTCGTCGACGACGACGCGGGCCTGGGTCGTCGAGGGGTTCACCAGAACAGCCTAGAGCTTTGGTTCAGCAAAGAATTCCAGGATGGCCTCGTTGACGGCGTCGGGGTGCTCGATGAACCCCAGGTGACCGGCGTCGGGGATCTCCAGATAGCGACCGTTCGGGATGGCGTCGGCCACCTCCCGGCTCAGGTGCGGGGCCATCAGCACATCGTCGCCGAAGCCGATCACCAGCACCGGCACCTTGATGTGCTGGTAGGCGGGCAGCCGGTTGCCCTCCGGGGAAACGGCAAGCTGGCTCTTGAGGCCCGGGGTGTACTTGGTGGGCCACATGGTGAACATCTCGGCCCAGTCCCGCACGGCCCGGTCGTCGTTGAGGGTCTTGGGTGAGAAGTTCTCCAGCAGGCGGATTTTCGCGTCATAGCTGGGCGGCAGGGTGATGCCGGCCTCGTGGAATTCGCGTTCGGCCTTGTTGAAGAAGTCGCGGGCGCCGTCATGCCGGCCCCGGGTTGCCATCAGCGCGGCCTGGCTCACCAGCTCGGGTCGCGAGACCATCAGCTCCTGGGCGATGAACGAACCCATCGACACCCCGACCACCCGGACCGGTCCACCGACCACCTTCTCGATCAGCGAGGCGGTGTCGGCCACCACCTGCTCGGTGCTGAAGCCGGTGGCGTTCTCGGTGGCCCCGACGCCGCGGTTGTCGAACGTGATCACGCGGTAGCCGGCGCGCTGGAATACCGGCACCTGGTGGAGGTGCCAGGTGCGGCCTGCGCCGCCGCGGCCCGCGATGAAAAGCACCGGTTCGCCGGTGCCGCCTTTGTCGACGTAAGCAAGATTCACTTGCTCGAGCCTACTTGCGGGCGCGCACCCTGCGGATCGCCTGGTCCCACAGCAGCGCTGTACTGGCCTTCAGGGTGGCCGGCTTGAGCACGTCCCGGGAGAGCAGGGCGGTGGCGCCGGCCTTGGTGGCCGCCGAGGCCTTGGAGATGTGGCCCGAGTCGAACGGCGGCTGCGGGTCGTACTCGATGCCCAGTTGGATCGCCTTGGCCTTGGCCTCACCGGCGATCTGCCCGGCCAGCCACAACCCCAGGTCGATACCGGCCGACACCCCCGCGGCGGTGACGTACTTGCCCTGATGCACCACCCGCTCGTCGCCGACCGCGCTCACCCCGAAGGTCTTGAGCATCGGGACCACGAGCCAGTGGGAGGTGGCCTTGCGTCCTTCCAGCAACCCGGCCGCGGCCAGCAACACCGACCCCGAGCAGACCGAGGTGGTCCAGGTCGAGGTCGCGTCGGCCTTGCGCAGCCAGGCCAGTACCGGCTCGTCGCGGGCGTGCTCGAAGGTGGTCGGCCCGCCGGGCACCAGGATGACGTCCGGGGACGGGGTCTCGGCGAAGGAGTGCGTGGCGCCGACGGTCAGGACACCGGAGTCGGCGGTGACGGGGCCGGGCTCATGCCAGACGAACCTGACCTCGGCGTCGGGCAGGTAGTGCAGCGTCTCGTAGGGACCGATGAAGTCCAGCGCGGTGAATCCGGGGTACAGCACGATGGCGATCTGCATCATCTCTCCTCAGGCGAAGGTCTTGCGGTAATGGTCGGGCGCTATGCCGATGCGACGAACGAAGTTGCGCCGCATCGTTTCTGCGGTACCGAAGCCGCACCGGGCGGCGATGACGGTGACGGTGTCGTCGGTTTCCTGCAGTTGGCGCCGGGCGGCTTCGGTCCGGATCCGTTCCACGTAGGCGCCGGGCGCTTCTCCGACCTCGTCGGTGAAGACCCGGGTGAAGTGCCGCGGGCTCATCGCGGCGCGTCGGGCCAGATCGCTGATGCTGTGTGCGCCACCGGGTTCGGCCTCGATGGCTTCCTGGACCTCGCGGATCGGGGCCCGTTTGGCGCGCGGCGCCCAGACCGGGGCGGCGAACTGGGTCTGCCCGCCCGGGCGGCGCAGGTAGAGCACCAGCCACCGGGCCACGGTCTGCGCGAGGTCGGTGCCGTGATCCTCCTCGACCAGGGTCAGCGCCAGATCGATGCCCGCGGTGACACCGGCCGCCGTCCACACCGTGTCCGAACTGCGCAGGAAGATGGGATCGGGATCGACTGCCACGGAAGGGAATTCCTCGGCCAGCCGGTCGGCGAAGGCCCAGTGGGTGGTGGCCCGGCAGCCGTCGAGCAGGCCGGCCTCGGCAACCAGGAACGCCCCGGTGCAGACGCTGACCACCCGCCGCGAGGTGGAGGCCGAGCGCCGCAGCCAGTCCAGCACCGCGGGGTCGCGACGGAGATCGTCGATCCCCGCGCCGCCGGGTATCAGCACGGTGTCGACCGGGTGGGCCGGCAGCCGGTGCGCGACGATCTCCAGACCGGTCCCGGTGCTGGCGGGGCGACCGTCCGGGGAGGCGACGACGACGTCGTAGCCGTCCTCGTGGCGCCCCAGTCCGGCCAGTGCCAGCGAGGCGGCGGTGAACACCTCGTACGGACCGACCAGGTCGAGTGCCTGCACGCCCGGATAGCCGAGCAGCACCACCGATCGCTTCACGCATCTCATGGTGAGGGAGTTTCCGGATGGCGTCTACGCCATGGTCCCCACAGATCAGGACATGTCGGACGGTCGGACGATGCTGCGGGGATGAAGCAGTACACCTACCGGGCGATGTGGTCGCCTACCGAGCAGTGCTACATCGGTCACTGCCTCGAGTTTCCCGGGTTGCGCGGCCGAGGTCAGACGGCGGGCGAGGCCATCGCCGCCGTCGAGCGGCTGGTGAACGAGGATGTGGCCGGGGCGCTCGCCGCCGACTGGAAACCACCGGATTCACTCACCGACCGCGAATACAGCGGGAAGTTCGTGCTGCGGCTGACCCCGGAACTGCACGCTCACCTGGCCGTCGAGGCTGCCGAGCAGCGGGTGTCGCTCAATCAGTGGGTGGTGCAGAAACTGGTGAATCGGCAGGATCGGCACGACTTCTGAGTCGGCAGCCGCAATGCGTTTCGAAACGTGGTACTACCGGCAGTACCACCGGGACCGCGGTACTACCGGTAGTACTGCTTCTCCGAAGGTGTTCTGCCCCCAAATTCTGTGCCGGACCGGCACTCACAGCCGGCGCAGCGACCGCAGAACCCTCGCCACCAACGGCTTGGCCGTAATCCCTTTCCGCAGATTCCGCTGCATGCCGGTGAAATCGGCGATGACGAGGTGGCGCACCCCGTGATCACGCCACACCGCCGCCCGTTCCAGGACCTCCTCGGGACGTCCGCACAGCGCCGCGTTGCGGGCCACCTGCTTGGGCACCTTCTCGATGAGCGCCAGTGCCGTCTGCTCGTCCCAGTCCTGGGGCAGGAGGTCCTGCGCTCCGGCGAAGCCTCCGCCGAGCGGGTGCTGTGCCCCGTGCTGCGCGAAATAGGCGTCGGAGGCGTTCAACATTCCGGCCCGCAGGACTTCGGACTCCAAGGCCTCGTCGAGGTCGTCATCGGTGCGGCAGACGACGGCCGGCAGCCATACGGCGGGAGTGATCGCCATCGGGTCGCGGCCGGCATCCGAGGCCGCGGAGCGAACCACGTCCAACCGCTGCGCGTATTCCGCCGGCGTGTGCGGGAACCCCGGAAAGTAGGCGTCGGCGTAGCGGCCGGTTGCGCGCAACATCCGCGGCCCGTGCGCGCCCACCCAGATCTCCGGCCACTTCCCCCGGTAGGCCGGCAGGTCGAAGATGGCATTGCGGAGCGGGAAGAACTCCGAATCCCGGTTGACCAGTTCGCCGCCGGAGTTCCACAGGGCCCGGATGGTCGCCATCGCCTCCTCGAACCGGGCCACCGGCCGATCCCACGGCACCCCGTAGGGTTCGTTGCCCTCGCGCTCGCCCGGACCGATGCCGAGGATGAACCGGCCCTTGCTGAGCAGGCCCATGGTGGCGGCGGCCTGCGCGGTGACCGCCGGATTGCGCCGGCCGGTGTCGGTGACGCCGACGCCGAGGTGGAACCGCCCGACGCGATTGCGCGCGGCGATGTGACCGAGCATGGTCCACGGTTCGAGGCAGGCGTCAGCCGAGGGCAGGAACTTGGCCGCACCACAGTATTTGGGCTGCCACAGCGAACGCGGGAACAGTGCGTTCAAATGGTCCGGCACCCAGAACGAGTCGACCCGCGTCGCGAGCGCGGTCAGATATGTGGCCCTGACAAATGTGTCGGCAGAAGGCCGGCCCGCGATCAGCGGGTCCATCAGCCCCACCCGGAAACGACTCATACCCAGCAGTGTCCGACAGTCGCACCGCGGGGGATCGCGTAGTGGACTACTCGGATATGAGCGGGTAGCACTCCCGGATCCGGTCGATCCACCACTGCCTGCGCTCCCCCGGCGCGGCCAACCCGGACAGCCGGGCCGGATCCGGAACCACCGACCCGACCGACAGGCAGCCGTCGACCGGGGCCACCGGATCGACCACGTCCTCGACGAACAGTCCGCCGGTCCCCAGCCCGCACGCGTACCGCAGCTCCGGCAGACAGGCCGCGGCCAGCAGCCCGCGTGACATCCCGACCGCGCTGTCCAGCGCACTGGACACCACCACCGGGATCCCGATCTGCCCGGCGATCTCCAGTAGCCGCCGGACCCCGCCCAGCGGGGCGACCTTGACCACCGCCACGTCGGCCGCCCGCAGCGCCGCCACCCGCAGGGGGTCGTCGGCCTTGCGGATCGACTCGTCCGCCGCGATCGGGGTCGCGATCTGGCGACGCAGCGTCGCGAGCTCTTCGACTGTGGCACAGGGCTGTTCGAGATACTCCAGGCATCCCAGGGCGGCCGCGGCGGTCGCCGCCTCGGCCACACTCCAGCCACCGTTGGCATCCACCCGCACCTTGGGCACCAGCGCACGCACCGCGTCGACCCGGGCGATGTCGTGGGCCAGCGTCTGGCCGGGCTCGGCGACCTTCACCTTCGCCGTCTGCGCGCCGGGGAAGCGGGCCAGCACCTCCGGCACCCGGGCCGGATCCACGGCCGGCACCGTCGCGTTGACCGGAATGCGGTCCCGCACGGGTGCGGGTGCCGGCTGGTAGGCGGCCTCGATCCCGGCAGCCAGCCAGTGCGCGGCCTCGGCCGGCCCGTACTCCGGGAACGCGCCGAACTCGCCCCAGCCGGCCGGGCCGTCGAACAGCGCCACCTCACGAACGGTGATGCCGCGGAACCGGACCCGCATCGGCAGCGCGACGACATGCAGGCGTGCCAGGATCTCCTCCAGCGACGGCGCATTCACCATGTCGCCCATCATGCCGAAGCACGCTCAGGCGGCGCCCAGCACCCGCTGCATATCCGGTTTCATCTGCTGCAGCTGCGCACCCCAGTAGCCCCAGTTGTGGGTCCCGGTCGGCGGGAAGTTGAACACCGCGTTGGTCCCGCCGGCGGCGACGTACTGGTCGCGGAAGTTGAGGTTGCTCTGCAGCGCGGTGTTCTCCAGCAGCCCGGACACCCCGCCGCCGCCCAACTCCCCCGGCGTGCCGGTCCCGCAGTACACCCAGATCCGGGTGCCGTTCGACACCAACCGCCCCACCTGCAGCGTCGGATCGTTGCGTGCCCAGGCCGGGTCTCCCTGCGGGCCCCACATGGCGGCGGACGAGAATCCGCCGGCGTCGTTCATCGCCAACCCGATCAGACCGGGCCAGACCCCGACCGACGGGTTCAGGAACGCCGACAGCGACCCCGCGTAGCTGAACTGCTGTGGGTGAAAGGCCGCCAGGATCAGCGCCGAGTTGCCCGACATCGACAGGCCGACCACGGCATTGCCCGTCGTCGACACGCCCTTGTTGGCGGCCAGCCACTGCGGCAGCTCACTGGTCAGGAACGTCTCCCACTTGTAGGTCTGCACCCTGCCGTTGCCCGCAGCCGGTTGGTACCAGTCGGTGTAGAAGCTCGACATGCCGCCGACCGGCATGACCACCGACAGCCCGGATTCATAGAACCATTCGAAGGCGGGGGTCTCGATATCCCAGCCGTTCGCATCGTCGCGGGCACGCAGGCCGTCCAGCAGGTAGACCGCGTGGGTTCCGCCGCCCTGGAACTGGACCTTGACATCGCGCCCCATGGCCGCCGACGGCACCATCACCGTCTCGACCGGCAGCCCCGCCCTGGACCAGGCGCCGGCTTGTTGCGGCGGCCCGAGCAGTCCGACCGTCACCAGCAGGACGGTCAGGATCGCCGCTGTCCGGACCAGTTTCTGAAATTCACGTGTATCCGCCATGCCGTATCCCCCGTATCTTCGGGCACACGTATGGGCGCAAAACTACTCCGGCCGGACCGAGAAAAATAGCCGCACAGCGCAGTCTTTTCTGCGATGCCGCTGTCACTCAGACGGTGGCGCGCTCGCGACCCTCCCAATACTGCTGGCGCAGATCACGCTTCAGGATCTTGCCGGTGGGGTTGCGCGGCAACGCCGCCACCACATCGACGGTCTTGGGACACTTGTAGGCGGCCAGACGCTCGCGGGCCCACCCGATCAATTCGGCTTCGGGAGTCTCGTCCTGCAGTGCCACAACGGCTTTGACGGCTTCGCCCCACTTCTCGTCGGGCACCCCGAAGACCGCGACCTCGACGACCGCCGGGTGCTCGGCCAGGATCCGCTCGACCTCGATCGAGTAGACGTTCTCACCCCCGGTGATGATCATGTCCTTGATCCGGTCCTCGACGAACAGATAGCCGTCCTCGTCGAGGCGGCCGATGTCCCCGGTGCGGAACCAACCGTCGGGCGTGACGGCCTCCGCGGTGGCCTCGGGCAGGTTGTGGTACCCCTTCATCAACTGCTTTGTCCGGAACCATATTTCACCTTGCTTGCCGACCGCGACGTCGTGGAGGGTGTCCGGATCGACGATCCGCACCTGCACACCGTTGATCGGCTTACCGGCACTGACCAGCCGGTCCTGGTTGTCCCCGCGGTGATCGTCGGGCCCCAGCCGGGTGGCCACCCCGCAGACCTCGGTCAACCCGTACACCTGGATGAAGTCGGTGTCCGGCCAGGCCTTGAGTGCTTCGCGCAGCAACGGCAACGGCATCGGCGAGGCACCGTAGGAGAAGGTCTTCAGCGCACCGAACAGCGCCACCGCGTCCGGGCCGGCCTGCAGCACCGTGGCCAGCACGGCCGGTACCAGGAAGGTCCGGTTGCAGCCGGCCAGGATGCCACCGGCCAGTGCCGCACCGTCGATGTCGCGGGTCATGTAGCTGGGGGCGCCGTTGTAGAGCCCGAACTGCATGTACGAGGTGCCACCGACGTGGAACAGCGGCATCGAGACGAGATTCTTGTCGCCATCCTTGAACGGCCACTCGTCGAAGGCGTTGACGGTGTGTGCGATCAGATTGGCGTGGCTGATGGTGACGCCCTTGGGCCGGCCGGTGGTGCCCGAGGAATACATCACCACCACGGTGTCCTCGGTGTGCAGGTCAGGTGCACGCTCGGCGGGAGTGGCCGCGGCCAGCACCGCCTCGTACTCGTCGTCGCCTTCGGGGGCGACCACGATGATCTCGGCCACGCCGGGCAACCGGTCGCGGATGGATGCCACCGTCGGGACGAACTCCTCGCCCACGAACAACACCTTGGCGCCGCAGTCGTTGAGGACGTATTCGACCTCGTCGCCGGCCAACCGGAAGTTGACGATCGTGGTGGCCGCACCCAGCGATCCCGCCGCCAGCGTCACTTCCACACACGCGGGGTGGTTCTTGTCCAGGAAGCCGACCACGTCGCCGCGGCCGATCCCGCGTGCCGCCAGCGCTCCGGCCGCCCGGCGGATCCGGTCGTCGAACTCAGACCAGGTCCAGGTCCGGCTCAGATAGGTGACCGCCTCGTCATCAGGCTTCGCGGCTGCCCAGTGTGCGACGCGCTCGTCGAGAAAGCGCGGCTCTGCAAGCTCAGACATGCCCGACAGCCTGCCATGACAGCTGTCAACTCATGCGGTTTTCGGATGAACCAGCCGCCCGGCGAGGTAGGTCGCGCGGACCTCCAGACCGGCGATCTCTTCGGGGTCCACCGTGCGTGGATCGGCGGACAGCACAACGAGATCGGCATACTTGCCCACCTCGATCGACCCGAGCCGGTCGTCGGCGAACAGTTGATACGCCGCGTCGATGGTCTGCGCCCGGATAGCCTGGTCCACCGTCAGGCGCTGGTCGGGACCGAGCACCCGTCCGCTCGGAGCCGTCCGGGTCGCGGCGACGCTGATGTTGCGCAACGGTTCCTCCGGGGTCACCGGTGGATCGTTGTGCAAGGAGATACGCATCCCGGTCGCGGCCGCCGACCCGCACGGCATCCAGCGATCACCGTGCTCCGGCCCGAACAGGCCGTCGACGATGACGTCGCCCCAGTAATGCAGGTGGTCGACGAACAGGCTGCAGGTCACCCCGAGCGCGTGTGCGCGCTCCAGCTGCTCGTCGGTGATGGCGCCGACATGCTCGAGGCGCAGCCGGTGATCCTCTCGGGGCCAGCGTTGCAGTGCCTCCTCATAGACATCCAAGATGGTGTCCACACCGGCGTCGCCGTGCACGTGGCAGGCCAGCTGCCAGCCCTTGGGGAAGAACGCGCCGACGATCTCGGAGAGCTGCTCGCGGGTGTAGTTCGCGTGCCCGCACGACCCGGGCACCACACCGATGGTGCGGGTGGCCTCGGTGTCGAGGTACGGGAAGGTCAGGTCGATGTTGCCCACCCACGGTGAACCGTCCACCCAGATCTTGATGCCGACCTGGCGCACCATGTCGTCGCCGTCGAAAGGTGCTGCCTCGGTGTGCAATTCGGCGGTGGACATCTCGTAGGTACGCAGCCGCACCGTCAACCGATCGTGCATGGCGGCCAGCACGGGCCGGAACATCGGGTCGAAGGCCATCTCCGAGCAGGTGGTCAGGCCGGCCCGGGTCAGCCGGTCACACTCGGCCATCAGCATCGCCGGGTAATCACCGACCGAGATGACACCGCCGATCAACGAGAACACCGCGGCGGATTCCTCCGCGGTGCCGTCCAGCTCGCCGGCGTCGTCACGACCGTACCGCGCCCCGGCGGGGTCCGGGGTGTCGCGGGTGATCCCGACCGCCCGCGCCGCCGCGGTGTTGAAGAATGCCTTGTGCCCCGAGTTGTGCAGGATCACCAGCGGGGTGTCGGCGACACCGTCCAGCCACTCCAACGTCGGATCGGGTAATCCCTTCTGCAACAGCGGGTCCCAGCCGTTGAGGTACGCACCGTCGGCGCCGCGGCGGGCCACCTCGGCGTGCACCGCCGCCACCACATCCTCGGCCGACTGCAGCGTCACCGGCCGGATGTCGACCATCCGGTCCGACAACGCCACCGCCTCCATCAGCGGGTGCCCGTGCGCCTCCACGAATCCGGGCAACACACAGCCGTCACCGGCGGACACCACCGTGGTGTCCGGTCCGATCCAGCTCGGCAGTTGGTCCTCGGGCACGTCCACCGCCGCGATGCGGCCGTGGGCGACGACGACGTTGCGCGCGGTGGGCCGCGCCTCGTCGACGGTGAGGACGGTGCCGGTGATCACCAAATCGGCCGGGTGCTGGGGGCTGGGCATGGCGGCAACGTTAGTTCCAGCGAGGGGGCGAACGTGCGATGAAAAAAGTTCGTGGCGCGTGTCGATTCTCCAGTGGTTCCGTTCGACGTATCGGTGAGGGCCCGACAGACAGCCCTTCGATGGACACACCAGGGAACAAGGAGAGAACACAATGTCGCGCTACATGATGATCATGCGGGTCGACCCGTCCGCCGCCGCGGACTTCGCCGACGTCGACTTCAACGAGGTGATCGAGTCGATGGGCCGCTACAACGAGGAACTCATCAAGGCGGGCGTCATGCTGGCCGGTGAGGGTCTGTGCGAACCCGAGGAGGGCTTCGTCGTCGACTTCGCCGCCGACCCGCCGGTGGTCACCGACGGTCCGTACACCGAGGCCAAGGAGTTGTTCAACGGGTTCTGGATCATCGAGACCTCCTCTGTCGAGGAAGCCAAGCAGTGGGCGCGCAAGTGCCCGCTGGGGCCCGGGGTGCGACTGGAGGTCCGCCGGGTCAGCGAGACCGAGGAGTTCGACACGTCCAACCCGTGGATCCAGAAGGAGATCCAGTGGAAGGCCGACCTGGCAGAGAAGGCCGCACAGTCGGCGCGGGTGGCGGCCGGCCGCTAGGACGCGCTATCTGGCGCGGATCCGCACGGGTCCGCGCCAGGGGGCGTCGGGGTCGAGCACTTCACCTTTCTGGCTGATCTCGACCTCACCGCGGCGGGCCAGTTCCCGCGCCAGGGCGCGGGCGTCCTCCATCAGATCGCGCCACTGCTCCCCGCCGACCGCGCGGGCGGCATCCGAGGGGCAGATGGTCTTGTCCGGTCCACGTTCGCGGGCCAGCGTGAGGATCGCCCGGCGCAGGTCGGCTTCGACGCTCATGACTCCAGTGAACACGCGGCCTCTTGAAACAAAATCTGTAACACGTTCTAATCTGAAGCTATGAGTGACGCGCAGCTCCGCCATTTCCTGCACTCCGGGCATCTCACCGTCGGCGCGCTGCAGCGCCACAAGGACCGGCCGGTGCTGTTCCTCGGCGACACCACGTTGACCGGTGGCGAGCTCGCAGACCGTATCAGCCAGTACATTCAGGCCTTCGAGGCGCTCGGCGCCGGTACCGGTGCGGCGGTCGGGCTGTTGTCGCTGAATCGTCCCGAGGTGCTGATGATCATCGGCGCCGGGCAGACCCAGGGGTTTCGCCGCACCGCACTACACCCTCTCGGCTCGTTGGATGACCACGCCTACGTACTCTCGGACGCCGGAGTCACATCGCTGATCATCGACCCGCAGCCGATGTTCGTCGAGCGGGCGCTGGGATTGTTGGAGAAGGTGCCCTCGCTCAAGCAGGTCCTCACCATCGGGCCGGTCCCGACCGAACTGTCCGACGTGGCGGTGGACCTGGCCGCCGAGGCGGCGAAGTACCCGGCCCGCCCGCTGGTGGCCGCGGACCTGCCGCCCGATCACATCGGCGGTCTGACCTATACCGGCGGCACCACCGGCAAACCCAAGGGCGTCATCGGCACCACGCAGTCGATCACCACCATGACGACGGTGCAACTGGCCGAGTGGGAATGGCCGGAGAACCCGCGCTTCCTGATGTGTACGCCGCTCTCGCATGCCGGCGCGGCGTTCTTCACCCCCGTCATCGTCAAGGGCGGCGAGCTGATCGTGCTGACCAAGTTCGACCCGGCCGAGGTGCTGCGCATCATCGAGGAACAGAAGATCACCGCGACGATGCTGGTGCCGTCGATGATCTACGCGTTGATGGACCATCCGGACAGCCACACCCGGGACCTGTCCTCGCTGGAGACCGTGTACTACGGCGCCTCGGCGATGAACCCGGTGCGCCTGGCCGAGGCCATCCGCCGGTTCGGGCCGATCTTCGCCCAGTACTACGGGCAGTCCGAGGCACCGATGGTGATCACCTACCTGTCGAAGAAGGATCACGACGAGAAGCGGCTGACCTCGTGTGGCCGACCGACCCTGTTCGCGAAGGTCGCGCTGCTCGGCGAGGACGGCAACCCGGTGCCCCAGGGCGAGGTCGGCGAGATCTGTGTGGCCGGTCCGTTGCTGTCCGGCGGCTACTGGAACCTGCCCGAGGCCACCGCGGAGACGTTCCGCGACGGCTGGATGCACACCGGCGACCTGGCCCGCGAGGACTCCGACGGTTTCTACTTCATCGTCGACCGCACCAAGGACATGATCGTCACCGGTGGCTTCAACGTGTTCCCGCGTGAGGTCGAAGACGTTGTGGCCGAACATCCTTCGGTCGCACAGGTGTGCGTGATCGGCACCCCGGACGAGAAGTGGGGCGAGGCGGTGACGGCCGTGGTGGTGCTGCGCCCCGACGCCCCGACCGACGCCGCCGCGATCGACACCATGATCGCGGAGATCCAGGCGTCGGTGAAGGAGCGCAAGGGCTCGGTGCAGGTGCCCAAGCAGGTCGTCGTCGTCGACTCGGTGCCGATCACCGCGCTCGGCAAGCCGGACAAGAAGGCCGTCCGCGCGCAGTTCTGGGAGGGCGCCGCGCGTTCGGTGGGCTGATCCTGCCGGAGCGGGATTGGCGCCGGACAAAGTGGGGTACAGACGCGCTAACCGCTTCGAGATAGGACCATCCGATGAACGACCGCACCGTTGTCGCCGCTCCTCCCGCCCGGTCCGAGGCGCTCAGCACCTGGGCGCTGTTCCTGAGCATGCTCGCGATCATCGGATTCGCGATGAGTGTCGGCACTTTCGGCTTCGAACGCATCGGCCTGACGATCACGGTCGGGCTGCTGTCCCTCGCCAGCTTTGTGGCCAGCATGTTCTTCTTCCGCGCCGAGGCCGAGGACTCCGCCGACGCCTGACCCGCGCCGGTGTGGCCCGCGCTAACGTGACGGAGTGCCCGAGTTACGCGACACCGTCGACGCGGTCTGGCGCATGGAGGCGGCCAAGATCGTCGCCACCCTGACCCGCATCGTCGGCGATATCGGGCTGGCCGAGGATCTGGCCCAGGAGGCCCTGGTCGACGCGCTGACCCAATGGCCGAGCACCGGTGTCCCCCGCAATGCCGGGGCGTGGCTGACCACCGTGGCCAAGCGCAAGGCCATCGACATGTGGCGACGCCAGGACAGCCTGGACACCAAGTACGCGGAATTGGCCCGAAACCTGGAGCAGCACACCGAGGAACTCTGGGATCCCGACCGCATCGACGACGACGTGCTGCGGCTGATCTTCATCGCCGCGCATCCGTCGCTGTCACGGGAGGCGCAGATCGCCCTGACCCTGCGCATCGTCGGCGGGCTGACCGTCGACGAGATCGCCCGCGCTTTCCTGACGTCGAAGGCCACCGTCGCCGCGCGGATCACCCGGGCCAAAAAGGCGCTCGCCGGAGCGGCCTTCGAGGTCCCCGACCGGGCCGACTTCGGGCCACGGCTGTCAGCCGTGCTGTCGGTGATCTACCTGATCTACAACGAGGGCTATTCGGCGTCGGCCGGGCAGCGCTGGGTACGCGACGAATTGTGCAGTGAGGCATTGCGTCTGGGTCGGGTCCTGCAGGCGCTGACCCCGGACGAGCCGGAGGTGCACGCCCTGGTCGCCCTGATGGAGTTCCAGTCTTCCCGGTTCGCCGCCCGCACCGATGCCGACGGTCATCCAATCCTGTTGGAAGATCAGGATCGCACCCGCTGGGACCGGTCCCAGATCCAGCGCGGTGTCCACGCGTTGCGGCGCGCCGCCCGCGCCCGCGAACAGCACGATGTGCGGCGCGGGCCGTACGCACTGCAGGCCGAACTCGCCGAGTGCCACGCGGTGGCCCCGACCGCCGCCGACACGGACTGGACCCGCATCGTCGCTCTCTACGACGCCCTGCTGCAGATCGCGCCGTCACCGGTGGTGGAGCTCAACCGGGCAGTGGCCATCGCGATGGCCGACGGTCCGGCACGGGCGCTGCCCATCGTGGACGGCATCGTCGGCCTGGCGGATTCCTACCTGATCCCCAGCGTGCGCGGTGAACTCCTGGCGCGGTTGGGTCGCGACGCCGAGGCCGCCACCGAGTTCACCGCCGCTGCCGCGCTGACCGCCAACGCGGCCGAGCGCGAGGTGCTGCTGAAAAAGGCCGCGCGCGCCTCCGGGGCGGCACGGTAGACATGAGTGTGTGGTTGACCTGACTCTGCGCACCGTCCGCGACGATGAGGACTACGCCGCCTTCACCGCCGCGCTGTACTCGGTATTCCTGGAAGAGCCGCAACCCGACGAACTCGCGTTGGCCCGCAAGTTCACCGATCTGGACCGGATGTTCGGATTCCACGATGGGACCCGGTGGGCGGCGACCGCCGGCGACTTCCGCAAGGAGGTGTGTCTGCCCGGCGGGGAGCTGGTCCCGGTCGCCGCGGTCACCGTGGTGACCGTATCGCCCGCGCACCGTCGCCGTGGCCTGCTCACCCGGATGATGCGCCATCAGCTGGACACCATCCGGGCTCGCGAGGACGAATCGCTGGCCATGCTGTTCGCCTCCGAGTCGATGATCTACGGCCGGTTCGGGTACGGCATGGCCAGCCAGAACGCCGTGTTGTCGGGGCAGGTTCGCGACCTGGACTTCCGGCCCGAGGTGGAACTGGGGTCCGGCACCGTGGCCGAGACCGATGCCGCGACGCTGATGACGCACGGTCCGGCGATCTTCGACCGGGTTCTGCCCGCGCTGCCCGGACGGATGAGCCGGCCGCGGCCGTGGTGGGACGACGTGATCTACGACAACGAGGCCCGGCGCAGGGACAGTGGCCGGATCCGGTTCGCGCTGCACCATGAGCCCGACGGCAGCCCGACCGGGTACGCCATCTACCGGCCCAAGTCCTCCTGGTCGAGCACCGGACCCAACGCCGAACTACACATCGCGGAGGTACGTGCCACGAATCCCCGTGCCTACGCCCGGCTTTGGCGTTTCCTGCTGGAGATGGACCTGGTGCGCAGCATCACGTTCGACGGTGCGGCGGTCGACGACCCGTTGCGTCAGCTGGTGGCCGACCCGCGGGCACTGCAATGCCGGCTGCAGGACGGGGTATTCGTCCGCTTGGTCGAGGTGGACCGTGCCCTCGCACTGCGCCGGTACGCCTGCCCCGTCGACATCGTGCTGGACGTGCGGGACGAATTCTGCCCGTGGAACGCCGGCGGGTACCGGCTGCGCGCCGACATCGACGGAGCGGAGTGCGAGAAGACCACCACACCAGCGGATCTCACCATCTCGGCGCGCGATCTCGGCGCCATCTATCTGGGCGGGGTCAGTGTGTCGCAACTGGTCACGGCCGGTCTGGTCGCCGAACGCACCCCCGGTTCGGCGCACCGCGCGGCCGCGGCGTTCGGCTGGCCGGTCGCGCCGGCCATCCCCGACCATTTCTAGAGAGGACTCCCCCGTGATCCGCGCTGTGCTCTTCGATTTCTCCGGCACGCTGTTCCGGCTCGAGGAAGACGACAGTTGGTTCGCCGGCATCACCGTGGACGAGCAGGTGGTGGACGGCCACGTGCAGGCCGAGCTGATGCGCCGGGTGACCGCGCCGACCGGCAGCTCGGTACCGATGTCGGAAGAGCAGCAGCACAATTGGGCCAACCGCGACCTGGAGCCGCATCTGCACCGGGAGGCCTATCTGCACGTGTTGCGGGAATCCGGGCTCACCGGCGAGGATGCCGCGGCGCTGTATCCCAAGCTGGTCGACCCCGCGTCCTGGACCCCGTATCCCGATACCGCCGAGACCCTGAACGGCCTGCGCGCCGCCGGTATCAGGACTGCGGTGGTGTCGAACATCGCATTCGATCTGCGCCCCGCACTCGCGGCCGCGGGCGCGCCGGTCGACGAGTACGTGCTGTCCTTCGAAGTCGGTGCGGTGAAACCGGATCCGGCGATCTTCCAGACCGCGCTCACCCGGCTCGGTGTCGACGCCGCGCAGGCACTGATGGTCGGTGACAGCGAGGAGGCCGACGGCGGGGCCCGCGCGGTGGGGTGCGGCTTCGCGCTGGTCGATCCGCTCCCGACGGCGCAACGGCCGGACGGCCTGATCGCGGCCCTGCGGACCCACGGGATTCGCCTCGAGCTAGCCGAATAGCGCCGCCAGCGCCGCCGCCACCGCCCGGTCCCGCAACTCGTCGGTCGGCGCATCGGGAAACTGCAGGCAGCAGTCCTGCAGCCCGCCGAGCGCGATCACCGAACGTACCGACTGATCGAGCGTCGGATCCGGTCCGAAGATCACCCGGCCGAGGCGTTCCCGCCAGGCCAGCATGCTGTCGATCAGACCGAGATTCGCGATGGTGCTGAGCTCGGAAACCACCGTGACCAGGTCGACCCGGTGGGCATGGAAGTAGTCGAAATACTCCCCGAGCAGCTGCGCAGGCGTCAGGTGGCCGGCCTGTTCGCAGCGGGCGACAAAGTCTTCTCCCCCGTCCACCAGCGGCTGGACGATGCTGCGCACCAGGTCTTCTCTGGATGCGAAGTGGTAGTACAGCGCCGGTTTGGTGATGCCGAGCCGGGCGGCGATGTCCTGCAGGCTGGTGCGCTGCACCCCCTTCTCCGCGAACAGCTCGCGGGCGACATCCTGGATCTTCTGCCGGGTGTCCGGTCGGGGCACGCTCACGTACCCAGCCTAACTGACCGATCGTTAAGTAAGCTGATGGCCGACCACTTACCTATCGTTAAGTAAGGAGAATGTCATGCACGTGCTCATCTCGGGGGCCAGCATCGCGGGACCGGTGCTTGGCTACTGGTTGACCCGGCGCGGATTCGAAGTCACCGTGGTCGAACGCGCTCCACACCTGCGCAAGACCGGCGGCCACGCCATCGACCTGTTCGGTCCCGCCATGGACATCGCCGAGCAGATGGGCGTGTCGGACGCGGTTCTGGCGCACGCCACCGGCACCAACCGCATCACCTTCCGCCGCCCGGGCAGGGGCCGGCCGACGCACATCGACTACGGCAAGCTGTCCTCGACGATCTCGGCCCGCCATGTCGAGATCATGCGCGACGACCTGAGCCAGATGTTCTACGACGCCGGCCGCGACGATATCGAGTACCTATTCGGTGACCACCTGACCGCGATCGATCCGGACGGACGGGTCGAGTTCGCCGGCGCCGGGTCGCGGAAGTTCGATCTGGTCATCGGCGCCGACGGATTGCATTCGGGCGTGCGGCAGTTGGTGTTCGGAGAGGACTCCGGGCACACCGAGTTCCTGGGTGCGTACCTGTCGGTGGTGTCGCTGCCCAAATCGTTGGTCACCGCGGGTGAGATGACGGGTTACATCGACATCGACCGGACGGCGATGATCTACACCGCAGACCATCTCGATGACGCCCGGGCGGTGTTCCTGTTCCGGCCGGCGGGACCGTTTCACCATGACCACCGCGATACCGCGGCTCAGCAACGCCAGCTGACCGAACGCTTCGCCGGCATGAGCGCCGAGGTCGACGGCTGGCTCGACGAACTCGGACGCACACCGGCGTTCTACTTCGACGCCATCACCCAGCTCCAGCTCACCAGCTGGTCGCGCGGCCGGGTCACCCTCGTCGGCGACGCCGGATACTGTCCCGGCCCCGCCGTCGGCGGTAGCACCAGCCTCGCGGTGATCGGCGCATACATCCTGGCCGGTGAGCTGGCCGCGGCCGACGGTGACCACACCACGGCGTTTCCCGCCTACGAGAATGTGATGCGGGAGCCGGTGCTGGGCGCCCGCGTGCTCGCCAAGAACGTGGCAAAGAGCATCCTGCCGTCCTCGCCGCTGGGTGTGCGGTCGTTCATCGGCGGCATGCGGTTGGTCTCAGCGCTGCCCCGGCCGCTTACCGACGCGCTGGCCGGACTCAACCGCAAGGGTATTCGGCTCTACGACTCGATCAGGGTGCCGGAGTACGGCTCTGCCTTTTCCACCGGGACGGGCAGTGCCTGACCGACCAGCTATCCGGTGCGTGTGAGGTCCTGCTCAGGCAGACAGATCCTGGCCAGGTCGTCCAGTGCGATGCCGAGCACCGCTGCAAGCGCGGCCACCGTCGTGAAGGCGGGTGTGGCCAGGCGCCCGGTCTCGATCTTGCGCAGCGTCTCCGGGGAGATTCCCGCCGCATGCGCGACCTCGTCGGGGCGGCGCTCGCCCCGGCGCGCCCGCAGGAAGGCGCCGAGCCGCCGGCCGGCGGCGCGTTGCTGCGGAGTCAGGGGCGAGCGGACCATGCACCGAGGATACGTCACGCGGTATGAAAATACCGTCACGTCCGCTACCGTGGTATTTCTATACCGGATCACGGAGAGGAAGCGTGCGGGTGCTGGAACTGAAGACGCCGCGAGAGATCGAGGCCATGCGCACCACCGGGGCGTTCATCGCCGGACTGCTCGACGACCTGCAGGCGCGCGCCGCGGTGGGCGTCAACCTGCTCGACCTCGAATACCGGGCCCGGGCATTGATCGAGGACCGCGGCGCGGTGTCCTGCTACTGGGACTACGCGCCCTCGTTCGGTCGCGGGCCGTTCCGCAACGTCATCTGTCTGTCGGTGAATGACGCAGTGCTGCACGGACTTCCGCACGATTACACGCTTCGCGACGGAGACCTGCTGAGTATGGACATCGCCGTCTCGATCGACGGTTGGGTGGCGGACTCGGCGCGCAGCCTGATCGTCGGCACGCCACGGCCGCAGGATCAACGGGTGATCGAGGCGACCGAGCGTGCGCTGGCCACCGCGATCGCGGCGGCCCTGCCCGGTGGCCGGCTCGGTGACATCTCCGCGGCCATCGGCGCGGTCGCCGACGAGTACGGCTACCCGGTGAACACCGACTTCGGTGGGCACGGGCTCGGCCGCACCATGCATGAGGACCCGCACGTCTCCAATCGGGGACGCGCCGGACGCGGGCTGGTGCTACGCCCGGGATTGACCCTCGCCCTGGAGCCCTGGTTCGCCCAGGGCACCAGCAAGATCGTCTACGACCCCGACGGCTGGACCATCCGGTCCGCCGACGGCTCGCGCACCGCCCATTCCGAACACACCATTGCCGTCACCGACGGCGCACCGCAGGTCCTGACCCGGCCCCTTACAGGTGCGGGGCTTCCTTGATCTTCGCCTCCGGGGTGCCGACCGTCTGACACCAGGTCTGGACCGCCAGCCGGGTGCCGGTGACCTCCAGCTGCGCGGCGTCGGCGCCCTTCTCGTCCTTGAGCATCTTCGAGATCGCTTCGTTCTGTGTCTTCTCGTCCGAGCCGATGAAGTCCTCGCACTTGGTGTCGCCACCGGTGACCGACGGCGAGCACCCGACCAGCACGGCGCCGACCGCCATACCCGCTAGCAACACACTTGCCGACCGCTTCATCGTGCTCTCCTACCTCGTGCGTCCCATACGCATCGTCCCGACCTTTGTACCCCGCAGGGGTGCGATCCAATCATCGGGTGGATCACAGCCGATACAGTCGACTCCGTGAGCACCGACAACCCGTTCGATCCGTCCCTCTGGCAGCCTGTGGCCGGCTTCGAGCTGACCGACATCACCTACCACCGGCACGTCGCTGACGGGGTGCCGCAACCCACCGTCCGGATCGCTTTCGACCGACCCGAGGTGCGCAACGCCTTCCGGCCGCACACCGTAGACGAGCTCTACCGGGTGCTCGACCACGCCCGGATGTCGCCCGACGTCGGCGTCATCCTGCTGACCGGCAACGGCCCGTCGGCCAAGGACGGCGGCTGGGCCTTCTGCTCGGGCGGCGACCAGCGCATCCGGGGACGCACCGGCTACCAGTACGCCGACGGTGAGACGGCTGAGACGGTGGACCCGGCCCGCGCCGGACGACTGCACATCCTCGAGGTGCAGCGGCTCATCCGGTTCATGCCCAAGGTGGTGATCTGCCTGGTCAACGGTTGGGCGGCCGGCGGCGGGCACAGCCTGCACGTGACCTGCGACCTGACCCTGGCCAGCCGCGAACACGCCCGGTTCAAGCAGACCGACGCCGACGTGGGCAGCTTCGACGGCGGCTTCGGCAGTGCCTACCTGGCGCGGCAGACCGGCCAGAAATTCGCCCGCGAGATCTTCTTCCTCGGCCGGTCCTATGACGCGGCGACCATGTACCAGATGGGCGCGGTGAACGAGGTCGTCGACCACGCCGAGCTGGAGAACGCCGGCCTGCAGTGGGCCGCCGAGATCAACGGCAAGTCCCCGCAAGCCATCCGGATGCTGAAGTTCGGTTTCAACCTGATCGACGACGGACTGGTGGGCCAGCAGGTGTATGCCGGTGAGGCAACGCGTTTGGCGTACATGACCGATGAGGCCGTGGAGGGCCGCGACGCCTTCCTGGAAAAGCGTGACCCCGACTGGAGTGGCTTCCCCCGCTACTTCTGAGCAGCGATTCGGCGCGCTCCCCTGCGCGAGACGTCCGTAACGCGCCGAAATCGCACTCTCTAGACTCGGCGGCGTGAGCAAGAACCCACTGCGCCGGCTGACCGACCAGGTGATGCTGACGAGCATGCGGCCGCCGCTGACCGAATACCTGGGCCGCGGCCCCGAGGTCGAACTGCGGGGCAAGCGCATCCTGATCACCGGCGCGTCCTCAGGCATCGGCGCGGCGTCGGCGGTGCGGCTCGCCAAGCTCGGCGCCAGTGTCATCCTGGTCGCCCGGCGGGCCGACCTGCTTGAGGACGTCACCGCCGGGATCCGCGGCGACGGCGGCATCGCCGAGGCGGTGACCGCCGATCTGTCCGATCTCGATGCCGTCGACGCGCTGTCGGCCCGGGTGCTGGAAAGCCACGGCGGCGTCGACATCCTGGTCAACAATGCCGGCCGGTCCATCCGTCGCCCGCTGCTGGAATCGCTGGAGCGTTGGCACGATCTGGAACGCACCATGACGCTGAATTACTATGCGCCGCTGCGGTTGATGCGGGCGCTGGTACCGGGCATGGTCGAACGCGGGGACGGGCACGTCATCAACGTCTCGACCTGGGGCGTGATGAACGAATCCTCACCGCTGTTCGGCGCGTACCAGGCGTCCAAGGCCGCGCTGACCGCGGTGAGCCGGGTCGCCGAGACCGAGTGGTCGGGCAAGGGCGTGCACTCCACGACGCTCTACTACCCGCTGGTGAAGACCCCGATGATCGAGCCGACCAAGGAGTTCGTGGCGATGCCGGGTCTGTCCGCCGAGGAGGCCGCCGAGTGGATGGTCACCGCGGCCCGCACCCGGCCGGTGCGCATCGCACCGCGAATGGCGGTGACCGCCAAGGCCATCGACAGCGTGGCACCCGGCCTGCTGGGCGTCATCATGAAGCGCGGCGTCACCGAGCCGTCCTGATCGCCGTGCCGTCGGCGCTGAAGCTGGCTCGGGACTGGATCGCGCAGCGCGACCCCGAGTACGACGCGCTGCGCCGCGCCATCCGGGCCGCGATCGTCGTTCCCCTCGCGGCGGCCGTCAGCTTCGTGGCCGCCGGCGGCACCCAGGCCCCGATGTTCGCCATCTTCGGTTCGGTGGCCCTGCTGATCGTGGCCGATTTCCCCGGCAACCGGTCGTCGCGTGCCCTGGCCTACGGCGGGCTGGGTTTCAACGGCGCTGTGCTGATCACCGTCGGCACCCTGGTGGCACCGCACCCCTGGCTCGCGGTCGGGTTGATGTTCGTCCTGGGTGTCACGGTGATGTTCAGCGGGGTGCTCAGCGAGACGGTGGCCGCCGGGCAGCGGGCCACCCTGCTGACCTTCGTGCTGCCGGCCTGCACACCGCCGGGGCCCATCGGCGAACGGCTGACGGGGTGGCTGATCGCGCTGGTGGTCTGTGTCCCGGCGGCGCTGTTCCTGCTGCCCCCGCAGCATCACGACGAGTTGCGCATGCACGCAGCAAACGTGTGCCGGGCGCTCACCGACTGTCTGGAGGGCGTCGGGTCCACCAGGGATGTCACCCGGGCGATGAACGCGCTGTGGGCCAACTTCGTCAACGCCGACTTCCGCCCGGTGGCCCTGACCGCGGGCAGCCGCGCACTGGTGCGCGTCGTCGACGACCTCGGCTGGCTGTCCGACCGGATCACCGACCGGACCGGCGCCGCCCTCGGTGATCTGTTGCCGCCCATCGTCGCGGTGTTGCGCAACAGCGCAGCCGTGCTGGACGTCTCCGCTCCGAAGCAGCGGGCCACCCGCAGCGCCGAACTCGACGACGCCCTGGCCGACCTGCGGCTGATCGCCCGGGGCCGGTACCGGGAGGACATCGAACAGATCCTCGGCGTGCCCGACGACGCGACCGCGGTGCAGGTCGGCCGAACCCTGTTGGGGCGCCGCACGTTCTCGGCCACTGTCGGGGTCACCGGACGCATCATCCGCAACGCGGCCCTGGCCGACGCCCGGCCGGTGTGGGCCCGGGTGCTGGGGCGCCGGCTGCCCCGGACCGGTGCCGCGGACTGGGTGATGCCCGAGACCACGGCCGTCGCGCAGATCACCAAGGGCTACCTGGCCACCCGAGCCCTGGTGGTGCGCAACAGCCTGCGCACCGGGCTGGGACTGGCCCTGGCGGTCGCGGTGACACACGCGTTTCCGGTGGAACACGGATTCTGGGTGGTCCTCGGGGCGCTGTCGGTCTTGCGCAGTAGTGCACTCACCACCGGCACCCGGGTGGTGCGCGCGGTGGCGGGCACCGCAATCGGATTCGGGCTGGGCGTCGCGGTGATCGAGTTGGTGGGCGTCGATCCGGTGGTGATGTGGATCCTGCTGCCGGCGGTGGCGTTCGGTTCGGCGTTCGTCCCGGAGGTGGCGTCCTTCATCGCCGGGCAGGCCGCGTTCACGATGATGGTGCTGATCATCTTCAATCTCATCCAGCCGTCGGGTTGGGCGGTGGGTCTGATCCGCGTGGAGGACGTCGTGGTCGGCGCGCTGGTCGGTGTCACGGTGTCGGTGTTGTTGTGGCCCCGCGGCGCATCGGCGCCGGTGTCCCGGGCGGTGGACTCCGCCCGCGCGGCGGGCGCGGCGTTGCTCAAGGCGGCGGTACACCGGGTGATCCGAGGGGCTTCCGAGGCCGCCGACGACCGGGTGTTCTCATTGAGCCGCAGCGCCCTGGAGGCCAGCAGGGTGCTCGATGATGCGGTGCGGCAATATCTTTCGGAGAACAGCCAGGACGACGTGCGGGCACCCATCGTGCGGGCGGCCAACCGGGCGGTGCGTCTGCGGGCGGCCGCCGAGCTGGTGGCCGACGTGGTGCCGCCGCCGCTCGGGGTGTATCCGCGGACCCGCGAACTGCTCGAGCTGCATGCCGACATGGTGTGCGCCGAAGGTGGGGCACGCATCCCGATCAGCGATGACTTCGTGCTCGCGCTGCGCGCCGAGGCCGGCCGCGACGAACTCGCGGTGTCTGCCGCGCTGCCGCTGCTCACCGTGGCCGCGCACCTCGGCGAGCTCGAACTGCTCTATCCGCGCGGCTGAGTCCGCCGAGCGTGCGGAAACTCCCCGTCGCGCGCGGTGTGTCGGCCGCAGACACGCACGCTCGCGGGAAGGGTCAGGGAGGTGTGATGCTGCGCGGGGGCAACCGCAGGGTGCGCACATGCTCGGCGATCGCACCGAGACTGGTGGTCCACACCTGCGTATGCTCGGTCACGTAGCGCATCAGATCACCGAGTTCCGCTGCGCGCGAAGCCCGTCCGGACAGGAACGGATGACCGGTCAGCACCCAGCACGCCCCCACCCGGCGCAGCGCGTCGAACTCCAGCTGCCACAGCTCGCGGGCCTTGCGCGGACTCTCGATCAATCCCGAGCCGGAGATGTCGGGCAGATAGCAGTACTGCTCCCAGTCGTCGAGCGCCCATTGGATCGGGATCTCCACCAGCGACCGGTCCCCCACCGCGAGCTCATAGGGCAGGTCGGCGTCCATCAGCGAGGAGTCGTACAGGAAGCCACGTTCGGCCAGCAATTCCGGTGTGCGCCAGGACAGGTCCCACATCGGGGCGCGGTATCCGAGCGGGCGCACCCCGGCGACCTCGGCCAGCGCCTCCAGCCCGCGGTCGAGCGCGGAGATCTCCTGCTCCAGGGTCAGCGCGGTGGGCTGCTCGTGCAGATAGCCGTGGTGGGCGATCTCGTGGCCGGCGGCGACGATGGACCGTACTGCCTCGGGATAACGATGCGCGGTATGCCCGGGCACGAAGAACGTGGACGGAATCTGGTGGCGGTCCAGCAGATCGAGGATGCGCGGGATGCCCACCAGCGGACCGTAGGCCTGGTGGCTCAGCACACTCATGCGGGCGGCCACCGTGCCGTCGTCGCCCCACAGCACCGCCGACTCGGCGTCCACATCGAAGGTGAACGCGGCCGCCGCGGTCTTGCCTTCCGGCCAGAAGTTCTCAGGCATCGTCGGCCATCAGGGTGATCAGTTCGTAGGCCAGGTTGGCCGCGGCCACCGCGGTGATGTCACCCCCGTCGTAGGCGGGCGCCACCTCCACCACATCGGCGCCGACGATGTTCAACCCGCGCATGCCGCGCAGGATCGCCACCAGTTCCCGGCTGGTCATACCGCCGATCTCCGGTGTGCCGGTGCCCGGTGCGAAGGCCGGATCCAGCACGTCGATATCGATGGACACGTACACCGGGTGATCGCCGACGCGGTCCCGGATCCGTTGCACCGCACCGTCGAATCCGATGCGGTCCAGATCGCGGCAGTGCACGATGGTGAATCCCAGCGACTCGTCGTCGAGCAGGTCGGCCCGGTCGTACAGCGAGCCCCGGATGCCGATGTGCGCCGAGCGATCCTTCACCAGCAGACCCTGCTCGACGGCCCGCCGGAACGGGGTGCCGTGCGTGCAGGGCGCGCCGAAATAGGTGTCCCAGGTGTCCAGGTGCGCGTCGAAGTGCACCAGCGCCACCGGGCCGTGCACCCGGTTGACCGCCTGTAGGGCCGGCAACGCGATGGTGTGGTCACCGCCGAGCATGACGACGCGCTGCTCCGGTCTGGTCAGCAGCGCGGCCAGACCTTCGCGCACCTGGTTCACCGCTTCGTCGATGTGGAAGGGGTTGGCCGCGATGTCGCCGGCGTCGACGACCTGGGCCTGGGCGAACGGGCTGACGTCCAGTGCCGGGTTGTAGGGCTTGAGCAGGCGGGAGGCTTCCCGGATCGCGGCCGGTCCGAACCGGGCGCCGGGCCGGTAGGTGACCCCGCTGTCGAAGGGCACCCCGACCACCGCGATGTCGTAATCGAGCACCTCCCGCAACTGCGGCAGCCGCGCGAAGGTGGCCAGACCGGCATAGCGCGGCACCGCCGTCGCATCGACCTGCCCCGTTTTACCTTGTGCCGAAAGCACATACGGCTGGCTTCCCACCCGATCTCCTTCTGTCATGCCCGCACCCGGGCCGTTCCGCCGTTACACGCGATCACCTGTCCGACGATGGCCGCCACCTCGAAGTCGGCCAGCAATTCCACCGCCGCGGAGATCTCGTCGGCGACACCGATCCGGCCCAGCGGGATCCCCGCGGCGTAGCGGGCGTGCATCACCGCCAGGTCGACTCCGGCCGCATCCGCGTCCACCTGCAGCTGCGGGGTGTCGGTGACCCCGGGTGCGACCGCGTTGACGATGATGCCCTCGGGCGCGAGTTCCCGGCCCAGGCCCTTGACCAAGGCGATCAACCCGGCCTTGGCCGCGGAATAGGCGGTGGCCTCGGGCCATCCGGTGACCCCCCATTCACTGGAGATCACCACGATGCGGCCCTCCCCGCGGCGGCGCATGTGCGGCAGCACCGCCTGCACCAGATGGAAGGTGCCGCCCAGGTTGGTGTCCACGATGCGCCACCAGTCCTGCTCATCGTGGTCGAGGAACGGTGCCATCGTCATGTAGGCGTGGTTGGCGACCAGCACATCGAGCCGACCGGTGGTCTCGGCCACCGTGGCGGCGATCCGACGGCACTCCGACGGGTCCGCGACATCACCGGGCACCGCCACCCCGCCGATCTCGGCGGCCAGCGCGTCGAGGACTGCTCCGCCCCGAATGTCGTTGACCGCCACTGTTGCTCCGGCGGCGGCCAGCCGTCTTGCGTGCGCCGCACCCATCCCCTGCGCAGCGCCGGTCACCAGCGCGACACGGCCGTCCAGCATCGTCATATCACCGCTCCCGAGTTGACGTTGACGACGTCGCCGACACTGAATGTCCCGTCACAGACCAGGAATTCGATGCAGCGCGCCACCTCGGCCGGCGTGGTCAGCCGACGCAGTGGCAGGGTGTCCAGGTAGGCCTGGGCGCGCCACGGCGAATCCGCGCTCAGCAGCGGGGTATCCGTAGGGCCGGGCGCGACCGCATTGACCCGTACCCCGGCACCGGCGACCTCGGCAGCCAGGCTGCGCACCAGCCCGAGGATCGCGCCCTTGGCCGCCACGTAGTGCGCCTCCTCATCGCCACCGCCGACGGCCAGTTCACTGGCCACCGCGACCACCGCGCCCGACCTGGCGGCCAGCATGTCGGGCAGGCACGCCCGGGCCGCGTTGAACAACCCGCCCAGATGCACGCGCAACATGCGCTGCCAGGACATCACGTCGATCTGGTCGATCCGCCCCGTCTCGTAGTGGCCGGCGGAGGTGACCAGCGCGCTGATCGGCCCGAGCTCACCACGGATCCGGTCGATCGCGGTGGCGACCGCGCGTCCGTTCGAGACATCCACCGCGACACTGACATCAGCGTCGGCGCCGCCGGACAGATCCAGTGCACCAACCCGGTACCCACGGCGGCGCAGGGTCGCGGCGGCCGCCGCCCCGATGCCGCTGGCGGCCCCGGTGACCACAGCTACCGGCCCGAGATCGCTCACCGGTTCTCGGCCAACTCGTCGCGTTCCTCGGCTTCCTCGATCACGGCGGCCGCCACGATCCGGTCCCGAACCGTCACCAGGATCGCCGTCCCGAGCACCAACAACGCCCCGATCCCGATCCACACCGACCAGTCCAGGTACCGCTGGTCGAAAGCCACCCGCGGCCAGGAGATGTTGAGGAACTGCAGCACTGCCCACACCACGGCCACCACCGCGACCGGCAGCGTGAAGCGGCCCAGCGAGAAGTTGCCCGGCGTCCACCCGCGACGCACCAGCACCACCAGGAATCCGATCAGCGGGAACAGGAAAGCCAGATAGAACCCGCCGGCGGTGAAGTTGACCATCAGTGAGTAGACGTCCCCGGCGACGATGCTCAGCAGGAACAACATCGCCCCGACCACGGTGGTGACCAGGATCGCCACCCGCGGGATGCGGGCCGCGCCGCGCAGCTGGGACAGCACACCGGAGGCCGGCAGCGCACCGTCGCGGGCGTAGGCCCAGATCACCCGGGACGCGGAGGTCTGCAGCGCCAGGAAGCTGGCCAGGAAGCCGATCACGAACATCACCTCGACGGGTTTGGCCACGCCGTGACCCAGTGCGGCGGTGAGGGTTTCATACACCGGATCGCCGACGGCGCCCTCGGCGACGGCATCCAGGTCCGGGATGGCCAGGATGATCGCCAGGGCGGAGTAGGCCACCACGATGAAGATGAAGGTCAGCGAGAACAGCACCGCCTTGGGCAGGTAACGCCGCGGTTCGTGCACTTCCTCGGCGATGGACCCGGCGCTCTCGAATCCGACGAACGACCAACCGATGAACGCCACCGCCAGCATGAACGGACCGGTCAGGTAGGCCAGCGTGTCCATGGGCATGCCGGAGTCCGTCTGCCCCCAGGAGAACAGCACCGACAGCGAGTTCTGCCGGTGGAACACCAACAGCCAGGTGCCCAGTACCACGGACCCGATCACCTCGGCGATGATGCTGCCCAGCATGAAGATCTTCAGGGCCTGCCGCCCGGCCAGATTGACCGCGGTGCCGGCCAGCAGGATGACCAGGGCGATCAGCGCCAGGGTGGTGCCCGAGGGCGCTTCGATGCCGAGGATGTTGGCGGTGAACCCGGCGGCGCCCAACGCGACGGTGGCCATCGCGATCACCAGCGTCCACATGTAGGCCCAGCCGGCGAACCAGCCGTAGGTGGTGCCCAACAACCGGCGCGACCACTGGTAGATGGAGCCCTCCAGGGGCCACCGCGACACCAGCATCGCGAAGACCAGGGCGACCAGGAACTGGCCCGCGAAGACCAGCCCGAATCCCCACCAGAAGCTGGGCCCCGCCGCGGACAACGCCAAACCGAAGATGCCGTACAGCGCGACGATCGGCGAGATGAACGCGAATGCGAACGCGAACGCCGACCACAGGGAGAACTCGCGCCGCAACACCTGCGGAGCGTCAACCTCGGTTGTTGTCATCGAAGCTCCTCTACTCGTTGGACGAACTATCACGCCCGCCGGACGTGATCGCCAACGATCGGGACGAAGACGCTGCAAACCCACCGCCCCCTGACACGACCATTGGACGATCGCACAATGAATCGGGCCGTTCAGATGACGCTGACGTTACGATCAACTGATGACCGCGACGGGGACTGACCATCAGGTCAAGGCTCCGACCTTCCACGATCTGCTGGAGCGCTCCGGTCTCGGGCTGCAACTCGTCCACCCGCCCGACCGTGCCGGCGCCCGGAATCTGAGTCGGCCGATCACCTGGTCGCACACCACCGAACTGCACGATCCGTCCCGCTACCTGCGCGGCGGGGAGCTCGTCTGCACCGTCGGGATCAGTCTGCAGAGCCCCGCCGACTGCGACACCTTCGTCGATTCGCTGGCCCGGGCCGGGGCGGCCGGGCTCTGCTTCGGAATCGGCGATGTGCACGACAGCGCCCCCCGGGCCCTGGTCGACGCGTGCCTGCGCGCCGGCCTCCCACTGCTCATCGCGCCGCCGCAGATCCCGTTTGCGACCGTCAGCCGCTATATCGCCGACTTCCAGTTCGGTGGTGCGATCGCCACCGCCCGCGCCACCAACGCCCTGGTGCCCGAACTGCTCTCCTCTCAACGGCGGCGGGAGTCGGTGCGCCAGCTTCTGGACCGGGCCGGGCAGGTTCTGGACTGCTACTTCCTGTTGGAGCCGCCCGGGACGACGGTCGAATCCCCGGCATCGATCCCGGTGGACGAGATGGGCACGGTGGTGTGGGTCGGACGCGGCGATCCGCCCGAGTCCGCGGTCCTGGAGGTCATCGCCCGTTTCGTCGCGGCCGCCCAGGGTGAACGGGACATCGAGGCCGCGCTGGCCCGGGAACGGGTCGGGCAGCTGCTGTCCCTGGTGGAGCGCCGGATGCTGCTGCCCGACGCGCTGCACCAACTTCTCGACTGGCCCGGGCTGGCCGAGCGGGAGATCGACTGCTCGGCGTGGCCGGCCGGCGCCGGCGCGCTGCTGTCCATGGCCCTGCCCGATGCGCTGGTCGCGGACGCCCCCGAGGTGTGCCTGGTGCTCACCACCGGCACCAACCGACTCGCCGACATCTCCGCGGATCTGTCGCTGCCGTCCGGGCATGCGGCCGCGGTGCCGCTGACCGAGCTGGGCTCCTCGATCAGCCAGGCACGGATCGCACTGGATCTGGCCCGGCAGCGCGGCGGCAGTATCGGACCCGACCAGCTCAGCACCTTCGGCAGCCTGCTCGAGGGCCTGCCGCTGAGCCGGCTCGCGCCGTTCCGGACACAGCTCATCGACCCGCTCATCGAACTCGACCGCGACCGCGGTACCCAGCACGTCCGGACCCTGCGGGTGTTCCTGGCCGCCAACGGCTCGCTGATCGATACCGCCCGCGAGCTGTTCCTGCACACCAACACCGTGCGGCACCGACTGGCCCGGATCAGCCAGATCACCGGCCGCGATCCGCTGAAGTTCGAGGACCAGGCGGCCTTCACGATCGGGCTGCGGGCCGCCGACCGGCTGTGACGGCTGCCGACGGGTCGCGACACAACGGGCCGACCGGTGTTGGAGGTGTCCGGCCCGTGATAGACACTGACGTATGGAGATCCTGGCCAGCCGGGTGCTGATACGGCCGGGCGACTACCCGAAGTCCGTTGAGTTCTACCGCGACCGGATCGGCCTGGCCGTCGCGCGGGAGTACGGCGGCGGCACGGTGTTCTACGCCGGGCAGTCGCTGATCGAACTGGCCGGCCACGGCGGCCCCTCCGCCGGCGGAGCCATCTGGCTGCAGGTGCGCGATGTGTACGCCGCCCAGACCGAACTGTCCGAGCGCGGGGTGCGGATCGACCGGGCCGCCACCCAGGAGCCGTGGGGGCTGCACGAGATGCACGTTTCGGATCCGGACGGCGTCACGCTGATCTTCGTGCAGGTGCCCGACGACCATCCGCTGCGGCGGGACATCCGGGACTGACGACCGTGGCCAGATCGGTGCTGGGGCGCGGCACGGCACGAGCACGGGTGCTGGAGGCCGCGCTCACCCTGTTCGGCGAGCACGGTGTGGGCGCCACCACCCTGCAGATGATCGCCGACAGCATCGGCGTGGGTAAGGCCTCGGTCTACTACCAGTTCCACTCCAAGGAAGACATCGTCGCGGCCGCGGCCCAACCGATGTTCGACGACATCGCCCGGGTGGTGACGATCGCCGAGGCCGTCGAGGACACCGAAACCCGCCGCGAGATCGCCATCAGCGGATTCATCGAGTTGTGCGTGCGTAACCGCCGGTGGGCGGCGGTGCTCAACGGTGACCCGGCGCTGGACAGCCTGATCGAGTCGCGCGCCGATCTCACCGAACTGATCGAGCGGTTCACCGACCTGCTGCTCGGCACCGGCCACGGCCCGGCCGGCCGGGTCATCATCTCGATGGTCACCAACGGCATCCACGGCGCCGTCACCGACAAGGCGGTGCAGGACGTCAGCGATGACGACCTGCACCAGACCCTGCTGGCGGCCGCGCAGCAATTACTGCGCACCGCAACCTATTTCGAGTGAGGGCCGGCCCGCCTACCGACGCCGAGATTGACGAAATGGCGGGAGCTGTTCGCACTTCGGCGCCCGTTTGTACGTTTCGGCGGGAAGGGGCGGGACTACCAGACCCAGACGCCGGGATCCACGGGCGGGTAGGTGGCGCAGTTCTTGGTGCCGTGCGCGACGACGCCCTTGTTGTTGAAGAACAGCTTGGCCCAGTTCGGCCAGTTCCACGCCAGCGTCTCGTAGAACGCATTGGTGGCGGTGTCCTCGGAGTACTGCCGGCGCCCCGCGTAATCCATGGAGAAGAACCACGTGATGCGGTCCCGGGCCCACTTCTGCACCTCGGGCGACTTGTTGTTGTAGTCGATCATGTAGCGCTCGTAGTACACCGGATTGGTGTCCCGCACCGCGGCCATGTACTGGTCGACGGTGCAGGTGGTCTTGAGCATGTTGCTGGGGATCGGGTACTCGTCGGTGGCGTCGGCCGAGGCGGCCGGCGACAATGCCAGCGAGGTGGCGGCGGCGACGGCAGCCAGACCGGTCACTGCGAATCTCTTGCGGCGCATGGCCTTACTCCTTTGTCTCGGCGGCACGGTGCAGGACCGGCGCCTGGTCCGGGCAGTACACCGGGATCGCGGCTCCGACGAACTGCCAGGCCTGTTCGGTGCTGGACTCCTTATTCAGCTGGGCGTGTACGAACTCCGCGGAGGCGAAGGCATCCCGGTCCACCCCCTTGTGCAGACGCTTGCACATGATCTTGGCGATCCAGGCGTTGTAGTCCTTCTGCCCGTAGATCCCGTAGCCCTGCAGTTGCTTGGCGAAGGCGGTATCCGGGTCGGCGTGTGCCACCGGCGCGCCGGCGACTGCCAGGGCCGCCGCGCCGGCAACCAGGACAGAACTGATCTTCGTCGAAATCCTCATCACACCAACGCATCCTCTGGTCGTCGCTGAATCGGGGGCCAGGGCTGCGCCTTCGGCCGCTGACGGACACGCTGTGGCCACCAGAACCACTTGCCCAGCAGCGCGGCGATCGAGGTCGTCATGAACGACCGGATGATCAGGGTGTCGAAGAGCAGGCCCAGTCCGATGGTGGTGCCGACCTGACCCATGATCGTCAGGTCGCTGACCGCCATCACCATCATGGTGAAGGCGAACACCATGCCGGCCGCGGTCACGGTGGATCCGCTGCCGCCCATCGCCCGGATCATGCCGGTGTTCAAGCCCGCATGCAGTTCCTCCTTGAGGCGGGACACCACCAGCAGGTTGTAGTCCGCGCCCACCGCCAGCAGGATGATCACCGCCATCGGTAGCACCATCCAGTGCAACTCGATGCCGAGTAGGTGCTGCCACAACAGGACCGAGACACCGAAGGACGCGCCGAGCGAGAGCACCACGGTGCCGACGATGACGGCCGCGGCGATGATCGCCCGGGTCAGCAGCAACATGATCAGGAAGATCAGTGCGATGGCGGCGATCCCGGCGACCAGCAGGTCGTACTGGGTGCCGTCGGACATGTCCTTGAAGGTCGCCGCGGTGCCGCCAAGGTAGATCGTCGAGCCCTCCAGCGGCGTCCCCTTGATCGCCTTCTTCGCCGCGTTCTTGAGCGGCTCGATCCGGTCGATGCCTTCCGGGGACATCGGGTCACCCTCGTGGTTGATGATGAACCGCACCGCGTGCCCGTCCGGGGACAGGAACTGCTCCAAACCTCGCGCGAAGTCCGGATTGTCGAAGGCCTCGGACGGCAGATAGAACGAATCGTCGTTCATCGCCTCGGTGAAGGCCTTGCCCATCTCGGTGGAGGTTTCCTGCATGATGCGCTGCTGTTCCTGCATGCCCTGCTGGGTCTGCTGCATGGTCAGCATCATTTCCTTCATGACGACCATGGTCTGCTTCATCTCGGGCATGATCGCGATCATCTGCGGCATCAGCTCATTGAGCCGGTGCATGCTCGGCATCATCTCGTTCATGTCGGTGGTCATCACGTCCATGCCGTCGATGACGTCGAACACCGAGCGGATCGCCCAGCACATCGGGATGTTGAAGCAGTGCGGTTCCCAGTAGAAGTAGTTACGGATGGGGCGGAACTGATCATCGAAGTTCGCGATGTTGTCGCGCAGTTCCTCGATGTTGAGCACCATGCCGTCCATGTCCGTGACCATCTTGTTGGTGGTCTCGGCCATCTGGATGGTGATCTCCTGCATCCGATCCATGTTCTCGATGGTCTTCTGCATCTGCGCGACCTGGTTGCTCATATCGGCGGTGCGGTCGGCGTTGTACTTGTCGTTCAACTTCTGCAGAGTGCTCTGCTGGCTGATCGCGTACGGGATCGAGGTGTTCTCGATCGGCGCGCCGTCGGGCCGAGTGATGGTCTGGACCCGGCCGATGCCGTCGACCTGGAACATGGCCTTGGCGATCTTCTCGATGACCAGGAAGTCGGCCGGGTTCCTCAGATCCCGGTCGCTCTCGATCATCATGATCTCCGGATTCAGCCGGGCCGGGGAGAAGTGCCGTTCGGCGGCGGCATAGCCCTGGTTGGACGCGATGTCGTCCGGCAGGTAGAGCCGATCGTTGTAGCTGGTCTTGTATCCCGGCAGGGCCAGCAGGCCGATCAGTGAGACCGCGATGGACGCGATCAGGATGGGTCCGGGCCACCGCACGACGGCCGCACCCACCTTGCGCCAGCCACGAACGCGCATGCCGCGCTTGGGATCCAGGAACCGGGCGCCGACCGTGATGATGGCCGGACCGAAGGTCATGGCCGTGACGATGAGCACCAGCATGCCGACGGCCAGCGGCACACCGAGGGTCTGGAAGTACGGCAGCCGGGTGAAGCTGAGGCAGAAGGTGGCACCCGCGATGGTCAGACCGGAGCCGACGATCACGTGTGCGGTACCGCCGAACATGGTGTAGTACGCCGACTCTCGGCTCTCACCGCTGCCCCGGGCCTCCTGATAGCGGCCGACCAGGAAGATGGCGTAGTCCACCGAGATGGCTATCGCCAAAGTGACCAGCAGGCTGGTCGCGAAGGTGGAGAGTTCGATGACCTCGTACCAGCCCAGGAACGCCACCGCACCGCGCACCGTCATCAGGGACACCGCGACCATGCCGATGATCAACAGCATCGTCATGAAGGAGCGGAAGATGATGAGCAGCATGATGATGATGACCGCGAAGGTCAGCGCCTCGACCATCCGCATGCTGCCGTGGCTGGCCTCGGTCTGTTCGGCGGTCAGTGCCGCCGACCCGGTGACGTAGACGTCCACGCCCTCGGGCCTCGGGATGCTCTTGACGATGTCCTTGACGGCTTCGATGGATTCCAGGGACAGCGACTGGCCCTGGTCGCCGGCCAGGTTGGCCGATACGTAGACGGCCTTGCCGTCACCGCTCTGCACGCCGGAGGCGGTCAGCGGATCGCTCCAGAGATCCTGGACGTGCTCGACGTGCTTGGTGTCGGCACGCAGCTTCTCGATCAGTTCGGCGTAGTAGCGGCGGGTGTCCTCACCCAGCTTCTCCTGGCCCTCCAGCACGATCATGGCCGAGCTGTTGGACGTGTACTCGTCGAAGACCTGGCCGATGCGCTGGGTGGCGATGACCGCCGGCGCTTCCTGCGGGCTCATCGAGACCGACCGCGCCTCGCCGACCGCCTCGAGCTGGGGCACCGAGACGTTCAGGAACACCGCGATCGCAATCCAGCCCAGGATGAACGGGATGGCCAGCTTGCGGAACACCCGGGCGATCCGCCCGAAGTGCGCAGTCTGGTGCGGGGCCGAGGCGGTGGCGATGGGCCCGGTGGGCGCTTCCGCGCTGTGCGCGCTCATGCGGACTTCACGATGCAGAACGTCTGGACATTGGTGCCGGTGGCGGTGCGTTCGTCGCGCACCTCACCGTCGACGATCACCCGGCAACCCAGGAAGCTGGTCTTGCCCTGCGCGACGATGTTCGCCGCAGCCGAGGCATCGGTGGTCTGCAGTGTGATCGACCACGGCAGGATGGCGTCGTCGACGCGCTGCGGCTCGCCTTCGAGGTCCAGGTAGTTCACATCCACGGCAGCCCCTTCCGGACCAAAGATCTCGTACGTCAACACTTTCGGATCGAACGGCTCCGGGTCGTTGGCGAACTCCACCGGGGTGACCAGGGGCGGGTCGGAAGCAAAGATGCCGCGGACGCGGACGACGGCGAAGGCCGAGACGCCGACCACCACGACCATGACCAGTGGCAGCCACACTCTTTTGAGCAGTTGCATTCCCGACGTTCCTCCTGCACATGAAGTCCCCGACCGGCCCATGCGCGGACAGCCACGCGTCAGCCGTAAGTGGAAGTAAAGCTATACACTCGGCTTACTTGATACAAGCCGAACGGCTAAGTGTTGCTGGTCACATGACTGATATCGATTAGCCGATCAGACAGCTCGAAGCATGTCCGGCATGACCGGGAAGGCGGGGTGAGGTGGCCAAAAGCGACGGAGCGGCCCGCGAGCGCGTCTTGGAGACCGCTGCCGAATTGTTTGCCGAACACGGAGTGCAAGGCACGTCACTGCGCATGATCGCCGACCGGATCGGCGTCGGGAAAGCCGCGGTCTACTACCAGTTCCGCTCCAAGGACGACATCGTGCGGGCCATCCTGACGCCCGTCTTCGACGACATCGCGGAGCTCGTCAGCAGCGCCGAATCGCTATTGCCCCAGCGCTTGCGGCGGGCGGCCGCCATCGAGGGACTGGTCGGGTTGGCGGTTCGCCGGCGACGCGCCTCGTTCCCGTTCCGCCGCGACCACCACATCGATGAGTTGATCGCGCGCGATCCCCGGTTCCAATCCGTCTTCGACCGGTTCCACGCATTGCTGCTGGGACCCGATCCCGATCCCGCGGCACGTATCGCCGTCACCATGGCGCTCGCCGGCGTCTACCACTGCGCCACCGATCCCGACCTTGCAGACATCCCCGCCGAACAGTTGAGCGTGCTGCTTCGCGATCTCTTCAGTCGCTGCGTATCGCAGAACCGGCGCGAGAATCAGCGCGCCGGCGCCGCCAAGGGCCAGCCCACCGAGGCCAGTCGGGACGAAACCTGGTGCAGTTCTTCCGGGTTGGGCTCCTTGGCGGTGATCATCTGAATCGCACCGCTGATCTCCGCCTCGGTCACCGGCTGGTCACCGTTGCTGGAACGCAGCACGGTCTGAGCCGCCTGGACCACCTCTTCCTCGGTGAGCGACCGCTTCAACAGCGCCAGTAGCGCGAAGTAATCGGTGCGCGGCACACCCTCGGGGTAGCCGGCGTGCAGCCAGCCCAGCACGCTGTCCAGAAAACTCTTGTTCTCGGTCATGTCGGTGCTCACTTCTCGGGCAGGAACGGGAACAGGTCCACTCCGGTGTGGTGAATGATCGTCGCCCGGGTGATCCACAGGACCGCCGTCAGGATCACCCAGCCGACAAAGACGAACAGCGCGATACCGACGAATTTGAGGGCCGGGGTCGGGGCGACGATCGGGTCGCCGTCGCGGCCGTCGTCACCGACGCCGCGCGCGTAGGCCACCAGCCCCACCGCGAAGAGTGCGGGCAGCCCCGCGCCGAGCAGCAGGCCGACGCCGAGCACCTTCAGGATGCTGTCCAGATACATCATCTGCGAGTTCCTTCGATCGGCGGTCAGACCGCGGCAGTGGGTTTGCTGTCGGTCGGGTTGTCGCGCAGGTCGGCCGGCAGGACCGAATTGGTCGACGAGTCCCAGTCGGCGTTGACATTGCTGCTGTCGACCTTCTGCTGCTGGGCCCGCCACCACATGTAGAAGGACGCCGCGACCAGGATGAGGAAGATCAGGCCGTCACCGGCGAGCGCGGTGCCGGTGAGCGACTCCACACCGTGGGACAGCCAGAACGACAGCGCTCCGACCAGCCCGGCCGCGGGCAACGTGATCAACCACGCCACCGCCATCCGACCGGCGACCGCCCAGCGCACCTCGGCGCCCGGCTTGCCGACGCCGCTGCCGAGAATCGAGCCGGTGGCGACATGGGTGGTCGACAACGCCATACCGGCGGCGCTGGAACTCAGGATGATGGCGGCCGACGATGCCTCGGCGGCGAAACCCTGCGGGGACTCGATCTCCACCAGCCCCTTGCCGAGCGTGCGGATGACCCGCCAGCCGCCCAGATAGGTGCCCAGGCCGATGGCGACCGCACAGCTGAAGATGATCCAGAATGGCAGGCCCTGCTCTTTGACGTCACCGGTCAGATGCCCGGTGGTGATGAGCGCGAGCGCGATGACGCCCATGGTCTTCTGCGCATCGTTGGTGCCGTGCGACAACGCGACCAGGGAGGCGGTGGCGATCTGGCCCCAGCGGAAACCGTCCCGGCGCCGCTTCTCGGCCACCCGACGGGTCAGCCGGTACACCAACCAGGTGCCGGACGCCGCGACCAGGCAGGCGATCGCGGGGGCGGCGACCGCGGGGATCAACACCTTCTGGGTGACCCCGGACCAGTTGACCCCCGACGTTCCGAGTGCGGCCAGACCGGCACCGATCAAACCGCCGAAGAGTGCGTGCGAGGAACTGGACGGGATGCCGAACAGCCAGGTGAGCAGGTTCCACAGAATGCCGCCGATGAGGCCGGCGAAGATGATGGTCAGCCCGGTGGAGGCGTCGATTCCGGAGAGCAGTTCCCCGGACTTGGCGTCCTGGACCTTGAGGACCGAGGTGGTGACGGTCACCGCGACCTCCACCGACAGGAACGCGCCGACCAGGTTGAGCACGCCGGCCAGCAACACCGCGGTCTTCGGCTTGAGCGCGCCGGTGGCGATGGAGGTGGCCATCGCGTTCCCGGTGTCGTGGAAGCCGTTGGTGAAGTCGAATGCCAGCGCGGTGGCAATCAACAGCACCAGGATGATCAGCTCAGCGCTCATGCCGCAATTCTGGGTCATCACACGGCGATTCGCGCAATTTCTCCCAACTACATCAACCCCGCCCACCTGCGAATTTCACCGGACCCGTGAACTTGTTCACTCAGCGTTCATCCAACGGACGCGCTGCGTTGGAATTGGACGGCAACATCGGCGCGGGTGATACCGATCTGGCAGGCTGGGACAGTGAATGCATTCCTGGCCAGGATCGCCGCCTGGCTGACGGCCGGTTACCCCGAGGGTGTGCCCGGACCCGACCGGGTGCCCCTGCTGGCGTTGCTCTCCCGGCGGCTGTCCGGCGAGGAGGTCCGCGAGGTCGCGCAGGATCTGATGAACCGCGGGGATTTCGACAACATCGACATCGGTGTGCTGATCACCGAGGTCACCGATGAACTGCCGCGCGAGGAGGACGTCGAGCGGGTCCGGGCCCGGCTCGCGGCCCAGGGCAGCTGGCCACTCGATGATCCCCGGGACACCGAACCGGAGGATCCGGCATCGCCATCCTGAGACCCCTGCCCGTCGGCACCGGCGCCGATGCATTGGACATCCTCCCGGATCTGGAGACCGCACTCGGCGGGGGCGACGCGCGGCTGCCGGTGCCCGCCGGCAATGACCGGCAGCGCACCCTGCTGACGTCCTCGCTGCGTGCCGGTGAACCGATCGACGAGACGATCGCCGTGGTGGTCTCCACCTCGGGAACCACCGGAACCCCCAAGGGCGCCATGCTTTCCGCCGCCGCGCTGACGGCCGGCGCCAGCGCCACCCATCAGCGTCTCGGTGGGCCGGGCCGGTGGTTGCTGGCATTGCCCGCCTACCACGTGGCCGGCGTGCAGGTGCTGGTGCGCAGTGTCCTCGCCGGCAGCACGCCGGTGGCTCTGCACCCGAGTTTCGGCCCGGCCGATCTGGTGGCGGCGGTCTCCGCGTTGGGTACCGGCCGGCGATACGCCTCGCTGGTGTCCAATCAACTGAGCAAGGCACTGGATGATCCGGCGGCCGCCGCCGCCCTCGCCGAACTCGACGCGGTACTGATCGGCGGGGGTCCGCTGCCCGGCGATACCCGCGAGCAGGCGGCCGCCGCGGGGATCGCGGTGGTGCGCACCTACGGCATGAGCGAGACCTGCGGCGGCTGCGTCTATGACGGGATCCCGCTGGACGGGGTGACCGTCCGCCTGGAGGAGGCGGACGGACGGGTGAATCTCGGCGGGCCGACGCTCGCCTCGGGCTACCGCAATCCGGTAGACCCCGACCCATTCGCCGAGCCGGGCTGGTTCCGCACGGACGATCTTGGCGCAGTGAGTGATTCGGGAGTTCTGAGCATTCTCGGCCGCATCGATGACGCGGTCGTCACCGGAGGACTCACGGTACTTCCCCAGCTGGTGGAGAACGCCCTGGCCCGGCACCCGGCCGTCGCCGAGTGCGCTGTCTTCGGCGTACCGGACCCGCGGCTGGGGCAGCGGGTGGTGGCGGCAATCGTGTTGTCCGCCGGGCGAATCGCACCCACTGTCGACGAGCTGCGCGCCCACATCCGCCAGACCATGGACGTCACCGCCGCGCCGCGCCAGGTGCACGTCGTGGCCGAACTCCCCCGCCGCGGCATCGGCAAGGTGGACAGGCGAGCACTGATCGACCGTTTCCGGGCATGATGGGTAGCCATGGGCACCCAACGCGTTGAGGTCACCTCCGTCGACCGGCTCCGGGCGATCGTCGGCCATCCCGTCCCCGCGGTCGCCAACAAGGTGAGCCCGCGGTTGCTGGACGTGCACCGGGACTGGGTGTCGCACTCCCCGTTGTGTTTCGTGGCCACCACCGACGCCGACGGGCGGGTGGACGTCTCCCCCAAGGGCGACCCACCGGGTTTCGTGCACGTCATCGACGACACCACCATCGCGATACCCGAGCGGCCCGGCAACAAGCGCGTGGACGGTTATCTGAACGTGCTGAGCAATCCGCAGGTGGGCACGCTGTTCGTGATCCCGGGCCGCGGTGACACGGTGCGGATCAACGGTCGAGCCCGGATCCTTTCGGACGCCGACTATTTCGACACGCTCGCAGTGCAGGGCAAGCGGCCGATCCTGGCCTTGGAGGTGGCGGTCGAGGAGGTCTTCTTCCACTGTTCGAAGGCCTTCCTGCGCTCGGATGCGTGGCAGCCGCAGACCTGGACACCGGAGGTGATGCCGAGCACCGCCGAGCTGGCCAAGTCGTTCCGGCCCGAACAGAGCATCGCCGAGCTGCAGGCCTACTACAGCGAGGAGAACTACCGAAAGATGCTCTACTGAGCGTCTTTGAGGAGAATGGCACGGGTGTAGAGCAGTGCGAACCCACGGCGCTGCGCGTTGCGCTGTGAGGGCGAGCCCGGCGCGGTGGTGACCACCGCGATATCCGCACCGGCCCGTCCGGCGGCGCGCAGCCGGGTGTTGAGCAGCGCCGTCTGCACACCGCGGCGCCGGTGGGTCGGCACCGTGGCCGCTCCGGCCAGCTGGGCCACCCCGTCGGTGACACACAGGCAACCGGCGCCGACGATCCGCCCGTCGATCAACGCGACATACGGTGTCACACCGGCCTCCTCGAAGTCGCGTTCGGCGCGGTCCACCACATCACGCGGAAAGTCCTCGGGTGCGGGAACCCCTTCGTTGTCCGGATGGGCGAAACCCTCGACCAGGGCGTCGACCCAGGCATCGAGTTCGTCCGCACCGGCCGGGCGTACCGTGACACCGGGCGGATCCTCCTCCGGGCCCCCGGCGAGCAGGCGGCCGAGCACATCCTCGAAGGCGACCACCCGATAGCCGCGGGACCCGAGCAGTTCGGCGATCTGCGGGTCGGCAAGCGTGCTCAACTCGACCGGGGTGGGCGAACCGTGTGCCGCATAGGCGCGTTCGATCTCGTCCATGTCGGCCTCGGCCGGTACGCCACCGAAACCGAGCCCGACCACCTTGTTGAAAGGTGCACCCGGTTCGGCGAATGCGGCGAGCCCACCGGCCACCGGCAGGGCGAAACCGTCGGTGCCGCGGCGCCTGGCCGCGCTGACGGCGGCGCCGATGAGTATCGCCTCGGCGCGCTCGATGCGTCGGCCCAACTCGGTGCCGCAGAACAGTGTGCCCACGGCACGCCACTGTTCCACCTACAGCGACATCAGCGCCACATAAATACCGGTGCCGACGAAGATGGACAGCAGCGCGTGCCGGCGCCACAGCTGCAGACCGGCGGTCACCAGCACCGCGATGAGCAGCCAGAGTTGTTGGCGCCCAGGCGTTTGCGGGACGTCGCGGACGGTGTAGAGAGCGAGCATCGCCATCACGCCGAGGGGCATGTGCAGGCTCAGGTAGCGGATCACCGCGCTGTGCCGCATCGGCGCCAGCACCGCGAAGGGCAGCGCCCGCAGCGCCCAGGTGACGGCGGCGCTGGCCACCACCAGAACGGCGATGTGCCCCGGATCAGGCATCGGCCCGCCCCGGCCGGATCAGGAAGCGGGCCAGCAGCAGGACGGTGAACGCCGCGAACGCCCACACCAGCATCTGTCCGGGCACCAGCATCCACGCAGCGACCGCGCACAGCACCGCGGCCACCGCGGTGAGCGGGTCGGGGTGCTGCCGGTAGGCGTCGATCGCCAGCACGATGAACAGGGCGGTCAGGGCGAACTCCAACCCGTGCAACCGCTCCAGTGGCAGCGCCACCCCGAGCAGCCCGCCGCCCGCGGCGGACACCGTCCAGGTCAGGTGCAGAGCCGCCTGCACAGTCAGGATCTGGCGCCCGGTCCAGTGCTCGGCAACCGGGCTGACCGCCACCGCGTACGCCTCGTCGGAGAGCACATAGGTGCTGTAGATCTTGCCGGGCACCCCGCGGACCCGGTGCAGCGGGAAGGACAGCGCATAGAAGACGTGCCGCGAGTTGACGATCAACGCCGTCAGGGCCGCCGTCGCGACCGGGGCTCCGGTCGCGGCCAGGCCGACCATCAGGAATTCCAGCGACCCGGCGTAGATCACGGCCGCGAACACCGGCGCCCACCACCAGGCCAACCCGGCGTGCACGACCAGCAAACCCAGCGCCATGCCCAGGGGCAGAAAGGCCAAGCCGACCGGGGCCGCCAGCCGCAGTACCGACATCTGGCTAGTTTGGCAGCATCGCAATCGGGTACTCCGAGGCGACCATGCGCACCGAATTCCACGCACAGTTGGAGCGGCTGACTGCCGAGCTCGGTGAGATGTGCGGGATCGCCGCGACCACCGCAGCCGATGCCACCGCGGCCGTGGTGCATGCCGACACCGAGGCGGCCCGCCGCGTCCGCACCGAACTCACTCGATTGGACGAGCTCAACGAATGCGTGGACCAACGCGCGTTCTCCCTGCTGGCCCGGCACGCCCCGGTGGCCCACGATCTGCGGGTGGTCATGTCCGCCTTCTCGATCGCGGCCAACGCCGACCGGATGGGCGCGTTGGCGACCAACATCGCCGGCATCAGCACCCGGGCTCGCACCGGGATGGCCTCCCCCGCGGCAACCCTGGGCCTGTTCTCGGAGATGGGGCAGCGCGCCGTCAAACTCGCCGAATGGGCCGAGCAGGCCGTCGTCACCGGTGACGTCGAGGAGGCCCGTCGGATCCAGGACGGCGACGCGGCGATGAATGGCCTGCACCGCCGGTTGCTCGCGCTCGTGTTGGGCGGCGAGTGGTCCGACGGGGTCGCCGCGGCCACCGATGTGGTGCTGCTGGGCCGGTTCTACGAGCGGTTCGCCGATCACGCGGTGGACATCGCACGCCGGGTCCTGTTCCAGGCGACCGGGGAGATTTCCCAGGTCAGCCCGGTCTCCTCCTGACGCTTCCGCATCCCACGATTCGCGCGGGGCCGCCCGCCGCCTTGGTCACAGAATTGCCACGAATGTTAATAGAGTGACTATTGTGAATAATGATGGGTATTGACCGGGGCAGGTAACGGACAGGTCCACGGCGAGGGAGAAACCAGAATGGCCGCCCGTACATCGGCTGCGCTCACCGCGGCGGCGGTGGCATTTGCCATCAGTTCATTCGTCGCCCCGCCCGCCTCGGCGGCCCCGGAATGCTCGGATGTCGAAGTCATCTTCGCCCGCGGCACCGACGAGAAGCCAGGCATCGGCAAGGTCGGCAAGGCCTTTGTCGACACCCTCAAACCCATGGTCAAGGGCAAGTCCGTCAGCACCTACGCGGTCAGATACCCCGCAACCTGGGACTTCATGAAGGCCGCGATCGGCGCCAACGACATGAGCAAGCGCGTGCAGACCGTGGCCGCCCAGTGCCCCAAGACCAAGATCGTGCTGGGCGGCTATTCCCAGGGTGCCGCCGTCGTCGACGTGGTGGCCACCGCGCCGGTCGCCGGCCTGGGCTACACCGCGCCCCTGCCCGCCGCGTTGGCCCCGCGCATCACCTCGATCGTGGTGTTCGGCAACCCGTCGGCCCGCATCGGCAACCCACTCACCCGGATGAGCATGGTCTACGGCGCGCGCACCGCCGACCTGTGCGCGCCCGCCGACCCGGTCTGCTCACTGGGCCGCGACTGGGACTCCCACGTCCGCTACCAGGAGTCCGGATTGGTCAAGCTGGGCGCCGAATGGGCCGCCAAGCTCATCAAGGCTGCCGAACAGAAGCCGGTGACACCCGGAACTGACGCGACCCAGGGCACCTCAGCCACCAGTACCCGCTGACCCGGCCACCGGGTACACCAGGTGGGTGCCGCGCAACCCCTTGAGTTCGACCTCCCGCGGCACACCCAGGCGGAAGCCGTCGAGATCCGCGACGGCCTCGGCGACCGGTGCGCTGACCAGGATCTCGCCTCCCGCGGCCTGAGCGGCGACCCGCGCCGCCAGCGCGACGTCCAGACCGAACAGATCCTCCCCGCGCCGCACCGAGGTGCCCATGTGCACGCCGATGCGCACCCGGAACGGCTGCTGCGCCAGCGCGTCCTGCACATCGGCGCTGCAGCGCACCGCGTTCTCCGGGTCGGCGAAGGCCATCATGAAACCGTCACCCTGGTTCTTGACGACGTGCCCGCGGTGCCTGCCGACCGACGACTCGATCAGCTTGTTGTGCTTGCCCAGCAGGCGAACCCAGGCCTTGTCGCCCATCGACTCGTTGAGTTCCGTCGACCCCTCGATATCGGAGAACACGATGACCACCCGGCCGTTTGCGGTGAGCCGGGCCAGGTCGGGCCGCTCCACCTGGGCCCAGCCCGCGAGGTCCTCGATCGAGTTGCGTACGACCGCACCCAGCCCCTTGTTGATCAACATGTCCGCGGTCTGGAACACCGTCTTGATCGCCAGCGGCGCGACACCGAGGCGGCGCCTGCGCCGGCGCTCGTCCTGCTCGCTGCGCAACCGGTCGAGTTCGCGCCGGGCGTCACCCAGCCGGTGCCGCGCGACGAGGAACAGCACCAGGAAGGTGATCAGCCCACCGGCCAACAGCGCGACGGACCCCAACAGGACGAGTTCGGCGGTCGGCACGCGTCCAGTATCGATCAGCGCCTCAGTCGGGCAGCGAGCTGCTCAGCCGTTCGGTGGCCGCCAGATAGTCCTCGATGAACTCCAGCACCACGTCCCGGGCCGGCTTGACCTTGGTCATCAGGCCCACGCCCTGGCCGACGAAGTAGGTCGACAACGCCTGCGCGCCTTCGTGGCCCTGGGAGGCCAGGTTGTCGATACGGCGCAGCACCGGCTCGGAGAGCATGTTCTGCAACGGCAGCGGAAGCGGCTGCTGCCCACCGGGATTCGGGGCCCAGGCATCGGTCCAGTCGGAGCGCAGCTGGCGGGAGGGCTTACCGGTGCGCCCGGCCGAACGGACGGTGTCCCGAGAGCCGGCGGCCAGCATCTTGGTGACGGTGTGCGGCTCGGTCTCGGCTTCCTCCGTGGTCAGCCACACCGAACCGGTCCAGGCGCCGACCGCGCCCATCGCCACCGCGGCGGCCATCTGCCGTCCGGTGACGATGCCGCCGGCGGCCAGCACCGGCACCGCATCGTCGATGGCCTCGATGACCTCCGGAACCACCACCAGGGTGCTGACCTCCCCGCAGTGCCCACCCGCCTCGGTGCCCTGCGCCACGATCAGGTCCACGCCCGCGGCCACCTGCTTGAGGGCGTGCTCCTTGGCGCCGACCAGCGCGGCCACCGGGATGCCGCGCTCGCGACCCGCCTCGATCATGTAGTCCGGCGGCACGCCCAGGGCGTTGGCCATCATCTTGATCGGGTGGCTCATCGCCACCTCGAGCAGTTCCTTGCCGTTGCCGCCGGCCAGCAGCGGGCGGCCGGTACGCACCCGGCCGTCGGGTTCGATGCCGTGGTCGGCGAGCAGCTTGTTGACGAACTCGCGGTAGCCCTCCGGGATCCGCGATGCCAGATCGTCGCTGGAGAGCTTCTCGCCCTTGCCCTCGAATTTGGCGGGCACGATGATGTCGATGCCGTACGGCTTGCCGTTGACATGCTCATCGATCCAGGTCAGTTCCTGGTCGAGCTGTTCGGGGGTGTAGGCGGCCCCGCCGAGCACGCCGAAACCGCCGGCGTTGGAGACCGCGGCCACCACATCGCGGCAGTGGCTGAAGGCGAACAGCGGGAAGTCGATGCCGTACTGCGCGCAGAAGGCCCCGGATGTAGACGTCATCCGCCCATTATCGACACCCGTCAAGTGCCGGGGCGGCGGGGTCCCTACGGAAGTTCGAACGGCAGGGTGACGCCCTCGTGCGCCAGGCAGTGCGTACAGCTGCGTTCGGGATCGACCCGCGCGATCGCCTCGTGCACCAGCTTCTTGAAGCCGGCGATGTTGCGCTCGAACTCCGCGAATACGTCGACGGTCCGCACCCCCGCGCCGGCTTCCACCCCGGCATCGAGATCTGTCACCAATGCCAATGCGGCATAACACATTTCGAGTTCGCGGGCGAGCACGGCCTCTGGGTATCCGGTCATGTTGACCAGGGTGAAGCCCTGGCCGGCGAACCACCGGCTCTCGGCGCGGGTGGAGAACCGGGGGCCCTGGATGACGACCATGGTGCCGCCGTCGACGACACCGGGCAGATCCGATGCCGCCCCCCGCAGCGTCGGGCAGTACGGGTCGGCGAACCCCACGTGGATGCCGCCGGCATCGAAATAGGTGTCGGCACGGCCGCTGGTCCGGTCCACGAGTTGGTCCGGCACCACCATCGAGCCCGGCCCCAGCTCCGGGGTCAGGCTGCCGACCGCACACGGGGCGAAGATGCGCCGCACGCCCAGCGCCCGCAGCGCCCACATGTTCGCCCGGTACGGCACGGTGTGCGGCGAGAACTCGTGGTTGAGACCGTGCCGGGGCAGGAACGCCACCTCGTGGCCGGCCACGGTGCCGACCGTGATGGGCGCGCTCGGAGCCCCGTACGGGGTGTCCAGGTTGATGGCCCGCGCGTCGGGGCCGAAGAAGGTGTAGAAACCGCTACCGCCGATGACCCCGAGCATCAGTCGTCGGACTGACCATCCAGATCGGCACGTTCGGCCGCCTGGATGGCCGCATCCCGGATGGCGAAGGCGTCGGTGGCCAGCCCACCGATCGCGCCGGCCACGTCCTTGACCGCGGTGGTGATGATGGACGCCACCTCCCCCACCGTGGATGCCACCGATTCCACGCCCTCTTGCAGCGCGTCCTTGGCGATTTCACTCTTGCTGAGTCGGTCAGTCATCTGCTCAGTCTCATGCGGACCCACCGATGTGACAAGGTGCGCCACGTCACCCCTGGTAACCGGCGGTGGGCAGCATGCAACGATTGGCGGCGTGGCTAGCTTCGCGCAATGGATCGAGGGGGCCCGTCCCCGCACTCTCCCGAACGCGGTGGCACCGGTCATCGCCGGCACCGGCGCCGCGGCGTGGCTGGGGGAAGCGGTGTGGTGGAAGGCGCTGCTCGCGCTGCTGGTCTCGCTGGCCCTGATCGTCGGCGTGAACTACGCCAACGACTACTCGGACGGCATCCGCGGCACCGACGATGTGCGCAGCGGGCCGCTGCGGCTGGTGGGCTCCAAGGTGGCCTCCCCGCGCGCGGTCCTGACCGCCGCGCTGGTGAGCCTGGCAGTCGGCGCCGCGGCCGGCCTGGCGTTGGCGATCGTCAGCCAACCGTGGCTGATCGCGATCGGCGCCGCCTGTATCGCGGGGGCCTGGCTGTACACCGGCGGCTCCAAACCGTACGGCTACCGCGGGTTCGGTGAGATCGCGGTGTTCGTGTTCTTCGGGCTGGTCGCGGTGCTGGGCACCCAGTACACCCAGGCGCTGCGGGTGGATTGGGTCGGCCTGCTGCTGGCCGTCGCGATGGGATCGTTGTCCTCGGCGGTGTTGGTGGCCAACAACCTGCGAGACATCCCGACCGACACCGAGTCCGGGAAGATCACCCTGGCGGTGCGACTCGGGGACGCCCGTACCCAGGTGCTGTTCCAGGTGTTGCTGGCGGCGGCGTTCGTGGCGGCACTGGCGCTCATCGCGGCGACACCGTGGGCGGCGGCCGGACTGCTGGCGCTGCCCCTTGCGGTCCGGGCGGCCGGGCCGGTCCGGCGCGGACTGGGCGGCAAGGATCTGATCCCGGTGCTCCGGGACACCGGCCTGACCATGCTGGTACTGGCGATCGCGGTCACGGCGGCCCTGGCATTCGGTTGATCACCGCGAGCTCAATCGCGGCCTGAGCACTCCGAGCGCATCGCCGCAGGCGCCAGCGTGGTCGGCGGTGCCGGCTCACGCTCCTGAGCCGCCGTAACTGACCGACGGTTCGCCCGGCGGACCGCCCAGAACACCACCAGCAGCGCGACCCCGAGCAGTGGATAGCCCATGCCGATCCGCGCCAAGGCCAGCCAGCCGGTGTGGCCACCCTCGTAGAGCCACTGCTGGACAACGAATCTCGCCGCGAAGAGCACCACGAAAGCGAGCGTCGCGATATCGAACCCCCGCAGCACCGTCCGGTCGTCGCGCCACTGCGGGTCGGGTCCACTGCTGCGCAGGAGATTCCAGATCACCCCGACCAGTGGGCGGCGCACAAACACCGACACCGTGAATGCGGCAGCCATGGCCAGGCTGATCCAGATGCCCGGCAGGAAGTAGTTCTCGGCCGAGCCCGTGTAGTACGCGATGAGCGCGGCGATGACGACACCGAGCAGTCCGGAGACCGCGGGCTGCAGGGGTTGCCTGCGCACCAACCGGAACAGGATCAGCCCCACGCTCACGGCCACGGCCACCACCACGGCGACGTCGAGTCCCGCGACGGCGTTGGCGAGCACGTAGGCGACGGTGGGCACGCCGGCGAGCACCAGGCCGGGCACCCCGCCCACCCGTTCCAGCATCGTCGGCTCAGGTTTGTTCATGTCCTCATCGGACACTCGGACGTAGCGGCACAGTCAAGTCCGGGCCTGGGCCAAGATGGACCGGTGACTTGGAGTACCCGTGAGATCGCCGAACTCGCCGGCACCAGCCTGCGGGCCGTCCGGCACTATCACCAGGTCGGTCTGCTTCCCGAGCCCGAACGGCGATCCAACGGCTACAAGCAGTACGGGGTGGCGCACCTGGTCCGGCTGGTACGCATCAAACGACTTGTCGATCTCGGGTTCTCGCTACCGCAGATCGCGGCGCTGGGCGACGAGGACGACCATCCCGAGCAGGCGCTTCGGGAACTCGACGCCGAACTGGCCGCGACGATCGACCGGCTGCAGCGGGCCCGCGACGAACTGGCCGAACTTCTGACCACCTCGGCGCCCACGGATCTGCCGTCCGATTTCGCGCCGGCGGAGGCGGTCGCCAAGATGACCGACGCGGACCGCAAGTTGATCGTGGTGCTGAGCCGGGTACTGGGCCCCCGGGGTAGGCAGGCCTACGCCGACCTGATCCGCGACGCCCGGGAGGACCCGGCTGCCCGCGAGTTCGACACTCTGCCTGCCGATGTCGATGAGGCCACCCGCCAGGACCTCGCCGAGCGCCTGGCCCCCTACATCCGGTCGGTCCGCCAGGACCATCCCGGCCTCAGCGAGGCCCGCTTCGACGCCCCGCGCGGTGCGCGCTTCGCCGAGAAGACCATCGACGATGCGATGACCGATCTCTACAACCCCGCCCAGCTCGACGTACTGCGCCGAGCCGGCGAGATTCTGCGCGGCTCAGCCACCCAGGTTCGGTAGCGGCAGCGGCGCCAGCCGGTGGCTGGGCGGTTCGGTGCCGTGCAGGTGCCGGACGAAATAGTCCCAGGTGCGACGCAGGAAGTAGTGCTGTCGGCCGATCAGCGCGTGCTCGGCACCGGGAATCATGATCAGGTCGAAATCCTTGTCGGCCTTGATGAGTGCGTCGACGAGACGCATCGTCATGTACGGGTGCGCGTTGTCATCGAGCTCACCGTGGATGAGCAGCAACTTGCCGGTGAGGTTGGCGGCCAATGTGGTATTCGAGATGGCTCGCCTGCCCTCGTCGCTGAGGTCACCGTGGTAGTGCTCGGCCCACATGGCGAGGTTGATGTTGTTGTCGTGGTTGCCCGATGTCGCGACCGCCACGTGGTAGGCCTCGGGATACATCAGCACCGCACGCGCGGCGGCGAAGGCGCCCGCGGACTGACCCGTGATGCCGACCCGTGCGGTATCCAGCCACCGATACCGGTGCCCGAGTTCCCGGATCGCCGCGACATGGTCGTCCAGGGCGCCGCCATTGCCGAGGTCATTGTAGGAATGGTCCTGAAATGCCTTGCCGCGCGCCGCGCTACCGCGTCCGTCGATCGCCACGACGGCGAAACCGAGCGCCGCGAACGCCTCCGGCTCGCCCTGATGCGGCGGATCGAACGACGGTCCGGCCCGGTAGATCTGCGGGCCGGGATAGATGTGCTCGACGATCGGGTAGCGCTGTTGCGGATCGAAATCGTGTGGGCGCCAGAGCAGACCGTAGATCGGCGTGGTGCCGTCGGCGGCGGTGGTGCGGAAGCGTTCGGGCGGGCTCCAGCCGAGTGCCTCCAGCGCAGCTGTTCCCGGTGACTCCAGCTCGACGGTCACCGCCCCATCGGCGTCGAGCACAACAGATCGGGGGGCCACGCTCGACGACGATGCCCGATCCACGATGTAGCCGCCCTCGGGTGGGCTGACGGCGTCATGGTCGAGATGGTCGTCGGTCAGCCGGGTGAACCCGGAACCGTCGAGATCGATCCGGCAGATCTGCCGGAGGTACGGGTCGCTCTCGACGAGTCCGCCGGCGACGAACCACACCTGCCTGTGCTCCTCGTCGACCCACAGCAGCGAGCGGACGAGCCACGGCCCGTTGGTGATCTGGGTGCTGTGGCGCCCGTCGGCCGAGTAGAGATACAGGTGTCCCCAGCCGTCGCGCTGCGACCACCAGACGATCTCACCGGAGTCGAGCACGTGCACCATCTGCGGGTCGCCCAGTTGCACCGCGGGGTCGACGCGGGTTTCGCCGGTCTCGGTGATCAGCGTGGTGGTGGCGCCCGTCGCCGGGTCGAGGCGGCGCAGCGCAAGGGTGCGGGCGTCGCGGGAATGGTGCAGGAAGTGCACGGCGTCGCCTGACTTGCCGGTCCACCACGCGTAGACGAGCGCGGTGTTGTGCATGATCGGCGTCGGTGGATCCTGCTGGCGGACCACGGAACGATCGGTGACGTCCAGCACGTTCCACGTCATGTGCGCCACGGCCTCCTCACCGGGCATCGTGTAGCGGGTGCGGTGCTCGACCGGGCGGCCACCGTCACGCGGTGTGGATTCGACGAGCACCAACTCCGGCAGGTCACGTTGATCGATGCGCTGCACCAGGATTCGCGTGGAGTCCGGTGACCAGTGCAAGAAGAGCGGGCCCGGCAGGCCGAGGAGCCGCATCAAGGCCTTGGCCCCGGTGGTCTCGGGCAGACTGCCGTAGTCGAAGTGCGGTTCGGCGTCCTCGGTGAGCGCAAACTCCTCGCCGCCCCCGGCGGGCCGGACCCAGATGTTCCCGTCCCGGCTGAACGCCACCCACTGCTCGTCCGGGGACGGCACCTCACCGGGCAGGGGCGTCACATGGTCGGACTTGCGCAAGCCCAGACCGTCCGACCATTCCCATGCCTGCTCGAGCGCGTTGAACCGCACCGCATCGCCGTGGAACTCGACCGCCGCGATCGGCAGATCGTCGCCGTTCACCGCATGTCCCGATGCCACCGAGAGCGCCGCGGCCAACCGGTCGTGATCGAATGCCGGGCGGCGGGCACCTGCGGCCGGATCGACGAGCACGTAGCGGGTGCCGACCTGGTACCAGAACCGGGTGCCGCCGGAAAGCCACTGCGGCGCCAGCCTGCTGCCCGGGACCTTGCGCGCCCGGTAGGGCGCGAGCAGTTGCTCGGCGCGTGCGTAATCGGAGTCGGTCAGGATGCGAGTCACACCGTCAGGCAACACCCGGACGTAGCGGCATGGTCAAGTCTCCAGTCGCTTCGCACGCCCGGGACCTCGAGCACTATTTGACACTGCCGCAGCGGCAAGCCGTAAGTGGCGGCATACCGATCGTCGTCGCTCGCACTTCCTGAGTTTCCTCGGGAACGGGGTCTTGGCGGTCGTGCTGCTGGTGGGTCTCGAACGGGCGCCGGGTTAGCCGTCCTCGCCGCGCAGGCGCGCCTGCAGATCCTGCTTGTCCTGCCGGCGGCGCTCGTCGAATTCGGCGATGCTCATCGTCGCCCGCCGGCGCAGCGGCGCGAAGACCCAGATGCCCAACGGCAACGCCAGCACGATCGCGAACAGCACGGCCACCACCACCGGGAACTCGCGCAGACCGACGAGATGGCCGACGCCGAGGATCACCGCGGTGAGCACCGCGGCCAGCGCCAGGCGGGCGAACAGGTAGGCACCGACATCACGCAGCATCCGGGGACCCAGCCGAGAATCAGACACGGTCCGAGCCTACCGAGGAGGCGCGTATATTCGGAGCAAGGAGGTTATTGGCTTGCAGTACTTACTCCTGGCTCTGATGGTGGCCGGGCTGGCATTCGCGACGTACCGGTTGCTCCGCGCATCGGCAAACCGCCCACGCCCCCGGGTGATCGGGCCCGACGACGATCCCGACTTCCTGCGCCGGCTGGATCCCAAGGACAACCCGCGCAACTGACCCGCGCCGTAGCGCGACGGGTCAGTTCGCCGGATGCCCCGGAGTGGGGAAGCCGCGTGCGACCACCGCGGCCAACTCGAGCAGCGCCTGACGGGTCGCCGGTTTGAGGCGTTCCAGGCTGATCTCCGCCCCCTCTTCCAGGTGCGGGTCGAATGGCACCTGCAGCACCGCGCGGCACCGCCGCGAGAAGTGGTCGACGACCTTCTGCAGATCCACCTTGCCGGATCGCGGACGCACCGCGTTGACCACCGCGACCGCGTTGCGCACCATGTCCTGGTGACCGTGGGCGTCCAGCCAGTCCAGCGTCGCCGAGGCCGAGCGCGCACCGTCCACCGATCCGGAGCTCACGACGACCAGCACATCGGCCTTCGCCAGCACTGCCGCCATCGCCGAATGCAACATCCCGGTGCCGCAGTCGGTGAGCACCAGGCTGTAGTACCGCTCCAGCACTTCCACGGTCCGGGCGTAGTCCTGTGAACTGAACGCCTCGGACACCGCCGGATCGGACTCCGAGGCCAGCACCTCCAGCCGGCTCGGACCCTGCGAGGTATAGCGGCGCACATCGCTGTAGCTGGCGATGCCCTCGGCGTCGCGCAGCAGATGCCGCACGGTGGCCGGTGTCTCCAGCGGCACCTTCTGGCTCAGGGTCCCGCGGTCCGGGTTGGCATCCACCGCGATCACCCGGTCCCCGCGGGTGGAGGCGAACGTGGCACCCAGCGTCGCGGTGACAGTGGTCTTGCCGACACCGCCCTTGAGGGACAGCACCGCGATCCGGTAGCAGCCGCGCAGCGGCCGGCTGGCATCCTCGATCAGGGTGATCTGGTTGGTGACCTTCGGGCTCTCGCCGACGTTGACCAGCTTGAAGGTGCCCAGATAAAGCCATCGCCGCCAGCCACTCGTCGGCGCCTGTTTGGGCTGCCCGAGCAAGGCGACGGTGGACAGGTCCAGGTACGGCGCGGGTAACGGCACCGGGCTGGTCTGCGGGGGCGGATCCGGTGCGGGACCGGACGCTGCACCCGCAGGCGCCGCGTGCGGTTGCGCCGGGAATCCGTGCGGTGGCGTCGGCGCGGTCCACTCCGGGGGCAGCTGCTGCCCCGGGTCGGAAAACCGTTGCTGCGCCCTGAAGCTGTCCCCGCCGGGCACGGCTCAGCCCACCCCGGCGTATGAGTGCAGACCCACGGTCACCAGGTTGATGAAGAACAGGTTGAAGATCATCGCGACGAACCCGACGACGTTGATCCAGGCCGCCTTCTTGTCCCGCCAGCCCGCGGTCGAGCGGGCGTGCAGGTACGCGGCGTAGACCACCCAGGCGATGAACGACACCGTCTCCTTGGGGTCCCAGCCCCAGTACCGGCCCCATGCCTCCTCGGCCCAGATGGCGCCGAAGATGACGCCGAAACCGAACACCGGGAAGGCGAAGATCGTGGTGCGGTAGGCGATCCGATCCAGCAGCTGCGCATCCGGCAGCCGCGACAGCATCCGGCCGAAGCCGTTGTCGCGCTGGGCGAAGGACGACATCTTGAGCAGGAACAGCACGCTGGCCACACCGGCGACCAGGAACACCCCCGAACCGAGGCTGACCACCGAGACGTGGATCGGCAGCCAGTAGGACTGCAGGGCGGGCATCACCGGTGCGGCGTGGGTGTAGAGCCACTTGCCCGACACGGTGAGCAGGATCAACACCGGCGGCAGCACGAACACCCACAGCCCGCGGTACTGGGGACGGCGCAACACCACCGCGGCCGCGACCAGACCGGAGAAGCAGGTCAGGTTGATGAACTCGTACATGTTGCCCCACGGCACCCGCGCGGTGGCCAGCCCGCGCAACACGATGCACGCCGCGAGCAGGACGATGCCGGCATAGGCCAGGGCCACACCGGCCCGGCCGATGCGTTCGTCGACGGTGCGGGCGGAGTCGACCACGATGCCCGGTGTCGCGCTGGCGCGATCCACCGCGGAGCCGGCGCCGGCCGAGACCAGTTCGCGAGCCTCCACCTTGCGGCTGCGCGAGTAGGCCAGCTCCACCGCCAACAACAGCAGTGCCAGCACCAGCACCACGACCGATGACGTGAACGCCCAGTCCGAGTATCGGGCCAGCTCGATGTCGATGTCCGTGCTGTTCACGCTGTCTTTCCTCCGTCGCCAAGTGCCCGGCCGGTTGCACTGCCTCCGTCACCGAGCAGTCGGTCCGTCAACCGCTCGAACTCGTCGCCCCACCCGGAGTTGTCGGTGCGGGCCAATCCCCCGAGCTCGACGCTCACGGTACCCGCAGGACCGGGGGTAATCCGAACCCAGACGCGTCGGCGCCGCACCAGCAGGGACACCACCAACCCCGCCATCATGGTCAGCGAGAACACCAGCACCCAGATCTGCGCCGGATCGTGGGACACCTGCATGTTGATGAACGGCACGGCGCCGTCGAAGCGCACGGTGGTGCCGTCGTCGAGCCGCTTCTCCTCACCCACCCCCAGGTTGACCCGGGCCTCCTTGTTGAGCCGGCCCTGGCCGATCAGCCGGGGATCCAGATCGAAGATGGACTGCGGGCGGCCGGTGTCCAGCCCGGTGTCGCCGCGGTAGATGTCGACGGCCACCGCCGGCTTGTTCAGTGCCGGGAAGCTGGACGACAGCAGGGTGCCGTGTAGGGACTCGGTCGGCGCGAACAGGCCCTGGATCGCGATCTGCTGTTTGCGGCGTTCGTCGGCGTCGGGATAGCTGCCGGCGGGCGGGTCGACCCGGATCACCCCGGAGGACAGCAGCGTCTGCGGATCGTCGGGACGCCACTGCACGGTCTGGGTGCGGAACTGACCGTCCGGGAAGGTGACGGTGAACGTCGGCGCATAACCGTGGCCCTGCAGGTAAACCCGGTCCCCGCCGACCCGCAGCGGGTGGTTGACCTCGAGCCGGTAGTCGTTCCAGGTGTTGGTGGTCAGGTCGTCACCGGCCTGGTACTCGATGTTGGCCGCGAAGGTGAGCGCCTGCCCGCTGGGCAGGTAGTCGGCATCGAAGTCGTTGACCTTCACGCAGATCGGGTACAGCGAGGTGCCGTCCACCGTGTTGCCCGCGCGGAACGAATCGAAGGCGGCCGGCGATGCCGAGCAGAAGCCGGGTCCGCCGTCGGCGATGACGATGACGTTGCCCTCGTAACCGAACAACTTGCCCGCGGCGATGGCGACCAGCAGCCCCAGCAGCGAGAAGTGGAAGACGATGTTGCCGAACTCGCGCAGATAGCCCTTCTCCGCGGAAATTTCGATGCTGGATGTCGCCGCCGGAGCGGCTCCGGCGGCCTCGCCCGTGGCGCGGGTGGTGCGCCGCCAGCCCCGCAACCGCTCGTTGACCGTCGCGGCCAGCTGCGCCGGCTCGGCGACGACCTCGGCCTCGTGGTGCTTGGGTAGCCGGGACAGGTTGCGCGGCGCGGCCACCGGCACCGCGCGCAGGCTCTTGATGTGTTCGAACAGGCGCGGGGTCAGACAGCCCACCAGCGAGACGAACAGCAGCACATAGATGGCGGTGAACCAGAAGCTGGAGAACACATCGAAGCCCTGCAAGCGGTCCAGCCAGGGCCCGATGGTGGGGTGCTCGACGAGGTACGCGTCGACCTTGGAGGCGTTGAGGCTGCGCTGGGGCAGCAGCGCGCCCGGGATCGCGGCCAGCGCCAGCAGGAACAGCAGCACCAGCGCGGTGCCCATCGAGGTGAGCGTGCGCCAGGTGTTGCGGATCAGCGCCCAAATGCGTTGGAGGGCTTTCATATCGGCAACCTCACGTCGCTGACGAAGGCATCGCGTACCCAGGCCACAAAGTCTCCCCACAGTCCGGTCACGAGTGCGACGCCGACGGCGATCATCAGAATCCCGCCGAATATCTGGATGCCGCGGGTATGCGCCCGCAGCCAGCCCAGTCCGCGGACGGCCCGCGCCGACCCGAAGGCGAGCAGGACGAACGGCAGCCCCAGGCCGAGGCAGTAGGCGATCACCAGGGTGATGCCGCGGGCGACCGCGGAGCCCTCGGTCGCCGAGGACACCGCGATCACCGCGGTCAGGGTCGGCCCCAGGCACGGCGTCCAGCCCAGCGCGAAGACCGCCCCCAGCAGTGGAGCCCCGGCGAGGGTGGACAGCTGACGCGGCGCGAAACGTGCCTCGCGCTGCAGCAGCGGGACGAAGCCGATGAACACCAGGCCCATCGCGATCGTCACCACACCGCCGATGCGTTGCAGCAGTTCCTGATTGGTGATCAGCGCGGTGGTCATGCCGAGCACCGCGACGCTGCCGAGCAGGAACACCACGGTGAAACCCGCGACGAACAGGCCGGCCGCGCCGGCCACCCGCCAGCGGCCCGGTCCCCCGGAGATCGCCGCGAGGTAGGACAGGTATCCGGGCACCAGCGGCACCACGCACGGCGACGCGAAGGACACCAGTCCGGCCAGCAGACTCAGCCCGATGGCCAGCAGCAGCGGCCCACCGGTGATGAGATCGGTCATCGCACAATCACTTTTCGGCTGCCAGGCGTTCGACCACCGGTTGCAGGTCTTCGGCCAACAGCTCACGCAGGAACACCGCGGCGACCCGGTGTTGACGGTCCAGGACCAGGCTGGACGGGATGACGGTGGTCGGATACTTTCCGCCGAAGGCGATCATGGTGCGCATCGACGGGTCGTAGATCGACGGGAAGGTGATGTTGCGGTCGGTGATGAAATCCACTGCGGCGGCCCGGTTGTTGTCGCGGACGTCGATGCCCAGGAACTCCACACCCAGGTCACGCGTCGCGTCGTAGACCTGTTGCAGATGCGGCATCTCCGAACGGCACGGCCCACACCACTGACCCCAGATGTTGATCACGACGACCTTGCCGGGGAAGTCCGACAATGCCAGCGTCCGCTCCGGGTCCATCAGATCCGGGCCGGTCAGCGGCCCCGGGGTACCTCGTGATTCGGCCGGATCGTAGAAGATGTCGGTCTTCCCGCCGGGCGCGACGAACTCGAACGTCCCGCCCTGAGCGACGGCGTCGTCGCCGGTGCTACAGCCGGTGACCAGTAGCGCCAGCGACATTGCCAGGGCGACAAGCAACTTCACTAGATACCCCAGGGCTCCGTGTAGCCCCACCGGATCAGGCGGTCGTCGTCGAACGTGAACGAGGTGATCGACGCCAGATTGCACAGCCGGCTGTTCGGCAGCGGAAGATGCGGCAGCGTGCGCCCGGTCATCGCCCGGCGCAGCGTCTCCACCGGCAGCTGATGGCTGACGCAGACGGCCTCGTGCCCGGCCGCCTCCTTGCGAGCCCGGTGCAGCGCGGCGATCATCCGCGGCGCGATCTCGTCGTAGGGCTCGCCCCAGGACGGCTTGCGCGGGTTGCGCAGCCGGGGCCAGTTCCGCGGGTCACGCAGGGCACCGTCGCCGGGCGCCACCCGCTTTCCCTCGAAGTCGTTCCACGACTCGATCAGATCGTTGTCGGTAGCGATGTCCAGCCCGTGCACGGCAGCGATCGGCGCCGCGGTCTGCTGGGCCCGCTCCAGCGGGGACGCCACCACGTAGGTGACGTCCTTGGATGCCAGCCAGTCCGCCGCGGACTGGGCCTGCGCGCGGCCGCGGTCGGACAGGTTGTAGCCGGGCAACCGCCCGTAGAGCACCTTCTCCGGGTTGTGCACCTCGCCGTGGCGCATGACGTGCACCGTCGTGCGGATGGGCGCGCTCACCGAGTGGGCCTGGCGGCTTGCGCAGCAGCCCGGGCGGCGTGCGGCAGGGCGGCGGCGATCTTGTCGAAGGCGTCGTCGTCGAGAGCCGTTGACACGAACCAGGTCTCGAAGGCGCTGCAGGGCGGGTACACCCCGGCGTCCAGCAGCGCGTGGAAGAAGGCCGGGTAACGCCAGGTCTCGGTGGCCTTGGCGGAGGCGAAGTCGGTGGGGGTGGTCTCCCCGAAGAAAACCGTCAGGAAGCTTCCGGCCCGCGCGATGCGGTGTGCGACGGACGCTTCGGTGAGCGCCGCGGTGAGCAGGGCGTCCAACCGGTCTGCGTTGGCGTCGAGGGTGGTGTACACGGCGTCATCGGCGGCGCGCAGAGTGGCCAGGCCGGCGGCCATGGCCACCGGGTTCCCGGACAGCGTGCCCGCCTGATAGACCGGGCCCAGCGGCGCGAGCCGTTCCATCACCTCGGCGCGGCCCCCGAATGCGGCGGCGGGCAGCCCGCCGCTCATCACCTTCCCGAAGGTGAACAGGTCGGCGTCGACCGGGTCGAGGCCGTACCAGCCGGCCCGGCTGACCCGGAAGCCGGTCATCACCTCGTCGAGGATCAACAGCGCGCCGTACTCGGCGGTGATCCGGCGCAATGCCGCGTTGTAACCGGGCAGCGGCGCCACGGTGCCCATGTTGCCCGGGCTGGCCTCGGTGATCACGCAGGCGATCTGTTCGCCGAGGGCCGCGAAGGTCTCTTCGACCGCGGCGACGTCGTTGTAGGGCAGCACGATGGTGTCGGCCGCGGCCGCTCCGGTGACCCCGGGCGAGGACGGCAGCCCCAGCGTCGCGACCCCGGAGCCGGCGTCGGCCAGCAGCGCATCGCTGTGGCCGTGGTAGCAGCCGGAGAACTTGATGATCTTCGGGCGCCCGGTGAACCCGCGGGCCAACCGGATGGCGCTCATGGTCGCCTCGGTGCCGGAGTTGACGAACCGGATGCGCTCGACCGGGCCGACACGGTCGACGATCTCGCGGGCCAGTTCGGTCTCTGCCGGGGTGGGGGCGCCGAAGGACAGCCCGTCGGCGGCGACGCGCTGCACGGCCTCGACGATCTCCGGGTGGGCGTGACCGAGGATCATCGGACCCCACGAGCACACCAGGTCGACGTAGCGATTGCCGTCGGCGTCGGTCAGCCAGTAGCCGTTGGCCGAGGTGATGAAGCGCGGCGTACCGCCGACTGCACTGAACGCCCGGACCGGGGAGTTCACCCCGCCGGGGATCACCGCGGACGCGTCGGCGAATAGCGCTGCGGATGCCGAAACGGACAAACCGGTACTACTCATGGCCCCCAGTGTCCCAGTCAGCGCCGCCCCGGCAACTACAGGGTGTAGTGGACGTCGCCGGACCGGCCCGACAAGCGGTGGCGTGGCAAATCCCACACATGAGTTTCGCAAACTCACTACTTCGTGCAAAATGCCCGATTTAGCGGATAAACATCCCGCCAATGCGTAGATAGGGAAATCTCTGTGAATGATCAGCTACCTGTTCGCGAACCCGGGATCCGTTATCCGTTCGCACTTCCCTCGGGTGGCCGGCGCAGAGCCGTCAAGATCAGCCTCGGTCGCGTGCTGCTGCGGCTGCGGCCCCGCCACGGCCGGTCGCTGCTCGAACACGGCGACCCGGCCACCTTCTCGCTGACCGACCGGCTGATGATGGCCGGCTGGACCCACCGCGCCACCCCCGCCGACTGGCCGGCCCTGAGCGCGCTGCACCAGCGATTCTGGGCCGGTCCCGGCGGCACCCGGTTCAGCAGCGATCCGGGCGTCGCCGACCGGTTCGAACAGTGGTTCCTGGCCGAGCACGCCCGCCCGCTGGAATTCCTGCGCGGCGAACTGGGCGGCCGGACCTGCCCGACGCTCTGCGAGATCGGCAGCGGCAACGGCCTGGCTCTGGAGTACGTCAGCCGCCAACTCCCCCAGATCGGCCGCTTCGTCGGCGTCGACATCAATGCCGAGGCGACCCGCAACAACGCCCGCCGCTGGCAGCACGACGACCGGTTGGGGTTCGTCGCCGCCGACGCGGTGTCCTGGATCGCCGCCAACGCGGGCATGGACTGGGCGTACTTCGCCAATGCCGGCGTTCTGGAGTACCTGCCCGAGGAGAAGGTGACCGAGCTGTACCGCATCACCGCCCAACGTGGCGGCTGGTGGCTGATCACCGAGCCGGTCTACGCCGGCTACGACCTGGCCACCGAGACCGCCTCCCGCCCGCACGGCGGGGAGTTCAGCTTCTGCCACAACCACCCGTATCTGCTCGGCCGGGCGGGCTGGGACGTGGCCGAGCAGTACGAGACCGAGGTGGCCGGCATGCGCTTCCTGACCGTATGCGCGCGCAGGGCCACCGCATGAGCACCGTCCAGGATCTGTTCGCCGCACAGGCCGCCCGCACCCCCGACGCCGAGGCCATCGTGCACCGCGAGGCCACCCTGACCTACGCCGAGCTCAACGGCCGGGCCAACCGTCTCGCACACCGGCTGATCGACGCCGGGCTGACCCCGGGTACCGGGGTGGCCTTCCTGTGCGACCGCACCCCACTGCTACCGATCGCGTTGCTGGGCATCCTGAAGGCCCGCGGTTACTACATCCCGCTGGACCCGACCTATCCGGCCGCCCGCATCAACGGGATCATGGTCGACGCCCAGCCGTTCGTCCTCGTCACCGACCGCGACGCAGACGCACTGGGCGCGGTAGGGATCTCCACCGATGTACCCGTGATGACATTGGGCCCGCACGACGGGGCGGACCCGGTCAACCCGCCCGAGGGCAGCGCCGACGACCTGGTGTACTCCATCTACACGTCCGGATCCACCGGAAAACCCAAGGGCACCCTGAACTTTCAGCGCGGCGCGGTGAACGTCAACCGCTGGATGATCGACGGATTCGGCGTCGGGCCGGACACCCGGGCGCTGGTGGCCACCTCCATCGGTTTCGACATCACCAGCAAGGCCATCTGTTCCCCGCTACTGTGCGGCGGCACCGTCGTGCTCTACGACTCCCCCATCTACGACCCGGCGCGGATCCGGCAGGCCATCGTGGACTTCGAGGTCAATACCCTCAACCACACCCCCACCGGACTGCTCGGCCTGATCGAGGACAGCACTGCCCAGGCCTACGCACAGATGGCCGGTGTACGTCGGCTGCTGATCCTCGGAGAAGCATTGCGGCTGGACCGGTTCCGGCGCTGGCTCACCCATGCCGACACCCGCCCGGTGCTCTTCAACGGCTACGGGCCCACCGAATGTGCCGACACCATCGCCGCCCACGAGGTGACCGATGCCGATCTGAGCACCGGCGGCGACTGCCCGCTGGGCACCCCGCTGCCCAATATCGTGCTGACCGTGCGCGACCGCGACCTGCACCCGGTCCCGCCCGGCGAGAAGGGCGAGATGTGTGTACAGGGCGTCTGTGTCGGCGCCGGCTACCGCAATCTGCCCGAGCAGACCGCCGCGGCGTTCGTCGCCGATCCGCTCGGCGGCGGCACCCTTTATCGCACCGGCGATCTGGTCAGCCAACGCCCCGACGGCGTATTCCGCTACCACGGTCGGCTGGACCATCAGGTCAAGATCCGTGGCCACCGGGTGGAACTCGGTGAGATCGAACAGGCACTCAACCGCATCCCCGGGGTTCTGGAGAGCGTCGTGACCGCCCCGTCGCGCCCCGACGGGGAACGTTTCGTGGCGGCCTACCTGCGTACCTCCGGCAGCGCCCCGCTGCTACCGACCACACTGAACACCCAACTGGCACAGACGCTGCCGGATTTCATGGTGCCGGCGAGCTACACCTTTATGGATGTCTTCCCGGTCAACGCCAGCTTCAAGGTGGACCGCAAGGCCCTGCCCGAGCCGGTCCTCGGTCGCCCCGCGTTGTCCACCGCGCACCGGCCGCCCGCCTCCGAGTTGGAGCGCACGCTGGCCGATCTCTGGGAGGACCTGCTCGGCTTCGGCGGTGTCGGCGCCGACGACCCGTTCTTCGAACTCGGCGGCAACTCGCTGCTGGCGACCCGGTTGGTCACCCGAGTCAACACCGAACTCGGTGCGGCACTGAGCATCACCGAGTTCTTCGAATCACCGACGATCGCCGGGGTGGCCGCCAAACTTGCCACACCCGAGCCGGTGGCCGCACCGGCACCTCGCCCACCTCGACACCCGCGCCCGGCCGACGGGGAGTTGATCGCGATCGTCGGCATGGCCGCCCGGGTGCCCGGCGCTCCGGACGTCCGCACGTTCTGGCGCAATCTGCTCGACGGGGTGGACTCCCTGGAACTGCTCGACCCGGATCCGTGTCGCCCGGACTGGGTTCCGGTGAGCGGCTGGGCCGCGGACACCGAAACCTTCGACCACACCTTCTTCGGCTATACCCCGCATGAGGCCGAGCGCATCGACCCGCAGCAGCGGCTACTGCTGCAGACCGCGGTGGCTGCCTTCGAGGACGCCGGACTGGCCACCGCCACCAGCACCCTGCGCACCGGCATCTACGCCGGGGTGGCCGCCAACAGCTACCTGACCCGCAATGTGCTGCCCCACGATCAGACCGGCAATCTCGGGCTGGGTTACGCGCTGGTGGGCAACGACAAGGACTACGCCGCCACCCGCATCGCCTACAAGCTCGGCCTGACCGGTCCCGCGATGAGTGTGCAGACGGCGTGCTCATCCAGTGGTGCGGCACTGCATCTGGCGTGCCAGGCGCTGCTGGCCGACGACTGCGACGTCGCACTGGCCGGCGGCGCGTCGCTGCCGTGGCAGTACCGGCACGGACACGAGCACCTTCCCGGCGGGGCGCTGTCCGCCGACGGGAAGGTACGCGCCTTCGACGCCGCCGCCACCGGAATGGTGCTGACCGGTGGCGGCGCCTGTGTGGTGTTGCGCCGCCTGCCGGACGCGATCGCCGACGGGCACACCATCCACGCCGTCATCCGGGCCACCGCGCTGAACAACGACGGCGCCGCGCGCGCCAGTTTCACCGCGCCGAGCATCGCCGGTCAGCGGGCCGTCGTGCGCAGCGCACTGGACCGGGCCGGGGTCAACGCCCGCAGCATCGGGGTGCTGGAGGCGCACGGCACCGGCACGCCCCTCGGGGATCCCATCGAGGTCGCCGCGATCACCGAATCCTGGCGGGAGGACACCGCCGACACCGGCTTCTGCGCGATCGGCAGCGTGAAGTCCAATATCGGCCACCTCGATGCCGCAGCCGCGATGGCCGGGGCCATCAAGCTGGCATTGATGCTGCGCCACGGCGAACGCCCGGCGACGCTGAACTTCGCGCAACCCAACCCGGACTGCGCGTTCGAATCTTCCCCCTTCTTCGTCAACGACACCCGTGGCCGCTGGGTCACCGACGGACCGCGCCGTGGCGCACTGTCTTCATTCGGGTTCGGCGGCACCAACTTCCACGCCATCCTCGAGCAGGGGCCGGACCGTGTGGTCAGCCCGGCCCGCCGGGACTGGCAGGTGCTGCGGTTGTCGGCACGCTCGCTCGAGGCGCTGCAGACCCAGATCACCGAACTCGCCGACGTTCTGACGGACTCCGGGGAGTCTCTGGCCGACGTCGCCTACACACTCGATGTGGGCCGCAACCGCCACCAATACCGCGCCGCCGTGGTGGCACGTACCGCGGCGGAGGCGGCCGCGCGGTTGCACGATCGCCGGGCCGTCGTCACCGGAGGCGACCCGCATCCCCGACCGCACCTGGTGTTCGGTTTCCCGGGCCAGGGTGCACAGCACGCCGGGATGGGCTGGCGACTGTACGAAACCGAGAGCGTGTTCCGCAGCACGGTCAACCAGTGCGCCGACATCCTGCTGCCCGCATTGAATGTCGACCTGCGCGAGGTGATGTTCGGGGACGAATCCGGTGACGTCCTGCGCGACACCCAGTTGGCGCAGCCGGCCATCTTCACCATCAGTTATGCCACCGCGAAGCTGTGGATGAGCTGGGGACTGAAGCCGCACAACATGATCGGCCACAGCGTCGGCGAGTTCGTGGCCGCCACCCTGGCCGGCGTGTTCGAGCTCGAACATGCCCTGCTGATCCTGGCCGAGCGGGCCCGGCTGATGCAGTCGACGCCCTCGGGTGGGATGCTCGCGGTCCGGCTGTCCGAACAGGATGCGCAGCAGTACCTGGGCGGATCGGTGGCGATCGCGGGCGTGAACTCCGCGAAGCTGACCGTGTTGTCCGGCCCGCACGCCGAACTCGACGCGGTCCGGCACCGGCTGGAGGCGGCGGGGGTGCCCACCACCGCACTGCACACCAGCCATGCCTTCCACTCCCCGATGATGGACCCGATCGTCGATCCGTTCACCCGGGTGGTCGCGCAGTACCCGCGCAGCGCGCCGACACTGCCGTTCTACTCCAGCCTGACCGGTCTGCCGATCACCGACGACCAGGCCCAGGACCCGAACTACTGGGCACAGCAACTGCGTAATGCGGTGCGCTTCGCCCCCGCGCTGCTGCACGCCGCCGAGACACCGGGCTGCGTGCTGCTGGAATGCGGGCCCGGCCAGAACCTCACGACCAGTGCCCGCCAGTCCGGGATCACCGCGGTCGCATCGCTGCCGCACGCCGGAGCCGCCGATGCCGACGACGCCGAGCATCTCGGCACCGCGGTGGCCCGGCTGTTCCTGGCCGGGGTGCACACCGACGCACGCCGGGTGCACGCCGGTGAGACGCGCACCCGGGTCAGCCTGCCCACCTATCCGTTCGCCAAAACCCGGCACTGGCTGACGCCGACGGCGGCGCTGCCAGTGACGGCCGCGGGCGCTCCGGAATCCGCTGTCGTGGAACAGGACACCGACACCGACACCGACCCGGCGGATCGGATGACCACCTTCGTGCGGACGTTGTTCGCCGAAGTCGCCGGCGTCGACATCGGCCCCGACGACGATCACCGCTCCTTCCTGGAGATGGGGTTCGATTCGCTGCTGCTCACCCAGATCACCACCCAGATCAACCAGCGGCGCTCGGTATCACTGCGGTTCCGGCAGCTGCTGGAGGAATTCCCCACTCCCGCAGCCCTTGCCGCGCAGTTGGTTCAGTTGGAGGCCGGCGCGGACGCCGCGGCGCCGAAGGTGTTCGGCGCCGGTACCCGGATCAGCACGAACGCCGACGAAGCTCTGACGCCGCGGCAACGCGCGGCGCTGGACGAGTTCGTCAGCCGCTACACCGCGCGGACCGCCCGCAGCCGCGCGTATGCCGATGAGCACCGCCCCCACCTGGCCGACCCACGTGCGGTGTCGGGCTTCCGCCCGCTGTGGAAGGACCTGGTGTACCCGATCGTGGCGGACACCTCGAAGGGCCCGCGGTTCACCGACATCGACGGCAACGACTACGTCGACATCACCAACGGGTTCGGCTCGGTGTTCTTCGGGCACCGGCCCGATTTCCTGGTAGACGCCGTCCACGCGCAGGTCGAACGCGACATCATCATCGGCCCGCAGAACCCGGTGGCGGGTGAATGCGCGAAGCTGTTCGGCGAGATGGTCGGTCACGAGCGGGTGGCGTTCTGCAATACCGGTTCCGAAGCTGTGCTGGCCGCGATCCGGTTGGCCCGCACCGTGACCGGACGCAACCTGATCGTGCAGCACGAAGGCGACTACCACGGCATCACCGACGAGGTACTGGTGCGCAGCACCCCGAGCGGGCGCACCGTGCCCGCCGCACCGGGTGTCCCGCCCGAAAGCGTGGCCAACACCATCGTGCTCGAGTACGGGACCGCGGAATCGCTTGCAGTGCTGCGGGAGCGTGCGCACGAGCTGGCGGCGGTGCTCATCGAACCGGTGCAGTCCCGCAAGCCCGACCTGCAGCCCGCCGACTATGTGCGCGAGGTCCGCAAGATCTGCGACGAGAGCGGCACCGCGCTGATCATGGACGAAGTGGTCTGCGGGTTCCGGGTGCACTGGGCCGGAGCTCAGGGCGTGTGGGGCGTGAAGGCCGATATCGGCTGCTATGGAAAGGTTTTCGGCGCCGGGTTACCGGTCGGCGCACTGGCCGGCACCCCACGGTTCATGGATGCGCTGGACGGGGGCAGCTGGCAGTTCGGCGACGACTCGATGCCCGAGGTCGGCGTCACCTACTTCGCCGGCACCTTCGTGCGGCACCCACTGACGATGGCCGTGGTGCACGCCACGCTGCAGCACATGAAGGCCAATCCCGGTCTGCAGGAACAGGTGAATCACACCGCAAAGGGGTTGGTGGACCGGCTGAACGGGCTGTTCCGGTCCGAGGGTGTGCCGATGCACATCGGTCGGTTCGGCTCGCTGATGAAACCGGAGTGGACCCAGGAACTCGCGTTCGGGGAACTGTTCTACTACTTCCTGCGCGAGGCGGGGGTGAACGCCTGGGACGCCCGGCCGAACTACCTGACCACCGAGCACGGCGAGGCCGAGGTGCAGTTCATCGTCGACGCCTTCGCCTACGCCATCGCCCAGATGAAGCAGGGCGGGTTCTTCGACGACGTGACACCCACGGCCGAACTGTTCGGCGCCACCGTCAGCGAGGACGGGTCGACGATGTCGGTGCCCAGCACCGAATCACAGCGCGAGGTGTGGCTGGCCGCACGCTTCGTCGGGGACAACAGCGTGGCCTACAACGAGGGGCTGAGCCTGAGTCTGGACGGCAAGCTCGACGAGGGTGCCCTGCGGCACGCCCTGCAGACCCTGCTGGACCGGCATGAATCGCTGCGCGCCAGGTTCTCCCGGGACGGCCGCTCACTGCTGATCGACACCCGACTCGACCTGGACCTGCCGGTGCACGACTTGTCCGGTCACGACGACCGGGCCCGCGCGGAAGCGCTGAACCAGATCCGAGAACTCGAGATGAGCAGCCGATTCGATCTGCGCAACGGCCCGCTGGTCCGGTTCCGGCTGGTGCGCCTCGGCACCGACCGTCACACACTGCTGTTCGTCACTCACCACGCAGTGTGCGACGGCTGGTCCGGCGCGGTGGTACTGAGCGAATTGGCCGCCTTGTACTCCGCGCAGGTGGAGGGTCGTGAGGCCGAGCTACCGGCGGCACCGCGATACTCGGACTACAGCGCGATCGAGCATCGCTTTCTGCAATCGCAGGAAGGTCAACTGCACCAGGACTATTGGCTCAAGCAGCTGCGTGAGGTGCCGGCACCGCCGCAGATCCCCGGTGATATCACCAGGGCGGACGAAGACGATCTGTCGGCGGCCCGGGAGGACCGCCCGCTGGATGCCGAACTGGTGGCCCGGCTGCGCGGCGTAGGCAGCGCACACGGGGCCAGCCTGGTGGCCACCATGCTGGCCGGTTTCGCCGGACTGCTGCAGCGGCGCACCGGGCAGGACGATCTCGTCATCGGATTGGCCGCCGCCGGACAGTCGTTCCATGGTCAAGGACATCTGGTGGGGCACTGTGTGAATCTGCTGCCGCTGCGCTTGCAGATCAGCGACGCGGACAGTTTCACCGACGTGTTGCGCGGCACCCGGGGAGCGTTGTTGGACGCCTTCGAGCACCAGGGCGTCAGCATGGGCACGTTGTTGCAGGAACTCAATCTGCCCCGGGTCGGGAATCGACCGCCACTGGTCAGCATCGTCTTCAACATCGATGTCCGCGATGACGACATCCGGCATACCGGGTTGACCGTGGGTTACCAGACCCTGGTGCGTCAGGCCGAGACGTTCGAACTGTTCATCAACGTCGTGGACAACGGCACCACCATGGTGCTGGAGGCGAGCTACCGCACCGCGCTCTACAGTGCAGAGCTGATTCGTAATCTGCTGGCGCAGTTCGAGAATCTGCTCCGCAATGTCTGTGACAATCCTGCGGCGACGCTGCGCCGGCTCTAGGATTCGGGGCATGTTGTTTGCGCGCCAACGGGCCGAGTTCAACCGCAAATACGTCAACCCGCTGGTCGAGCCCCTTGCCGGGTACGTCCCGCTGTGGTCGGCCGTCGACCACGTCGGCCGCAAGACCGGAACCGGTTACCGCACACCGGTGACCGCTTTCCCGACGGCCGACGGTGTTGCGGTGCTGCTGCCCTACGGTTCGGACACCGACTGGGTCCGCAATCTGATGGCTTCCGGTTCCGGGCGGTTACAGATCGATGGCCGCAGCCTGCTGGTCGAGCAGCCCCGGGTGGTGTCGCTGAGGGAGGCCGTCGCGGCGATGGATGCGCCTTGGCGACATGTACTGCGCGTTGCGCCAATCGGTTCGGCGCTGCTGCTCACGCGGTCCAGCTGAGAACGGCGCCCCGCCCCGCGGTCATCACCGTGCCGGGCATGACCCGTAGCCGGTACGGCGCCAGCCGCAGCACGGCGAACGACGGCGACATCGGCGAGTCCCAGCCAGGGATGATCGTGGGGTCATAACCCAGGGGCGGAGGGGCGTTGACGAACTTGTCCCACACCGCCGTTCGGGTGTCCTCGTCGAAATACCATTCGACCAGGCAATCGGCACTGCAGGTGTCGTGGTTGGTGGCCCAATAGCTGACCGATACGTAGGGGTTCACGGCGAGATGGTCGTGTTTGACCTTCGACGGCACAGTCGCCACCCAACCGAACAGGTCGGTACCGTCCCACTCCCAGATGGGATGCAGGATCCGGGTACGGGGTCTGCTGTCGGCATCCACGGTGGCCACCGATGCCCACACGATGGAGTGGGCCATCTCGATGAACGCGGTGGTGGTCTTCTCCAACTTTGTCTGCGGGGGTGAAGTCACCCGATCAGCTTATTCTTTGGAGTCCTCGTTGTAGATCGGCTTTCCCTCTTCGTCGAGCCAGTCGCTGACGGCGGTGCCGCTCACGGTTCCGTCGCTGCCGGGCAGCACGGACGTCGGACGGTTGTCCTCGTAGCCTGCTATTTCTTCGGGATCTGGTGTTTCGGTCATGGGATACGGAATGACCGCTCACGTGACCCACGAAACAATCAGGCGGATACCGACCGCAGCGCCGCCGGCAAACTGGGCAGAAAATGCCTGGTGGCGAAGGCGCGCACCTCGTCCTCGGTCTGGACCGGCTGCATGCTCGGCAGTAGCAGGACCATGGCCGCGTACCGCAGGATCGTGTCGGCGAGGTCGTTGACCACGGGCGCGCCGATCCGCTCCGCGAAACCCTCCGGAAAGATCACCCGCAGCGCGGCGGCCATCCGCTCGACGGCGGCCCCATAGTGCTGGTGCAGCATCTCCTGCGCCAGCGCCGCGTCCTCGGCGATCATCTGGTTGAGCACCCGGTGACGCCGGAACCGCATGATCGACAACGTGAAGGCCTCCACGTAATAATTCGATTGCGGCCCAGCATTTTTCAGCGCAACCGCGATGTCGGCGAACAACGACTCATTCTCGCGTTCGATGACGGCGCTGACCAGTTCGTCGCGGTTGGCGAAGCGCCGGTAGATCGTGGTCCGGCTGACCCCGGCACGGCGCGCGACGTCGTCGAGGGCGACACGCCGGATACCGTGGCGTTCGAATTCGATCAGCGCCGCATCCAGGATGGACTGCGTCGCGTCAGGCGTTGGCATAACCCTTGAGCGCGTACTTGTTGTACCGCACCGACATTGGCAGCCGATCCCACAGCCAGTTCACCGGGCGGGACCGCCAGAAAGCGGCGAACGCCTGGTAGGCCTTCTCCTTGCGATCGCTCCAGGGCAGCTCCAGCATCTCCCGGGCCTGCGGCGGCATGCCGCCGGTGGTGAGGAACGCCGCGACGGGATTGAAGACGGGGGCGATGACCTTCCAGGCCAGCGGGTGCACACCCTTCGGGCGCGGGAAGCCCTTGGTCACGTAGCCGACGCCGTACTGGGCGGTCTTGTGGGCCACCAGGATCTCGCTCATCATCCGGTCCCAGTACTGCACGAAGTCGGCGTACGTGGCCGGCATCGGGCGGTCGCTCACGCCGTAGCGGCGGTACCAGGTCTTGGACTCCAGGTAGATCTGCTCCTTCTCGGCCTCGGTCAGGCGCTTGACGAAGGTGTCGGCGAAGTACAGCACCTGCTCGACGAAGGTGGCGTGCGCCCAGTAGTAGGTCTCCGGGTCCAGGGCGTGGTAGCGCTTCCCGTCGGGCATGTCGCCCTTGATCTCCTTGTGAAAGTCCCGGACCTGGGTTCCCCGGTTGTCACTATCGGTCCCGTAGACGGTCATGAAGATCGGCGGCAACGACCGCTTGACCCGGGCCGCGGTATCAGAGAAGAACACCGAGTGGTCCAGGACGCCCTGGCCGAGTTCGGCCAGCATGTTCTGCAGCACCGCGGGGCGAGGGCCGATGAGGTACATCCGGTTCTCACCGAAGTATTTCCACACCAGGGAGTCGGGCCCGAGCGGTAACGCGTCGTCCAGAGCCTCGGGAGTGTTCTCGACCAGTTCCGTCATGGGCACAGTGTTACAGATTTTGAACTTTGTTCCAATCGGATGTGGCGCGCGTCATACCGCGTCGGTGGGTCGAGGTAGAATCGCACATATGTTCGATAGGGTCGCGTTGGCGGGGATGAGTGATGAGGCGCTCATCTCGGCGGTGACGGCCGCGACCCGGGCCGAGGCGATCGCGGCCGCAGACCGACTCGCGTTGATCGCCGAGGTGACCGCCCGCCAGTGTGATGACGAGGACGACGGCAGCGCCCATGTGGTGATCGATGGCTGGGCCTACGCCAAAGCCCAGGTGAGCGCGGCCTGCAACCTGGGCGAACATGCCGCCTCCACCCAGATGCACATCGGCAGGGCACTGCGGGAGCGGCTACCCCGCACCGCGGCGGTGTTCGCGACCGGGGCCGTCTCGACGAAGGTGATCGCCGAGATCGCCTGGCGCACCCGACTGGTCATCGACGAGGAAGCCCTGGCGTTGATCGACGCCGCGATCTCGTGCGAGGCCGCCCGCTACGGCACCCTGTCAGAAACAAAACTGACCCGGGCAGTCGATCTGTGGGTCCAGAAATTCGATCCCATCGCGGTGATCCGCTCCAAGACCGCCGCCAAGGATCTCTACGTCGAATTCGACGACCGCAATGACCCGAACGGGGTGTGTTCGTTCTGGGGGCGATTGCGGGCCACCGACAAGGAAGCGGTCAAACAGCGCCTGCACGATCTGGCCGCCACCGTGTGCCCCAATGATCCGCGGCCGCTGCGCGAACGCCTCGCCGCCGCCCTGGGCACCCTCGGCATCATCGGCCCCTCCCTACAGCGGTTGGCATGCCAATGCGGAGACCCCGACTGCGAAGGCAGCGGCAAAGACCCGCGATCCACGGCGGTCGTCATCTATGCACTCAGCGACCAGGTGCCCGGATCCGGCGCACGGCCCGCGCCTGAGACTGGGCCCCAGCCCACCCCGGCACCGCAAGGACCCGGATGGCCGGAGCCCGAGTCCGCCGCGCCGAAATCCGAACCCGAGACCACGCCGGAGCCGGCCCCTGAACCGGACACACCGGATCAGCCCGCGGCGCAGTCGGCCGCGCCCTCGGGGCCGGAGCCCCAGCCTGCGATAGACCCCGCCGCACACGTGCCACCCGAGTCCCGGCCGGCGGCCACCCACCCCGGCGCCGGCGCCGGCGCCGGAATCACTCTCGACGGCGCCATCATCCCGGCGGCCATGCTGGCCGACCTCATCGCCACCGGTGCCAAGGTCCGGCCCCTGGCCGAGGCCGCGAACCTACCCGCCGAACGTCAATACCGGCCCTCCACCGCACTGGCCGCGTTCGTGCGCATGCAATCGCAAACCTGCAGCTTCCCCGGCTGCTCGAAACCCGCGCACCGCTGCGACCTCGATCACCTCACCCCCTGGCCGGCCGGGCCCACCCACCCCGGCAACCTACGCCCGCTCTGCCGCGAACATCATCTACTCAAGACATTTCGCACCGGCCCCAACGGCTGGACCGTCACCGCCGGACCCGACGGCAGCACAGAATGGCGCGCACCCACCGGACACACCTATGTCACCACCGCGGGCGCGGCGATCCTGTTCCCGCACTGGAACATCCACACCGACGTCCCACCACCACGACACATCAGCCTGCTCCACGACGAGCACCGGGACGCCATGATGCCCACCCGGGCCCGCACCCGCGCCCAAGACCGCGAATACCGCATCAACGCCGAACGCACCCGCAACGCAACCGAACTCGCCCTCGCACAAACCGCAGCAGGTGACGCCACACCCGGCGGCATTGTCAACAGCCGGGCCACCAACAACGGCGACCCCGACCCGCCACCGTTCTAACGGGAGGCGCGCAACCTCGCGACACCCAGCACCGCGAGCACCCCGGCCGCGGTGAGCAGGGACAACGCCAGCACGACCAGCGGCGGGTAGTAGACCACCGTGGTCATTTCGGGCTGACCCTCCAGGATCGGCGGCACCTTTTCGGTCGAACCCGCGGCCAGCCAGCTCACGACCGCCCCCACCAGGGCGAGGCCGGCCACCACCAGTTGGATCAGCGCGATGCGCTTCACGAGCTCGGCTCTCCCACCAACTGCTCCAACGCCGCGCGCAGGGTGCGATGCCGGCGAGCCCAGGCCTGCCCAGAGCGACCCTCGGTGAGCTTGATCCCGATGCCGGTGCGCCCGCGCGGCACACCGCTGAGCTCGCCGAAGGCACGGTAGGTCTGCCACTTCTCGGTCTCGTGCCGCTTGGGTTCCGGGAAGATGCGGACGATGTCGGCGATGTTCACCAGCTCGGTGCCCTGCCGCAGCGTGGTGGGCGTCAACTCCACCGACGTGTGGATCCGCGCCGCCTTGATCTGGATCGCCAAGAATCCGCTGACCAGAATCATGAACGCCACGGGCACACCGAGCTGGACACCCACGCCGCCGGACAGCTGGATCGCCATCATCGCGCCGCCCGCCGCCGGACCGGCCAGCAACCACCACCAGGTCCCGCCGGGCTCACTGAAGAGCACCTCCTCGGCGGTCACCGGGTCGCTCGTATCGCCCTCGTTCACTGCACCTCCAGGAACCAGTCGGAGGCCGCGGGCCGCATGAACAACGTCGCCCCGATGGCCACCGGCACAATCCCGAACAGCGCCACCGGCGTGATCGCGAACGGGGCGAGCAACGTCAGCACGAACACAAGTGCCACCAGCGATGCGGACAGCCACACCGTCGAGCGGCGGAAGCGCAGATCTCCGTTGCGGGCCCGGCCGGCCAGGAAGCTCAGCGCCACCCCCGCCAACACCAGCAGGCCACTGATCCCGCCACGCATGATGACGATGCTGCGCACCTCACCGTCGGACAGTTCGGGCGCGAACGCGCTTCGCGGCGTGCCGAACGCACTGGTCAGGCCGAGCAAGCCACCGGCCAATAGCAGCACCGCACCGGCGGCTACCAGCCAGAATGCGATGTTGACGATGGCCGGACGCGGCGCAGATGTGGGTTGGGTCATATCCGGGCCAGCCTAACGGGTGAGGTATTGATGAGCGTCTTTGCGGTGCAGCAGCACGATGCCCCCGACGATCAGCACCGACCCGATGATGGTGCAGGCCGCGAAGCCGAAGGCGGCCAACTCGGGACGGTCCACGGTGAACAGGCTGGCGACCGAATAGAACACCGAGGTCAGACCGGCGGCGGTCAGCACCGTGCGCGGCCACCGATAACCCAGTCGCATCAGCACCGCGAAGGTGGCCACCACCGCGGCGATCACCACCACGAACAATCCGGACACCGCGTAGATGAAGCCCGAAGCGTCGGGCAGACGCGCGGTCGACAGGTCGATGACATACCCGAGCACCATCAGCGGCAGCGCCGCGATCCACAACCAGAAACCCGTATCGATGTCCTCGGGGCGCCCGTCCGGGTCCGTGCTGCTCGACGGTTCGGTCACGCCAGCCATCCGGCGGCCTCCGCCGCCCAATAGGTCAGCACGATGTCTGCACCGGCGCGACGAATGCTGATCAGCGATTCCAGCGCCGAGGCCTGCAGGTCGATCCAGCCGTTGGCGGCGGCCGCGCAGATCATCGAGTACTCCCCCGAGATCTGGTACGCGGCAACCGGCACCGGTGAGATGTCGGCGGCGGCTGCCACCACGTCGAGGTAGCTCATCGCCGGCTTGACCATCACCATGTCCGCGCCCTCGTCGATGTCCAGTGCGATCTCGTGCACGGCTTCGCGGGCGTTGCCGGAATCCTGTTGGTAGGTGCGCCGGTCACCGGTCAGGCTCGAGCTCACGGCCTCCCGGAACGGACCGTAGAACGCCGACGCGAACTTCGCGGCGTAGGCGAGGATCGCGACGTCGTCGTGACCGGCCTCGTCGAGTCCTTCCCGGATGGCGGCGACCTGGCCGTCCATCATCCCGCTGGGCCCGACCACGTGCGCACCCGAGTGTGCCTGCGCGACAGCCAGTTTCACGTACTGCTCGTTCGTGGCGTCGTTGTCCACCCGGCCCCGGGCATCCAACACGCCACAGTGGCCGTGGTCGGTGAACTCGTCGAGGCAGGTGTCGGCCATGAGCACGGTGGCATCACCGAGGTCGGCAGCCAGATCACGCAGTGCGACGTTCAGGATGCCGTCCGGATCGATCCCCGCCGAACCCTGCGGGTCCTTGTCCTCATCGCGCGGTACACCGAAGAGCATCAGCCCGCCCACGCCGGCGGTCACCGCATCAGCGGCGGCCCGGCGCAGTGAATCCCGGGTGTGCTGAACGACTCCCGGCATCGAGGCGATCGGCCGCGGTTCGGTCAACCCGTCGGCGACGAACATCGGCAGCACCAGATGCCTGGGCTCCAGCGACGTCTGCGCCACCAGCCGGCGCATCGCGGGCGTGGAGCGCAGCCGACGTGGACGATGCAGCGGGAATGCCACTAGCGCGCGCCTCCTTGTTCCGGCGAGATTTACCTGCGGCGGCTCTTCTTGCGCGGCGGAGGCAACGCCCCCTCGGCACGCAGTCGCGCCGCATGCTCCGCGAGCGCCTCGACCAGCGGTCCGACCGCTGCCGTCTCCGGCTGCACATCGACCCGGAGACCGAATTCCACGGCGGTTTCAGCCGTCTTCGGCCCGATGCACGCGACGATGGTGCGGGCGTGCGGCTTGCCCGCGATGCCGACCAGGTTGCGCACCGTGGAGCTGGAGGTGAAGCAGACCGCGTCGAACCCACCGGTCTTGATCATCTCGCGGGTCTGCGCCGGCGGCGGAGCGGCACGCACGGTCCGGTACGCCGTGACATCCTCGATCTCCCAACCACGTTCGCGCAGACCCTCGGCCAGCGTCTCGGTGGCGATATCGGCGCGCGGCAACAGCACCCGGTTCACCGGGTCGAAAATCTCGTCGTAGGGCGGGAACTCGTCGAGCAGGCCCAGCGAGGACTGCTCACCGGCGGGCACCAACTCCGGGTTGATGCCGAACGCGCGCACCCGGTCCGCGGTGGCCTGTCCGACGCAGGCGATCTTCACGCCGGAGAACGCACGCGCATCCAGCCCGAACTCGTTGAACTTCTCCCACACCGCGCGCACCGCGTTGGTGGAGGTGAACACCACCCACTGGAACCGACCGTCGACCAAACCCTTGACGGCCCTTTCCATCTGGGCCGGGCTACGCGGCGGCTCGACGGCGATGGTCGGCACCTCGATCGGCAGCGCGCCGTGGGTGACCAAGCGGTCACTCATCTCGCCGGCCTGATCCTTGGTGCGCGGCACCAGCACGGTCCAGCCGTACAGTGCGCGGCTCTCCCACCAGTTCAGCTTGGCGCGGTTGGCCACGGTCTTGCCGATGGTCACCACCAGCGGCCCGGCCAGCGGGCCGGGGGTTCCGCCGCTGGATTCCGCAGCAGCCAGAATCGTCTTGTCCCCCAAGCCGATCAGCGTGGTCTCCACCGAATGTTGCTGGCAGGTGGTGCCGTGTGCGGTGACGACTGCCGGGGTGTTCTCCGCCAGCCCGAACTCGACCAGGGTCTTGGCGGCGTCGGCCAGGTGCGAGGCCGTCGCGTGCAGGATCAGCGGCCCGGGTGCAGCGGCCAGCGCGGCCCAGTCCACGTTCGGGTCCCGAACGTCGGCCACGGTGTGCGAGGAGCCCAGCGGCAGACCGGCGTACGTCGGCACCGCGGTGGTGTCCGGCAGGCCGGGCACGATCTCGAAATTCAGGTGGGTGCGGGCGAGGGTGTTGACCTCGGTGATGACGGCATCGATCGACAGCGGGTCGCCGGCCACCAGCCGGACCACGTCGTAGCCGTGCCGGGCCTCGGTGGCCAGGGTCTTGGCGACCTCGGCCGGGTCCCCCAGGGCAGGCCGGATGTCCGGTCCACCGGGCATCACCGCCTCGGCGTTCTCGGCGGCCGAACCGTCCGCGGCGGCGGGCTCGGGACCCGAGGCCGGCGGCAGTTCGGAACCGACCAGCGCGAGCACCGCCTCGGGCACATCGGGGTCGGTGAAGACCGTCGCCGCGTTGGCGAGTATGTTTCGCGCACGGGTTGTCAACAGGCCTGGATCACCCGGGCCTGAGCCCACGAACGTAATGCGGCCGGGCCGGATCTTTCGGCCTCGGCTACCTGCCTGCCCAGTCATCTGTCACTCCCAGAATCTGCCAACACGTCCCGTGCACCCAATTCGAACAGCTCCGCGGCCACCGAGAGCCCCAGCTCCCGTGCCCGTTCCGGAGTCCCGATACCGGACGCACGGATCACGTCGGATCCGTCCAGCGCCGCCACGCACGCGCGCAGCGACAGCTCTTCGAAGACCCGGCCGTCCTCGTCGATGGACTCGACCACCTCAGCGATCGCGCCCACCGGCGCGGAACAGCCCGCCTCCAGTTCGGCGAGCAGGACACGTTCAGCGGTGACCGCGGCGCGAGTGTCGGCGTCGTCCAACTCCGCCAGCACCGCGGCAAGCTCGGTGTCGTCACCGCGACACTCCACCGCGAGAGCCCCTTGAGCCGGTGCCGGCAACATCTGCACCGGTTCCAGAGCCTCGGTGACAACGTCCAACCGCCCGACGCGGGCAAGACCCGCACGAGCGACGACGACGCCGTCGAGATCACCGCTACTTACCCTGTTCAACCTGGTGTCTAGGTTGCCTCGTAGGGGGCGGATTTCCAAACCGAGACCCAGTGCTCTAAGCTGCGCCGCCCGTCGCGGGCTCGACGTCCCGATCACGGAGCCGACCGGCAACTCCCCGAGCACCAGACCGTCGCGCGCCACGAGTGCGTCCCTGGGGTCCTCACGGGCCGGGATGGCGGCGATGTTGAACCGCGGGTCCTCCGCGGTCGGCAAATCTTTGTGCGAGTGCACCGCCATGTCGACGGTGCCGTCCAGGATCGCCTCGCGCAGCGCGGCAGTGAAAACCCCCACACCGATGTCGGCGATCGGGCCCTGATTGCGGTCGCCCTCCGTGGACACGATCACCAACTCGGCGGGGTGGCCGTTGGCGATGAGTGCGTCCCGGATGGTCCCGGCTTGAGTGGTGGCGAGCAGGCTCCCGCGGGTGCCGATCCTGATCACTGTTGGGGCTCCGTCTGCTGAGTAGCCAATCTGCTACTCAGGCTTGTCGTTATCTGTTGCGATCAGCGGCAATTCGCCGCCGGAAACCGCGTCGACGGCCTGCGGGTCGAGCTCGAAGAGCTCCCGCAGGGCTTCGGCATAGCTGTCGCCACCGGGGGCGCCGGCCAGCTGCTTCACCCGCACCGTGGGGGCGTGCAGCAGTTTGTCGACCACTCGGCGTACCGTCCGGGCCACCTCGTCGCGATGCGTCGCGTCCAGGCCGGGCAAGCGGTTGTCCAGGCGGAGGAGTTCGGCCTCGACGACGTCGGCCGCGCGCTGGCGCAGCGCGGTGACGGTCGGGGTGACTTCGGCCATTCGCTGGCCGGCCAGGTAGTTGGCAACCTCGGCGGCCACGATGGACCGGGCCGCATCGGCGTCCGAGGCCGCCGCGCGGGCGGTCGGCTCGCGCTGGATGCGGTCCATGTCGATGACGTGCACGCCGGGCAGCCCAGCCACCGCGAGGTCGATGTCGCGGGGCATACCGAGGTCGCACATCACCAGCGGCCGGTCGCCGTCGCGGGCCGCCAGACCGTGGTGCACATCGGCCAGCGACATCACCGGGCGCACCGCGCCGGTGCTGCTGACCACGACGTCGGCCGTGGCCAGCACGGTGGAGATGTCGTCGAGGGAGTAGGCGTTGGCGGTGACGCCGAGTTCGGCGATGTTCTCGGCGAGACGACGGGCCCGCGGCAGCGAGCGGTTCACCACGTCGATGCGGTCCACCCCGGCGCGAACCAGGTGCTTGCCGGCCAGCGCGCCCATGGCGCCGGCGCCGACCACTACGGCGGTCTTGCCGACCAGGCCTTGGTCGAGCCGCTTCTGGGCCATCTCCAGCGACACCGAGACCACCGAGGCTCCGGCGGAATCGATGCCCGTCTCGGTGTGCACCCGCTTGCCCACCGACAGTGCGCGCTGGGCCAACTCGTGCAGGGTGCGGCCGACGGTGTGGTTGGCTTCGGCAGCCGCGTAGGCGCGTCGCACCTGGCCGAGCACCTGCTGTTCACCCATGACCACGGAATCCAGACCGCTGGTGACGGCGAACAGATGCTCGACGGCAGCCTCGGCGTACCGCACGTAGGCGTATTTGGTTAGATCGTTGAGTCCCATCCCGGAGTGCTCGGAGAGCACCTGGCCGATGACCGACAGGCCACCGTGGAAGGCCTCGACCACCGCGTATACCTCGACGCGGTTGCAGGTCGAAAGCACCATGGCCTCGGTGACCAGCGACGACCGCAGAACCTCGTCGATGATCTTGGCCTGATCGGACTCGTCAGTGCTCAACTGCTCCAGTACGGATACCGGCGCACTGCGATGCGAAACCCCGAATAGCAGCACGCTCACGGCATCATCACCACAGATCTAAGTTAATCGTTCACCACGTAGCTACCAAATTAGCTGAGGTCGGTACGCAACCGGGGTACGTCCACTTCCCAGTAGCTGTGCTCGGCCCCGTCCAGCAGCACCACCGGCAGCCGGTCTCCGAACTCGGCCCGCAGGGTGCTATCCCCGGCCGCCGCCGCGGCGTCCACGTCGGTGGAATCGAGCGTGAAGCCCAGTTCGTCCGCCAGCGCGGTCAACGTCTGAGCCGCGCGCTGGCACATGCTGCAGCCGGCTCGTGTGAGCAACACCACCTGATGGTCCACGCCCCCAGTATCGCGCGTCGGTGACCTAATGTTGAACGGTGTCCGAGACGCCCCCGCCGCCGCCGCCGGATCTGACCGCGGCCGCGTTCTTCGACGTCGACAACACGTTGGTGCACGGGTCCTCGCTGGTGCACTTTGCCCGCGGGCTGGCCGCCCGTAAGTACTTCACCTACTCCGACATCCTCGGGATCGTGTACGCGCAGGCCAAGTTCCAGTTCACCGGCAAGGAGAACAGCGACGACGTCGCCGAGGGCAAGCAGAAGGCGCTGGCCTTCATCGAGGGCCGGTCGACCGCGGAACTGGTGGAGCTCGGCGAGGAGATCTACGACGAGATCATCGCCGACAAGATCTGGCCCGGCACCCGCGCACTGGCGCAGATGCACCTCGACGCAGGTCAGCAGGTGTGGCTGGTGACCGCGACGCCGTTCGAGTTGGCCGACACGATCGCGCGCAGGCTCGGTCTGACCGGTGCCCTGGGCACCGTCGCGGAATCGGTCGACGGGGTGTTCACCGGGCGGCTGGTCGGCGACATCCTGCACGGGGCGGGCAAGGCGCACGCGGTGCGGTCTCTGGCCATCCGGGAAGGCCTGAACCTGCGCCGGTGCACGGCCTACTCGGACAGTTTCAACGACGTGCCGATGCTGTCCCTGGTCGGGACGGCGGTGGCGATCAACCCGGACGCAGCGCTGCGCGATGTGGCCCGCGAACGCGGCTGGGAGATCCGTGACTTCCGGACCGCCCGCAAGGCGGCCCGGATCGGGGTGCCGTCGGCGCTCGCGCTGGGCGCGGTCGGCGGGGCGCTGGCCGCGGTGGCCTCCCGGCGCGACGCGGGTCGCTGATCTGCGCGCTGCTAGGCTGACCGGCCATGGGAATCGCTGAGGAAATCGTCGGAACCCACTTCCGGTACCCCGACTATTTCGAGGTCGGACGCGAGAAGGTCCGCGAGTTCGCGACCGCCGTCCAGGACGAGCATCCCGCGCATCACTCCGAGGAGGCCGCCGCCGAGCACGGTCACGACGGGCTGGTCGCGTCCCTGACCTTCATCGCGGTGGCCGGCCGCCGGGTGCAGTTGGAGCTGTTCAACCACTTCGATGTGCCGATCAACTTGGAGCGGGTGTTGCACCGCGATCAGAAGCTGATCTTCCACCGCCCGATCAAGGTCGGCGACAAGCTGTGGTTCGACACGTACCTGGATTCGGTCATCGAATCGCACGGCACCGTGATCAGCGAGATCCGCACCGAGGTCAGCGACGACGACGGCAACCCGATCATGACCACGGTGGTCACCATGCTCGGCGAGGCCCAGAGCGACAGCGAGGCCAGTGAGGTCAGCGCGCAGATCGCCGCGGCCCGCGACGCGGCCATCGCGAAGATGGTCGCCAACCAGCGGGCGTGAACCGCGCTGCGCGCCGAGATCGACGTTTCCGCGGCCCCGGGGCCGTTTCGAGCGCATTTTCGTCGATTTCACGGACGCCAGCCTCGTGCCAGCAGTGCTTCACGCGCCTCCGCGACAATGTCGCCGGGTCTGTCTTCCTTGATCACATGCAAGATGTGCCACCCGAGCCGCCGTAGAATCCGCGCCACCCGCACATCGTTCACGTAATCGTTGCGGCTGGTCAGATGCTGCTGACCGTCATACTCCGCGCCCACCTTGAACTCCGGCCAGCACATGTCGATTCGCCGGACGTAGAACCCGTCCTCGTCGTAGACCACCAACTGGGTTGTCGGCCTGGGTAACCCGGCATCGACGAACAGCAACCGCAACCAGGTTTCCTTCGGGGATTCCGCGCCGCCGTCCACCAGCGGTAACGCGGTGCGAAGCCGCCTCAACCCCCGCGCCCGCGGATGGCGCTCGCCCAGCATCAGCACGTCACCGGTGGCGAACCTGCGGGCCCGCCGAAGTGCATCCAACCTGGCCACCGCCTCGTCACGCGGACGGCATCTGGCCAGGTCGAAGGCGGTCCGTGCCAAAGTGGTGACCCGCACTCCCGCAACGCTCGTGATCTCGTCAGGGTGCAGGCTGTCATTTCGGACGATCAGACCGGGTTGGGTCCGGCGGCCGCTTATGACAACTTCGATCGGCTCGTCGGCGGCCACCCACCTCGCCCCATGCACCGCGGACGCCGCGACCCCGGCGACGACTGCGCCGGGTGCGGTCAAGCCAAGGCCGCGCACCCGGTCCCGCAACGAGACCTCATGCTCGGCCGGCACATAGATCCCCCGATAGATGGGCCGATACCAGCGACGCAACGCGAACGGAGTCAGCTCACCGGAAGCGACCGCGTCGGCGCCGACGAACGGGATCTGCACATCTGTTCAGACGCACCCGAAGCCGGATCGGCTCCATTGAACTCGTGAGATCGACACTTTTGCGCTCGAGACGCACATTCGACCGCGAAAACGTCGATCTCACGCGAGCGATGAGCTCAGCCCAGGAAGGTGTTCCGACGGTTGGCCAGCAGCTGATAGAGGGTGTGCTGGATGGTCTCGCGGACCTGGTCGGTCAGCTCGAAGGTCACCATCGGATCATCGGCGGCCGACTCGTCGTAGCCGTCGGTGGAGATCGGCTCGCCGAACTTGATGTGCCACTTGGACGGCAACGGGACCAGCCCGAGCGGCCCGGCCAGCGGGAACAACGGGGTCACCGGGAAATACGGCAGGCCCAGCACCCGCGCCAGCAGCTTGAGGTCCCCGACCTTGGGGTAGATCTCCTCGGATCCGACGATCGAGCACGGCACGATCGGCACCTGGGCGCGCAGGGCCGCCGAGACGAACCCACCCCGGCCGAACCGCTGCAGCTTGTAGCGATCCTTGAAGGGCTTGCCCAGCCCCTTGAAACCCTCCGGGAACACCGCGGTCAGCTCACCGGCGCCGAGCAGTCGGTGCGCATCGGAGGTGCACGCGACGGTGTGGCCCGCCTTGCGCGCGGCCTGGCCGACCCCCGGCAGGTCGAAGACCAGGTCCGCGGCCAGCGAGCGCAACACCCGGTTGCGCGGGTGATGATCGTGCACCGCCACCGACAGCATCAACGCGTCGAACGGCAGCACACCGGCGTGATTGGCGACGACGAGCCCAGCCCCGTCCAGCGGGAGATTCTCGATACCGCTGACCTCGACCCGGAACCAGGACCGGAACAGGGTGCGCAGCACGGGCAGCACGACGGCGTCGTTGAGGTGTTCGTCGAAGCCGAACTCGTCGACGGTGTAGTCGCCGGTCATCCGCTTGGTGACGAAATCGGCGAGAGCGGTGATCGCTTTCGCCCAGTCGTTGGGAGTGTCCTCGGCGGCCGCGGCTCCCCTGCTCTGATCGATCTCGCGGACCACCGCGGCCATCTGATCAGCGGAAGCCCGGGTATCGGGATCGGTCAGCAGGGACGGATGTCTGCGTGCACTGTCGGCGCGTTGAGCTGCCCGGCGCGCAGCCGTGGATCGACTCGAATTGGCATGCAGTGGAATCACTTTCGCCTTTGAATCACCCGACACGCGATATCCCTCTCCCCGGCCCGATATCGAGTCTGATCACCCACCGACGCGTTGTACCAACGCCACTGCACGACTCTCCATCGAGCGTACCCATTTCGGGTCGACGATCGGAGTCAGACCACGTCCCCGCACGTAATCGTCAAAAGCCTCCGTTGTCGTCCACTTAGGGTTATACCCTAGGTCGTTGCGCATGCGCGCGGTGTCCATCACCCGGCCGTAGCTCAGGTAATTCAACTGCTCACGATCAAGTTCGGTGTAACGCGTTGCGCGCCTGAGTGAATCGACTGCGGCCAGCGCGGACCGGGGCACCGGCAACGCGATGCGGCCGGACCTGCGGATCGCCTGACTCATCATGATGATCCCGGACCCGCCGATGTTGAAGGTGCCGGGCCGGCCGGCGATGGTGGCCCGCTCCAGCGCACCCAGGGCGTCCTGTTCGTGCAGCAACTGAAGACGCGCATCGTGTCCCAGCACCGAGGGCACCACCGGGCCGGCCAGGTACCGGGACAGCGCGGTGTCCATGGCGGGTCCGATCATGTTGGCCAGCCGCAAAATAGACACCGCGATGTCCGGACGACGTCGGGCCAGCCCACGGGCGTAACCCTCGATGTCGATGCTGTCACGAGCGAACCCGTCCGCCGGGGGACGGCGCGCGCCGGTGTCCTCGGTGAACAGCACGGGGTCCCGCGGGCTCGACCCGTACACCTCGGAGGTGGACTTGAGGATCACCCGGCGTACCGACGGCGCCTTCTGACAGGCCGCGAACAACTGGATCGCGCCCATGACGTTCAGCTCTTTGAGGGTCGCCCGACCGCCGGCCCGCGGCGCGTACGAGGCCGCCGCGGCATGCACGACGGTGTCGACGTCACCGTTTCGGATGACCTTGGCGATGAACGGGTTGCGGATGTCGGCGCGCACGAACTCGGCGCGCCCCATCCGGCGCAGCAGATCCTTGCTCGGCGCGATGGCATCGACCGCGATGACGTGGTCGATCGCGGGGTTCTGCGCCAGGCGGGCCGTCAGGTAACCGCCCAGGAACCGGCAGGCGCCGGTGACCAGCACCACCTTGGGTTCGGTCGCCTGCGCATCCATCGGGCCAGCCTATCGGCGAGAGCCGAAAACTACTTACCGAGTTTTCTGCGCTGCACCCGAGTGCGACGAAGCAGCTTCCGGTGCTTCTTCTTCGACATGCGCTTACGCCGCTTCTTGATGACTGAACCCATGAACTCCGCTACCTACCGATGAGTGAACTGACCGAATTACCTTACCCGGGCACCCTGGCATAGCGGAAAACGCGTCCCCGCAATGCCCTCGGACCTGCCCTGGTCCCGGTGCGATCAGCCTGCGTCGAAGTACGACGTCTCCAACAGATCGTGAACCGCCTTGGCGTGCACCCGGAACGACCGACCGACCCGCACCGCCGGCAGTTCGCCGTTGTGCACCAGCCGGTAGACGGTCATCTTGCTCACCCGCATCAGACTTGCCACTTCGGCAACAGTGAGAAATTGCGCCTTCGGCTGGCCGTCGCCGGCGGAATCCCGCGCCGATGGCCCGTTCAATGACGTCATCGCAACCCAATCCATAAGGCACGGCCGGGCCAGCGGCTTCCCCACCGCTGGCACGTACGCGTGCATACACGAGGAGAATAGCGTGGCCATTGGGGTTATTGCGACGGGTGTGGGCTAATCCGTCCGAAATTGGTGAACTACTCGGATGTAATTCCTAGCTGCTCAGAGCGCTTTTTTGCGGCCGCGATGGCGTCGGAGACGGCACTGCGCAGCCCTCCTCGCTCGAGTTCCCGCAGACCAGCCGCGGTGGTGCCGCCCGGGGACGTGATGATGGCCCGCAGGGCGGCCGCCGAGGTGTCCATGACACCCGGCGGGTTGCTGTCGCGGCGGTCGAGCAGCATCGCTGCCGACCCGGCCATGGTGTGCACCACGAGTTCGGTGGCGACCTCCCGGCTGAGGCCGGCGTCCACCCCGGCGTCCACGAGCGCCTCGACCATCAGGAAGAAATACGCGGGACCAGAACCGGACACCGCGGTGACCGCGTCCAGTTGCGTCTCGGCCACCGTGAGCACATCGCCGACGGTGTCGAAGATCGCCGACACCTCCTTGAGCTGTTCGGCCGTCGCGAAGCGGCCCGCTGCCAGCGCGCTGACGCCGCCGCCGACCACCATCGGGGCATTCGGCATGACCCGCACCACCGGGGCGCCTGCGGGCAACTTGGCCTCGTAGAACGCGGTGCTGACGCCGGCCGCCACGCTGACGAAGACCTGCTCCTCGCTCTCGCCGTCCGCCTTGGCCACCGCCTCGGCGATCTCCGCGGTCACCGACTCCACGTCGGCGGGCTTCACCGCGATGACGATGTAGGTGGCGTTCTCGGCGGCGTCGGCCACCGACGTCACCAGCACCGAATAGGTTTCGGCCAGCTGTTTGGCCCGGTCCGGATTCTTCTCGGCGACGGCCAGATCCTTGACCTGCCGGCCTGCCCTCAACAACCCCGAGAGCAGTGCTTCGCCGATACTTCCTCCGCCGATGATCGCAATTCTTGCCACGGGGTGCAGTTTCCCACGGTGGCCGAGATCTACGTCGATGGCACCAGTGCCAGTTGGCGGGTCTGCACCACGATGCGGCCCGCGGAGTCCACCACCACGTGGTCCTCGTCGAACCACTCCTGTCCGATCTGGGTGGTGGTGCACAGCACCCGCAGCCAGCCGTCGGCCGGCCGCGCCCGCAGGAAGGCCGTCAGCTGCACCGTGGGCGCCCAGCCGAACCTGCTCACCCCGAAGGTCACCGGAGCCGACACATCGCCGCACAGCAGGGCGAACAGGACGTCGGGAGCGCCGCCGCGCGGTCGCACCCAGTACTCGATGACCGGCGGCCCACCGTCGGAGCGCGGTTCCATGGTGGTCAGCGACGGCCGGATGTCGCAGCCATGCGCCAAGTGCACGATGTCGGCCATCGGATGCCCGGGGCCGATCGGTTCCAGCCCGGGCGGGGGCTCCGGCGTCATCAACGGCACGACCGGGTTCGTCGACAGCAACGGCGGCACCTCGTGCTCTGGCACGCCGAGCGTGATCGCCGCCCGCACCGCGACCCGGTCGCCCTGCATCAGTTCGACGTCGACCAGGCTGATCCGTCGGCCTCGCTTACGAACGGTCGACACCACCTGCAGTGCACCGGGATCCGGCGCCCACAGAAAGTTCCCGGACACGACAATGGGCTCCACGCCCGGTGTATCCAACTCCGTACGGGCCGCGTTCGCGCACAGCGCCAGCATCGCCCCGCCGTGCACCTTGGGCCCGATCGTCCAGTGCTCGTCGAGCACGCCGTGATACACCCCGTCGCCTGCGGACTCCAGCCGCATCGCATCGCTGAACAACACACTCATCGCAGCAGGTGCTCCCGGGCGAACTGCAGGGACTCGGTCAACAGGACCTCCCGCTCGGCGGCGTTGCGCGCACCCGAGGTGGTGACCTCCAGGATGACGTGGCCGGTGAAATCGCTTGCCGCCAACCGTCGGCAGATCTCGGCGGCGGGCTGGCTGCCACGTCCGGGCACCAGGTGCTCGTCGGTGGACGCGCCACTGCCGTCGCACAGATGCAGGTGCACCAGGCCGTCGCCCATCCGCTGCGCCAGCTCCAGTGCGTCGGTACCGGCCGTTGCGCTGTGTGACAGGTCGAGGGTGAAGTGCGCATGCCCGCCGTCGAGCGGGTCGTAGGACGGCGCGAACGCCGAGATCGCCGGACCCGGCTTGCCACCGCGTTTGCGCATCCGCTCGATCGAGGGCTGCCCGGTACCCCAGAACCGGTCGGCCCGGAACGGGAACATGTTCTCCACCGCGACCAGCACATCGCTGCCGGCCTCCAACTCGGCGACCAGATCGCTGAATCCCTCGGCGTAGCGGCGCTGCCAGCGGAACGGCGGATGAACCACCACCGTCTGGGCGCCGAGTTGCTCGGCGGTGCGGACGCTGCGTTCCAACTTGGCGATCGGGTCCGCACCCCAAACCCGTTGGGAGATGAGCAGACACGGCGCATGCACCGAGAGCACCGGGATGCCGTAGCGACGGGACAGTTCCTCGACCGCGGCGACCTGCTGGCTGGCGGGTTCGGCCCAGACCATCAACTCGACACCGTCGTAACCGAGCCGCGCGGCGTGCTCGAAGGCCGCCTCGATGCGCAGTGGGTACACCGAGGCGGTGGACAGGCCGACCTTGATCGCGGGGCGCACTAGGTGGACTGCAGCAGCGCCAGCGGTCCGAGCGTCACCATCGCGCCCACCGCCACCGCGATCAGCGTGCTGGCGATGTCTTCGGTCTTACGAACCACCCGCACGCCCACCACCAGGCCGAGGATCACCAGCACCGACAGCGCCAGGGCCACGATGTTGTTCCACTTCCACAGTTGGTCGAAGGCGATGAACAGGCCCGCGCCCAGCGCGACGGCCAGGACGCTCTGCACGACGATCCAGAACCCGTGCATGAACGGCGACTGCTCGGACTCGTGATCGGAGGCCTCATCCAGCGGTTCGCCGAAGTCGATCGCCACCTTCTGGGTGTCGTCCTGGGTGTCGACGAGATCGCGGCGGGCGGCGTCGTCGGCGACCGAATCCCCGCCGAACAGTGTGTCGGCGGGCGACTTCAGGAACGACAGCCGGCTCTTGGCGGTGGCGTCCTTGTCCTGGACGGCCTCATCGCCGTCCTCGGCGGCGTCCAGTTCGTCGTCGAGCAGCGGGTCGAAGGTCATCTCCTCGGCGCCCCCGGACGGGCTGTGCGGCGCGTGCTGCTTCTTCAGCAGGTGCGCGTGCCGACGCGGGGCCTCCACCGGCGCGACCTCGTCGGTGTCGGGCTCGACGGCGCTGGTCTCGACGGCACTGGTCTCGACGGTGTGGCTCTCGACGATGTCGGCCTCGACGGTTTCCGCAGCCGCGGCCTCGGCTTCGGCTTCCTGCACGTCGGGCTCGGCCTCGTCGCCTTCTGCGGCCTCGAGTTCTTGTTCGGCCGGCCCGTCGACGGCGACTTCCGCCGCGGGATCCGGAGCGTCGACCGCGGTCTCCTCGACCGTCGGCGGCTCGGCCACGGCCGGCTCTTCGGCCTCGTCGAGCCGAATGACCGGGATCTCGCCGGTCAGTTCGGCGACAGTGACGGCGTCCGCGTTGCCACGGCGACGCCTGCGCCGCCCACCGGGAGCCGGGGCCCCGATGTTGCCGTTCTTGGCGAGCAGTTCTGCGACGGATATCGGACGGGTAGCGGTGTTATCGCTGGGTTCTGTCATCTTGTGTTGCCCTTGGGAGTGGCTGGGGTGGTCTCGACCAGGGCGGTCCCGTCGGCTTCACTGTCGAGTTTCCGCAGGATCAGACCTTCCCGCAACGCCCAAGGACAGATCTGAACCGTTTCGAGACCCAAAGCCCGCATACTCGCCTCAGCTACCAATGCGCCCGCCACGATCTGTGGCGCCCGTTCGGCACTCACCCCTTCCAGTTCTGCTCTATCGGCCGTAGTCATCCTAGAGATGAACGCGATCAACTGCCGTAAACCGGTGGCGGTGAGCTCGCGTTTCACCCGGGGCCCGGCCCCCGAGGGCGCGGCCCCGGTGAGCCTGGCCAGCGAACGGAAGGTCTTCGAGGTGGCCACCGCCAGATCCGGGGTGCCCGCGCTCTGCATCACCGCACCGGCCTCGGACAGCTCGGTGGTCAGCCAGTCGCGCAGCATGGCGACCCGACGCCGCCCCGGCGGGTCCTCGCTCAACCATTCCCTGGTCATCCGCCCGGCGCCGAGCGGCAGCGACATCGCCACCTCGGGCTCCTCGTCGACACCGCTGGACAGTTCCAGTGATCCACCACCGATGTCGATGTTGATGATCCGCCCGGCGCTCCAGCCGTACCAGCGGCGGACCGCGAGAAAGGTCAGCCGGGATTCGTCGACACCGCTGAGAACTTGCAGCCCGACCCCGGCCTCGGCCTGCACCCGGGCCAGTACCGCCTCGGAATTGGTGGCATCGCGCACCGCCGAGGTGGCGAACGCCATCAGTTCCGAGCAACCGGAACTGGTCGCGATCTTGGCGAACTCGTCGACGGTCTCGACCAGCTTGTCCGCACCCCGCCGGGTGAGCTTGCCGGAGCTGTCGATCGCCTCCGCGAGACGCAGCGCAGCCTTGGTGGAACTCATCGGGGTGGGATGGCCACCGCGACGGGCGTCGACCACCAACAAATGCACCGTATTGCTGCCCACATCCAGCACGCCCAATCGCACGCGACCAAGGTTAGTGGGTTTACCGTTGACAACTGTGAGGACATCACCCGTCGGAGGCATCGGTGGCGAAGTGGAACTGGACTTCGCCCGGGAATGGGTCGAGTTCTACGACCCGGAGAATCCCAACCATCTGATCAAGGCCGATATGACGTGGCTGCTGTCCAGGTGGACGTGCGTTTTCGGCACCCCCGCATGCCAGGGCACCGTGGCCGGGCGGCCGGACGACGGATGTTGCTCGCACGGCGCGTTCCTTTCCGATGACGACGACCGCGCGATGCTCGACGACGCGGTCAAGAAGCTGACCGCCGAGGACTGGCAGTACCGGGAAAAGGGTCTGGGCAAGAAGGGCTACCTGGAACAGGACGAGTACGACGGCAAGCCCAACCTCCGGACCCGCAAGTACAAGGGCGCGTGCATCTTCCTGAACCGGCCCGGTTTCGCCGGCGGCATCGGCTGCGCACTGCACTCGAAGGCACTCAAGCTGGGTGTCGAGCCGCTGACCATGAAGCCGGAGGTCTGCTGGCAACTGCCGATCCGGCGCACTCAGGACTGGGTGACCCGGCCGGACGGTTCCGAGATCCTCAAGACGGTGATCACCGAATACGACCGTCGCGGCTGGGGCGAAGGCGGATCCGACCTGCACTGGTACTGCACCGGGGACCCGGCCGCGCACGTCGGCGAGCGCCCGGTCTGGCAGTCCTACCGACCCGAGCTCACCGAGTTGCTCGGCGACAAGGCGTACGCGGAGCTGGCCGCCATGTGCAAGCGGCGCGGGCAACTCGGACTGGTCGCCGTGCATCCCGCCACTCGCGCCGCGGAGTAGCCACCGAGCCATCTAGATCCCGGAGCCGCCCGGCTCCGGGATTTCTTTTCGTTCGCATTAGATACCGATGTTAGCTTTGCTATTGTCATATCAGTTAATAACTTTTGGGTGGTCGGTGTCACATCCGGAGCGGTTGTGTGGATAGCCGAGCCTCGCTAAAGTCCCTTCATATTGCAGGGCATTCACCAGGGATTCTGCACATGACGACGGGCAATACGCGATGACATCGATCGACCTGAGCAAGCCCCGGAATCCGGTATTCCAGCAGCTCACCGGCACCGATGACGAACAGGCCACGACCGCGGGCCGCGGATCCCGGGTGACCGGCCGCCGAAGCCGCTCCCCGAAGGAGCAGCGCCGCCGGAAGGCGGTCAGGGTGATGATCACCAGCGATCTGATCACTATTTGCTGTGCCACGATCTTTGGGCACATTCTGATGTTCGGGGGGACACCCGCCCGGTTCAGCCTCGGGGCCACCGGCCTCGGCGATGTCAGCTGCGCCTGGCTGTCGCTGAGCCTGGTGCTGGTCTGGGCCGCCTTCCTGGCGGTGGGCAGCTGGTCCCCGCGGAACACGGGCCGCGGCGCCGACGACTACGTGGTGCTCGGCATGGCCACCCTGCAGGTCTTCGGGTTGTTCGCGGCCCTGTCGTTACTGCTGTCCATCGACATCCCGGCCCGCTTCCTGGGGATCGTGCTGGCGCTGGGCCTGACGGGCCTGATGATCAACCGGTGGCTGTGGCGACGGGCGTCTGCCCGCCGGCGCCGACAGGGGCTGGACCAGGCGCCACTGCTGATCGTCGGGACCGAAGCCGCGGCCCGCGACATCGCCACCGAATTCGGCAAGGATCCCTGGGCGGGTTACCGCATCGCGGGTGTCTGCACCCCCGCCGGCCCGACGCCGGCCAACGGGTCGATGTCGATCAACGGCGCAACCGTGCCGATCGTCGGGATGGATCAGGCCATCCTCGACGCCGTCGCACGTACCGGTGCCGAGACCGTCGCCCTGGCCGCCACCGACCATCTGCGGCCCGTCGAGATCCGCCGGTTGATGTGGGAACTCGACGAGGTCGGCGTCGATCTGATGATCGCTCCCGGTCTCATCGATGTCGCCAACCAGCGTCTGGTCAGCAGCCCGGTGGCCGGAATGGCCATGCTGGAGGTCACCAAACCTCAGTACAGCCGCGCCAATTCGTTGCTCAAGCGCACCTTCGACATCCTCTTCTCGACGACCGCGCTACTGCTGGTCTCCCCCGTGCTGATCGCCGCCGCCGTCGCCGTGAAGAGGTCCGGCCCGGGACCCATCTTCTACCGGTCCGAGCGCATCGGTATCGACGGCACCGAGTTCCAGATGACCAAGTTCCGCAGCATGATCACCGGCGCGGATGCGATGGTCGCCGACCTGATCGCCAAGAACAACGGAAGCAGCCTGTACTTCAAACTCAAGAACGATCCGCGGGTGACCCGGGTCGGGAAGTTCCTGCGCAAGTACAGCATCGACGAACTGCCGCAGTTCTTCGATGTGCTGCGCGGCGATATGAGCGTGGTCGGTCCGCGCCCGCAGGTGCGCCGCGAGGTGGACTCCTATGACGACCTGGTGGGCCGCCGGCTCACCGTCAAACCCGGCCTGACCGGCCTGTGGCAGGTCAGCGGGCGCTCGGACCTGGAAGTCGAGGACGCCGTCCGGCTGGATCTGTCCTACGTCGAGAACTGGTCGCTGATGCAGGACATGGTGATCATCGCCAAGACGGTGACCACCGTGCTGCGCGGCAGCGGCGCCTACTGAGCTCCGTCACAACGTCTGCAGCGCAATCCCGTTCAGCAGTACGTGATTCAACGAGTAGCCCCCCGATGACACGTTGGTGTAGCTCGGCATCAGCGGGCCGTCCTGCTCCAGGGTGAGCGTGTCGAAGGAGATGTCGCGCAGGGTCGCACCATTCTCCGCGATCAGGCCGAGGATCCAGGTGGCGGTACCCGGGGTGTCGGTGACGGTCAGGCCCGCGATCGTCACCGCGGAGATGGATGTGTTCGGATTGCCCGCCCACAGCAGCACCCCGCCGTGTACCACTTCAGGGTTGGTGTTGCAGTTGATCAGTGTGCCGCCGACGACCCGTACGTCGGTCACCGAATAGGTGTCGTAGCTCGGTTCGGTGGCGATGTACACACCAGCGGCATCAGTGTTGGCGATCGTCACATTGTTGTAGGTGATGTTCTCCCCGCCCACCACGGTGACACCGCGTCCCCAGGTGGTGCCGTTGACGACGGGATTGTTGATCACGATGTTCTTCGAGATGACTCCGTCACTGCGGTAGGAGACCACCGCGATGCCGTCGTCGCCGGTCCATTCGGTGTAGGCGTTGTTCACCACACCGTCGTGGGAGCCGTTGGTCATGTGGATACCGTCGGCCAGGGATCGGATGACCCGGACATTGTCCATCTCGAAATAGCCTGCGCCGGTGAGGTACACACCCGCACCGGCGGACCCGTCGATGGTGAGGTCACGGATCGTGACATGGTCGGCGGCTATGTAGACGGTGGAGATCGGCGAGCGGGACTCGATCAGTGGGGAGGACATCGTCAGGTCGTGCACGGTGACGCCGTCGGCCAGGATCTGCAACTGTGCGGTGAGATCGTCGGTCGCGGCCAGGGTGGCACCGTTGCCGTCGATGGTCACCCCCGGCACCCGGATGTACAGCACTCCGGAGTACCGGTAGGTCCGGGTCTCCAGGGTGAGGGTGTCGCCGGGTTTGAGATTGTCGAACAGCGCCTGCAGCGCGGTGGTGCTGTCGACCGGCGGTGTGGCCGCCACGGTGACGGTGGTGGAGGTGGCGGCCCGGCCGTCGCTGACCGCGACCGTGAACGTCATCGAACCGGCCACCGGCCCGGGCGTGAAAGTGTATGTCCCGGAGCCATCCACGACGACGGTTCCGCTGCGCGGTGCGGTGGTGACCGTGTAGCTCAGTGGGTCTCCGTCGGGGTCGGTGACGTTCAGTGAGCCGGTGACCACACCGGTATCCGGGTCCGGCAACCCGACCGTCGGTGTTCCGGCCACCGGCGCCCCGTTGGGTCGCCCCAGGGTCAGTACCCGGACCACCTTGTCGGCCATGTCGGTGACGACGAGCTGGTGGCCATCGGGACTCAATGCGAGCTGGTGCCAGTCGGTCTCGGGGGCTTTGTCGATTGCGAGGGTGGTGATCACCGCCCGGGTGGCGGTGGCGATCAGCTTGACGGTGTCGCGCCCTTCCGCCACGTACAGCACGGCGCCGTCGGCGCTCACCGCGACGCTCTGCGGCCGCGCCCCGACCGCGATGGTGGCGGCCACCGCCGACGTTGCCGGATCGATGACCGAGACATTGTTGCTGCCGTAGTTGGCGACGTACACCATGCCGTCGGCACCGGCTGCGACACCGAACGGGTTGGCGCCCACCTTGATCGTGCCGACATTGGTGTTGCTGGCTGTGCTGATCACCGAGACGGTCCCGGCGTTCCAGTTGGCGACGTAGACACCGGTGCCGTCGGCGGAGACGGCCAGGGTGCGCGGCGCGGAGCCGACCTTGACGGTCGCGATCACCGTGGGCAGTGTCGGCGTCGTGTCGATGACGGAGACGGTGTTGTTGCCCGCGTTGCCGACGTACAGCCGCCGACCGTCGCCGGAGATGGCGATGCCGTAGGAATAGCCCCCGTTGGTCACCACCCTGGTAAGCACAGTGTCCGTACCGGTGTCGATGACCGAGACGCCCTGATAGCCGGAAACATACGCGCGGCTCCCGTCTGGGCTGATCACCACCGCGCGCGGGGTACCGACCACCGGGATGGTGTGCACCGCGCCGCTGGCTCGGTCGACCACCGACACGGTGTTGCTGCCCGAATTGGCGACGTAGATCTTGGTGTCCGAGACCGCCACGCCCAGAGCCTTCTTGCCCACGGTGCCAGTGGTTTCGGAGACGACACTGGTCAATTCCGCCGACTGGGTGTCGGTGTCTGCGGTACGGCGAGCCCAGGCCAGCAGCGCCCAGTCGGCCGGGGAGTCCGCGGGCAACTGCCCGCCGGTGCCGGCCCGGGTGTTCGAGCGGAACAGGTTCGATACCGCCTTAGTCAGAGTGGTCAGGATGGTGGGGCGCGCAGAGGACGCCCGAATCGGTTGCGACGAGGGCGGTGTCGGCTCGAGGTTCACCGACTCCGCGGCACCGGTCGTGGCTTCCGTTGCCGGATCGCTCTTCTCGGTGGCGTTCCGGACGCTCGGCTGCAGGGTGTCGACGTCGTCATCCGGTTCGGCGGTGTCTCGGACTTCCCTGACTGCGGGTCGCGACGGTGCGGCGGGTCGTCCCTGGCGCGCCGACATCCGACAGGTATCGCATCCGGCGGCGGCCTTCCTGCCGGCGAACGGTTTCATCGTCCGCTCGACCGGCCGGGCCGACCGGGACTCTGAGGACGCCCCGGCCGTTCCGGTCTCCGGGTCGGCCCATGCCATTCCGGGTGCACCGACCATCGCGGACCCGATCCCCAGCGCCACTGCCAGGCCGCCTACTCGGCCGATACGACTCGCGTCAACCATTGCCACCCTTTCCCAAGGTGCGACGACATCGACGCGGAGTGCACCGTGCCGGGGTTTGCGATCATGTCGGATCGGCGGGTGGTTCATCGATCTTTTCGGCGACTTACGCCGGGCATCGTGGCGCTGAACAGGGAATCCGACGCGAAGGTTGCGCCGGGCCTACCCGAGGGTGCATTTGCTAGATATGCCTCTGGGTGCGGAGTTTGCCACTCACCCGGCCACCACCGTTGTTCGCCAGGGTTGCTCCGTGAAGAGGTGTTTGCCGTTCGCGTTCCGGCCCGATCGTGGCGCCGTGATGAAACTGTGACCTTCGGTTCAGCGGCGCAGTGCGGCCCGGACGTCGGCCGGCCAGCAGGACGGATCGGTGCCGTGCGTGCGCAACAGCGCCAGAGCGATGCGCTCCATCCCGAAGCCGACGCACGCGCTGTGCGCCACGGCCCCGCCTACGGTACGCAACCCGAACGTCTCCCCGAAGTGGTCGCGATGACAATTGGCGGATACCAGCGCAGTGCCGTCGTCGAGGTCGCCGTACAGGCGGACCACGAGTTCGGTCTTCAGGTCGTCCGCACGTTGGTTGGTCGCCAGCATCTTCCCGACCCGCCCGAAGAACGGGTCGTTGGCGGGCATCGCGTGCGCACTGAGCCCGAGTTGTTCCAGTACCGACAGGCCGTGGCCCACCCATGCGTCCCGATGCTGCTGTGCGCGCTGCGCGTCTCCGACGAACACATACTCGTGCATCCGGAACGCCTGCATCCGAGCCGGGTCGACCGCCGGTTCGTGCCGGAAGCAGTATCCGTAGATGTCGAGCAGGACACCATTTTCCGGCAGCACGCCGGGCAGCGTGGCATACGCCGGATGACAGGCCGCCGACACCAGCATGGTGCCCGCGGCCGCGAGGTGACCGTCCCAGGGCAGGCCGGCATCACGGTCGGCCAGCAGCGCCCGATGCTGCCTGTCCCCGCCGGTGAACGTGGACACCGCCCCCGTCAGGTTCGGGAACGAGGCGATGTAATCGGTTCGTTCGAAGGCTTCCCGCGGATAGACGGGCGGGAACCGGCGCACCTTCGGTTCCTCGCCGTGCACCCGATAGCCGGTGCGCCGCACCAGCGCATCGACATCCTCGACGATCTCTTCGAAGGTCCCGCTGCGGCCGTAGAGACCGTCTATCCCCATCGGGACGAGCAGGTCGGTCGCGATGAGTTCATCGCGGAATGCCAGCCGCGCAACGGACAGATCGGTGTGCGGCGCGTCGTTCGACATGGTCAACGGTCCCCCACCGGGCTCGGCCAGCCTAGAATGGTCACCATGCAGGAGCGAATCCGCCAGGTCCTTGCGGCACACGGCCGAATGGCCGCTGATCCCTTGGACATCGACAGCGCCGCGGACCTGTACGAACAGGGACTCACGTCGCATGCATCGGTCAACGTCATGCTCGCCCTTGAGGACGAGTTCGGCGTCGAATTTCCCGACGACGCCATGAAGAAGGCCACTTTCGCATCGATCAGCAGCATCGAACGCGTCCTGTCGGAACTGACACCACAGACATGAGAACGCGCTGCCCGGCTATCCGCGCCTGGCCGGCGTGATCGTCACGAGTTGCACGGGTATCCCGTAGCCGTCCAGCGCATCGAATGCCGACACCAGGGACGCACGGCTACCGTCTTTGAGATCCACCACCACCACGGCGAGCGGCCGGTCGGCGGTGGCGCCGTCGGCCCACCAGTCCGATGCGGCGGTGTGCACGACCACGTCCGGGCCGGCGGCGTCGTCCACGAATCTGATGGCCGCACTTGAGGTATCCGGGTACAGCACCAATGGTTCGGCGGGCCACCCGGCCACCTTGTTCATCAGGATCCGCGTCGACGGGGGCCAGCCGCCGCCGGATGCGGGCGAGACGGCGTAGCCCCGCTTCGCCGCGATCCGACGAACCCACGCGGCATTGGTCTTTCGCCCGACCCGGCCGTTGAGCAAGGCCAGCACCTCGAGCAGCACGAGTAGCGCGACCACTCCGGCGACCAGCGCCTGCTGAACCGGCTTGGGCGCCACCTTCACCGCGTTGCCCGGCGAGGACAGCAAGCCGAGCCGGGTCGGGACGGCGGCCTGCAGTTGATTGGCGCGCTGCAACTGCGCTTGGTAGTCGGCGAGCAGCACGTCGCGGGCGGGCGACGGATCGGGCAGCGTCGCCATCTGCTCGGCGGTGGCCGCGGCGCTGGACTGCAGGTCGATCAGATCCTTCTTGACCTTGTCGTTCCACACGTTGATGCCCGCTTCGTCGAGCGCCTTGACCGCGTTCTCGGCCAGCGTGGCCGCGTCCTCGGGCGATTGCGCTGTGACACTGAGCTGGACCAGGGCCGGTGAGGTCTCCACCGCGACACTGAGATTGCGCGCCAACTCCTCGGAGCTCATCGGTGTCGCGGACCGCCTGACGATGTCGTCGAGCACCGCCTTCGATTCGCTGAGCGCGAGATACGGCGGCGCCAACATGTTCACCGTCACGTCGGTCATGTTGGTGACGTTGCCCGAGTCGATCTTGGCGGTGACGCCGACCTGATACTGGGCGGGCCCGGACGAGACGGCGGCGTACGTGCCGAACGCCACGACGATCGCGCCGATCAGGGCCGGGAGGAACACCCGCCCCAACTCGCGTAGGTGGTTGCCGATGTCGAGCGTGGGAGGCGCGTTGAAATGCCGCCTCAGTTCCCGCTCGATCGTCACATGACTAGTCACCGTCAACTCACCGGACCCTTCGGTTTCCTGGTCTCCCCGCACTTCCCCAGGACTGTAGCAAACTTCAGACTCATCTTGCACATCAGCCTTTTCGCTTGATTGCAAGCCCTGTATCGAATTCACGCGCACAATCGCGCATGTTTAGCAAAGTCCGACTTCAGCGAGTCGCTGCACTGCCCGATATCCCGGCTTGGGTTCGAAATCCTTGGTCAGCAGCCCGAAATGATGTTCGGGATCGTTCGGATCGGTCCCGGAATCACGGATCGAATAGATCAGGATCACCGGGACGTATCCGAGCCGGCGAGCGGCGGAGATGCCGGCGGTGAGGTACTCGGCCTGCGCGGTCCGCGACATCGACGTGGAATCCGACCCCGTTGGTGCCCCGAACTCGGTGATCCAGATCGGTTTCGCTCCATCGCCTTTGGACACCATGAGATCGTGCAGTCGTGGAATCTTCTGGAACGTACTCCAGTTCGTCGTCTCTGGATCGGTGGGCATCCACGGGTAGGTGTAGGGATGGATGGACATCGTGGTGAAGGCGCGCCGTCCGCCACCGTCGTAGATGCGTTGCGCGAAGGTGATCGGGTCGATCTCGCCGTCGGCATGGTTCTCCCCCGGCGCCAGCGCTCCGGCGATGATGTTGGCCTGCGGTTGTACCGTGCGGATCGCCTGCGACGCCGCGATGAGCAGTGCCGTGTAGGCACCGGCGTCCGGGGCAGGAGCCCAGAAGCTCGCGCGGTTCGGCTCGTTCCAGATCTCCCAGTCGGTGATCACGTCCGCGTACCGGGTCGCGGCAGCCTTGGCGAACGCCGCGAAGTCCCCCGGCTCGGCGGGCGGATAGTGGCTCGCCGGGGCGTCGGGCCGGTCCACGGCACCGGCGATCCGCGCCCACTCCGGTGTATAGGCCAGCACACCGAGCGGCCGCATGCCGTGGCCGGTGACCGCCTGCACGAGGCGGTCGATCGGCGCCCAATCGAACTGTCCGCGTTTCGGTTCGACCAGTGACCAGTCCACATCGAAGCGGAAGCGTGTCGCGCCGGCATCCCGCGCGGCGGCCATATCGCGTTCGAGGTCGGCGTCGGACGCGCGCAGTATCCAGGCCGGTGCGATGCCGATGTCGGTTGGGCAGTGCGCCGTCGGACGCGGGGACGCGGTCACCGAACGATGCTCGTGGGCCGGGTCCGGTCGCGCGCACCCGGTGACGGTGAGGACCATGGTGAGGGCGGAAGCCAGGACCGTGGCAAGCTGTGCGCGCACTACGCCCGATCCCCCACCCGGCCCAGCAGCATGTCCAGCATCGCCGGGTACGCGGTCCTGGCATCGTGCACATCCGCGATCCGTTGGCGCGCAACGTCGACCATCTCGGTCACCGGGCCCGGATGGGCCACCGTCCAGCTGATCGCCTGGGCCAGGGCATCGACGTCGCCGACGGGCACCAGCGTTCCCGCGCCGTCCCGCAGCAGCCAGGAGGAGCCGCCGTGATCGGTGGCGATGACCGGCAGGCCGACGCTCATCGCCTCCAGCACCGACACCGGGCTGGCTTCCGGGGAGGTGCTGGCATTGACCAGCACATCCCAGGTCGACATGGTCGCCACCGCGTCGACGTGCCCGAGGAAACGGACCCGACCGGACAGCTCCGGGGTCTCGGACAGCTGCCGCAGTTCTGCGGCATACTCCGCATCGGCTTCGATTGCGGTACCGGCGATCTCACAGTGCACGCCGGGGACCGTGGCCAGTGCACGGAGCAACACACGGTGGCCCTTCCACGGGGTCAGCAGCGCCATGATGCCCACCACCGGGGGCCGCCCGGCGCGTGCGGCGGCGGTGGCGGGGAGGTCGACACCGAGCGGCGCGACCTCCACGTCGAGTCCGAGCGCCCGGACCGGCGCCGCCGCCGGGGGCGACACCGCGAAGATGCGCCCGATCGCGGGCTTACCGATCCGGATCATCGCCCGCTGTTTGGACTCGTGCACGGTGTCGTGGACCAGCCAGGACGCCCGCTGCGGGAGCCGGGCCAGTCTTACCGCGGGCAACGCGAGCAGCGAGTTGACGATGATCGGGCTGTCGGTGTCCGTCGCGCGCCTGATCACCGCGGCGGCCCGGGCCCAGCGGCGGATCAGGGTGCCCGCGGCCCGGACCCGCGCGGGGCCGGACGAACCGCCCAGGTCGAGTTCGTCGATCGCGTAGTGGTGCACCGTTTTCGGCAGGCGTTCGGCCAGCGGACCGTTCGGGCAGACGACCCGCACGTTCTCGCCGCGTGCGCAGGCGGCCCGCACCAGCTCGAGCAGCACCACCTCGGCACCGGAGAACCGACCGGCCCGGTTCACGAAGACGATCGGGGACACGCTCATGCCACCTTCCCGGTCCGCAGTTTGGTCAACCGCCGCCAGTCCAGGACGCGGGTCACGAAGGCGCCGGCGAGGAACAACACGACCGCGACGATGGCGTTCACCAGCCAGGACACCCGGCCGTCCAGCATCCAGCTCGCCGCGCTGACGACCACTGTGAGCAGCGCGACCAGCGCCAACTTCCCTGCCGGAAGCAACCGGTCAACCGGCAGTGTCCGCGCGGCCAGGACCCACATCGCCACGAACATCAGAACCTCGGTCGCGACGGTGGCGGCAGCGGCTCCGTTGTACGAATAGTGCGGTATCAGAATCACATTCAGGACGATATTGAGCAGCAGGGCACCGAAGGCGACCCACGGATAAACCCGGTGTCGCCCAGCCGAGATCAGGGCGACCAGGACAACCTGGGTCAGCGCGGCGAACACCGCCCCGATCAACAACATCCAGGCAGCATCCGCACTCTCTCCGAAACGCTGCCCGTACAACAGCGATACGATCTCCCGTCCGGACGCCCACATGCCCACCGCGGCGAGCGATGTGAGTAGCGCGACGGTGATCGCCGCGGTGCGGACGTGCCTGCGGAAGTCGTCGTGCAGCAGCGGCCAGGCGGCGACCAACAGGGTGGCGACCGGCGTCAGGATGGCGACCACGGCGTAGGACATCACATCGGCGAACTTGTACGCGACGCTGTAGAGCCCCACTGCATCGAACTCGTCGAGCTTGCCGAGCATCAGCACGTCCACCTTGGACAGCAGCGTCATCATGCCCAGCCCGATGCTCAGCGGGATCGCCTCGACGAGCATCTCCCGCCAATGCCGCAGCTTGGGCCCGCGGGTGATCCGCGGGCCGACCGCGCCCCGGCGCACCCCGGTCAATTTCCAGACGCCGGAGAAGATCTCGTTGGCAATGGCGGGCAGGATGAAGATCAACAAGCCGGGATGCGTCGTCGCAGCGAGGATGGTCAGGCCGAGCTGGAGCAGCTGCGCGAGCGCCTCGGCGGTCGCCACCGTCACCATTTTCATCCGGCTCTGGTAGAGCACCGACAGTGCATTGCTGGGGGTGGCGATCACCACCACCAACCCGGCGATGGCGGTGGCCCGGACCACGTCACCGGAGTACCCCATCAGGACGACATAGCCGACCGCGATGCCGTAGCCGAGAAGTCCGAGTGCGGCCCGCAGGGCGACGAACGAACTCGCGAATGCCTCGGGATCGGAGTCCTCGTCGAGCAACCGCGCCAGCACCACACGGCCGACACCGAGGTCGGTGATGATCGACATCATCCCGAGCAGACCGAAGACGAAGGAGAACACACCCCAGTCCGTCGGGGACAACAGGCGGGCGATGAGGACCGTACCGGCCCAACCCATGATGGAGATGGCCAACCGACTCAGCAACAGCGCCAAGGTGTTTCGGCCGGCGGCGGCGGCATGGTCGGACGGCGTCGCCGGATTGTCCTGCAGTACCGCGCCATCGCGGTGGGCGTCCATCAGACCACCGCCAACTCATCGGACTCCGGCACATTCCACCGCTCGGGCCCGGCCGGGGTCTGCACCACGGCACACCCCGCTGCCGAGATCAGCAGCCAGAAGTAGAAGTCCATCGGGAAGATCTCGAAGTAGGTGCTCACCACCGATGCCACACACGCCCCGACGATCGCGGCACTGACCCCCAGGCAGAAGGCCGAATCCACGCCCTGGGTGTACCGCGACGCCCGCAGCGTCGAAACCAGAACCACCACAAGGAGAGTCACGAACGCCCACAACCCGATGGGCCCCAGCTCGATCAGGACCTTCACGTAGTAGTTGTCCGGCTGATACGCCAGTTCGGGGTTCAGATTCTGCAACATCGCCAGATAGGCGGTCGGTGTGTTCTGGGTGGCGGTCTCCAACTTCTCCGCCGCCGAGCCGGTGCTGCCCAGTCCCGCACCGAATGGACTGGTCAGCACCGAGTCCCAGATCGTGGACCAGCCGCTGGTGCGCTGTCCCAGGCTGGACGAGGAGAACAGGCTGTCGACGTACTTCCCCGGTATGTAGACCAGGGCGATCCCGCCGGCCAACACGGCCAGCAGCACGCCGACGGCCAGCTGCCGATAGCGGTGCACGATGAGCCACAGCACACCGACGAAGACCGCGAGATACGCGGCCCGCACGATCGACATGCCCATGCCGGCCAACTGGACGGGGATCAGCAGGAGGAAGATCCGGTTGCGCAGTCGGGCCGGGTCATGCAGTGCGACTGCGCCTCCCACGAGGATGGCCATGGCGACGTAGAGGCCGAACGGGAAGGGCTGGACGAAGGTGCTGAAGCTGCGCATGAACGAACCGCTGGTGCGCAGCGCGGTGTTGTATTCGTAGCCCAGATCGTGCAGGAAGTCCTGTCCCAGGAACTGCTGGGCGAGGCCCCAGGCCGCGGTGAGGACCGACACCGCCATGATGATGGTGACCAGATTGTCCCGGTCCCGGGCGGTCAGTGGGGCGTACCAGCAGATCAGCGGCACGACCGCCAGGTAGAAGAAGGTGATCTTCAACGGGTAGACGGCACCCGGGAATCCGGTGGTGAGTAATGCCGAGGCCGCACCGACGGCGACGAAGAGGACCGCGATCGGCAGCCACGGCATCGACACGCCGGTGTTGAGGCGTCGGTACGGGGTGATGAGCGCGGCCAGCAGGGTCACCCCCAACAGCGCTTCCTTCCACCACACGAACGACTGCCCGTTCGGCACGATCAGCAGCAGGCCGTGGAACGGGACCAGCAGCGCGGCCAGCAAGAGTCCGCGCTGCGGGCGTCGATAGATCGCATAGACGGCGGCGGCCAGTACCGCAGCCGCCGGCAAGACCACGACAGCGGTCACAACTGGACACCTCTGCACGCCACGCTTTCGGTCCGCCAGTCCGCGTGCATCGGCAGCAGCGCGGCGAACTCGCGCTCGACGACCTCGCGCAGGCGTTCCCGGGTGAAGGTCTGGATCTCGCGCTGTAACAACGAGTGATCACCGCCGTCGGCCCGCACGATGCGCCCCGACCAGCCCCGTCGCGACAATCGTTTGATCCCGCGCCCGCCGCGCTGCTTGTCGAACCACGCATGGTCTTCCGGTGACAACACGAGATCCACCGAAACCCCGGCCCGGTTCAAGGCCCCGAGCAGGACCTCCGGCACCTCCGTCAGTCCCAGCCTGCCCATCAGCAGCCACAGCCGGTAAGGCAGCCACCTCCGGATCAGCTGTTTGGCCCGCACCTCGGCCGCACCGGTCTGCGGACCGGACAACTCCTCGGGACCGACCTCGACATTGCGCAACGAGAACGTCAGCAGGTTGACCATCACCACCGAACGCGCGCCGCGGGTCAGCGCCCCGTAGGCCGAATCCCAGGCTCCCGAGCAGACGCCGGCCATCATCAACCGGTCCGCGGGCACACCGATGGCGTCGATCGCATGCACCACATCGGTTTTCGCGCGGTTCGAATGGACACGTGCGAAGTCGGTCGTGGCGTAGCCGGTCTCACCGATTCCCCGGCGGTCGTAACGCAGCACCGTCACGCCGGTCGCAGCAAGTTCCCGAGCCGTCTCGACCCACACCCGGCCCGGGCCCACCCGGTGCTCACAGGCAGTGTTGTGGATCAACAGAGCCGGTGCGTCCGGCGCGGATTCGGTTGCGGTGGAACGGATCGCGAAGAGCCGGTCCGGCCCGAGGAATTCCAGGGTTTCCCGCACCCCGGGAGCGACAGTCGCAGCCGTCCGGATCACCGGTGCGACGTGGCACCTGCTCGCGGGCAGGGTCTCGTCCAGCCAGGCCGCTATCGCGTACAGCGACCCGACCGGGATCTCGACGACGAAGGACACGGGCTCGACGAACTCGGCCTGACCGGTGACCGTGCGCACGACGACGTTGGGGGCCGCCCCCAGCGCCGCGATCGGCGCGTCGGACACCCGCTCCGGACGCGCCATGACGAGCACCGGCAACGCCGAATCGAAGGCGCCCGAAAGCTTCACCGTCTTGAGTTGCCGGGCCGCCGGCACCGCAAGACTGCAGCCCAGGATCGACTCGGCCGATTCCGCACCGGGATCGTCACCGACCGTCATCCGGTACAGCGCCCGTTGCTCCCGCAGGTATCGGCGGCCGTCGGTCACCGGATCCCACAGCACCAGGGCGGCGACTCCGTCGATCGAGTCCGCGGCAAGGCCGGCCAACAACGCTCCGGCGCGCAACCCGACCAGCGCAACGTCGGGAACACCGGCGTCGCGCAGGTAGCCGACCGCCGTAGCGATGCTTTCCAGGTAGCGCGACACCGCGGCCGGGTCGTCCTGTTCCATGGCGGAGTCGCCGGTGCCGGCGTAGTCGAAGCGCAGCACCGCGAAGCCACGGGCGCACAGCCGCTGCGCGAGCAGCTTCAGGCCCCGGTAGGAGTCGAGGTGCTCTTTGCCCAGGGGCGGGCAGATGACCACCCCGGCCCGGGCCAACCCGTTGTCGGGGGTGTGCACCACACCGAAGAGCGAGGCATCCAGCGGCCCGAACCACGTCGGCCTACCTGGGGATATGTGCTCGCCACCCATTCCTACTCCGTCCACTGCCGAGATCCGCAGAAACTTTGCCTATGCACTACCGATCACCCGTCGACGCGACCATCGCCTCGGACGGAACATACAGCGTCACGAACCCGATAGCGATATCTCAGCAAAGTATCGACCGGTGGAATTGATCACATGTCGGCCGCGTTAAATTGCAGTTGATCGACATATAGGCTGGCCAAACTCCCCGCTCTGTGTAAAGTTAGCAAAAATCCGTCGGGCCGGTTGCGTCGATTTCCGGAGTGCCGCTACCGGCTCTCCGCCGAAAGCGCCAAAGCCCCACCCGCGCAATGCATCAATTTGCTGCTTTTGCATATCCAGGAGGAAGTACGTGAACACGGACCCCACCGTGGTACATGTGGCCGAGTCCTTCGCCAGCGGTACCGCATCGGCCATCTCGGACTTCGTCCGGAACTACCCAGACGCCGAGCATCACCTCGTATACAGCCTCCGAGCCGAGGCGGTGGTGGCCCCGTCCGAGTTCTCGGGATTCGCGTCCGTCACCGAGATGCCCGCCGGGACGGTGCCCCGGATCCGGTTCCTGCGCGACCATCTGCGCCGGATGGAGCGCGCGGGCGACGGGGTGGTCATCGTGCACGCGCACTCCAGCAAGGCCGGCGGATACGTCCGGATGGCGGTCCGCCGCTCACGCCGGCGGCCGCTGCTGTACACCCCGCACTGCTACTCCTTCGAGCGTCGGGATGTGTCGTGGCCGGTTCGGCAGGCGTTCCGCGCACTGGAGTGGGTACTGGCGTTCAACACGACCGCGGTGGGCGCCTGTTCACCCCGCGAGGCGCGACTGTCGCGTTGGGCGGGTATTTCCCCGCGGGTGGTCACCGTGCCCAATGTCCAGCCGCCCGATCTGCCCCGGGCGGAGCCGTCCGGGGAGAAACGCAAGCTGCGTGTCGTCGGCAACGGGCGGCTGGGCCCGCAGAAGGACCCCGAGTTCTTCGCCCGGGCGTTCGCCGCGGCGGTCGCATCCCACCCGGACATCGAAGGTGTATGGATCGGCGGCGGCGATAACCAGTACATCGACATGCTGCACGAGGCGGGTGTCGAGGTGACCGGATGGCTGCCCCGTCGGGAGGCCCTCGACATCATGTCGACCTGCGATCTGTACCTGCACACCGCATTGTGGGAAGGCTTTCCCATCTCCATCATGGAGGCCGCCGGGATGGGGATCCCGGTGGTGTCCCGTCGTCGCCCCTACCTCACCGGTGTGGACATGCCGGTGATCATCGACGCCCCCGAGGACCTGACCGCGGCGGTCGGTGCACTGCTCGACACCAAGAGTCTGGACCGGGCCCGCCGCGACACGATGGCGGCGTTGTCCCGCAATTCGGACAGCCACCAGGCCGAGGCACTGGAACAGCTCTACGGGCCGTTGGTCGGCGCATCTCGATGACGACTCTGCACGTCAACGGAAAGTGGTTGGCGCAGCGGCTGACCGGCACACAGCGCTATGCGGGTGAGATCGTGCACGCCATTCTGCGCGAGGATTCCGTCGACCTGGTCGTGCATGTCCCGGCCGGGGCCACGGTGCCGGAGTGGCTGACGCACCCGCGCGCCACGATACGGATCGCCCCGGTGAAAGGCGTTGTGTTCGAACAGCTTTATTTGCCTGTCGTCACAGCGGGGCGCCTGCTGCTCAACTTCGCCGGGCCGGCGCCGTTGCTGAAGAAGCGCCAGCTGGTGACCATGCACGACGCCACGCCGTTCCGGCACCCGCACACCTTCCGCAGGGCATTCGTGTGGTTCTACTACGTGTCGTACTTTCTGCTGGGCCGGCGGGCGGACCGGCTGGTGACGGTATCGCACTTCAGCGCAGCCGAACTCGACGACGTACTGGGCATCCCGGCCGAGCGCTTCACGGTGGCCGGGTGCGCGGCGGACGCGCTCGTCGGGATCACTCCCGCCCGTCCCGACCTGGACGGTTTGACCGGCCCGTTCTATCTGATGGTCGGCACCATGGCCCGGCACAAGAATCTGACCGCTCCGGTCACCGCGGTCGCGGAGTCCGGCCGCACGGTGGTGGTGGTCGGTGCGTCCGGCAACCAGCAGGTGTTCTCCGACGCGGCACCGCTGAACGGCCGGGCCGTCATCGCCGGCAGGTTGTCCGACGCCGAGTTGAGCTGGCTGTACCGCAACGCCGCCGCGCTGGTGTTCCCGTCCAAATACGAAGGATTCGGCCTGCCACCGCTGGAGGCTCAATCGCTGGGCTGCCCGGTGCTGTCCTCGGCCGCGGCATCGCTGCCCGAGGTCGCGGGGGCGGGCGCGGTGTACTTCGATCCCGACGACCCGCAGACCCTGCTGGCCGCGCTCGACCGGCTGGAATCGGATCCGGCCCTGGTGGCGGAGCTACGCAGGCTCGGCAGCGAGAACGCCTCCCGGTACCGCTGGCAGAGCTCGGCACGGGCCGTGCTGGACACCCTGGGTGCCGCTCAGCCCTCCAGCTTGTAGCCCAGGCCGCGCACCGTCACCAGGTGCACCGGGTTGGCCGGGTCGGACTCGATCTTCGAGCGCAGTCGCTTGACGTGCACATCAAGGGTTTTCGTATCGCCCACGTAATCCGCACCCCAGACCCGGTCGATCAACTGACCGCGGGTGAGCACCCGGCCGCTGTTACGCATCAGGTATTCCAGGAGATCGAACTCCTTGAGCGGCAACGTGATCGGATCGCCGTTGACGCTCACCACGTGCCGCTCCACGTCCATCCGCACCGGGCCGGCCTCCAGCACGCCGTCCGGGACGCCGGCATCCTCGGTGTCCGCACCGCGGCGCAGCACCGCCCGGATCCGGGCGATCAGCTCGCGTGCCGAATACGGCTTGGTGACGTAATCGTCGGCGCCGAGTTCCAGACCCACCACCTTGTCGATCTCACTGTCGCGGGCGGTGACCATGATGACCGGCACACTGGACCGCGACCGCAGTTGCTTGCAGACATCGGTGCCGCTCATGCCCGGCAGCATCAGGTCCAGCAGCACGATGTCGGCGCCGGACCGGTCGAATTCCGCCAGCGCCGACGGTCCGTCGGAGACGACCGTGGCCTCGAACCCCTCCTTGCGCAGCAGGAATGCCAACGGATCGGCAAGCGACTCTTCGTCTTCCACGATCAACACATTGGTCATCAGCGTGCCGTGCCTTCCGTCATCGCGCGTGCCGCGAAGTCTTCCACGATCAACACATTGGTCATCAGACAGCCGTGCCTTCCGTCATCGCGCGTGCCGCGAAGTCTTCCACGATCAACACATTGGTCATCAGACAGCCGTGCCTTCCGTCATCGCGCGTGCCGCGAAGTCTTCCACGATCAACACATTGGTCATCAGCGTGCCGCGCCTTCCGTCATCGCGCGTGCCGCGAAATCCTCCACGATCAGAACATTGGTCACGGAGCACTACCTTCCTCGTCTACTTCGTCGTGAATGGCCGGAATGGACAGGGTGAATGTCGAGCCGGTACCCGGCTGGCTCCATAACCGGATGGATCCGTTGTGGTTGGCCGCCACGTGTTTGACGATGGCCAGGCCGAGCCCGGTGCCGCCGGTGGCCCGGGAGCGGGCCTTGTCGACCCGGAAGAAGCGCTCGAACACCCGCTCCTGATCGGCCTTGGCGATGCCGATGCCGCGGTCGGTGACGGCGATCTCCACGACGTTGCCGCGCCGGCGCCGGCTGATCGACACCGCCGTACCGTTCGGCGAATACGCGATGGCATTGGACACCAGGTTGGCCAGGGCGGTCACCAGCAGCCGCTCGTCGCCCAGCACCCGGAATCCGGTCGGCGCGTCGGTGGTGATGGCGATATCGGCGTTATCGGCGGCGACCTTGTACCGCGACAGCGCCTCGGCCACCACGGTGTCCACATCGACGATCTCCAGCTGGGGAAGCGGCTCGGCGCCCTGCAACCGGGACAGCTCGATCAACTCGCCGATCATGCTGGCCAGCCGGTTGGATTCGACGACCATCTTCTCGGCGAACCGGCGGACGTTGTCGGGGTCGTCGGTGGAGGCCAGCAGCGCCTCGGCCAGCACCGACATCGCCCCGACCGGGGTCTTCAGCTCGTGGCTGACATTGGCGACGAAATCGCGGCGGGTCGCCTCCATCCGCGCCTGCTCGGACTGGTCGCCGACGAAGACCACCGCGAACTGGTGATCCTCCTCGACCAGCAGCCGCACGTGGCCGCGCACCGACACCCCCGAGCGGCCCGGCGTCTGCCGCTTCGGCGGCGACAGGTCGACGTCGACGTCCGCGCCGGTGGCCAGGCATCGCTGCACCGCCTGCCAGGCGCGGTCGTCGAGCAGCCGGTCCCGGACCAGTCCGAGCGCGGTGGCCTGGTCGTTCATGTAGACGACGTCACGGAACGCATCGACCACCACGATGCCCATCGGCGACATCGCGGCGATATGACTGAGCATCTGCGAGATGGTGATGCCGCGCCCCTCGGCGGCGAGCTGCCGAGCCCGGCGCTCGGCCAGCCGGGCGGACAAGATCAGTCCGGCGGTTACGCCGATCCCCAGCGTAAGCAATGCCAGGGCTGCCGCCAACAGCAACGCGGAACCGACACTCACGCGAAAATCGTACGCATCGGGTGAACGTCAACCCAGCAGCGAGCGGCCGAAACGGGATAAGTCACACGCACAAAGACAGGTGTTCGACCGCTGTTCACCTGAGTTCACCCGGTGTTAGCTCACTTGGTTCCCTGGGCGGCGACCGCAGCCGCCCCGGCGGCAGCTGCCTCGGGATCCAGGTACCGCCCGCCGGGCACCGTCGGCTTGAGCTCCTCGTCGAGTTCGTAGAGCAGCGGAATCCCGGTCGGGATGTTCAGACCCACGACGTCGGCGTCGGACATACCGTCCAGGTACTTCACCAGCGCCCGCAGCGAGTTGCCGTGGGCGGCGATGAGCACCGTCTTGCCCGCCTTGAGGTCGGGCACGATGGTCTGCTCGAAGTAGGGCACGAACCGGGCCACCACGTCGGCGAGGCATTCGGTCAGCGGGCCGCCGTCGATGTCGGCGTACCGCGGATCGGTGTCTTGGCTGTACTCGCTGCCCTTCTCGATGGCGGGCGGCGGGGTGTCATAGCTGCGACGCCACGCCATGAACTGTTCCTCGCCGTACTTGGCCAGCGTCTCGGACTTGTCCAGGCCCTGCAGGGCGCCGTAGTGCCGCTCGTTGAGCCGCCAGTCGCGGTGCACCGGTATCCAGTGCCGGTCGGCCGCGTCCAGTGCGAGGTTGGCGGTGGTGATGGCGCGGCGCAGCAGCGAGGTGTAGAGCACGTCGGGCAGCACACCCTGCTCGGCGATCAGCTCGCCACCGCGGACGGCCTGCGCCCGGCCCTTGTCGGTGAGGTCGACATCGACCCAACCGGTGAACAGGTTCTTCTCGTTCCACGTGCTTTCGCCGTGGCGCAGCAGGATCAGATTCGCCATGGCGAAGATCTTCTCATGCGGGAGAATCGTCGTCCTGATCGATGAGGTGTTCGAAAGCCTGCAGGTTCTTCAGCGACTCCCCGCGGGCGACCCGCCACTCCCATTCCTTCTGAATGGAGGAGCGAAAACCCAACTCCAGCAAGGTGTTGAAGTCGGCATCGACAGCTTCGAGCACCTGACCGAGCACCCGGTCGATCTCCTCGGCGGTCACCGAGCCGTTGGCCATCCAGCCGACCAGGTAGATGTCGCCCAGATTGTCCAGCGTGTAGGCGACCCCGTAGAGCCTGCGATTGCGTTTGAGCAGGAACCGGTAGACGGCCTCGAAGTTCTCGTCGGGCCGCCGGCAGACGAACGCCTCCACCCGCACCGAGTGTTCGCCGATGCTCAGGATGGTGTTGGTCTTGAGCCTGCGCTCCCCCGGCAGCGCCACCACAAGTCCGGGCAGCCCCCCGCCGGTGCCCTGATGATGGGTGTATTCCAGATCGTTGTCCTGCAGCGTCTGCTCGATGACTTCGGCCACCTGGTTGGCGACCGGACTCATGCCCGAACCCCTCTGCGCAGTGCGAAACGGCGGCCGGTGCGCCGGCCGGACGGCTCCCGGCGCGGATGCCGGTCCCGATACTCGGTGATGGCGCGGCTGTAGCTGTCCAGCAGCCCGTCGACGGTGTGCGCCCAGGAGAAGGTCGCGGCGTGCGCCACCGCGGCGGCGCGCAAGGTTCCCGGATCCTGCTCGAACAACGCGTCGATCGCCCGCGCCCAGTCACCGGGATCGTGCCCGTCGACCAGGCTGCCGCTGACCCCGTCGCGCACCGCCACCGGCAGGCCACCCACGGCGGCGGCGACCACCGGGGTTCCGCAGGCTTGCGCCTCGACCGCGACCAGGCCGAAGGACTCCGAATAGCTGGGCACCGCGACGATGTCGGCGGCACGGTAGACGTTCACCAGCGCCGCCCGGGACTGTGGTGGTAGGAAACGCACGCGCGAACTGATACCCAGTTCGTCGGCCAACCGAACCAGCGAGTCCGGTGCGGCCAGCCCACTGCCCGACGGCCCACCGGCGATGAGGACCACCACGTCGGGCAGCTTGGCCACTGCGCGCAGCAGCACATCAGGCGCCTTGAGCGGCTGGATCCGGCCGACGAAGGCCACCACCTTCTCCCGCGGGTCGATGCCCAGTTCGGCGCGGGCGGCCGCCCTGTCCCCCGGGGTGAATACCGCCAGGTCGACCCCCGGATGCACGACGTCGATGCCGCGGCGGTCCGCGTTGTGCAGCGAAACCAGTTGTTGGGCTTCGATTTCGGTGTTGACGATCAGCCGATCCGCCTCATCGACCACCTGTTGTTCGCCGACCGAGCGCAGCGCGGGCTCCGGGGCATCCCCCTCGGCCAGCGCGGTGTTCTTGACCGCGGCCAGGGTGTGGGCGGTATGCACCAGGGGCACCGCCCAGCGGTCGGCGGCCAACCAGCCGACCTGTCCGGACAGCCAGTAGTGCGAGTGCACGATGTCGTAGTAGCCGGGCTCCTGTGTGGCTTCGGCCCGCAGCACACCCGCGGTGAACGCGCACAGCTGGGTGGGGAGGTCGTTCTTGTCGAGTCCCTCGAACGGGCCGGCGACCACGTTGCGCACCAGCACCCCGGGCGCGAACTGCACCAGCGGGGCGTCCGCCGAGGACGTGGCCCGGGTGAAGATCTCGACCTCCACACCGCGCCGGGCCAGTTCCAGCGCGGTCTGCAGCACATACACATTCATGCCGCCGGCGTCGCCGGTACCGGGCTGGGCCAGAGGCGAGGTGTGCACCGAGAGCACCGCTACGCGACGGGCGGTGTCCAACAGGCCGGACGGTTCGGGGACGACACGCACATGCTCATGTCTACACCTGCCGGATCAGGACGCGCCGAGCACACCGGCTTCGCGCCGCAGCTGGGCGCGACGCATCGCGGCGATCGGGTCGGCGTAGAGCCCACCGAGGGAAACCACGCCGGCGCCGGCCTCCTGCACGCGGTTACCGAAAGCGGTCACCCGGATGTCGCGGGCGCCCAGCACAGTCCGTGCCGCGAACGCCTTCTCGACCAGTTCCATGCCCTCCGGGTATTCGGTGAACGCCTGGCCGCCCACCACCAGGTCATCGGGGTTGAGCATGTCGCGCAGCAGCGCCACGGCCTCGCCGAGCACCCGCGCGCGTTCGGCCAGCAGAGCACGGGCGCCGTCGTGCCCGCTGCGGGCGGCACGCAGTACCGAGGCCAGCGTCGAGCTCGGTCCGTCGGCCGGGATGATGCGCTGGGCGCGGGCCGCGGTCAGCACCGCTTCGTCGCTGACCGTCGACTCCAATTTGCCTGTGCCACCGAGCAGTTCGGAAGTGACCGGAAGTGCGGCGATGGTTCCGGGCCCGCTGGCCGGGGAGTGCACCCGGCCACCGATGGACAGCGCGTAGCCGACGGTCTCGCGGGCGTAGACGTAGAGGCTGGTGCCCGTCTGGGTGCTGGGACGACGCACCCCGAGCAGCAGCTCGGCGCCGGCCATCGCATCGACATGGGAGGCCACCGACACCGGCAGCCCCAGGGCCTCGGCGAGGACCGGGCCGACCGGGGCCTCCGACCAACCCAGCCGGGCGTGGTCGAGGTAGCCGGAGGTGCTGTCCACCACGCCACCGGCGGCGACGCCCACCCACAGCGCGCGGCGACGGTGCCAACGGCTCAGGTAGCGGCGCGCGCTGCCGGCCAGCGAGGCCAGCGCAGCGTTCTGGGTGCCGCGCGGGGTGGGGGTTTCGACGACGTCGAGGGTGCGTCCGAACAGGTCGGTGGCCACGATGCTGGTGGTCCGGGCGCCGATGTGCAGCCCCAGGGTCAGGAACGGCTCGTGGTTGACCTCGACCGGGACGCGGGGGCGGCCGATGGCCCCGGACACCGCGAGATCCGCGCGTTCCCGCAGCACTCCGGCGTCGAGCAGGGCTGTGACCTGGCGGTTCACCGTGGCGATGCTCAGTCCGGTGACCCGGGCGATGGCGTCACGGGCGATCGGGCCGCGCTGGCGGGCCGCACCGAAGACGGAGGCCGCGGCGACGTCGGCGACCTTCAGTGACGGAGCGACGATGTGGTGCCGGGCCATCAGGGCGCGCTTGGCGTGCGCGGCGGAGGTCGGGCGAAGGGTGGTGGCGGCGGTTGCGGTGCTCACGATGAGGGTCCTCTGGTCTGAGTCTGAAAGGAGTGGGCATCTGCCACACCGGGCGACTCAGCGGGACCGGAAGGTCCTAGAGGTCAGCAGGGCGCGGCGGCGTGTGCGCAACAACAACACGCACGCCGCACGGCGAGACGGCTCGCCTGACTGATCTGGGACACGCCGTCAACGTAGCACGACTATCGGGACTTACGCGAAGGTCGGATATCCGGGCCTAGTGTTGTCACCATGAGCACCCCAACAGATCAGCGCCGCGTCGCGGTAGTCACCGGAGCCAGCGCCGGGATCGGTGAAGCAACCGCGAAAACCCTTGCCAGCCTTGGTTTTCACGTGATCTGCGTGGCCCGGCGCAAGGAGCCGATCGAGGCGCTGGCCGCCGAGATCGACGGCACCGCAATTGTGGCGGACGTCACTGACCCCGCCGCTGTGGCGGCGCTCGCCGAACAGCTGGACCGGGTGGATGTGCTCGTCAACAACGCAGGCGGGGCCCGCGGACTGGAGTCGGTGGCCGATGCCGACATCGAGCACTGGCGGTGGATGTGGGAGGCCAACGTGCTGGGCACCCTGCATGTGACCAAGGCGCTGCTGGGGAAGCTGATCGATTCCGGCGACGGTCTGATCGTCACGGTCACCTCGATCGCCGCCCACGAGGTCTACGACAACGGGTCGGGATACACCAGCGCCAAGCACGCCCAAGGCGTCCTGCACCGCACGCTGCGCAGTGAGCTGTTCGGAAAGCCGGTGCGGCTCACCGAAGTTGCGCCCGGGATGGTGAAGACCGACTTCTCCGTGAACCGCTTCGACGGGGACGCCGGACGCGCCGACAAGGTCTATGAGGGGGTGACCCCGCTGGTCGCCGAGGACATCGCCGAGGTGATCGGGTTCGTCGCGAGCCGCCCGTCGCACGTCGACCTGGACCTCATCGTGGTCCGGCCGCGCGACCAGGTCACCGGCGCGGCCGGCTCACGGGTCAACCGCCGGACGACGTAGTCGCCGGAGCCGACGTCGTGGTGGGCGTGCCGGACAGGGTCGGCGCATCGCTGGGGGTGACCGGTGCCGACGCCGGGATGTCCGCCGGTGGCTCGTCGTCGGACAGCGCGGACATGGCCTTCCATTCGTCCCACGGAACGGCCCAGTCCCAGATGTCCCCGTCGGCGTAGGAGAGCTGGATGCGGGTGCCGGTCACCTCGACCGGGTCGCCGTACATCGCGGTGTTGAAGTACTGCTCGGCGTCGGTCAGCGACAGGTTGATGCAGCCGTTGGTGACATTGCTGTTGCCCTGGGCTCCGGAGCTGGCCGGGTTGGCGTGGATGAACTCGCCGTTGTTGGAGATCCGCACCGCAAAGCGTTCCCGCACGTTGGCATAGCCGGCCGCCGGGTTGGTCATGTAGAAGTCCTCGTACTTCTCGGTGACCACGTGAATGCCGCTACGGGTGACGTTGCGGTCCAGGTCGCCCTCGCCGTAGCTGCACGGGAAGTCCATGGTCACCGCGCCGGCCTCGTCGAGTACCTGGATGCGGTGACTAAACGCTTCCGCCCTGACCACCTGGCGCCTGCCGATGGTGAAGTCCAGCGTCGAGTCGGCCGCCCCGTATGCGTCGGGCCCGAACGACACCCCGTAGAAGTCGGCGTCGACGTGCACCGTGGTCCCGGGCGGGTAGTACTCGCGGGTGCGCCAGTGCACCCGGGAACCGCCGGCCTCATCGGGCAGCCAGGCCCAGCTGCCCTCGACTTCCGGGGTGGTGGTGACCTTGAGCGCCTTCTCCACGGTCGCCCGGTCCTCTTCGGCGATGGCGGCGTCGAACTGCAGGATGATCGGCGCGGCGACCCCGACGGTCTGGTGATCGGCGAGCTGGAAGCGACCGTTGACGGTGGTCTGCGGGTTGACGGTGCTGAACGATCCGGTGACCGGCACGGCCTGGCCGTCCCGCCCGACCACCGACCCGGACCAGGTGTACTCGCCGCCGTACCCCAGCGGCTCGGTGACGGTGAATTCGGTGCGGTCGCGGTTGAGCTTTCCGGCCACCACATTTCCGGCGGCATTGGTCAGCGCGACCCGCTGGAACCAGCCGTCGCGGACGGCAGCACCGACCGGCTCGGTGGGCACCACATCCTCGGCGGCGTCACCGGGATTGAGGGTGATGCTCGGCGCCGCGGCGGGTTCTTCGGATTCGGGCGCGTTGCCGGCGGGACCGGTCCCCGCGCAGGCGGCCAGCAAGCCCGCACCACCGATTCCCAGGATCGTGAGCGCACGACGCCGGCTCAACGGCGTGTGCTGGTACTCCCCGGCGTCTCTCACGTGGACCCAGCGTACCTAGAGCTCACAGCCGATCAGCACCGGTTCCGGTGTGAGTTCGATCCCGAACCGGTCGCGCACGCCGTCACGAACGGTCCTGGCCAGGGCCAGGACGTCGGCGGTACCGGCCGTGCCGCGGTTGGTGAGGGCCAGCGCATGTTTGGTGGACAGGCCGGCGGACGCGTCGGGTCCCGGATATCCCTTGCCGAAACCGGCCTGCTCGACCAGCCAGCCGGCGGCCAGCTTGACGCCGTCCGGGGCCGGGTAGTGCGGCACCCGCCCCGTTTCCTGCTCGCGCAGCCGCTCGAACACCTCGGGTGCCACCACGGGGTTGGTGAAGAAGGAGCCCACGCTCCAGGTGTCGTGATCGCGGGCGTCGAGCACCATGCCCTTGGCTCCGCGCAGGGCCAGCACCGCCGCCCGCACCCGGGCCGGGTCCGCGGTGTCCCCGGGCTGCGCATCGAGCGCGGCGGCCAGTTCGCCGTAGCGCAGCGGCGCGCTGCGGCCGGCCGGGTCCAGCGTGAATTCGACCTCCAGCACGATCACCGAGGACTGGTACTTGAGCACGCTGTGCCGGTAACCGAAACCCAGTTGGTCGGGCCGGACCCACTCGTCGGTGCCGGTGGCGCGGTCGAGCAGCCGGACCGCGGTGATGGTGTCGGCCACCTCGGCCCCGTAGGCGCCGACGTTCTGGATCGGGGTGGCCCCGGCCGACCCGGGGATGCCGGACAGACATTCCAGCCCGCCCAGGCCGTGCGCCAACGAGGTGGCCACCACGTCGTCCCAGACCGCGCCGGCCTCGGCGCGCAGTACGGCGCCGTCGACGGAGATGCCGGTGTTGGCCACCGCGATGACGGTCAATCCGGTCAGGTCGTCGGCCAGCACCACGTTGGAGCCGCCGGCCAGCACCACCACGTCATCGCAGACGGGCAGCGCCGAGGCCGCGGCGGCGAGTTCGGCGGTGGTGGCGCAGGTGATCAACCGCTCCGCCACGGGGCCGATACGCAGGGTCGTCAGCTCGGCCAGCGGCGCGTTCTCGGTCACCGCCGCGCCAGCGAAATTCGGTCCGGCCACGGACGCTAACGGTAGCGTGGCCGCCATGCCGCGCTCCTATGACATGGCAGCCGAATACCCGTGCAGCGTCGCCGAGGTCTACGGCGCGTTCGCCGAGAAGGCCTACTGGCTGGAGCGCCTGGAGAAGTCCGGCTGCGATGCGGTGTCCCTGGACAAGTTGACCGTCCGCGCGGACGGCGGCCTGGATATCGGCACCACCCAGACGGTCCGCTTCAACCGGTTGCCCGGTTTCGTCAGCGCGCTGCACGCCGGTGACCTGACCCTGGTCCGCGAGGAGATCTGGACCCCGGTGCGGGACAACCGCGTCGGCGCCACCATCTCGGGCGCGGTGCCCGGCGCCCCGGTGAAGGTGACCGGGACCGCCGAGCTGACCAGCACCCCGGCCGGCGCCCGGGCCGATGTGCGGGCCACCGTCACGGTGCGGATCCCGCTGGTGGGCGGCAAGGTCGAGGAGTTCATCGGCGGCCAGCTTGCCGAGATGGTCCGGTTGGAAGAAGAGTTCACCTCCGCATGGATCAGCGCCCGGGCCTGAGGCCGGTAGGACTGCCCACCCGGGGCACCACCGGTTACAACCGGCTGCGTCGAAGCGATCGCTGGCTGGTGCACTCCGCGCGGGTGCGGGCGGCCCTGCTGGGCGCCGCGGATCCGCTGGTCGTAGATCTCGGTTACGGCGCGCTGCCGGTCACCACCCTGGAACTGGCGGCGCGGCTGCAGACCGTGCGGCCAGACGTTCGGGTGGTCGGCCTGGAGATCCACCCGGAGCGGGTCGCCCTCGCGCAGCGCTCGGCCGTCGCGGGGGTCGAGTTCGCGCTCGGCGGCTTCGAACTCGCCGGCCTGCGCCCCGTGCTGGTCCGGGCCTTCAACGTGTTGCGGCAGTACCCGGTCACCGATGTGGACACCGCCTGGGCCCAGTTGCGCACCCGGCTGTCCCCCGGCGGGCTGCTCGTCGACGGCACCTGTGACGAACTGGGCCGGCTGTGCTGCTGGGTGCTGCTCAACGCCGACGGTCCGGTGAGCCTGACCCTGGCCTGCGATCCGTTCGCCATCGAGCGGCCCTCGGATCTGGCCGAGCGACTGCCGAAGGTGCTGATCCACCACAATGTCGCGGGTCAGCCGGTCCACACCCTGCTGCAGGCCGCGGACCGCGCCTGGGCGACCGCCGCCGGGCACGGCGTGTTCGGGCCGCGGGTGCGCTGGCGGGCGATGCTGGAGCAACTGCGTGCGGAGGGCTTTCCCGTCGATCCGCCGCGCCGCCGGTTGCGGGACGGGGTGCTCACGGTGCCGTGGGCCGCGGTGTCCCCGACGGGCCCGTTCGACGGGCCCTAGGCTGGGCGGTATGCGGATTGCCCTGGCCCAGATCCGGTCCGGCACCGACCCCGCGGCGAACCTGGATCTCGTCGAGACGTTCAGCCGCCGGGCCGCCGATGCCGGCGCCGCGCTCGTCCTGTTCCCGGAGGCCACCATGTGCCGGTTCGGGGTCCCGCTGGCTCCGGTCGCCGAGCCGCTGGACGGCCGCTGGGCCGACGGGGTCCGTGCCGCCGCGCAGCGCTCCGGTGTGACGGTGGTGGCGGGCATGTTCCGCCCGTCGGGCGACGGGCGGGTCACCAACACCCTGATCGCGACCGGCCCGGACGTGGACGCGCACTACGACAAGATCCACCTCTACGACGCGTTCGGGTTCGCCGAGTCCAAGACGGTCGCGCCGGGCAGCGAGCCGACGGTGATCGAGGTCCAGGGTGAGCGAAGCGACGGGAAACAACCCGAGCGGGTCAAGGTCGGGCTGACGCTCTGCTACGACGTCCGGTTCCCGGAGTTGTACCTCGACCTGGCCGACCGGGGTGCCCAGCTCATCACCGTGCATGCGTCCTGGGGCACCGGTCCGGGAAAGCTCGACCAGTGGACGTTGCTGGCCCGGGCGCGCGCCATCGACACCACCGGCATCGTCGCCGCCGTCGATCAGGCCTACCCCGGTGACGAGGTCGCCGCGCTGGGTCCCACCGGTGTGGGCGGCAGTCTGGTCGCCTCGGCAACCGGCGAGGTCATCGCGGCTGCCGGCGCCGAGGAGCAGCTGGTGGTGACCGATCTGGACCTGGCCGCCGCGGCGAAGGCCCGCGAGACGATCGCGGTGCTCGGTAACCGCACTCGGTTCGCTAAGGCACAATCGAGTCCGTGACCGATCCCTGGGCCCGCCCCACCGAACAGGTGCCGCCGCCCCCGCCCGTGCCACAGCCCGCCCAGCCCGAGCAGCCACCGCACCCGCAGACTGAACCGCAGGCGCAGCAGGAGGGCCACTCCGAGCCCCAGCCGCAACCGGAGCAGCAGGGCAAGCTCAAGAGGCTGTTCCGCGACCCGCTGTCGATCGTGCTGGTGGTCGTCATCGTGGTGGCACTGGCCGTCGCCGGGGTCGTCGCCTCCGAGCTGATCGCACGTCAGATCGCCGACCGCACCGTCACCCGGATCACCTCCTGTGTGGTCCAGGACGACGTGGACGTGTCTTTCGGGCCGCGCCCGTTCCTGCTGCAGCACTTCGGCAAGAACTACAACAACATCACGGTGACCACCGCCGGGAACCGGGTCCGCGAGGCCCAGGGCATGAAGGCCGAGATCGTCATCAACGATGTCCGGCTGACCGGCAACCAGAACTCGCCGGGCACCATCGGTGCGCTCGACGCCTCGATCGGCTGGACGGCCGACGGCATCAAGCGGACCATCCAGGAGCAGATCCCGCTGGTGGGCGGCTTCGTCAGCAATGTGACCACCAACCCGAGTTCGGGCACCATCGAGCTGGAGGCGACGCTGGGCAGCATCGTCGTCAAGCCGGAGGTCGTCAACGATCAGCTGGCGCTGAGCGTGCAGAGCCTGACCGGGCTGGGCTTCATGCTGCCCCGGGAGACGGTCCAGCCCGCCCTGGACGCGTTCATCAAGCAGATCACCGAGAACATTCCGCTGGGCATCCACGCCGACAGCGTGGACGTCACCGACAAGGGCGTGACGGCGAAATACTCGACGCGCAACGCGACGATGCCGCCCGGGCGCAGCGGCTCCGGCGGCGATCCCTGCTTCGCCGGCCTGCCCTGACCGCTCCGGTCAGGACAGTCCGCCCAGCACGGCCCGGGGGTAACCGATCAGAACGGTTCCTCGGTGCCGCCCGGGTTGCAGCCGGCGGCCACCAGTTCGGCGTCGGTGACCACGGGCCGCCACGGCTCCAGATTCCAGCTGGTCTTGCCGGGTTCGACGAACTCGGCGAACTGCCAGTGACAGTTGAATTGTGCTTGCATGCCCGGGATATCGGCCTCGGGGGAAAGCGCGAGCACTTCGGCCCAGGCCTGGTTCTGCTGCGGTTGGGTGCCCGGGATCGCGGCCTCGGCACGGCCGGCGGCAGTCGGGTACACGCGCAGGCTCTTCAGATCGCCCCAGGCCGCCCATTCGGTGCGGTCGATGTAGCGGGCGTCGGCGTGTGCAACGGGCGCCGCTGCGGCGCACGCGGCGGCCGCAGCGAGTGCGGCGATCAGGAGGCGCATCTGCTCAGCGCGATTTTCCCTGGATCTCCAGGATCTTGGGCCGCACATCGACGAGGTAGATACCCGTCGCGCAGGCGCAGATGGCGGCGCCGAACGCGTCCTGCAGCAGCAGGGCGAGCAGCACTCCGCCGCCGAGGATCAACAGCCACACCGGCTTGGTGAGCTTGCCGGTGGCAGTGTAGGCGTCGGGCCGCTGCATCGCGGCGTGCACGAACGAGTACACGCCGGCCAGCACCACGACTCCGACCAGCACAAGAAGAATGGCACCCGCCAGGTTTGCAAGCATCACGCCTGCAAGCCTATGCGGGTGCCGTTCGAGTTGGCGAATGAAGCCGGCGAACCTACTTCTGGGTGACCTTCTTGGCCGGAGCCTTCTTGGCCGGAGTGGCCTTCTTGGCGGCCGGGGTGGCGGCCTTCTTGGCCGGGGCCTTCTTGGCCGGGGCGGGCTTCTCGTCCTTCTTGGGCAGCTCCACGCCGACCAGCTTGGCGGCACGCTCGCCGACCGCGCGGGTCTGGCTGGCCACGGAGCCGAGCGCATCCTGGGTCAGCTCGACGGCCTGGTCGGTGACCTCTTCGACCCGGGCGCTGGCGCTCTCCAGCGCGGGCTGGTTGCGCAGCCGCTCAAGGGCGGCCTCGCCGCGCTCGACCAGCTTGTTGTACTGGCTCTGCGCCTCGTCGGCGTACTTCTCGGCGACCTTGCGCAGCTCCTCGGAGGTCAGCTTGTCGCGCAGCTCGTCGAACTGGGCGGGCAGGTCCTCCTGCAGCTTGGTCAGCCGGGCACGGCCTTCCTCGACACGCGACTCGGCGTCGGTGCGGGCGTCGCCGGCGCGGTCACGCAGGGTCTCGACGATCTCGTTGACCTTGGCCAGGGCCAGATCGGCAGCACCGACGGCCGCCAACAACGGAGCCTTGAGGTCTTCGACGGTCGGCTGGGTCTTCTCGCTCATGGTGATTCCTTTCAGAGAGTGTGCGGTTGGGTATCCGGTTCTGCTACTTCGACTTCTGCGCTCGCCTCGGCCGCCGCTTCCACTTCGGCTTCGGCCTCGTTCTGTTGACAGAACGAGGTGTAGATGTCGAGCAGCACCTGTTTCTGCCGTTCGGTGATCGCGGTATCGGTGACGATCGCGTCGCGCACCTTGCTGGCGTCGCTGGGTTCGAGGATCCCAGCCTGTACGTAGAGCACCTCGGCGGAGACACGCAGCGCCTTGGCGATCTGGTTGAGCACATCGGCCGATGGCTTTCGCAGCCCACGCTCGATCTGGCTCAGGTAGGGATTGCTCACCCCCGCCTTCTCGGCCAGCTGGCGCACCGATACCTGCGCCGCCTCACGCTGGGCCCTGATGTAACTGCCGATGTCCTGTGCTGCGTTGCTCACCACAGCTGCAAGATTTTCGTCCTGCGTCATGATGAACCCTCGATCCGTCGGTTTTTGGCTGACGAATCCACCGTGACACATCAGTGCTAACTATTGCAAGCACTCTGCTAGCACTTCTCAGAAAAGCAGTTGCGCCACCGTGTAGATGACCAAACCGGCCAAGGCACCCACCACCGTGCCGTTGATCCGGATGAACTGCAGGTCACGGCCGACATGCAGTTCGATCCGGCGGCTCGCCTCGTCGGCGTCCCAACGCTCGATGGTCTCGGTGATGATCGCTGTGATCTCCGTCCCATACTGGGTGACCAGGTGCTGAGCGGCCCGCACGATCCAGTTGTCGACCTTGTCGCGCATCTCCGGGTCGTCGCACAGCGACTCACCGATGCGCACCACGGTGCCGGCCACCCGGGTGCGCAGGGTCGAGGACGGGTCGTCGACGGATTCGAGCACGATGCGCTTGGCCGCGGCCCAGGCCGTCTCGGCCGCCCGCGCCACCTCGTCGCGGGCCATGATCTGTTCCTTGACGTTCTCGGCGCGCGCGATGGTGGCGTCATCGTGCTGCAGGTCGTCGGCGAACTCGAAGAGGAACTTCGTCGCCGAACGACGCAATTCGTGGTTCGGGTCGCGGCGCACCTTGTCGGTGAAGTCCATCAACTCGCGGTGGATCCGGTCGCCCACCAGGTGATCCACCCAGCGCGGTGACCAGGTGGGCGAATCCCGCTCGATCACCCGCTCGATCACCTCGCCGGCGTTCAGCGACCACTGGAACGCCCGGTCGGCCAGCAGCTGGATCAGCGCCTCCTGGCGCCCCTCCTGGAGCAGGCTGGAGAGCACCCGGCCGATCGGCGGGCCCCACTGCGGTTCGGCGATGCGCTTGACGATCATCCGGTCCAGCACCTGCTGGACGTCCTCATCGCGCAGCATCTCGATGAGCACCCGCAGCACCGTGGACACCTCGGCGGCCACCCGCTCGGCGTGCCGCTGATCGGCCAGCCACTTACCGATCCGACCCGCGACCTCGGCGTCGCGCAGCTTGGTCTCGATCACCTCGGCCGACATGAAGTTCTCCCGCACGAAGGCCCCGAGCCCCTCGCCGAGCTGATCCTTCTTGCGTTTGATGATCGCGGTGTGTGGGATCGGGATGCCCAGCGGATGCTTGAACAGCGCGGTCACCGCGAACCAGTCGGCGAGCGCACCGACCATGCCGGCCTCCGCGGCGGCCCGGACATACCCCACCCACGGGCCCGCATCACCGCGCGACTGCAGCCAGGTGCAGACCAGGAAGATGACCGTCGCCCCGAGCAGGAAGCCCAGTGCGACGACCTTCATCTGCCGTAGCGCGCGCTGCCGTTCCCGATCGGCCTCAGAATCCGCACCGGCCAACGACTCCGCAAAACTCGTGTGAACCACTCCCCCATCATCCGCTACGGCGCCAGTGGGCCATCCACCGTAGTATCAAGGCGACCTAGTGAATGGAATTATCACGACTGTGGCACAGCAGAGCGCGACAGCGGTGAAGACCGACGGCCGCAAACGACGCTGGCACCAGCACAAAGTCGAACGACGAAACGAGCTGGTGGACGGCACGCTGGAGGCTATCCGGCAGCGAGGCGCCAATGTAAGCATGGATGAGATCGCGGCAGAGATCGGCGTCTCCAAGACCGTTCTGTACCGCTATTTCGTCGACAAGAACGACCTGACGACCGCGGTGATGATGCGGTTCGCACAGGTGACCCTGATCCCGAACATGGCCGCCGCGCTGTCGTCGAACCTGGACGGTTACGCGCTGGTGCGCGAGATCATCCGGGTCTACGTCGAGACCGTCGCCTCAGAACCGGAGCCCTACCGGTTCGTGATGTCCAACAACAGCTCAAGCCGGACCAAAGCCATCAACGACTCCGAGACGATCATCGCCCGGATGCTCGCGGTGATGCTGCGCCGCCGGATGCAGGCCGTCGGGATGGACACCTCCGGCGTGGAGCCCTGGGCGTTCATGATCGTCGGCGGCGTACAGCTGGCCACGCACTCCTGGATGTCGAATCCCCGGATGAGCACCGACGAGCTGATCGATTACCTGACGATGTTGTCGTGGAGCTCGCTGTGCGGCATCGTCGAGGTCGGCGGGTCGCTGGAGAAGTTCAACTCCCAGAACCATCCGTCCCCCGTCCTGCCTCCGCACCTGCTTGACTAGCGGCGTGAGCCAGGACAAGACCTCCGAACTGCCCGATCTGTGGAGCCATGAACCCGGCACCCATCTGAAGTTCCGCGCCGGGGACAAGGTCGCCGAGATCGACGCCGAGGCCACGCCCGGGTTCACCGGTTCGAAGTCCGACGCGCCCGCGCTGATGGCCGAACGCAACGAACGCTTCGCCGGCCTGCAGGAGATGTTGTATGCCAACAGCCGCAGCGGCGACCACCGCTCGGTGCTGCTGGTGCTGCAGGGCATGGACACCGCGGGCAAGGGCGGGATCGTCAAACACGTTGTCGGAGCGAGCAACCCGCAGGGCATCCAGTACAAGAGCTTCGGCAAGCCCACCCCCGAGGAGCTGTCTCACCACTACCTGTGGCGGATCAACAAGGCGCTTCCCGCGGCCGGGCACATCGGGGTCTTCGACCGCTCGCACTACGAGGACGTGTTGATCGTGCGGGTGCACAATCTGGTGCCACCGGAGGTGTGGGGTGCGCGTTACGACGAGATCAACGCTTTCGAAGAGGAACTCGTCGACGCCGGGACGACGATCGTCAAGGTGGCGATGTTCGTCTCGTTGGACGAACAGAAGAAGCGGTTGGCCGAACGCCTGGATCGCCCGGACAAGTACTGGAAGTACAACCCGGGCGACATCGACGAGCGGCTGAAGTGGCCGCTCTACCAGGAGGCCTATCAGGCCATGCTGGACAAGACCTCGACCGAGCATGCGCCGTGGTACGTCGTGCCGTGTAACCGCAAGTGGTACAGCCGACTCGCGGTGCTGGAGTTGATGATCGAGGCGCTCAAGAGCCTGGACCTGCAGTGGCCGCCGGCCGATTTCGACGTCGACGCGGAGAAGAAACGGCTGGCCCAGGCCTGACTGTCCGCGGCGGCTACTTGACCAGGGTGAACTGGCCGATGTTGGTGATGCCGCGACGGAAGAAGTCCGCGCAACCGGTCAGGTACTTCATGAACCGGTCGTAGACCTCCTGGCCCTGCAACGCGATGGCCTCGTCCTTCTTGGCTTCCAGATTCGCCGCCCACATGTCCAGCGTGCGGGCATAGTGCGGCTGCAGCAGATGCGTGCGCTGCAGGGTGAAGCCCGAATCGTCGGCCAGCTTCTCGATGTCCTCGACCGCGGGCAGCTGTCCGCCGGGGAAGATCTCCTCGCCGATGAACTTCATGAACTTGAGGTCGCTGATCGTCAGCTTGATGTTGTTCTCGCGGAAGAACTCCTGGGTATGGGCCAGGATGGTGTGCAGCAGCATGGTGCCGCCCTCGGGCAGGATGCTGTACGCGCGCTCGAAGAACACCGGGTAGCGCTCGGCCTTGAACGCCTCGAACGCGCCGATCGACACGATCCGGTCGACGGGCTCGTTGAACTCTTCCCAGCCCTGCAGACGGATGTCGATGGTCCGGTTGGTCTCCAGCTTCGCCAGCCGGTCCCGGGCGTAGTCGGACTGTGCCTTGCTCAGCGTGATGCCGATGACGTTGACGTCGAATTGGGTGATCGCCCGTTCCAGCGCGCCGCCCCAGCCGCAACCGATATCGAGCAACGTCATGCCGGGCTCCAGGCCCAGTTTGCCGAGTGCCAGGTCGAACTTGGCGTTCTGCGACTCCTCGAGGTTCATGTCCTCGCGCTCGTAGTAACCACAGGTGTAACCCATGGTCGGCCCGAGGAACAGGGCATAGAACTCATTCGAGATGTCGTAGATCGACTGGGACTCCTCGTAGTACGGCTCCAGCTCGGTCTCAACTTTTGACATGCGAAATTAACCCTCTGTGTCCCTCGAATTTTGTGGCGGTCGGTTACCCACTTTTTAAGTTATCCACACCGCAACGCGGAAACTCTACCCCATGTTAATCTGGCTAACTTTCTGCCGATTTCAGTAGGTGTAGAACCCCTGGCCCGACTTCTTGCCGAGCTGACCGGCCTCGACCATGCGTAGCAGCAGTGGCGGCGGCCCGTACAGCGGCTCCTTGAACTCCTCGTACATCTTGTCCGCAATAAGCTTCAGGGTGTCAAGTCCGACGAGATCTGACAACCGCAACGGGCCCATCGGATGTGACAATCCGGCCACAACCGCCTTGTCCACATCCTCGACAGTGGCGAAGCCGGACTCCACCATGCGCACCGCCGAGAGCAGATACGGCACCAACAGTGCGTTCACCACGAACCCGGACCGGTCCCCGCAGCGCACGACCTGCTTGCCCAGCACGTTCGCCGCGAACTCCTCGGTGCGTGTCACCGCGGCCTCGGAGGTGACCAGGGTGGAGATCAGCTCCACCAGCGGCAGCACCGGCACCGGGTTGAAGAAGTGCAGACCCAGCACCCGCTGCGGGTTCTGGGTGGCCGCCGCGATCCGCATGATCGGAATGCTGGAGGTGTTCGAGGCCAGCACGGCGTCCGGGTCGGAGATGACGCGGTCGAGTTCGGCGAAGACCTTCGCCTTGACGGTGTCGTCCTCGACGATCGCCTCGATGGTCAGCTGACGGTCGGCCATGTCGGCCAGACTGGTGGTGTACGCCAACCGTGCCAGCGTCGCGTCCCGGTCGGCCTTGCTGAGTTTGCCCTTGGAGGCGGCCCGGTCCAACGACGCGGTGATGCGCTTGCTGCCGGCCGTGACCAGGTCGTCGGTGGGTTCGAACACGAGGACCTGCGCCCCGGCCTTCGCGCACACTTCGGCGATACCGCCGCCCATCTGACCGGCGCCGATGACGCCGACTCGTTCGATGCTCACAGATTCTCCTCGGTGTTCGGACACGCGAAAGGCCCCGCCCGCAGGACACGGACGGGGCCTGACGCTACCAACCCTCTGTTGTGCAGAGCGTCATCGGTTTAGTGGAACTGGCCCTCTTCGGTCGAACCGGCCAGCGCGGTGGTCGACGACGTCGGGTCCACGGTGGTGGCGATCTTGTCGAAGTAGCCGGCGCCGACCTCGCGCTGGTGCTTGGTCGCGGTGTAGCCGCGCTCCTCGGCGGCGAACTCGCGCTCCTGCAGCTCGACGTAGGCGCTCATCTGGTTGCGGGCGTAGCCGTGGGCCAGATCGAACATCGAGTAGTTCAGCGCGTGGAAGCCGGCCAGGGTGATGAACTGGAACTTGAAGCCCATGGCGCCCAGCTCGTTCTGGAACTTGGCGATGGTCGCGTCGTCGAGGTGCTGCTTCCAGTTGAACGACGGCGAGCAGTTGTAGGCCAGCATCTGGTCCGGGAAATCGGCCTTGACCGCCTCGGCGAACTTCTTGGCCAGCTCCAGGTCCGGGGTACCGGTCTCCATCCAGATCAGATCGGAGTACGGGGCGTAGGCCTTGGCGCGGGCGATGCAGGGCTCGACACCGTTGGTGACGTGGTAGAAGCCTTCCTTGGTCCGCTCACCGGTGATGAACGGCTGATCGCGCTCGTCGATGTCGGAGGTGATCAGGGTGGCGGCCTCGGCATCGGTACGGGCGATGACCAGGGTCGGCACGTCGGCGACGTCGGCCGCCAGGCGAGCCGAGGTCAGCGTGCGGATGTGCTGCTGGGTGGGGATCAGCACCTTGCCACCGAGGTGGCCGCACTTCTTCTCCGAAGCGAGCTGGTCTTCCCAGTGCGAACCGGCGACACCGGCGGCGATCATGGCCTTCTGCAGTTCGTACACGTTGAGCGCGCCACCGAAACCGGCCTCACCGTCGGCGACGATCGGGGCCAGCCAGTTCTCCACCGAGGTGTCACCCTCGACCTTGGCGATCTGGTCGGCGCGCAGCAGCGCGTTGTTGATGCGGCGGATGACCTGCGGCACCGAGTTGGCCGGGTACAGGCTCTGGTCCGGGTAGGTGTGGCCGCTCAGGTTGGCGTCACCGGCGACCTGCCAGCCGGACAGGTAGATCGCCTTGAGGCCCGCGCGCACCTGCTGCACGGCCTGATTGCCGGTCAGCGCGCCCAGCGAGTTGACGTAGTCCATGTTGTGGAGCTGCTCCCACAGCACCTCGGCGCCGCGGCGGGCCAGGGTGTTCTCCTCGACGACCGAGCCCTGCAGGGCAACGACGTCCTTGGGGGTGTAGGTGCGGGTGATGCCCTTCCAGCGCGGGTTGTGGTCCCAGTCGTGCTGGATCTGCTCCGGGCTCTTCGGCGTGCCAACGGTGGACATGGCGGCTCCTTCATCAACTTTGTTAACACTGCTGCGGCTTCGCTGTCGTGTTAACCCGAGGATGCCTCATGCCATATGCGCAGGTCCACCCGTTTCACGTGCAAATTTCGGCCAACCAATTCCAAAGAATTGCAAATCTTGCAAAGAAGCTCTGACGCTTGACCGGTTCAGAAACTACTCACGGGTAGGGGTTTGCGCTGGTCAGTACGCGCGTACTGTTAAAACCGTCCGGTCACCGGCCGAAGACCGATGCGACCGCTTTGACCTCGTCGCCGACCACGTATGTGAGCGTTCTAACAGTCCGGTCGGCCAGGTCGGCACCGAACTTCTCGGTCGAGCCGGCCGGGTAGGTGTGCAACAGGATCTCCAGATCGTCACCGAGCGCCACGGCAGAGTCGTGCTCGATGGTCACCCGCAACGGCTCCTTCAACAGATCCGGGGCAGACTCCAGGTAATCCTCGACCACGCTCCAGTAGACCGAGTTGTTCATGTGGTCGAACAGGTCGATGTCGGTGACCCGGAGCGGGAACTTACGGACCTGCTCGGCGTCCGCGCGGTCACCCGCCTTCAGGTACGCCTTCCAGCGCAACCGGTTGATGTCGGTGGTGCGTTGCAGGCCGGCCAGGAAGTCCTCGGAGATGCGCGACGGGCCCTGGGTCTCCTTGCTGAAGTTGATCCAGAAGGCCTCAGATTCCATCAGCCCGCCCTTGCGACCGTCGATGCGCACCCGCATCTCGCACCACCGGTTCGACGTGCCCGAACACCAGCGGCGGAGCCGCAGGAAGTCCCGGCCCTCGATGGGCTTCACCAGATCGATCATGGTGCGCCGGACGATCCATGCCGGGTGCACGTCCTCATAGCCCATTTCGCGCAGCTGGTCCTGGCCGATGTCCTGGATGTGCCGGGCGGCGCCGTCGAATCGCAACCTGCCGTTGCGGTCGATATCGGCCATCCGCAGCGGCCACTCGACGTCGAACACGTCGGGATGCGGATCCGGCACCGGCATCATGGTTTTCGCCAGGCCGGATACCGCCTTCGCCGTGGGTTCGCTCACGCTCGTCCTCCCAGTAAGTCAACAATCGCGATCATGCCAGGACGCCGCGCGGCCCACTGATGCGAATCCTGCGAACCCCTCATTCACAAAGTTGTTAGCCTCGTGAGGTGTCCAAGACATACGTCGGATCACGGGTGCGCCAACTGCGCCGCGAGCGCGGCTTCAGTCAGGCCGCGCTGGCGCAGATGCTCGACATCTCCCCCAGCTACCTCAATCAGATCGAGCACGATGTCCGTCCGCTGACCGTCGCCGTCCTGCTGCGCATCACCGAGGTGTTCGGGGTCGACGCCACCTTCTTCGCCTCCCAGGACGACACCCGGCTGGTCGCCGAACTGCGCGAGGTGACCCTCGACCGCGACCTCGGCATCGCCGTCGACCCGGCCGAACTCGCCGATATCGTCAGCGGCCACCCGGAGTTCGCGCGGGCCATGGTGAGCCTGCACCAGCGTTACCGGCTCACCACCACCCAGCTCGCGGCGGCCACCGAGGGGCGGTATACCTCCGGCAGCGGAGGCAGCGGGACGGGCACCATCACCATGCCGCACGAAGAGGTGCGCGACTACTTCTACCAGCGGCAGAACTATCTGCACGAGCTCGACACCGCCGCCGAGGACCTCACCATCCGGATGCGGATGCACCGGGCCGAGCTGACCCGGGAACTGTCCGACCGGCTGACCCGGGTGCACGGGGTGCGCATCGTGCGGCGCAACGACCTCGACGATTCGGTCCTGCACCGGTTCGACCCCGACAGCCGCACGCTGGAGATCGGCGAGCACCTGTCCGGCGGGCAATACGTGTTCAGGCTGGCCGCCGAACTCGGCCACCTGGAGTTCGGCGACCTGATCGACGCACAGGTCGACGAGGGCAAGTTCACCAGCGACGAGTCCCGCACCCTGGCCCGGCTGGGGTTGGGCAACTACGTCGCCGCCGCCGTGGTGCTCCCGTACCGGCAATTCCACGAGATCGCCGAGAACTTCCGCTACGACGTCGAACGGCTCTCGGCGTTCTACTCGGTGTCCTACGAGACGATCGCGCACCGGCTGTCCACCCTGCAGCGCCCGTCGATGCGCGGTGTCCCGCTGTCCTTCGTCCGGGTGGACCGGGCCGGGAACATGTCCAAACGCCAGTCCGCCACGGGTTTTCACTTCTCCTCGTCCGGCGGTACCTGCCCGCTGTGGAACGTCTACGAGACGTTCGCCTATCCGGGCAAGATCCTGGTGCAGATCGCCCAGATGCCCGACGGCCGCGACTACATGTGGGTGGCACGCACCGTGGAACGACGCGCGGCGCGGTACGGTCAGCCGGGCAAGACATTCGCGATCGGCCTGGGCTGCGAACTCCGCCATGCGCATCGGCTGGTCTACTCGGAAGGGCTGGATCTGTCCGGTGGCGCAGGTGCGACAACCTCGTCGAACCCGATGGCCACACCGATCGGCGCCGGCTGCCGGGTGTGTGAACGCGACAACTGCCCGCAGCGCGCCTTCCCGGCCCTCGGCAAGGCTCTCGACCTCGATGCACACCGCAGCACGGTGTCCCCATATCTGGTGAGGCAGACGACATGACCGAATCCGACATCGAACCCACTCCACCGCCCCGGATCCCGCCCGGCGGCTTCCGTGAACTGGGCCCACTGAACTGGGTCATCGCCAAGATCGGCGCCCGCGGCATCCGGGCCCCGAAGTTCCACCTGTTCAACGTGATCGGTCAGCACCGGCTGCTGTTCCTGGCGTGGTTGCCGTTCTCGGGTTATCTGCTCTACGCGGGCAAGCTGTCCCGCCAGGACGCCGAGGTGGTCATCCTGCGGGTCGGCCATCTGCGCAACAGCGAGTACGAACTGCAGCAGCACCGGCGGCTGGCCCGCAGCCGCGGCCTGGACGCCGCGACCCAGGCCGCCATCTTCGAGGGCCCCGATGCGCCCGGCCTGGCCCCGCACCAACGGGTGCTGATCACCGCCACCGACGAGTTCGTCATCACCCGGTCCATGTCCACCGAGACCTGGACGGCCCTGTCCAAGCTGTACAACCGGGCGCAGATCATCGAATTCTGCACGCTCGCAGGGCAATACGACGCGCTGGCCGCCACCATGGCGACGCTGCGTATCCCGCTCGACTTCCCGGACTAGGGGATCAGAGGTACGTCACGCCCAGCACGGTCAGCGTCAGCAGCACCGGGGCGACCGGCACACTCCACAGGAACGCCGTCCATACCTGGTCCTTGCGCTGGTAGGCACGCCAGCCCAGCCATCCGACCGCTGCCGCCAACACCGCGATCACCGCGGAGGCGATGAGCACCCAGAAGCTCACATCGCTGGTATCGATCGCCAGCGTGATGGCGAGCAGCCACAGCATGTGCCCGATCACCAGACCGCCGATGGCGGCCACCACAACGGCTCTGGACGGCACGTGCGTCAGAAGTTGATCATGTGGCCGGCCAGGCCGTGGAAGGCCTCCTGCAGCGCCTCCGACAGGGTCGGGTGGGTGTGCACGTTGCGGGTCAGCTCATTGACCGTCAGGTCCCACTTCTGCGCCAGCGTCAGCTCGGGCAACAGCTCGGAGACATCCGGGCCGATCAGGTGCCCGCCCAGCAGCTCGCCGTACTTGGCGTCGGCGATCAGCTTCACGAAGCCGGTCGGATCGGCCAGGCCGTGCGCCTTGCCGTTGGCGGTGAACGGGAACTTGGCGACCTTCACGTCGTAGCCCTCTTCGCGGGCCTGCTCCTCGGTCAACCCGAAGCTGGCCACCTGCGGCTGGCAGAACGTGGCGCGCGGCATCATCCGGTAGTCACCCAGAGTCAGCGTCTCGGCTTCGCCGATGGTCTCGGCGGCCACCACACCCTGAGCCTCGGCGACGTGTGCCAACTGCAGCTTGCCGGTGACATCGCCGATGGCGTAGATGTGCGGCACGTTGGTGCGCATGTGGTCGTCGATGTCGATGGCCTTGCGATCGGTGAGCGCGACACCGGCCTTCTCCAGGCCGAAGCCTTCCACGTTCGGGGCAAAACCGATGGCCTGCAGCACCTTGTCGGCCTTGAGTTCCTCGGTCTTGCCGTCCTTGCTGACGGTGACGGTGACCTCGGAACCGGAGTCCTGGATGGACTCGACCTTGGTGCCGGTGAGGATCTTCACGCCCAGCTTCTTGTACTGCTTCTCGATCTCCTTGGAGACCTCGGCGTCCTCGTTGGGCAGCGCGCGCGGCAGGAACTCGACGATGGTGACGTCCACGCCGTAGTTCTTCAGGACGTAGGCGAACTCCATTCCGATCGCACCCGCGCCCGCGATGATGATCGAGGAGGGCAGGTCCCGCGACATGATCTGCTTCTCGTAGGTGACCACGTTCTCGCTCAGCGAGGTGCCGGGCACCAGTCGGGTGGACGATCCGGTCGCGATGATCGCGTTGTCGAAGGTGACGTCCTCGGAGCCGCCGTCGTTGAGGTCGACGGTCAGCCCGTTGGGCCCGGTGAACTTGCCGTAACCGTGGATCTCGGTGATCTTGTTCTTCTTCATCAGGAAGTGCACACCGGCCACCCGGCCGTCGGCGACCTTGCGGCTGCGGTCGAAGGCCGCGCCGAAATCGAAGCTGGCCTCACCGGAGATGCCGAAGGTCTTGGCTTCCTTGGTGAAGATGTGCGCGAGTTCGGCGTTGCGCAGCAGCGCCTTGGACGGGATACACCCGACGTTCAGGCAGACGCCGCCCCAATACTTGGGTTCGATAATCGCGGTGTTGAGGCCGAGTTGAGCAGCGCGGATGGCCGCCACGTATCCGCCCGGGCCGGCTCCGAGTACAACGACGTCATAGTGGGTCACGGGTACCACCCTATCGGGCACGGGTTTGTTCGCGAACCGGTCCGGGTAACCGCGATCGGGCTCCGGCGCCGATCCGGACCAACTGAGGGGGATCAACCCATGCCGGACAAGCTGACACCGCATTTCGAGGACGTCCAGGCCCACTACGACCTGTCCGACGAGTTCTTCGCGCTGTTCCTGGATCCGACCCGGACCTACAGCTGCGCATACTTCGAGCGCGAGGACATGACGCTGGAAGAGGCCCAGTTGGCCAAGATCGACCTGGCGCTGGGCAAGCTGGGGCTGCAACCCGGCATGACTCTGCTGGACATCGGCTGCGGGTGGGGTGCGACCATGCGGCGCGCCATCGAGCGCTACGACGTCAACGTCATCGGTCTGACATTGTCCAGGAATCAGGCCGCCCACGTGGAGCAGACCTTCGACGCGATCGAATCACCGCGCGACCGCCGGGTGCTGCTGCAGGGCTGGGAGCAGTTCGACGAGCCGGTGGACCGGATCGTCTCGATCGGCGCCTTCGAGCACTTCGGATTCGACCGCTACCCGGACTTCTTCCGGATGGCCTACGACGCGCTGCCGCCCGACGGGGTGATGCTGCTGCACACGATCTGCGCCTTCAATCCCGCGAAGGCCGCCGAGCACGGCATCCCGGTGACCTTCGAACTCGCCCGGTTCGTGAAGTTCATCATCACCGAGATCTTCCCGGGGGGCCGGTTGCCCTCGATCGAGATGGTCCAGGAGAAGTCCGCCGAGGGCGGGTTCACCCTGACCCGCGAGCAGTCGCTGCGACTGCACTACGCCCGCACCCTGGACACCTGGGCGGAGTCACTGCAGGCCCACCGCGACGAGGCGATCGCGATCCAGTCGCAAGAGGTCTACGACCGCTACATGAAGTACCTGACCGGCTGCGCCAAGTTGTTCCGGGCCCGCCAGACCGATGTCGTGCAGTTCACCCTGGAGAAAGGCTGATCTGTCAGCTGGAACGGTCCGGGATGGCGCAAGCCAGGGCCGCTTCCTCGGAGGCCTCGTCGATGATGCGGGTGCCCTTGTGGACCGGGCGTGCCCCGGTCTCGTACTGGGCGCCGGTGATCGGCGGCTGCGCCGCCAGCTCGGCGCTCTCCTGCTCGGAGTACACGCGTCCGCGGCTCAGGAAGCGCATGCCCTCGGGGGACTCCAGGCTGAATCCCCCGCCGCGGCCGGGCACCACGTCGATGATCAGCTGGGTGTGTTTCCAGGCCTCGAACTGCGGTCCGGAGATCCACACCGGGACCCCGTCGCCCACGTCGAGGGTTCCCAGCAGGACGTCGCGGTCCCCGACGATGAAGTCGCCGTTCGGGTAACACATCGGCGAGGATCCGTCGCAGCATCCGCCGGACTGGTGAAACATCAAGGCGCCGTGCCGGTTCTGCAGGGACTGCAACAGATCCGCGGCCGCCACGGTGATCAGGACTCGGCTGGTCATGAATTCAGGCTACGCGCACGGTAAGAATGTCTGGTGGCTTCTGTAGACCCTGTCGACCCGCACCTCTGGCTCGAAGACGTGTCCGGTGACGACGCCCTGGACTGGGTGCGCCGGCACAACGACCCGACGTTGTCCGATCTCGGTGACGCGGAGTTCGAGGCCATGCGCGCCGCCGCGCTGGAGGTCCTCGATACCGACGCGCGCATCCCCTATGTGCGCAGGCGCGGGGAGCACCTCTACAACTTCTGGCGCGACGAGGCCAACCCGCGCGGGTTGTGGCGGCGCACCACGCTGGAGAGCTATCTGACCGACGCCCCGGACTGGGAGGTGGTCATCGACGTCGACGAACTCGCCCGGACCGACGACACCAACTGGGTCTGGGCGGGCGCCGATGTCATCGAGCCCGATTACTCGCGGGCCCTGATCAGCCTCTCCCGCGGTGGCGCCGACGCGGTGGTGGTACGCGAATTCGACATGCGGACACAGAAATTCGTGCCCGACGGGTTCGAACTCCCGGAAGCCAAGACCCAGATCAGCTGGGAGGACGAGGACACCGTGCTGGTCGGCACGGATTTCGGTGACGGATCGCTGACGGATTCGGGTTATGCCCGGTTGGTCAAGCGGTGGCGGCGTGGCACGGCGTTGGCGGATGCCGTGCAGGTGTTCGCCGGCGAGCAGGCCGATGTGATCGTGGCGGCCTCGGTGGACCGGACCCCGGGTTTCGAGCGGACGATGATCAGCCGGGCCGTCGATTTCTTCAACGACGAGATCTACGAGCTACGCGGCGATGAGTTGCTGCGGGTGGACGCCCCCACCGATGCCACCGTGTCCGTGCATCGCGACTGGCTGCTGATCGAGCTGCGCACCGACTGGGATGGGTATCGGGCCGGCTCGTTGTTGGCGGCGAGCTATGCCGAGTTCCTCTCGGGCACCCGGAATCTGACGGTGGTGTTCGAGCCGGACGCCCGAACCAGCCTGCACCAGTACTCGTGGACGCGGGACAAGCTCGTCGTGGTCACCCTGGCGGACGTGGCCAGCCGGGTGCAGATCTTCACCCCGGGCGGGTGGACGGCCGAGGATCTCGTCGGTGTTCCGGCCAACACGAACACGGTGATCGTGGCTGCCGATTCCAACGGTGACGAAATCTTCCTGGATTCAAGCGGTTTCGTCACCCCGTCGCAGCTGCTGCACGGCACCGCGGGCGGACCGGTGACGCCGGTCAAGCAGGCTCCCGGATTTTTCGATGCGACCGGGATCGAGGTCTCGCAGCACTTCGCCATCTCCGCAGACGGCACCCGGGTGCCCTACTTCGTGGTCGGTAAGCCCGGCTCGGACGGGCCGACACTACTGGGTGGGTACGGCGGATTCGAGGTGTCCCGGACGCCCGGCTATGACGGGGTGCTCGGCCGGCTGTGGCTGGCGCGCGGCGGGACCTACGTGCTGGCCAACATTCGCGGCGGCGGCGAGTACGGGCCGGGTTGGCACACCCAGGCGATGCGCGAGGGCCGCCACCTGGTGGACGAGGATTTCGCCGCGGTGGCCAAGGATCTGGTCGATCGCGGGGTCACCACGGTGGCCCGGCTGGGCGCCCAGGGGGGCAGCAACGGCGGTCTGCTGATGGGCATCATGCTCACCCGCTATCCGGAATTGTTCGGCGCGCTGGTGTGCAGCGTTCCCCTGCTGGACATGAAGCGCTTCCACCTGTTGCTGGCCGGCGCGTCCTGGGTCGCCGAATACGGCAATCCCGACGATCCCGACGACTGGGAGTTCATCTCGAAATACTCTCCGTACCAGAACATCTCGCCGGATCGCAGCTACCCTCCGATCCTCATCACCACCTCCACCCGCGATGACCGGGTGCACCCCGGGCATGCCCGCAAGATGACGGCCGCCCTGGAGGCCGCCGGCCATCCGGTGAGCTACTACGAGAACATCGAGGGTGGGCACGGAGGCGCAGCCGACAATTCGCAGGCCGCGTTCCGCTCGGCGTTGATATACCGGTACCTGTGGAAGACGCTCGGCTAGCGGCCTGAGCCCATGACGCCGGGCGGTCTCGCGCGGGTCGCATCGATGGGTGCGGGTGTCCGGGCTACGGCAGCACGATCCGCCGTCTGAGGCGCAAAACCTGAAGGGGCCGCTAAGCTGAGCCCGATGTCCGGGCTCTCGGTGTTCAAGCGCTACCTCGCCATCCAGGCGATGACGCTGGTCTGCGGAATCGTCGGACCGATCTTCCTGTTCGTGTACTTCGCCGCGCGGCCCGACGCCACCATCAAGTGGATGTACTGGGCCGGGCTGTTCATCACCGCCGCCGATGTGCTCATAGCGCTGGCGATCACGTCGTCGCTGACGAAGGCCGAGCGGGCACCACTGGACACCAGGGCGTTTCTGGCGCTGGAGAAGATCCGCACCCGCATCGGCAACGATTAGCCGATCGCTGCGGCCCGCTCCAGATACGGCCACGCCACCTCCGGCGGTATCCCCCCGCACAGCGGTGACACGTTGAACATTTCGCCGGAGGCTGCCCGACGGGCGGCCTCCTCGGTGGACAGGATCACGTGGGTCCGTGACGTCTCACGAAGCTCCTCGACCGTCGCGACATGATTGATGTTGGCCGACACCGTGTTATCGGGATTCCACTGCGCATACGACTGCGCGTCATGCAGCAGGTAATCGCCGATTTCCTCCCAGGCCGCGTCGACGTCCTCTGCCACAAAGCAATTGGTGACCGTCTCACGGTCGGGCAGCAGGACGAACCCCGGCTCGTGGCCGTTATCCCGACACGCCTTCTCGTACGCCTCCCGCATCCCCGGCACGACGCCGTTGGCCAGTAACCCGAGCCCGTTCCGGCCCGCCCGTCGTGCCGCGGCCAGGCTGGCACCACCCCACATCAGCATCGGGCCGTCGGGGGTACGCGGCTGCGGTGTTGTGAGCATCCGCCGGCCGTCATACTCGACGGTCTCGCCGCGCAGCAGGCGACGCAGGATCCCCAGTTTCTCGTCGGCCAGACGCCCCCGGTCTGACAACGAGAGTCCGAAGTGGTCGAATTCCTCCTGCCGATAGCCGATTCCGAAGACGTAGCTGGCCCGCCCGGCACTGATGTGGTCGAGTACCGCGATATCCTCGGCGAGCCGGGCCGGGTCGTAGAACGGCAGCAGCAGGACGAGATTGAGTATCAGCTTCTCGGTGCGCGCGGCGATAGCGGATGCCAGCAGCAGCGGCGAAGGTAGGTAACCGTCCTCTGCGCAGTGGTGTTCGCACAGCACCGCGGCGATGCAGCCACGGGTCTCGGCCCACGCCGCCATCGCGCTTGCGGCCGCGTACAACTCGGATGTCGCCGCACCCGGGGACTGCGAGCGCATGTCGAAGCGAAGAGTGAACGGCGCCATTGTCGATCCTCTCGTCACCGCTTGCGGGTAGCGGGAACCTCTTCCGTGCGGGACCGGCCCAGCCCGCTCAGCAGCGATACGATCACGCCGATGATGACCATCCCACCGCCGATGGTCAGCGTCAGGTTCAGCCACATGTGCATACTCGCCACGGCATGGTCGACCATCACATCCGCGACCGCGTGGATGTTGCCGGCCGTTCGGGACAGGGCATCGTCGACGTAGCGTCGCCCGATCTCGATGCCCGCCCAGCCGGCCGCACCGACCAGCAGTCCCGAAACACCCAGTGCGGCAATCATCCTGCCGCGCTTACGGGATGCGGTGAGGGTCAGCAGGGCGAACACGCCGGTCAGTACGGCGGCAGCGACACTGGCCCACGGACCCCACATTGCCACCGGACGCAGCTGGCCGGGGCGTAACCCGCCCGATTCGTTCTCGCTCACCGGGACGCGCAAGGTGGCCGGCGCCTGCACGCCGAATCCGTCCAGCGTCTGCCGGATGGAATTGTCCGCCAGCATCGGCGACAGGTCGACCTCCCACCGGCCTTGCGCATCGTTGGTGAACAACCAGCGGTGCGCCACCCGGTTCACCGCGGCGAACTGGCCGGGGAACACCTCGCTGCCGGTGTAGGAGTTGGCGGCGGCGCCGATCAGGGTTGCCTGCACCCCGGACGCACCGGTGGCATTGACCACCTGCTCGGTCAGCTCGGCGGCCATCGGTTGCTGCAGGGCGGGATTCCGCGCGGCCCCCGCAGCCAGATCGGAGTAGCCGTCTTCGCTCACCACATGGTGCTGCGTCCACAGCGCCGGGATGCTGACGGCCAGCAGTGCCGTGGTCAGCAGCCAGAGCAGGAGCGCCAGCAGAGACCGCATGGCACCCCTTTCTGCGTCAGTCCGACAGTGCGCGTCCCACGATCAGCGGATCGGGCTGCCCGATCACCTCGTAGTCCTTGTTGTCGTAGTCGAACTTACTCAGCACATGGCGCATCGCGTTGATCCGGGCGCGTTTCTTGTCGTTGGATTTCACCACGGTCCACGGGGCGATCTCGGTATCGGTCCAGGCGAACATGTCCTCTTTGGCCGCGGTGTAGTGGTCCCACTTGTCCAAAGACGCCAGATCGGTGGGCGACAGCTTCCACTGCCGCACCGGATCGACCTGCCGGATGGTGAACCGGGTGCGCTGCTCGTTCTGAGTCACCGAGAACCACAGCTTGGTCAGGCTGATGCCGTCGTTGACCAGCATCTGCTCGAACAGCGGAGCCTGGCGGATGAACTCGGCGTGCTGGCGCGGTGTGCAATAACCCATCACCCGTTCGACGCCGGCCCGGTTGTACCAGGACCGGTCGAACAGCACGATCTCACCGGCGGCCGGCAGATGCCCGACGTAGCGCTGGAAGTACCACTGGGTGCGTTCCCGCTCGGTCGGCTTCTCCAGCGCCACCACCCGCGCCCCGCGCGGGTTGAGATGTTCCATGAAGCGCTTGATGGTGCCGCCCTTACCGGCGGCGTCACGTCCCTCGAAGACGATGACGTGCCGCAGCCCGTTTGCCTGGCTCCATTTCTGCAACTTGAGCAGCTCGATCTGCAGCAGCCGCTTCTGCTGCTCGTACTCGCCGCGGTCCATCCGCTCGCCGTACGGGTAGCCCTCCCGCCAGGTGTCGACCACCGCTCCCCCGGGCGACAACAGCTCGGGATCGTCGTCGTCATCGTCACGGACGGCATAACCGGAGAGATCCGAGCCGGAAAGGTCAAGGGTCACCGGCAGAAGCTATCCACCCGGACGGACCACACGGTGACGTCCGGGTGAACAGCTGGGGTTTCTACTTGGCTTCGCGCTTGGGCCGCGACAGTGCCATCTTGGTCATCATCTTGTTCATCCGGGCCAGCGCCTTGAGCGAGTTGTTGTAGTAGGTGCCGCCCGCGCCGACCGACAGTCGCGGCACGACCACCGTCTCCTGCCGGCAGAACTTGCGCACCCCGTCGATCCCGCCGAACCGCGCCCCGATACCCGAGGTCTTCCAGCCGCCCATCGGAGCGGTGGTGCACATCAGGTTGGAGATCACGTCGTTGACGTTGACGGCGCCGCAATCCAGTTGCAGTGCAACATCCTTGGCCCGCGCGGTGTCCTTGGAGAAGACCGACGCGCTCAGTCCGTACGGGCTGTCGTTGGCCAGCCGGACGGCCTCACCGACGGAGGACACCTTCATGATCGGCAGGGTCGGGCCGAAGGTCTCCTCGGTCATACAGGACATCTCGTGGTCGACGTCGACCAGCACGGTGGGCGGGTAGAAGCTGCCCCGTCCCTCCGGACGCTTGCCGCCGGTGAGCGCCCGGGCGCCCTTGGCCAGGGCGTCGTCGACGTGCCGCGCGGTCACGGCGACCTGCGAATCATCGATCAGTGCGCCGAACGAGTGCCCTTCCCCCGCGCCCATCTTGAGGTTCTCCACGGCCTTGACGACCGCGGCGACGAACTGGTCATAGACCTGATCGAGGACGTAGACCCGCTCGACCGACACACACGTCTGACCGGCGTTGAACATCGCACCCCAGACCGCGGCATTGGCGGCGAGTTCGATGTCGGCGTCCTCCAGCACGATCATCGGGTCCTTACCGCCCAGCTCGAGGCTGACCGGGGTGAGCCGGCGGGCCGCCCGTTCGGCCACCTTGGTACCGGTGGCGGTGGAGCCGGTGAACTGGATGTAGTCGACGTTGTCGATGACGGCTTCGGACACCTCGCGGGCACCCTGCGCGAGGGCGAGCACCTCGGGGGCACCCGAGTCCAGCCAGCCGCGCAGCAGCACCTCGGCGGTCAGCGGGGTGCGCTCGGACGGCTTGAGCAGCACCGCGCTCCCGGCGGCCAGCGCACCGATCGCATCCATCAGGGCGTTGGCGACGGGGTAGTTCCACGGCGCGATGACACCGACCACCGGGCGGGGCCGGTAGTGCACCTCGATCTTCTTGATCGACAGGAAGGGCAGCGGGGCCGGCCGGGTCTCCGGCGCCATCGCCTTCTCCACGGTCTTGATGTAGTAGGACAGGATCGCGATCACCATCGGCACTTCCTGGGCCGCGTCGGTCGCCGACTTGCCGGTCTCGGCGATCAGCAGTTTCTCGATCTCGTCGCGGTGGTCGCCCAGCCAGACGGCGTAGCGGGCGAGCACCTTGGCGCGCCCCTTGGCGCCGCGGGCCTCCCACCCGCGCTGCGCTTCGCGCAGGCCGGCGGCGATCTGCGGGACATCGGCAGGGTTGGTCCAGCGAACTTCCCCGGCCACCTCACCGGTGGCGGGATTCAGGATGGTGGCGACCTCGGAGCGGTCAGCAGTGGCAGTCATACGCACATGCTAGACCCGGGCTGTGACGTAGCTCGCAGCGGGGTTGACACCTGTCAAGTTCGCTTGAGGGTGCCCTTGATGTAGGCGGCCTGTCCTAGGTGCTGCGCGCAGTCGTCGATGATGCTGACCAGCCGCGCGCCGGCCGTCACCGGTGGATCCCAGTTGTCGTCGACGATGCGCTCCAGCTCGCCGTCGTCGATGGTGGCGACGTACTCCAACGTCACCTTGTGCACCGCGTGGTAGTAGTCGGACAGCAACTTCGCCGGTGCCCGCACCTTGGCCACCTCATCGGGCCCGTGGCCGTATCCGATGTCTGCAGGCGGCAGATCCAGGCCGAAACGTTCGAACCATCCGTCGCGGGTCCACACCTGCTCGGTACCCGCGATATCGCAGAGCTGCAGATCCTGGCAGCGCGCGCTGTGCCAGATCAGCCAGGCGATGCTGTTGGCCCCCGCCACCGGCTGCCACGACGACACCTCGTCGGTCAGCCCGTCGGTGAGCTCATCGGCATGTTCGATCAGTCGTGTGAAGAAGTCCCGCAGCAGTTCTCTCACAGCAGTGGCCATGTAGACCGAACATACGCCGAACGGCCCGGTCCCGCTTCCGGTCGATCGGCCTACACCTCCGCGGCGCCGTGGAACACCGCCTCCACATTGTTGCCGTCCGGGTCACGGACGAAGGCCCCGAAATAGCCCGGGTGGTACTCCGGCCACAATCGCGGGGCATGCAGGGACTCCGCACCGGACTCCACGGCGGCGTCATAGAAGGCCTGAACCGCCTCGCGGTCGGCGGCCTGGAACGCGAAATGCGTCTCCCGGTTCGCACCGCCCGCCGCACCGGCGTTCATGTCCGCGATCCAGAAATCCGGTTTACCGTCGGCGCCGTACCCGATCGCGACCTGGTGATCCATCTGCCGGGTATACCCCAGTACGCCGAGGACCTTGTCGTAGAAGGCCTTCGACCGCTCCCAATCCGCGCAGTTGATTCCGAAGTGATCTATCACGGGGCCACCGTACATTCGAGGGATGACATATGACCTCGTGATCAGGGGCGGAACCATCGTCGACGGCCTGGGCGGCGAGCCCTACGTCGGGGATGTCGCGGTGTCCGGCGGCGTGATCCGGGCGGTCGGCACCGTCACCGAACCGGGTGACCGCGAGATCGACGCCACCGGGCTGCTCGTCACACCCGGCTTCGTCGACCTGCACACCCACTACGACGGCCAGGCCATCTGGAGCGACCGACTCAACCCGTCCTCGGCGCACGGTGTCACCACCGCGGTCATGGGGAACTGCGGTGTCGGATTCGCCCCGTGCCGCCCGGAGGATCACGAGACCCTCGTCGACGTGATGGCCGGTGTGGAGGACATTCCCGGCGTGGTGATGGTCGACGGGCTGCCCTGGACCTGGGAGACGTTCCCGGAATTCCTGGACGCACTCGATGCCCGCCGACGCGATATCGATGTGGCCGCGTTCCTTCCCCACTCCCCGCTGCGCGTCTATGTGATGGGTGAGCGCGGCGTCAACCGTGAACCCGCCACCGCCGAGGACCTGGCGCTGATGCGCAAGCTGGCCTCCGAGGCAGTGGAGGTCGGCGCGCTGGGCTTCGCCTCCTCACGCCTGACCATCCATAAAACCGAGAGCGGGCAACCGATCCCCAGCTTCGACGCCGCCCAGGCCGAGATCGAGGCCATCGCCCGCGGGGTGGACGATGCCGGAGGCGGCCTCATCCAGTTCGTGCCCGATCTGTTCGCCACCGACTATGAGCAGGCGCTGCAGTCGGTGTTCGACGCGGCCGCCGAGGTCGGCCTGCCCGTCACCTTCACGCTGGCCATCGGAAATGCCGGGCCGCCCCTGCATCTGGACGCGCTGCGGATGGTGGAGAAGGCCAACCAACAGGCCGGAGCGGACGGCCCCACCGTCACCGCGCAGATCTTCCCGCGACCCATCGGCCTGGTCCTCGGGCTCGGCCTGTCCGGCCATCCCTTCGTGCTGTACCCCAGCTACCGCGAGCTCGCGCATCTGCCACTGGCCGAGCGGGTCGCCGAGATGCGTAAACCCGAAGTCCGCGAACGTATCCTGAACGACACGCCGGCCGGGGACGGGCATCCGCTGATGTTCGCGGCACAGGCGTTCGAGTGGATGTTCCCGCTCGAAGACCCTCCGAACTACGAACCCGATCGCGCCGACAGCATCGCCGAACGGGCCCGCGCCCGCGGGGTGAGCCCACTGGAAGAGGCCTACGACCGGGTGCTCGACGATGACGGCAAAGCCATGCTGATGGTCACCCTCGCCAACTTCCGGGACGGTTCGCTGGACACCGTCGCCGAATTGATCCACCGCGACGATGTCGTTCTCGGACTCGGCGATGGCGGTGCCCACTACGGAATGATCTGCGATGCAAGCTTTCCCACCTACATGCTGACCCACTGGGTCCGCGACCGCCCGGAAGGCCGGCTGTCGTTGGCCGCGACGGTCCGGGAACTGACCTCCGTCCCGGCCCGAGTGGCCGGCCTGGGAGACCGGGGCCGCATCGCCGTCGGCTACAAGGCCGACCTCAATGTCATCGACGCCCAGGAGCTGCGTCTGCACCGCCCGGTCGTCGTGCACGATCTGCCCGCCGGCGGACGCCGACTCGACCAGGGCGCCGATGGTTATGTGGCGACCATCGTTTCCGGTGAGATCATCGCCGAGAACGGGGTGCCCACCGATGCGCGGCCGGGCCGGCTGGTGCGCGGCCGCCGCCCGGCGCCGACTGGGTAGGTTCGCCTTCATGAGCGTCAAAGTCGATCTGGACAAACTCGCCGACACCCTGGCCGATTTCCCATTCGGCTACCTGATCACCGTCGGTGACGATCACCGCGCCCACACCGTTGCCGTCACCCCGGTGTTCGACGGCGAGGTCTTCACCATCGGGCCCATCGGCGGCACCACCGCGCGCAATGCTGCCGCCCATGACGCCGTCACCGTGCTCTGGCCGCCACGGGAGCCGACGGGCTACTCGCTCATCGTCGACGGCGCCGCGCGGGTCGCCGACAACGTGATCCGGCTTACCCCGAGCCGTGCGGTGCTGCACCGTAGCGCCGTCGCCCCCGGTGCAGGCACCGATCCAGGGGGCCTTCACGACTGTGTTCCGCTCAAAGGTGCGGACACGATTCAGCAGTCCTCGATCCCGCATAATGACGCTCGTGAGTGTTGACTTCCCACCGGGACTGAGCCAGGCGGCGTCCTTCGATGACCTCCCGCCGCTGGCCAACCGCCCGGGGACACTAGCCGACCAGGTCCATGAGGTCCTGCTCGAGGCGATCCTTGACGGGACGCTCCCGCCCGGCTCGCATCTGAAGGCCGAGGGACTGACCCGGCGGTACGGCCTGAGCATCATTCCGGTCCGGGAAGCGCTTCGGGCGTTGCAGGCCGCGGGTTGGGTGGTCAGCCGGCCCCATCACGGCTCCTTCGTGCGATCGCTGTCCCGCAGGGAACTCGACGAGATCAACGAATTCCGGGGTGTCATCGAAGTGGCCGCCGCCCGGTTGGCTGCCGAGCGACGGTCCGATGCTGACGTGGATCTGCTGCGCGGCATCGTCACCGAAGGATTCGACCTCGTCGACGCCCGCGAGTTCGCCAGATTCCCGGACATGAACAGCCGCTTCCACGACGCCGTCGCTGCCGCCGCGGGCAACCAGGTGATGCGCGAGAGCCAGCAGGTGCTGAATCAACGGGTGCGGCTCTACACCAGGGCCATCGACCTGGAGCGAATCGAAGCGTCGGCGCATGAACACGCAAGGATCGTCGAAGCGATCGAGGCCGGTGACGCCGCCTCGGCCGGCGCGCTGGCCGCTGAGCATCTGGACAACTCGCTACGCCGGGTGCGTGGCCTCGATCCGTCCTGATCCTCGTCGCGGCGCCGGCTTCACGGGCAGACGCTCTGCCACCTTCGCCCGCGATTCACCGATATGTTCTTGCGCAACGGATCTCGCAGTATCCGGGTCACGGTTGCGGATCGCCTCGACCAGCGCGGCGTGCTCCTCGACGGAGCTCTGAACTCGGTCCATGGTGAGCACGGAGGAGTAGAACCGCACCCGCTGACTCAACCGCCGCTGCACCACGATCAGGGTGCTGTTATGGGTCGCCTCGGTCACCCGCTCGTGAAACAGGCTGTTCAGCCTCGCGAAGTCGCGCAGCGCGCCACTGCTGACGATGTCGGTGCCAGCCGCCACCGCGGCGTCGAGCATGCGCAGATCATCGTCGGTGCGGCGCTGCGCGGCCATCGCGCTGGCCGCGGTCTCCAGCACGATCCGCGCCTCGTAGAGGTCGGCGACCTCCGATTCGGTTCCGGAGATGACGAATGCGCCGTGATGCGGTTTGATGTCCACCCAGCCGTTGGCCTGCAGCGTGCGCAGGGACTCGCGGACGGGGATCATACTGACTCCATAACGGCGACATAGGGATTCCGCCTTCAGATGTGTTCCCGGGGGAAGCGAGCGATCGATGATCGCCTCCTCCAGGACCACGTAGAGCCGGTCGGCGGTGGTGCCACCGGCACCGGGGATGTCCGGCAACGTCGCGCAGGGATCGACGGACATCACCCGGTACTGCTGATCGGTCACGGGGCCAGGTACTCGTTGGTCCAGGCGTGCCCTTCGCTGACGTCCCGGTCGACCGAAACCACTCCCGCCGCGGCGCCGGCATCCCGCAGCCGATCCCAGCCCTCTTGCGTCATCCGGCCGCTTTCCGGCACCGCCGGGAAGATGGTCTCCATCCCGGCCCTTACCACTTCCGGGTTCAACTCCGGGTAGGCCGCTTCGACGATCGTGATGGTGGCCTCGGGCTCATCACGCATGAAGTTGGCCGCATCCGACAACGCCCGACCGACGGCCTGGACCACCTTCGGGTTCCGCTCGGCGTACTCGCGCGTGACATGCACCCCCGAGTACGGGATGCCGTCGAGACCGTCGATCTGCTCGATGATCGGCGTGATCATTCGCTGTCCGACTCCACGGTCCTCGGCAAGTTCGGCCGCAGGCACCGACGACATGTAGGCCGCGATTTCACCCGCCTCCATCGCGGTGATCCGGTCGGGAGTACCTCCGATATAGGAGAATTCGACATCGGTGTCCGGGTTCATTCCGGCCTTGGACAGGAAGTACCGGAAGAACACCTCGTCGTCGCCCAGTGGCGCGGTGAGGCCGATCGTCTGGCCGCGAAGCGCTTCCATGCGCTCCTGCATCGGCGTCTCGGCCGTCAGCCCGTTCTCGCTGATGATCTGGTTACTGAACGCCGAGTTCATACCCAATCCCTGCATCGAGGCGAAGATCGTGGTCGCGTCGATACCGCTGTCAGCGGCCTGTAGCACCGCCAACGTCCCACCGATGGCAAACTGTGCGCCGCCGGAGGCCAGTGCCTGCATCTCGTTCTCAGTGTGCGTCACCGTGACATCGATGCCCTGCTCGGTGAAGAAGCCCTCCTCGATCCCGACTGTGACGACCTCGTAGGGGAATACGTCGAGCCCCTCGACGAACGTCACCTCGACCGGATTGTCCTTGCTGGGGTCGGCATTGGTGTCCGATCCCCCACCGCAGCCGGCCAGTGCGAGCGCTGCGACCGCGGCCACACCCGCGAGGCGTCGTGCCGTAACCATGTTTGCCATGTCAGTTTCCTTCTTTCTGCGGTTTCCAGACCAGCACCCGGCGCTCGATGACCGACAGCACCGCGTTCGCCGCGAGCACCAACAGCATCAGCACGAGCGCGCCGACGATCAGCGTCGGGGTGTCGAACACACCGGCGGCGCGACGGATCATGTAGCCGAGACCTTCTGAGGCGGCGATGAACTCACCGACTGTTGCGGCGATCACCGACTGCGGCAACGCGATCGACAAACCCGCGAAGATGGACGGCGTGATGGTGGGCAGCACCACCTTGAGGATGACGGTGCGCTGGTCAGCACCCATCAGGCGGGCGAGGTCGACGAACTGACGGTCCATGTTCTTCAGGCCCGAGTAGGTGTTGAAGAAGGTCAGGAAGAAGACCAGTAGCGCAACGATGCCGACCTTTGAGGCGTAGCCGATGCCTAGCCAGACAACGATCAACGGCGCCAGGGCGATGATCGGGATACCGAACAGCGCGGTGACGATCGGTTGGAAAGCCCTGGCCAGCAACGGGGATGAACCGAGCAGGAACCCGGTGCAGACTCCGATGAACGCGCCGATCGGGTAACCGAGCGCAATCTCGCCCAGGGTCACCGCGGTGTGACGAAGCAATTCACCGTCGGTGATCCCGGAGATGAACGACTGCGCCACCTCCACCGGACTGCTGATCAGGTAGGACGCCATCACGCGGCCCGATGCCAGCTGCCAGGAGATCAACACCAACGTGATGACGCCGTAGCGCAGACCCCAGGTCATCAGCGTCCGTTTGGTCTTCAACGACATTCCACCGGTGTTCCGGGCGGAGCCGGACGGCTGGTGCACCGGCCTGGCCTGATCGAGCGTCTTACTCATAGCGCATCTCCTTTTTGACCAGCGCCAACAAATGGTCATAGATTGCGTCGAAACCGGGCTGCTCGTAGATCGCGTACACGTCGCGGGGCCGGCTCAACGGGATGTCGACGATCTCGGCGACCCTGCTCGGGCGCCGGGTCATCACCACTACGCGGTCGGCCAGCGTGATGGCCTCGACGAGGTCGTGGGTGATGAACAGGGTGGTGCACTTCTCGGCTTCCCACAGCGCCAGCAACTCCTCGTGCATCACCATCTTGGTCTGCGAGTCCAACGCGCTGAACGGTTCGTCCATCAGCAGCAATGACGGTCGGTACACCAGCGTGCGCGCGAGCGATGTCCGCTTCTGCATACCGCCGGACAGCTGATGGGGGTAGGCGTTCTCGAATCCGGTCAGGCCGACCTTCGAGAGATATTCCGACACCAGCTTCTTGCGCTGCTCGCCGGGCACATTGCGGACCCGCAGCGGGAAGTCCACGTTGCGTTCGGCGGTGAGCCAGGGGAACAGCTTGCTCTCCTGTGGCATGTAGCCGACCTTGGTGTTGACCTCGGTCACCTCGGTGCCCTCGAAAAGCACCCGGCCCTTCGACGGTGCGTCGAGTCCGGCCACCATGTTCAGCAACGTCGACTTGCCACAGCCGCTGGGGCCCAGCACGCAGACGAACTCACCCGGGGCGATGTCAAGGTCGGCATGCTCGACGGCGACCACCTCCCCGAGGCCGGTGCGCCCGCCTCCGAACGTACGGCCGACGCCCTGAAAGGACACCGCCGCGCGTTCACGGGTCCGCGATGCCATTGTGGGCGCGCTCATTTGGCCACTCGAGCGATCGCATCGATCTCCACCGAAGCCCCCCGCGGCAGCGCGGCGACCCCGATCAGCGTGCGAGCCGGGCGCGGCTCATTCCAGGTGCGCACGTACTGGTCGTTCGCCGCAGGCCGGTCTCCGATATCGGTGACGAAGTAGGTCAACTTCACCACGTCGTCGAGGCCGAGCCCGGCCGATGCGAGCCGACGCGACACCATGCCCAGTGCGGCGTCCAACGCGGCGGGACCCTCGACGAGGTTCTCGGCCTCGTCGACCGGCAGGCAGCCCGACACGAAAACCGTGTCACCGACGGTCACGGTGTCGGAGTAGGGATGCTCGAAATCAGGGTTGGTCATGCGGTGTTTCCTTTCGGTTTTGATTCCTCGGCTGACATTTCATGCGGCGGCGGTGCCACCGATGCTGCGGATGTCGGAGACGACGTGGCACACGCCGGCCTCGTCGGGCGGTTGCACGATCTGAATTCCTGATTCCATGCTCCACGGTTCGTCCTCGTACCGGACCACACCGTCGCCAGAAATCTCCCAGATCGGTTCCAGCACAGCATGTTCAATACAGGTACTGGAGGTCAGACGTTCGATCACCTGAAGATTCCACGGCACTTGCTGGATACCACCGGAAGTGGCGCCCGCGGTGAACGGCATGGCATCGGTCCCGCCGATCGCCCAGGCGTGCAGCGTGGTCACCGGCCGCCGACCCGGTGCCGGAGCGTTCGGGTGTCCGGCCTCATCGGTGAACCCGCGACCGGGCCGATTTCCGAGGACCAGGTCGACGCCGGGCAACACCAGACCACTACCGAACGTCGGGTGTGAAAGCGAGTGCACCAGGACCACCACGTTTCCGGCACCGTCGGCGGCGGTCACCACCGACGTGCCCGAGTCACCTACCTGGTCACCGGCACTGGCCCGCAGGCGGTCACGCGCATCACGCACGCGGGTCGCCTGGTCGGCGACCGGGCCGGATCCCATCAATGCATCGAATAGTGCCGGCCCGTGCGTCGGTAACGGCGTCGCCCACAGTTGACGCCCACCTATCATCGCGGTGGCCGGGGGAACCCATTGCGCGTAAGCACTTTTCAGATCGTCAATGGTGATCACCCCGCCGCGGTCAGCGACCTTGCTCACCATCGCGTCACCCAGCACGCCGTGAAACAGTTCGGCGCCCACCCGGGCGAACTCGGTGAGCGCGTCGGCATGGCCGGGCAGCGCGGTCCACTTCCCGGCCGGAATGGGCTGGTCCTTGGGCAGGAACACCACGCCCTCGGGGTTCTCCCGGCGCAGGGTTGCTGCCGCACGGACGGTGTAGTCGTAGGTCAAAGGGGACCACGCGGCACCGTTGCGGGCCAGTCCGATCGCCGGCGCGGCGAGTTCAGGCAGCGCCAACGTCGCCAGCGAGGCGAGTTCCTGGTAACCGGCCGGCGCGCCCGGCACTCCGGTGGCGAGCCCGCCGGTGACCGGTAACCCTTGCTCGGCAACCGCATCCGCGAGACCGGCGGCCGCGCCGCCGATGGCGACCAGGCACCGCACCTCCCCGTCCGGGGTGCGGGTCAGCGCGATGAGGTCACCGGCCAATCCACATTTGGACGGCACCAGAACCGTTTCGGCGAGGGCCGCCGCGAGGGCCGCATCGTAGGCGTTACCGCCGGCACGCAACATGTCACGGCCGATCCAGGCCGCTTCGGGGGCGCTGGTGCCGACGACACCCAGCCGCCCGGCGGCGCTGCACCGCCGGGCGATGAGGTTGCCACCGCGCACCGGTCCGATCACGGGGTCACCCCGACGAACTTGGTCTGGGAGAACGCCTCCATCGCGTACTTGATGCCCTCGCGGCCAAGGCCGCTGGTGCCCGTTCCGCCGAACGGGTAAATGTCGAGGCGGAACCGGGTGGCCTCATTGATCCACACCGCGCCGGCCGAGACCAGATCGGCCGCCCGCATGGCCGCGGCGAGGTCCCGGGTGAAGCAGGACGCCTGCAGCAAACCGGGCACATCGTTGGCGACAGTCACCGCCTCATCGAGGTCGGCAACCGGGATGATCACGGCCACCGGTCCGAACGCCTCCTCGCATCGAACCGACGCGGTGGCCGGCGAGTCGGCCACGATGGTTGGGCCGATGAGGCGTTCGTTGTCCGCACTGTATGTCCGTCCGTCCAGAACCACCCGGCCGCCCCATTTTTCAGCGTCGGCGATCATCGCCGCGATCCGGCGCGCGCTGCGGGTGTGCACGACCGGGCCGACATCGGTCTTGTCATCGCTGGGGTCGCCGACGACCATCGCGGCGGCTTCGTCACACATCGCCACGGTGAACTGCTCGGCGATACTCTCGGTGACGATGATCCGCTGGGCCGAAATGCACTGTTGCCCTGATGCTTCGAATGCGGCACGGGCGATTTGTTTGGCCGCGGACTCGACATCCGCGTCGGCGAGCACGATGTTGGGTGAGTTCGACCCTAGTTCCAGGTGCACGGGTTTGATACCTGCGGCGGCCAGGACGGCCTCCCCCGCAGCGGCACCACCGGTCAGGCTGACGACCCGAACCCGGCTGTCGGCGACCAAGGCCCGCACCTGGTCCGGGCCGCCGTGCACCACCTGGATGGTATCGTCGGCGAAACACGGTGTCAGCGTGCGCATCAGGCGCTCGGTGACTGCGGCACCCTCCACCGAGGGTTTGACGACGACGGTGTTGCCGCACGCAAGCGCGGGAGCCAGCTTCTGGGCCAACAAGTTCAGCGGCGCGTTGAACGGGGTCACCAGCACGGCGACGCCGTAGGGCTCCCGGAAAGTCAGCCCCCACCGGCCCTGGCCGTTGGCAACCGCATCGAGCGGCAGGGTCTCGCCAGTCGCCCGGGCAATCTCCTCGGCGCTGAGCCGCAACACCTCCACCGTGCGGGTTACCTCGACATTGGCGGCGCGAACCGGCTTGCCGATACAGCGCACCAGCAAGTCCACCAGCGCAGCCCGGTCGCCGGAGACCGCGTCGGCGGCCGTGCGCAGCCGCTGGGCGCGGGACAACCCCGAGTCTCGGCGAGTGGCCAGGTATGCGCGCTGCGCGCGACCGATCACCGCGTCGATATCGGCTTCCGTGTCGGCAATCCGCGACCAGACCTCATCGCCGGTCCAAGGGTTGATCGCGACGTCGGGTTTCATCGGTGGCTCTCCTTCTTACGAACGAGGTTGATGTTGAGGTTGGCGAGGAAGCCGAGCAGCGGATGCACGCCGGTGCGTGCGAGATCCGTTTCGTTCAGAGACAGCAGCGCCGTGCGGGACACTTGGTCGAGGTCATAACGGTCTGCGACGTCCTGCGGATTGCTGATCCACTGCCGGCACAGGTCCGCACTCATCCGCAGGTCGTACAACGCCTCGTAGAGCGGCAGGCGGTCGGCCTGCGGGATGGGATAGTGCAGCGGCTCCGCATCGGTTTGCGGGCGGCTCCCGTCCCAAGACACCATGGCGTAGTTGTGATGCCACGACGGTTCCATGACGACCTCGGCTGGTTCCCGCTCGCCGATCGCCCCTGCCAGGATCAACCAGGAACGGGCCTCTACATTGCCGGTCGCATCGAGTGCGTGGGCGTCGAAACCCAAGAGAGAGCGAATGTTTCCGCGCTCGAATCTGGTCAGGATGTCGCGGTCGGTATCCACGTCCGGGTCGCTGTAACGGTCGGTACCCGGGTAGTGCGAGAGTCCGCCACTGGCCACCACCACCAGCCGAAGCCCGCTCAGCACGGCACTGCGGTGCAGCGCCTTGCCGAACGCATAGCACCTGTCCGGCGACGGTTGCGGTGGCACGTAGCTGTTGACGAAGATCGGGATGACCGGCTTGTCGGCCGGGATGCCCAGGAAAGTCATCGGGATGCCGAACTCGTAGCCGATCGGCGCGTTCAGCGAAACCGCCGGATCGAATCCGGCCTCCTGCAATTCGACGACCAGGCGCGTCGCCGCCTCGGTGGCTACCGGCCAGGCGAAGTCGCGGCCGGCGAAACTGCCCCGCGCCTGCGGACCGCGCAGCACCGTGAACGCCGGGACGGCGTGCAACAGGAAGTTCTCCAAGTGATCATTGGCGATCACGACGACCGCGTCCGGTTCCAGGTCGAGCAGCCGCCGACCCATCTCTGCCATCGTCCGTTCGACCCGGGCGACCTGCTCATGGTCCTCGGTATCCGGCAGCGTGAAGAACTGCGGGGCGTGGGGAACGGCCGCCGCCCCGACCACGCCGAACTTCCCGTAACCCACTTAACAACCTCCTGCGTATGTGAACTGGCTCTCAACTTATAAGATAAGTTATAACTTAGAAGCTTGCAACGCAACCAGAGAAGAAGAGGGCACGATGGACGCGCTGGAAATCGCGGTACTGGGTCTCGTCGGCATCGCCGCCGGCGCGGCAAACACGATCGCCGGCGGCGGGACCTTCATCTCCTACCCCGCCCTGATCGCTTTGGGCTTTCCGCCCATCACCGCCAACGTCACCTCGGCGGTGGGACTGCTGTCCGGCTACCTCGGTGGATCGGTGTCCTATCGCAGGGAACTTCGCGGCCAAGGCTGGCGGGTGCGACAGATCGCACCGACGGTGGTGCTCGGCGCGGTGGCCGGGGCGGTGCTCCTGCTGCTCACCCCTGGCGCGACCTTCAGCGCAATCGTCCCCTACCTCGTACTACTGGCCTGCACCCTGCTGATGGTGCAACCGCGGATGAAAGCACTTGTTCAGCAACGAAATGAGCGCAACGGGATCGATCAGTCCAAGCGATTGGGCCCCGGGGTTCACATCGGCATCCTGCTGGCTGCGATCTACGGCACCTACTTCGGTGCGGGCCTGGGGGTGATCTTGCTGGCCGTCTTCGGGGTCCTGGTGGTAGATGGTCTGCAGCGGCTCAACGGATTACGTTCTGCGGTATCGCTTTTCATCAAGATGATCGGGGTCGCGATCTTCGCGTTCTCGGGCCAGGTGGCTTGGCTGCCGGTGCTCGTACTGGCGCCGACCGCGTACCTGGGCGGCGTACTCGGCGCCGTGGTCACCCGCCGGATGTCCGAACGGATTCTGCGCTACACCGTGATCTGCGCAGGCCTTGTGGTCGCGGTGGTGTTGTTCATCAAGTAACTCACCACAGTCCCGCAAACGCGAAAAGCCCGGTCTGCCAAAGCAGACCGGGCCTTCCCGAAATGAGTAGGACTTAGAAGTCCATACCGCCCATGCCACCGGTCGGGTCGCCCGCGGGTGCGGCGGCCTTCTCCGGCTTGTCGGCGACGACGGCCTCGGTGGTGAGGAACAGCGCCGCGATGGACGCCGCGTTCTGCAGCGCCGAGCGGGTGACCTTGACCGGGTCGGCAACGCCGGCGGCCAGCAGGTCCTCGTACACGTTGGTCGCGGCGTTCAGGCCGTGACCGGCTTCCAGGTTCGACACCTTCTCGGCGACGACGCCCGGCTCCAGACCACCGTTGAAGGCGATCTGCTTCAGCGGAGCCGACAGCGCGACGCGCACGATGTTGGCACCGGTCGCCTCATCACCCTCGACAGCCAGCTCGTCGAGCGCGGGAGCGGCCTGCAGCAGGGCCACGCCGCCACCGGCGACGATGCCCTCTTCGACGGCAGCCTTCGCGTTGCGGACGGCGTCCTCGATGCGGTGCTTGCGCTCCTTGAGCTCCACCTCGGTGGCAGCGCCAGCCTTGATGACGGCAACGCCACCGGCCAGCTTGGCCAGACGCTCCTGCAGCTTCTCCCGGTCGTAATCGGAGTCGCTGTTCTCGATCTCGGCGCGGATCTGGGCCACCCGGCCGGCGATGGCGTCGGAATCACCGGCACCCTCGACGATGGTGGTCTCGTCCTTGGTGACGACGATCTTGCGGGCGGTGCCCAGCAGTGCCACGTCGGCGGTCTCCAGGGACAGGCCGACCTCTTCGCTGACGACCTGGCCACCGGTCAGGATCGCGATGTCCTGCAGCATGGCCTTGCGGCGGTCACCGAAGCCCGGGGCCTTGACGGCGACGGACTTGAAGGTGCCACGGATCTTGTTGACGACCAGGGTCGACAGGGCTTCGCCCTCGACGTCCTCGGCGATGATCAGCAGCGGCTTGCCGGACTGGATGACCTTCTCCAGCAGCGGCAGCAGATCCTTGACGGTCGAGACCTTGGAGCTGACCAGCAGGATGTAGGGATCCTCCAGGACGGCTTCCTGGCGCTCGGCGTCGGTCACGAAGTAACCCGAGATGTAGCCCTTGTCGAAGCGCATGCCCTCGGTGAGCTCGAGCTGCAGGCCGAAGGTGTTGGACTCTTCGACGGTGATGACACCCTCGTTGCCGACCTTGTCCATGGCCTCGGCGATCAGGTCGCCGATGGACTGGTCACCGGCGGAGATACCGGCGGTGGCAGCGATCTGCTCCTTGGTCTCCACCTCCTTGGCGGTGGACAGCAGTCGAGCGGTGACAGCCTCGACAGCCTTCTCGATGCCGCGCTTCAGGCCGAGCGGGTTGGCGCCGGCCGCGACGTTGCGCAGGCCTTCGCGAACCAGAGCCTGGGCCAGCACGGTGGCGGTGGTGGTGCCGTCGCCCGCGACGTCGTCGGTCTTCTTGGCAACTTCCTTGACCAGCTCAGCGCCGATCTTCTCGTACGGGTCGTCCAGCTCGATCTCCTTGGCGATGGACACACCATCGTTGGTGATCGTGGGGGCGCCCCACTTCTTCTCCAGGACGACGTTGCGGCCCTTGGGGCCCAGCGTCACCTTTACGGCGTCCGCGAGGCTGTTCAGGCCCCGCTCCAGGCCGCGGCGGGCCTCTTCGTCATACGCAATTGTCTTGGCCATTGCGAAGTGATTCCTCCGGTTGGGAATTGCACGTCTTGTTGGTCGGGTTCAGTGCCCGCGACGGACGGCGTGGGTGTGCTCCCTGCCTCACCGTCCCGACCTAGCACTCACCGATCGCGAGTGCCAACGTCATTTTTAGCACTCGCCCATGGCGAGTGCAAGGAAACACCAGCCGCCGGGTCAGGCCCGGAGCCCGTCGGCGATGACTCCCGCGACCCGCTCCGACACGCCGTCGCCATAGAGATGCGCGGCCTTGCACACCCCGAGCAGGGCCTTGACGTCCATCACGCCGATATCGGTCCGCACCGTCCCGGCGCTCCGGGCGGCAGTCAGCAGTTCACCGAGCGTGCCGAGGAAGACGGCTTCGGCGCCGGGCGCGGCGGTTTCCAGGTCGATGCCGTAACCCGCCAGCGCGTCGACCAGGCCCTGGTCGGTGGCCCCGACGCGCACCATCTCTTGCAGGAAGGCGAACAGCGCCTCACCCGGTCCAACGCTGACCAGCAACCCGTGCGCCGCCTCCTCGATGCGCCGGATCCGGTCCTCGAAAACCGCGCCGAACAGGGCCTCCTTGGTCGGAAAGTGCCGGTACACCGTGCCCGCTCCGACGCCCGCCCGCCGGGCGATCTCATCGATCGGCACGGCCAGCCCCTCGGCGGCGAACGTCTCGTACGCCACCGCCAGCACCTTCGCGCGATTGCGCACCGCGTCGGCACGCAGGGGACGGTCGTTTTCGCTCACAGCGCACCTCCTGGCTAAACGGGGCGAGCGTTCCGTATGTTCGAGAGAACAAGAATACCCACCCACCAGGAGCCGATATGACCGCATGGACCACCGCAGACATCCCCGACCAGACCGGGCGGGTGGCCGTCATCACCGGCGCCAACACCGGCCTGGGCTTCGAAACCGCCAGGGCGCTCGCCGCCCGGGGCGCCCAGGTCGTGCTCGCCGTCCGCAACACCGAGAAGGGCAAGCAGGCCGCCGACCGCATCTCCGGCACCGTCTCGGTGCAGGAACTGGACCTGACCTCGCTGGATTCGATCCGCGTGGCCGCCACCCAGCTGCGAGCCGACCACCCGAAGATCGATCTGCTGATCAACAACGCCGGCGTCATGACCACCCCCAAGGGCGTCACCAAGGACGGGTTCGAGCTCCAGTTCGGCACCAACCACCTCGGCCACTTCGCCCTGACCGGCTTGTTGCTCGACGCCATCCTCGATGTGGACGGCGCCCGCATCGTCACCGTCAGCAGCAACGGTCACAAGATGGGCGGCGCCATCCACTGGGACGACCTGCAGTCCGAGCGCAGTTACAACCGGATGCGCGCGTACACCCAGTCCAAACTGGCCAACCTGATGTTCACCTACGAACTGCAGCGCCGGCTGGCTCCGCGCGGCAAGACCATCGCCGTGGCCGCCCATCCGGGCACGTCGATCACCGAGCTGGCCCGCAACATCCCACGCCCCGCCGAGCGCGCCTTCCTGACGGTCGCGCCGTTGATCGCCCAGAGCGCCGCCGCCGGCGCACTGCCCAGCCTGCGCGCCGCCACCGACCCAGGCGTGCTGGGCGGCCAGTACTACGGACCGGACGGCATCGCCCAGCAGAAGGGCGCCCCCGTCGTCGTCGCCTCCAGCGCCCAGTCCTACGACACCGATCTGCAACGCCGGCTGTGGGCGGTCTCCCAAGAGCTCACCGAGGTGACCTTCCCGGTCTAGCGTGGGGGGCGTGTCACTCTGGGACCCCGAGAACGTGCCGTCTTATCCCCCGACCCGATACACCAAGGACGAGCCGGAGGTCAGTGCCTGGGTGCGCCCGGGCGACGCACCCGCCGATCACGACTCGTTCGGATTGGTCCGGTACCACTACCTGGCCAACCAACAGCAGACCGACGGCGACTACGGCCTGTTCCGGATCGAGCTGGCCGCGCAGGCCGGCGGACCCGGCCCGCATTACCACCGGAGAATGTCGGAGGCCTTCTTCGTGCTCACCGGGTCGGTGGAGATCTATGACGGCGACAAGTGGTCCACGGCAGGCACGAATGATTTCCTGTACGTGCCGCCGGGCGGAATCCACGGCTTCCGCAATACCGCCGACGCGCCTGCCTCGATGCTGATGCTGTTTGCTCCCGGCGCGCCGCGTGAGCATTACTTCGAGGGCTTGGCCCGGCTGGGCGATCTCACGGACGAGGAACGCACCCAGTGGTTCATCGACAACGACAACATCTTCGTCTGACACGCCCTCTGCCACGACACGTCTCCTGCGGATATGCGATCCCGTAACCCGTTGACCTAGACTGCCCTTCGACCAGAAAGGAGTTCCGGGTGCGGGCATACACAGCGCCCAGCGCCCAGAATTTGCGGAGCTGGCAGCGTCGAGCGTTGGTCAAATACCTCGCCGCCAAGCCGAAGGACTTCCTGGCCGTGGCCACCCCGGGCGCCGGCAAGACCACCTTCGCGCTGCGCATCGCCAGCGAGTTGCTGGCCGACGGCACCGTGCAGCAGGTCGTGGTGGTGGTGCCGACCGAGCACCTCAAGATCCAGTGGGCGCAGGCGGCCACCCGGTTCCACATGGCCCTGGACCCCAAGTTCAGCAACTCGGCCGGGCACACCTCCAGCGACTACCACGGCATCGTCGTCACCTACGCCCAGGTGGCCAGCCACCCGACCCGGCACCGGGTCCGCACCGAGAACCACAAGACGCTGGTCATCTTCGACGAGATCCACCACGGCGGTGACGCCAAGTCGTGGGGCGACGCGATCCGCGAGGCCTACAGCGACGCCACCCGACGCCTGTGCCTGACCGGTACCCCGTTCCGCAGCGACGACAGTCCCATCCCGTTCGTCACCTATGAGACCGACGGCGCGGGCTACCAACGTTCCAAGGCCGACCACGTGTACGGCTACTCCGACGCACTGGCCGACGGCGTGGTGCGCCCCGTCGTGTTCATGGCGTACTCGGGCGAGGCCCGGTGGCGCGACAGCGCCGGTGAGGAGCACGCGGCCCGCCTCGGCGAGCCGCTGACCGCCGAGCAGACCGCCCGGGCCTGGCGTACCGCGCTGAACCCCGAGGGCCAGTGGATGCCCGCGGTCATCGCCGCCGCACACAAACGGTTGCTGCAGAAGCGCGCCCACGTGCCCGACGCCGGCGGCATGATCATCGCCTCGGACCAGACGACCGCCCGCGCGTACGCCAAGCTGCTGACCACCATCACCGGCGAGGCCCCGACCGTGGTGCTCTCCGATGACCCGACCGCGTCGAACCGGATCTCGGAGTTCTCCGATTCCTCGACGCCGTGGCTGGTCGCGGTGCGCATGGTCTCCGAGGGCGTCGATGTGCCCCGGCTGGCCGTCGGCGTGTACGCCACCAGCGCGTCGACACCGTTGTTCTTCGCCCAGGCGATCGGCCGGTTCGTGCGTAGCCGGCGCCCCGGCGAGACGGCCAGCGTGTTCCTGCCGTCGGTGCCCAACCTGCTGCAGCTGGCCAGCGAGCTGGAGGCGCAGCGCAACCACGTGCTGGGCAAGCCGCACCGCGAATCCGACGGACTCGAAGACGAGCTGATCGCGGACGCGAACAAGACCAAGGACGAAAAGACCGACCAGGACCGCGGTTTCGAATCTCTCGGTGCGGACGCCGAACTCGATCAGGTGATCTTCGACGGGTCGTCGTTCGGCACCGCGGCCGCCGCGGGCAGCGAGGAGGAGGCCGACTATCTCGGCATCCCCGGCCTGCTGGACGCCAGCCAGATGCGCGACCTGCTCAGCCGCCGCCAGGACGAGCAGTTGCAGAAGCGCACCGCCGCCGCGGCTGCCGGCGGGCCGCCCGCACCGCGGAGCACCCACGGACAGTTGCAGGAACTGCGGCGCGAGCTGAACACGCTGGTGTCGATCGCCCACCACCGAACCGGCAAGTCGCACGGGCAGATCCACAACGAACTGCGCCAGATCTGCGGCGGCCCGCCGTTGGCGGCGGCCACCGGCGAGCAGATCAAGGCCCGCATCGACGCCGTGCGCGGCCTGAGCTCCTCGCAGCGCTAGAGGCCCAGCAGCTCCGGCAGGTCGGCCACCGAATCGACGACGTGGTTGGGCTGCATGGCGAATTCATCTGCGGCCCAACGGTCCAACGTGGCCTGCCGGAACTTACCGGTGCGTACCAACACGCCGGTCATACCGACCACCTGACCGGCCAGCACATCGTTGTTGAGGTCGTCGCCGACGATGCACATCTCCTCGGTGTTCAGCCCGAGCACGTTGGCCGCCGACAGGAATCCCTCGGGTGCGGGTTTGCCGACCGCGGTGGCCTTGCGCCCGGATGTCTCCTCCATACCGATCAGGTACATACCCGTGTCCACCCGCAGGCCGTCGCTGGTGGTCCACGCGGTGCTGCGGTGCATGGCCACCACCGGGACGCCCTGCGCCATCCAGTCGTACACCCAGGACAGGGTCAGGTGGTTGTATTCGGGTCCGGCGCCGCCCAGCAGCACCACGTCCGGGGTCTCCGGGGCCGCCGGCCCGCTGAACTCGTGGGAGTAGACGATGTCCACGCCCGCCATGTCCTCGGCGATCTGTCCGCTGTTGACCAGGAAACACCGCGCCCCCGGATATCGGTCTCGCACATAGTCGGCGGTCAACACGGCCGCGGTGATCACCTCGTCGGGACGGACCGTCATGCCCGCCTCGGTCAACAGGTCGGCGATCTGGGTCCGGGTCCGGGTGGTGGTGTTGGTCAGGTAGGACCGGGCAATCTGGTTGTCCGCCAGGACTTGCAGGGTCCGGGCGGCACCGTCGATCGGCTGCCACGAGGTCACCAGGACCCCATCGATATCGAACAGGACTCCACCGATTGCCATGCAGCGAGACTAAGCGGCCCACTGACTGTCGGCCACCCACGGTGACGCCGTGGCCGCCACCGTCCACGCCAATTCGGCCGGCACGTCGATCAGCACATAGCGTTTGGTGCCCGCCGCGGTGGCCGCGACCACGGTCGCCACACCCGCCCGGCGCTGAAAGAAGGTCTGCCGCACCGTCCACCCGATGATGCCCGCGGTCTGCACACAATCGCGGCGTCGTTCGACACTGCCGGACCGGGTCACCAGCCAGTACGCATCCACCCGGTGCCCGAGGGCCCGCACCCGGTCGATCGCCAGCCCCGCCGCCCCGACCAGCAGCAGACTCCACACCGCCCAGGCCCAACCCGGCGCGGGGGTGAACGGCAACACGACCGCAACCAGGACCGGCAGCGCCAGCGCCCGCACCCACCGGCGTCGCACCGCCGCGGGCCCGTGCGCCACCAGCGTGCCCGCGACCACCTCGGGGTCCCCCACCAGATCCGCCAGCACGGCCCGCCCCGTGCCGGCCGGGCACGGTGGCAACAACAGCGACGACTCCCCCGCCCCCGCCACGCCGGTCATCACCGCATCCAGCCGCGCCCCGCCCATGGCCCGCACCAACAACGGCTCCCGCAGGCTGCCGCCGCGCAGCCGGTCCAGATCGAAGGTGCGCTCCCGGACCCGCAGCAGTCCGTGCACCAGGTTCAGCGTGTCCGGCCGCCGGGTCAGCACCAGGTTCGCGTAGGTCAGCTGGGACTGCCCGACCGCGATCAGCACCGCGGCCGCCAGCACGAGGACCAACACCACCGCGGGGCTGAGCCGGCCGGCCAACCACCGGCTCAGCGCGTCCCCGAACCCGGCCTGATAGGCCACCCCCAGCGCCGCACCGATGCTCAGCAACCCCGACCAGCTCAGCGGGCTGTAGCGCAGCCAGGACGGTTTCCACGAGGCCAGCACCCGGCCCGCCGGAGCGGACTGCCCGTCCTGGCCCAGCAGCAACCCCCGCAGCACGGCGACCTGACCGGTTTCCACCGCATCCAACACGAAGGCGTTGCCGCCCTTGTCTTCTTGGCCGGTACTGACCCGCAGCACACTGAGCCCCAGCAGCCTGTGCAGCACCCGCGCTTCGGTCTGCACCGAGCGGATCCGGTTGCGCGGCACCGAGAGTTCACTGCGTTGCAGCAGGCCCGTACGCAGCACGACATCCTGATCGTCGATCCGGTAGCTCGTGGTGAACCACCGGGCCACACCGAGCACCACGATGAGCCCCACCCCGACCAACGACCACACCGGATTCTGGGTGGCCGATCCGAGAACGATCGCCCCGATCAGCAACGGAAGCTGGTTGAGCACCTCATGGACCGGGTGCACCAACAACATGCGCGGTGAAAGACGTTGCCATTGCGCACTTTCCGTTGCCGTCATGTTGCGTCGTGGCCGCCGAGCGCGGCGATGTCGGTCAGCTGGGCCACCACCTGATCGGCCACCGGCGCATCGAGAGCCACGATCCGCACCGCGCCGGCCGAGGACGCCGTCGTCACGGTCACGTTGGCCAACCCGAACAGCCGGTCCAGCGGGCCACGGTAGGTGTCGACGGTCTGCACCCGCGAGATCGGTGCGATGCGACGCTCCTGCACCAGCCAGCCGGTGCGGGTGTACACCGCCTGCGGACCGATCTGCCAGCGGTGCACCCGGTACCGCCAGATCGGCGCCACCACCACCGATACCAGCGCACCCGCCGCGGTGAGTGCCCCCGCGGCGGCATGCAACCAGGGCATCCGCGGGTCCACGACGAACCAGATCAGCTGCGCGAACACCACGCCCAGCCACGGAATCGCCGCGCCCAGCGCCCACACCAGCGGCGCGCTGCGGCTGGGCGGATAGGCGGGTTCGGCCATCTGCACGGGTGCACCCATCACTCGAGCATGGCCGTCGGGCACCGTATGTTCTAGACATGACCCAGAAATGGACCGAATCACATGTCCCCGACCAGTCCGGGCGCGTCGCGATCGTCACGGGTTCCAACACCGGCCTCGGCTACGAGACGGCCCGGGTGCTCGCCGCCCGCGGCGCCGCGGTGGTCATCGCGGTCCGCGATACCGCCAAGGGTGAGCAGGCCGCGGCCAAGATCCGCGCCGCCACCCCGAAGGCCGACCTGCAGGTGGTCCCCCTCGACCTGGGCTCGCTGCAGTCGGTGCGCACCGCGGCCGAGCAGCTCAAAACCGAGCACCCCCGCATCGATCTGCTGATCAACAACGCCGGGGTGATGTACCCGCCCAAGCAGACCACCGCCGACGGCTTCGAGTTGCAGTTCGGCACCAACCACCTCGGCCACTTCGCCCTGACCGGGCTCCTGCTGGAAAACATTCTGCCCGTGGAGAATTCACGCGTGGTGACGGTCGCGAGCATCGCGCACCGCAATCAGGCCAAAATTCATTTCGACGATCTGCAGTGGGAGCGCAGCTACAACCGGGTTGCCGCCTACGGGCAGTCCAAGCTGGCCAACCTGATGTTCGCCTACGAATTGGACCGTCGACTCAAGGGCAGGAACACGCTCTCGGTCGCCGCGCATCCGGGCGTCTCGAACACCGAACTGATGCGGCACACCCCCGGGACGAATCTGCCCGGCTACGCCACCCTGGCGAATCTGGTCACCAACTCACCGCTGGTGGGTGCGCTGGCCACCCTGCGCGCCGCCACCGACCCGGCGGTCCGCGGCGGGCAGTACTACGGCCCCGCCTTCCCCGTCCGCGCGTTCGGCGTGGTCGGGCATCCGCATCTGGTTCCGTCGAGCAGCCAGTCCCACGACGTGGCCATCCAGCAGCGGTTGTGGGCGGTCTCCGAGGACCTGACCGACGTGCACTTCCCCGTCTGACACATGCGCTCAGTCCAAGAACACCAGGACGTCATCGCCGGTCTGATCCAGCCCCGCCCCGCCGGGACCGTGGCGCCGGCCGACGCGCTGGGCCTGGTTCTGGCCGCCGATGTGACGGCCCCGGTATCGCTGCCCGGATTCGACAACTCGGCGATGGACGGATTCGCGGTGCTGGCCGCCGATATCGCCGGGGCGAGCGAGGAAGCCCCGGTGACGCTGCCGGTCGCCGACGACATCCCGGCCGGCCGCACCGACACCCAGCCGCTCGAACCCGGTACCGCCCAACGGATCATGACCGGCGCCCCGCTGCCGCCGGGGGCGACCACCGTGGTCCCGGTGGAAGCCACCAACTCCGATTTCGGAGCGGATTTCGCCAGCCAGCCCCAGGTGCAGATCCGCGTCGCCACCCGCGAGGGCCAGCACATCCGCCGCGCCGGTGAGGACGTCGCCGCGGGCACCACGGTGCTGCGGGCCGGCCAGCTTCTCAGCCCGGCCGCACTGGGACTGGTGGCCGCGCTGGGTCTGCCCGAGGTCAGCGTGTCGCCCCGGCCCAGGGTGCTGGTGATGTCCACGGGATCGGAACTGGTCGGTCCGGGCACCCCGCTGCAGCCGGGCCAGATCTACGAATCCAACGCGGTCATGCTGGCCGCGGCGGTCCGCGACGCCGGTGCCGAGGCCGTCACCGGGCCGGTGGTCAGCGACGACCCCGAGCTGTTCCGCGCCGCGCTGGCCGAGCACGCCGGGGCGGTGGATCTGATCGTCACCACCGGCGGTGTCAGCGCCGGCGCGTACGAGGTGGTCAAGGACGCCCTCGGCGGCACCGTCGAGTTCGTCAAGGTCGCCATGCAGCCGGGGATGCCGCAGGGGTCCGGCCGGGTGGACGGTGTGCCCATCGTGACGCTGCCCGGCAACCCGGTCAGCGCGCTGGTCTCCTTCGAGGTGTTCCTGCGGCCGCCACTGCGGGCCGCCATGGGCCTGCCCGCCCAGCGCCCCCGCATCACCGCGACCCTGGGCGAGGACCTGACGTCGCCGGCCGGCAAGCGCCAGTTCCGCCGCGGTGTCCTCGGCTATGAGAAGGGACAGGCCGTGGTGACCAGTTACGGCCCGCCCGCCTCGCATCACCTGCGCTGGCTGGCGTCCGCGAACTGCCTGCTCGACATTCCGCTCGGTATCGACAAGGTGGCCGCGGGGTCACAGGTCGACGTGTGGGATCTCACCGGCGGCTGACACCCCGAAAACCCAACGTAGAATCGGGACCCAAATGGCCAGACCTGCGCGTTCACCCGATGATGACAGCTCTGAAGCGCAACGCTTCATCGAACTCGTCCGTTCCACCGTCCCTCCGGTCCATCAGGCCGGCCTGCCGTTCATCGCCGGCGGGCTCGGCCTGGCCGCGGCCGGCAAGAACCGTCGCTGGCTGCGTAACACCGGCCTGGGCGCGGCGGCATTCTGTGCGCTGTTCTTCCGCCACCCGCCCCGGGTCGCGCCGACCCGGCAGGGGGCCGTCGTGGCCCCCGCCGACGGGCTGGTGACGCTGATCGACACCGCCGTCCCGCCGGCCGAGCTGGGTCTCGGCGATGCCCCGATGCAGCGGATCAGCATCTTCCTGTCGATCTTCGACGCCCATGTCCAACGGGCGCCGGTGGCCGGCAAGGTGATGGGCGTGGTGCACCGGCCGGGCAGGTTCCTGTCCGCCGACAAGGACACCGCCAGCGAGGACAACGAGCGCAACAGCCTGTGGCTCCGCACGCCCGAGGGCGTCGACATAGTCGCCGTGCAGATCGCCGGGCTGATCGCCCGGCGCATCGTGTGCAGCGCGCAGGCCGGTGACAACCTGGCCCTCGGCGAGACCTACGGGCTGATCCGGTTCGGCTCGCGGCTGGACACCTACTTCCCGACCGATGCCCACGTGCTGGTGGAGAGCGGCCAGCGCGCGATCGGCGGCGAGACGATCCTGGCCGAGCTGCGTGATGCCGACCGCTAACAGGCAGCGCCCGGCGGCGATGCGGATCCTGCCCAGCGCGACGACCGTATTGGCCATCTGTGCGGGGCTGACGTCCATCAAGTTCGCGCTCGACGGCCAGCCGCATATCGCGTTGGCGCTCATCGGCGCCGCGGCAGTCCTCGACGGCATCGACGGCGGTATCGCCCGTGCCTTGGATGCCCAATCGCGCATGGGCGCCGAGATCGACTCGCTCGCCGATGCGGTGAACTTCGGCGTGGCCCCCGCGCTGGTGGTCTATGTGACGCTGCTGCCGTCTTCTCCGGTGGGCTGGATCTTCGCGCTGCTCTACGCGGTCTGCATCGTGCTGCGCTTGGCGCGGTTCAACGCGCTGCTCGACGACGACACCAAACCCGCCTACACCCGGCAGTACTTCACCGGGATGCCCGCGCCGTGCGGTGCCGTCGGCGTCATCGGGCCGCTGGCGGCAATGCTGCAGTTCGGTGGCGGGTGGTGGACGTCGCAATGGTTCGTCTGCTTCTGGTTCGCGGCCAATGCCGCGTTGCTGGTCAGTCGGGTCCCGACCCTGGCGCTCAAGTCGGTCTCGATGCCGCCGAATGCGGCGCCCATCCTCCTCATCGCCATCGCCGCGGCGGCCGCCGCGCTGTTGCTGTTCCCGTACGTGCTGGTGTTGCTGATCATCGTCGGTTACGTCTGCATCATCCCGTTCACCGTGCGCAGTCAGCGCTGGGTGGCCGCCCGGCCGGAAGCATGGGATGCCAAACCCCGGGAGCGGCGGGCGCAGCGCCGCGAGATCCGCCGGGCGCAGCCGAACCGCCGGTCGATGATGCGGCTGGGGCTGCGTAAACCGACCGGGCGCCAATGACCGAACTCCGGTTGACCGCCCGCCTCAACACGTCCGCCCTGGACAGTCGCCGTGGTGTGGTGCGCCTGCATCCGGAGGCCATCGCCGCGTTGGGTATCCGGGAATGGGACGCGGTATCGCTGCTCGGTTCGCGGACCACGGCCGCGGTGGTGGGCGTGGCCCCCGACGGGACCCCGGCCGGGGTCGCACTGCTCGACGATGTGACGTTGTCCAACGCCGGACTCCGGGAGAACAGCCCCGTGGTGGTGGCCCCGGTGACGGTGTTCGGTGCCCGTTCGGTGACCCTGACCGGCTCCCGGCTGGCCACCCAGTCTGTCTCACCGGCCACCCTGCGGATGGCGCTGCTGGGCAAGGTGATGACCGTCGGGGACACCGTGTCCCTGCTCCCCCGCGATCTGGGGCCGGGCACGTCGACCTCGGCGGCGACCACGGCGCTGACCACTTCGGTGGGCATCACCTGGACCTCGGAACTGCTGACCGTCACCGGTGTCGACCCGGCGGGCACCGTGAGCGTGCAACCCAATTCGAATGTCTGCTGGGGGGACGGCATCTCCACCGCCGCGGCGCCCGTCGCACCGAGCCGGTCACCGGCCCCCGCGGCGATCCCGCTCGATGACCTCAAGGGCGCGCACGTGCAGGCCGGCAAGTTGACCGAATGGCTCAAACTGGCCCTCGACGAACCGCAACTGCTGGAAAGCCTCGGCGCCACGGCACATCTCGGCGTCCTGGTGTCGGGTCCCGCCGGTGTCGGGAAGGCCACCCTGGTCCGGGCGGTGTGCGCCGAGCGCCGGCTGATCGAACTGGACGGGCCCGAGATCGGCGCGCTGGCCGAGGAGGACCGGCTGTCGGCGGTGACCTCGGCGGTCGCCGCGGTGAGCTCCGGCGGTGTCCTGCTCGTCACCGATATCGACGCGCTGCTGCCGGCCACCCCACAGCCGGTGGCCACCCTGATCCTCACCGAATTGCGAAACGCGGTAGCCACCGACGGCGTCGTGTTCATCGCCACCTCGGCTGTGCCCGACAACGTCGACGCCCGGTTGCGGGCCCCGGAGTTGTGCGACCGCGAACTGGGTCTGAGCCTGCCGGACGGCGCCACCCGCAAGGCGTTGTTGGAGGTGCTGCTGCGCGATGTACCGGCCGAGGCACTGGATCTCGACGAGATCGGGGACCGCACACCGGGTTTCGTTGTCGCCGATCTGGCCGCTCTGGTCCGTGAGGCCGCGCTGCGGGCCGCGGCGCGGGCCAGCGCCAGCGCCGAGTCACCGGCACTGAAACAGGACGACCTCGTCGGCGCGCTGTCGGTGATCCGTCCGCTGTCCCGATCGGCCACCGAGGAGGTGGCGGTCGGGTCAGTCACCCTCGAAGACGTCGGCGACATGGTCGAGACCAAACAGGCGCTGACCGAGGCGGTGCTCTGGCCGCTGCAGCATCCGGACACCTTCGCCCGTCTCGGTGTGCAACCGCCGCGCGGTGTGTTGCTCTACGGCCCGCCCGGCTGTGGGAAGACCTTCGTGGTGCGGGCGCTGGCCAGTTCGGGCCGGCTGTCCGTGCACGCCGTCAAGGGTGCCGAACTGATGGACAAGTGGGTCGGGTCCTCGGAGAAGGCGGTGCGCGAATTGTTCCGCCGGGCCCGGGATTCGGCACCCTCGCTGGTGTTCCTCGACGAGATCGACGCGCTCGCGCCGCGGCGCGGGCAGAGCCACGATTCCGGGGTGACCGACCGGGTGGTGGCCGCGCTGCTGACCGAACTCGACGGCATCGACCCGCTGCGCGATGTCGTCGTCCTGGGCGCCACCAACCGTCCGGATCTGATCGACCCGGCGCTGCTGCGGCCGGGCCGGCTGGAGAAGCTGGTCTTCGTCGAACCGCCCGATGCCGCGGCCCGACGCGAGATCCTGCGCACCGCAGGCAAATCCATCCCGCTCAGCGATGACGTCGACCTCGATGCACTGGCCGACGATCTGGACGGCTACAGCGCAGCGGACTGCGTGGCGCTGCTGCGTGAGGCCGCGCTGACCGCGATGCGCCGTTCCATCGACGCGGCCGACGTCACCGCCGATGATGTGGCCAAGGCACGCGAGAACGTGCGCCCCTCACTGGATCCGGTGCAGGTGGAGTCGCTACGCGCCTTCGCTGAGGACCGCTAGCCGGTCGATCGAGGCGGCCAGCTTGTCCGCCGTGGTCGCCTTCGCACGCACCAGACGCTTCTCCTCGGTGAGGTTCGTCCAGTCGTAGGTGTGGGTCACCTTCGAGTGACCGTTTTCGAGCGGTTCGATCTCCCAGCGCCACAGATGACCGGGGGGCTGCTTGCCCTCCTCCGACGGCAGCCAGGCGATACGGCGTCCCTCCTCGAATTCGACGATGTGGTTCTCCCGGTGGTCGCCGGTGTAGATCAGGGTCCGGAAGACATCGCCGACGGCGTGGACGCGCTGTCCGGCCGCGGCTTCGATGAGGTTGTCGTTGCCGTCCCACCGCGGATGCTGCGCGGGGTCGGCGATCAGTTCGAAGATGACGGCGGGGTCCGCGGCGATCTCGCGGCTGGCGCTCACAATCCGGTCCACCTCCGCAGGCTACCCATCTTGACGGTGACAAGTTCCCGGGCCATAGTGGAACTAGTCAATGACTAGTTACCCCGGGAGGCTCTCATGCCCGTCATCCGCGCAGGAGACCGTGAGCGCGAACGCACCGCCGGCACCCTGGGTCAGGCCCTGGCCCAGGGCTACCTGCCCATGGACGAGTACGAGGACCGCCTCGGCCGCGCCTTCGCCGCCCAGGACACCGAAGAACTGGACCGACTGGTCGCCGATCTGCCGGTCGGCACCCTGCGGCGCAACGACCCCCGCCGCCGGGCCGAACAGGTCCGGGCTGCCCGACTGAGTGTGCGGATCCACCTCGGCGCCTACCTGGCCGGCGCGGTGCTCATGCTCGGTATCTGGTTGGCCGTCGGACTCGGCGGCGGCGGATGGTACTTCTGGCCGATCTGGCCCATCCTGAGCTGGGGAATCGGCGTATTTTCTCATGCCATTCCCATCCTGGCTGGCACCGGGTCGCAAAATCGGTGCAGGTAGACTGCCTTTAGCCCTCGTGGCTGACACCCCGACCCCAATCCGATCGGAGTGCCATGCTCACCGTTCTCATCGCGCACGCGGTTGCCACCGCGATCGCGCCCCTCCTGGTCGCCAGGTGGGGTCGTCTGGCGTTCTATCCCCTGGCACTGGTGCCGCTCGGATCACTGATCTGGGTGGGCATGAACTGGCCTACCGGTGGGCACGTTCCGACCGTCCACATCCCGTGGGTACCGGAACTCGCCATGGACATCACGCTGCGCTTCGATTCGCTGGCCGCGATCATGAGCGTGCTGGTCCTGGCCATCGGCGCGCTCGTCCTCTTCTACTGCGCCGAATACTTCCACCACCACGAGGGCAAGATCGAGAAGCGGCTGCCCAGCTTCGCCGCCGAACTCGTCGCCTTCTCCGGCGCCATGTTCGGCCTGGTGATCAGCGACAACATGCTGCTGCTCTACATCTTCTGGGAAACGACCACGGTGCTGTCGTTCCTGCTGGTCGGGCACTACGCCGAACGCGCCACCAGCCGTCGGGCGGCTACCCAGGCGCTGCTGGTCACGACGTTCGGCGGCCTGGCCATGCTGGTCGGCATCATCATCCTGGGCAACCTGTCGGGCACCTACCTGCTCTCCGAACTCATCGCCGCCCCGCCGACCGGTCTGGCCGCCACGATCGGCATCGCGCTGATCCTGGTCGGGGCCCTGTCCAAGTCGGCGATCGTGCCGCTGCACTTCTGGTTGCCGGGGGCAATGGCCGCCCCGACTCCGGTCAGCGCCTACCTGCACGCCGCCGCCATGGTGAAGGCGGGCGTGTACCTGGTGGCCCGGATGACGCCCGGATTCGCCGACACCCCGCTGTGGCGGCCGATGGTGATCGGTCTCGGTCTGCTCACCATGCTGCTGGCCGGCTGGCGCGCGGTCCGCGAGTACGACCTCAAGCTGATCCTGGCCTTCGGCACCGTCAGTCAGCTCGGCCTGATCACCATCATGGTCGGGGCCGGCGGACCGGACATGATGCTGGCCGGGCTGGCCATGCTCTGCGCACACGCCATGTTCAAGGCCGCGTTGTTCATGGTCGTCGGGGTGATCGACCACGCCACCGGTACCCGCGACATCCGGAAGCTGGCCGGGCTGGGCACGGCGCATCGACCGCTGCTCGTCATCTCAGTGGGCGCGACGGCCAGCATGGCGGCGTTGCCCCCGTTCTTCGGGTTCGTCGCCAAGGAGGCGGATCTGGAGACCGTGCTGCACAGTGCCGCACTCGGGCCGGCCGCGCCCTTCGTCCTGGCCGGCATCGCGATCGGCTCGGTCTTCACCACCATTTACAGCCTGCGCTTCCTGTGGGGCGCCTTTTCCGGCAAGGGTCAGACCGAACCCAGCGTCCGGGTGCAGGAGATGCACCGCCCGCCGGTGAACTTCCTGCTGCCGCCGGCCATCCTGGCCGCCGCGGGACTGGTTTTCGGGCTGTACCCGGCGGCGCTGGATTCCGCGCTCGGCGGTTACGCCAAGACCGTCCCCGGCCGGGCCGAGTATCACCTCGCGCTGTGGCATGGAGTGGGCGCGCCGCTGCTGCTTTCGGTGCTGATCCTGGCGGTCGGCACGGTGGTGTTCTTCGGCCGGCAACGGTTGCCGCGCGGGAAAAGGGGCTTCACCCCACTGGGCAACGCGGACCGGATCTACGACGAGGTGATGCGGGGTCTGGACGTGCTGGCGGTCCGCACCACGGCCCAGACCCAGCGCGGGTCGCTGCCCGCGACGCAGTCGGTGATCCTGTGCACCCTGGTGCTGCTGCCGGTGGCCGCCCTGGTGCTGGGCGCCCGGGACCGCCCGGAACTTGCGCTCTGGGATTCCCCGCTGCAGGTGGTCGTCGGCCTGGTCATCCTCGCCGCCGCGGTGGGCGCCACGGTGATGCGCAACCGGTTGGCCGCGGTGCTGCTGGTCGGCGTCACCGGCTACGGCTGCGGCGCCATCTTCGCCTTCCACGGCGCTCCCGACCTCGCTTTGACCCAGTTCCTGGTGGAGACGCTGCTGCTGGTGATCTTCGTGCTGGTGCTGCGTACCCTGCCGGCCGAGGCCGACCGGTCCAACATCAGCCGCAGCCGGCTGCCGCGGGCCGCGTTGTCCCTGGCGGTCGGCGCGGCGGTCACCGGGCTGGCGGTGTTCGCGATGGCGGCCCGCGACAGCAGACCGATCGCCGAGTTGCTGCCCGACGCCGCCTATTACCGCGGGCACGGGGCCAACGCCGTCAACGTCCTGCTCGTCGACATCCGCGCCTGGGACACCATGGGCGAGATCTCGGTACTGGTCGTCGCCGCCACCGGGGTGGCCTCGATGGTGTTCCGCAACAGGCGTTTCGGCGCCGCCCCCCGAGTCTCCCAGGCGCGGCCCGCCAGCGTCGGCCAACCCGACATCGGCCCGGTCGCCGCGTACAGCCCGGCCGCCGGCGACGTCACCTGGTTGCGCGGCAGCGAATTGCGTGACCCGCGGCACCGCTCGCTGGTGCTCGAGGTGGCCACCCGCATCATCTTCCCGCTCATCATGGTGCTCTCGGCATACCTGTTCTTCGCCGGGCACAACACCCCCGGCGGCGGGTTCGCCGGGGGCCTGACCGCGGGCCTGGCGTTGGTGCTGCGCTATCTGGCCGGCGGCCGTTACGAACTCGGCGAGACGCTGCCACTGGACGCCGGGAAGATCCTCGGAGCGGGTCTCTGCCTGTCCGCGGGAACGGCGTTGACCTCACTGCTGCTCGGTGCGCCGGTGCTGTCCTCGGCGGTGCTGTACCTGGACATTCCGGTGCTCGGTGACATCAAACTGGTCACCGCCCTGTTCTTCGACCTCGGTGTGTATCTGATCGTGGTCGGCCTTGTTCTCGACATCCTGCGCAGCCTGGGTGCCCGCGTCGATGTGGAGATGGCCAGATGACCGCTTACCTCGTCCCGCTCATCCTGATCGGTGGGCTCACCAGCACCGGGGTCTACCTGCTGCTGGAACGCACCCTGACCCGAATGCTGTTGGGGCTGTTGCTCATCGGCAATGCCGTCAACCTGTTGCTCCTCAATGTCGGTGGCCCGTCCGGTAATCCCCCGATCTACGGCCGCACCAGCAACGGTTCGACCACCGACGCCGACCCGCTGGCCCAGGGCATGATCCTGACCGCCATCGTGATCAGCATGGGCATCGCCGCCTTCGTGCTGGCGCTGGCGTACCGGTCCTACCAGCTGACCACCGTCGAAGAAGTCAGCAACGACCCCGAGGACACCCGGGTGGCCGAGCGGGTGGACGACGAAACCGTCGACCGCGACATCCCCGACGTGGTGCCCGCCCGCGATACCGACGCACCCGACGAACTCGACGCGCTACCGGGTGCGGAGGGGTCACGCTGATGAGCCTTGCGACAGTCCTCACGCCCCTGCCTGTCCTCATCCCGACCATCGCGGCGGCCATCACCATGGTCGCCGGCCGCAGTCCACGTCTGCAGCAACTGATCTCGCTGACATCGCTGACCGCGGTGGTGGCGGTGTGCTCGGTCCTGCTGTACCTGGTGGACCGCGACGGCACGGTGGCCGTGCAGGTGGGTGGCTGGGGTCAGAGCGAACCCGGGATGGGACCGCTGGGCATCACCCTGGTGGCCGACCGGCTCTCGGTACTGATGCTGGTGGTGTCCTCGATCGTGCTGCTGGCGGTGGTGTTCTACGCCATCGGGCAGGGCATCAGCGACGGCGACGAACGCCAACCGGTGTCGATCTTCCAGCCCACCTATCTGATCCTGTCCGCGGGCGTGTGCACCGCGTTCCTCGCCGGTGATTTGTTCAACCTGTTCGTCGGCTTCGAGGTGCTGCTGGCCGCCAGCTTCGTGCTGCTGACCATCGGCGGCAGCGCCGAACGGGTCCGCGCCGGGATCGCCTACGTGATGGTGTCGATGGTGTCGTCGCTGATCTTCCTGATCGGTATCGCGCTGGTGTACGCCACCACCGGCACCCTGAACATGGCCGAGGTGGCGCTACGCCTCGATGATGTCCCCGACGGCACCCGTACCGCCCTGTTCGCGGTGCTGCTGGTCGCCTTCGGCATCAAGGCCGCGGTGTTCCCGCTGTCGGCCTGGCTGCCCGACTCCTATCCCACCGCGCCCGCCCCGGTGACCGCGGTGTTCGCCGGCCTGCTGACCAAGGTCGGCGTGTACGCGATCATCCGGGCGCACTCGCTGCTGTTCCCCGGCGGTGCACTGGACAACGTCCTGATGGTGGCCGCCCTGCTGACGATGATCATCGGCATCCTGGGCGCCATCGCCCAGAACGACATCAAACGGTTGCTGTCCTTCACCCTGGTCAGCCACATCGGCTACATGGTCTTCGGTATCGCGCTGGGTAACCACCTCGGGATGTCCGGTGCGGTCTACTACGTCGCGCACCACATCGTCGTACAGACCACGCTGTTCCTGGTGGTGGGTCTCATCGAACGCCAAGCCGGGGCCTCGACCCTGCAACGCCTCGGTGGGCTGGCCGCGGCCAGCCCGTTGCTGGCCTTCGTATTCGTCATCCCCGCACTGAATCTCGGCGGCATACCGCCGTTCTCGGGCTTCATCGGCAAGGTCGCCCTCGTGGAGGCCGGCGCGCAGGACGGTTCGGTGCTGGCCTGGATCCTGGTGGCCGGCAGCGTCGTCACCAGCCTGCTCACCCTGTACGCGGTCACCCGGGTGTGGACCAAGGCGTTCTGGCGCGCCCGTGCCGACGCCCCCGAGGGCGATCTGTCCAACACCGTGCCGGCCGCGTTGATCGACGACGATGACGACATCGCCTTCGCCGACCGCGACGACGTCGGGCGGATGCCGGTCGGCATGCTGCTGCCCACCGGCGCGCTGATCGCCGTCGGCCTGGCGCTCACCGTGTTCGCCGGACCGATCTACGCCTACAGTGAGCGGGCGGCCGAGGCGATTCTCGACCGCAGCCAATACGTCTCGGCGGTGTTGCAGCCATGAGGAAATTCAGCCTACGCATCTGGACGCTGTGCTTCCTCACCCTGGTGTGGGTGCTGTTGTGGGGCACCTTCTCGGCCGCCAACGTCATCGGCGGGCTGGTCGTCGCGCTGGTGATCACCCTGTTGCTGCCGCTGCCCCGGGTGCCGGTCGAGGGCAAGCTCCGGCCGCTGGCGTTCCTGCGCCTGGTGCTCTACGTCGCCGTGAAACTGGTGGCGTCCTCCTTCCAGGTCGCCTGGCTGGCCATCCGGCCCGGGCCGCCGCCCGCCACCGCGGTGCTGCGCGCGCACCTGGCCGTCAAGTCCGATCTGGTGTTGGCACTGGCGGTCGGGGTCATCACGCTGATCCCGGGTTCGGTGGTGCTGGAGATCGACCAGAAACGGCGGCTCATCTACGTGCACGTGCTCGACGTCGGCTCCGAGAAGGGCGTGAAATCCTTCTACCGCCAGGTGAAGACGGTGGAGCGGCTGATGGTCGCGGCGTTCGAGCGGGACGCCGACTGGCGACCGTCGGCCGAGAAGGAGGACGCCTGATGCATCTGGTGTGGATCGCCGCGGCGGTGATGCTGACCGCTGCCGCCGCCATCACGGTCTACCGGCTGCTGGCCGGGCCGAGCACCCTGGACCGGCTGGTGGCCCTGGATGCCTTTGTGGCCGTGTCGATGTGCGGGGTCGGGACCTGGGCCGCGTTCAGCCTGGACAGCACCGTCACCTACAGCCTGACCGCGTTGGCGTTGATCAGCTTCGTGGGTTCGGTGAGCGTGGCCCGTTTCCGCGTCCCGGACCGCGACCTGGCCGATCGGGACGTGACCGATCGGAGAATCCGATGACCGCTGTCGACATCATCACCGCGGTCCTGGTGCTGGGCGGGTCGGCGCTCGCCTTGACCGCGGCCATCGGGGTGGTGCGGTTCCCGGATACGTTGACCCGCATGCACGCGGCCAGCAAGCCGCAGGTGTTGGGTCTGTTGCTGGTGCTGGCGGGTGCGGCGACACGGCTGCGCGGCCATCCCGACGTGGGCATGATCATCCTGGCCGGGTTCTTCACCCTCATCACCGCGCCGGTGGTCGCCAATCGTGTCGGCCAACTGGCCTACCGGGAACAGAACGTCGGCGAGAGCGTGGTGTCCGACGAGTTGGCGCACAACCCGTTTCCCGACCCCGAGTAGTCAGCCGAGCTGGAACTCCACCATCGCCGCGACCGTCTCGACGGCCTCACGTAAAGCCTCCAGCCGCGCGCACGCACTCGGCGCGGCGAGCACCGCATACCGGTCGGCCTGGCCGATCGGGAGCCGGGCGGCCAACGCGTACAGCCGATCTCCGGCCTGCTGGCCCGGCTCGGGCCCGCCCAGCAACTCCTCGCGCGGCGGCAGGGTGGCGTCGCGGGCCTGCGCGATCCGCTCGAACAGTGCCATCACCACGTCCTCCACGCCTGCGATGTCCGCACCGGCCACCGTGGGGCCGTGCTCATCGGGCCACGGCACCGTGTGCGCCCGCGGATAGGGCGCGTCCTCGAGCCATTCGGTCACCCTGATGCGCTCACCGAGGATGCAGCGCAACCGATACCGCCCACCACCGAGATCGGCGTGTTCGACGATGCGGGCCAGCACCCCGACATCGCTTCGGAGGTCACCGCCGCCGACCTCGCGGCCGGCCTCGATCATCACCACCCCGAATTCCGGTTCGCCGGCCAGGCAGTGCGAGATCATCTCCGTGTAGCGCGGCTCGAAGATCCGCAGCGGCAGTTCCTCGCCGGGCAGCATGGCCACTTCGAGCGGAAACATCGGGGTCGCCGCCATCAGAGCACCAGTTCACCGATCAACGCGTCGACGACGGCCCGCAGGTCACCGTCGTTCTCCTCGGCGACCCGGCGCTGCCGCTGATATGAGGCACCGTGTCGGTAGATGTCGGACACCCGCGCCAGCTCGTCGGCGCATCCCAACGATGCCGCCACCGGCTGCAACCGGGTCAGCAGATCGTCGAGGTCCTCGGTGACCAGGCGCTCATTGCTGTCCGCGTCCAGGATGATCTCCGCGTCCAACCCGTATCGCGCTGCGCGCCACTTGTTCTCCTGCACATGCCAGGGCGGCATGGTGGGCAGCTGCTCACCGGCGTCCAGGCGACGATCCAGGTCCACGATCAGACAGTGCGTGAGCGCCACCAGCGCACCGAGTTCGGCGATGTTGGACACCCCGTCGAAGATCCGTACCTCGATGGTCCCCAGATGCGGTGACGGCCTGATGTCCCACCGGATCTCGTTCATGTGATCGATGATTCCGGTCTTCTTCTGGTCGTGCACGAACCGTTCGAAGTGCGACCACTTCTGGAAGTGGAAGGGCAGACCGGCGGTCGGCAACTGCTGGAACATCATCGCCCGGTTGCTCGCGTAGCCGGTGTCCTCACCGTCCCAGTAGGGCGAGGACGCGGACAGCGCGAGCAGATGCGGGTAGTGATTGAGCAGCGAGGTGATGATGGGCATCACCTTGTGCGCCGAGGAGATGCCGACGTGCACGTGCACACCCCAGATCAGCATCTGCCGGCCCCACCACTGGGTGCGCTTGATCAGTTCGGCATAGCGTGCGCCCTCGGTGAGCTGCTGCATCTCCCATTGGGCGAACGGATGGGTGCCCGCGCAGAACAGTTCCATCCCGCGTTCCCGGGCGATCCGGCGCACCGGGACCAGGGTGTCGTGCAGGTCGGTCATCGCCTCCGGAACCGTCTCACAGATCCCGGTGACGACCTCGACCGTGTTGCGCAGCAATTCCTTGTGCACGTGCGGGGTTTCGCCGATCTCGGCGATCACTGCCGCGGCCTCGTTGCTCAGGTCGCGGGTGTCGGGATCGACGAGAGCGAACTCCCACTCGACACCGACGGTCGGCCGGGGCGACCCGGCAAAGTCGATTCGCGCGCGGTTACTCCGCGGCGAAGACACCGCAGGCCACCCGGCCGCCGGCATCACCGGTGGCCAGCGTCTGCTGATCCGGACCGGGGGTGCCGTTGACCTGCTGGTACTTCTCGGCCGGAATGTTGCCGAAGTTGTCGGCCTTCTCGTGGATCACGATGGCGGTCTTGGTGCCCGAGAGCAGATCCTCGGCCGTGAACGCGTCCGTCGTCGTGACCAGCTTGGCCGAGCCGTCGCTGCGAACCTGCAGCGAGCTCAGGTCACCGCTGGACGGATGCCCGGTGTGCCCTTCGGTCTGGAAGTGCCCACCGGCGCTGGTGAAATCGCCTTCACAGGTGCCGACCTGGTGGATGTGCAGGCCGTGGAAGCCAGGAGTCAGTTCACCGGCCGCGGTGGTCTCGACCGTCACCGTCGCGTAGTCGTCGGTGAATTCGATGGTGGCGGTGGCCACCTCGGTGCCGTCCACCAATGCCAGATTTGCGGTGAGGGTCTCACCGGAGGGCGCGGCGCCGTGGCCGCCGCCGTGATCCGCTCCGGCCGTCGGCGTCGGGGAGGGCGATCCGGTCCACACCGGCGGGGTGGTTCCGGGCTCCGTTGCGACCGGCTCGTTGGGTGCACACGCGCTGGCGATCGGCACGATGAGTGCAGCGGCGGCGAGAAGGCGAATCGAGGCTGAGATCGGCATGCCCGAGAGCCTAGCCGGTGACCACCACGATGACGCCCGGTGGTTGCTCCACAAGTTCGGGTCGTCGCGGTTCGACCGGTGCCTCCAGCGTCTTGCCCACCTCTTCGGCGGCTTCCCGCTCACCTTCCGCCTCACCGAAGTAGACGGTCGTCACCGGGACGCCTTCCAGGACCAGGTTCCCGGTCTCGGTCACGTTCCAGTCCGCGTCGCGGAGTCGGCTGGCCACGGTCTCGGCGGCGCCGGCGACCTCGGAGATGTTGAACACCCGCACCTCGGCCTTCGGCTGTTCCGGCTCCGGAGACGCCTTGGCACTGGAGGTGGCGCTGCTGGTGGTGGTGCTCACCACGGTGGCGTCACTGTCCCCTTCGTCGTCGGGGCCCATGTACTGGAGTGCAACCAGCAGGAACACCACGCCGAGGAAGAGCAGCACCATCACCATGGCGCGCAAGGGCAGCCCGGAAGAGTCTCGCTGGTTCATCGGCGCAAGCCTAACGGCTCAGGTGATGTCGAAGCCGAGCCGCCGGGCCGCCTTCGCCTTCTGCCGGCTCGCCCGGACCCTGCGGAGCCTCTTGACCAGCATCGGGTCGGCGGCGAGGGCCTCTGGTCGATCCACCAGTGCATTGAGCACCTGGTAGTACCGGGTCGCCGACATCGAGAAGAGCTCCTTGATGGCGTCTTCTTTCGACCCCGCGTATTTCCACCACTGGCGTTCGAACGCCAGGATGTCGTGTTCGCGGCGGGTCAGCCCGTCCGCGGGTTCGGAGTCGTCCCCGGATTGGCCGGTCCGCGCGATGGCGCCATCCATATCGCTGTTTGGACCCTTCCGATAACTCGCAAATGACAGTTGTGTGGTTCGGCGCTCATTCAATCACGGCGCCGGGAATTGAGGCGTGATCGTTACCCGCGCGTCGGCTGACTAAGCTGACCAATCGTGGCTGTCGTACCAATCCGCATCGTGGGAGACCCGGTCCTGCATACCCCGACCACTCCGGTGCCCGTCGCCGCCGACGGTTCACTGCCGGCCGAACTGGCCGCATTGATCGCCGACATGTACGACACCATGGATGCCGCCAACGGTGTCGGCTTGGCGGCCAACCAGATCGGTCGCACCGAGCGCGTCTTCGTCTACGACTGCGCCGAGGACCGCGGCAAGACCGCGCGCCGCCGCGGCGTCGTCGTCAACCCGGTGTTGGAGACCTCCGAGGTCCCCGAGACGATGCCGGATCCCGACGACGATGACGAGGGCTGCCTGTCGGTGCCCGGTGAATCCTTCCCGACCGGTCGGGCATCGTGGGCCCGGGTCACCGGCCTGGACGCCGACGGCACCCCGATCACGCTGGAGGGCACCGGGCTGTTCGCGCGGATGCTGCAGCACGAGACCCGGCACCTGGACGGCTTCACCTACCTCGACAGCCTGATCGGCCGGCACGCCCGCGCCGCGAAGCGGATGATCAAGTCCAACAAGTGGGGTGTGCCCGGACTGAGCTGGCTGCCCGGCGAGGATCCCGACCCCTTCGGCCACTGAAGCATGGCGTCTCTGGGCGCGCGGGTGTCCCTGCGATACCGGATACCCGACGGTCTGAACGACGTGGTCGGGCATCTGGAGGCAACCGACCCCGTGGTGATGGTGCGCACCAAATCCGGCGAGGTCGTCGAGATCGACCCCGCCGACGTGGTGTCGGTGCGTGAGCTCTCGCATACCCCGGTGCGCAACTCCGAGATCCGCGCCCTCGAGCACGCCGCCGCGCTGGCCTGGCCCGGCACCCAGCAGCACTGGTGCGACGGCTGGCTGCTGCGCGCCGCGCACGGTCACACCAGTCGCGCGAATTCGGCCGCGCCGCTGCTGTTCTCGTCCTCGGTGCAATCCCTGCCCCAGATCATCGACTGGTACGCGGCGCGCGGCCTGGAGCCCTGGCTGGCCCTGCCGGAACGGTTGTTGCCGATCAAAGCCCCCGGCATCAAGGCCAACCGGGTGCTGGTCTTTGACCTCGCCCCCACCGGCCCGGGCGCCGCCACCCTCACCTCCACGCCGTCCCCCGAGTGGCTGCGGATCTATGAACGCGACGTCCCGGTCGACGTCCTCACCGCCGTGATCGACGGCACCGTGACGTTCGCCTCGTTGCCCGACCCGGCGACGGGCGATGTCGCGGCGGTCGGGCGCGGCGCGGTCACCACCGCGCCCGACGGCACCCGCTGGCTCGGTGTGTCGTGCGTGCGTGTCGCCGGGTCCGCGCGGCGCACCGGGCTGGCCCGCGGGGTCTGGGAGGCACTGCGGTCCTGGGGCGCCGACCAGGGCGCGACCCGCGCCTATGTCCAGGTCCTCGACGACAACGGACCCGCGCTCGCCCTCTACGAGTCCTCCGGTTTCCGGCTGCACCACCGGCACCGCTATGTCCGCGCAGATAGCCTCGTGCCCCATGCGTGAGTTACTCGAGGCCAACCGTGAGGTGCAGGGCTCGCGCGCACTGCGACTGCTGGCCACCTCGAACCTGGCGGTCTACGCGACCCTGATGGAACGTCATCTTCTCGACGGGCTGATCGGTGAGACGGACCTGGTGGTCCGGCTGGAACGCGACCTGGAGGCTCTGCACGAGACCGGTGAGCAGTCCGGACTGGCACTGATCAAGTCGTGGGCCAGCCAGGGCTGGCTGCACCGCGTGGCCAGCGGGGAACGCAATGTCTGCTACCTCACCCAGGACGCGCGCCGCGCCCTGGACTTCGTGCGCGGGATGCGCCGCAACGACACCATCGCCACCGGTGGATCCATCAACGGCATCGCCTCGCGCCTCAAGCAGGTGGCCATCCGGGTCGGGGACGACCCGGACCGGATCCGGGCCGGCATCGAAGCCGAGATCGCGGCACTACACGCCGAACTCGACGAACTCGACGCAGGTTTGCGACCCGAACCCGACGTCACCGCCATGTACGACGAGGCCCGCGCCATCGCCCTGCAGATGGAACGCCTGATCACCGATATCGGCCTGTACGGCACCATGATCGAGCAGGCCACCGCAGCCCTGGACGACCCGATCGACACCAATGTCGAGTACCGGGACCGGCAGCGCCAGATGTACGCCGACTACCAGGCCGCCTGGGACTCCGCGGGCCGCGACTCGCATCGGGCGTTCCTGCGGATGATCAACGATCCCGATCAGCGCGCCGAGTTCGAAGCCGATATCGCCACCGTCGCGTCCACCCTGCCCGAACTCGATCCCGCACTGCGCAAGGTGATGGCCGGGTTCTTCGAACTGGTCGGGCATCAGATCGACGAGGTGGAGCGTATCCAGCAGCGCTGCGCCCAGCGGGTCAAGCGGTTCACCGCGTTCGGGACTCTGGAGCAGACCCGCGGGGTGGCCCGTCAGCTCAACGAGGCCATCGGCGCCGCCCGGGCACTGCTCAAGGAGTCGTTGACCGACTCGCGTCTGGACATCGAGGTGCCGCTGGCCCGGCATGCCATCAGTTCGGTCGGTGCGCTCAGCTTCCGGATCAACGACCTGTCCGCACCCAAGCCCGCCGAGCCGGCCCAGGGCGAGGTGGATCTGTCCACCTTCTCCTCGCTGACCACGCAGGTCGACGCGCCCGCCCTGACGCAGATGCTGAATTCGTCTCTGCCGGTGTCGCTTCCGGACGCGTTGACGATGCTGGACGCGGCGTATCTGGGTCACGTGATCGTGCTGTGGTCGTGGGCGCTCAAGCAGCCGAACACCTCGGATGCACCGCCTGTCACGGTCCGGTTCCAGTCGCTGGACGGCCATGACCGCGAAATGGAGGTTCCGCATCTGATGTTCACCGAGCCGATCCTGGAAGGTGCGTCGTGACCACACCGGACTCCGATATCGACTTCGCCTCGCTGCCGGAGGTGGACCGCACCGGTTCCGGTGGGGGCCACTCGAATCGGCCGCGCCGCCCGCGCTTCGACGGCGATGTCAGTGCCATGCCCGACCGGGCCTGCTGGGCCCTGCAGCACCTGCTGACCCGTCGCTACATCAGCAGCGAGTCCGACCGCGACGTGTACAGCTGGATCATCGAGTACCGCTCCGAACTGTCGGTCCGGCTCTCCGAACTCGACCTGCAGTTACGCATCGCCGAGGGGGTGGACATCGCCTACGTGGAACAGGCCCGGTACGAATCCGCCAAGGGCATCAAGCTGCTGCGGCGTGAGCCGCTGGGCACCTACGACTCCATCCTGGCGCTGCACCTGGCCCAGATGATGCGCGCCGGTGGGGATGTCAGCTTCCTCATCACCCGCGACGAGATCCACGGGCTGTTCTCCGGGGTGCTCAACGACACCGACCGCGACACCGTCACCTTCACCGCGCGGATCGACGCGGCGATCGCCCGCCTGGCCGGTCTGGACATCCTGCGCAAGACCCGTGACGACGAGGACAGCTACACCGTCAGCCCGGTCATCACCGCGATCATGACGGCCTCGGTGATCACCGAACTGCAGCAGCAGTTCGAGCAGCTGTTGAAGGGCGGTTCGGAATGAGTGAGCAGTTCCACCTCTCCCGGCTGCAGGTGATCAACTGGGGTGTCTTCGACGGTTATCACTCGGTGCCCATCAATGCCGGCGGATCGCTGATCGCCGGCGCCTCGGGTAGCGGTAAATCCTCACTGCTGGACGCCATCTCGCTCGGGTTCCTGCCCTTCAACCGGCGCAACTTCAATGCCTCCGGCGACAACACCGCGGCCGGGTCGAGCGCCGGCCGACGGACCGTGGACAAATACGTGCGCGGGGCCTGGGGTCAGCGCAGCGATGCCGGTGTCAGCCAGGTGATGTACCTGCGCGGGGACGGCACCACCTGGTCGGCGGTCGCGGTCACCTACACCAGCAACACCGGCCGGTCGATCACCGGCCTCGTGCTGAAATGGCTGACCGGAGAGTCCCGTTCGGACTCGTCGAGTCGATTCGTGCTCGGCGACGGCGACCTCGACATCGAAGAGGTATGCAACCGCTGGGCGGCCGGACGGTTCGACACCGCGGTGTTCAAGGACCGCTGGCGGTTCTCCACCAAGGTGGAGTCCCAGTACCTGGCCCAGCTCTACGCGTCGATCGGCATCCGCGCCTCCGAGGCCGCCCAGCAGCTGCTGGGAAAGGCCAAGTCGCTCAAGAGCGTCGGCGGCCTGGAGCAGTTCGTCCGCGACTTCATGCTCGACGAACCCGACAGCCTGGCCCGGCTGCCCGAGGCACTCAAGCAGATCGACCCCCTGGTCGAGGCCCGTGAACTGCTGGCGGTCGCGCAGCGTAAGCGCAAGATCCTCGGCGATATCGAGGCCATCCAGCAGCGCTACGCCTCGGAGTCCTCGGACCTCGGCATCATCGACCTCGTCGACATGCAGATGGTCCGCGCCTACACCGATCACGCCCGGCTGCAGCAGTGCCCGGCCGAGGTCGAGAACCTGGACAGCATCATCGACCAGCTGGAGAACGAGTACGGCGACCTGACCCGCCAGCTCAATCTTGCCAAGGCCGAAGGTGATTCGCTCAATGCGCAGATCAGCGGGGCCAGCACCAACGTCGGCCCGCTGCAGTCGCAGGTGGCCGGCGCCGAGGCACAGGCCGAGGAGATCGGCCGCCGCCGCGCGGCCTACGAGGAGATGGTCACCGCCCACGGCGTACCCGTCCCCGACAGCGCCGACGAATTCTGGAACCTGCGTGAGGATCTGTCCAAGCAGGCCGCCGGGCTGGCGGTGAAGCTGGACCGTGGCCGGGAGGCGTCCACCGACGCCGAATACGCCCAGAAAGCCGCCCGCATCGCCCGTGACCATGCCGCCAAGGAACTCAAACGTGTCGAACACGTCGGTTCGGCGCTGCCGGAGTTCGCGGTCACCATGCGCGAACACATCTGCACCGCAGTCGGTGTCGACCCGTCGACGCTGCCGTATGTGGCCGAGCTGATGGACCTGCGTCCCGAGGAGAACCGGTGGCGGGGCGCGGTGGAAAAAGTGCTGCGTTCGGTGGGTCTGCGGCTGCTGGTGCCCGACGAGCACTACGCCAAGGTGCTGCGCTTCGTCAACGAGAACAACATGCGCGGCAGGTTGGCCCTGCACCACGTGCGGGTGAATCCACCGAACCGTGAGCCCGAGCCGAGCACCCTGGCCGGCAAGCTGTTCGTGGTCAGCCCCGACCATCCGTGCGCGCCCGAGGCGCTCGATGTGCTCAGCGCCGCAGGCGATCACATCTGCGTGGACACCCCGGACCTGTTCCCCCGGTTCCGGCGTGCGGTCACCGACACCGGCCTGTACAAGGATTCCGACCGGCTGGCGATCAAGGACGACCGCCGGCCGCTCAAACCCTCCGAGTACATCTATCAGGGTGACATCGGCGCCAAGTTGGACGCGCTGACCGCCGAACTCGCCGAGGCCGAGCACACCTTCGAGCAGGCCCGCCAGGCCGCCGACGATATCGCGGCCGAGCGTCAGCAGTGGCGCGATCAGGCCGCCGCGTGCAAGGCCATCTGCGAGCAGTTCCCGCAGTGGAGCCAAATCGACACCGAGACCGCCGAGGGGCACGCCGACCGGCTGCGGGAACAGTTCGAGTTGCTGATGGCCGACAACCCCGATGTGGAGGCGCTCAGCGTGCGCGCCGAGGAATGCTGGAACGACATCCAGACCCTGATGACCCGGCGCGGCGCCATCGCGACCCGGCGTGACGACCTCGACGGTCGACGTACCCGGCTGATGGATCTGCAGGACCGCCTGGCACCGCCGTCGGTGTCCGACGCCGCCAACGAACTGCTGCGTCGCTACTCCGCCGAGGTCCCGGTGCACCTGGAACTCCTCAACCCGGAGCCGCACCGGGAGGCGCTGTTCGCCGCGGTCCGTCGCGAGCGCGACCAGCTCACCGAAAGTCGCAGGCGCTCTTACGAAGAGCTGGCCCGCATCATCGCGACCTTCGACACGACGTTCCCCGACGCCATCCCGAACGACTCCGAGGACTTCGACGAGCGGGTGCACGACTATGTCGCGGTCTGCCGCCACATCGACGAACGCGAACTCCCTGATGCCTACGAGCGGATGATGCGGCTCATCACCGAGCAGGCCCCCGACGCGATCCTGACCCTGCACCGCGTCGCCGAACAGGAGACCCGCCGCATCGCCGAGCAGATCGAGCGGGTCAACACCGGTCTGGGTGCGGTGGAGTTCAACCGCGGTACCCGGTTGACGCTGCGGGCGACGCCGCGCAGCCTGGCCGCGGTGTCCGAACTCACCGATATCGTCAAGTCCATCTCCCGGCGCATCGCCGAGGTGGGTCTGGGTGACAAGAAGGCGATCCTGGAGCAGTACGCCGACATCCTGCGACTGCGTAATCGGTTGGCCAGCAACACCCCCGAGGACCGGGCGTGGACCCGCGATGCGTTGGACGTCCGCAACCGGTTCACCTTCGACTGCGCCGAATGGGATGTGCGCAGCGATGAACTCATCCGTACGCACAGCAATGCCGGCGACAATTCCGGTGGCGAGCAGGAGAAGTTGATGGCGTTCTGCCTGGCGGGCGCGCTGAGCTTCAACCTGGCCAACCCCGAGAGTGGGGACAACAAACCCGTTTTCGCGCAGCTCATGCTCGACGAGGCCTTCTCGAAGTCCGATCCGCAGTTCGCCTCACAGGCCCTGCAGGCGTTCCGCAAGTTCGGCTTCCAGCTCGTCATCGTGGCCACCGTGCAGAACGCCACCACCATCCAGCCCTATATCGACGGGGTCGTGATGGTGTCCAAGACCGAGGCCACCGGGCGCAACGCGCGACCGGTCGCGTCGGTGACCACCAAGACCATCAGCGACTTCACCGCGCTGAAGCGGGACCTCAAGGTCCCCGAACCTGTCTAGCGAGGAGAAACCGATGCGCATCGCCACCTGGAACGTCAACTCGATCCGCACCCGGGTGGACCGGGTGACCGATTGGCTGGCCCGCGCCGACGTCGACGTGCTGGCCATGCAGGAGACCAAGTGCACCGACGCCCAGTTCCCGGCGATGCCGTTCGCCGCGCTGGGTTACGAGATCGCGCACATCGGGCTGAACCAGTGGAACGGCGTGGCGATCGCGTCCCGGGTCGGGCTGGAGAACGTGGAGATCGGATTCGACGGCCAACCCGAATGGCAGGCGCTGCGCGAAGCCCGGGCCATCGGTGCGACCTGCGGCGGAGTCCGGATCTGGAGTCTGTACGTCCCCAACGGCCGCACCTTGGCCGATCCGCACTACCCGTACAAGTTGGATTGGCTTGGCGCCCTGCACAACACGGCCTCCAAGTGGATTGCCGACGATCCTTCCCTGCCGGTGGCCCTGGTCGGCGACTGGAATATCGCCCCCACCGACGAGGACGTCTGGGACATGGCGGTTTTCCAGGGCTCCACCCACGTCTCTGAACCGGAGCGGGCCGCCTTCCGGGCCATGGTCGACGCCGGCTTCACCGATGTGGTGCGGCCGTTCACACCGGGGCCGGGGGTGTACACGTACTGGGACTACACCCAGCTGCGGTTCCCGAAGAAGCAGGGCATGCGCATCGACTTCATCCTCGGGTCGGCGGCGTTCGCCGACCGTGTCACGCACGGTGAAATCGTCCGGGAGGAACGAAAAGGCAAGAGCCCCAGCGACCATGCCCCCGTGTTGGTCGAACTGGCGCCCTAACGGTAATACTGGTCGCCATGGGGGTTCTCGATTTACCGAAAGCAGATCTGGACGACGCCGAGGTCGCCGCGGCGCTGAGCCGTGCGGCGGCGTTGGCCGATCTGATTCTCGATGCGCTCGTCGAGTTCGACCCGCTGGGGTTGCGCGAGCGCACACATGATCTCGACGGCGGGGACTGCGGGCTGGGCAAGGCGCTGAATGTGACTGCGTCCGTGCTGGACTGGGCGGACGTGCCGGGCACTCAGGCGTGGGAGGGCAAGGATCGCAACTCCCGCATCAACTGGTGGGTGCACCGGGTGGGGGCACTGAACAACATCGCGGTGGCCTTTCCCGGCGCGTTCGGTGTGATCGCGCGTCAGCTTCCGCTGCAGGATGCGCTCGGCTTCGCCAATCAGACGCTGATCCTGTGCGCGGTGGCCCGCGAGTACGATTTGACCGATCGGCAGGCGCAGGTCCGGATGCTGGCTGCGGTGCTGTGTGGTCGCGACATCCCCGATCCCCCGCTCGCCCCGGCCGAGCACGAGTGGCCGGATTCACTGCCCAAGAAGTTGTGGCACCTCGCCGGAATCCTGAACGCGATCAGCGATGAGGTCGGCAAGCGGCCCCACCCGAACACAGTCTTCCGCTATCTGGGAATGCTGCCGGCCGTCGGCGCGGTTGCCACATATCTGGGTGAGTTCGGTGCGCTACACCGCGCCGCCAAGGCCGGCGAGAAGTGGATCAAGCAGGCTTGAGCCCGACGGTGATCGTATCGGCGACCGGCGTCCAGAAGGTGCGACGCACCCGATGCTGGTCTTCGACCCGGAAGCCGGCCGATTCGAACAGTTTTCGGGTTTCGCCCGGTGTCGGAACCACGGTGGTGACCGCGACGATGCCACCGGGTGCGAGGACCCGATGGAACTCCCTGAGTGCGGCGGGCTGGTCGAAGAAGTGGAAGGCCGAGGTGGTCACCACGGCGTCGAGGAAGCCGTCCGCGAACGGCAGTTCCTCGGCCGCGGCGGATTTCCAGCGCACCCGGTCCGACCGTCGACGGGCCTGGGCGAGCATGCCGTCTGACATGTCGAGGCCGTAGACCTCGTCGGGGCGCAGATCCTGCTGGATGCGGGTGGCCAGGATGCCGGTGCCGCAGGCCACGTCGACGATCTGGGCGGAGCCGTGCTGCCTCAGCCGGTCGATGACCTCGTCCTGGGCCGGCTTGTACACCAGCCTCTGCAGGCAGCCCTGGTCGTAGACCGGTGCGGCGAAGGTCCAGAACTTTGTTATCGCGTCGGTGAGGGTTCCACGCTGGATGGTTGTCACCAAGCCGAGTGTAGGCCCGGTCGAGCACTACTCCGACGGGTTACCGGCGCTCTTCGGACCGGTCCGGCCCTTGTAGTTCCGTTCCCAGTCATTCTTGCCGGTGAACCGGATGCTGCCGCCACCCGGCAACTTGATGACGTCACCGGTGAAATCCCACAGGGTGGGGTTGGTGTCCTGCCAGCCGATGATCTTCCCGGTGGCGTCTTTGATCGGGTTGACGTGCGGGCTCGGGTTGTCGATGTACTCGAAGGGTGCGGCCTGGGCCGCGCCCGCTCCCACGAGGGTGCCGACAGCAAGTGCTCCGACGATCAATCCGGCCACAGTCATCTTCATTTGCTGCATCCCCTCGAACGCGGTGAGTTTCCCGCCGACCATACACGAGACTTTCTTTGCCGCGTGCCTCGAATCCGCTGCATACCGGCCTTGTCGTGGGTAATCCTTCCGACTTCAAGGGTTTTGATTGCCAGCGGAACGTTCTGCCTGTGACGTCGGCGCAAATTTGCTATAGCAAAAAATTGTGCATGCAAAATGCAGCCCATCTAACAATTGGGCCCGACCAGCGCGAAAAGGACCGCGGAGCAACACCGGGGTGCGCGCGCCCGGTCTGGGCGGGATTCTTGCCTCAGCAAACTCTTGGCAGAGGTCCGCCAAAAATTGACGGGTGCGGAAACGACGCACGCGCGCTGCACCAACCCCCCGGCAGGTACAGCGCGCGTGCGCAGTATGTGGTGGTAGCGCCGGCTACCTAACCCGGATTCCCGGCCCCGCGGGGGCTGGCGTTCGGGCCCTTGGGACCCTTGGGCCCCTTCACCCCCCGGTAGTTCTGCCCCCATTCGTCCGCACCGATGATCTTGATGCTGCCGAAGAACGGCAGCTTGATCACGTCGCCGGTGTAGTCCCACGGGCTCGGGTTGTTCGGGATGTCGGCCTGGGCCGGCGCGGTGCCGAGGATGGCCCCGGCCGCCAGCGCTCCGACGATCGCTCCCGCTAGACGCTTCTTCATTTGCTGAACCCCCACTGCTAGGTGAATCCCCGCGCCAACTGTACAAGGTGCCGAGCCGCAAAGCACGCATATTTTTCCAGGTCATCGCTCTGAGTCTGGGTGCAGACCACCCTTTCAAGATCGTCTCGTTCAATGCGCAACAGAACGATCTTGAAATTTGCTGTCCATGTCATTGACTATGGAAATATCAGCAAAACTAGCCAGGCGATCTGACCAGGATCGATCCGCGGTCGGACATCCGGAACTTCGACCACCCCGTCGGTCGCCTGCACCGACACGACAGCCGGAAAGCGCCGCACCCCAACGAGTCTCAGTTAGCCCCGCTAATCGACGGGGATGGTTGCGCAGGAGCGGTCAGGCAACCCGTCGGCGCACCGTGCCCAGCGATCGGCGTCAGCGCCTTCCGCGCGCTGATCGACGGGAACAGCTATCTCTGGGCTTCCTGTCATGGGCTCCCGGCTGACCATCGGTGAATTCGCCACGCTCACGCACCTGAGTGTGCGCACCCTGCGGCGCTACCACGCCGACGGCCTCCTCGAGCCGGCCGCCGTCGACCCGTTCACGAACTACCGCTACTACGCGCCCGAGCAGATCCCGAACGCTCAGGTGATCCACCAACTGCGCCGGCTCGATGTTCCGCTGCAGGAGATCAAGCGCATCCTCGCCACCGACGACGCCCGAGCGCGCCAGCAGGTGATCGCCGGACACCTGAGCCAACTCGAGGCCGAACTCGCCCGCACCCAGGCCGCCGTCACCGCGCTGCGCCGCCTGGTACATCCCGAGCCCGCGGAGGTCGAGGTCCAGCTGCCGATGCTGCCGGCTCGCACCGTCGCCGCCATCAAAAGCCCTGTGCATCTGCAGGATTCCCTCGATTGGTACGACGGCGCGATGTCCGAGTTGGATGCCGCCTTCGGGCCCGAGGAACGCACCGGGCCACCCGGTGGCCACTACGCCAACGAGCTGTTCACCGCCGGCTACGGTCTGATGACCGTCTTCCGCCCGGTTCGTACGCCCCGGGCATCGGGACGTATCGAGGTCACGGAGTTGCCGCCGGCCGAACTCGCGGTCACCGTGCACGCCGGGTCCCACGATGACATCGACGTCACCTACGGCCGGCTGGGTGCGTGGGTGGCCACCCACGCGCTGGCCGTGGACGGCCCCATCCAGGAGATCTATCTCGTGGGCCCCCGCGATACACCCGATGCCGCGGACTGGCGCACCGAGATCGGCTGGCCGGTGTTCCGGCTGTCCGGGAAATCGGCTGCGCGAGAAAGCTCCTCATGATCGCGCAGGTCCCGAATGGCCGCCTGCAATGTTGACATGACCGTATCGAAGCCCTCGCCGCCGAGCACCAGCCGGCGCGGCGGCGGATTGTGCGCCATGGCCGCGATGACCGCTCGGGCACCGCGCTGCGGATCACCGGGCTGGGCGCCGTCCTGTTCAACCATCGCCTCGCGGACCTGTTCCAGCATGGGCCGGTAGGCAGTGACGGTCTCGTGCACCGCCGCACCGGCGAACCCGGAGTAGGCGCGGGTCCGAAACGCCCCGGGCTCGACGGCCAGCACCCGGACATCGGTGCCGCTCAGCTCGTTGCGAAGCACCTCGGTGACCGCCTCCAGCGCGAATTTCGTTGCGCTGTAATAGCCGAACCCCGTCACCCCGGTGAGCCCGGCTACAGAGGACACATTGATGACCCAGCCGCTGCCGCGGTCCCGCATGCCCGGCAACACCGCCCACAGGACCGAGAGCACGGCGAAGAAGTTCAGCTCGAACATCGACCGCCCCCCGGAATCGGGCATGCCTTCGATCGATCCGACCCAGCCGCGCCCGGCATTGTTGACCACCACTTCGACGCCCCCGAAACGCTGCTCGACCGCCCGGACCGCCTCCTGGACCTGACCATCATCGGTGACGTCGAGTGGCACGATCAGCACCCGGTCCCGTACCCGCGTGCCCACTCGTCGAGTTCGGCGGGGCGCCGGGAGGTCAGCGCCACCCGGTCGCCGACCTCGAGCGCGGCCTCGGCGAACGCGATGCCGAAGCCGCCGGGGGTCCCGCCGGTGATGAACCAGTTCCGCACACTCATGGCTCGATCACCAGTCGCTCGATCAACGGACCGCGCATCGAGAACCGATAGTGCAGGTCGACCACCCCACCGGGAAAGTTCCCCGTCAAGCGCTGCACGACATCCCACTCTCCGGTAGCGCCCAGGAATTCGGCGGTGTAGGTGTACTCACGGGCCGCGCGGGTCATCCAAGCCCGGATCTCCTCCGTGCCGTGGTGATTCCGGCCCTCGTCGGTCACCGTGGCGTCGGCGGTGAAGACCGCGAGCGCGGTCGCCGTGTCCGGCGCGCCCAGGTAGGTGGTGATGGCTTTCGGTAGGTCTGCCCAGTCAGCTGTCATGCCTCCAGCGTGGGCTCTCCCCCTGGGAGAGGGTCAACTTCGCCGTACCGGCCCGCGCTGAACATCGAGGCAGCCGCCCCGACGAGCATCATCGCCGCGGCGGCCACGAACACCACCGTCAGGCCCGCGTGGAACGGCCCGGTGATCAGTTCGGGGAAGAACGCCTTGCCGGTGAGCACGCCGGCGTTGACGCCCGGGGCCTCCAGGGCGCCGGAGGGCTCCAGCAGTTCACCGATCGGGTTGTACCCCAGGAACGCCGCGAACAGGCTGCCCACCGGCGGGGTGTGCGCGACCTCGTGCGCGACCGCAGCCGGGACCCCCTGCTCCTGCAGCCCCGCACTGAGTGCCGAGGGCAGCGAGTTGGCCAGCCCGACCATCATCAGTGAGAAGAAGATCCCGATCGACAGCGACGAGCCCGCGTTGAAGAATGTGGCGCGCACGCCCGAGGCGGCTCCACGTTGCTCCGGCGGCACGCTGGACATGATGGCCGCCGTATTGGGTGCGGTGAAGATGCCGCCGCCCAGTCCGTTGAGGAACACCAGCACCGCGAAGATCCAGTAGTCGAAGTTGACCGGGATCAACAGCAGCGCAACGAAGGACGCCGCCATCAGCAGCATGCCGCCGACGGTCAGCGGCCGTGCGCCGTACCGGTCGGCCAGGGTGCCGGCCACCGGCGCGGCCACCAGGAACCCGATCGTCACGGGCAGCAGGTAGATGCCGGCCCACAGCGGCGTCGATTCGAAGCTGTACCCGTGCAACGGAAGCCAGATGCCCTGCAACCAGATGATCAGCATGAACTGCAGACCGCCCCTGCCCACCGAGGACATCAGCCCGGCCAGGTTTCCCATCCCGAACGCCGCCGAACGGAACAACCGGATGTCGACCATCGGGTGCTGGACCCGCAGTTCGACGAAGCAGAAGGCCGCCAGCACCAGGATGCCGAACCCGATGGCGCCCAGTACCCAGGGATTGGTCCACCCGGTCGACGAGTCACCGTAGGGCTGGATGCCGTAGGTGATCCCGACCAGCAGCACCGTCAGGCCCACGCCGAAGGACAGCGCGCCCGCCCAGTCCAGCCGGCCCGGGGTGCGCACCCCGAGTTCCCGCAGGGAGCGCACGCTCCACACGGTGCCGAGAACACCGATCGGCACGCCCACCCAGAAGATCGCCTGCCAGTGCCACTCGGACAGCACACCCCCGATGAGCAGGCCCAGAAACGATCCGGCCACCGCGGCCACCATGTTCACCCCGAGCGCCATCCCGCGCTGGTTGGCGGGGAACGCATCGGTCAGGATCGCCGATGACGAGGCCATCAGCATCGCGCCGCCGATGCCCTGGACGACCCGCCAGGCGATCAGCCACACCGCGCCGCCGCCGAGGTGGAACGGGTCGAAGGACAGCGCTACGGCCGCCAGGGTGAACACCACGAAACCCAGGTTGTAGATGCGGACCCGGCCGAACATGTCCCCGAGCCGGCCGAACGGCACCACCAGGACCGCCGTGACCACCAGGTAGCCCATGATCATCCACAGCAGGTATCCGACATTGCCCGGGGCCAGCGGGTTCAGGCCGATACCGCGGAAGATCGCGGGCAGCGAGATGAGCACGATCGACGCGTTGATGGCGGCCAGCAGGATGCCCAAGGTGGTGTTGGACAGCGCGATCCACTTGTAGAACGGATGTTCCCGGTCCATCCGGAGGCGCGTCTGGTCAAGCTCGGTTGTCATCGGATCTCGATCCACGAATCGGAAAAAACATATGTTAGCTATACAAACGATCGCTCGGCAATACGCGCCACATGCGCTAGGTTGAACGCGTCCACACGGGAGCACGCACCAGCGCGCTGAGAGGACGGCTAGGGCCGTCGACCGTACGAACCTGACCGGGTAATGCCGGCGTAGGGAGATGTGTAATGGGTGTGTCCGTTGGTCCTATTTCCGGCAGTTCGAAGTACTACTCCCCCGAAGGCGTGCCGTTCCGCCGGGTGCACCTGAGCACCGGCGAGCATTTCGACCTGTACGACACCTCCGGGCCGTACACCGATGCCGACGTCACCATCGACCTGGAGAAGGGGCTGCCGCCGCGGGCCGGCGTCGTCCGCGATCGCGGCACCCAGCTGCAGCGCGCGCGCAACGGCGAGATCACCGCCGAGATGGCGTTCATCGCCATCCGTGAGGGTGTGCCGGCCGAACTGGTGCGCGACGAGGTCGCCGGCGGCCGCGCGGTCATCCCGGCCAACCACAATCACCCCGAGAGCGAACCGATGATCATCGGCAAGGCGTTCGGGGTGAAAGTCAATGCCAACATCGGCAATTCGGCGGTCACCTCGTCGATCGCCGAAGAGGTCGACAAGATGGTGTGGGCCACCCGCTGGGGTGCGGACACCATCATGGACCTGTCCACCGGCAAGGACATCCACCTCACCCGGGAATGGATCCTGCGCAACTCGCCGGTCCCGGTCGGGACCGTGCCGATGTATCAGGCGCTGGAGAAGGTGGGCGGCGATCCGACCAAGATGACCTGGGAGTCCTACCGCGACACCGTGATCGAACAGTGCGAGCAGGGCGTCGACTACATGACGGTGCATGCCGGCGTGCTGTTGCGGTACATCCCGCTGACCATCAACCGGGTCACCGGGATCGTCTCACGCGGCGGGTCGATCATGGCGGCCTGGATGCTCGCCCACCACCGGGAGTCATTCCTGTACGAGAACTTCGGTGAGCTCTGTGAGATCCTGGCCCGCTACGACGTGACGTTCTCGCTCGGTGACGGGTTGCGGCCCGGATCCATCGCCGACGCCAACGACGAAGCCCAGTTCGCCGAGCTGCGTACCCTGGGCGAGCTCACCAAAATCGCGAAATCCCATGGTGTGCAGGTGATGATCGAGGGGCCCGGACACGTCCCGATGCACAAGATCGTGGAGAACGTCCGGCTGGAGCAGGAGTGGTGCGAGGAGGCGCCGTTCTACACCCTGGGCCCGCTGGCCACCGACATCGCACCGGCCTACGACCACATCACCAGCGCGATCGGCGCGGCGATCATCGCCCAGGCCGGCACCGCGATGCTCTGCTACGTCACCCCCAAGGAGCACCTCGGCCTGCCCGACCGCAAGGACGTCAAGGACGGCGTGATCGCCTACCGGATCGCCGCCCACGCCGCCGATCTGGCCAAGGGACATCCGCGGGCCCAGCAACGCGACGACGCACTGAGCAAGGCCCGCTTCGAGTTCCGCTGGCATGATCAGTTCGCGCTGTCGCTGGACCCCGACACCGCCCGGGAGTACCACGACGAGACCCTGCCCGCCGAACCCGCCAAGACCGCGCACTTCTGCTCGATGTGCGGTCCGAAGTTCTGCTCCATGCGCATCACCCAGGACATCCGGGAGGCGATGAACGGGAAATCGGCGGAGTTCCTCGAACACGGCAATCGCGTGTATCTACCCTTGAGCTCATGACGTTCTTGCCGCTCCCCCCGCCGGGCCAGACACCGCTGCGGGTCATGACCATCGCCGGTTCCGACTCCGGCGGTGGGGCCGGCATCCAGGCCGATATGCGCACCTTCGCCATGCTGGGCGTGCACGGCTGCGTGGCGGTCGCCGCAGTGACGGTGCAGAACTCGGTGGGCGTCAAGGGCTTTCACGAACTTCCACTGGACATCATCTCCGGCCAGATCCAGGTCGTCGTCGAGGACATCGGCATCCAGGCCGCCAAGACCGGCATGCTCGCATCCGCGGAGATCATCGGCGCGGTGGCCGACACCTGGCGCGGACTGCAGATCGACGTCCCGCTCGTCGTCGACCCGGTCTGCGCGTCCATGCACGGCGATCCGCTGCTGCACCCCAGCGCACTGGATTCGGTACGCACCGAACTGTTCCCGATCGCCACCCTGGTCACCCCCAACCTCGACGAGGTCCGGCTGATCACCGGCATCGACGTCGTCGACGAAACCACCCAGCGCGATGCGGCCCGGGCCCTGCACGACCTCGGCCCGAGATGGGCGCTGGTCAAGGGCGGGCACCTGCGGTCGTCGGAGCGCAGCCCGGACCTGCTCTACAACGGCACCGACTTCTACGAGTTCGCCGAGGCCCGCATCGACACCGGCCACGACCACGGCGCGGGTGACACGCTGGCCGCGGCGACCGCCACTGCCCTGGCGCACGGCTACCCGGTACCCGAGGCGGTGGCCTTCGGTAAGCGCTGGGTCACCGAATGTCTGCGCGCCGCATACCCGTTGGGTCACGGCCACGGGCCGGTGAACCCGCTGTTCCGGCTGACCCGTGATGCTTGACGGCCTGGAGGGGCTGGCCGGTGTGGCGCACGAGCCCACGGGCACCCCGAACGGAGTCGTCGTGCTCACCCACGGCGCGGGCGGCAACCGGGACTCCCCGATGCTGGTGCGGGTCTGCGACGAATGGGCGCGCCACGGGTACCTGGCGGTCCGCTACAACCTGCCCTACCGGCGTCGCCGCCCCAAGGGACCGCCGTCCAACTCAGCCGCCTCCGACCAGGAAGGCATCGCCGAGGCGATCGCGTGGGCCCGTGGACTCGACCACGGCCCGGTACTGGCCGGCGGACACTCCTACGGCGGGCGGATGACGTCGATGGTCACCGCGTCGGGCGGCGGGCCCGACGTGCTGACGCTGTTCTCCTATCCGCTGCACCCGCCGGGCAAGCCCGAACGCGCGCGCACCGAGCACCTGCCCGCGATCACCGTGCCGACGGTGTTCACGCACGGCACCGCCGACCCGTTCGGGACCATCGAGGAGATCCGCGCCGCGGCAGCCCTGGTCACCGGACCGGCATGCATCGTCGAGGTCACCGGGGCGCGCCACGACCTCGGCTCGAAGACTTTGGACGTCCCTGCGCTCGCAGTGGCCGCCGCGATTAAATTCGTGGCATGACTCAGCCGCCGGGTGGCCACTACCCGCCACCCCCACCGGGGAACTTCCCACCACCCCCACCGGGAAACTTCCCACCACCCCCACCGGGAAACTTCCCACCACCCCCACCGGGAAACTTCCCGCCACCCCCACCCCTGCCGTACGGGCAGTCCCACCCACCGCCCCCACCGCCGGGCAAGACCCGCTGGGGACTCATCATCGCCCTCGTTCTCGGTGCGGTGGCGCTCCTGGTGGGTGCTCTGGTGACGGTGGTCCTCATCGCCAACAAGGACGAGCTGACGGAGATCTTCGACCCGGACGCCGTCGACGCGGCCGATGTGGGCCTCGGCGACTGCCTGTCCGCCATCCCGGCGGACGCCAGCCTGGTCTCCACGGTGAAGACGGTGGACTGTTCCGAACCCCACAAAGGTGAGGTGTATTACGTTGCCACAGTGCCCGGCGACGAGTTCCCGGGTGAGACGGCGATCATCGAATACCAGGACAAATGCGAGCCGGCCCTGCGGGCGTTCTCCCCGTCGGCGACCGCAGATCCCGAGGTGGGGATGTTCGTGCTCTATCCGACCGCGGACTCGTGGAAGCGCGGCGACCGCGCGGTGACCTGCATCGCCACCACCGACGTCCCCCGCACCGGATCGCTACGGGGGTAGGCCGTTACCTGGGGTACCGTTTCAACCATGTTTGACGCGGTAATCGTGGGCGCCGGCTTCGCAGGGATCGGTGCCGCGATCCAGCTCAAGCGGTCGGGAATCGAAAACTTCGTGATCCTCGACCGCGAGGACGACCTCGGCGGCACCTGGTATGTCAATCACTACCCCGGGCTGGCCGTCGACGTCCCCACCACCACCTACTCGTACTTCTTCGAGCCCAACCCGAACTGGTCGCGGCTGTTCTCCACCGGCCGGGAGATCAAGCAGTACGCCGACGACGTCGCCGACAAGTACGACGTGCGCCGGCACATCCGGTTGAGCACCGTGGTCGAGGGTGCCCGCTGGGACGAGGACGCCAAGCTGTGGCAGGTGACCGTCAACGGCGGTGAGGTACTCAGCGGCCGCTACCTGATCACCGCCACCGGCTTCCTGTCCCAGCCGAAGATCCCCGACATCCCCGGCATCGACAACTTCGCCGGCCGCGTCATCCACACCACCGACTGGGATGACGACTACGACCCCGCGGGGCAGCGGATCGCCGTCATCGGCACCGGCGCCACCGCGGTGCAGCTCATCCCCGAACTGGCCAAGACCGCGGCCGATCTCACCGTGTACCAGCGCACCCCGATCTGGGTGGTACCCAAGATCGACCTGCACTTCGGCCCGCGGGCCAAGAAGCTGTTCGCCCGGATGCCCGCGACGCAACGCATGCTGCGCTGGCTCACCGACTCCATCTACGAATGGATGGTGACGATCGGCGTCGTGCACTACCGGACCTTCCGTGGCCGGGGCAACATCTCGGCCGCCGACCTGTCAAAGCTGCACCGGTTCATCACCATCCGGGACAAGGAGCTTCGCCGCCGGCTCACCCCGGACTATGACTTCGGTTGCAAGCGGCCCACTTTCAGCAACGGCTACTACCGATCCTTCACCCGGCCGAACGTGCACCTGCAGGACATCGGCATCGACCACGTGCAATCCGACGGCATCGTCGCCCAGGACGGCACCAAGAACGTCATCGACACCCTGGTGCTCGCCACCGGGTTCGATTTGTGGGAGGCCAACTTCCCGGCCATCGAGATCATCGGTCGCGACGGCCGCAATCTCGGAAAGTGGTGGCGGGAGAACCGGTTCCAGGCCTACCAGGGCGTGTCGGTGCCGCACTTCCCGAATCTACTGAGTCTGGCCAGCCCGTACGCCTTCCTCGGCCTGAACTTCTTCAACACGATGGAATACCAGATGCGGCTGATGGACCGGCTGTTCCGGGAGGTGCAGGCGCGCGGCGCGACCACCTTCGAGGTCACCGAGGAAGCCAACACCCGCTACCTGGACCGGATGACCGAGTTGCTCGGCAATTCGCTGTTCACCCTGGGCAACTGCGCGTCGGCGCGGTCCTACTACTACGACCCGGCCGGGGAGCCCACGCTGCTGCGCCCCACCACCACCGAGACGGCGATCAGGGAAGCCTCCGAGTTCCCCCTGACCGACTACACGATCAACTGAGAGGAATTGCCTTGGCCGAGAAGAAGAGTTCGCCCGGTGCCACGCTGGCCGGTCTGTCGCTGGTCGGCGCGGGCCTCGCCCATTTCGTGGCCCCGCAGCTTTTCGAGTCGATGACCAAGCCCGCCTTCCCGCGGGACACCGATCGGCACATCAAGACCAACGGCACCATCGAAACCGCCCTCGGGGTGGGCCTGCTGATCCCGCAGACCCGCAAGCTGGCGGCCGTCGGCGGGCTGGGCTACATCGCCTACCTGGGCGTGAACGCCGCACGCAACAAGTGAGGTGGAGCGCCGCCTAGGCACCTTCGACGCGGTCGTCATCGGGCTGGGCTCGATGATCGGCGCCGGCATCTTCGTGGCGCTCGGACCGGCCGCCGCCGCGGCGGGGTCCGGGCTGCTCGTCGGTCTGGCCGTGGCCGCTGTCATCGCCTACTGCAACGCGACCTCCTCGGCCCGCCTGGCGGCGGTGCACCCGCAGTCCGGTGGCACCTACGTCTACGGCCGCGAACGTCTCGGCGACTTCTGGGGTTACACCGCCGGATGGAGTTTCATCGTCGGCAAGACCGCCTCGTGCGCGGCGATGGCCCTCACCGTCGGCATCTACGCCTGGCCGCAGTACGCGCACGCCGTGGCGGTCGCCGCGGTGGTCGCGCTGACCGCGGTGAACTACGCCGGCGTGCAGAAATCGGCCCTGCTCACCAGGATCATCGTCGCGACCGTGCTGGCGGTGCTGGCCGCTGTGGTGGTGGTACTCGCCGGGGCCGGGGAGGCCGCCAGGCTGAGCGTGAGCGCCGACGTCAGCCCCGCAGGCGTGCTGCAGGCGGCCGGTCTGCTGTTCTTCGCCTTCGCCGGTTATGCGCGCATCGCGACGCTCGGTGAGGAGGTGCGCGATCCGGCCCGCACCATCGTCCGGGCCATTCCGATCGCGCTCGGCATCACCCTGTTGGTGTACGCGGGGGTGGCCGTCGCCGTGCTGTCGGTGCTCGGCGGCGACCGGCTGGCCACCGCCGCCGCCCCGCTCGCCGATGCGGTCACCGCAGCCGGCCATCCGTACCTCGCGCCACTGGTGCGCGCCGGTGCGGCGGTGGCCGCGCTCGGATCGCTGCTGGCGCTGGTGCTCGGAGTGTCACGCACGACGTTGGCGATGGCCCGCGACCGCCACCTGCCGACCTTCCTGGCCGCGGTACATCCGCGCTTCGGTGGCCCGCACCGCGCGGAGGTGGCCGTCGGCGCGATCGTCGCGGTGCTCGCCGCCTTCGTGGATGTGCGTGCGGCGATCGGCTTTTCGTCCTTCGCGGTGCTGGTGTACTACGCGATCGCCAACGCGAGCGCCTGGACCCTGGAACCGCGGCGGCGGCTGGTGCCCGCGGTGGGGTTGGCCGGCTGCCTGGTGCTGGCGTTCACGTTGCCGGTCACCTCGGTGCTGGCCGGGTGCGCGGTCGTCGGCCTCGGCGCCGCGCTGTATGCGGCCCGACGGTTTACCGTGTTCCGATGACCAAGCTGTCCTGGAAGTACGTCGGACCCGACGCCGATGTCGTCGCGCCCGATGAACGGTTGAGCTGGCCCCGCACGCTCGGTATCGGCGCCCAGCATGTGGTGGCGATGTTCGGGGCGACCTTCCTGGTGCCGGTGCTGACCGGCTTCCCGCCGGCCACCACCCTGCTGTTCTCCGGCGTCGGCACCATCCTGTTCCTGCTGATCACCGGCAACCGGCTGCCCAGCTATCTGGGATCGAGCTTCTCGGTCATCGCACCGGTCACCGCGGCGGTCGCCTCGCAGGGCACCGGTAGCGCCCTGGGTGGCCTGGTCGCGGTCGGTCTGCTGCTGATCCTGATCGGCGCGGTGGTGCATCTGGTCGGCACCCGTTGGCTCGACCTGGCCCTGCCGCCGGTGGTGACCGGCGCGATCGTCGCGCTGATCGGGTTCAACCTGGCCCCGGCCGCGAAGACGAACTTCGAGGAGGGCCCGCTGGTCGGGCTGGTGACCTTGGTGCTGCTGGTCGGTGCACTGGCGTTCTTCCGTGGCCTGATCGGCCGGCTGGCGATCTTCGGAGCCGTGGTGATCGGCTATCTGCTGGCGTTGGTCCTCGGCGAGGTGGACACCGCGCCGATCGCGGAGGCGGCCTGGATCGGATTGCCGCAGTTCCAGACTCCGACGTTCAGCCTCGCTGTGCTGCCGCTGTTCCTGCCCGCGGTGATCGCGCTGGTCGCCGAGAACATCGGGCATGTGAAGTCGGTGGGTCAGATGACGGGGACCGACCTGGACCCCATGATGGGCAGGGCCCTGGCCGCCGACGGTGTGGCCACCGTGCTGGCCGGTGCCGGCGGTGGTTCGGCCACCACCACCTACGCCGAGAACATCGGCGTCATGGCCGCCACCCGTATCTACTCGACGGCCGCCTACTGGGTGGCCGCCGTGGTGGCCATCGGATTGTCGTTGTGCCCCAAGGTGGGTGCCACGATCTCGGCCATCCCCCCGGGCGTGCTCGGTGGTGCCACCATCGTGCTCTACGGTCTGGTCGGGGTACTCGGTATCCGGATCTGGCTGACCAATCACGTCGACTTCGCCAACCCGGTCAACCAGATGACGGCCGCCATCCCGTTGATCATCGGTATCGCCGACTTCACCTGGCAGGCAGGGTCCTTGACGTTCACCGGCATCTCGCTGGGTGCCATCGCCGCGCTGGTCGTGTACCACGGTATGACCGGGCTGGGCGCTATTCGCCGAGCGTGTTGACCACCTTCGCGAATACCGACGGCAGCGCTGCCGAGGCCGGGGTGAGCGCGGCCCGCACCGGACGGATTGCGCTGGCGTGCAACAGTGCTGCGGTCAGCAACCGGTACCGGCGGGTCAGCGCGCGCCAGCGGCGGTCATAGTCTCCGGTGCGGCCGGCCGCGACGCAGTCGACCAGTAGCTCGGCCGCGCCGAACGCCAGCCCCATCCCCTCTCCGGTCAGGGCATCGACGTAGCCGGCGGCATCACCGACCAGCAGTACCCGGCCGGCGGTGCGGTGGCGGACCTTCTGCCGCAGCGGCCCGGCGGCCCGGTCCGGCCCGTGCGGCAGACCGTGCAGCCGGTCCATGAGAGCCGGGAACTGTTGCAGGTGTTCCTCGAAACCGCCCTTGGTGGATTTCAGGATCGCCACGCCCACGCAGTCATCGGAGACCGGGGTGATGTAGGCCTCGGTGTCGCGGCCCCAGTAGACCTCGACGCAGTCCGACCACGGCGCGACCTGAATGTGCCTTCTGATGCCCCAGCGCCGGCGTCCGGTCTCGTCGGCGGCCAGGCCCAGTGCGCGGCGGATCGGCGAATGCAGGCCGTCGGCCGCAGCCAGATGGCGGGCCCGAAAACCCGCCGCGCACACCGACGTCGAATCCTGGGTGACCTCGCCGACCTCACCGTGCACCACCCGCACCCCGGCATCCGCGGCCGCATCGGCGAGTGCTGTGTGCAGCACCGTGCGACGTACCCCGCGGCCGGGGCCGCCGGTGAAGCGGGCCTCGGCGGTGCACCGGCCGTCCAGGTAGCGAATGCCGTGAAAGGACCGGCCCGCGGGATACACCCCGAGCCGTGCCAGGTGTGCCAGGGAGTGCGGCATCAGCCCCTCACCGCAGGCCTTGTCGATGGGGCCGCGACGGTGCTCGACGACGACGACCTCCAGCCCGGCCCGTGCGGCATGCACGGCGGTGGCCAGGCCCGCGGGCCCGCCCCCTGCCACCAGCAGATCGATCACGTCAAGCTCGTCAAAGCCTTGTTCTCGACCCGGATTCGGGTCCGCAGCAGCAGCGCGTTGGCCACCGAGAACACCGCAGCGGTGATCCAGGCTCCCCCCGCCAACGGCAGCGCAGCACCTTCGAGCACGACGGCCACGTAATTCGGGTGCGGCACAATGCGGTACGGACCGCCGTGCACGCGCTGCGCGCCCGGCACCACGACCACCCTGGTGTTCCACTGCTTCCCGAGCGTGCCGATACACCACCAGCGCAGCAGCTGCGCCGCCACCACCACCCAGAACGCCGGCCAGACGAAGCGTCGGCGGGACCGGGCTTCGAGCACCGCAGCGGCCAGCAGCCCGGTGTGCAGGGCCACCATCACCGGATAGTGCCCGGCCCCGTACTCCCTTCCCCCGTTGGCCCGGCTCCACGCCAGGTTACGTTGGGACACGACCAATTCGGCGACCCGCTCGACGGCGACGAGCACGACCAGCGCGACGAAACCCTTCATCGCCTCACCGCCACCGCAGCAGGACGAGTTCCGAGCAGAACCCCGGCCCCATCGCCATCAGCACCCCGGGGGTTCCGGGCGTGGGTCGCGTGCCGATGGTGTCGCGCAGCACGTGCAGCACCGAGGAGGAGGACAGGTTGCCGACCTCGGCCAGCGACTGCCAGGTCAGATCGAGCGCATCCGGCGGCAGCGACAGAGTGTCGATGATGGCCTCGATCACCTTCGGCCCGCCGGGATGGCTGACCCAGGTGTGGATGTCGGGGACGGTCAGGTCGTGAGCCGCGAGGAATTCGGTGACATCGTCACCGAGGTAGCGGCCGACGAAGGCGGGTACCTCGGCACTGAGCACGATCTCGAAACCGTCCGTGCCGATATTCCAGCCCATCGCGTCCAACGAGTCCGGGTACAGGTGGCTGCGCGAGTCCAGCACATCCGGGCCCGCCGGGTTCAACTGCGCGGCGCGTTCCTGACCGACCGCTACCACGGCCGCCGCGCCGTCGCCGAACAACGCGCCGGCGACCAACGTCGGCATCGACGGATGATGTTTGCGGGTCAGCGAACACAGCTCCACCGAGACCAGCACCGCCACCTTGTCCGGGGCGCCGCGCAGGTAGTCGTGTAGCCGGGCGATACCCGCCGCGCCCGCCACGCAGCCGAGCCCGAAGATCGGAATACGGCGGACATCGGGCCGCAGCCCGACCCGGCCGGCGATCCGGGCGTCCAGTGAGGGCACCGCCGCGCCGGTCACCGTGGTGGTCACGATCAGATCGACGTCCGCCGGGCGCAGTCCGGCCTCCTCGAGCGCGCCCGAGAGTGCCGCCACACCGAGTTCCGTTGCATGCTCGATGAATAGGTTGTTCGACTCACCGAAGTCGGTGAGCCCCGGATAGTCCTCCAGCGGGCAGACCAGGTAGCGGCTTTCCACCTTGGCGCTCTTGTGCAGTCGGCGTACGGCGTCTTCGAGCCCCTGGTAACCCGGCAATTCGAGCAGGGCATCGGTGATCTCATCCTGGGTGTAGCGGTACCGCGGCAGCACCCCGTGCACACCGGCGATCGAGCTGTAACTGGGCATCACGGGGAGATTAACGGCCATACCCTCACTACGGAGGGCTACCTCTTCCGGTTCAACGGCTCTTCGACGAATCCGATGCTGTCGTGCATCCGGGCACGAACTTTGTTGAGCGGTACCAGGACTGTTACCCGCCCGGTCCGGCCAAAGTCAGGGCTCCTGGACCTCCACGTGTGCGCGTATCCGGCCCTGCTCGTCCAGCCAGCCCTTGGACTGGGCGTAGCCGACCATGCCGGAGAGATTGTGTTCCCATTCGGGGTCTCCGGCGCGACCGGCCAGCGCGGCGAGACCGGCGGGGTCCACCCAGGAATGCGACGGGGTGACCACGACGACTTTGAACGAGGTGAAGTCGTCGGGTTCGACGACCTCGACCGACGGAGGTGTGCTGGTGGTGTCGACGCGCAGATACATGGACGTCCTCATCCTCGGCGGTGGCGTTGGTCACGGGCGGGTACACCGTTGTCGCCCTCGATCGAGAGCGCGTAGGTACCGATGGCGAAGGCCATCGCAGGTCCGGTGATGGACAGCGCGCGGTGATCCACATTCTCCATGCCGTCGCGCGGGGTGCCGTTCTGCGGATCGAATGCGACGCCGGCCCGCCCGCCCCACAGCCGAGCCTGGACGGCGGTCTTGAGTTGGGTCGAGCCGGTGGTCACCCCGCCCACGGGCACCCCGGCCTTGACGAACGGACTGTAGTCACCGGTGTCACCCAGTGGCAGATCGGCCGGCCGGACCCCGGCCAGGTTGAGGTAGCCGGCCAGCGTCCGCTCGATCCCGGCCGAACCCTCCGGTGCCGCACCGGGTCGCGCCGACTGGTCACCGTCGTAGGTGAAGAAGCCGGCGTTCGTCGAACCGAGCATATCGGCGTCGAGGTAGGCGGCGATGTCGTCGAGTTGTCCGGCGTCCAGTCCGGCGACGTATTTCCCGGCGGCCCCGAGACGTTCCGATCCCCAGAAGGCGAACCGCACTCCGTTGCCGACCTGGGGCTCCGCACCGAGCGCGTCGGCGATGGCCAGCAGTGCGGCCACCCCGGTGCCGTTGTCGTTGAGGCCCGGGCTGCGCGGGGCACTGTCCAGGTTCGCCCCGGCCACCACGACGTTCCCGGTATCCCCGGTTTTCGTCTGGGCGATGACGTTTCGCGATTTCGCGACGGAGGCCTCGGCATCGAGGTTGAGCCGGACCGGTGCCGTGGTGCGACGCAGCGCCGCATCGGTGGTGCGGTCGATGACCGCGACCGGCACCGTCAGCTTCTGGTAGTAGCCGGGCTCGAACAGGCCCTCGGTCCCGCCGTCGCTCACCACCAGCAGGGCAACCGCCCCCTTGGCGATCGCGGCGTTCTGCTTGGCCACCACCGAGCATTCGGTGTCGTCGACGATCACCACCGCACCGCGCACGTCACCGTAGTCGGCGGCCGCGCAGCCGGCCGGTTCACGGGGCCGCAGCGACTCCCCGCGCACCCCGCCGCGCGGCGTCCCCGCCAGCGGAGATGCCTGGGTGACGGAATAGCTGCGTCCGGCGATCTCCAGGGTGGGCTTGCCCGGGTTGCCCATGTCCAGCCACTCGAACTCCGGGGTGCTGACCTCGAAGCCCTTGTCCCGCAACACCTCGGCGATGTAGTCGACGGTGGCGTCGTAGCCGGGGGTTCCGACCGCCCGGCTACCCCGGTTGGCGGTGGCGATGCCACTGAGCTCTTCGAGGTGGGCGAAGATGGCGTCGGCGTCGACCTGCTCTGCCAACGCCCAGGCGGTGGGCACGGGATCGGGTTCGGGGGGCGCCGAGCACGACGCCAGCATCAGGGCGGTGACGACAGCCGGGGCGGCCAGCACCCTTCTCATGAACGGGACTGTACGTGCCGGGTGCGGTCCTCGCGCACCGGAACTCCGTTGCGGCCGCTGATGTCCTGTGCATACAGCGCGGCCGAGTAGCCGACCCCGCGGCCGAGGATCTCCAGCGCGGTGTGGTCGATCTGGTCCAGGGTGTCGGTCTTCTTGTGATAGTTGGGGTCGAACGGCTGATCCGCCTTCCCGCCCCACAACTCGGCCTCTTCGGCGGTCATGTTCTCCTCGGCCCCGGAGAACAGTCCGCCGGACGGTATCCCGGCGGCGGTGAAGGCGTCGTAATCGGAGCGGCCGTCGAAACTGGTGTCCCGCGCCGGTTTGCCTGCCGAGTCGAGATAGGCGACCAGCATGCGTTCGATACCGGCCGATCCCTCCGGCACCCGGGGCACCCGGCCGTCGGCCGTCGGCGGCGCCGACTGGTTTCCGTCATAGGTGAAGTAGCCCGGATTGGGCGAACCCACCATGTCGTAGTTGAGGTAGAGCGCAATGTCCTTGAGTTCCTCGGCGTTCAGCCTGCCGACATAATCGCTGCTGCCGAGCAGACCCAACTCCTCGGCGCCCCAGAACGCGAACCGCACGGCGTTCTCCACCTCCGGTGACGGGCCCATCTGCAGCGCGGTTTCCAGCACCGCCGCCACCCCCGAACCGTTGTCGTTGATACCGGGCCCTTCCGGCACGCTGTCCAGGTGCCCGCCCAGCATGACGACGTTCTCGGTGGAGCCGGTCTTGGTCTGGGCAATGACATTGCTGGTCTTGTTCACGTTGACGCCGGCGGTGAGTTTGATGACGGCCTGGGCGGGGTTGGCCCGCAACCGGGCGCCTTCGGCCTTGCTGACGCTGACGACCGGGATCTTGACGTCGGTGCTGCTGCCCAGGGTGCCACCGAACTCCTCGACCGGGCGGTCGACGTTGTCGGCCACGATCAGTGCCACCGCGCCCCGCTTGGCCGCGATCGTCTGCTTGTCACCGAACTGGCAGGAGCCGCGATCCACCAGGACCACCGCACCCGATACCGGCAGCCCCTGGTAGTCGGCGTCGGCGCAGCCCGGGGTCTCGTCGACCGGCGCGGCGACCAGCGGGCCGGACACCCCGTCGGGGCCGGTGCCGACAGTGAAGGACAGCGGTTTGGCCGTGATCTCGGCCCCGCCGACGGTGACATCCGGTTCCTCGGCGAACGGCAGCCGCACCTCGAACTCTTGGGTGTCGGTTTCGAAACCCTTGTCACGCAACGTGTTCACCACGTAGTCGACGCTGGCCTGATATCCGGGGGTGCCCATCGCCCGGTTCCCGTCGTGCTGGTCGGCGATCTCCTGCAAACGGGTCAGGTGGCCCACCATCGCGTCGACGCTGATGCCCTGGGAGATCTGCTCGGCGTACGCCGGCGCCGGCGTGGCCGGGTCCTCCTGCTTTCCACACCCGGCCGCCGCCACGGCGAGGGCGGCAACCGAGAGCGTGGCCGCCAGGGACCGGGTACGAGACTGCATGAGCCCCACGGTAGCGGACTCAGGGATCGCGTCGGGCGACGACGGCGACCGCCGCGGCGAACACCGTTGCCGCGACGGCCGCGAAATACAGCGCAGACCCGAGCGGACCCCACCACATGGTGAAACTCTGCAACCACGGAATGTCGGTGAAAGCATTGGCATTAGCGAACGGGAACAGCGGCCCGATCCGCGACCCGACACCGGGCGTCGCCCCCAGTAGCGGTTCGACGACGAACGGCAGCAGCAGCAGGACCGCGATGACCGCCGCGCTGTGACGCAGCAACGCACCCAATGCCACTGCCAACAAGGCCGCCAGTACCGCATAAAGCGTGATGGCCGCGACCGCGCGCCACGGGCCGCTCTGGTCCAGTGCCAGCTGCGCGCCTTGGCGCTCGTCGAGCATCGCCCGCACCAGCACCATCGAACCCAGCGACATCACCGCCGCGAGTAGGCCGGAAAGCGACATCGCCACAACCGCTTTCGCGATGAGTACTCGCGACCGGCGGGGTGTGGCCATGAACGTCGTGCGGATCATCGACGTGCGGTACTCGCCGGTCACGGTGAGCGCGGACAAAATCATCAGCACCGGCACGCCGAACATCGCCACGCCCAGACCCGCTCGCTCCGGTCCGACGGTGCTGTAGGGCAGCGCGGCGACGGCCTGGATGGCCGCCAGTCCCAGGCTGAGCACCACCACGGTCGAGGCCAGCCACAACGGCGACCGGGTGCTGGTCAGCTTGATACGTTCGGCGGCGATGACGTTCATGGGCGCGCCCGGTACTGGACGGCCTGGTCGGTCAGGTCCATGTAGGCCTCCTCCAGCGAGGCGCGCCGGGCACTGAGCTCGTGCAGCACGATGCCGTTGGCCGCGGCGAGGTCGCCGATCTGTTCGGTGCTGCTGCCCTCGATCAGCAGCGCGTCGCCGTCCCGGCGGGCACCCGGGAGCAGCGCGGCCAGCCGATCCAACTGTGGGCTGCGCACCCGGACCGTTTCGGCGCGGCTCAGGAAATCCGCCATGGTGGTCGCCGCGATGAGGCGGCCCCGTCCGATCACCACCAGATGGTCGGCGGTGTTGGCCATCTCGGCCAGCAGGTGGCTGGATACGAACACGGTGCGACCCTCGCCGGCGAGTTTGCGCATCAGCGTCCGGATCCAGCGGATGCCCTCGGGATCCAGACCGTTGACCGGTTCGTCGAACAACAGCACCGGGGGGTCACCGAGCAGCGCCGCGGCGATACCGAGCCGCTGCAACATCCCCAGCGAGAAGGACCCGGCCTGCTTCCCCGCTGCCGCGGTGAGACCTACGTCGTCGAGCACCTGATCCACCCTGGTCACCGGGATGCCATTGCTCGCGGCGATCCAGCGCAGGTGCGAGCGCGCGGTGCGATTCGGGTGTACCTGCCGCGCGTCGAGCAGTGCGCCGACGGCACGCAGCGGATGTTTGTGCTCGTGGTAGCGCAGGCCCGCGACGGTGGCGGACCCGGCGGTCGGCCGGTCCAGGCCGACGATCATCCGCATCGTGGTGGACTTCCCGGCGCCGTTGGGACCGAGGAAACCGGTGACCACGCCGGGGGCGACCGTACAGCTCAGCCCGTCGACGGCGGTGACGCGCGCCGAACCCCGGCCGAAAGCCTTTGTCAGACCGTTCAGTTGGATCACGCCCGGAACTCCGTCCCGTCGAAGTCGGATACGACGAGGTCGGCGACCGCCCGCATACCGTCGGCGTTGGGGTGCAGCGGCGCGGTGTGTCCGGGGATCGGGACCGGGAAACGGCTCGGCAGAGTCGTCCAGGGCTGCCCCGACCAGGCGTGGTGTTCCCTGCTGGCCGCGCCGGCGCGCACGACCCGGCAGCCGGTGGTCTCGGCGGCGGTCGCGGTCAGCCGTTCCAGTTCGGCGGCGATCTCGCGGCCCAGGTCCACGTCACGGGCGGACAGGGGTGACGCGGTGCCGCGTGCGGGCAGCAGGGTCAGGTAGTCCACGAACACCACCCGGGCGTGCGGGGCGCGGCGCCGGATCTCCCGGCCCACCCGCACGAGCTTGTCGGACACCGCCGCCAGGTCCCGGCGCCGGGCGCCGGGATCCCGCATGCCGCGCAGCGGCGGGAGCCAGCGCAACGGGGCCGGCAACGCGGCGGCACACAGCATCGGCACGTATCCGACGTCGTTGCCGCCGATGGTCACGGTGACCAGCACCTCGGACCCGTCCAGCGCCTCGACCTGTGGTGGCTCCCCGTGCTGGGAGTCGGTGAGCACGTGCGCGGTGGTGGCACCGGAGAAGGTCACGTCGACGAGATCCAGGCCGAGGTCCCGGGCCACCAGGTGGGGGTAGTTGCGCGCCGAACGCATGGCCAGCAGCGGCGATCCCGGCGCCGTCGGAGCGATGCCCGGCCCGGCCGCCATCGACGAGCCGAGCGCCACGAACCGGCTCACAGCTGTGGGCTGGATGCCTGTGCCCAGAAACGCTTGGGGATGCGGCCGGCGTGCCGGGCCAGATACCCGGCAGTGACGCCGGCCGCCATCGCCGCGGCCATCGCCGCCGGATCGGCGGCCCTGGTAACGGCGGTCGCCAACAACACGGCGTCGCAGCCGAGTTCCATCGCCAGCGCGGCGTCGCTGGCGGTGCCGATGCCGGCGTCCAGGATCACCGGCACGTTCGCCTGCTCGACGATCATCTCGATGTGATGCGGGTTGGCGATCCCCAGCCCGGTGCCGATCGGTGAGCCGAGCGGCATCACCGCCGCGCAGCCGGTGTCCTCCAGCCGGCGCGCCAGCACCGGGTCGTCGTTGGTGTAAGGCAGCACGGTGAAACCGTCGTCCACCAATTGCTCTGCCGCGCTGACCAATTCGATGGCGTCGGGCAGCAGCGTGCGCTCGTCGGCGATGACTTCCAGCTTCACCCAGTCGGTGCCGAGCGCTTCCCGGGCCAGTCGTGCGGTCAGCACCGCCTCGGCGGCACCCCGGCAACCGGCGGTGTTGGGCAGCGGCGTGATGCCCAGGCGGCTGAGCAGATCCAGTACTCCGGTACCTGTTTCGGCGTCCACGCGGCGCATCGCCACGGTGGTCAGTTCGGTGCCGGAGGCGATCAGCGCCTCCTCCAGCACGGCCAGGTTCGCCGCGCCGCCGGTGCCCATGATCAACCGGGACCCGAACTCGCGCCCGGCGATGGTCAGCTTGTCCTGGCTAGCCACCCTGCACCGCCGTCACCACTTCCACCCGGGTGCCACCGGTCAGTTCGGTGTGCCACGACGACCGGGGCAGTACTTCCCAGTCCACCGCCACCGCGATGCCTTTCTCCGGGAACCCCAACCGATCCATCAATTGCCCGACCGTGGTGCCGTCGGGCACCTCGGCTTCCTCACCGTTGACCAGCAAAATCATGTCGTCCCTCAAAGTCCTGCACGTGTTGCGAGTTCTGCAAGTTCAGCGGCGATCCGCTCGGCCGTCCACGGGGCGAGCAGAAAACCGTTGCGTCCGTGGCCGGTGGCGGCCAGCGTCCGTTCATCGAGCCTACCGACCAGCGGCAGACCGTCCGGCGACATCGGGCGCAGCCCGGCCGCGCATTCGGCCAGTTCGTACTCCCCCAGCGCGGGCATCACCGCGCACGCGTCGTCGAGCAGGTCGCGCACCCCCCGGACCACCGGGGCGGTGTCCCGGCCGTGCTCGTATTGGGTGGCGCCGACCACCACCCCGTCACCGCGCGGCACCAGATAAACCGGCCTGCCGTGCACCCGGGCCCGAACAACCCTGCGCGGCAGCGGCATACAGCCCTTGCGCCACCGCAGCCGCAGCACCTCGCCCTTGACCGGATGCACCGCCAGCCCCGGCCACAGGGCCGGCGCGTCGATTCCGTTGGCGATCACCCGCACATCGGCGTGCACTTCGGCCAGGTCGGTCACCGGCGGCGCCCATCGCACACCCAGCTCCGCGCAGGCCTGCTCCAGTGCCGAGACCAGGGCCCGGTTGTCCACGGCCAGCTCGGTGTCGGCGGTGAAGCCGTGCCGGATGCCCTGGGCCAGCAGTGGTTCGATCTCGCGCGCGGCGGTGGTCATGGTGACCGGATGCCCCTGCTCGGACAACCAGTTCGCGACGGTCTTGAGATCGGCGACGTCGGCCCGGTCCACCGCCACCACCAGGGACTCGTGGGCGGTCACCACCTCGGCCGGCAATCCGTCCAGGAATCCCGCGTGCCAGAGCTTGAGCGATTCCAGCCCGATGGCCAGCTGGGCGGCCTCCCCCGGCCAGCCCTCGCTGTGCGGGGCGAGCATGCCACCGGCCACCCAGGACGCACCGCGTTCCTCGGTGCGGTGCACCGTCACCGACCAGCCGTCCTGCGCGGCGCGCCGCGCCACCGCCAGACCGATGACACCGCCGCCGATCACGGCAATTGAGCCAGACACCTGTTCTCCCTCTCCCTTCGCCGGCATGACCCGGATCAGGTTCGACGGTCAGGGCCGGTCGTACGCCCACTCTCAGTCCCCGGTCCCGGGACTCCCGTGTTCGACTGAAAGGATACTCGGGTGCCCGAGCCACTCGTCGAACGATTGAAGACAGCCTCGCTGTACCTGTGCACCGACGCCCGGCGGGAACGCCGCGACCTGGCCGAGTTCGCCGATGCGGCGCTGGCCGGCGGGGTGGACATCATCCAGTTGCGTGACAAGGGCTCGGCCGGGGAACGGGAGTTCGGACCGCTGGAGGCCCGCCAGGAACTCGAAGCGCTCGAGGTGCTCGCCGACGCGGCACGCCGGCACGGCGCCCTGCTGGCCGTCAACGACCGGGCCGATCTGGCCCGGGCCGCCGGCGCGGATGTGCTGCACCTCGGCCAGGACGACCTACCGCTGGACATCGCGCGGGACATCATCGGGCCCGATCCGGTGATCGGCCGCTCCACCCACGACGCCGACCAGGTCGCCGCCGCGATCGCGGAGGCGGTGGACTACTTCTGCGTCGGGCCGTGCTGGCCGACGCCGACGAAACCCGGGCGCACTGCGCCGGGCCTGGATCTGGTCCGCCACACCGCGGCGCTGGCGCCGGACAAGCCGTGGTTCGCCATCGGCGGGATCGACGGTGAGCGGCTGCCCGAGGTGCTGGCCGCCGGGGCGCGTCGGATCGTGGTGGTGCGCGCGATCACCGCGGCCGAAGATCCCCGGGCTGCGGCGCAGGCGCTCAAGTCGGCTCTCTAGGAGAGCAGCGGCAGGTCGGCGGTCACCGTGCGCAGCCGGTCCCAGCTGGCGGCGAAACCGGGATGCAGCGGCAGGTCGGCCACCTCGTGCTCGGCCACCCAGCGCAGTTCGGAGCTCTCCCGGTTCGGGGTGGTGTGTAGCTGTTCGGCGGCGTCGGCGATGACGGTGGTGTAGGTCCAGCCCGGCACCTCATGGGTGACGACGCTGACCCGCACGGTCAACAGGTCGGCCACCACGCCGGTTTCTTCCAAGGCCTCCCGGATGGCGGCCTCCTCGACGGATTCGTGGCTGTCGCGGGCGCCGCCCGGCAATCCCCAGGTGCCGCCCTGGTGGCTCCACGGGGCTCGATGCTGCAGCAGCACGGCGAAGGTACCGTCGGGACCGGGCGCCCGCAGCAGCAGACCGGCGGCACCGTGGCGTCCCCAGAAGTGGCCGCCGCCGTCCGACATCACCCAACCGTCACCGTCACCGCGCACGGGTTCAGAATAGGGGCTCGCGAATTCCCACACGTCACTCCAATGTCTCTTAGACTTCTTAGAGAAACACCGAGGAGGTCCGCGCACACGTGACCGTGGAGTTGGCGCACCCGTCGACCGAACCGCTGGCTTCACGTTCGCCGACCAATCCCGTACATCCGCGGTGGTGGTTCCTCTGGACCACCCCCGGCCGCATCCTGACCATCGGCGTCGTGCTGTCCGCCCTGGTGATGGCGTGCGCGTTCGCGACCTCGACGACCGTCAACGACCGCCAGGCCGCCCTGACCACGGTGCTCGACCACAGCGAGCCGCTGGCCTTCGCCGCCGGCCAGCTCTACACCACGCTGTCGGTCGCGGATGCCGCCGCGGCGACCGCGTTCATCGCCGGGGCCGAACCGCAGGACGTCCGTCAGCGCTATGAGCAGGCCATCACCGACGCCGCCGTCGCCGTCACCCGGGCATCCGCCGGGCTGACCACCGAACCGATGATCGAACTGCTGGGGCGGGTGAACGCCGAACTGGCGGTGTACACGGGCCTGGTCGAGACCGCGCGCACCAACAACCGCGCCGGCAATCCGGTGGGTTCGTCGTACCTGTCTGAAGCCTCGGCCCTGATGCAGACCCAGATCCTGCCGAACGCGCAGCGGCTCTACGAGGAGACCTCGGCGCGAGTGGACGCCGAGACGACGGCCTCCACCCGAATCCCGGCCCCGGTGATCCTGGTGGTGCTCGCGACCGTCATGTTCGGGTTGTTCGCCAACAAGTGGCTGACCAAGCGGACCCGGCGCCGGGTCAACATGGGTTTCGTCGCGGGCGGGCTGGCCGTTCTGATTATGGTGGTGTGGGTGGGCACCGCACTCGTCATCTCCACCGCGGACAGTCGCAGTGCCAAAAATACTGCGGCACAGTCACTCAAAACCGTGACGACGATGGCGATCACCGCGCAGCAGGCGCGCGCCGACGAGACCCTGGCCCTGGTCCGCCGCGGCGACGAAGACGTCCGCAAGCAGTCGTACTACCAGCGCATCGAGAGCATGCAGCAGCAGCTGAACACGTTCCTCAACGCCGACACCGACATCGACAAGGACGAGCTTTCCGGCGCCGGTGATTTGCTGCGCAAGTGGCGTGCATCCAACGACCGGATCAACGCCTACATCGCGGTCGGCGACTACCAGGCGGCCACCCAGGTGGCGTTGGGCAGCGGTGAGGACAATTCCACCCCGGCGTTCAGCAGCCTGGACGCCGCACTGTCCAAGGCGATCGAGCAGAGCCGCGGGCAACTGCGCACCGACATCGTCAACGCCCGCCGGGTGCTGTCCGGGGCGACCTTCGGCGCCGCGGCACTGAGCATCATCGCGGCGATCGCGGTGGCGCTCGGGTTGTGGCCGAGACTGAGCGAGTACCGGTAGTGAGAAAAGTCCTGAGCGCTCTGATCGCGGCGGCGGTCCTGACGGGCTGCCAGCAGGCCTCGACCGTCGACGCGATCCCCGAGGTGACGCTTGCCCCGCCGACCCCGGCCGGGATGGAGGAATCCCCGCCCGAGACGACGCCGCCGGAGTTGCCCGACAACGACGACTGCGACCGCACCGAGAGCCTGCGCCCGTTCTCCAATCCCGCCGACGCCGACGAGGCCGTCGAGAACATCCGCAATCGCGGCCGGTTGATCGTCGGATTGGACATCGGCAGCAACCTGTTCTCCTTCCGCGACCCGATCACCGGTGAGATCACCGGATTCGACGTCGACATCGCCGGCGAGGTGGCCCGCGATATCTTCGGCACCCCGTCCCAGGTGGAGTACCGCATCCTGTCCTCGGCGGACCGCATCGAGGCGCTGGAGAACAACCAGGTCGACATCGTGGTGAAGACCATGAGCATGACCTGCGAGCGCCGCAAGCAGGTGAACTTCTCCACCGAGTACCTCTCGGCCAATCAACGCATCCTGGCCCCGCGCGACTCGCGGATCCGGCAGGCCTCGGATCTGTCCGGGAAACGGGTGTGCGCCGTCAAGGGCACCACCTCCCGCATGCGGGTCCAGCAGATCGAGCCGCCGGTCAAACTGGTGGACGTGGTGACCTGGGCGGACTGCCTGGTCGCCCTGCAGCAGCGTCAGGTCGACGCGGTGAGCACCGATGATTCGATTCTGGCCGGCCTGGTCAGCCAGGATCCGTATCTGCACATCGTCGGCCCCAGCATGAATCAGGAGCCGTACGGCATCGGGATCAACAAGAACAACCCGGGTCTGGTCCGGTTCGTCAACGGCACGCTGGAGCGCATCCGCCGGGACGGCACCTGGAATACGTTGTACCGCAAGTGGTTGACGGTGCTGGGCCCGACTCCCGCTCCGCCGGTGGCGAGGTATTCCGACTGATGAGTGAAGATCCCGGGACCCAGCCGGCCAGCCTCGCCGACCTCGAGGACGACGACGAGTCCGTCGCGACCATACGGCCGATGGCCACCCAGGCCGTGTATCGGCCCGACTTCGACGACACCGATCGCGCGTCGACGCAATCCACCCAGCCCACCGAGGGCATGATCACGCTGAGCCGGCCGCGGTCGACCACGCGCCGGCTCGGCGGTGGCCTGGTCGAGGTGCCTCGGGTGCACGAGCGCGATCCGCTGACCGCGTTGATGACCAATCCGGTGGTGGCCGAAGCGAAACGGTTCTGCTGGAACTGCGGTCGACCGGTGGGGCGCGCGGACAAGAACGATCCGGAGCACCGGGCCCCGTCGGAGGGCTCCTGCCCGCGCTGCGGCAGCCCGTTCTCGTTTCTGCCGCAGCTCAGCCCCGGCGATCTGGTCGCCGACCAGTACCGGATCAAGGGCTGTATCGCGCACGGCGGTCTGGGCTGGGTGTATCTGGCCTTCGACACCAACGTCAACGGCCGGCCGGTGGTGCTCAAGGGTCTGGTGCATTCCGGTGATGCCGAGGCGCAGGCCACCGCGATGGCCGAGCGGCAGTTCCTCGCCGAGGTGACGCACCCGGCGATCGTGAAGATCTACAACTTCGTCGAGCACGCGGACAAGCACGGTGAGCCGGTGGGCTACATCGTGATGGAGTACGTCGGCGGGACCTCGCTCAAACAGGCCAAGGGTGTCAAACTGCCGGTCGCCCGGGCCATCGCCTACATGCTGGAGATCCTGCCCGCTCTGGGCTATCTGCACTCCCTCGGCCTGGTCTACAACGACCTCAAGCCCGAGAACATCATGGTCACCGAGGAACAGCTCAAGCTGATCGACCTGGGTGCGGTGTCCCGCATCAATTCCTTCGGATATCTCTACGGCACACCGGGATACCAGGCTCCCGAGATCGTCCAGACCGGCCCGACCGTGCAGACCGACATCTACACCGTCGGGCGCACCCTGGCGGCGCTGACGCTGAGCCTGCGGACTCGCAAGGGCCGTTACGTCGACGGGCTACCCGAGGACGATCCGGTGCTGGCCAAATACGATTCGTTCGGCCGGTTGTTGCGCCGCGCCATCGATCCGGATCCTCGGCGCCGGTTCGCCAGCGCCGAGGAGATGTCCAGCCAGTTGCTGGGCGTCCTGCGCGAGGTGGTCGCACAGGACAGTGGGGTGCCACGCCCGGGCCTGTCCACGGTGTTCAGCCCGCCACGGTCCACCTTCGGTGTCGAATTGCTGGTCGCGCACACCGACGTCTATCTGGACGGTCAGGTGCACTCGGAGAAGCTGACCGCCCCGGAGATCGTCAAGGCGTTGCAGGTTCCGCTGGTCGACCCCGCCGACGTCGGGGCGCCCATCCTGTCGGCCACCGTGCTCAGTCAGCCGGTGCAGACCCTGGATTCGTTGCGCGCCGCGCGGCACGGGACGCTGGACTCCGAGGGCATCGACCTGTCCGAATCGGTGGAGTTGCCGCTGATGGAGGTCCGCGCGCTGCTGGACCTCGGCGACGTCGCCAAGGCCACCCGCAAGCTCGACGATCTGGCCGAGCGGGTCGGCTGGCGCTGGCGACTGGTCTGGTTCCGCGGGGTGGCCGCCCTGCTGACCGCCGACTACGACACGGCCACAAAGTATTTCACCGAGGTGCTGGACACCCTGCCCGGTGAGCTGGCGCCCAAGCTGGCACTGGCCGCGACGGCCGAACTGGCGGGCAGCTCCGACGAGCGCCGGTTCTATCAGACGGTGTGGCGCACCGACAACGGCGTCATCTCGGCCGGTTTCGGCCTGGCCCGCGCGCAGTCCGCCGCCGGGGAACGTGACGATGCGGTGCGCACGCTGGATCAGGTGCCGCCCACCTCAAGGCATTTCACGGTGGCGCGGCTGACCAGTTCGGTGACGCTGCTGTCCGGCCGGTCCATCAACGAGGTGTCCGAACAGCAGATCCGCAGTGCCGCCCGGCGTGTGGAGGCGCTGCCGGAGAGCGAGCCGCGGGTGCTGCAGATCCGGGCTCTGGTGCTGGGCACCGCGATGGACTGGCTGGCCGACAACACCGCCAGTACCAACCATATTCTCGGTTTCCCGTTCACCCAGCACGGTCTGCAACTCGGCGTGGAGGCCTCGCTGCGCGGACTGGCCCGGGTGGCGCCCACCCAGGAACACCGTTATGCGCTGGTCGATCTGGCCAACAGCGTGCGGCCGATGAGCACGTTCTGAGCCAGATCAGACCAGTTCCAGGCACGCCCGGGCGATGGCCAATTCCTCGTTGGTGGGGATCACCAGTACGGTGATCGGCGAGCCGTCGGCCGAGATACGCCGCGGTCCACGATCGGGCGATTCGTTGAGCGTCTCGTCGATCTCGATTCCCAGCGCGGTCAGCCCGGTCAGCGAATCGCGCCGGACCGCGGGGCTGTTCTCGCCGACGCCCGCGGTGAAGGTGATGACGTCGGTGTTGCCCAGCACCGCAAGGTATCCGCCGACATACTTGCGTAGCCGGTGCACGTACACGTCGTAGGCGAGCTTGGCCTGTTCGTCGCCGGCATCGATGAGTTTGCGCAGCTCCCGGAAGTCGCTCTGCCCGCCGAGTCCCAGCACCCCCGACCGCCGGTTCAACATGCTCTCGATGTCCTCGATGCTCATCTGGGCCGTGCGCCACAGGTAGGTGATCACCCCGGGATCCACGTCGCCGGACCGGGTGCCCATCACCAGCCCTTCCATCGGGGTCAGCCCCATCGAGGTGTCGACCGGGCGGCCACCGACGATCGCCGATGCCGACGCCCCGTTACCGAGGTGCAGCACAATCTGATTCAGCGATTCCAGTGGTGCCCCCAGGAAGTCCGCGGCCTGTTCGCTCACGTACTGGTGTGAGGTGCCGTGGAAGCCGTAGCGGCGGATGTGCCATTCATCGGCGATGTCGCGGTCGATGGCATACTCGGCGGCGGCGGGCGGCAGATCGTGGAAGAAGGCGGTGTCGAACACCGCGATATGCGGCAGATCGGGCAGCACCTTGCGGGCGCCGTTGATGCCCAGGATCGCCGGCGGGTTGTGCAACGGCGCCAGCGGGGACAACTCCTCCAGGGTCGAGACGAGGTCGTCGTCGATCACGATGGGGCGGTGGAACCGTCGACCGCCGTGCACCACGCGATGCCCGACCACAGCCAGGTCCTCGGTGTGCACACCGTGGGCGGTGACGACCTCGAAGATCTGCCGGAGCGCGGCCGCATAGTCGGTCACCCCTTCGATGATCCCGGCGCACAGCGACCGACCCGACCGGGGTTCGAGCACCTGGTATTTCACCGATGACGAACCGCAGTTCAACACCAGCACCGCCGTTTCCTTCGTCACCGGCGGGCCGCCTGGATCGCCGTGATCGCCACGGTGTTCACGATGTCCTCCACCAGTGCCCCCCGCGACAGGTCGTTGACGGGCTTGTTCAGCCCCTGCAGGACCGGCCCGATCGCAATGGCCCCGGCGCTGCGCTGCACCGCTTTGTAGGTGTTGTTACCGGTGTTGAGGTCCGGGAAGATCAGCACGGTGGCCCGCCCGGCGACCGGCGAATCCGGCATCTTGGTCTTGGCTGTGGTCGGGTCCACTGCGGCGTCGTACTGGATGGGGCCCTCCACGAGTAGTTCCGGGTCCCGTTCGCGGACCAATTCTGTTGCGGTCCTGACCTTGTCGACGTCGGCGCCGGTTCCCGACGTTCCGGTCGAGTAGGACAGCATGGCCACCCGGGGATCGATACCGAACTGGGCGGCGGTGCGCGCCGAGGAGACGGCGATGTCTGCCAGTTCCTCGGCGGTCGGATCCGGCACGATCGCGCAGTCCCCGTAGGCGAGTACCCGGTCCGCCAGGCACATCAGGAAGATGCTGGACACCGTCGAGACCCCGGGCTGGGTCTTGATGATCTCGAAGGACGGCCGCACGGTGTGCGCGGTGGTGTGCCTGGCGCCCGAGACCATCCCGTCGACCATGTCGTTGTGCACCAGCATGGTGCCGAAATATGAGACGTCGGAGATGGTTTCACGTGCCTGGTCCACGGTGATGCCCTTGTGGCTGCGCAGTTTGGCGTACTGCTCGGCGAACGTGTCACAGAGGTCGCTGGTGCGCGGATCCAGCACGGTGGCCGCGGACAGGTCGACGCCCAGTTCTGCCGCGCGACCCCGCACCGCTGCCTCCTCGCCCAGGATGGTCAGCTCGGCCACCCGGTGCGCCAGCAGCCGGCCGGCCGCGCGCAGGATCCGGTCGTCGTCGCCCTCGGGCAACACGATGCGCTGCACGTCGGCGCGCGCCTGGTCGATGAGCTGGTAGGTGAACATCTGCGGGGTCGTGACGCTCGGAATCGGAATCGACAGGGTGGCAATGAGATCCGCGGTGTCGACGTGCTGTTCCATCAACGCGAGGGCGGTGTCGACCTTGCGGTGCGAATCCACGGTGACCCGTCCACGGGTGGTCGCGACGGCCCGCGCCGTGTCGTAGGTGCCCAGATCGGTGCTGATGATCGGCAGCCGATTGCCCAGGCCCGCCACCAGCCTGGCGACCTCCGGGTGCAGCGGCATCCCGCCGTTGAGGATCACGCAGGACAGGGAGGGGAATCCGGCCGCCGAATGGGCGCCCATCACGGCCATCACCACATCGGAGCGATCACCGGGCGTGATCACGGCCATCCCGTCGCGGAGTCGTTCCAGCACATGCTCGGCGGTCATGCCCGCCACCAGCACGCTCATCGCCTCCCGGATCAGCAAGCGCTCGTCGCCCCCGGTCAGTTCGCCGCCCACCGCGTCACGCAACTCGGCCACCGACGGGGCCACCAGCAACGGCTCCTCAGGCAGCACATAGCTCTTGGGTCCCAGATCCACCAGCGCTTCGGCGACCGCGGTCAGCTGGTCGGGTTCACACCGGTTGGCCACCACGGCCGCGGTGTGTGCGTGCTGGCCGGCCAGTTCGGCCAGGCAGAGTTCCGCGACCTGGGCGACCTCGGCCGGGGTGCGGTCCTTGGCCTTCACCGCGAGTACCACGGGCGCGCCGAGGTTCACCGCGATCCGGGCGTTCATGCCCAGTTCGCTGGGCGCCGCCACGTCGGTGTAATCACTGCCGACGATCAGCACCGCGTCCGAGCGGTCCGCGACCTTGTGGAACCGGTCCACGATCTCGGCGATGGCAGCCTCGGGGTCCTCGTGCAATTGCTGGTAGCTGACACCGGCGCACTCCTCGTAGGACAGCCCCGCGGTGGCCTGAGCCAGCAGTAGTTCCAGGATGTAGTCGCGTTCACCCCGGACGATCGGCCGGAACACCGCGACCTTGGCGACCGTCGCCGCCAGCTTGTGCAGAATGCCCAGCGCAATGGTCGATTTTCCGGTGTCCCCCTCGGGGGAGGCGATGTAGATGGCCGAAGCAGCGTGCGCTGTCACTCGTGCAAGCTTGCCAGTACCTCGGTGAGTTCGGCAACGAAGCGGTCCACGTCGGACATCGAGAACACCAACGGCGGCCTGATCTTGAGCACGTTGCCGTCGGCGCCGCACACCGAGATCAGCACCAGGCGCTCACGCATGGCGTTGATGATCCACCGGGCGGCAGCACGGTCCGGCGCGCCGGCCGCGTCGAGCACTTCCATCCCGATGTAGAGGCCCACACCGCGCACCTCCCCGATCCGCGGGTTCCCGGCGGTCAGCTCGGTCAATTGGGTACGCAGGTCACCGCCCACCGTGGCGGCATTCGATATCAGCCCCTCCCCCTCGATGACGTCGAGCACCGCGGCCGCGGCCGCCATCGATACCGGGTTACCGCCGAAGGTGTTGAAGTAGGGCACCTGCTCGGCGAACCGGGCCAGCACCGTACCGCGAGCGGCCATCGCCGAGACCGGCATCCCGTTGGCCATCGGCTTGCCCATGGTGACCAGGTCGGGCACCACACCGTGCCGGGTGAATCCCCACATACCGGCGCCGGTGCGGCCGAAGCCCGGCTGCACCTCGTCGGCGATCAGCACGCCGCCGGCGGCCCGGACCGCGGCCACCGCGGGCGCCAGCACGAACGGGTCGGGGTGGATGCCGTCGGAGGAGAAGATGGTGTCCACCACCAGTGCGCTCAACCCGTACCCGCTGTCCTGCAGATCGGCGATTGCCGCAGCGACCTCCTGCGGTTCCAGCATCGGCGACACCGTGCGGACGTGCGGTCCCACGATCTCGGCACCCATCGACGGTGAAATCGCATTCACCGCTTCGGTATTGCCGTGATAGGCCTCCTGGGTGACGATGACGCCGGTAGCGCCGGTGTACTTTGCCGCGACCCGCAACGCGAGGTCGTTGGCCTCCGATCCGGTGCATGCGTACATCACCTGATCGATCTCGTCCGGCATGCTGGCCAACAGTCGCTGCGAGTACTCCACGATGTTCTCGTGCAGATACCGGGTGTGGGTGTTCAGGGTGCTCATCTGCCTGGTCACCGCATCGATCACATGGGGATGGCAGTGCCCGACGCTGGCCACGTTGTTGTAGGCGTCCAGGTATTCGCGTCCCTGCGCGTCGTACAGTTTGGTGCCCTGACCGCGCACCAGGTGCACCGGATTGTCGTAGAACAGCCGATAGGCGGAGCCCAGCACCCGGCTGCGGGCCTTGATCAGCGGATCGGCGTCGGAACCCCCCGCATAGCTGTTGGAGTCCATGATGTTGGAGAAGTTGGTGCTCATCAGCGCTCGTGTGCTTCTTCCAGGACGGTCCGTCCGAGTTCCGAATAACGTTGCGGCGACTTGTACTTCAGGTAGATCGCCAGCAGGACACCACCGATGCCCACCACTGAAACCACCCACGGAATGGCCGCGAAGATCCAGTCGGACGCGGCCGAACCCGCGGCGAAGGAGGCGTTCTTGGCCAGCAGGTAGATGACATAGAGCATACCGGCGCCGCCGAGGAGCGGAGCGAGCAGCGTGCGGAACCAGTGGGCGGTTTCGGGATGACGCTTCTGCACGTGGAAGTAGGCGATGACGGAGAACGCCGCCAAGGCCTGCACCAGCATGATCGCGGTGGTCCCGAGCAGTGCCATCAATCCGTACAGGCCGGTGTAGGGGTCCCGGCCGGTGACCGCGAAGAACAACACGATGGCGGCGGCGACTCCGGTCTGCACGAATCCGGCGATGTAGGGCGAACCGTGGCGCGGATGGGTGGCCCCGATGGTCCGGCGCATACCGGGGATGACGTTCTCCCGGCCGATGGCGTACAGATACCGCGCGGCACAGTTGTGGAAGGCCATCCCACAGGCGAACGATCCGCTCATCAGCAGGATCTTGAACAGATCCACCGCCCAGACGCCGAGATGCTGTTGGACGGGTCCGAAGAAGATGTCCCCGGCGGTGGCTGAATCCTGGGCCAGCGCAACGGAATTGTCCGGGCCGGTACCCACGATGGCCAGCCAGGAGACCACCACGTAGAACAGGCCGATACCGACCACCGAGGTGATCACGGCGATGGGAATGATCTTCTTGGGATTGCGCGATTCCTCGCCGTACATGGCGCTGGACTCGAATCCCACCCAGGACCAGAAGGCGAAGAAGAGGCCGACACCGGCCGAACCGGCCACCGCGATCATGCTGCCGTCGGGTCCGGCCACCTCGCCGGACAGGCTCTGGAAGCCGTTGAGCGGGTTGAGCGAACCCAGTGACCAGCCTTGGGGTCCCCCGCCGGTGAACACCACCGACAGGGCCATCATCGCGAGCATGACGATCTCGGTGATCAGGAAGACACCGAGCACCTTCGCCGCCAGATTGATGTCGAAGTAGCTCAGTATCGAGTTGACCGCCAGCATCACCACGGCGAACACCAGCCACGGTACGTCGACACCGAGGAACGAGTTGAACAGGTCGTTGGCGAAGAACGAGAAGATGCCGACCAACGATGCCTCGAACACCATGTACGCCAAAGCGGTCAGGAACCCCGCACCGAGGCCCACGGTGCGGCCCAGTCCGTGCGAGATGTATCCGTAGAACGCGCCGGTCGCCGTGATGTGCTTGCTCATGGCGGCGTAACCGATGGCGAACAGGGTCAGCACGATGGTCGCGACGAGATAGCCTGCCGGGGCGTTGGCGCCCAGTCCGAAGCCCACCGAGATCGGCACATTGCCGACCATTGCGGTGATGGGCGCCGCGGTGGCCACTGCCATGAACAGCACGCCGGGCAATCCCACGGCATTGGGCTTGAGGCGCTGAACGGGCGCCGGTGGATCGCTGATCTCGCTCATATGGGTCCCATCAGGAGGATTCCAGACCATTTATTTGGTCTGGTCTGGTGCGCCGAATCTGTGCGGCGATGCGACAAGCGACATTGTTACTACCCCGGGATCCATTGGTCAACTGCCAATTTCACTGCAAACTCGATATCCGGCGGGCGTCATGTTTCGGTCGGGTAAATAGTTCGATTTGGTCTGCTCGAGCCAAAGCAATGGTGCACACTGTCTGGCATGCCCGGACTACCCGCCGACCATGAGCTGTTCGCTCGGGCGGCACTGCCTACCTACGACTGCCCCGCCGACGCCGGATTGCGCCTGCTCAGCCTGTCCGAGAACGCGACGTACCTGGTCTCACCGCCCGGTGACGAGCCGTTCGTGCTGCGTGTGCACCGTCCCGGTTACCACTCCCTGGCCGCCATCGAATCCGAGATCGCCTGGATGTCCGCGCTGCGCGGCCAGACATCGGTCAGGACACCGGAATTGATCACCGCGCGGTCCGGCCGGCAGGTGGTGGCCGCGACCGTCGACGATCGCACGCTGCACGTCGACGCGGTGAGCTTCGTACCGGGCCGCACCGCAGAGGAGGCGCCCGATGCGGTGGGCTTCCAAGCGCTCGGCGAACTGGCCGCCCTCATGCACGAACACGCACTCTCCTGGGCCCAACCCAGCGGCTTCACCCGATTCCGATGGGATATGGACACCATGGTCGGGCCGCAGGGCCGGTGGGGAAACTGGCGTGACGCACCGGGTTTGACGTCGGCAGACAATGATTCGATCGACAGAGCGCTGATCGTCATCGCCGACCGGTTGGCCGGCTTCGGCACCGAAGCAGACCGGTTCGGCCTCGTCCACGCCGATCTGCGGTTGGCCAACCTGATGGTCGACCCCGATTCGCCCACCACCGGTATCACCGTCATCGACTTCGACGACTGCGGCTGGTCCTGGCATCTGGCCGACCTGGGGGCCGTGGTCTCCTTCATCGAGGACACACCCGCCGCAGAACAGATCGTGGCCGACTGGTTGCGCGGCTACCAGCAGGTGCGAGCCCTGCCCGATGAGCACATCGCCATGGTGCCCACCTTCGTGATGATGCGACGTATCCAATTGACCGCCTGGATCGGATCACACCCCGATGCCGATGCAGCCGGCACGATCGGCCCGGACTACGCCCGGGGCACGGCACGACTGGCCGAGAAATACCTCACTGACGATTCATGGCTGAGTTAAGGAGCACGATGTTCGAATTGACGGATCGATCGGTACTCGTCACCGGCGGCAGCAAGGGAATCGGCCTGGGCATCGCATCGGTATTCGCCCGTGCCGGAGCACATGTCGCGATCGCAGCACGCTCGGCCGCCGACCTGGACGAGGCAGTCGGTCGGCTCGACGGGCTGGGACCAGGCAAGGTGCTCGGCGTGCGCACCGACATCAGCGACCGCGGTTCCTGCGATGAGATGGCGGCGGCGGTCGTCGAGGCGTTCGGCGGGTTGGACGTGCTGTGCGCGAATGCCGGGATCTTTCCGGAGGCCTCGCTGGCCACCATGACCCCCGACCAGCTCGCCGACGTGCTCGACGTCAACGTCAAGGGCACCTTCTTCGCGGTTCAGGCCTGCATGGACGCGCTGATCGCCTCGGGTACCGGCCGGGTCGTCCTCACCTCGTCGATCACCGGACCCATCACCGGCTACCCGGGCTGGACCCACTACGGCGCATCCAAGTCCGCGCAGCTCGGTTTCATGCGCACGGCGGCAATCGAACTGGCGCCGCACGGCATCACGGTCAACGCCATCCTGCCCGGCAACATCCTGACCGAGGGCCTCAAGGACATGGGCGATGACTACATTGCCGGTATGACACGAGCGATTCCCGCAGGCGCGCTGGGCACTCCGGAGGACATCGGGCACCTCGCCGCATTCCTGGCATCGACCGAAGCTGCCTACATCACCGGGCAGGCCATCGCCGTGGACGGCGGACAGGTGCTGCCGGAGTCACCGGACGCGGTCACCCCGTAGCGCAGTGGAGGAGTCAGCCGGGGGACCGGTCGCCGAGGATGTGCGTCGGCGCATCCTGTCCATGCTGGCGAGCGGCGCCCTGCGGCCCGGGTCGAGATTGGGTACCGAACGCGAGATGGCCGACGCCTTTGCGGTATCGCGTTCCACGCTGCGCAGCGCGCTGCTGCCGCTGAGCCAGGCCGGCGTGCTGGAGCGGCGGACCGGGCGGGCCGGGGGCACCTTCATCCGCGCCGACGTGGTGCAGCGCAACGCAGCAGAACTGGCGGGGTTGCCGGTGCGGCTGGAGAGCACCGGGCATACCAGCTCCACCACGGTGCTCGACGCCGAACGCCGCGCCGCGTCCGCGGTGGAGTCGGCGGCGCTCCAGGTTGCGGACTCCACGGACATCTTCGTGATCCGCAGGCTGCGCTACGCCGACGGGGTTCCGCTGTCGGTGGACATGTCCTGCTTCGTGGCCGCGGACGCGGAGGATCTGCTGGAACAACCGCTGGACGGCTCGATCTACGAACTGTTCCGCCGGCGGTACGGCTTGGAACCGGTCGACATCACCGAGACGATCGAAGTGGTCAGCGCCAGTCCGCGGGAAGGCGAGTGGCTCCAGATTGCGCACCGTAAACCGCTGCTTGCCATCACCCGGGTGACTCGTGACGGTAACCGGCGACCGTTCGAGTACGCCTACGACCTGTTCCGCGCCGACCGGGTCCGGCTGACCGCGACCAGCAGCGGCGCCGGTGTCAGCCCAGTTTCCGCAGCCGTGGTTCCAGATCGGACTTGAACAGCTGCAGGAAGCGGCGCTGGTCATGCCCGGGCGCATGGAACACCAGATGGTTCAGGCCCCACTTCACGTAGTCGGCCACCTTCTCCACCGCCTCGTCCGGATCCGAGGCCACGATCCAGCGCTTGGCCACCTGCTCGATCGGCAACGCATCAGCAGCCTTCTCCATCTCGATCGGGTCATCGATGGAATGCTTCTGCTCCGCGGTCAACGACAACGGCGCCCAGAACCGGGTGTTCTCCAACGCCAACTCCGGATCGGTGTCATAGGAGATCTTGATCTCGATCATCCGGTCCACGTCATCGGGATTCTTGCCCGCCGCCTCGGCCCCCTCCCGCATCGCCGGCATCAGCTTGTCCTTGTAGAGCTCCTCACCCTTGCCCGAGGTGCAGATGAACCCGTCCCCGGCCCGCCCCGCGTACTTGGCCACCTGCGGCCCACCCGCGGCGATGTAGATCGGGATGCCGCCCTCGGGCACGTCGTAGATCGACGCGCCCTTGGTCTTGTAGTACTCGCCCTCGAAATCGACGCGGTCCCCGAGCCACAACTCACGCATCAGCCGCACCGCCTCACGCAGCCGGGCGTAGCGCTCCTTGAACTCCGGCCACTCCCCCTCATAACCCGTGGCGATCTCATTGAGCGCCTCACCGGTACCGATGCCCAGGAAGATCCTGTCCGGGTACAGACACCCCATGGTCGCGAACGCCTGCGCGATCACCGCCGGGTTGTACCGGAACGTCGGGGTCAACACCGAGGTGCCCAACTGCAACCGCTTGGTGCGCTCCCCCACCGCGGTCATCCACGCCAACGAGAACGGGGCATGCCCACCCTCATGGCGCCACGGCTGGAAGTGATCACTCACCGTCGCGCTGTCCATCCCGTGGGCCTCGGCCTCCACGGCCAATTCCACGAGTTCACGCGGGGCGAACTGCTCCGCCGACGCCTTGTAGCCCAGTTTCAGTTCAGCCATACCTATGTTTCTACACTCGGGCCATGGCTCCGGTGCTGACGGCCGTCACCGATCGCGTCCATTTCGCCCAGACCGACCTGGTCAACTGGACGCTGGTGACCGACGGCCAGGGGGTTCTGCTGATCGACGCGGGGTATCCCGGCCACCGCGACGACGTACTCGGCACGGTCCGCCGGTTGGGTTTCGGACCCGAGGATGTGCGGGCGATCCTGCTCACCCACGCGCACGTGGATCACCTGGGTTCGGCCATCTGGTTCGCGAAAACCCATGGCACACCGGTGTATACGCATGCCGCGGAGGTCGGGCACGCACAGCGGCGGTATCTGGAGCAGGTATCTCCGGCCGATGTGCTGTCCCGGGCCTGGCAGCCGCGATACCTTGCGTGGTCGCTCGCGCTGGCCCGTAAGGGCGGCCTGACCCACGAGGGGATCCCGACGGCCGAGGCGCTCGACGAGGGCATCGCCGCGGCGCTGCCCGGCGCGCCTGCGGTGGTCCCGTCCCCCGGGCACACCGGCGGGCACTGCTCCTATCTGGTGGACGGCGTCCTGGTCTCCGGGGACGCCGTGGTCACCGGGCACCCGCTGAGCACCCGGCACGGCCCGCAGCTGCTGCCGTCGATCTTCAACCACGATCAGGACGGCTGCGTGCGCAGCCTGGCCGCGCTCGGCCTGCTCGACACCGAGGTGCTGCTGCCCGGGCACGGCCCGGTATGGCGGGGTCCGATCCGCGAGGCCGCCGAACTCGCCGCTAAGCGATGAGGGCATAGCCGACCAGGAACACCGCCGTCACCACCAGCCCGCACGCCAGCACGATCGTGGGCATCAGGATCTTCTCGTCGAGTTCGGCATCGTCGGCGGTGTCCTGCCTGCGGGCCAGCAGCGTGCGCACCCCGACCCCCACCAGGACGACGACCACGGCGCCCAGCAGGATCAGCGCGCCGACCAGGAGCAGAGGCACCGCCTCAGCTTATGCGAAGTCAGCCGGCCCAGACCTCGGCGATGAGCTGGTGGGACCGCAGCCGGTCGGCATGACGGTGCGCCACCGAGGTGATGACGAGTTCGTCGGCGCCGGTCACCCGCTGCAATGCGGCCAGCCGATCGGCCACCTCCTCGGGCGCCCCGACGAACTGCGTCTCGGTACGGTCCCGCACGATTTCCTGCTGTTCCGGCGGCAACGGCGTGACGGTGTCCGGATCGGGGTACGGCACCGCGCCGCCACCGATCCGGATGGAGTGCACCCAGTGCCCGAAGCTGGACGCCAGATGCCGCGCGGTCGCGGTGTCGTCGGCGGCCAGGACGTCGGCCGACACCACCACGTACGGTTCGGGCAGCTTCGCAGAGGGCACAAAAGTGTTGCGGTACACCTCGATCGCCTCCAGCGAGGTCGCCGGTGCGATGTGGTACGCCGCGACGAACGGCAACCCGAGCGCGCCGGCCACACGTGCGCTCTGCCCCTTGCTACTGCCGAAGATCCACGGCCGCAACGCGGTTCCCTCCCCCGGGGTGGCGTGCGCCTCGTGTCCGTCGACCCGGAAGCGGCCTTCCAACAGGGCGATGATGTCGGCGACCTGATCACCGAAGTCGGGCGCCACCGCCTCGGGCTGCTGCAGGGTCGACATGACGGCCTGCAGCCGCGGATTGCGCAGCTGCGCACCGATGTCGTACGGGGCGGGAATGACCACACCGTCCCGCTCATGCCAAAAGCGTTCCGTGCGAGGCTTGCCGGAGCGTTCACGGGCGGCCTCGGTGCGGCGCTGCCCGGAACGCCCCACGCCGAGATCGATGCGGCCGGGGTGGAACGCGTCCAGGGTTGCGAAGCTCTCCACCACCGCGATGGCGGTGGTGTGCCCGAGCTGCACGGCGGCGGCGCCGACCGCGATGGTGTCGGTGGCGGCCGCAATCTGGCCGATGAGCACCGCCGGGGAGGCGCTGGCCACCGCGACGTAGTGGTGCTCGGCCACCCAATAGCGGCGAAAGCCCCACCGTTCGGCGTGCCGGGCGAGGTCGACGGTGTTGCGCAGCGCGGTGACCGCGTCGCCGCCGGCGGGAACCGGGGCGAGGTCGAGAACCGACAGCGGCACACTCATGCCAGCGCCTTCTCGAAGGCGATCGGGAAGATATCCCCGTCTGCGGGCAGCGGGTCGGTCAGCCGGATGTAGCCCGCCGACTCATAGAGCGCCTCGGCCTCGGGCTGGCGGTCCCCGGTGGTCAGGTAGACGCGGCGGTATCCGCGCTGCGCGGCCAGTGCCTCCAGTTCGATGAGCAGCGCCTTGGCGTAGCCGCGTTGCCGGTACCCGCTGTGGGTCCAGATCCGCTTGAGTTCGGCGGTGTCGGCGTCGAACCGCTGGAAGGCCCCGCCGGTCACCGGCACGCCGTCGAGCAGTCCGATCAGCAGCGCGCCGTCGGGTTCGGCGAACTCGTGCGCCGGATGCGAGCGCAGCCACGCCGTGGTGCCCTCTTCGGTGACGTTGTACCGACTGGAATATTCGACGGCCAGTTCGGCCAGCAGGGGTTCGGCCAGTGGGTCGTCCTGGCCCACCGCCACGAAGCGCACGGGCGCCACCTGCGATCCGGTCATCACTTGAATGTCTAACGCCCCGGCCGATCGCGCATTCCGGCAGGGGGTATTCACTCGCGTTGATCCGAAGAATGGGCAGGTCGTTGCTAACGTCACGCCATGCGCATCGCCGCGACCCTCGCGCTGACCGGCGGCCTGCTGATCGGCTGCACGTCGCCCATCCAGGCCCCCGAGGCAGCGGACGACACCTGCAGCCTGAGCTCCCTGCCGCCGGAGGCCGCCGCCACCGTCGAACTCATCGAGGCCGGCGGCCCGTTTCCCCACCCGCGCAACGACGGGACGCGATTCGGCAACTACGAGGGCCGGCTGCCGGAGCACGACCGGGACTACTACCGCGAATACACGGTGCCCACACCGGGTCTCGGGCACCGCGGGACGCGGCGCATCGTCACCGGCGGAGATCCGCCGGATTTCTACTACACCGACGACCACTACGAATCCTTCTGCCTGATCGGGGACGCATGAAGACGTATCGGATCGACGGTGCCCGGGTCGGGTCGGCCGCGGAACTGTTCAAGGAGATCGGCCGGGCGGTCAACGGGGACGGCGGCTACTTCGGCACCAATCTGGACGCGCTGGCGGACTGTCTGCGCGGTGGTTTCGGAACTCCCGACGAGGGCGGCTTCCGGTTCGTGATGACCGATTATCGGCAGGTCAAGGAGGCCGTGGGAGCGCGGATGTGGGGCACTCTGGTGCAGATCTTCGCCGACGAAGGGGTCGACCTGTGGCTGCGCAACTCCCCCCTTCCGGAAGAAACTTGACACGTGTAAAGTTCGCCGCCATGGACAACATCAGGGGTAAGACCATCGCGATCACCGGCGCCGCCCGCGGCATCGGTTATGCCACTGCAAAGGCGCTGCTGGCCCGCGGTGCCCGCGTCGTCATCGGCGACCGTGACGTCGCGCTGCAGGAATCGGCCGTCGTCGAACTCACCAAGCTCGGGCAGGTCTCCGGCTACCCGCTCGACGTCACCGACCGGGAATCCTTCGAGACCTTCCTGGACAAGGCCCGCACCGACGGTGGCGGCCACATCGACGTGCTGATCAACAACGCCGGCGTGATGCCCGTAGGTGCCTTCCTCGACGAGACGGAGCAGTCGATCCGCTCGTCGCTGGAGGTCAACGTCTACGGCGTGCTGACCGGCTGCCAGCTCGCGCTGCCGCAGATGGTCAAGCGGCGCAGCGGGCACGTCATCAACATCGCTTCGCTGTCCGGTCTCATCCCGCTGCCCGGTCAGGTGGTCTACGTCGGCGCCAAGTACGCCGTGGTGGGCCTGTCCACCGCACTGGCCGACGAGATGGCCCCGCACGGCGTGCACGTCTCGGTCATCATGCCGCCGTTCACCAACACCGAGCTGATCTCGGGCACCAAGTCCGGTGGCGCGATCAAGCCGGTCGAACCCGAAGAGATTGCCGCGGCCATCGTCAAGACCCTCGACAAGCCGAAGACGCACGTGTCGGTGCCCACCCCGCTGCGGTTCACCGCGCAGGCCGCGCAGATGCTGCCGCCGAAGGGCCGCCGCGCCATGAACAAGGCGCTCGGCCTGGACACGGTGTTCCTGGACTTCGACAAGGACAAGCGCAAGGCCTACGAGGACCGCGCCCGAGCCGCCCAGGGCGTCATCGACTCCGACGGTAAGAGCTAACCGAACTCCGGAATCGGGCTGCCGCTGCGGTAGGCCTCGATCGCATCCAGGTGCGCGAACAACTGGGTGTGGGTGAACGGATGCTGTGCCGTGGTGCCGACCAGCACCACCCGGACGATCGCGCCGTCCTCGGCCGCATCCAGCCACAGCGAGGTCACCGGCAGTCCGTCGTCCACCAGCGCCCCGGACGGCTCGAAGAACCACACCGCGTAGTCGTCGTTGGACTCTTCCTCGTCGAAGGTCCAACCGCGTGCGGTGACCCGCTCGTCGAACTCCGCGAGGTCGGCGACGATCCCGTCCGGGATGGCCGCCAGCTGGTCCATGATCGCCGCCGGCACCCGCGCAGCCGACTGGCGCTTCTTGCGTCGCGCCTTCTTGGCGTCCCCTCGCTTGGACACCGCTAGCTCAGCGCCTGATCCAGGTCGGCGATCAGATCGTCGGTGCCCTCCAGGCCGACCGAGATCCGTACCACCCCGTCGCCCAGCCCGATCGCCGCGCGACCCTCCGGCCCCATCGCCCGGTGGGTGGTGGTGGCCGGGTGGGTGATCAGCGTCTTGGCATCGCCCAGGTTGTTGGAGATGTCGATGACGCGCAGTTTGTCGAGCACCTCGAAGGCCTTGTCCTTGCCGCCATCCAGCTCGAAGGTGACCACCGTGCCACCGCCACGCATCTGCCGTTTGGCCAGATCGAATTGCGGATGCGATTCCAGGAACGGGTATTTCACCCAGTTCACCGATGTCTGGCTCTCCAGGAACTCGGCCACCCGCTGCGCGGAGCGGTTCGAATAGTCCACCCGGACGGCAAGTGTCTCAAGGCCTTTGAGCAATGTCCAGGCGTTGAACGCGCTGATCGCCGGACCGGTGTGGCGCATCAGCGTCTGCACCGGGCCATCGATGTACTCCTTGTCGCCCAGGATCGCCCCGCCGAGCACCCGGCCCTGCCCGTCGATGTGCTTGGTGCCCGAGTACACCACGACGTCGGCGCCCATCGGCATTCCCTGCTGCAGCAGCGGCGTGGCAAAGACGTTGTCCAGCACCACCTTCGCTCCGGCGGCGTGCGCCAGCTCGGAGACCGCCGCGATGTCGACCAGCGACTGCATCGGGTTGGACGGGGTCTCGAAGAAGACGGCCTGGGTGGGCTTGCTCAGCGCTTCCTCCCACTGCGCGAGGTCGTCACCGTCGACGAAGACGGTCTCCACACCCCAACGCGGCAGGATCTCGTTGCACACCACGAAACACGAGCCGAACAGGCTGCGGGCAGCCACCAGCCGGTCCCCCGCGCGCAGCAGCGCACCGAGGGCGGTGAACACCGCGGCCATGCCGGTCGCGGTCGCAAACGCCGCGGGCGCACCCTCGATCAGGCGCAGGCGCTCCTCGAACATCGTGATGGTCGGATTGCCGTACCGCGAGTACACGTAGCGGTCGATCTCGCCGGTGAACGCCTTCTCGGCGTCGGCCGCACTGGCGTAGACGTACCCCGAATTCAGGTACAGCGCCTCGGCGGTCTCCTCGAAGTTCGAGCGCAGCAGACCACCGCGCACCCCGATGGTGGCCTGGCTGACACCGTCGGGCAGCGGTGCGGGAATCCGCACAGAGGGCACGGATGGAACGTCACTCATGCTTGTCTCGCTCTTTTTCTGGCTCTGTTGATAGCTCTGTCGCCAGCTCTGTTGCTAGCTCTGTTTCCAGGGCAGTCCGACGGCCTTCCAGCCGGTCGAACCGCGGTGACCGTTCTCGTCGAGGTTGCCCTCGAACCCGTCGAGCACGTTGTAGGACGGCCCGATGCCGGCGTCGGTGGCGGCGATGGCGGAGCCGATGGACCGGTTACCGGACCGGCACAGGAACACCACCGCACGCTCGCCGGGGGCGATCCCGGCCCGGCCCAGGTCGTCGATGAAGTTGTCGTTGTGCGATCCGTCGGACTTGGTCCATTCGACGTAGACCACGTCGCGGCGCAGCGGGCTCAGATCGGGGACGCCCACGAAGCGCCACTCGGCCTCGGTGCGGCAGTCGACGAGCACGGCTTCGGGGTTGGCGGACAGCAGCTCCCAGGCCTGCTCGGGCGTGATGTCTCCGGCGTAGCCCGGACGATCGGATGTGGACACCCCCATACCGTAACGGCTAGGCCGGTCCCTCCGAACACACCTTCCAGGCACCGTCCTCGCGCACGAACGTCATGTCGACGGTGACTTCGGTGTCCTGGGCGTCCTCGTCGTCGCCGAAGTGGTACTTGACCTTGGCGGTCGCCCGGTCACCGTCGACCTCGACGTTGCCCGCCCCGTCGACGTACCGCTCGCCGCGCGCGGCAGCGGATTCCCGTTGCCTGGCCAGGATCTTTTCCTCGGTACCGCGCTGCGCGGCGCAGGTGCTGGCCACGAAGGCCTGGTAGTCCTGCCGCTGCAGGGCGTCGTTCTGGGCGACGACGGCCCGGCCGATCTGCTCGGGGTCACCGTCACCGTCACCGCGATTGATCACAAGAATCGCGGTGATCACAATGACGATGATGACCAGGGCCAAGAGGAACGGCGTCGCCGTCGGTCGGTCCCGGTCTGCTGGATCCTGACTCACGATTGCCAGAGCCTACGCAGCGACACCGCGGTCCGTTGCGCGCGGTCCCGGGCCACCGTGACGTCCGCTGCCGTGGCGATGGCCGCCCCGAGCCGGTGGCTGCCGTCGGTCTCGTCGAGCCGGTCGAAGAGCACGACGTCACTCTCGGCCACGTCGAGGGTTTCCGACAGGATCGCCAGTGCGTCGGGCCGCTTGGCCGTCGCGGTGGCCGGCCCGTTTGCGTAGCCGATCTCGGCCGCTCCCGGGGAGATCATGATGGTGTCGACGGGCAGGCCCAGGATCGCGCGGGCGTGCAGGTCGAACTGGGACAGCCGTTGGGTCCGCAGGGTCAGCAGGCCGGCGTCGCCGGGCTGGGGCCGCACATCGGTGAAGTAGACCTCGTCGCCGCGCACGAGGAGTTCGACCGCGAACACACCGCGCCCGCCGAGCGAGTTGACGATGCGGGCGGCGATCGACTTGGCGGCGTCCAACGCGGCCGGGCTGAGCCGATGCGGCTGCCAGGCCGCCAGCGTGCCGTCGGAGTCCCGGTGCCCGATCGGTTCGCAGAAGTGCACGGACGGCCCGGTCGAACCGACGGTGCGCACCGTCAGCAGGGTGATCTCGTCGTCGACGTCGACCACGGTCTCGGCCATCACCCGGTTGGGGGTGGTGACCGTGCCCGCCGCGATCGCCCGGTTCCAGGCGGGCTGCACATCCTCGGGGCGCAGCAGCACCGAGCGGCCGTCGGCGGTCGCACCCGCCACCGGCGTCACCGTCAGCGGGAACCCGGCATGCTCGGCGATCGTGGACAGTTCGGTGGCCGATCCGGCGAACCAGAACGGGGCGGTCGGCAGGCCGAGTTCGTCGGCGGCCAGCCGCCGCAGGCCTTCGCGGTCCAGGCTGAGGCTGATGGCACGCGGGCTGGGAAAGATCTCGACGCCGTCGGTCCGTGTCTCCGACTCCTCGACGGCGAGGACACCGGCCGGGTCGACCACGTAGTCGGGGCGCTCCCGGTCGATCACCGCGGCCAGTGCTGCGCGATCGTTCATCGTCACCACGGCGTGCCGATCGGCCACCCGGTGCGCGGGCGCATCGGCGTGACCGTCCACGGCGACGACGGACGCGCCGAGCCGCTGAAACGCCAGTGCCAGTTCACGGCTCATCTCACCGGAACCCAGCAGCATCACCACGGGACCGGCCGAATTGCTTGTGTTGTCCGCCTCATTAGCCATCGCGCACCCAGCCTGCCAGATTCTGGGCTCAATCGTCGTCGGCAGCCTGGAACTCGCGCATGGCCGCCACGAGTGCGGTGAACACCCGGTGCGCGGCCTGCAGGTCCTCGTCGGGCAGCCCCGCCAGGGCCTGGGAGTTGAGCCGCTGCAGCGGGGCGAAGAAATTGTGCGCCACCGCCAGGCCGTGGTCGTCGTAGCGCAGGATGACCTTGCGGCGGTCCTGGGCGTGCGTCTCGCGCCGCAGGTGCCCGGACGCGATCATCCTTTCCACCAGGTAGGTGATGGCAGCGCCGGAGGTGCCCATCAGCTTGCGCAGCTCGCCGGCGGTCAGCGGGGCTCCCGCGGCGTCGGCGACCATCACGTGCAATAGGGCCCGGAAGTCGTTTGAGGCGACGTTGTTGCGGGTAGCGAACTCTCGCCCGATCTGATCCGACTCCGCGGTCAGTGCGCGCACGTCGGACGCGATCTGCTGTTCGAGTGCCTCGCGATCCTGCATGAAGCGAGCATATAACGAAACTTTCAGTTGCTTAATTATTAAGATTCTGAAATATTGGCGTGATGTCCGGTCGCATCTCCTGGGTTCTGGCGTTGTTGGTGATCGTGGTGTCCGGCGGGTTGATGGGCGCCCTCAGTGGGTCCGACGCCGCTTCTCAATCCCCGGTGTCGGTGCCCTCCGCCGCCGAATCCGCGCAAGTCGACGCATTGCGCGCGGAGTTCCCGGGCGGCGATATGGCGCCGGCCATCATCGTGTTCACCCGGGAGGACGACGCCCCGCTCAGCCCCGCGGACGTGGCCGCGGCAGGCCCGGGGGCACAGGTTTCCGAGGACGGCCTGGCCGCGCTGTCGGTCAGCCCCCTGCCGGCCGACCTGTCCGGGTTCGACCTCGACCAGGCGATCCAGGATCTGCGCGCCGAGACCGCCGACAGGCTGCCCGACGGCCTGCGCGCCGAGGTGACCGGCGGACCGGCTTTCGGGGCGGACATTGCCAACTCCTTTGCCGGAGCCAACTTCACACTGCTCGCCGTCACCGCGACGGTGGTGGCGCTGCTGCTCATCGTCACCTACCGCTCCCCGGTGTTGTGGCTGGTCCCGCTGCTGGTGATCGCCTTCGCCGACCGGGTCGGATCGGTGGTGGGCACCGCCGTCGCCTCGGGCCTCGGCCTGAACCCCGACGGATCCACCGGCGGCATCACCAGCGTGCTGGTGTTCGGCGCGGGCACCAACTATGCGCTGCTGCTCATCTCGCGCTACCGCGAGGAGTTGGGCGCCCGGGCCGACCACCGGGAGGCGCTGCGCGTGGCCACCCGCGCCGCCGGCCCGGCCATCCTGGCCAGTAACGCCACCGTCGTCCTGGCCCTGCTCACCCTGACCTTCGCCACCGCCCCGAGCAACCGCAGCCTCGGCGTGCAGGCCGCCTCCGGTCTGGTGGTCGCGGCGATCTTCGTACTGCTGGTCCTGCCGCCGTTCCTCGGCCTGTTCGGCAAGAAGCTTTTCTGGCCGTTCATCCCGCAGGTCGGCGATCAGGCCTTGACCGACAGCGGCATCTGGCACCGGGTCGCCGCCTGGGTCGCCAAGCGCCCCGCATGGGTGGCGACCGGGGCCCTGTCTGTGCTGGTTGCGTTGTGCTTCGGTCTGCTCTCCACACCGGTCGGACTGTCCCAGACCGAACAGTTCCGCGTGCAAGCCGAATCCGTGACCGGTTATGACACGCTGTCCCAACACTTCCCGAGCGGCCTCACCGATCCCGCCGTGGTGATCGCACCCAGCACCGACGCCGACGCGCTCGGCCGTGCCATCTCCGATACCCCGGGCGTGGTCTCGGCCCGGCCGGCCGGCGAGTCCAGCACCGGGCTGACCCAGTGGTCGGTCGTTCTGGAGGCCGCACCGGCCTCCGATGAAGCCTTCGACACCGTTGACGCGCTGCGTGATTCGGTGCAGTCGGTGAACGCCGACGCGCTGGTGGGCGGATCGGACGCCAAGGCACGCGATTCCGCGACGGCTGCGCAGCGGGACCGGATGGTGGTCATTCCTGCCATCCTGGCGGTGGTTCTGGCGGTGCTGTTCGTGCTGCTGCGGTCCGTGCTGGCGCCGCTGATCCTGGTCGCCGTCACCGTGCTCAGTTCCGTGGCGGCCCTGGGCATCGGCGGCTGGGCCAGCGTGCACCTGTTCGGGTTCCCGGCGCTGGACAACAGCACCCCGCTGTTCGCGTTCCTGTTCCTGGTCGCCCTCGGTGTGGACTACACCATCTTCCTGGTGACGCGGGCACGTGAGGAGACACCGGAATTCGGTACCCGACAAGGCATCGTGCGTGCCGTCTCGGCGACCGGTGCGGTGATCACCAGTGCCGGCATCGTGCTGGCCGCGGTGTTCTGCGTGCTCGGCGTGCTCCCGTTGATCGTGCTGACGCAGCTCGGCATCATCGTCGGCCTGGGTATCCTGCTGGACACCTTCGTGGTGCGGACGGTGATCATCCCGGCGCTGTTCACCCTGATCGGGCCGCGCATCTGGTGGCCGGGGCTGCGCGCCGACGCGTAGCGTGGGGGGATGACCCAGCAGCGAGAAGCCGAAGGCGGACCGCGCATGACTCCGCCGCTGCCGCCGATTCATATGCGGCGCAACGGCTTCGATCCGGTCCCTGAACTCGGGGAGATCCGGGAGCGCGATGGTGTGGCCTCGGTCGTCAGCGCGATCGGCAACACGGTGTATCTGGTGACCCGGCACGAGGACGTCAAGGCGGTGCTGGCCGACCACGAGCACTTCGGCAACGCGCGCCCACCGGGTTTCCGGTTGCCGGGCGCACCACAGATGTCGGATGACGAGCTGGCCGCCGCACGGGCCGGCAACCGGCTCGGCCAGGATCCGCCCGAGCACCAGCGACTACGCCGGCTGCTGACCCCGGAGTTCACCATCCGGCGGATGAAGCGCCTGGAGCCGAGGATCGTCGAGATCGTCGAGCAGCATCTGGACGCGATGGCCGCCGCCGGGTCGCCCGTCGATCTGGTATCCCAATTCGCCCTGCCGGTACCGTCGTTGGTGATCTGCGAATTGCTGGGCGTGCCGTATGCCGACCGGGCGGACTTCCAGGACCGTTCGGCCCGTCAGCTCGATCTCTCGCTTCCGATCGCCGAACGGATGGAACTGCAGCGGCAGAGCCGGGACTACATGCACAGCCTGGTGTCCCGGGCCCGGCGGGAACCGGGCGAGGACATCCTCGGCATGCTGATCCGTGAGCACGGCGACGAACTCAGCGATGACGAACTCGTCGGCATCGCCGGATTGTTGCTGCTCGCCGGCCACGAGACGACGTCGAACATGCTGGGACTGGGCACCCTGGCCCTGTTGCGCCGGCCCGAGCAGGCGGCGCTGGTGCGCGATGACCCGGACACCATCGGACCGGCGATGGAGGAACTGCTGCGTTATCTGTCGGTGGTCCATCACGCCATCCCGAGGTTCGTCACCGCCGATGTCGAGGTGGCCGGCGTGCGCATCCCGGCCGGCTCGCTGGTGTTCGCATCGCTGCCGGCGGGCAACCGCGATCCGTCGTTCATCGACCGGCCCGAGGAGTTGGATCTGCGCCGCGGCGCACCCGGACATCTGGCGTTCGGCCACGGCGTCCATCACTGCCTCGGGGCACCGCTGGCCCGGATGGAGATGCGGATCGCCTTCCCCGCGCTGCTGCGCCGCTTCCCCACCCTGGCGCTCGCCGAGCCGTTCGAGGATGTCGAGTTCCGCGATTTCCACTTCATCTACGGGCTACGGTCGCTATCAGTGAGGTGGTGACGATGAAAGTTGAAGCCGACTACGACAGCTGCATCACTGCGGGCAACTGCGTGATGGTGGCCGGTGCGGTGTTCGATCAGGACGACGACGGTGTGGTGGTGGTACTCACCGAAGATGTCCCCGAGGGTGAAGAGGAGCATGCACGCGAAGCCGTGAAGTTGTGTCCGGCTTCGGCGTTGCGGCTTAAATAGCTGGATGCAGTGGTTCCTGCCGGCAGCCGAGCGAGGCAACCCGGACACCGTCATCGACCACGCCAATGGCATCGGTTACACACGGGGCAACGCGGCCCGGCCGTTGATCCACGGCTCCGTCTACTTCGCCGAGTTGCGCAAGTGCATCAACGCCGCGGGCGACGGGGATCTCGTCTGGTTCACCGACTGGCAGAGCAACGCCGACCAACGGCTCGACGACAGTCCGGACAGCAAGTTGCTGAGCGTGCTGGGCGCGGCGATCGACCGCGGGGCCGACGTACGCGCCCTGGTGTGGCGGTCGCATTCCCCGCTGCTGGGCTACTCCGCGGACGAACACCGTGATCTCGGTGAGGCTCTGCAGAAGCTGGGCGGCGACGTGCTGTTGGACATGCGGGTCCGCCGCAACGGTGCGCACCACCAGAAGTTCGTGGTGATCCGCTACGGCGCCCACCCGAGCCGCGACATCGCCTACCTCGGCGGGATCGACCTCTGCCACGGCCGGCGTGACAACGCCACCCACGCCGGTGACCCGCAGGCCGATGAGATCGCCGCCGAGTACGGTCCCCGGCCGCCCTGGCACGACGTCCAGGTGGCCATCCAGGGGCCCGCGGTCCACGATGTGGAGACGGTGTTCCGGGAACGGTGGAACGACTCCTGCCCGACCACCCGCAACCCGGTCCGGAGGCTGCGCGATGCGACATCCGAGCTCGATGACGAACGGCGTCCATTGCCCCCGCAGGCGCCGCCCCCTCCGGCGGTGTCCGGCGGCACGCATGCCGTGCAGCTGCTGCGCACCTATCCGCGGCTCGGGCCCGGGTGGAAATACGATTTCGCCCGCAATGGGGAACGCTCCGTCGCGCGTGGATACACCCGGGCAATCGCCAAAGCACGACGGCTGATCTACCTGGAGGACCAGTTCCTGTGGGGCGCCGAGATGAGCTCGGTGCTCGTCGACGCGCTGGAGCGCAATCCCGAGCTGCACGTGATCGCGGTGCTGCCCCAGTTCCCGGACGAGGACGGCTGGTTCGCGCGCGATCCGCAGATCCTGGGGCGGATCCGGGGGGTGATGCAGGTGATTCTGACAGCTCCCGAGCGGGTGGCCTTCTTCGGCCTGGAAAACCATGCCGGCACACCGGTTTACGTGCACGCGAAGGTCTGTGTGCTGGACGATCACTGGGCCTCGATCGGCTCCGATAACTTCTGCCGGCGGTCCTGGACCAATGATTCGGAACTCACCGCGGCCATCATCGACGAGGCCGGCGACGAGGACGGTCTGCCGCGGCGGCTGCGGTTGACGCTGGCCGCCGAACATCTGGACGTGGAGCCGCATTCCGATGCGGCCACTGCGTGTGTGGATCCCCTCGAGATGTTCCGCCGTTACAGCGATTCCGCGGATGCACTGGATGCGTGGCACCGGTCTGGCCGGGCCGGTGCACGGCCGCCGGGCCGGCTGCGGCGATTGCCCGAACCGAAGCTGAGCATTCCCCGTCAGCTGTTCGCCGCCCCGTGGTACCGCTACCTGCACGATCCGGATGGGCGCCCCCTGCGGATGCGGGTGCGAAAGGAGTTCTGAGGCAACGGGTCCGGACCTCGCGTTCGAGTTATCCACAGGCCCTAGAACTTCGCTGCCACTTGTCGGGGAGCTGAGTACACTCGAAAGTATGTTCGATCGGGTGGGACTGGCGGGGATGAGTGATGAGGCGCTCATCTGCGCGGTGACGGCGGCGACCCGGGCCGAGGCGATCGCGGCCGCAGACCGACTCGCGTTGATCGCCGAGGTCACCGCCCGCCAGTGTGAGGACGAGGACGACGGCAGCGCCCATGCGGTGATCGATGGCTGGGCCTACGCCAAAGCCCAGGTGAGTGCGGCGTGCAATCTGGGCGAGCACGCCGCCTCCACCCAGATGCATATCGGCAGGGCGCTGCGGGAGCGGCTACCCCGCACCGCGGCAATCTTCGCGACCGGGGCGGTATCGGCGAAGGTGATCGCCGAGATCGCCTGGCGCACCCGACTGGTCGTCCACGAGGAAGCCCTGGCGTTGATCGACGCCGCGATCGCCTGCGAGGCCGCCCGCTACGGCACCCTGTCAGAAACAAAACTGACCCGGGCAATCGATCTGTGGGTCCAGAAATTCGATCCCCTCGCGGTGATCCGCTCCAAGACCGCCGCCAAAGATCTCTACGTCGAATTCGACGACCGCAATGACCCGAACGGGGTGTGCTCGTTCTGGGGGCGGCTACGGGCCACCGACAAGGAAGCGGTCAAACAGCGCCTGCACGATCTGGCCGCCACCGTGTGCCCGAATGATCCGCGGCCACTGCGCGAACGCCTCGCCGCTGCCATGGGTGCCCTCGGCATCATCGGCCCCTCGCTGCAGCGGTTGGCATGTCAGTGCGGGGACCCCGACTGCGAAGGAAGCGGTAAGGATCCGCGATCCACGGCGGTCGTCATCTACGCGCTCACCGACCAGGTGCCCGGGGCTCAGGCACGGCCCGCGCCTGAGACGGGGCCGGGCCCGCAACCCACCCCGGCACCGCAAGGAACTGGCGGCCCCCGACCTGATTTGAGCCCCGCACCCACCGAGCCCGAGCCTGAGACCACGCCGGTGCCGACCCCCGAACCGGACACACCGGATCAGCCCGCCGCCCGGACACCCGAACCGGACGCGCCCGAGTCCCGGCCCGCGGCCACCCACACCGGCGCGGGCGCCGGCATCACTCTCGACGGCGCCATCATCCCGGCCGCCATGCTCGCCGAACTCATCGCCGGCGGTGCCAAAGTCCGCACCCTGGCCGAGGTTGCGAACCTGCCCACCGAACGCCAATACCGGCCCTCCACCGCACTGGCCGCATTCGTGCGGATGCAATCGCAAACCTGCAGCTTCCCCGGCTGCTCGAAACCCGCGCACCGCTGCGACATCGATCACCTCACCCCGTGGCCGGCCGGGCCCACCCACCCCGGCAACCTACGGCCGCTCTGCCGCGAACATCACCTACTCAAAACATTCCGCACCGGCCCGAACGGCTGGACCGCCACCGCCCGACTCGATGGCAGCACCGAATGGCGCGCACCCACCGGGCACACCTACGTCACCACCGCGGGCGCGGCGATCCTGTTCCCGCACTGGAACATCCACACCGACGTCCCACCACCACGACACATCAGCCTGCTCCACGATGAGCACCGGGACGCCATGATGCCCACCCGGGCCCGCACCCGCGCCCAAGACCGCGAATACCGCATCAACGCCGAACGCACCCGCAACGCAACCGAACTCGCCCTCGCGGCAGCAGGAAACGACGACACCACGCGCCGTCGGCGATTGAACAACAGCGGCATCACCGATCACGACATCCTGGGCGGCGGGGTCCATTCAAACAGCGACCCGGACCCGCCACCGTTCTAGCGCGGTTCCCCCGTCTGTGAATCGTGGTGCAGGTCGATCACTCCGGCCCGCATGAGTAGCACGATGCTGACCACCAATACCCATATCGGGAACGCCAGCGTCAACCACATACTGAGGTCACTGGAAATCAGAAGTGCTACGGCGGCAACGTAAGTCCCGATCACCAGCCAGCGCGGCATCAACCCGGTCCTCAACCAGATGGTGGCCAGCGAGATCATGAACACCGCGGCCATCCGCACCGCGTACGTCTTCGTGACGGTGAGCAGAACCATCTGCCCGAACGCCGCCACATCGGGATGGGTAGCGGCGCCGCCACGTTCCAGCCCGGCACCGACCCCGGCGGCCACGAACATCATGGCCAGGAACAGCAGCCCACTGCCGATGAACACGGTGGAGAAGAACTTGTCCTCGAAGCGGCCGAACCCGTCGCGGACCACCCCCATGAACCACAGGAACGCGATGCCCGCGAACGGCATGATCCGTGCAGCCACCCCCAGATGCGTATCGCCGGGCGTCAACCACTGGGACCCCGGCTCGGCGCCCTCGGGCAGCGCAAGCCGAATCAGGACCAGTGCGGTCCCGAGGAGCAATGCGAACAGCACACCGGCCACCGCGGCCGCACGGGGTGTGGTGAGCCTGCGAAGCTGCCGATCGGGCGCCACGACTAGGGCTGCCCTGGGAGCAATCTGATCATCAGGCCGTTGGCCTCGGCAAGCAGCTTGCCGTCCGCGTCGCGCAACTCCGCATTCACAAAAGCCTTGCGGTCCTCGGCTTCTCGCAGCCATCCGGTAGCAATCAGCGGAGTGTCGATCGGTGTGATGGCGCGGTAGTCCACGTGCAGGAACGCCGTGCGGCTGATGGGCCGTCCGGTCGCGTGGATCACCATGCCGAACATCGAGTCGAACAACAGCGGCAGCACCCCGCCGTGCACGGCCCTGTTACCGCCGACGTGATACCGGCTGAATTGCACCGACAGTTCGATGCCCTCGGGCTCGAACTTGGTGACGTGCCACGGCGGCATCAGCAGGCTGCCCGCACCGGGCAGGTCCGGCACCCGGTTGGCCGGCCCGACCCCTTCGGCGGCCTGGTGTGGTTCCAGCAGGGCGACCAGCTTCTCGACGTCGTCGGCGGCCTGTTCCCAGGTCGCGGTGTCCGGGTTCACCGAGACCGCCAGATCCTGCAGCCGCCGCGTCGCGGTCAGAAAGCGCTCGAAGCCCGGGCCCGGATCGGCCGCCTCGAAGACCGGGAAACCACCATGGCGGTCGTACTCGGGATCTACCCGCCGCGGATCAAGGCCGTAGTCGGTCACGCCAGGGTGTCCCGGCGCACGATGGTCTGATCACGACCCGGGCCCACGCCGATGCACGAAACTTGAGCTCCGGCAAGCTCTTCCAAGCGCAGCACGTAGTCGCGCGCATTCTTCGGCAGATCGTCGAACTCACGGGCTCCGGAGATGTCCTCCCACCAACCCGGCAGCTCTTCATAGATCGGCTCGGCGCGGTGGATGTCGGCCTGCGTCATCGGCATCTCGTCGGTGCGCTTGCCGTTCACCGTGTACCCGACGCACACCGGCACCGTCTCCAGCGAGGACAGCACGTCGAGCTTGGTCAGGAAGTAGTCGGTGATGCCGTTGACCCGGGTGGCGTAACGGGCGATGACCGCGTCGAACCAGCCGCAACGCCGCGCCCGGCCGGTGGTCACGCCGACCTCGCCACCGGTCTTGGCCAGATACGCACCGTGCTCGTCGAACAGCTCCGTCGGGAACGGCCCCGAACCCACACGCGTGGTGTAGGCCTTGAGGATGCCCAGCACGGTGGTGATCCGGGTCGGTCCGATGCCCGAGCCCACGGCCGCCCCACCTGCGGTCGGGTTGGACGACGTCACGAACGGATAGGTGCCGTGGTCGACATCGAGCAGCGTGCCCTGCGAGCCCTCCAGCAGCACCGTCTCGCCCTTCTCCAGCGCCTGGTTGAGCAGCAGGCGGGCGTCGGCGATGCGGTGCTTGAACCCTTCGGCCTGCGTGAGCAGGCTGTCGAGCACCTCGGCGGGGTCGAGCGCCTTGCGGTTGTAGATCTTCACCAGCACCTGGTTCTTGAACTCCAGGGCGGCCTCGATCTTGGCGGCCAGCTGCTCCTCGTCGAGGACGTCGGCGACCCGGATACCGATCCGGGCGATCTTGTCCTGGTAGCAGGGACCGATCCCGCGGCCGGTGGTGCCGATCTTCTTGCTGCCCATGTAGCGCTCGGTCACCTTGTCGATGGCGACGTGGTACGGCATGAGCAGGTGGGCGTCGGCGGAGATCAACAGGCGCGAAGTATCCACGTCTCGGTCCTCCAGCCCCGACAGCTCGGACAGCAGCACGCCCGGGTCGACCACGACACCGTTGCCGATGACGTTGGTGACGCCCGGGGTGAGGATGCCCGAGGGGATGAGGTGCAGGGCGAAGTTCTCACCGGTCGGCAGCACCACGGTGTGACCCGCGTTGTTGCCGCCCTGGTAGCGAACGACCCATTGGACACGTCCACCGAGTAGGTCGGTGGCCTTTCCTTTGCCCTCGTCGCCCCACTGAGCGCCGATGAGCACGATTGCCGGCATGGCATTTCTCCCGCTTAAAGTGATGCAGCCGGTGACCCACCCTATCCGAGCGCAGTCATAGGAGAGGCCTTGACCACCACACACGGCGAACCCGATCTGATCGTGTTGTGCTTCCGCGGACGCCGTATCCCCCGCACTTTGCGCTCGTCACCTGCGCTTACGGTCGGTGAAGGGGACGATTTCGACTCTGCGCTGCAGGCCCGGCGAGTCGTCGTAATCGGTACCGACGCGGACCTCGCGGCGGTGCTGACCAAGCTGATGAAGTCCGATCGGCTGGCCGTCGAGGTGGCCTACGTCCCCCGCCGGCGTACCGCCGCGACCCGCGCTTACGGGCTGCCGACGGGCCGGCGAGCCGCACGCGCCGCGCGCTCCCGGCCGGCGACCCGGGTTCCGCTGATTCGCGACGATTCCGGGCGGGCACTGGCGGGCGCGGGGCTGTGGGTCGGCCAAACCGGCCTGGAGAAGGGCACCCCGCCGGCCCCGCTGCACGGTGAGGCCGTCGTCGACGACGAGGTGTTGTTCGACGGCGAGGTGACGGCCGTGCGCATCGAACCGATCGGCACCCAGCCGGGCCTGCGGGCATCGGTGCTGTCGTCGCGCATGCGGCCCCGGCGCTGGGTGACCGGCCGGGCCGCGCAGCTCGGGACCCCCGGGGCACTCGTGGTGCGCGACGGCGACCTGAGTACCCGGGCACTGCGCCGGTCGACGTTCTACCGGCACACAAAAGGCTGGCTGGCCGTCCGGTGACGAGCGCAGCGAGGAGGCCGGCGCATCCAGCACCGTCCGGTGACGAGCGCAGCGAGGAGGCCGGCGCATCCAGCACCGTCCGGTGACGAGCGCAGCGAGCCGGTAGCGTCGACACGTGAACATCCGTCCGCTGCGCCAGTCGGTACGCCCCAGCCCGGTCTTCCTGGGGATCGTCGCCCTCACCCTCGCCGGTGGGGCGCTGGCGTGGTTCTGCGGCGACGAGATCGGGCCGCTGTCCTATGCGGCGGTGTTCGTGCTGGTGGTCGCGGGCTGGCTGGTGTCGTTGTGCCTGCACGAGTTCGGGCACGCCTACACCGCGTGGAAGTTCGGCGACCACGACATCGCGGTACGCGGCTACCTCACCCTGAACCCGCTGAAGTACACCCACCCGATGCTGTCGCTGGGTTTGCCGCTGCTGTTCATCGCCCTGGGCGGTATCGGCCTGCCCGGCGGTGCGGTCTATGTGCGGACCTCGTGGATGACGCCGCGGCAGCGCACCCAGGTCAGTCTGGCGGGTCCGCTGGCTAATGCGGTGCTGGCCGTGCTGCTGCTGGCGGCGGTGAGCCTGTTCTACGACCGGGCGCACGGGGTGTTCTGGTCCGGGCTGGCGTTCCTGGGATTCCTTCAGGTCACCGCCGTGTTGCTGAACCTGCTGCCGGTTCCCGGCCTGGACGGATACGGTGCGCTCGAACCCCACCTCAAGCCGGAGACCCAGCGCGCGCTGGAACCGGTCAAGGGCTGGGGTTTCTTGATCCTGCTGATCGTGCTGATCGTGCCGCAGCTCAGCCAGCTGTTCTTCGGCGCGGTGTTCTGGTTCGTCGACCTGGCGGGTGTGCCCAGCCCGCTGGTGTCCATCGGCGGCGGACTGACCAGGTTCTGGTCCGCCTGGCTCTGAGCCTTGCAACATATGCGGAACTACGCATATATTCGCCTGCATGGGTGCCGGACACGATCACAGCCACGGCCATAGTCACGGTGGGGGCGACACCCGCGTCGGCCGGATGATCCTCGGCGCGGCGATCCTGGGCGCGTTCTTCGTGCTGGAACTCGTCACCGCGCTGATGATCAACTCCATCGCGCTGCTCGCCGATGCGGGCCACATGCTCACCGACCTGGTCGCGATGTTCATGGGCCTGACCGCGGTGCTGCTGGCCCGGCGTGGGTCCACCTCCGCGGCCCGGACCTACGGTTGGCACCGCGCCGAGGTGTTCACCGCCGTCGCCAACGCGGCCCTGTTGCTCGGTGTCGCCGGATTCATCCTGTACGAGGCCTTCGAACGGTTTGGGCATGCACCCGAAGTACCCGGCGTACCGCTGATCGTGGTCGCCCTGGCCGGACTGGCGGCCAACGCCGTCGTGGTGCTGCTGCTGCGGTCGGACTCCGAACACAGCCTGGCCGTCAAGGGCGCCTACATGGAGGTGGTCGCCGACACCGTCGGCAGCATCGGCGTGCTGATCGCCGGCATCGTCACCGTCACCACCGGCTGGCCGTACGCCGACGTCGTCGTCGCCGTCCTGGTCGCCCTGTGGGTGCTACCCCGCGCCTTCGCCCTCGCGCGGGCGGCGCTGCGCATCCTCAGCGAGTCCTCCCCCGCCCACATCGACGTCGCTGAACTGCGCTCGGCCCTGCAGGCCGTCCCCGGCGTCACCGAGGTGCACGACCTGCACGTGTGGACGCTGGTGCCCGGCAAGGACATGGCGACCGCGCATCTGACCAGCGACGCCGATACCGCGCGGGTGCTCGTCGACGCCCGGGCGGTGTTGGCCGCACGCGGGCTCGAACACGCCACCGTGCAGGTCGAACCGCCCGGCGGGGTCGGCGAGTGCGGCGTGAAGAACTGTTAGTTCACCCCGAGCGCGGTACGTGCGGCCGGGTCGCAGTCGTCGAGCAGATCGAGGCAGCGGGCGTATTCCGGGGTTTCACCGATCTCCTGGGCGGCGCGCGCCAGCGCGGCCACACAGCGCAGGAACCCGCGATTCGGCTCATGCGAATAGGGCACCGGGCCGAAGCCCTTCCAACCGTTGCGGCGCAACTGGTCGAGCCCGCGGTGATACCCGGTCCGGGCGTACGCGTAGGCGGCCACCGGCTGGTCCTCGGCCAGCGCCTGCTCGGCGAGCACCGCCCAAGCCACCGACGCGCTCGGGTGCGCGGCGGCGACGATGGCCGGTTTCTCACCGGCTGCCAACTCGCCTTCCGCCTCGGTATCCCCCGGTAGCAGCACCGGATCTGGCCCCAGCAGGTCACCCATTCGCGTCATAGGCCTATTGTGCCGTGCGGGCGTATGCCGCCAGTGATTAGGCTTGTGCAGAAGCGTTCGCGAGGGAGGACTGCAGTAGGAATGTCGAACCCAACAGAGCCCGGCAAGCCGCAGGAGCCCACCCCGGATGCACCGGAGACCGACGATTCCGCCGAACGGCGGTTCACCGCACCGTCGGGTTTCGACGGATCCACCCAGATCATCCATTCGGTGCCCGAACCCCCCACCGAGATCTTTTCCGCCAGCGAGCCCACCGAGATGATCGACACCACCAAAGTTGCTGGGCCGCAGGTGATTCCGGCACGCGACGATGCGCCCAAGCCGCCCCGCACGCAGCGCAGCTGGGGCTGGGTCATCGCGGTGGTGCTGGTCATCGCGGCGCTGGTCGCCCTGGCCGTGCTGGGCACGGTGCTGCTGACCCGCGGCAACGCGAACGCGGCCTCGCAGGAGGACCAGGTCCGCTCGACCATCGAGAGCTTCGACGCCGCCATCCAGAAGGGTGATCTGACCGCACTGCGGGACATCACCTGCGGGGCGACCCGGGAGTCCTACGTCAACTACGACGACGACTCGTGGGCCGACACGCACGAACGGGTGGCGGCAGCCAAGCAGTACCCGGTGGTGGCCAGCATCGACGAGGTCGTCGTGGTCGACGGTCACGCCGAGGCCAACGTCACGACGTTCATGGCCAACGCTCCGCAGACCCGCTCGACCCGCAGCTTCGATCTGCAGTTCCGCGACGATCAGTGGAAGATCTGCCAGGACGGCTGATCCCGGACTCAAAGTTCGGTCGCCCGGCAAATCGCACTCAGTACTTCCCAAAGCAAAAGGTGGGGAACTGATAGGCCTTTCGGCTGTGCGATAGTCCCGGCCATGTTGTGGATGGCGTTACCACCCGAGGTTCATTCGGCACTTCTGAGCACCGGACCGGGTGCCGGTCCGCTGCTGGCCGCCGCCACCGCGTGGCAGAAGTTGAGCATCGAATACGCCTCGGCGGCAGCCGAATTGACCACCACGCTCGGCGCAGTGCAGGCCGGCGCCTGGGAGGGTCCCAGCGCTCAGCAGTACGTCGTCGCGCACTCCCCCTTCCTCGGCTGGTTGGCCCAGGCGAGCGCGAACAGCGTGGCGACCGCGGCCCAGCACGAAACGGCGGCGGCCGCGTATTCGACGGCACTGGCCACCATGCCGACGCTGGCCGAACTCGCGCTGAACCACTCCACCCGCAGCGTGCTGGTGGCGACGAACTTCTTCGGCATCAACGCCATCCCGATCGCGCTCAACGAAGCCGACTACGTCCGGATGTGGGTGCAGGCCGCCACCACCATGAGCACCTATGAGGCGATATCGGCCGCCGCGGTGACGGCCAGCCCGGCCACTGCGCCTGCGCCGCCGGTGCTGCTGCCAGGTGTCGGCGAACTGGGCGCCGCGATGGCGAGCGCGCTCACCTCCCAACCGCAGGCGGTCGACTCGGCGGCCGCGCTGAATTCGTCGAACGCCCTCGCCGACTCCCTGCGCGGATACTTCGATTCGTTGCCCGGCGGCGATCTCATGTGGGAATTCCTGCAGGACCCGCTGGGCAACAGCCTCCGGTTGATCACCGATTTCCTGACCAACCCGACGCAGGCCCTCAACACCTGGGGCCCGCTCCTGGCCGCGGTGGCCTACCAGGCGATCTCCTGGGTGGGCGCGTTGACCACCTACCCGTCGATCCTGCTCGCCCCCATGATGGCGGCCGCCGCGGTGGGCATCGTGATCGGCGTCGTCGCCTTCCTGCTGGTCGAGTTCCTCAAATTCGGCGATCTGCCGCCCCTGGACCTCGGTGAGAGCCCCGAGCCCGTGCAGGGTGAGCAGCAGTCGTTCGCACCGGCCGCGCTCCCGACCGGCGGCGCCCCCGCCGCGACGGCCGCCGGGGCTCCCGCCGGCGGGGCGACCGCAGCCGCGCCGGCAGCGCCCGCCGCGACTGCGGCCGCACCACTGATCCCGTATGCGGTGGCCAACCGCGACCCGGGCGAGGGTTTCACCCCGACCCTGCGCGATCAGAGCAGTGCGCAGGCACCGGCGGCCGGGATCCCGGCCGCCGCCGCGGGTGTCGCCGCGGGCTCGGTCGCACAGCGCAGACGCCGCCGCAAGAAGGCGGCGGTCATCGAGGACCGCGCCTATGCGGACGCCTACGCCGACTACGAGCCCGAACCGGACCCCGAAACCGAACCCGGACGCAGCACCGAACCGTTCATCGGCGCTTCGGCCCGCGGTGCGGCGGTGCACGCAAAAGGGCTGACCACCGTGGCCACCGATCAATTCGGCGGGCAGGCGGTCAGCCCAATGCTGCCGGGCGGCTGGCACCCGGACGAGAAGAACTGACTAGCTGTTGGCGGACACCGAGCGACCCGCGCTGTGCAGGTCGTTGCACGCCTCGATGACGCGCTCGGTCATACCGGCCTCGGCCTTCTTCAGGTAGCTACGCGGGTCGTAGACCTTCTTGTTGCCGACCTCGCCGTCGACCTTCAACACACCGTCGTAGTTGGTGAAGAAGTGGCCGGCGATCGGACGGCTGAACGCGTACTGGGTGTCGGTGTCGACGTTCATCTTCACCACGCCGTAGCGCAGCGAGTCCTCGATCTCGGACTTCAGCGAGCCCGAACCACCGTGGAAGACGAAGTCGAACGGCTGGGCACTGTCGGCCAGGTTCAGCTTGGCGGCGGCAACCTTCTGGCCCTGCGCCAGGATCTCCGGCTTGAGCTTCACGTTGCCCGGCTTGTACACACCGTGCACGTTGCCGAAGGTGGCGGCCAGCAGGTACTTGCCGTTCTCGCCGGCGCCGAGCGCGTCGATGGTCTTCTCGAAATCCTCTGGGCTGGTGTACAGCTTCTCGTTGATCTCGGCCTCGACGCCGTCCTCTTCACCGCCGACGACGCCGATCTCGATCTCCAGGATGATCTTGGCCTCGGTCGACAGCTTCAGCAGCTCCTGCGCGATCTGCAGGTTCTCGTCGATCGGCACCGCGGAGCCGTCCCACATGTGCGACTGGAACAGCGGGTTCTGCCCCTTGGCGACACGCTCGGCCGAGATGGCCAGCAGCGGACGGACGAAACCGTCCAGCTTGTCCTTGGGGCAGTGGTCGGTGTGCAGCGCGACGGTGACGTCGTACTTGGCGGCGACCACGTGGGCGAACTCGGCCAGCGCCACCGCGCCGGTGACCATGTCCTTCACACCGAGACCGGAGCCGAACTCGGCGCCACCGGTGGAGAACTGGATGATGCCATCACTGCCCGCGTCGGCGAATCCCTTGATTGCGGCGTTGATGGTCTCCGAGGAGGTGCAGTTGATCGCCGGGAAGGCGAACGAGTGCTCCTTGGCACGGCCGAGCATCTCGGCGTAGACCTCGGGCGTGGCGATGGGCATGGAATTCCTCCTGGTTCGCGTGCGCTATCCCCGGCAGTATCTCAATAAAGGAACCGCCGCGGCAGGGCGGCTGTCAGGTGGACCGTTTAGCCTGACAGAAATGCGCGTCCCGTCGGTCCTGTCAGTGCTTGCGATCGCAATGTCGACGGTCGTGTCGGCGACCCTCGTCGGCTGCGCGCCGACCTCCACTCCCAGCCCGGCCTCGACCCCGGTCGTGGCCCCCACCAAGCCGCCGGCACCGGCGCCTGCCAGCACCGTTCCGCCCGGCCGGGCGCAGATCATCGTCAACGGGGACACCGGGCCCACCGGTCCGGTCGACTGCTCCACCGACGACGGACTGATCACCATCAGCATCGGGGAGAGCTCGCTGGGGGTCAGCGTGGTGGTGACCGACGACGACGTCCCGGCGGTCCGGTCGGTCAGCATCGGTGACGTCGGCGGCGTCGCCCTGGGCTTCGCGATGGGTGCCGGCAGCCAGACGCCGACCGCCCGGCGCAACGGCGACACCGTCATCGTGTCCGGCTCGGGCGCCGGCACCGATTCGGCGAACCCGGCGCGCGTGGTCGATTCCAGCTATCAGATCGCCGTGGCCTGCCCCTGAGCCGAAGCCGGTATCTTGGGGCCTCATGACAACCACCCATCTGGCACTGATGCCGGATTTCATGGATCCGATCAACCTGCTGAGCTACTTCGGCACCTGGGCACTGATCGGACTGCTGGTGGTGGTGTTCGTCGAATCGGGCGTGCTGTTCCCGATCCTGCCCGGTGATTCGCTGTTGTTCGTGGCCGGCATGCTGGCCGCCGGCATCTCGACCGCCTCGGCGGAAGGCAATGTCGCCAACGTCAACTTCCAGCTCTGGCAGCTGCTGCTGTTCATCCCGATCGCCGCCGTCCTGGGAGCACAGGTCGGGTATTGGATCGGGCGCAATGTCGGCACCGCGATGTTCAAGCCCAACGCCCGGTTCCTCAAGCAGAAGTACCTCGACGAGGCCCATCTGTTCTTCGAGCAGCGCGGCCCGTTCGCGATCGTCATCGCCCGGTTCGTGCCGATCGTGCGCACCCTGGCACCGATCACCGCAGGCGCGGCCAAGATGAACTACGCGGTGTTCACGCTGTACAACGCCGTCGGCGCCATCGTCTGGGGTTGCGGTCTGACCCTGCTGGGCTTCTGGCTGGGCCGGTTCGAGATCATCCAGAAACTGCTGGAGCCGATCGTGATCGGCATCGTGATCGTCTCGGTGCTGCCGATCGCCATCGAGTGGTACAAGCGGCGCAAGGAAGCCAAGAAGGCGGGCGAAGGTCCGCTCGCCGAGCAGTCCTAACTCTCCAGCGCGCGGATCAGGCTGGCCGAGTCGTACGGCCCGATGTGCCGTTTGCCGTTGACGAAGAACGTCGGCGTGGAGTTCAGGTCCATCAGTTCGGCGTCGTCGACGTCGTCCTGCACCCGGTGCAGCACCTTCGCCGACTCCAGGTCCTCGTCGAACTTGCGGATGTCGCAACCGACTCCGTCGGCGTACCGGTAGATGTGCTCCCACTCCAGGTGGTCCTGCATCTCGAACATCCGCGAGCCCATCTCGAAGAACCGGCCCTGCAGGGCGGCCGCCTCGCTGGCCCGGGCGGCGTCCGCCGAATGCGGGTGCACCCGTTCCAGCGGCAGGTGCCGCCAGACGTATCGCAGCCGGTCCCCGAAGTACGCCCGCACCTCGTCGATGGAGCCGGTGGCCCGGCTGCAGAACGGGCACTCGAAGTCGGCGTATTCGACCAGCGTCAGCGGGGCGTCCGGGTTGCCGGCGATGTGGTCGCGCTCGGGGTCGACGTCGCGGATGAGTCTGGCCCCCACGGCAACCGGTGGGCTCAACCGGTCGGTCACGGTGAACAGCAGCCAGCCCAGCGCGAAGGCCACCACCGAGGCCACCAGTACGCCGACGCGGGCCAGCTCCTGCTTGACCGGGTCGGTGATGGCGATGTCGACGATGAACAGCGAGATGGTGAAACCGATGCCGGACAGCGCGGCGCCACCGGCGACGCGGCGCAGGGTCAGGCCTGGGGCCAACGCGCCCAGACCGGTCCCCCGCACGATCGCGGTGGCGGCGGTGATGCCGACGAATTTGCCCACCACCAGACCCGCGATCACACCCCAGGTCAGCGGGGACGACACCGCCATCTCGATGGTCTCCATGTCGAACCGGACACCGGCGTTGGCGAGCGCGAACAGCGGCAGCACCAGGAACGAGACGTAGGGCCCGAACCCGGTCTGCAGGCGCTCGTTGATCGAGATCGAATCGCGCAGGCTGCGCGCGGCCGCGCGGGCGTACTCGGAGTTCGGTGACTGGCGGAAGGCGCTCACCACCTCCGCGGCTTCCTCCACCCGATCACGCTCCGGGGTGAACACCGGAATCAGCAGGGCCACCGCAACTCCGGCGAGGGTGGGATGCACGCCGCCGGTGAGCAACGCCAACCACAGGCCGAAGCCGAGGACGAAGTAGGCCGGTCCGCGGCCAGCGGGCAGTAGTCGCACCGCCGCGATCGCCGCGATCAGGCCCGCCGAGATCACCAGCGGCCAGATACGGACCTGCTCGGAGTAGAACAAGGCGATGGCCAGCAGCGCGCCGACATCGTCGACGACGGCCAACGTCAGCAGGAAAGTGCGCAGCCGCGCCGGGTGTTTGGGACCGATGATGGCCAGGGCGCCGATCAGGAAGGCGGTGTCGGTGGAGATCACCACGCCCCAGGCCCGGGCGTCGTCGCCGCTGGGGTTGAACAGCAGGAACACACAGGCGGGCACGATCAGCCCGGCCAGCGCGGCCAGCACCGGCACCGCCGCACGGGAGCGGTCGGTGAGCTCACCGATGGTGAATTGGCTCTTGACCTCCAGCCCGACCACGAAGAAAAAGAACGTCATCAACGCGTCGTTGACCAGATGTTTGACGGTCATCTCGGCGTGGGCACTGCCGAACAAGATGCCGATCTCGGTGTTCCAGAAGTCCGTATAACTCTGCGCCCAAGGCGAATTGGCCCAGAGAATAGCCAGCACGGTGAAGCCGAGCAGCAGCGCGGCGGCGATGTTCTCGCCGCTGCGCGCGGCGGTCGGGATGCGGCGGATCACTCGGCTGCGGGCTCGGTGGCGTCGGTGTCGGAATCGGAGTCCAAGCTGTGTGCGGCCTCCATCAGCATCCAGCCCGACAGCTGTACCGACAGGTCACGCTCGGCCACCGTGGACGCGTTGACCGCACCCTCCACGAACTGCGCGTCACCGGTGACCGATTGCGGCACTTCGGCATTGCGGTCCCAGAACGCCCCGAACAACGGCAACCCGTCCACCGTCTGGCGGTGGTCCCAAGCCGACTGCGCCGAGGCAAGAACCATCTCGCGCGCGGCGGCGCGGGCCGCATCGTCCTCGGCGGTGTCGCCCGGCAGGTCGGTGGCCACGAAGGCCAGGTAGCGGGCCAGGATCGCGTTGAAGAGGCCGCCGTCACCGCCGCCGGCGCCGCGGATCACCCCGGAGGTGGTCATGTGCTCGCGCACCGCGGCGACCAGGCGGTGCACCCGGGCGGCATGGTCGGAGTCCTCGGTGCGCCGGGCGAGTTCGACCTCCAGCCCCAGCACCACACCCTGGCAGTAGGTGTACTGGGCGCGGACCAGCGAACCGGCCTTGATGCCGTCGAACACCAGCCGGGTTTCGGGGTCGATCAGCGTCTCGTCGATCCAGTCGGCCATCTGCTGGGCGCGGCGCAGCCGGTCATGGCGGGCCAGGAAGATGGCGGCCGGCCCGTTGGCGGGGGCGTTGAAGAACTGATCCTGTTTACGCCACGGAATGCCGCCGCCGTCCTCGGGCACCCAGGAGTTCAGGAACTGGTCGGCCAGCTTGTCCAGCGCCTTGGGCCGCCCCACCCCGCACAGCCGGCCGGAACGCTCCAGCGCCAGCGCCAGCCAGGCCATGTCGTCGTAGTAGTCGTTGGTCCAGCGCCCGTTGTTGCGGATCCGGTGCCCCCGGATCTGACGGTTGATGCGGGTCAGCCGCTCCGGCTGCGGGTCGCGCCGCTGCGCATCGACCAGGCAGTCCAGCAGATGCGCCTGCCACCAGTAATGCCAGGTGCCGAACAGGGTCTGCTTGCGGGCCGCCGGCCAGGCGACCACGCCGAGCTGGGTGCCGGGCAGCCCCCATAATCGCCGGAGGTGGCGCTTGACGATGGCCGCTTCGGAACTGGCCGCACGATTTGCCCACACCTGCACCATGGCTTAGATACTGCCCTAGTCGGGCCCTACCATGCCTGGGATATGTCTGCGTGCGCGCGGATCCAGGCGTGCATCGCGATGCCGGCGGCCACGCCCGCGTTGATGCTGCGGGTCGATCCGAACTGTGCGATGGACACCGTCAGCTGCGCACCCGCGGATGCGTCCGGGGTGATCCCGGGACCTTCCTGCCCGAAGATGAACAGGCAGCGCTGCGGGAGCACCGCGGTTTCCAGCGGCAGCGACCCGGGCACATTGTCGACGGCGACGACGGTCAGGCCCTCGTCGGCGGCGAACTGCAGCAGTTCGGCGGTGCTGTCGTGGTGGCGCAGCCGCTGGTAGCGGTCGGTCACCATGGCGCCGCGGCGATTCCACCGGCGACGGCCGACAATGTGCACGGTGTCCACGGCGAAGGCGTTCGCGGTGCGCACCACGGTGCCGATGTTGGCGTCGCTGCCGAAGTTCTCGATCGCGATGTGCAACGGGTGGCGACGCTTGTCGATGTCGGCGATGATCGCCTCGCGCGTCCAATAACGGTAGGCGTCAACGACATTGCGGGCGTCCCCGTCGCGCAGCAGGTCCGGGTCGTAGCGTTGGTCGTCCGGCGGAGTCCCCGGCCAGGGCCCGACTCCGGGAGTCTCGCCCCACTCGGTCGGACCCGGTTTGGCGTCGTCAGTCACCGGTGGTCCACAGCGCCGCACGGGTGCCGACCACCGACACCGACGGGTAGAGCAGGGCGGCGTTGATCTCACCCTGGGTGCACATCGACGCCCTGACGGACACCGCGTCCCGGGCCGCGTCCGGCAGCACCAGCAAGGAGGACCCGTACACCGAGCAGGCGTAGGAGAGGCCGGCCCCGGGCAGGGTGGGTGCGGTCAGCACCATGAGCGGTCCGCCCCGGGCCACCGCGTCGTCCTCGTACCGTTGCGCCAGCCCGTCGATCGACAACCCCAGCAGCATGTACCCGTTGCCGGTGAACGCCTGCGGGTCCCCCAGCGCGGTCGGCGCGATCTGCGAACCGTCGGCCCGGAAGGCGTCCACACTCGTCGAGCGCAGCGCCAGGCCGGTATCGGCGGGATTGGTGGGCGCCAGGCCCACCGGGAAGGCGGCCGCGTAAGCGACGGTCGTCTGTGGGATCCGGTCCTGCGGCGAATACAGGTACACCCCGCGCACCTGGCTCTGGTCCCGCAGCGGTCCCAAACATGCTGTCCCGCTGAGGCGTTGCGGATCGGAGGCGGTGATCGGTTGCAGGTTCAGGTCGGTGGCCGAGGCACATCCGCCGACGGCGTTCGCCTCGATCGGGTGGGCCAGCGCGCCGTAGAGACCGAAACGCAGACTCTCCGGGGCGGCGTGCTCGCCGCCCTCGTCGGCCACCGCGGCGTCGACGTCGATGAGCACCCGGTCACCTTCGAAACGCAGATTAGACACCGAGACGTTCCAGCCCAGGATCGACAGGGAATCACCGATCGCCGCCTGCTGGGTGCCCCACGGGCCGCGGTGGTCGTCACCGGCCGAGCAGCCGGCCAGCAGCGTCACGACCGCAAGTACGGACGCCACCTTGCGCGCCAACCGCATTCAGGTTCGCCCTCTGCCGCGACCCACTCGTTTGGTCAAGACGCGCAAAAGTTTCCGTGGCACCAGGCGGCTGCCGGCGGTCAGTGCCTTGTACTGCAGCCCGGGCACGATGACGACCTCGCCCTTGGCCGCGTCGGCCAGGCAGTCGCGCACCACGTCGTCGACCTGTAGCCAGAACCAGGACGGGGTGCCGGCCATGTCGATGCCCGCACGCTGATGGAACTCGGTGCGCACGAAACCCGGGCACAGCGCGTGCACCCCGACACCGGTGCCGGTCAGGCCATTGGACAGCCCCTCCGAAAAGGCGATCACCCAAGCCTTGGACGCCGAGTAAGTGGATCCGCGCCCCGGCATCAGACCGGCGACGCTGGCGACGTTGATGACGGTGCCCGAGCCGGCCGCCAGCATCGACGGCAGCGCGGCGTGGGTGAGTTCCATGACTGCGGTGACGTTGACGTCCAGCTGGGATTGCAGCAGCGCGTAGTCGGCGGTCCAGAACTCCCCCGAGGTACCGAAACCGGCGTTGTTCACCAGGGTGTGCACCCCGGACCGCAGTCGCTCGGCCACCTTCTCACGGTCGGCAGCCACGGCCAGATCGGCGGGCAGCACCTCGACGGTCACGCCGGCCACGTCGCGCAGTTCGGCGGCGAGTTGGTTCAGCCGCGTCTCGTCACGGGCCACCAGGACCAGGTTGTATCCGTCAGCGGCGAAGCGCCGGGCGAATCCCTCACCCAGACCGGCGGTGGGCCCGGTGATCAGCGCCGACCGTGTTTCCCGGGTCACCGCTGGTAGTGCGGCGCCTGCCGGGTGCCGTTGTGCACCGGCGGGCGCTGCTGCATGTAGCGGCCCACATCCGCACGTCCGGGCGGCTGGTCGCCGCGTCCGGCGGGAAGTTCAGCGGGGCGCGGCAGCAAAGGCCGGCTCGGGGACCCGCTGCGACGGGCCAGCGCGGGCTGCCCGGTGCGGGCGCTGTGTCCCGGCTGCGGCACCGGAGGCAGCACGCGAAGCAGATCGTTGAACTGGCGCACGGTGCGCAGACCCTCGTCCCACTGGGCGCGGGTGCTGGTGATCGGCATGGCCACCAGCGTCCAGTTCTGCTCGTTCCACATGATCTCGGCGCAGTCCGGTGCGGTGTGGGCGAACGTCACCATCCGGCGGTCACAGGCCCGGCGGGCCGCATCCAGGTTGGTGGAGTAGACCATCCGCGGGCCGATCGCGCCGAGCAGCCAGATGTCGCTCTCGCGCGGCTCCTTGATGTCCTTCAGGCGCAGATCCACCACCACATTGGTGCCGACCTTGCGGTGCAGGGCGATCACGGTGGCCACATCATCGAGGTCGAAGATGAAGACGGCCTCGCCGCGAATCTGCCCGAGCACCACGTTGCGCGCGGAGACGCTCTCACCGACGGTCGACATCACACCGCGTTTCCAGCGGTTGAGGATGTCGGCAGATTCGTGTTCGTAGTCGAAACCGTGCGACTTCGCCCACGACTTACGCCGCCGGCCCAAACCGCGCCGACGGTCGATATCCACGTACAACAAGACGGCCGCCCCCACGAAGCAGAGGGCGGACAGCGTGAACCAGAGGGGAACCATTGCCCTCAGCGTACTTGCTCGGGGTGGTTTCGCCCGAACTCGAGAAGGTCACAATCCCCGCCGGAACGCGATTTCGGCGCGCTCACGTGCGCAGAACGTACGTGAGCGCGCCGAAGTCACACAATCAGCCCAGAATCAGGCTGTCTCCGTCCGGGCTGACGTTGACCGGCACTGTGTCACCGTCGTGCACCTGACCTGCCAACAGCATCTTGGCCAGCTGATCGCCGATGGCCTGCTGCACCAGCCGGCGCAGCGGACGGGCGCCGTAGAGCGGATCGAATCCACGCTCGGCAAGCCACTTCTTGGCGGGCAGCGACACCTCGAGGGTGAGCCTGCGCTGGGCCAGCCGCTTCTGCAGCTGATTCAGCTGGATGTCGACGATGTGCACCAGCTCCTCGGGGTTGAGGCCCTCGAAGATCAGCACGTCGTCGAGCCGGTTGATGAACTCCGGCTTGAACGCCGATCGCACCGCGGCCATCACCTGCTCCTCGGTGCCACCGGCACCCAGGTTGGAGGTCAGGATCAGGATCGTGTTGCGGAAGTCCACCGTGCGGCCCTGGCCGTCGGTCAGCCTGCCCTCGTCGAGCACCTGCAGCAGCACGTCGAACACGTCCGGGTGGGCCTTCTCGATCTCGTCGAACAGCACCACCGTGTACGGGCGGCGACGCACCGCCTCGGTGAGCTGACCACCCTGGTCGTACCCGATGTAGCCCGGAGGCGCACCGACCAGGCGGGCCACCGAGTGCTTCTCGCCGTACTCGCTCATGTCGATCCGGACCATGGCGCGATCGTCGTCGAACAGGAACTCCGCCAGCGCCTTGGCCAGCTCGGTCTTACCGACGCCGGTCGGGCCGAGGAACATGAACGACCCGGTCGGGCGGTTCGGGTCGGCGACACCGGCCCGCGCGCGGCGCACCGCGTCGGACACCGCGGCGATGGGCTTACGCTGCCCGACGACGCGCTTGCCCAGCTCGTCCTCCATGCGCAGCAGCTTGGCGGTCTCCCCTTCCAGCATGCGGCCGGACGGGATCCCGGTCCACGCCTCCACCACCTCGGCGATGTCGTCGGGGCCGACCTCCTCCTTGAGCATCACGTTCTCGCGAGCCTCGGCAACCGGCAGGGCGGCGTCGAGCTTCTTCTCGACCTCCGGGATACGGCCGTAGCGCAGCTCGGCGGCCTTGGCCAGGTCGCCGTCGCGCTCGGCCCGGTCCGCCTCACCCCGCAGGGTGTCGAGCTGTTCCTTCAGCTCGCGGACGATGTCGATGGCGCCCTTCTCGTTCTGCCACCTGGTGGTCAGCTCGGACAACTGCTCCTTCTTGTCGGCGAGTTCGGCGCGCAGCTTCTCCAGCCGGTCCTTGGAGGCGTCGTCCTCCTCCTTTTCCAGCGCCATCTCCTCGATCTCGAGGCGCCGGACCAGCCGCTCGACCTCGTCGATCTCGACGGGGCGCGAGTCGATCTCCATGCGCAGCCGGGACGCGGCCTCATCGACCAGGTCGATGGCCTTGTCCGGCAGGAACCGCGCCGTGATGTACCGATCCGAGAGGGTGGCCGCGGCGACCAGCGCGGAGTCGGTGATGCGCACACCGTGGTGCACCTCGTAGCGGTCCTTGAGACCGCGCAGGATGCCGACGGTGTCCTCCACCGTGGGTTCCCCGACCAGCACCTGCTGGAAGCGGCGCTCCAGGGCGGCGTCCTTCTCGATGTACTTGCGGTATTCGTCGAGCGTGGTCGCGCCGACCAGACGCAGTTCGCCGCGGGCCAGCATCGGCTTGATCATGTTGCCGGCGTCCATCGCCGATTCGCCGGTGGCACCGGCGCCCACGATGGTGTGCAACTCGTCGATGAAGGTGATGACCTGCCCGGCCGAGTTCTTGATGTCGTCGAGCACGGCCTTCAGCCGCTCCTCGAACTCACCGCGATACTTGGCACCGGCCACCATCGACCCGAGGTCCAGGCTGATGACGGTCTTGTCCCGCAGGCTTTCGGGCACATCGCCGGCCACGATGCGCTGGGCCAGGCCCTCCACGATCGCCGTCTTACCGACGCCGGGCTCACCGATGAGCACCGGGTTGTTCTTGGTGCGGCGGCTCAGCACCTGCACGACGCGACGGATCTCGTTGTCGCGCCCGATGACCGGGTCGAGCTTGCCCTCGCGGGCGCGCGCGGTCAGGTCGGTGGAGTACTTCTCCAGCGCCTGGTAGGTGCCCTCCGGATCGGCGCTGGTGACCCTAGCACTGCCGCGGACCTTGGTGAACGCGTCCCGCAGCGCCTCCGGGGAGGCACCGGCACCGGTCAGCAGCTTGGCGGTGTCGTGACTGCCGCTGGCCAGGCCGACCATCAGATGCTCGGTGGAGACGTATTCGTCGTCCATCTCGGTGGCCAGGTGCTGCGCCGTGGTGATCGCGGTGATCGCGTCGGGGCTGAGCTGGGGCTGCGAGCTGGAGCCGGATGCGCTGGGCAGCCGACTGATGAGGCGTTCAGCCTCGGCACGGATGGTTGCGGGCTCGACTCCGACCGCCTCCAACAGGGGCGCGGCAATGCCGTCGTTCTGCGTGAGCAGCGCCATCAATAAATGGGCGGGCGTGATCTGCGGATTGCCGGCGGAGGTGGCCGCCTGCAGGGCAGAGGTCAGTGCCGCCTGAGTCTTTGTGGTCGGGTTGAACGAGTCCACGACACCTACCTTTCTAGGCTGTTGCAGCTGGTGAAAATGCTTCTCGTGTTGTCCAACGCAGTCAAGGTTGAGTCTGTTCCGCTCAACTCTGAAAATTTTTCCACAATTCCGCCGACCCGCCGCACCCGTCGAGGTCAGCGCACGTTCGGCCGGGCGGGGTTAACGTCTGAACATGTCCGACTCCGGCTTCGGTGACTTCGAGTTCGAACGCAAGTTCTTCGTCCGCGAACTGCCCGCCGTCGCAGCATCCGATCCCAGCCCCGCGCTGATCGTGCAGGCCTATCTGTTCGCGGCCGACGGCTATGCGGTCCGCATCCGGCTGCAGGGACCCGCTCCCGACGGCCTCGACGGCAGTCCCGCCGATCTGGTGCAGCGCCTCGGGGAGGACACGATCGGCACCATGACCGCCAAGGGCCCGGCGGCCGGCGGCACCCGCTACGAAGCCGAGCGTGACCTCGATCCGATGGTCGCCGGCCAGATCGTCGGGCGGGCCGAACACGTCGTCGCCAAGGTCCGGTACTCCGCCTGGCTGGGTGAGGACGGCTGGGTCCTCGATCGGTTCCTGGGCGGCAACGCCCCGCTGGTGCTCGCCGAGGTCGAGCGCGGCAGCCCGGTCGTCGATCTGACCATCCCCGGGTTCTGCGCCACCGAAGTGTCCGAGGACGACCGGTTCCGCAACGAGTATCTGGCGCACAACCCGTTCGGCGACTGGGCCGGCGCATACGGCCGAGAACTGGAGCTACTCGGATCGAATTTCGTTAATACGCTGGGGCGCAACGACTTCGAGGGAACCACTCCCCCGCGTCACAACTGAGCCCTCATTGGCCGACGTGGGCCCGGTAGGCAGTCAGGTCGAACCGCGGGGAATCGTCGGCCACCAACGCGTCCACCTTGCGCTGCAGGTAGTCGTAGCCACTCCCGACGAGCGCGAGTGGAGTCCCCAGCACCCACTGCGGGCGGATGGACGCGGCGACGGGCCGGGGCGGCATGCCGTACGTCTCTCGCATTTCCCGCGTCGCGGTCCGCGCGATGCCGCCCAGCGTGCCTCCCGAGTGATTCTCTCCGGTGTCCACGTGGTGCACCGCCCCGCGGAAGGGCAGCGGGGCAAGCCGATAGCCATGCCGATTCGCCCACTGCCGGACCCTCATGTGAGACCCGAGAATCGTGGCCAGCAGGTCGCCGAAGATGTCGAAGACCGCTCCCTGCCCGATCCCGACCGATACGTCGTCGGGGACGCCGTAGGCGGCGAACGGCAGGATGTAGGACGTGCCGCACTGGAGATGGAACGCACGCAGGCTGCGGTAGACGTTTCGTTTGCCGGAATAGCGCCATCCGCGCGCGATGTACCAGCCGGGCTCACCCGCGTGCTCGCGGGTGAACGCCACGAGATCGCGGTGCACGAAATCGTCGGCGTCGGTGATCATCACGTAGTCGGGGGCGTACTCACGGGCGGCTATCAGGCCGATCCCGAGCTTCGTACCCTTGTCCCACACCACAGCCTGGTATGACGCGTGCGTTCCGGCCGGCGCCGGCGGCGGGAAATCGACGACGACGGAGACGACCCGATCCGGCACCGAAAAGGACAGCGGAACGTTGCTGACAACCACGACGACGTAGTCGTTCGACGTCTGCAGTGCAATCGAGTTCAGCGTGTCCTTGAGAAGCCGCTCGTTTCTTGCATAGTCACGCGCATTGTCCGGATGACGTAGCGACGTGATGAACGCCAGCATGCGGAACCCCCGTCCCTCGCCGACCCCCGAGTCGGCGTATCGAATCGGACACTACAAGAGGTCACGGAGTGCCGCGACCGGAATGTGATCGTTGAAAGCGGAACCAAGCGAACGGAATTCCGGTCAGGAGTCGCCATCGGCACCCGTCACGCCGAAGACCGATGCCCGGCAAGGCCTTCGACCGATCCACCGGACGGCGCACCGGGACCGGATGGTAGCTGCGCGCGCCGCTGAGCCGCGTCGCATAGTTTCGGCGACACTGTTTCGGTGCGCTTCAATCCGCCGCCGAACTGGCCACCGGTGCCGCCGGGCTGGACGCCGCCTCCCGGCTGGCGCCCGGATCCGTCCTGGCCGGCACCGCCGCCCGGCTGGCCGCTGTGGATTCCCGGCCGCGCGTCCGGTCGACGCACCGCGCTGATCGTCGGCGCGGCGACCGCCGTGCTGTTCCTCGCCGCCGGTGCCGCCGTCACCGTTGCGCTGACACGCGACGGGTCCGCGCCCGGTCCGGCGGCGCGCCCGCCGTCCACGACGGCCGCGCCGGCCCCTTCCGATGAGGACCAGATCATCACCGTCGTCGAGCAGTTCCAGCAGGCCTGGAATGGCTACGAGTACGACAACCTGCGCACTCTCATGTGTGCCGAGATGCGGGCCGAGGAGCAGTTCTCCCGGGCCGGCTTCGCCGAGATGCGCGACGAGGCGGGCACGTTGAACCTGACCGTCACCTCGGTCGAGGTCACCGGTACAACCGCCGATACAGTCATCGAGCACAACGGTGCAGACCCGGACGATATTGCGTTCTCGTATGAGAACGGCGGATGGAAGTGGTGCGAGTCTTGACAACAAGCAGCTGGGGTTCCGTTCTCGCCGAACTCATCCCGCTGGGGATGGTGATCGCCCTGTCACCGTTGTCGATCATCCCCGCGGTGCTGGCCCTGCACACCGATCGACCGCGCCCGACCGGGTTCGCATTCCTGGCCGGCTGGCTGATCGGCCTGGCCGCCCTGACGTCCATCTTCGTGGCCGCCTCCGGGCTGGTGGGCTCCCTGGACAAGCCGCCCGGCTGGGCGTCCTGGCTGCGCATCGTGGTGGGTCTGGCGCTGATCGTGTTCGGCGGCTACAAGTGGGTGACCCGGCAGCGGTCCGAACACTCCCCGGCGTGGATGCGCAAGCTCAGCGGCCTCACCCCGGGCCGGGCACTGGCGACCGCCGCTGTGCTGGCCGTGGTGAACCCGAAGGTGTTGTTCATCTGTATCGCAGCCGGTTTGGCGATCGGGTCCTCCGGCATCGGTCTGGTCCACGCCTGGCTCGCGATGCTGTATTTCGTCGGAATCGCCGCCAGCACGGTGATTCTGCCGATCCTGGCCTACGCCGTCACCGGTGAGCGGTTGGCCGCGCCGCTGACCCGACTCAAGGAGTGGATGGAACGTCAGCACGGCGTGCTGGTCGCCGCGATCCTGCTCGTGATCGGCGTGATGGTGCTGTACAAGGGAATTCACGGCCTCTAGACCGCCGGTGTAGCGTTCCTCCGGGGGACCGACACCGATTCGACGACGGAGTTCCCCATGGCTCGGCGGTTACGCCACCTGTTTCGACAGCCCGACCATTTCGATTGGTTCAGCGCGTATCTGGACGAGCGCGGACTGCAGACGCGGTGGCGCCTCCTGACCGTCGCCTTCACGCTGACCCTCGCGGCGATACCCATCATGATGCTGGGCAGCCCCACCGGCCCGGATCATCGGACAACGATGGTGGTTTCGTGTGTGGCATCGCTCGTCGCGGCGGTCAGTGCACTCGCGTGGTTGACCAACTGGCCGACTCGGCAACAATCGACGCTCTTCTGCCTGGCGGCCATCGGATGCATCGGCGCAACCTGCCTGTCGCAGTCCAGTGCCTACGGGGCCCTGATGGGATGCACCGCCTTCGCCGTCATCGGCGGGTTCGTCGCCTTCTTCCACAACCTCGCCCTGGTATGCCTCAGCCTCGCCGTCGCGATGGCGTGTGCGGTGACGTCCGCTGTGCGGCTCATCGTCTCCACCGGCGACATCCCACTCGCTCTCTCCGCATTCCTGATCGTGCTGGGCCTCAACATCGGTGTGCCCTTCGGCATCCACTCGCTGGCCCACACGCTGCGCAGCGACCTGCGCAGTTCAGGACACGACTCGCTGACCGGGGTGCTGACCCGGCGCGCGTTCTACCAGTCGGCTTATGCGCTGCTGATGCGGGGTCAGGGCACCTACCTGATCGTCATCCTCATCGACCTCGACGATTTCAAGCGGCTCAACGACACAATGAGTCATCAGGCCGGCGACCGAGCCCTCATCGAGGTCGGGGCGGTATTGCGCGGCGCCTGCCCGGAGACCGCGGTGATCGGCCGCGTCGGCGGGGAGGAGTTCGTCGTCGCCGTCACCGCGGACGTCGCCGATCCGGATGTCCTGTCCGACCGGTTGTGTCGAGCCATCGCGCTGACCCCGACGCAGGTCACCGCCAGCATCGGCACCGCGTACGCGCCGCTGAGTCACGCCACGACCAGCGGCCATTTCGATTTGATCGACGGCCTGATCCACCAGGCTGACGTGGCGATGTACGGCGCCAAGCGTGCCGGCGGTAACCGGGTCCACCATTCCGGTCAGGGACACCCGCGGGTCAGACCGGCGGCAGACCGAGCTCCTCGGCATCGGCCGTGAGGTAACGCTGCACGGTCGGTGCGATCATCCGCACCACCTCGTCGGTGCTCACCTCCGCGAGCGGCCCGACCCGCATGATGTAGCGCAGGAACACGGCACCGATCAGATTGCTGGCCGCCAACACGGCGCGCAACTGGGTGTCCGCCCCCCCGCCCAGCGCTCCGGACACCGCGGTCAGCACGTACTCCCGCATGAACTCCCGGAACGCCTGGTTGGCGTGGGCGTTCGAGGTCGCCGATGACACCATGGCGACCATGCTGGCGCCGGTGTCCGGGTTGTCCCAGATGTCCAGATAGGCCCGCACCAGTCGGGTGCCGAGGCCGGCCTCGTCGCCGTCGGTGATCGCCTCGACCAGGCGTTGCGGATCGACGATCAACTGCATCGCCGCCCGGAACAGGCCCTCCTTCGAGCCGAACAGGTACAGCACCATCGATGGATCGACCTGGGCGTCCCGGGCGACGGCCCGCAGCGTCGTCTTCTCATAGCCGGAGGCGGCGAAGTGTTGTTTGGCAGCGGCGAGCACCGCGTCCCGGGACACCGGCTCGCCCTGCCTCCTCCCCCGACGGGGACCTTTCGCCGCTGGTGGCACCACATCGGAAAGCTACCATTTCACCGAGTGTTGAAATAATGCCCGGCCGGGTCTACCCTCAGCTGGACAGTATTTCAACACTCGGTGAAAAGAGGGCATGATGACGCTGCAGTCACCGGCCATGCAGTCCCAGACCGCCGGACATCACCCGCCGCCGGCCGCGATCGCGACCGCCATCGTCGTCGGGCTCACCGCCGTCCTGGCGATCCTGGCCATCGCTTTCGCACTGCCGGCCACCAAGTCGAAACCCAACGATGTGCCGATCGGCATCGCCGGACCGCAAGCCGCCACCGGTCAGGTCGCGGCGGTGTTGGAACAGAAGGCACCGGGCGCATTCGCGGTCACCTATTACCCGGGCACCGAGTCCCTGCGCGACGCCATCCTGGATCGTCAGGTGTACGGCGGTCTCGCGTTCGGCGCCGACGGGCCCCTGCTGCTGACCGCCGGCGGGGCGAGTCCGGCCGTGGCACAGTTGCTCACTCAGGTCGGTACGGGCATCGCCCAGCAGAGCGGAACACCGCTGGCCACCGAGGACCTCGTCCCGCTCAGCGCCGCGCAGGGCGCCGGACTCGCCGCGGCCGCGTTGCCGATCACCCTGGCCGGCATCCTGCCCGCCTTCGCACTGGTGCTCGCGCTCAAGGGTCAGGTGTGGACACGGTTCGCCGCGGCAATCGTCTTCTCGGCCCTGATGGGAGTCACCATCGCCGCGCTGCTGCGCTACCCGCTGGGGTCGATCGACCAGAACTTCTGGGGTGTGGCCGGGGGTCTGACGCTCGGGGTCGGCGCGGCGCTGCTGTTCATGCTCGGGTTGGGCTCGGTGTTCGGAAAGGTCGGACTGGGCATCGGCGCGCTGCTCGCGGTGCTGGTCGGCAATCCGCTGTCGGGATTGACCAGCGCCCCGGAGATGCTGCCGGCGGGCTGGGGCATGCTCGGCCAACTGCTGCCGCAGGGCGCCAACGCGACACTGCTGCGCTCATGCGCCTACTTCGGTGGGTCCGGTGCCGGTCTCGCGCTCGTGGTGCTGGCCTGCTGGGCCGTTGCCGGAGTGGTGCTCATCGCGATCGCCGGCATGCGCCGGGCTTAAACTCGCTCTCCGTGGGACTCGACGACCGCGATGCACTGCAGACGCTGCGCGTCGCGGTCGGCGCCGACGGGGTGATCGGCCGGTTCTACACCCGGTGGTTCGCCACCGACATGTCGGTGCGCGACCTGTTCCCCCCGGACCTGACCCGCCAGCGCGCGGCCTTCGCCGAGGCGCTGGACTGGCTGCTGGCCGAGATGATCGCCCAGCGCGCCGAGGAGCCCGTGGCCTTCATGGCCCAGCTCGGCAGGGATCACCGCAAGTACGGCGTCACGTCCGAGCACTATGACACGTTGCACCAGGCACTGCTGAGCACGCTGCGCGATCAGCTGGCGGATGCGTGGGACAGCCGGATCGCCGAAGCCACATCGGATTTCGTTCAATTGCTGGTCGGGGTGATGCGGGGGGCGGCCAACGCCGAGCAGGGACCCCCGTTCGTCGACGGCACGGTGATCGAACACATCCGGGCGACCCGGGACGTGTCGGTCATCCGGCTGCAGTTGGATCGTCCGCTGCCGTATCACCCGGGCCAGTACGTGACGGTGCAGGTGCCGCAGTGGCCGCGCCGGTGGCGCTACCTGAGCCCGTCCATTCCCTCCGACCCCGGCGGGGCCATCGAGTTCCACATCCGGTCGGTGCCCGGGGGCATGGTCAGTCCGGCGATCGTCGGCGAGACGCGCCCCGGAGACCGTTGGCGGCTGTCCAATCCACATGGCGGACTGCACATCGACCGCAGTGACGGTGACGTGCTGCTGGTGGCGGGTGGCACCGGACTGGCCCCGCTGCGAGCGTTGATCTCCGATCTGTGCCTGTACGCCGACAATCCGCGGGTTCACCTGTTCTTCGGGGGCCGCTATCCCTGCGACCTCTATGACCTGCCCACGCTGTGGGAGATCGCGTCGATGAACCCGTGGCTGTCGGTCACCCCCGTCTCGGAGTACGCCACCGATCCGCCGTGGGCCGTCGAGTACCCCGACCACCGGCCACCGCGGGGCCTGCACGTCCGCCAGACCGGGCGGCTGCCCGATGTGGTGACCGGTTACGGCAGTTGGGGTGACCGCCAGATCCTGATCTGCGGCAGCCCCGACATGGTGACCGCGACGAGGGCCGCGCTGATCGCCAAAGGCGCTCCCCCCGAACGTATCCAACACGATCCGCTGGCGTGAAAGAATCCTCCCATGCCCGAGCTGGAGCGCATCACCCTGCAGGATCGATCCTCCGCGCTGACGGCCACCTTCGTCCCCGAGGCCGGAATGATCGGCACCTCACTGGCCGAGGACGGGGTCGAGTTCCTCGGCCAGCGCCGCGGCCTGCAGGCTTACCTCACCGACGCCAAGACAATGGGCATCCCGATCCTGTACCCGTGGGCGAACCGGCTGAGCGGCAACGACTATGCCGCCGGGTCCGCGACGGTAGACCTGGGCGGCGTGGCCGGGGTGCGCACCGACCCGAACGGTGCACCCATGCACGGCGTGCTCGCCGCACACCCGGGTTGGCGGGTGGAGCATTCCGCGCATGAGCTGACCGCCGTGCTCGCTTACGACACCCCGGAACTGTTGGCGGCCTTCCCGTTTCCGCATGAGCTGACCCAGCGGATCACGCTTGCCGACCGCACGCTGACCATCGCGACCACCGTCGCTCCCGCCACCGGGGTGGCGGTGCCACTGTGCTTCGGGTATCACCCGTACCTCACGATTCCCGGGGTGCCGCGCGCCGAGTGGGTATTGACCACTCCCGCGATGCGTCACCTGCCGGTCGACGATCGGGGTCTGCCGACCGGGGCACGAGAACCCTGGGCTGCCGAATCGGAGCCGCTGGCCGACCGGGCACTCGACGACGGATTCGACCGGGTGCCCGAGCGTGCGGTGTTCACCGTCACCGGTGGGACGCACCGCATCGACGTGCTTTTCGCTCAGGGTTACCCGGCTGCACAGCTGTTCGCTCCCGAAGGGGATGACCTGATCGCCATCGAACCGATGGCCGCACCCACCGACGCGCTGCGACGTGGTGGCTACCGGGTCGCCGACGGTGAGCCGGTGACGTTCGAGTTCAGCGTCACCGTGTCCTGATCCCCTGAGCAACCACAGGTGGTCCCGATCTTGAGCGTGGCGGTCAGCGGATCCGACTCGGCCAGTGAGCCGTCCAACAACCGACCGAGTGCGAGATGCGCCATCTCGTCGACGGGTTGCTGCGCGGCCTGGCCACCAAGTTGACCGAACTCGGCGAGTGGGCGAAAACCCAGAAGTCCATCGAGCCGACCACGGAACTGCCCGATTACACCCAATTCCTCGACAACCAGTTCCTGGAGAAGCCGGCATCCTGATCGTGTGTACCGCGATCGTGCTGTGGTGGTGACGACCGGACGGGCTGGCCCGGCCAGTCGCTGGCTTGTCTACGCCTGACGCTTGTTGCGCGGCTGCCACAACACCAGTGCGGTGCTGGGCTTACGCACCCGCTCGAGCTCGGCGGTCAACTCGGACACCCGGTTCTGTAGCGCCTCAACCTGATTGGTGAGTTCGATGATGCGTTTGATACCGGCGAGGTTCACGCCCTCGTCCTGGGACAGCCGCTGCACCTCGCGGAGCAGGTCGACGTCGTGCTGCGAGTAGCGCCGACCTCCTCCGGAGCTGCGTTGCGGGCTGACCAGTCCGAGCCGGTCATAGGTGCGCAGGGTCTGCGCGTGCATCCCGGCCAGCTCGGCGGCCACCGAGATGAGAAAGGTCCGAGCTTCGTTGCGCTTGCTCACCTGGGCCTCCGGTTCTTCGCGCAAGCGCTCATCACAGGTTCCCCGCCCATCCGGCACGCGGGTCGAATCCACTGGCCCGCTCCGCTTTCGCGTACGCCTCCAGCGCCTCGGCGACTTCACCGTCCAGGTTCGGCGGCACCGCCACCTTCACCGTGACCAGCAGGTCACCGTGACCACCCGAACGTTTCGGCACACCCCGGCCCCGGACCCGTAGGATCCGTCCGTCCGACGTGCCCTTGGGCACCCGGACCCCGACCTTGCCTTCCAGAGTCGGCACGGAAAGGGTTGTGCCCAAAGCCAGCTCGTGGAAGCTCACCGGCACGGTGACGGTCAGGTCGTCGCTGTCACGCCCGAACACCTTGTCCGGACGCACGTGCACGGTGACGTACAGGTCGCCCGACGGGGCTCCCCGCAGCCCGGCCTCACCCTGTCCGGCCAGCCTGATCCGCTGACCGTCCTCGACGCCCGGAGGGATCCGCACGTTGATGGTGCGGGTCCGGGTGGTGACGCCGGTGCCACGGCACTCATCGCAGGGATGCTCGATGATCGAACCGCTGCCCCGGCATTCGGTGCAGGGTTCGGAGAAACCGAACGCACCCTGGTTACGGTTGACCACACCGGCACCGTTACAGCTCGGGCACACCTTCGGGCTGGTGCCCGGCCGGGCACCGCTGCCATGGCAGTTGGTGCACGGAGCCGGACTGGTCAGCCGCAGCGGCATCGCCACGCCCTTGGTCGCCTCCAGGAACGACAACTCGGTGTCGGTCTCCAGGTCGTTGCCCCGCCGCGGCCGGCTGGGCCGAGGCTGCTGGGCACCGCGGCCGAACAGTCCGCCGAACAGGTCGCCGATGTTGGCGCCGCCTGCCTGGCCGGCCTGATCGAACAGGTCACCGAGGTTGAATTCGGCTCCCTCGCTGGAGAATCCGCCGAAGCCCCCGGCACCGCCGCCGCTACGCCGGCCGAAGCCGCCGTTGGCGAACAGCCGCCGGGTTTCGTCGTACTCCTTGCGCTTGGCGTCATCGGTGAGCACCTCCTTGGCCTCGGAGGCGGCCTTGTACCGCTCCTCGGCCGCGGTGTTGCCCGGGTTCCGATCGGGATGGTTCTCGGCGAGGATCTTGCGCGCGGCGCGCTTGATCTCGTCCTTGGTGGCGCTGGAGGTGACGCCCAGTTCCTTGTAGAAATCCTTCTCGACCCACTCACGCTGAGCCATCGTGCGTCACCTCCTCGCCTGTTCTACTCTGCTGATTCTGCTGGTTGATCACTGTTTTCGTCGGCATTCTCGACCGTGTCGACCACACCGACCATCGCGTGGCGCACCACGACGTCGCCGACCTTGTAGCCGCGGCGCATGACCGTGCCGACGACCGGCGCCGATCCGTCACCCTCGTGCTGGACGGCCTCGTGCAGTGCCGGGTCGAACTCGTCACCCTCGGCACCGAAGGCGGTCAGTCCCAGCCCTTCCAGGGTGCTGACCAGCTTGTCGGCGACCGACTTGAGCGGGCCGGACTCCAGATCTCCGTGGCTGCGGGCCCGGTCGAGATCATCGAGCACGCCCAGCAGCTGGGTGATGACCGCGGCCTTCACCCGGTCCGCACTGACCTGCTGGTCGCGCAGCGCCCGCTTGCGGTAGTTGGCGAACTCGGCCTGGACCCGTTGCAGGTCGGCGGTCAGCTCGGCAACCTTGTCGCCCTCCTCGGAGGCGACGGGCTCCGCGCCCGGCTCCGGTGCCGACCCACTGGGGGCCGGCCCGGTGCTCGGGTCACGGATCTCGCCGGTCTCCGGGTCGATGCGCCGCTTGTCGGTGATGACCACCGGCTCCTCGTGCGAATCGCCCTGTGTCACTTGTTCTCCCGGTTGTCCTCGTCCTCGACGACTTCGGCGTCCACCACGTTGTCATCGGCGCTGGTCGAATCACCGGCACCGCCGGCGGCCTGCTCGGCCTGGGTGGCCTCGTAGATCGCCTGGCCCAGGGCCTGGCTCTCGGTGCCCAACTTCTCCATTGCGGCCTTGATGGCCGAGATGTCGGTGCCGGCCAGCGCGGTCTTCGCCTCGGCGATGGCGCCGTCGACCTTGGCCAGGGTGTCCTCGGGAACCTTGGATCCGCCCTCGGCTTCGCGCTGCTCCTTGACGAACTTCTCCGTCTGGTAGACCAGCGACTCGGCCTGGTTGCGGACGTCGGCCTCCTCGCGACGCTGACGATCCTCGTCGGCGTGCGCCTCGGCGTCCTTGATCATCCGGTCGATCTCCTCCTTGGACAGGCCGGAGCCCTCCTGGATCTTGATCGTGTTTTCCTTGCCGGTGCCCTTGTCCTTGGCGGTGACGTGCACGATGCCGTTGGCGTCGATGTCGAAGGTGACCTCGATCTGCGGGACACCGCGCGGGGCCGGCGGGATGCCGGTCAGCTCGAAGGAGCCGAGCAGCTTGTTGTGCGAGGCGATCTCGCGCTCACCCTGGAACACCTGGATCTGCACCGAGGGCTGATTGTCATCGGCCGTGGTGAAGGTCTCGCTGCGCTTGGTCGGGATGGTGGTGTTGCGTTCGATGAGCTTGGTCATCACGCCGCCCTTGGTCTCGATACCGAGGGACAGCGGGGTGACGTCAAGCAGCAGAACGTCTTTCACCTCACCCTTGAGGACACCGGCCTGCAGCGCGGCACCCGCGGCGACAACCTCATCGGGGTTGACGCCCTTATTGGGCTCCTTGCCGCCGGTCAGTTCCTTGACCAGGTCGGTGACCGCGGGCATCCGCGTCGAACCACCGACGAGCACCACGTGGTCGATCTCGCCGACGGAGATGCCGGCATCCTTGATCACCTGCTGGAACGGCGCACGGGTGCGGTCCAGCAGATCCTGGGTGATGCGCTGGAATTCGGCGCGGGTCAGCTGCTCGTCGAGGAACAGCGGGTTCTTGTCCGCGTCCACGGTGATGTAGGGCAGGTTGATCGAGGTGCTCTGTCCGGAGCTCAGCTCGATCTTGGCCTTCTCGGCGGCTTCACGCAGCCGCTGCATGGCCATCTTGTCCTTGGTGAGGTCGATGCCGCTGGTGCTCTTGAACTTGTCGACCAGCCATTCGACGATCCGGTCGTCCCAGTCGTCGCCACCGAGGTGGTTGTCACCGGAGGTGGCGCGCACCTCGACGACACCGTCACCGATCTCCAGCAGGGACACGTCGAAGGTGCCGCCGCCGAGGTCGAAGACCAGGATGGTCTGTTCCTTGCTGCCCTTGTCCAGGCCGTACGCCAGCGCGGCCGCGGTGGGCTCGTTGACGATGCGCAGGACGTTGAGGCCGGCGATCTGGCCGGCTTCCTTGGTGGCCTGACGCTCCGCGTCGTTGAAGTACGCGGGCACCGTGATCACGGCGTCGGTGATGTCCTCACCGAGGTACGCCTCGGCGTCGCGCTTCAGCTTCTGCAGAATGCGGGCGCTGATCTCCTGGGGCGTGTAGTTCTTGCCATCGATCTCGATGGACCAGTCCTTGCCCATGTGACGCTTGACCGAACGGATGGTGCGGTCGACGTTGGTCACCGCCTGGTTCTTGGCGGGCTGACCGACCAGCACCTCGCCGTTGCGCGCGAACGCGACGACCGACGGGGTGGTCCGGGAGCCCTCTGAGTTGGCGACGACGACGGGGTCGCCACCTTCCAGCACTGCGACGACGGAGTTGGTGGTCCCGAGGTCGATACCGACCGCACGAGCCATAGTGGTTTCCTCCTGGTGTAGCTTTTCTCGGATCTGAGTGAACCTCGCTCAAGACTGCCCTCACCGCCGGTGGGCTGTCAAGACCAGAGTTGAGTCTGTATCACTCAAGTTGTCGAAATGGTCAACGGGCCGTATCCGGGATTTGTTCCCGCCACCGCGACGGCACTGCAAGTGGACTGCAAGTGCGGCCCCCGACGATGCTGCCCGTGTACACATGGGAGGCCGCGGCAAACGCGTGGGAAGAGGCCAAACACCGCCCGGCCCGTCTTCGTCCGGGCGCGTTGCCGCGGCCCCTCCGTGCACTGGCCATCCTCAGTTGGGTCGGCGCGGCCGTCATGCTGGCCTTCGGTTTCATCCCCGGCCTGTTCACTCCCGAAAAGCATGCGCTCTACGCAGGCGAACTGGTCTTCGACTACTCCCCCATCTGGCCGCTGTTGTGCGGCATCGCGCTGGGCTCGGGGGTGGCCGCGGTGGGCTACCTGTGCTCGGCCACCGGCCCGGACGCCCCGCGCCACCACGCGGTGGTGGCCTGGTGTGCGGGTGTGGGCACCCCGCTGATCCCGATCCTGGTGCTGGCGATCGACCGCGCCTGGCCGGCGCTGCCGGCGGTCGCGGCGTGGCTGGCCGCCGCCGTGCTGATGTTCCGTTCCCTGCATGTGCGCCGGCGGCCGATCGGCCCCTGGCCCGGCGTCGTGCTCGCAGGCCTGGTCGCGGCGCCGTGGATTCCGGCCATCTACGCCAACATCCGGCTCGGGCTGGCGGTGAAAACACCGGTGGCGCAGCAGGATCAGCACGCACTGCTGCTCCTGCTGCTCGACGACCTCGGGACCCAGACCTACGTGCCGGCCATCTCGCTGGCCTTCGTCGCCGCGATGGCGACCGGCGGTGTGGCGATGGCGGCGCATTCCCGGTCCGCGATCGCCCACACCGTCTCGCGGCACCGCACGACGTGGGGATTCACCGCCCTGCTGTGCATCGTCGCCGTCGTCGTGATCGTGCTGGAGATCACCGGTGTCGGCGGCATCGCCTCGGGGTTCAAGAGCGGCTACTGGACACCCGGCGGCCCGGGGACCTGGCCGCACGCGATCCTGGTCGCCGCGGCCATCGCGTACGGGACGCAGCGCACCTTCCGGTCGCCGGTCAGCCGGCGCGGCGACGTGGCGGCCACCCTGGCGGTCGGCATCAGCGCGCTGGCCAATCAGATCCTGATCGCGGTGGTGGTGACGGCCAACCTGGTGGCCAATGCCATCGCCGGTCCGTCCGCGACCGGCGTCACCCCGCCGCCCGGTCTGGAACTGGTGATCATGTGGGTGGCGCTGCTGACGCTGGTGCCGGTCGCGGTGCACACCCGCTGGCGCGACACGGTGGGGCGCCTGGTCGCCCGGGTGGGGTTGCTGTTCCTGGTGCCCGTCTACGTCAACGTGACGCTGCACCAGTTCGGCATCGAGGTGCCGGTCTCGTTCTGGGCCAAGCCGTCCCAGGTGGTCATCTGCCTCGTCGTCATCGTCTGCGCCGCAACGCTGTTCGGCCTGGCGGGTCGGCCCGGGCCGATCCCGGCGGAGCTGGCCAACCGGCTGCTGTTGATCCCGTTGCTCATCGTCGTCGGCACGTCCTGGCTGCCCAGCGTCATCGCCGCCCCGCTCACCCCGATCATCGCCGTGACGGCCGCGCTGTTCGCGCTGCTGTGGGCCATGCCCTCGGATTCCGGCGACGCGCACGCCGGAATAGTCCTGACCGTGTCGGCCCAGCTGCTGCTGGTCGCCGCGACCGCCGCCATCGTCACGGTCTATCCGGACATCTCCGCCGACGATCCGACGCTGGCGCTGCTGTTGTTCGCGGTGCCGTTGAGCACCCTGCTCTGCGCAGAGACGCGGGCCGCCGATCCTCAGGCGGCGATCGACCAGGCCTGAGGGGTCAGATCCGCCGTGGCCACACCGCGAGGTCGTCGTGCCGGTTCAGCCGGAACTGAGCAGGATCTACGCACCCCTGGACACCATCTCGGCCTCGGCCAGGGCGGATCGAGGACCCGATCTGCACCGTGTGCCGTCGACCACTGCCACCCCCGCAGTAGCCACCGGCCCCCGCCCAGCCGGTACCGTGCCTTAACCGGTCGCAGGTGACCGCAGCCACTCACCGTCTCGTGCATGGGGGTCGATCACTGGTGTCAGAGCAATTTCCTCATCATGGCCCTGCGGAGGTCCCCGCGGACATCCCGGCGACAGAGGTCTTCGCCGCAGAGGTCATCGAGGACGAAGCCGCCGAGCCCATCGGGACACCCGAACCCGCCGAGCCCATCGGGACACCCGAACCCGGGGAGGCCCCCGAGCACGTCGAGGGCACCGTCACCGAGAAGGCGCCGGTCAAACGCAACGGCTTCAACCGCCGCGGGTTCCGGTTCGCCACCCCGCTGGGTGACATCGCCATCGCGATCCGCACCCCCAAGCAACGGCCGGTCGTGCCCAAGCGTTTCGACCCGCTCGGGCTCACCGACCGTGCCTTCGACGCCGCCAAGATGGGCTTCAAACTCGCCACCTGGGGCGAGGAACAGCTGGCCACCATGGTGAAGGCGCGATTGGAGGCCCTGGAGACCGCGCCGCGGCCCGTCCAGCCCGCCGAGCCCGATCCCTCGTCGAACGATTCGCTGCACACCAAGTTGGGCCGGCTGCTCGACCGGGCTCTCGACCAGAGCACCAGCAGCAGCCAACAGGAGCTCTACCACCGCCTGCTCGACCAGCTGGTGGCCGATGAGGCCCGGATCGTCGGTGCCCTCTCCGATGGCGCGTCCTCGCCACTGGTCAACGTGCACAGCCGGTCCCGCGGGCAGGTGGTCCTGCAGAACGCCTGCCTCATCGGGCGCACCGCCAACGTCGCACTTCCCAATATGGTCCCGCAGTACGTCGATCATCTGCTATCCCTTGGTCTGGTCGAGATCGGTCCGGAGGACCCGTCGCAGAAAGCGGACTACGAGGTGTTGATGGCGGAGCCGATGGTGTTGAGGGCGATCAAGAGCGCATCCCGCGGCCCGTTGATCGCGCGCACGGAGAAGCTCTCGCTGCGACTGTCCGGGCTCGGCACGGGATTGTGGACGGCCGCGATCAAGCAGGACGGTCTGTGACGCACAGCGAGAAGCCCGCGGCGGATCGCGCATGACATACAGCGTCCTGGCCATGCAGTCCTGGCCGGAGATCCTGGCCGACTTCGAGGTCAACTGGTTCATCTACCTGTCCATGCCGTTCATCGCGGCGTTCGTCGGGTGGAGCACCAAGATCGTCGCGGTGGAAATGCTGTACCGGCCAATGGAATTCAAGGGCATCGGCCCGTTCGGCTGGCAGGGCATCGTGCCGCGGCGAGCCGGCAAGGTGGGGTCCAAGACCATCGAGCTGCTCACCCAGAATCTGCTCAAACCCGAGGAACTGCTCGACCGGGTGGACGCCAAGGAGGCGGTCGAGGCGCTGCGCGGTCCGCTCACCGAGGCCATCGACGAGATATCCCGCGAGGTCGCCGAACAGATCCGGCCCGGCCTGTGGGATTCGTTGCCCGAAGCGGGCCGGCGCGCCATCCAGAAGCGGATCGAGCAGGAGACCCCGCGGGTGGTGGAGTCGCTGCTCAACGAGATGCGGGCGGATCTGCCGCGCTTCGTCGACATCCAGTTCCTCGCGGTGACAACGCTGGTCCGCAACAAGGACAAGCTCAACAAGCTGATGCGCAGCATGGGCGATGACGCCATGGCGTTCGTCCGGCGCAGCGGCATCTACTTCGGCCTGGTCATCGGTGTCGTGCAGATGTTCGCCTGGGCGCTGTTCCAGAATCCGTGGATCATGCCGGCATTCGGCTTCGGCGTCGGCTTCATCAGTGACTACATCGCGCTCAACATGCTGTTCCGGCCGATCGAGCCGAAGAAGTACCTCGGTTTCATCCCGTTCCAGGGGCTGCTGCACGCGCAGCGCGACAAGATCACCCGCGACTACGCCAAGATCCTGGCCGACGACCTGTTCTCCCCGGAAATCCTGTTCGACGGCATCCTGCGCGGCCCCGGCGCGGACAAGTTGTTCGCATTGGTGGGCAAGGAGGTCAGCGCCGCGATCGACGCGCAAACCGGAATCGCGACCCCACTGGTCAAACTCGCCGTCGGCACCCAGCGCTACAACGCCCTCAAGGACGGTCTGGTGCGACTGGTCGTGGAGCGGCTGCCCACCACCCTGCTGGAGGCCCAGGACTATGCCATGCAGGCGCTCGACCTGGAGCACACCATCATCGACAAGATGAGTCAGCTCACCAACGAGGAGTACGAGTCGATCCTGCGTCCGGTGTTCAAGGACGACGAACCGACGATGATCGCGGTCGGCGCCGTCCTCGGCGGTGTGGTCGGTGAACTCCAGGTGGTGCTCATCGAGCACTTCGGCAACGAACCCGCGGCGGTGAACGCGCTCCCCGAGACGGTGCGCATTCTGCTGCACCAGTAGATCCCCGTCGCGGTGCGCTCCCGGGTAATCGGTGTCCGGCCCGGTAGCCTCGGTTCCGTGGCAGGCAAGGCAATACGGGCAGCGACATGCATCGGGACCGGCGCCGTCGCGCTCGCCGTGATACTGAGCGGCTGCGGTGACAGCACCGAGGGCACCCCGGTCGGTTCGGCGCCCTCGGGCACCGAACCGGACTTCCCCACCACCCGGCCGAGCCGGACCACCTCGCCGACGCCGAGCGCACCCCCGCCGTCTGCCACCCCGGTTCCACCGGGCGCCCAGGCGCTGACCCCGCAGGACGGCTACGTCTACATCGAGACCAAGTCCGGGTTGACGCGCTGCCAACTCACCGCCGACGCGGTGGGCTGCGAGGCGGAATTCCAGAACGCACCGTCGATCGACGGTTTCCCGGCCAACGGTGTCAACCTCACCGCCGACGGCGCGGTGACCTGGGTCGCGGGCAACCTCGGCGACATCCCGACGGTGCCGCTGGACTACCGGACCTACACGGCGCTGGGCTGGACCATCGAAGCCTCCGCCGACGGCACCCGGTTCACCAATGACGGGTCAGGCCACGGCATGCTCGTCCGGATCGAAGGGGTGGAGACGTACTGATGAGTGTCGCCCGCAGAGAACGCGCCGCACTGGTGGACACCATGCGAGCCGCCGGCCCCGACGCACCGACGCTGTGTGAGGGTTGGGACACCCGAGATCTGGCCGCGCATCTGGTGGTGCGGGAACGCCGCCTCGACGCCGCGCCGGGCATCCTGGTGCCCAAGTTGGCCGGCTACACCGCCCGGGTGCAGCAGCAGGTGACCGCGTCCACCGACTGGGCCGAATTGCTCGGCCAGGTGGCGGCCGGCCCTCCGCTGTACTCACCGTTCAAGCTGCTCGACCCACTGGTGAACGTCGCCGAGATGTTCATCCACCACGAGGACGTCCGCCGCGCCGGACCCTCATGGGAGCCAAGGGTTCTCGATGAGCAGACGACCGCGTCCCTGGCACGGCAGGTGAGCTCGTTCGCCCGCATGACGCTGTCCAAGGCGCCGGCCGAAGTGGCGCTGACCACCCACGAGGGCAAGGTGCTGGCCACCGCGGGCAAGGGCGCCCCCGTGACCGTCACCGGCGATCCCGGCGAGCTGCTGCTGTTCGCGGCGGGTCGCGAACCGGCCCGGGTGACGTTCGACGGGGACGCCGAGGCCATCGCGGCGGTGCGGGCTTCCCGCCGCGGGCTGTAACTGGTCCCCGGGTCGCTCCGCTCTCCCCCGCCGTAGGCTGGAGCACATGGCATCTCTGGACTTCCGGGTCTTCGTCGAACCACAACAGGGCGCGAGCTACGACGACCAGCTGGCCGTCGCAACGGCCGCCGAACAACTCGGCTACTCCGCCTTCTTCCGATCCGACCACTACCTGGCGATGAGCGGCGACGGGCTGCCCGGCCCCACCGACTCGTGGGTGACGCTGGCCGGCATCGCGCGCGAGACCGACACCATCCGGTTGGGCACCATGGTCACCTCGGCGACGTTCCGGCACCCTGGTCCGCTCGCGATCGCGGTGGCCCAGGTCGACGAGATGAGCAGTGGCCGAGTCGAACTCGGGATCGGCGCCGGTTGGTTCGAGGCCGAACATCAGGCGTACGCGATCCCGTTCCCGCCGCTGGGTGAGCGCTTCGACCGGCTCACCGAGCAACTGCACATCCTGACCGGGCTGTGGCAGACACCGAGCGGACAGACCTTCGACTTCAGCGGGACGCACTACACCGTCAAGGACTCCCCCGCGCTGCCCAAACCCGCACAGTCGCCGCGCCCCCCGATCATCATCGGCGGGGCCGGTCCCAAACGCACCCCGGCCCTCACCGCGCAATTCGCCGATGAGTTCAACATCCCGTTCGCCTCGCTGGAAGACCTGACGGCGCAATACGACCGGGTGGCCGCCGCGGTCGCCGCGGCCGGGCGTACCCCGGATTCGCTGGTGTACTCGGCGGCGTTCGTGCTGTGCGCGGGCCGCGACGAATCCGAACTCACCCGCCGCGCCGCCGCGATCGGCCGGGAGCTCGAGGAGATGCGCGGCAACTCTCCGGTTGCCGGCACTGCCGATGAAATCGTGGAGAAACTGGGCGCCTTCGTCCGCGCCGGAGTGCAGCGGGTCTATCTGCAGGTCCTGGACATGTCCGATCTGGACCATCTGGCGTTCTTCGCCTCCGAGGTCATCCGGCAGCTGGATCGACCCACCGCTACTATCGGTGGCCGTGACGGGCGATCCGAAGTGGCATGAGCGAACGCCCACCCTGCTGGCGGCCAGCGTCGCAGCGCTCGCGGCCATCGGCCTCATCGTGTGGTTGACGATGGTCGTGGTGCGGCAGGTGAACAGCACCGAGCCGGCCCCGCTGGAATACGTCACGCCGTTCGACGACAGCTCCACCAGCAGCGTGACGTCCACGACCGGCACCACGTCGGCGGCCACCACCACGAAACCGGTGGAGACCACCGACATCACCGAGGTGACCGACCCGTCGGCGTCCTCGACCACCTCGTCGACCACGACGAGGACTCGCACGCGGACCTCGACCACCCGCGCCGAGGACGAGGACGAGACCACCACGACCAGCAAGCGGCGGGCCCGGCAGAACGAGACGCGGACGCTGTACCCGGCGCCGTAGCGGCTACCGCCCCATGGCGCGGAATTCGGCCACCAGAGCCTCCGCGCTGCGCACCGCCGCCCGGCAGGCCCTGCTGGTGAACGGGTCGTTGAGCGGGTGTTCGGCCCGGCGGCGCCAGCGCTGGGTGGCGGCGAACGCGGCGCGCGGCCCGTCATCGGGAGCTTCCGTTCCGAGGCCGAGCCGGCTGGCCGCATCCGTGCCGGAACCGCCGATCAGCCGCCGCAGCGACGCCATCTCGTCCTCGGTCAAAGTGGTTTCCCGGGAACGTAATTGGCTCAGCAGACGGAGTTCCTCGAAGGCGTGCGCATCCGCGAGCAGCGGATCGATGTCGGCCAGGATCTGGCGGCTCGCGTAGACGGGGTTGACCTGCACGAAACGACGCAGGGACAGCAGCGCGGTGTGTGCCTTGAGCAGATCCGAACGCTGCGCGAACTGCTGGTCGATGACATCGCGCAGGGCGATCAGCCCACTGCGCTCCAACAGCTCGTCGGCCAGCGCCACCGAATCGCTGATGCCGGCGCTGAGCACGGCGATCGAGATCCGGATCCCGAACATCCCGAACCGTTCCAGCAGGGCCGCCCGGGTCGCGGCGTCCACCGGCAGTGAACTGTCCTCGCGGACGAACCGGTCCGCGCTCAGCATCGCCTTGGCCAGTTCGGCGGGCGGCACACCGGCCAGCTTCTCCAGCGCCACGAACTCGCTCTGGCGCAGGGTCCGCGCGGTCAGCGCGAGCAGCCCGGACACCGGGACCACCGCCTGGCAGATGCCGGTTTTGTCCATCTCTGCGGTGAACCGGGTGGCCACATCGCGGGCCGAGAGCATCGCGTCGATTCGGCCGGCGCCGATCTCGTCGGCGCGGGAGGCCACCCCGATCACCCCGAGCGCACCCGCCGATCCCGCCGCGCCGCCGACGAGTTCACCGATCTGCTTGAGCAACGCGATATCGGCGGCGTTGAGGGTGCGCAGCAGGAAGACCACCGCGTCCACCCGCGGCACCCCGTCCTCGGGGACGAGCAGCCGCAGGGTGCGCTGGGAGACGTCGCGGGACAGCGATGAGGTGCCCGGGGTGTCGATGATGGTGGTGTCGATCAGTTCTGCGGCGGGCCATTCGACATCGAGGTCCTCGATATCGTCGGGATCGAGGCCGGTGAAGCTGAAGGTCAGGCTGCGCTGCTCCCCCGCGGCCCGGGCGATCGGGACGTTCGATCGGGAGCCGTTGCGGTGATTGGCCGTCACCTTCGGCGACGGGCCGTGCCGGAACCGGGTGACGATGCGGGTCGCCTCGGTGGCGTCGGTCGGCGCGATGTCCTCCCCGACCAAGGCGTTGACCAGGGTGGATTTACCGGCCTTGAGGGTGCCGGCCAACGCGATCCGCATCGGCTCGTTGAGCCGGCGCCCGATCTGCTCGAGCTCGGCATGCACGGCGGGCCGCTGCCGGTACGCGGGATCGGCCCGGTAGGCCGCGATGGTGCCACCGAGGATCGCGCGTACGTGATCGCTGGTACTCATGACGGCCCCAGCTTAAGGGCGACGGGCAGTGTTCAGGACGACACCAGCTTGTCGACGTTGTCGACGACCTGCTTGAGGATGTCGAGCTGGCGTTGCAGCTCCCGGATCCGGGTATTGCGCTGGTCCTCCTCCAGTTTGGCCGCCGCCAGGGTGGCCTGCAGCGACTCGTTGAGGGAGCGGCTGGTCTGGTTGGCGATGGCACGGTAGTGATCTCGTAGCTGACGCTGCACCACCCGGAGCCGGTCCCGGGACTCCTTGTTCACCACGAAGGAGACGTCGTCGACGAACCGGCGCACGTTGGTTTTCGCTTCGTTGCGCACCCGTAGCATCCGGTTTTCCATGTCCTCCTTATAAGCCTTGCGGCCCAACAGGAATCCGGCGCCGAGCGAGAGCGGGTTGAACATGCCCAGCCCGGCGAAGGAGGTGAGCATGCCGAACATCAGGATCCCGCCGTAGGAACCGCGCATGCCGGTGACCACCTTGTGGCCGGCCTTGATGGGCTTGGCGTCCAACCGGGCCACCGACTTGAACTCGCCGAGCCCGGCGCCCATGTCGCGGGCACTCACCTGCGGCAGATCGACCGCGTCGAGTCCGGCTTCGGTGAACAACCGGGCGACCTCGGTGGCCAACGCCTCGGCGCGCTGATAGGCCCACACGAAGTTGTCCCCCACGGCGGTGGCCACCGCGCTCTCCAGTTCGGTGCCGATCTCGGCCCAGTGCAGGGTGGGATCGCAGCCGTCGATCACCATCTCGGTGTGCGCGGTGATGTGCCGGAAGCGGTTGCGCAGATCGTGGTCGACATCGGCGGTGAGGTCTGCGATCCCGTCGTTGAGGGTCTGCTGCCACAACGCCGTGTGCGCCAAGGCGTCCTGGGCTTCGGATTTGCGCCGCTCCAGCTCGGCGGTGAGCCGCTCCCGCGTGCCCGGATCGTCGAGCACCGACAGTTCACTGCTCACCGCGAGCGCGAGATGTTCTGCGGCGGCGCGGATCTCACCCAGCACCTGGTCGCGGATCCGGTCGTTCTCCCGTGACATCACCTTCTCGGACAGGAACTTCACGATGGCCGGGAAGTTGGACTCCTCGTTGAGTTCCTTGTCATTGAGGGTGATGGCGTGGCTGCGCAGCACCGAGCTGGCCGGGATCACCGGGGTGTCGATGCCGGCGCGCTGCAGGTGCGCGGTGTTGGCGGCGACGACGTCACGCCAGCGCGGGTACAGGTCGGTCTTGGTGGCGATGATCGATGCCAGCGGGCAGATCTCGACGGCCTGCCGGATGAAGGTCAGCTCCGGTTCGGTGAATTCCTGGCTGGTGTCGCTGACCATCAGGATGGCGTCCGCATCGGGCAGCAGACCCAGCGTCGCCGACAGGTGCGGCTGCCCGTGCCCGCCGACGCCGGGGGTGTCGATGAACGCCAACCCGTTCTTGAGCATGGGGCTGGGCACGCCGACCTCGACGCGCAGCACCTCCCGCCCGCCGGCGGCCGGCGCGCGGCGCAGGTCCTCCTTGAGGTCGGCCATCTCGATGTCGACGAGTTCGCCCTCGGTGCCGTCGGCGCTGACCACCACGAGCCGGGCCGCCGGCGTCTCGGCGTGGTAGACCACGGTGGCCAGCACGGTGCTCTCGTCGTCACCGACGCGGGCGACCGGCACGTTCAGCAAGGAGTTGAGCAGCTGACTCTTCCCCTGCTTGAGCTGGCCGGCGATGACCACCCGGATCTGCGGATCGGAGATGCGTTCCCTGGCGACACGCAACCGTTCCACCAGGTCGGCGCGGTCGTACAGACCGGCGATCTTGGTGGTGTGGTCGATGAGTTCGACGATCACCTTGATCGGTCTCGCCGGGGCACCGGCGGCGACCGGTCTCGCGGGTTGGGTCATGGGGTCCTCTCCTGAGCGTCAACCGTAGGCGCGCCGACTGGCGGGGACCAGGAAGCGGTCCCCGCCAGTCAGAGAACGTCAGAACAATCCGGCGTCGACGTTGGTCTCGATGGTGTTGTCGACGTCCAGGGTGTTGGAGTTGTCGACCGAGTTGTCGATGTCGGTGTCGACGACGGTGACGACCGAGCTGTCGTCGTCACTGTTGTCCAGCACGCCGGAGTTGTCGATGATGGTGATGCCGCCACCGTTTCCGCCGCTGCCGGCATCGGCGTGACCGCCACCGAGCAGGCCCCCGCCGGCCACCGCGCCGCCGCCGTTGCCCCCGCTGGTGTCGACGTCGTTGAGCACCGGGCCCTTGTTGTCGGAGATGATGTCGTCGCCGGCGATCTGCGAGTTGTCCTCGATGTCGTTGCCGTGCCCGACGATGACCGGCGAGTGGTTGCCGGTCTCGACGTCGAGCTTGGTGTTGTCGTCGCCGACGACGTTGTCGTCACCGGTGATGTTCTCGTCGCCGACCACGTTGTCGTCGCCGGTGGTGACGGTGCCGGTGTTCGGGCCGTCGACGATCACGCCGCCGTCGGTGGCGGTGGTGGTGGTCTTGTTGCCGAAGGTGATGTCTCCGAAGCCGAGGTTGAAGCCGCCGACCTGGGAGTTGGCCCCGGAGCTCTGATCGGGGCTCAGGAACTCGGCGTTGGTCCGGTTGTGGCTGGCGACGTCGGTTTCCGGAGCGAAGGTCCGCTGCGGGGCGTACATCGGCGCGAACGAGGTGGCGATGCTGTGGTGGTCGGCGACCGCGCGCTGCAGGCCGAGCACCGGGTCCCCGCCGCCGAGGGCGACGCCGGCCGGGGCCGCGGTGGCGGCGACGGCCTGCAGCTGGGCGGCGGTGACGTTGGGCAGGCCGGCGTCGCGCATGGCCTGTTCCGGGTTGGCCACGAAGGCACCGGCCAGGTCCGGACTGCGGAACAGATCGAGGATGTAGTCGATGATGGTGGTCATTTCGAGGCCTTTCTCAGGTTGTGGGTAGAACCTGTCGCTGGGTGGTCCGGCGAACTGAACACCACGTTATGAGCGCGCCGACCCCGCGGAAACGGGGCTCAATCCCCTCCTCCGGGAACCCCATACGGGGCGCTAGGGGGTGCCCCCATTAGGGGCATAGGGGGTTTCGGTGGGGGTTTCTCTACGGACACGAAAAAGCCCGTTCACCGCGGTGAATCGCGGTGAACGGGCCGGTTCGCAGGCGTCAGTCGAAGAGGTCGAAGCCGGACGGGTCCGGGGCAGTCCAGTCCTGGTCCGGCGCAGCGTCAAGGGTGCCGGCCCCCGGAATGGATTCGGGCACCGGGAAATCGTCGAGCACCGGCACCTCGATGACGGGTAGCTCGTCGGTCGGCAGCGCTGTCGCGACGGGTTCGGCGACGGTGTGCACCACCTCGCGCACCGAGAACTCGTCCAGGTCGTGGGCCACGACCGGGACACCGTCGGGAAATGCATCGTCGATGCCGAACGCGTCGAAAGCCGCGGTGGCCGCACCGCTGGCCCAGACATTGTCATCCGCCGCGGGTAGTCCCGCGGCCGAGGCAGGCCCGGACACCGAATCGGCGACCACCGGGATGAGCTGGTCGACGTCCGCGGTCGTCACGTCCGGCAGATCGGCGGCCGCCAGGACGGCGGCCGGATCGGCGGCATACCGCGCCGCGGCGTCGGGGTCGCGCACCAACCCCATCACGAAGTCGAGCAGTGAGTTGGCCATGGTTCGGTCTCGCCCCCGTTTTTCCGTTACGTCTGAAGCTCGTGAACCGATGCTATTCACGAACGGCGCCGTTGAGATCGGTGTTCAGCCCAACCGTCGCAGGCACCCGTTAGGGGATTGCCCTTTAGGGGCTTCGACACGTTAGGGGGATTCCGGCTGTACCGGGTCCTCTCCCATTAAGGTTGGGGACTGTCTAGGAGGTTGCATGAGCGACGCTTGCGAGCGAACCATCGGACGGACATGCGAGACCCGAGTCTGCGAGGAAATCGCATGAGCGACTCGCTCGGATTGTCCGTCGGGATGACCAATCTGGTGGCGGCCCGCGACGGTCGGCCGCCGGTCACCCGCCGATCGGTGCTGACCCTGTTCAACGACCGGGCTCCCGAGGTCGGTGTGCCCAGCGAGAATCCCAACCTGAACCAGCCCGGCCTGGTGCTCGGCGGCTTCGTCGACCGCGTCGGTGACCCGGTGCCGCTGGTGGCCTCCGACGGATCCTCGCACCGCGGCGACCAGGTGCTCGCCGAGGCACTCGACGCGATGACGCACACCGTCGGCGGAGGTGAGCCGATCACCATCGCGGTGCCCGCGCACTGGGCGCCGTCGGTGGTGGCCAGCCTGCAGACCGCCCTGCGCAACAAGCCCGGTCTCGCCTCGGCCGCCGTGGTACCGGATTCGGTGGCCGCCCTGGCCGGCCTGCGTGCCGCGGGCAGCCTGCCGCCCCAGGGTGTGGTGGCGCTGTGCGATTTCGGTGGCAGCGGCACCAGCGTGACGCTCGCCGATGCCGACGCGCAGTTCGCCCCGGTGGGCGCGACGCTGCGCTACCCCGACTTCTCCGGGGAAGCGATCGACCAGGCGCTGCTCAACCACGTCATCGCCGGTATTGCCGACGCGGGCGACGCCGATCCCGCGGGGACCGCCGCGGTGGGCTCGCTGGGGCGGTTGCGCGACGAATGCCGTCGGGCCAAGGAGCGGCTGTCGGCCGAGACGGCCACCGTGGTGCCCGCCGAACTGCCCGGTTTCCGCTCCGATGTCCGGGTGACCCGCGCCGAGCTCGACCAGCTGATCGACCAGCCCCTCGACGGTCTACTGACCGCGATCGAGGAGTTGTTGCAGCACAACGGTATTGCGAGCAACCGGTTGTCCGCTGTGGCAACGGTCGGCGGGGGCGCAGCCATTCCCCTTGTCACGCAGCGGCTTTCCGAGCGGCTGCAGGTCCCGGTGGTCACCACCGGGCAAGCCGCCACCGCCGCGGCGACCGGCGCCGCCCTGGTCGCCGACGTCGCCTTCGAGGCCGGCGCCCCGACCGGCCTCGCCCCGGCCGCCAGCCCGGACTCCGCACCGACCGGCATGGCCCCGACCATGGGCTGGGCCGGCGGCGCAGCCGCTGCGGAATCGGGCGCCCCCGGCGGGCTGGCCTGGTCGGAGGATGACGACGCCCCGACCGGCGAACCGGTGCCCTACCAGGGCCCGGATTACGAAACCGGTTATGCGGCAACCCCGACCGATGCCCGGCCGCCGATCGCCTTCGCGCCGGGCGAAGACGACTACCCGCTCGAACCCGAACCGCTGCCCTGGTACAAGCGGCCCCCGCTGCTGTTCGGTGCCGCCGCCGCGGCCGCCCTGCTGGCGGTTGGCGGACTGGCGGTCACACTCACCGGCACCAGCAGCCCCAGCGGCCCGGTCACCGAGACCGCGACCAGCTTCTCCACCGAGCCCGGCGAGCCGGGTGAGCCCGCGGTCACCGAACCGCAGACGGTCACGGTGACCGGCGACGACGGTGTGGTGACCACCTCGGAGATCCCGCCACCACCGCCGGCGAGCACGACCACCACGACGACCACGCCGTCGACCACCACAACCACGACCACCACGACGACGACCACCACCACAACCACGACGACCACCACGACAACTCCGCCGACGACGACCACCACAAAACCCGTGACGACGACGACGCAGCCACCGGTCACCACGACCACGGTGGCCCCCGCCCCGGAGCCGGAACCCGAGCCGGAACCCGAGGCTGCCCCGGCACCCGAGCCCGTGGAACCGCCCGTCGAAGAGGGATAGCCCGGCGATGTTCTCCCCGGTGGTCGTGGACTCGGACTCCGGTGCCATCGCGGCGCTGATCGCGGCTCCCCGCGAGCCGGCCAAGGTCCTGGTGTCCGGCGGGATCGGTGCCGGGAAGACCACCGTGCTGAGTGCGGTGCGCAACGCGCTGCGGGACGCGTCGGTGCCGGTGCGCAGCCGGCCCGACGACGAGGCGGGCGCGGCGCTGGTCGTCGATGACGCGCATCTACTGTCCGACGACGATCTGGTGCGCCTGACCGAGGCCGCCGCCGAGGCGGGCCGCACGGTGGTGGTCGCCGCCGAACCGTTGGCACACCGCGGCGCACTGCGTGACCTGATTCTGGCGCTGACCCGGGAGAATCCCGCGGTGGCGCTGGGCCCGTGGGCCGCGGCCCAGGTGGCCCGGTTGCGTCCCGACCGGCTCGAACGCACGGAGGCGGTGCTGGCCGCAACTGCCGGAGTGCCGTTCCTGGTGACGGCGGCGTTGGACGCCGAGCTCCCGGCCGACGCTGCGCGGGTTGCCCTCGTCGAGCGGTTGCGCCGGCTCGACCAGCCGGTCCTCGACACGCTGCTGGTGTGCTCCCTGGACCGCCGGCTCGGGCCCGACGACATCGCCGCTGCCCTGCGGGTGGACGCGGAGGAGGCCCAGCGTCTGGTGGACCAGGCCCGGGCCAGCGGCCTGCTGGAGCCGGGTCAGCATCCGGCGTTCCAACACACACTGCACCAGGCTGTCACCGAGATCGTCGGGGCCGCCCGCCACCACGACATCGAGATCTCCCTACTGCACACCCAGCTCGAAATGACCACGCTGACAGCGGATCTCGCCTTACGGATGGCCGATCACGGGTTACGGGACGAGCGGCTCGCCGAGGCCCTGACCGCGTTGGCCGCGCGGCACCGCGGCGATCCGGCCCGGGCCGCTGCGCTGTACCGCGCGGCGTCGGCTGCCGGATCGACGCAGTTGAGCACCGAACTGGGTGACGCGCTGGCGCTGACCGGCGACTGCGCGACCGCGGCGCGGCTGGCCGATGACCTGCTCGGCTCCGCCGACCCGGCGCAGCGAGCCGCCGCGGTGCGAATCGCCGCCAGTGTGGCGATGCACGACGGTGGCGCCGCGGCGGCCGCGGACCTGTTCCGCTGGCTCGGCCCCTACCCGGATGCGTTCATCGCGTCCGCGGCGGCGGTGGTGGCGGTGGCCACCGGTGATGTCGCGGCAGCCCGGGACGCCCTGGATGTCGAGGATCCGGGACCTCCCACGTCGACGGCCCGGGCGGCACGCAGTCTGGCCGACGGACTGCTGGACACCCTGGACCGGCCGTTCCCGGCGGCCATCGCCCACTTGAGCCGGTCCATCACCTCGGAGTGGTCGTTGGACTCGGTGTCCCCGGACAGCCCCGCGGCGCTGGTGACGCTGGTCGCGATCCATGGCGGTGACCCGGTGCGGGCGCGCAGCATCATCGGCCGGGCTGCCGCGCAGTCGTCGCCGTTCAGCGCTCCTCGGCACCGGCTGCTGCTGGGCTGGACCCACATGCTCGACGGCCGGCTCAACCGGGCCGGTGCCGATGCCGCGGCGGTCGGGGCGCCGGGATTACACCGCCGCGACGCACTGTGGTCGGCCGCGCTGCATACCGCGATCGCCCGGCGGGCCGGCGACAGCGGCGCCATGCAGCGGCACTGGTATGCCGCGATGGACGTCCTGGCCGAGTACTCGCTCGACCTCTACTCCCTGCTGCCGCTGGGCGAGTTGTGGGTCGCGGCCGCGCGGTTGCGATTGGTCGACCGGCTGCAACACCACCTCGATGAGGCGCTGAGCTTGCTCGAGCGTCTCGGCCGACCACCGCTGTGGTCGGTGCCGCTGCACTGGGCGGGAGTGCACGCCGGGATCCTGGCCAACTCGCCGGATGCGGTCGCCCCGCACGGTCAGGCGCTCACCGCGGCAGCCGGTGACAGCGCGTACGCGCAGGCCCTGGCCCGGGCCGGCCGGGCGTGGCTGCGGGTGCTGGCCAATCAGGTCGACGTCGAGGAGGTGACGCCGGCGGCCCGCGAGCTGACCCGGTTCGGGCTGACCTGGGATGCGACCCGGCTGGCCAGCCAGGCAGCACTGCAGGCACCGGACCCCCGGATCTCGGGGGTGATGCTGCAACTGGCCCGCGACCTCAAAATCACCGGTGCCGACCCGGACGCGCCCGACGGTGATCTTCCACACATGCCAGGTCCGGCTGTCTCGACGGGTGCCATGGCCGGTTCGCCGGCGCCACCGTCGGCACGGCCGGTGGCATCGTCGAAACTGTCCGATCGCGAGCGCGAGGTGGCCGAACTGCTCCTGCTCGGCCTGCCCTATCGCGACATCGGCAGCCAATTGTTCATCTCCGCCAAAACCGTCGAACATCACGTCGCCCGCATCCGTCGTCGCCTCGGCGCGGAGTCGCGATCGGAGATGTTGTCGATGTTGCGCGCCTTGCTCGGAACGCCCGCCTGAATCGGTTCAACTGACAACCAACCGGCTAGTTAGGTCAGCCTTGCTAGCAATGCCTCAAACGGTGATGTAACTATGAGCAGGCAACTAGCCTAAGTTACTCGTGAGTAACCATACTCAAGTTACTGGCTGGTAACTAACCCTCGGGGAGGCACGCGGTGCAACACACACTCGAAGTGGCCAGGTTGGTCATCGCCATGCTGGCGACCGCCGTGGTCTTGTTCTTCGCCGCAAAGCGCGTCATGTGGCTGACCAAACTGATCAGCTCAGGACAGAAGCTCGGTGACGAACGCGGCCGCAAGGACGACATCGTCACGCGTTTCCTGAACCAGAACAAGGAAGTCTTCGCGCAGTCGAAGCTCCTGAAATGGTCGATCCCCGGTATCGCGCACTTCTTCACCATGTGGGGCTTCTTCGTGCTGGGCTCGGTGTACGTCGAGGCCTTCGGTGTGCTCTTCGACCCCGAGTTCCACATCCCGCTGGTCGGCCGCTGGCCGGTGTTGGGCTTCCTGCAGGACTTCTTCGCACTCGCGGTGCTGATCGGCATCGTCGTCTTCGCGATCATCCGCGTCGTCCGCGCACCCAAGAAGATCGGCCGCGACTCGCGCTTCTATGGCTCGCACACCGGTGGCGCGTGGGAGATCCTGTTCATGATCTTCCTGGTCATCTTGACCTACGCGCTGTTCCGCGGTGCCGCGGTCAACGTGCTCGGTGAGGAGTTCCCCTACCAATCCGGCGCGTTCCTGTCCGATGGCATGGCCGCTCTGCTGGCCCCGCTCGGCGCCACGGCCAACATGTGGATCGAGACCATCGCCCTGCTGGGGCACATCGGCGTAATGCTGGTCTTCCTGCTGATCGTGCTGCACTCCAAGCACCTGCACATCGGCCTGGCCCCGATCAACGTCACCTTCAAGCGGCTGCCCGACGGCCTCGGCCCGCTGCTCCCGATGGAGTACAAGGGCGAGCCGATCGACTTCGAGGATCCCGCCGAGGACGCGGTGTTCGGTCGCGGGAAGATCGAGGACTTCACCTGGAAGGGCTACCTCGACTTCACCACCTGCACCGAGTGTGGTCGCTGCCAGTCGCAGTGCCCGGCCTGGAACACCGGCAAGCCGCTGTCCCCCAAGCTCGTCATCATGAACCTGCGCGACCACATGTTCGCGAAGGCGCCCTACATCCTGGGCGAGAAGGAATCCCCGCTGGAGAACACGCCCGAGGGTGGTCTCGGCGAGAACGTCCTGGGTGAGAAGCACGACCAGAAGCACGCGCACGACCACGTCCCGGAATCAGGCTTCGAACGCATCCTGGGCTCGGGCCCCGAGCAGGCGCTGCGCCCGCTGGTCGGCACCGCCGAGCAGGGCGGCGTCATCGATCCCGACGTGCTGTGGTCCTGCACCAACTGCGGTGCCTGCGTCGAGCAGTGCCCGGTGGACATCGAGCACATCGACCACATCGTCGACATGCGTCGCTACCAGGTGATGGTCGAATCCGAGTTCCCCGGCGAGCTCGGTGTGCTGTTCAAGAACCTGGAGGCCAAGGGCAACCCCTGGGGCCAGAACGCCAAGGACCGCACCAACTGGATCGACGAGGTCGACTTCGACGTCCCCGTCTACGGCGAGGACGTGGACTCCTTCGACGGCTTCGAGTACCTGTTCTGGGTCGGCTGCGCCGGCGCCTACGAGGACCGCGCCAAGAAGACCACCAAGGCGGTCGCCGAACTGCTGGCCACCGCGGGGGTGAAGTTCCTGGTGCTGGGCACCGGGGAGACCTGCACCGGCGACTCGGCACGCCGCGCCGGTAACGAGTTCCTGTTCCAGCAGCTGGCCGCGCAGAACGTCGAGACCATCAACGAGCTGTTCGAGGGCGTGGAGGCCGTCGACCGCAAGGTCGTCGTCACCTGCCCGCACTGCTACAACACGATCAACCGTGAATACCCGCAGCTGGGCAGCAACTACACCGTGGTGCACCACACCCAGCTGCTGAACCGCCTGGTCCGGGACAAGCGGCTGATCCCGGTGTCGTCGGTCGACCAGGAGGTCACCTACCACGACCCGTGCTTCCTCGGCCGGCACAACAAGGAGTACGAGGCCCCGCGTGAGCTCGTCGGCGCGGCCGGCGCCAAGCTCACCGAGATGCCCCGGCACGCCGAGCGCGGTCTGTGCTGCGGCGCCGGTGGTGCCCGGATGTGGATGGAAGAGCACATCGGTAAGCGCGTCAACACCGAGCGCACCGAGGAGGCCATCGATACCGGCGCCTCGGCGATCGCCACCGGCTGCCCGTTCTGCCGCGTGATGATCACCGACGGTGTCGACGATGTCGCCGCCACCCGCGACATCGAGAAGGTCGAGGTGCTCGACGTCGCCCAGCTGCTGCTGAACTCGCTGGACACCAGCCTGTACACGCTGCCCGAAAAGGGCACTGCGGCAGCCGAATCCGCCAAGCGGGCGGAGGCCCGCGAGGCCGCCGAAGTCAAGGTCGCCGCGGCCGCTCCGGTCGTGGAGGAGGTCGAGGAGGCTCCTGCGGCGCCCGCCGCGACCGCCGCACCGGCCGCCGCCGCACCGGTCAAGGGACTCGGCATGGCCGGTGGCGCCAAGCGCCCCGGTGCCAAGAAGGCCGCCCCGGCTGCTGCCGCGGAGGCTCCGGCCGCCGAGGCCGCTGCTCCCGCGCCGGTCAAGGGTCTCGGGATCGCCGGCGGCGCCAAGCGTCCCGGCGCCAAGCGTCCCGGCGCCAAGAAGGCCGCGGCGGCGCCTGCCGCACCGGCCGCCGAGGCTGCCCCGGCCGCACCCGCCGCTCCGGCGGCCCCGGTGAAGGGTCTGGGCCTGGCCGCCGGCGCCAAGCGTCCCGGCGCGAAGAAGGCGGCCCCGGCCGCTGCCGCCCCGGCCGCGCCTGCTGCCGAGGCTCCCGCCGAGGCACCGGCCGCCGCCGAGGCTCCGGCCGAACCGGCCAAGCCCGAACCGCCGGTGGTGGGTCTGGGTATCGCCGCGGGCGCGCGTCGCCCGGGTGCGAAGAAGGCCGCCCCCAAGGCCGCTGCTCCGGCGGCCCCGGCCGAGCCCGAGTCGACGGCCACCGAGCCGCCGTCAGCTGCTGCCGAGCCGGAACCGGCCGCAGAGCCCGCCCCGTCGTCCAACGGTGACCGCGTCGTCGGCGACGAGCCCCCGGTGAAGGGGCTGGGAATCGCCAAGGGCGCCCGCCGGCCGGGGAAGCGCTGACAGACCTCGATTTGCGCACATTCCGTAACGCTCACCGTTGCGGAATGTGCGCAAATTTTTTGCGCTAGACCGGCTTCAGCTGGAACGGTGTGGCGCTGGTGACACCGCCGGGACAGGTGCCGTTCGAGTCCGCAGACAGCACACCGCGCAGCGTCACCGGGTCGACCGACATGTGCACGACCACGGGGGCGAAACTGCCGTCGCTGCAGATGAATCCGTCCGGCTTGGTGACGAGGAAATACCAGCGGCCGTCCTGCAACGTCATCGGGCTGCTCCAACCCTGGTTGCTGCTCACCGTTCCGGTGCAGCCGGCCGGTGCGCAGGTCGACGCGATGGTCCAGAGGTTCTCGGCATCACCGCCGAGGAAATTGCCGTTGAGCAGCGGCGGGTCGGCGTGCGCCGCCCCCGCCCCCACCGAGAGCGCCAACCCGGCCGCGGCCAGCATCCCGGACCCCGCACCCACCGCACGTGTAATAAGCGTCATAGTGATTGGGGAAGGTAGCACCGGATCACGCCGAAAAGGCGGATGCGCAGCCGTTTTTCTCCAGTCTCGGCAGAATCGTGTTCTCGCCGCGATAAATCGGTTTGCCACATCGTGGGACACTGGAGCCCGTGAGTACCCATCAGCTGCCCGATAAGGCCTGGCATACCGGCAGCCAGCCGAAGCTTCGGACCTTCGCGCAGTCGACCAAGCTGCAGGACGTTCTCTACGAAATCCGCGGCCCGGTACACGAGCAGGCCTCGCGGCTGGAAGCCGAGGGACACCGCATCCTGAAGCTGAACATCGGCAACCCCGCCCCGTTCGGCTTCGAGGCCCCCGATGTGATCATGCGGGACATCATCCAGGCCCTCCCGTATGCGCAGGGGTACTCCGACTCCAAGGGCATCATCCCGGCGCGGCGCGCCGTATTCACCCGCTATGAGCTCGTCGAGGGCTTCCCCAAGTTCGACGTCGACGACGTCTACCTGGGCAACGGCGTCTCCGAGCTGATCACCATGACGTTGCAGGCACTGCTGGACAACGGCGATCAGGTGCTGATCCCGGCGCCGGACTACCCGCTGTGGACGGCGTCGACGGCGTTGGCCGGCGGCACCCCGGTGCACTACCTGTGCGACGAGACGCAGGGCTGGAACCCCGATATCGCCGATCTGGAATCCAAGATCACCGAGCGCACCAAGGCGTTGGTGGTGATCAACCCGAACAATCCGACGGGGGCGGTGTACAGCCGCGAGATCCTTGAGCAGATGGTCGAGCTCGCCCGTAAGCACCAGCTGCTGCTGCTGGCCGACGAGATCTACGACAAGATTCTCTACGACGACGCCAAGCACATCAGCCTGGCCACGTTGGCGCCGGACCTGCTGTGCCTGACGTTCAACGGGTTGTCCAAGGCCTACCGGGTGGCGGGCTACCGCTCCGGATGGCTGGTCATCACCGGGCCCAAGGAACACGCCACCAGCTTCATCGAGGGCATCAGCCTGCTGTCGAACATGCGCCTGTGCCCGAATGTGCCTGCCCAGCATGCGATTCAGGTCGCGCTCGGCGGCCATCAGAGCATCGACGATCTGGTGCTGCCGGGCGGACGGCTGCTCGAGCAGCGGGATACCGCCTGGACCAAGCTCAACGAGATCCCCGGGGTGTCCTGCGTGAAACCGGAGGGCGCGCTGTACGCGTTCCCGCGCCTGGACCCCGAGGTCTACGACATCCACGACGATGAGCAACTGGTGCTCGACCTGCTGCTGCAGGAGAAGATCCTGGTCACCCAGGGCACCGGGTTCAATTGGCCCACACCGGATCACCTGCGCATCGTGACGTTGCCGTGGGCGCGCGACCTGGCGGCGGCCATCGAGCGGCTCGGCAACTTCCTGGTGAGCTACCGGCAGTAGCGGCCGATCTAGGCTGTGCCGGTGGCGCACTCACATTCGCACTCGCTCAGCTCGGGACCGAACCCGCTGGGTCCGCTGGCGGCCCGCATCGTGGTCGGCCTGCTGATCGCGCTGGGGGTGGCGACGCTGGCCGGAGCGGCCTGGTTGTGGCCGAGTCAGCAGAAGGTCGACATCCCCCTGCCGTTCCAGAACTCCGCGGGCGGCAGCGTCAGCACCGAGGCCGGCCATGTGCTGTCCAGCAGTGCCGCCCAGTGTGGCGGCGCCTCGGTCGGCGTCGTGCTGACAGCCCCGCCGGCGTCCACCGCCGGTGCCGACGCGCACTGCACCCAGTCGCTGATCGGCATCGAGTCCGGCCCGAATGCCGGCGCCTACACCGTGCTGGAGTTCAGCGGTGGCCCCGGCCAGCCGCAGCTCATGGTCGGTGACGACATCCGGGTCACCCGTGCGGTCGATCCCACCGGGACGACGGCCTATTCGTTCTATGACTACGAGCGCGCCTGGCCACTGACCGCGCTGGCCGCGGCATTCGCGGTGGTGGTGGTCGCCATCGCGGGTTGGCGCGGGCTCCGCGCACTGATCGGCATCGTGGTGGCATTCGGGGTGCTGGTGGTGTTCATGTTGCCCGCCCTGCGCGACGGGGCCGCGGCCATCCCGGTGTCGCTGGTGGCCTCCTCACTGATCCTGTTCGCCGTGCTGTACCTGGCGCACGGCGTCAGCCTGCGGACGAGCGCCGCCCTGCTGGGCACCCTCACCTCGCTGATCCTCGCCACCGTCCTGTCCTGGGCGGCGATCGAACTGACCCACCTGACCGGGCTGTCCGAGGAGGAGAACAACGCGGTCGCCACCTATCTCGGGGGCGTGTCCATCACCGGGCTGTTGCTGGCCGGATTCATCATCGGCTCGCTCGGCGTGCTCAACGACGTCACCGTCACGCAGGCGTCGACCGCGTTCGAACTCGCCGAACACAGCGATTCGCGGCGCGCGGTGTTCTTCGGCGCCATGCGCGTCGGCCGCGACCACATCGCCAGCACCGTCTATACCCTGGTGCTGGCCTATGCCGGTAGCGCGTTGCCGCTGCTGCTGCTGTTCAGTGTGGCCAACCGTTCCCTGGGCGATGTGCTGGTCAGCGAGAGCGTCGCGATCGAGATCGCCCGGTCCGCGGTCGGCGGTATCGCCCTGGCCCTGTCGGTCCCGCTGACGACCGCGATCGCCGCCGTGCTCTCCACCACCCGGGGCGCGCCACGCTGACACCGTTTCGCGGCGACTGCCCTCGGGTATCCGCCCAGCGTGACCCAGCCCAATCACGCCTCTGACCTGACCCTGGACGTCGACGGCCGACGATGTTCGCTGACCGTGGACAACCGCGTCACCCTGCTCGACGCGCTGCGCGAACATCTCGGGGTGACCGCGCCGAAGAAGGGCTGCGATCACGGTCAGTGCGGGTCCTGCACCGTCCTGGTCGACGGCCGCCGGATGACCAGTTGCCTGACGTTCGCGGTGGCCGCCGACGGCGCGCACATCACCACGGCCGCCGGGCTCGGTGACGGTGAACATCTGCACGACATGGCCCAGGCCTTCCAGGACGAGGACGCATTCCAGTGCGGCTACTGCACCCCCGGTCAGATCTGTTCTGCGGTTGGCATGTTGGACGAGGCCAAGGCCGGCTCCCCCAGCTACGTCACCGACGATCTGGAAGCCAGCCCCGAACTCGACGATGACGAGATCCGGGAGCGGATGAGCGGCAACCTGTGCCGCTGCGCGGCCTACCCCAACATCGTCAGCGCGATCCGGCGAGTGGCACTGTCGTGAAGGCCTTCGAATACCACCTGGCCACCAGCCCCGCCGATGCGGTCACCACGTTGACCGGCCACCCCGACGCGGTCTATCTGGCCGGTGGCACGAACCTGGTCGACCACATGAAACTTGGTGTCACACAACCCGATCTGCTCGTCGACGTCAGCCGTCTCGATCTGTCGGACATCACGCTGACCGACGACGGTCGGGTTCGGGTGGGCGCCAATGTGCGCAACAGCGATCTGGCGGCCCACCCGCTGATCCGTTCGCACTATCCGATGCTGTCCCGCGCGTTGCTGTCCGGCGCGTCCGGGCAGTTGCGCAATGCCGCCACCACGGCCGGAAATCTGTTGCAGCGCACCAGGTGTGTCTATTTCCAGGATGTCACCACGCCGTGCAACAAACGCCAGCCCGGCAGCGGCTGCTCGGCGATCGGCGGGTACGTGCGCTACCACGCGATCCTGGGGGCGTCCAAGAGCTGCGTGGCGACCCACCCGTCCGACATGGCGGTCGCCCTCACCGCCCTGGACGCGGACGTCCTGGTGCACAACGGGGAGGGCGAACGCCGCGTCCCCGCCGCCGACCTGCACCGCCTGCCCGGCCACACACCGCACCACGACACCGTGCTGGAACGTGGCGAGCTGATCACCGGGGTGGAGTTGCCGCCGCCGCCGGCCGGGGCGGTTTCGGACTACCGCAAGGTACGCGACCGCGCCTCCTACGCGTTCGCGCTGGTGTCCGTCGCCGCGGAACTGACCTTCGCGGCGGGCAGGATCGCCACCGCACGAATCGCGCTGGGCGGTGTCGCCCACAAACCGTGGCGCGCCCGCCGCGCCGAGCAGGTGCTCGTCGGCGCGGTCGCCGACCAGCAGGCATTCGCCGCGGCCGCCGAGGCCGAACTCGCCGACGCGCAACCATTGCCGGGCAACGAGTTCAAGGTCGAACTCACCCGACGGACCCTGGTGTCCCAGCTGCGCATGCTGACCGAACGGGGGCTGTGATGACGCTGCTGGAACCGCACGCGATCGGCACCCCCCTGGCCCGCCGCGACGGGCCGGCCAAGGTCACCGGCACCGCGCCGTATGCCTTCGAACAGCAGGTCGAGCACCCCGCCTATGTGCATCCGATCCAGTCCACCATCGCCCGGGGCCGCGTCGCGTGGATGGATGTCGCGGTGGCCGCCACCACCCGCGGCGTACATGATGTGCTGACGGTGTTCGACGCCCCGAAGCTGGCCGACGACTCCGACGGCGAACTGGCCATCCTGCAGGACGCCCAGGTGCACTTCCGCGGCCAGATCATCGGCGCGGTGGTCGCCGACACCGCCGAAATAGCCAGGGAGGCCGCCTCTCTGGTCGCCGTCGGGTATGAGGAGTCACCGCACCATGCCGAACTGACCGCCGACCACCCCACGCTCTACACGCCTGAATCGGTCAACCCGGACTACGACAGCGACACCGACGAGGGCGACGTCGATGCCGCGCTCGCGGCCGCCGAGGTCACCGTCGACGAGACCTACACGACCCCCATCGAACACAACAATCCGATGGAACCGCACGCCTGCATCGCGCGGTGGAGCACCGTCGGCGACGGCGACCGGGTGACGATGTTCGACTCCACCCAGGGCGTGCACGTCGTGCGCAAGACGCTCGCCCCACTGTTCGGGATGGAGCCCGAGCAGTTCCGGGTGGTGGCCCCGCATGTCGGTGGCGGGTTCGGTTCCAAGGGTGCCCCGCACGCCCACGACGTGCTGGCCCTGATGGCCGCCACACGGGCGGGCGGGCGGCCGGTCAAACTGGCGCTGACCCGCCAACAGATGTTCGCACTGGTCGGCTACCGCACCCCGACCATCCAGCGCATCCGGCTCGGTGCCGACCGGGACGGGCGGCTCACGGCGCTCGCCCACGATGTCATCGAACAGACCTCCGCGGTGAAGGAATTCGCCGAGCAGACCGCGGTGACGTCCCGCAAGATGTACGCCGCACCCAACCGGCGCACCTCGCACCGGCTGGCCACCCTCGACGTCGCGGTGCCGTTCTGGATGCGCGCACCGGGTGAATGTCCGGGGACCTACGCTGCCGAGGTGGCCATGGACGAACTGGCGCAACGCTGTGGCATCGACCCGATCGAGCTGCGGATCCGCAACGAACCCGAGGTCGACCCGGAGACCGGGAAACCCTGGTCGGCAAGGCATCTGGTGGAATGCCTGCGCACCGGGGCGCAGCGGTTCGGCTGGCACGAGCGCGATCCTCGGCCCGCCACCCGGCTGGTTGGCGACTGGTATGTGGGGTTCGGGGTGGCGTCGTCCACCTATCCGGGAATGGCCATGCCGGGCAACGCGGCCCGGGTCACCTGCACCGGGCCGGGCCGGTACGCGGTGCACATCGGCGCGGCCGACATCGGCACCGGCACCTGGACCACGCTCACCCAGATCGCCGCGGACGCACTGGGCTGCGACCCGTCCGCGGTCGATCTGCAGATCGGGGACACCGATCTCCCCCCGGCCTCGGTTGCCGGCGGTTCCTCGGGTATGACGTCGTGGGGGTCGGCGATCGTCGCAGCGGTCAACCAGTTCCGCCACGATCACGGTGACTCCCCCGCCGTCGGTGTCACGACCACCGCGGAGGCGCCGGAGAATCCGGATGCCGACAAGGTGACCGTGCAGTCGTTCGGCGCGCAGTTCGTCGAGGCACGGGTGCACCGGGACACCGGGGAGATCCGGGTGCCCCGGATGCTGGGGGTGTTCTCGGTTGGGCGGGCCATCAACGCCCGGACGCTGCGCTCCCAACTGATCGGCGGCATGACGATGGGTCTGTCGATGGCGCTGCACGAGGAGAGCGTGCGCGACCCGCGGTTCGGGCACGTCGTCACCCAGGATCTCGCCACCTACCACTTCAGTGCGCACGCGGATGTCGCTGATATCGAGGCGATGTGGCTCGACGAGGTGGAGGAGCACCTGAACCCGGTGGGGTCACGCGGTGCGGGTGAGATCGGCATCGTCGGGGCGGCGGCCGCGGTGGTCAACGCGGTGCATCATGCCACCGGCGTGCGGGTGCGGGACCTGCCGGTCACCTTGGACAAGGTGCTGGCCGGGCTGCCCTGATCCTCAGCGCTGCAGCAGCTCCAGAAGGTAGGACCCGTAGCCCGACTTGACCAGTGTCTGTGCCCGCGCGGCCAGCTGGTCGTCGTCGATGTAACCGAGCCGCCACGCCACTTCCTCGGGGGCACTGATCTTCAGGCCCTGCCGTTGCTCGATGGTGCGCACGAAATCGCTTGCATCCAGCAGGGAGTCGAAGGTGCCGGTGTCCAGCCAGGCGGTGCCGCGGGCCAGCACCTCCACCGACAACCGGCCCTGCTCCAGGTAGGTCTGGTTGATCTCGGTGATCTCGTACTCGCCGCGCGCCGATTTCCGGAGCGACCGCGCGATCTCCACCACGTCGTTGTCGTAGAAGTACAGGCCCGGCACGGCATAGTGCGACTTCGGTGCGGGCGGCTTCTCCTGCAGGGACACCGCCTGCCCGTCCGCGTCGAACTCGACCACGCCGTAGGCACTGGGGTTGGCCACCCAGTACGCGAAAATGGCGCCGCCGCTGACGTTCTCGAACCGGCGCAGGCCGGTGCCCAGACCCGGGCCGTAGAAGATGTTGTCGCCCAGTACCAGTGCCACCGAATCGGTGCCGATGTGGTCGGCGCCGATGACGAAGGCCTGGGCCAGGCCGTCGGGCTGATCCTGCACGGCGTAGGTCAGATCGATACCGAACTCCGAACCGTCACCGAGCAACCGATGGAAGGCGGGCGCATCGTGGCCGGTGGTGATGATCTGGATGTCGCGGACACCGGCCATCATCAGCGTGCAGAGCGGGTAGTAGATCAGCGGTTTGTCGTACACCGGCAACAGTTGCTTGCTGATCCCCCGGGTGATCGGGTGCAGCCGGGTGCCAGATCCCCCGGCCAGGATGATGCCGCGCATCTAAGCGTCGAGGTCCCGTTCGGTGAGTCCGGTCGCCGCGAGCGCCTCGTCCAGGCTGCTGTGCAGGAACACCGAGGTGATGTGGTCGTGCACCACCCGGAACGCCGACGCGGCGGTGGCGGTCTGCCCGTCGTCGCCGGTGAGCGTCTGTTCGGCGACCACGACGCCCTCGTGCACGTAGAGCCTGCCGGGTTCGGCGCTGCCCCGGCCCGGCTGCTGGGCCCAGTCCAGCAGCGCCTGATGTCCCTGGGCGGCCCGGTCGGGTGTCGCGATCTCGACATCGTCGCTCGACAGCTTCAGCAGCGTGTCGTAGTCGGCCGCGTTGAGCGCATCGTGCCAAGCCAGGACGGTCGCGATTTCGGAGGTGCTCATGACTGCAACCTTAGAGATCTAGAACGGTGTGCGGGTCAACCAGCCGTCCCAGACGGCGGTGTCCCCGAAGATCTCCAGCCCGGCTTCGGCGGCGGTACGGCGGCGGGTGATGCCCAGCAGCAGGTCCACGGCCCGGCCACGCACCGCGGCGTCCCCCTTCCCGTGCGCGTGCGACCAGGACATGCCGTCCTCGTCGTGCACGATGGTCCACTCGCCGGTGGGCCCGAGTCCCTCGTCGGTGGCGTGCAGATGCAGTGTCTGGCCGCGTTCCAACGGGGTCTGCCGCGCGGTGGCCAGGTCGATCCATTCGCTGACACCGTCCGCTGCCAGGTCGGGGGGCAGCGTGAATTCGTTGGCCAGCGCCAGTTCCGCGTCGGCGCGGTGCACGGTCTGCTCGTGGACCCGGCGGCGGATCCACCATCCGGGGATGTGCGGCCCGACGAAGGTCCACACCTTGGTGTGCGGACCGATCCGCTCCACGGTGTCGATGAGCGTCTGCGCGCCCTCGTTGAGCCAGTCGATGGCGGCGTCGAGGTCTTCGGGTGGTTTCCCGCCGGGCACCTCGCGCGGGTCCAGCGGTTCGTTGCGCCGATCCGCGATTATCTGTGTGCACCAGCGATTTCCGCGGCCGACGTGACGGAGCAGATGTTTGAAGGTCCACTCCGGGCAGGTCGGTACCGGCGTCGCCGGGTCGGCGCCGCGGATCAGTTCGCCGAAGCTTCTGGTCTGCTCGAGCAGGGCGGCTCGGAAGTCCACGCCTACGACCGTAGCGCGGTCTGGCTGTCGCCGAGGGCGATTGGCAGGCTGGACCACCCACGCAGTACCCGGGTATCGCGCCGGATGCCGGGGCCGGCGAGCCGGGCGTCGGGGTAACGCTCGAAGAAGGTCCGCAAACCGACCTCGCCCTCGGCGCGGGCCAGCGCGGCACCGAGGCAGAAGTGCCGCCCCCCGGAGAAGGACAGATGCCGCCCGGCGTTGTCGCGTTCGATGTCGAACCGGTGCGGGTCGGTGAAGACGTTCGGGTCGCGGTTGGCACCGGCGATGTAGACGAGCACGCCGGACCCCGCCGGGATGTGCCTGCCGCCGAGTTCGGCGTCCTTGGCCGCGATGCGGGCGCTGAGCTGCACCGGGGATTCCAGCCGCAGGATCTCCTCGACCGCGGTCGGCCACAGTTCGGGCCGCTCGGCGAGGGTCTGCAGATGCTCGGGATGTTCGAGCAGCAGCCGGATCCCGCTGCCCAGCAGGTTGACGGTCGTCTCGAAGCCGGCCGCGAGCACCAGCCCCGCGGTGGCCACCAACTCGCGGTCGGTCAGCGGCTCCTCGGAGGCCTCCGAGGACCGGATGATCTGGCTCATCAGGTCCTCGCCCGGGTTGCGCCGCAGTTCCTGTAGATGCGTCGACAACCAGTCGTTGAAGCCCTGGACCGCGGCGCTGACCTTCTGGTACTCGGCCCAGGGCAGGCCGATGTCCAGGCTGGCGGCCCCGTGCTCACCGAACTGCAGGACCCGGTGCCGGTCGGCTTCGGGAACACCGAGGATGTCGGCGATGACGGTGACGGGCAGCTGCCCGCAGTAGCGTTCGACGATATCAACGGTGCCGGGCGCGTCGGCCAGGTCGTCGAGCAGCCGATTTGCGGTGTCCTGCACCCGGTCCCGCAACGCGGCGACGGCGCGGGTGGTGAACACCGAGGACACCAGCTTGCGGTAGCGGGTGTGGTCCGGCGCCTCGACCGAGAGCATCGACGGGGGCTGCAGCGGGTGCAGCACATCGGGTTTGGTGCGGTCGATCACCCATTGCAGGGGTTTGGGCAGGTTGGAGCCCAGGGCGATCACCCGGAAGTCCTCGGAGCGCAGCACATCACTGCAGATCTTGTGGTCGACGGTCATGAAGACGACGCGCGCCTTGACGATGGGACCGCGGGCGCGCAGCTCCTCGGTGAACGGGACGGGATCGGCGCGGATCGCCCGGTCGGTGATGAGCCGGCCCTGCGGATCACCACGGCGGGCGAACAGGGTGGAGATGCCCCGGACGAATCCGTGCATGGCCAACCAATGGATGCGGTGCTGAACCGGGCCCTGTTTCATCGCGCTCCCTGCCTCACTTCAGGCCAAGGTAGCCGAATCCGCGGACCAGGTGTCAGTTGCAGAAGATCAGGAAGCAGTTGCCGCCCGGGCCGCCGCTGCCCTGGCCTCCCCCGCGACCGCCGGACTCACCGCGGCCACCGGAGTCGCCCCGGGACCCGGAGTCGCCGCGTGATCCGTCGTAACCGCTTCCACCGGAGCCGTTTCCGCCGTTTCCGCTGCCCGGCCACTGCGGCCACTGCGGCTGCTGCGGCTGCTGCGGCTTGGGCTGCTGGGTGGGTCGCGGCTGTTGCGGCGTCGGGTAACTCGGGTAGCCCGGCTGATTCGGATAGTCGGGATAGTCCGGGGTCTGGGTCTTGGGCGGCTTCTGCTCCCACGGCGGACGCCACACCGGCCACTGCGGTCGGGGCAGCACGATCACCGGCGGCGGCAGCACCACCGGCGGGGTCCACGCCGGGACCGGGTTTGGCACCGGGGCCGGGGCGACGGGGACGGGCGCCGGCGCGGGAGCCGCCGGGGCGGGGGCCGGAGCCGGGGCCCGCGGGGCGGGCGCCTCGACATACACCTGGCGGGGCGGGGCTTGTGGCGCCTGCTGCACGACCGGGATCGGCGCCTTGATGGTCTCGGCGGCCGCGGGTGGCGGGGCGGGCTGCACCGGCAACGCCTCGGGTTCGGGTACCCGCGCCGGGGCGGGCGCCTGGACGCTGGGCGCCACCGCCGCACGAGCCGGGGCGGGACGCTCATCGGCCGTCGGCCGGATGCTGACCGCGAGTGAGACGGCCAGCGCCACCACGCCGACCACGAAGATCGACGCCATCGCGCTGCCCACCAGCAGGAACGGCTTGCGGGTTTCGTCGGCGGGCGGGGTGTCGACCAGGCCTGCGAGGTTCTCGGGCACGTCGCCGTAGTCGGGGCCGTAGGTCGGCACTGCGCCCGGCGCGAGCTGGGTGTCCGCGGATGCCAGCAGGGCGCCGGCGGTCGGACCGTCCGGATCCAGCGAGTAGGCCAGGCCGACCGTGGATGCCTCGAACATCGGGGCGCTCGCCGAGGCCAGCGCGGCGCCGCGTGCCAGCGCCATCCCGGATTCCTCGGGTGCGCTCACCGGCATGGCGACCAGATCGGCCAGGTGCGCCTTCACCGAGGCGACGTCGACGCCGGAACCGACGACGAACAATCCGTCCGGGGGCGTGTCCTGCCCGGCGACCGCGTGCGCCATCTCGGCGAGGACCGCCATGGCATCGGCGCTGTGCAGGCTGCGGCTGAGCACCTTGACCACCGAGCCGTCGGCGCCGTCCACCACCGACAGGGTGGCGGTGTCGCGGTCGAGGAACAGCAGGCCGGTGGAGCTGTAGCCGACCGCGCGGCCCGCGGCCTGCGCGAGCGCCCCGGCGGCGTGCAGCTCAGACACCAGCATCACGTCGTTGATGTCGTGGGCGGCCAGCGCGTCGCGCAGCGCGGCGGCCTCGGTGTGATCGGTCCAGGTCACGCCGATCGATTTGAGATGGTGTCCGCCCGCTTCGGCGCTCTCCCGGGTGCCGAGTACTGCCTGCACCACCTGTTCGGCTGCCGCCGAGGTTGCTGCGTCGCCGGTCTCCGTCACCTCGAAGACGTCGTGGTCGACGGTGGCTCCGTCGCCCTTCTCGCCTTCGACCAGCACCATGCGGACCGTCGTAGGTGTCAGCGACACACCTAGTACGATGTCCACTTGCCCCTCCAAAGTGTTTGCTATGTCGCCCTTTTCGCCGTTGCCGACCTCGCGACACAAACCGGCGACTAGATACTTCATCGCTTCGCGTGCCGCCCCCGTTACAGCCGGCGGGCTCAGCTAAGGCACGTAACAAACCCTACGCGGGTTCAGGGTTTGACGAAGTTCAGATATGAGCGCGACGGGGTCGGCCCGCGCTGCCCCTGGTACTTGGAGCCGGCCACCGAGGAGCCGTACGGATGCTCGGCGGGGCTGGTCAGTCGCAGCAGGCAGAGCTGGCCGATCTTCATACCGGGCCACAGAGTGATGGGCAGGTTGGCGACGTTGGACAGCTCCAGGGTGATGTGCCCGGAAAAGCCGGGATCGATGAACCCCGCCGTGGAGTGGGTCAGCAGTCCGAGCCGCCCGAGCGAGGACTTGCCTTCCAGCCGGCCGGCCAGATCGTCGGGCAGCGAGCACCGCTCCAGCGTCGAGCCCAGCACGAACTCGCCGGGGTGCAGCACGAAGGGCTCGCCCTCCTTGGGTTCGACCAGGCTGGTCAGATCGTCCTGGCGCTGCGCCGGGTCGATGTGGGTGTAGCGGGTGTTGTTGAACACCCGGAACAGGCTGTCCAGGCGGACGTCGATACTCGACGGCTGAATCAGGGAGTCATCGTGCGGGTCCAGCGCCAGCCGGCCCGCGGCGATCTCGGCGCGGATATCGCGATCGGAGAGCAGCACGCGACGAGCCTAGCGGCCGGGTGCCGGTCAGGGGCAGGCTGCGGGCGCGTCCTGGCGGACCGGGAGGTCGGCGGGCAACGTGTAGGTGACGACGGCGTTGGCGTCGTGCGGGCTGTCGTTGCGCACGATGTGCGGCACCCCGGCCGGGATGACGACAGCGCTGCCGGCCAGATAGGGCGTCGGCGCGCACTGCTGCGCGGTCTGGACGGTCACGCTGCCGCCGGTGATGACGGTGTGTTCCAGGCCCGGATGGGTGTGCCACCCGCTCGACGACGGCGGGTGCAGCAGCAGTTCCTGCACGTAGAGGGTGGTCGGGCGGCCCTGCGTGTCGATCACAATCGGCGCGGAGGTGGTACCGGTGGCCAGGTCGGTGCGCTCCACGTCCCCCTCGGCGGGGGTGGCGGCCGCGGGGGGTGCGGCGACGGTGGCCAGGGCGGCGAATGTGGCTGCTGCGAGACGTTTCATGACTCCCCCTGTGGGCTCCTGCCCGATCGACGACTGCGGATGCTAGCCTTCCTGATCGAACATGCCGATGTAGTTCAATGGCAGAACATCAGCTTCCCAAGCTGAATACGCGGGTTCGATTCCCGTCATCGGCTCCACGCTGGCCAGCGCACATCCCATTCCGGGCATAGCTATGGTCAGCCTCGTCGCCCAGCGCGTGCGGCGAAAGAATCGAGCGCAGCCAGCACGTCAGGCGAACGCCATACCCGGGTGCGGGGTCCACTGGTCGTCTCGATGAGGATTCCCGCCTCGGCGAGCGGTTTGAGGTAGCGGTGAGCGTTGCCGGACTCGATGTCCAGTTCCCGTGCCAAGAGTGCGGCGTTCACCACCGGACGACGGATCAACAAGTCGGCAACCTTCCAGACCGCCGAGTCTGACCGCGCGGTGACCATGTCGTTCCAGGTCTCCCGGATATCGCGGAGGTCGGCAACCAGCCGGCGCCCGTTTGCGATAGCCAAGATGGTGGCCTGCGAGAAGCGCTCGACAATCGGTGCGGCGTCGCCGTCGCGATAGCTGGTCAACGCAGCGAAGTATGCGTCCGTGTCGGCCAGCAGCCCGGCCGAGACCGGAACTGTGACCTGGCGGGTCAGACCCTTATTGCGCAACATTGCCTGCACGAGTGCGCGGCCCGTTCGGCCGTTTCCATCGGTGAAGGGATGAATGGTTTCGAACTGTGCGTGACCCACCGCGATCTGCGGCAGCGTGGGCACGTCGATGCGGTGTGCGAATGCGATGAGGTCGCCAATCGCGTCGGGGATAACCTCATAACGTGGGCCGACGAACGTCGCGCCGATCGGGGTGGCGCCGCCGCCGATCCACACTGGCTCGGTACGGAATTCACCTGGGGTGTGACGCGGTTCGTTGACCATCAAGGCGCGGTGCATTGCGCGGATCGCGTCGGGATCAACGGAATCGGACAGGGCGACCGCCGCTTGCATCGCCGCGGTGTTGGCAACGACCATCTCAGCGTTGCGCTTGGGCTTCCCACCGGGTAGCTCGGCCTCGGCGATTGCGCGGGCTGATGCGGTCAAGTTTTCAATCTGCGAACTGGCGGCGGACTCCGACCGAAGTAGGACTGCGGCAAACGGGGCGATCTCCCCTCCGAGTTCGGCGTCGAAACGTGTGATCTCACGACTTGCGTACTCAGCGTCGGCGGACACCGACGGCGGCAAGTCGAGGACCAGATCGGCAATGCTCGCCGGCAGAGCAGGGTGATAAGTGCCGTACTTGGGCAGCGCCGCGCCCGCGTACCGCCTTCCCTGCGGCTCCCAACGAACGTCCTCGTAGGTGACCGGACGAAGTGACGTCACCACGACATTTTAACTTCAGTTACGTCATTAAGTGAAGCTAAAATGCAGGAGCTACTTCACTTGAGCTCCGGGGGTATCGGCATCGGGGTCATCAAACCCGCCGACCTGCGGCCGGTGTTCCCCTCCGGGTAGCGTCCGGTCAGCGATCCCGGCGCGGCCAGTATCAACCGCAGCACCTGGCCCACCGCTTCGCGCCGATCGCGCTGTGTCACAGCCAGTTTCAGCATTGCCGCGTGGTTGCAGGTGTGCAGCCAGGGATCGGGTTGCGACACGATGTGCGCGCGCTCCAGGTGATGCCATCGTCGCTGCGCCGTGCCCGCGGCACGGGCGGCCGCCATCTCCTGCCGGTAGCGACGCCGGGCCTGATCGTCGAGTCGAGCCACCTCAGTTCACCCCTTGGGCGCAGCACACATCCCCGCGCCAGGCTTCGACGCCCTCGCGCACCGCTACGACGGCGATGACCAGCGCCGCGATCGGATCGGCCCAGGACCATCCGAACAACGAGTTGAGGACCAGCCCGATCAGCAGAACCCCGGACAGGTAGGTGCAGAGCAAGGTCTGCTTGGAATCCGCGACCGCCGAGGACGAGCCGAGTTCGCGTCCCGCGCGGCGCTGCGCCCACGACAGCACCGGCATGACCGCCAGGCTCACCGCGGCGAGCACGATGCCGATGGCCGAATGCCGAGCCTCGCCGTACCCCAGCAGCGTCCGCACCGCGTCCACGGTGACGAAGGCGGCCAGGCCGAAGAACGAGAAGGCGATGACCCGCAGGGCGATCTTCTCGCGCGCCTCGGGATCGCGGCCGGCGAACTGCCAGGCCACCGCCGCCGCCGAGGACACCTCGATGACGGAGTCCAATCCGAAGCCGATCAGTGCCGTCGATGAGACACGCGCCCCTTCGGTCAGGGCGACGACGGCCTCGATCACGTTGTAGCCGATGGTGATCGCCACGAACAGCCGAATCCGGTTCGACAGCAGGCGACGTCGCTCGGCCGAAAGCGTGGGCACCTCGAGGGCCATCAGCAGCAGCCCTCGTCGCCGCTGACCGGGCAGCAGTTCGGGTCGACCGCGAGCACCAACCCCACGAGATCATCCAGGGCGTGACCGATGCGGGCGTCGGCCAGTTCGTAGCGGCTGCGCCGGCCCTCGGGCACCGCCACGACCAGCCCGCAGCCCCGTAGACAGGCCAGGTGATTGGACACGATCTGACGGGACACCTGCATCTCCTCAGCCAGGTCGGAGGGGTAGCGACCGCCCGCACGCAGGCTCAACAGAATCGATGCCCGCGTCGCGTCCGACAGTGCGTAACCGAAGCGGGCCAGCGCGTCCCGCCGCACAACAGTCTCCATGCGACAACAGTACATCGATTTCTGTATTAAGAAATGGCTGAATCGATCGGGGTTACCGTTGGCGTCCGCGCCCGACGGTGCCAGACTGTGACATGAGTCACATGACCACGCGGGTTGCGCGGGATAGGCGGGACATCATGTCAACAAGGACCAAGTACACCGCGGTGCCGGACCCGTACCTGCGGGAGTTCCCCAGCGCCGGCGATGCCCGCTTCACCTGGGAGTACGACGAGGGCCGGGCCCGGTTGCTCTCGCTGTACCAGAAGGGCAAGGACAAACAGTGGGACGCCCAGTCCCGGATCGACTGGGCACAGGACGTCGACCCGATGAATCCCATCGGGTTGCCCGACGAGTTCCACCCGCTGTTCGGCAGCCCGATGTGGGAGGCCGCCGACGCGGCCCGCCACGCCGAGATGCGCCAGCACTTCCAGTCCTGGCAGTTCTCCCAGTTCCTGCACGGTGAGCAGGGCGCGATGGTGTGCGCGGCCAAGATCGTCGAGGTCGTCCCGGACATGGACGCCAAGTTCTATGCGGCCACCCAGACCATGGACGAGGCCCGCCACGTCGAGGCCTTCTCCCGGTTCCTGCACGAAAAGGTCGGCATGGTCTACCCGATCAACTCGAACCTGACCTCGCTGCTGGATGACACCCTGCGCGATTCCCGTTGGGACATGCCCTATCTCGGCATGCAGGTGCTCATCGAGGGACTCGCGCTGGCCGCGTTCGGCGTGCTGCGCGACATGGCGGCACCCGATTCGCTGGCCAAGCAGGTGCTGGCCTACGTCATGCAGGACGAAGCCCGCCACGTCGCCTTCGGCCGGATCTCGCTGAAGGACTACTACGCCGCGCTGACCGACGCCGAACGCGACGAGCGCGAAGAATTCGTGGTGCAGGCCTGCTACCTGATGCGCGACCGGTTCCGCGGCGAGGAGGTCTTCGAGACCCTCGGCCTCGACGTGCAGGCGTGTGCCGACTGGGTCGACACGTCACCGCTGATGATCCAGTTCCGATCCCACCTGTTCAGCCGCATCGTGCCGATCGTGAAGGACATCGGGCTGTGGGGCACCAAGGTGCAGAAGGCCTTCTCGGACATGGGTGTTCTCGACCTGGCCGCCTCCGACATCGACGCGTTGATGAAATCCGATGAGGATCAGGCCGACGCGCTGGACAAGGCGCATGCCGAGATGGCCGACCGGGCCCGGGAGGTGGACGACGTCATCGCCGCGGCCGGCTGAGCCGCTTATCCACCGAATCGCAGGCCGGTGACCGCGAATCGTTCGACCTCGGCGACATGCCCGCCGGTCGACACCACCAGGGTGGCGACGCCGGGTTCTGCACCGTCAACGGTGACCTCGGCCGACCATGGGGTGTCCTGTCCGCCGGCCGGCAGGCAGCAGTAACCACCGACCTCGCCGTCCTGGAAGCTCTGGCGCACCTGCAGCCGCAGACTCTCGTCGACGCCGCTGATGGTGCCACCCGCGTCGAACGACGGTCCCACCGCGGCGCCGTAGGAGGGCGTGCCGAGGGTGAGTACCTCGTCGCGGGTTCCCACGACCTCCCACGGCGCGGCCCGACCATCCCCGAAGCGGACCAGGTGAATCGTTGCGACAGTGGAGGGTTCGTCCTCACCGAGGGAGTATCCGACCCCGATCCAGGCCTGCGCACCCTGGGTCTGGGTGTCCGTGACCCGGGTGATCTCACCGAAGCGGAGATACTCCCGCGTGAAGCGCAGCGCGGTCGTCCCCGCATCGGCATGCCATGACTCGCCGTCCTCGCGCGCCCAGCGATCCGCCTCGTCCTGGGAGGCGAACGGCCACAACGGTTGATACTCGAACGCTGCCGGCGCCGGCGGCGCGGTGATCAGGCCCGCCGCCAGCATGGCCACCGACGCGGCGGCTAGCAATGGTCTCCCCATCACCCCATCATGGCGCAGCCCGGGCGGATATGTTCACCCGTTGAGCGCCCGATCCAGATTGATGGCCGCGCTGATCAACGCCAGGTGCGTGAACGCCTGCGGGAAGTTCCCGACCTGGTCACCGGTGGCGCTGACCTGCTCCGCGTAGAGCCCGACGTGGTTGGCGTAGGTGAACATCTTCTCCAGCGCCAGTTGGGCGTCCTTGAGCCGGCCGGCCCGCGTCAACGCCTCGACATACCAGAACGAGCAGATCGAGAAGGTGCCCTCGGTGCCGTCGAGCCCGTCGGTGCCCGGTTCGTACCGGAACACGAGACTGTCGGTGACCAAATGCTTTTCGATGGCGTCGAGGGTGGACAGGAAGCGCGGATCCGCCGGGGACAGGAACTTCATCATCGGCATCAACAGCAGTCCGGCATCCAGATCGGTGCCGCCCTCCGCGCGGGTGAAGGATCCCAGATCCGGATTCCACGACTTGGTCATGATGCGTTCGTAGATGTCGTCACGTGCCGCCGACCAGGCCACCAGATCCGCCGGGAGCCCACGGGCGCGGGCGATCCGGATCGCCCGTTCGATCGCCACCCAGCACATCAACCGCGATGTGGTGTAAGGCATTTCACCGTTGCGGACCTCCCACATGCCGGCGTCGGGCCGGTCCCAGTTCTCGGCCACCCAGTCCACGATGCCGGTGACGTCGCACCACGCGTCGTGGCTGATGCCGGGACCGTGCTTGTTGAACAGGTAGACCGAGTCGATGATCTCCCCGTAGATGTCGAGTTGCAGTTGTCTGGCCGCCGCATTGCCGATGCGCACCGGCCGGGAGCCGTCATAACCGGCGAGATGGTCGAGTTCGTGCTCCTCGGGCGGGTTGCCGTCGATGTCGTAGAGCACCCGTAGCGGCCCGAGATGGCGGTCGTCGTCGCCGTCGCGCTGCCCCATCCGCTCCGACAGCCAGCGGGTGAAGTCCCGTGCCTCGTCGACGAATCCGAGCCGTAGCAGCGCGTACAAGCTGAACCCCGCGTCACGGATCCAGACATAGCGGTAGTCCCAGTTCCGGTGTCCGCCGACCGGGGCGGGCAGGCTGGTGGTGGGCGCGGCGACGATCGCGCCGGTGGGTTCGTGGGTGAGTAGTTTGAGCGTGATGGCCGAGCGGTGCACCGTCTCGCGCCACCGTCCGGTGTAGGTCGAGGTCGCCACCCAGCCCCGCCAGAACGCGGTGGTGGCATCGAGCAGTGCGTCGGTGCGGTCGACCGCGCAGGCGGTGACGTCGTCCTCCTCACCGAGCATCTCCAGGATGAACAGCGCGGTGTCCCCGGTACTCAGTTCGAATTCTGCTGTCACCAGGTCGTTCTCGGCGCCATCGTCGATGTGCAGATCCGTCGATGCGATCAGTCCGAGCCGGACCCCGTCGCCGGTGACGAGCACCCCGTCCCCGGACCGCTCGGCCGTGCAGGACTGCCGGGCATAGTCGGGCCGCGCATCCAGGCTCATCCGCAGGCGAAGGGTGCCACGCACCCCACTGACCCGGCGTACCACGCGTTGGCGGTGACCCGGCTCGTCCTTGATGGCCACCGGCATGAAGTCGTGCACCTCGACCACCCCGTCGGGGGTCAGGAACCGGGTGATCAGCACCGCGGTGTCGGGGTAGTAGAACTGCTGGGTCCGGGTGACCTCGGTGGTGGGTGACAGCCGCCAACTGCCGCCGCGGTCACTGTCCAGGATCGCGCCGAACACGCTCGGGGAATCGAACCGGGGAGCGCAGAACCAGTCGATGGTGCCGTCGGTGGCGACCAGCGCGCAGGTGCGCAGATCCCCGATCAGCCCGTGCTGGGCGATCGCGAGCGGCTGCTCACTCATCGGGCAGCCACCAGTCGGTCAGCGCCAGCGCGGCATCGGGGCCCCACGAACCCCTGGCGTAGCGCTGCGCCGTCGGCGGGTCGTCGAGCACGGGCTGGCACACCTGCCAGAGCCGGTCCACCTCGTCGGACCGGGTGAACAGGGTCTGATCTCCGCGGATGACGTCGAGCAGCAAGCGTTCGTATGCGGCCATCGAGTCGGCCCTCTCCCCCAGCTCGGCCGTCAGATCGACCGGTTGCAGGTCCAGGTCGGGTCCCGGGCGTTTGGCCCGCAGCCGTAACCCGATGACCGGTGGGTTGGTCAGTTCCAGCACCAGAACGTTGGAGCCGGCCGGATCTGCACCGAACCGCTCGATCGCCGGGCTGCGGAAGGTGAGCGCGACGGTGGCCCGGGTGGCCGCCATCGCCTTGCCGGTCCGCAGGTAGAACGGCACGCCGCGCCAGCGTTCGGTGTCGACGAAGGCCGCCAGCGCGACGAACGTCTCCACCGCGGAGTCCTCGGCGACGTCGTCCTCGTCGCGGTAGCCCTCGTACTGACCGAAGACTGTCTGTGCCGGGTCGAAGGGGCGCATCGCGTCGAATACCGCTGCTTTCGCATCGCGCAATGCCGCGGTATCGAAGGACGCCGGCGGTTCCATGGCGATGAAGCCCAGCACCTGACACAGGTGCGTGCTGATCATGTCGCGGAAGCACCCGGTCGACTCGTAGAAGCTGCCGCGTCCCTCGACGGTGAGCTGCTCGGGCACGTCGATCTGCACCGATGCCAGGTGGTCACGATGCCACGCCGGTTCGATCAGCCCGTTTGCGAACCGCAGCGCCAGCACGTTCTGCACCGCTTCCTTCCCCAGGAAATGGTCGATGCGGTAGATCCGGTCCTCGCCGACGATGGCCTTCAGAGCCGCGTCCAGGGCGCGGGAGGACTCCAGATCGGTCCCGAATGGCTTCTCGACCACGATGCGGGCGTCCCGGGCGAGCCCTTCCCGACCGAGCATGCCGATCATGGGTTGCATCGCCTGCGGCGGCACCGAGAGGTAGATGACCAGCTGTGCGTCCGCACCGAGGGCATCGCGCGCACCGCGGACGGCTCCGGCCAGGTCGCCGCCGTCCTCGGCATCCGAAGTCTGAAAGGTCATGGACGACAACAGTTTCGACAGGACCTGTTCGTCCACGTCGTCCAGGTTGTCGCGCAGCGCCCGGCCGACGCTGTCACGGAAGTCGTCGTCGCTGCCCGGGGAGTGCCGTCCCGATCCGATGACGGCGTAGCGGTCCGGCAGCCCGCCGGCCGCGGCGAGGCGGTACAGCCCGGGAAACAGCATGCGCTCGGCCAGGTCGCCGGTCGCCCCGAACACCACGAAGACCTGGGGCGGGGGCGGTCGATCGTGCATCGTGGGTTATTGCCCGGTGCATGGTGTCCGCTAAACACCGGAAATTTTGCAGGACCTATCTGTGGAGCACCCGGAAACCAATCAGGTCGATGCCGTGGCGGTCGGCTTCCACAGCAGCGCCCCGATGAGGAGTCCCACGAAGGGCACCGCCGCCAGAATCGTGCTGAGCGTGGCGCTGCCGCCGGTGACCAGGGTGAAGTTGGACAACACCAGCCACAGGCTGCCGAGCAACCCCAACACCGCCAGCGCGGGCGCAATCCGGGTCTGCCAGGTCCGGCCGCCGCGCAGGTCAGGCTTGCGAAGGAAGAAGACCAGCACGGCGATCGATGTGGTCAGCATCAGCAGCACCATGCCGACCGTGGCGACACCGGCCATGGAACCGAAGACGCCGACCAACGGATCGATCCCGAGGACCGCCAGCACCCCGACGATCACAGCCGCCGTGACCGTCTGCACCACCGAGGAGAAGGCCGGTGACTCGTGGCGGTCGTGGACGGTGCCCAGGCGGGCCGGCAGCAGGCCCTTGCGGGACAGCACGAACTGGTAGCGGGCGATCACGTTGTGGAAGGACAGGACGCACGCGAAAAGGCTTGTCAGCAACAGGATGTTGACGATGTCACGGCCCACCCGGCCCAGCGCTGCGCCGGTGGTGTCCAGCAGCATGTTGCCCTCGCCGGCAAGGGTCTGTTGCGCGGTGGCCGCCACCTGGTCGGGCCCGATGGCGACCACGAAGGCCCACACGGTCACGGTGTAGAACGCGCCGATCAGTATCACCGCGGCATAGGTGGCCCGCGGGATGGTCCGCTTCGGATCTCGTGCCTCGTCCCGGAACACGGCGGTGGCTTCGAATCCGATGAATCCGGTGAGCGCGAACAGGATCGCGATGCCGAGGGCCCCCTGGCTGAACACTTCCGGGGTGAAGGAGGCGAACGTGATTCCCGCGGGGCCGGGGTCGGTGACGATGGCCAGGTCGAGAACCACCACGATGCCGATCTCCAGGGCGAGCGCGACACCGAGCACCTTGGCGCTCAGTTCGATATGGCGGTAGCCCAGAACGGCGACGATCGCGAGAACGGCGAAGGAATATAGCGGCCAGGGGATCTGGGGTCCGTCATAGAAGGCGACCGTGTCACCGATCGCCCAGCCGATGTACCCGTAGATACCGACTTGGATTGCGGTATAGGCGATCAGCGCCACCACGGCGATTCCCTTGCCCATCCGCTCGCCGAGCCCTGCGGTGACATAGGAGAAGAAGGCGCCGGCTTCGGGTACGTGTGGGGTCATGGTCACGAACCCGATGCTGAAAACCAGCAGGACCAGTGATGCCGTCAGGAATCCGACCGGTGCGCCGGCGCCGTTGCCGAGCCCCATCGCCAGCGGCATGTTGCCGCCGATGACGGTCAGCGGGGCGGCGGCCGCGACGACCATGAAGACGATGCCGACGGGTCCCAGCCGGCCCTTGAGCCGCGGGCTTTCGGTGTTGGTGGTGGTCATGGGCGCTCTCCTAGGGCCGAGGCGAGTAGGTCGTGGTCGATGGCGTGCGCGGTGAAGCCCCGGTAGCCGGTCACGGTCTCCGCGCTCACCATGGCGTTGACGATGGCTTCTTCGGTGGCCTCGATGGTCAGGTCGAACAGCAGGTCCATCTGCTGCGGACCCACCATGCGCAGCGGGATTTCCGCCGCGGCCCGGTCGGTGTCGGCGCCACCGTACGGCGGGATTCCGCGGTTACCGGTGGAGAAGGCGAACATCAGGTCGCCGCTGTACTGCTCGCCGGAGCCGCCGAGGCGGCCGACGCCCAGTGCCGAACGCTGCGCCAGTCGCCGGCACTGATGTGGAAGCAGCGGCGCGTCGGTGGCGATGATGACGATGATCGATCCCGAGCCGGGCAGGTACCCGGGCGGGTGATCCGGCAGCGGGACCTCCGGTTGAGTGACGGGTACGCCGTTGATCCGGAGCCGATCGCGGCGGCCGTGGTTGGCCTGCACCAGCACGCCGACGGTATGACCGTTCACCCGCGATGCCGTCCCGATACCGCCTTTGAACTGGTGACAGATCATCCCGGTGCCGCCACCGACGTTGCCCTCGGCGACCGGTCCGTCACCGGCGTCCGCCAGGGCGGCCCGCACGTGTTCGGGCCGGACGTGAAATCCATTGATGTCGTTGAGGAACCCGTCGTAGGTTTCGCCGACCACCGGCAACGACCAGTACGCCCCGTCACCTCGGACCCGAACCTGTTCGGCAACCAGGCCGTCGCGCACCACCCCCACGCTGTGGGTGTTGGTCAGGCCGATGGCCGTGGTCAGCTCGCCGGATTCGCGAATCCACTCCAGACCGGTGAGTTCACCGCTGCCGTTGAGAACGTGCGAGCCGGCGAAGACCGGTTCGGTCCAGATGTCCTCGTGCGGGACGACGACGGTCACGCCGGTGTTGATGCCGTCGCCCTGCAGTGTGGTGTGTCCGACGCGCACTCCCGGCACGTCGGTGATGGCGTTGTGTGGCCCGGTGGGGTGTTCCCCGATGACCACGCCTAGGTCTCTGGCACGCATTGGTTTCTTCTCGGTCGAGGGTTTTTTTCCTAATTGGAAAAGAACTATGCGCCCGGTTGCGCCGACGCGCAATAGGAACGGCAAAATAGGTCCGACCGACTTTCATCGAGGAGCAGCGCGGCGATGGCCCGACCCAACCGGCAGCAGGAACGGCGTACCGAGATCCTCGACGCCGCGATCGCGGTGATCGAGCGTCACGACCTGGCCTCCCTCAAGCTCACCGACGTGGCCGCCGAACTGGGCCTGACCACCAACGCGCTGCGGTACTACTTCAAGGACATGACGGATCTGCTCTCCGAACTCGCCATGCGTTCCGACGTCCGGTTCTACGACGAGCGCCTGCAGATCGGCAACGGGACAGATACCCCGGCGGCCCGGCTGGCGCTGACCATCGCGGCCGGGCTGCCGTCGGGGCCCGAGGATGCCGAATGGCGGGCGATCTGGCGTGCGGTGCTGGCGGCGGGATTCGAACTCGATCAGCGCCTGGACGTTCAGGCGATCTATCACCGCCAGGTCGACCTGTACGCCGATCTCCTGACGGCGGGCGCCGACGCCGGCGCCTTCCGACTCAACTCCCCCGCCCGCGACATCGCGATGACGTTGATGGCGATGGAGGACTACCTGGGTTACCGCATCGTGGCCCGCGATCCGGCGCTCGATCGTGCGACCGCGCTACACCTGATGCGCGAGTACGCCCGGCTCGCCACCGGCGCCACCCTCCCCGACACCGCGTGACACCCGCTCGCCCTCAGCCGGATCGAGGCACGTAGTTGCCGTGAAAGCCCTGGGGAACGTGGTGGGTGAGCCTGGCCGTGGCGACGGGGCCGCTTTCCAGGTCGCCGGCATCCAGGATCACCAGCTGCGAGGTATGACTGTCGGGGAGGTACTCCACGCTGAGCAGCCAACCGTCGTCCTCGTCGGTGGCACCGGCCTTGGGCGTGAAAACCGGTTCACAGAAGCTGTTTCCGGCTCCCGATGTGGTGTAGGTCGTTTCGGTGCGCTCGACCAGGTCGAGCTTGGTGATCGAGTCGTAGAACGACCCGAGGTGCCGGCGGGTGTTGAAGTACGAATAGCGGTGCGGCCTGCCCTCGAAACCACCGTGGTGACGCGGGAATTCGCACGGCTGGTCGCACAGCGCCTCGTCGAGGACGCGCCCGGTCTTGGTGATCCGGCAGCGGGCGAAGACCGAGGGCGCGTCGTCGAGGCTGCTGCTCTGGAAGCGTGCGATGCGTTTGAGCAGTCGGCCGTCCTCGTATCGGATCGCGTCGACAACGGTGTCTTCGCCATCGTCGTAGGCGTTACTGAGGTGGAAGACCATCACCGCGTCGGATTCGATGCGACGCACCTTGCCCCCGGCACGCGGGACCAGGATGAACACACTCCCGCGGCGCGGTTGGTACTGCAGCGCGTCGCCCAGTGACTTCAGCCCGAGTGCCACCGGCACCGCATCCGGGACGATCGGCGAGACCACGAACACGAGATACCGCTCGGTGATGGCGAAATCGTGCACCATGGCCACATACGGCAGCGACACCGAGCGGAAGTGGCCCAGCCTGCCGCGCGCGTTGGTCCGGTAGATGCGCAGGTGCGGCCGGGGTATGAACTCGACACCGAAGTTGAACATTTCGCCGGTGCGCGGACAGATGCTCGGGTGCGCGGAGTAGGAACCCATCCAGCGCAATTCGCCACCGAAACGCCGGACCGCGATGGTGTCCAGGGTGTCCGGGTCGATTTCGTGCGGCGGGCCGCCCTCCCACAGCGCGTACAGACGTCCGGCGTGCTCGACGACGTTGGTGTTCGCCAGATTCGGCATGAACCGGCCGATATTGGCCAACCACCCCCCAGCTGCGGGGGTACCGAGGTGCCGGGTGCCGGACCTTCCGGTGTAATGACCGGTGCGCACGTAGCGGTTCTTGTAGTGCACGGCGCCATCGGCGATGGTGAACCCCGAGAGCATGCCGTCACCGTCGAACAGGTGGTGCAACGGGCGGCCCGTGTGGTCCTGCCAGCGGCCGGGTCCGTTGCGGTACAGCGTGCCCCGCAGATCCCGCGGGACCACCCCGGAGATCTCATCGACGCGGTAGTCGTGTTCGGCGAGTTGCGGCTCGCTCACCCCGAGGCCGGCCAGGTCGGCCTCGCTCAGGCCGCTCAGGCGGCGCTGCGCCCGTGCTTGCTCCCGGCCGGTCAGGGATCCGAGGTACTGCCGCAGGCCCGGAAGGCGCTGCAGGTCCGGCACTTTCATCGTGTCGTTCATCGTGTCGGCGGACCGGACAGCCATGCGCACTCCTCACAAACTGAGACTGATCATGAAGCTAGTCTCAGTTCACGGGCCGGTCAATAGCAGCCGCGGCGCGGCTGCGGTAGAAATGTCCGGTGGCCGGCACCCGATCCTCGACCCAGCTGGTGGAGGCCGCCCTGCATCTGATCGCCGAGTCGGGCCTGGATTCCCTCACGCTCAGTCAGGTTGCCGAACGCGCCCAGGTGTCCCGCGCCACCGCCTACCGGGAGTTCGGGGACAAGGACGGCTTGCTGTCCGCGGTCGCCCAGCGGGAGATCGCGGCGATGAGCTCCGCCGTCCTGGCCGCCGTGGACCTGCGCGGAGAACCCTGCAACGTCGTGCCTTCGGTGGTCACCGCGGCGTTGCGCTACCTGCGCGACCACGCGGCGTTCACCTACGTCCGCGACCACGAACCACACTGGCTGCTGCGAGCCGGGCTCACCGTGGGCAACGACCGGCTGAATCTCGTGCAGACGGTCGCCGGCCTGGTCGCCCCGGCCATCCACCCACACCCCGCGCTGGCGCTCGCTCCGCTACCGGCCGCCGAAGTGGTTGTCCGGACGGTACTTTCGCACACCCTGATCGAGGACAGCAGCCTCGACGACCAGCAGGTTGCCGAGGCTGTCACCCGCGCCATCACCAAGGCTTGAGGATCAGTCGGCGTCGCGCCCCTCCCGGCTGCTGCGATAGGCGCGTCGGCGAACCGAGGTCAGCCATCGCGGCAGCAGGCTCACCCCGTCGGCCAGGTTCAGCGTCGGATCGAAGGCAATATCGTTTGGGGGCCAGGTCGTTTCGGCCACCCGGTCGAACTCGATGACCGCCAACGGATCGAAACCGCCGGTGCCCTGGGCCTGTTCGACGTCGAGGACCACGGGCCCGGCCTGCAGCCGGTCACGCATACCGTCGACCGAAAGCCCGTGGAACTCGGTCGGTGAACTCAGCCGCGCCCGCAACCAGTAGACGTGTCCGCGGTATCCCAGCGGCATCAGGGTCGAGAAGACCGCCGAGGACCACGAGGTGGTCGGAGCCAAAACCACTCGCGTGGCGGCCGATACCATCAGGACGTCCCACGGGCAGCTGTCACCCTCGGCGTGTGTGCGCCACGCCAGGCCTGCGAAGTCCGGCAGCGAGGCCGGGGTTCCGGCGCCCTTGGAGAACCGTCCCACGACCTCACCGTCGGGCAGCGGCAACCCCCGGCCGGTAGCTGCGGTGCGGCGGACCGTACCGGAGCACAACACACCGACGGGATGGAACAGCCGCGCGTGGCGGATCGCCGCGCCGGCACGAATGGGTAGCGCAGCAACCTCGGAAACCTTCATGAGCAGGGGATGCCCTGCCCCGCGGGGGCCAAACCCTCCGCCGGTGACCGGAACGGCGTGCCGTCGGAAGCCCGCTCGATCAGGCCGAGTTGCTGAAAGGACCGCAGCCAGCCCTCCATCGGCCACCAGCCCCACCTGCGGTGGAACACCGCGGCGTTGCGCAGGATGTCGTCGAGATGCTCGATCGGCGGGTCCGACACGGGGTGGTACTGGTGAAACGCATCGGCCCCGCCGACCCACCGCAGTCCGATTCCGCGCGCCGCGGCGGTCTGCGCGAAGTCGGTGTCCTCGCCCCCGTAACCGCGGTACTCCTCGCAGAATCCGCCGGTCTGTACCCAGGTCGGGGTCGTCACCGCGAAGGACAGCGACCAGAACAGCCGGTAGTCGCTGCCGGCCACGACCTGATGGCCGGGCGGGCACGGGCGCGCCGGATGCGGGCGGCTCAGCTGTGCCAGCCGGCCCAGCGGGTAGCCCTGTGTGCCCGGCGGGGGCAGATAACTCACCGGCCCGCACAACAGGGCGTCCGCATGGTCGAGGTCCGCGGTCGTCTGCCGGTACCGGCTCGCCAGATCCGGGCCGGGAATGCAGTCCACATCCAGGAAGATGAGCAGTTCAGCACCATCGTCGACGGCCACGCGGGCTCCGGTGTTACGTGCGCGCGCCAACGGCAGCGCGCCGCCCCCGGTGTCGCAGTCCACCAGCACGGTCGGCGGGGCACCGTCGCGGACGACATCCGCCGCGCACGGATCGTCCATGGCCACCACGACGTGCAGGTCGATGGGGCTGGTGCCGCGGTCCAGACCCACACGTTGGTTACGCAGGTGGGCCGACCTGCCGTGCACGGTGGTGATCACGGCGGTTTTCATGTTGCCGACCGTCCCCGGCACCGATGCGCCGTGTCCTCGATCGCCGCCGCTGCACGGCGCGCAGCCCCTTCGACCTCCCAGAGCTTCCACCGCGCAGTGTCAAGGGATTTCGCCCGCTCCATCAAGGCCGGCCAGGCCCGCGGTCCCGGCCAGCGGGGTACCACCACCGCGAGTTGGTGGCGGTGCAGCACCTCGGCGGTCGCACGTTGCTCGTCGAATGGGCGGGTCTGGGGGATGACGATCGTCGGCCGGGACGCCGCGGCGACGTCGGCAATGGAGTTCTGCCCGGCATGGGTGACGACCAGATCGGCCGCACTCAGTTGCGGCCACGGGTCCGCCGTCCAGTCACCGGCGGTCCCGCCGAGCGACGACCAGGTGATCGAGGACGCGTCGGCACCCGGACACATCTCCCCTTCCCGGATACGCATGCCTTCGGCGCCGGAGAGGACGACCACCCTGGTCCCGGATTCCTCCGCGAAAGCCCTTGGCCGTCCATCGAATCGGCTGATCCCGCCGACGAAGGCGGTCTTGTTCTCATAGGGCCGCAACCAGGACGGCACGCGCAGATCTTTCGGCCACGCCGCGATGATCTGGTCCGCCATCCGGTGCACCAGCCGATGCGGCGCATCGATCCGGTTGCCCGGCAGGGCCGTCACCACCACCGGGATCCCGAGCAGACGCACGAACACTGCCACCTCGACGGACACGTCGACGACGAAGACCTCGGGCTGCGCGTCTCGCACCCACCGCATGATGGCATCCATCCGGTCGCCGTAACCCTGGTCGAAATGCGGTGCCCAGTGCAGGGATCCGTGTGCGGTCGGGTGCCGGACCGTCGGGTCCCCGTCGTCACGCGGAAGCCGGACAACGGCGGTGAACGGATTCGGTTCCGGTACCGGCCGACTGGTCAGCACCGTGACCGGGCGGTTGAGCTGTTCGGAGATGCTCATCGCCCGCGCCAGATGGCCGAATCCGTGATGGTGCACGTAGTAACCGATCATCGTCGCTACCCCCGGTTCCGGTGATCATCTGCTGGTACAGCGCCAGATAGGTGTTCAACATCGCGTCCGCCGAACACCGGTCCTTCGCGTGCTGACGGACCGCACGACGGTCGAGGCCCAGTACCTCCGGGATCGCCGTGGCCATCGCGTCGGCATCTCCCGGCGCCACCAGCCGACCCGCCTGCGGGGCCAGCAGTTCCCTGATTCCGCCGCGGTCGAACGCGACCACCGGTGTCCCGCACGACATCGCCTCGGCGACCACCAGCCCGTACGGCTCGTCCCACATCGGGGTGACCAATGCCGCCGATGACGCACCGACCAGATTCAGCAGTTCGTCGTGGGTGAGATGCCCGGCGTAACGCACCTGCCCGCCAAGGTGCGGCTCGACGGACTCGGCGAAGTACGCCGGATCCGATACCGGCCCGGCCAGCACCAGCGGCACCCCGGCAGCGCGCGCAGCCGCGATCGCCAGGTGTGTCCCCTTCTCCGGAGTGATCCGGCCGAACCAGATCAGGTTCTCGCCACCGTGTCCCAAAGCCCAATGCGCCGTGTCTATTCCGTTCGGGACCACCTCGATGTCCGGCGTGATGTGCGCCCAGGAGCGGGCGGTGTGCCGGCTGACCGCGGCCAACCGGGTGCCCTCCCCCGCCGTGGCCGTCAACGCCGATTCCAGCCAGGGCGTCGGCGGTGTGTGCACCGTGGTGAGCATCGGTACCGCCAGCATCGGGGCCATTGCGACCGGCAGGTGGTGCAGGCTGTGGTTGTGCACGACGTCGAAGTCCGCGGACCCGGACCGCGCGAGTTCGAGCATCACGCTGAGGTACGCATGGTGGTCATGCATGAACGCTTCGCCGGGCATCGAGATGTCTCGCGTTGCGGCTTCGGAGAGCAGCAACTGCCGGACCGCCAGCGTGCGGCATCCCGGCGCGACTTCGGATCCGTTGCCGGCGAACAACGAAACGTCGTGACCACGATCTGCCAGGGAGCGGGCCAGGTGCCAGACATGCGACTCCAGACCGCCGGCGAAGGGCTGGCGGATCGGAAAGCGGTTCGATGCGATGACCGCGATGCGTAACCGGTCGGTCATGCCGCGGCCTCCCGGTACAGCTGGGCGTGACGCAGCGACACATCGACGCGCTCGCGCCGGCGCTCGGCCCAACTTGCCCGGGGCGCGGGTTCTCCTGCGCTCCACCGTCGATGCATGGCGGTCACGGCCCGGCGCAGCGATTCGGGGTCGAACCGTTCCTCATCGAGGTCGAACAGTTCGCACGGACGTTGTTCCCCGTAGAAGCCGCAGCTGGGGGCGATGACACCGGTACCGAGGTCGTGGCATGCCTCCAGCCAGCCCGAGTGGGAGCCGAACCGGTACGGCAGCACGGACACCGTCAGGGAAGCCAGATAATCCCACAACTGCGTATCGGTGAAGTAGGGGTGCACCTTCACCCGGACCCGGTCGTGCCGGCCGTAGGCGAGCAAAGCCCGACCGGCATCGGGGGCGAACCAATGGTTGTCCGGGTCGAAGATCTCGTCGTGCACGTCGATCTGCAGAATCGCTCCCGGCAGTTCACTCACTGTGTGGGTCAGCGTGTCCAGGATGGCGAGCGGATCCATGTTGGCGCGCAGGCTTTTCACGTGCACCCCGACCACGAACTCCGGACTGGAGACGCGGTCCCGCGCGATCCACGGGCTGTCGAGCACATGCGGGTGCGGCAGCACGTGCGCCTCGCGACCCCACCGTCGCTGCACCGCCCGGGCAGCCCCGGCGGTCAGGGTGATCAGCGTGTGGGCACCCGCCACGAGGATGTCCTGCTGCCGTCGGTGTGCCGACGGATCGGGGTGATGGGGGTTGCGTAGATCGTGCACGGTGTAGATCAGCGGCTTGTCGTACTTTTTGAGCTGCTCGACGACATCGACCAGATCGTCGGTACTCACCGCGTCGAACCCGAAGTGCAAGTGGAACACCTCGAACTCGTCGCGATGCTCGCTGACCCAGCCACGCTCCAACATCAGCGGCGGCCACCAGCCGCCGGGCACCTTTCGTCCGTCCGCCGGCACCGGATCCTTCAGTCGCACGACGGGATCGAGCCCGCCGGGGTGCGAGAGATGGCGCACGTACACGTGCGAAGCCGGAACGGACGCGACACGCAAGACGAACTCCTTTGGCTGAGAACGTGGGTTCAGGCCCGCTTCGATGACCCGGGACCGTCACGAGCCTCGATCCCACCTGTTCTGGAGGAGCGCTGTGGGTGACGGAATACCCCCGATGCCGGTCCCCAAACCCGCCGGCAGGTGAGGTTTAGTCCCACAGGGCACAGGTAATGCAGTGCTCGGTAGGGCGGTGCGGCCGCCGAGTACCAGCGATTGGATCTGCGCATGACCAACCTAGAAGGCCAGCGTGTCGACCAGGCGTCGATACCCGAACTGGTGAACCAATTGACCACCCAGACCTCGCGCCTGGTGCGCGATGAAATCCGGTTGGCGCAAAAAGAATTTCAGATGGCCGCGAAACGCACCGGTATCGGTGCCGGCCTGTTCAGTACCGCCGGTTTGCTCGCCTTCGTCGGGCTGCTGGCGATGGTCGCTGCGGCCATCGCGGCACTGGCCCTGGTGCTCCCGGTCTGGGCCGCGGCGGTGATCGTCGGAGCGGTGCTCTTTGTGGCCGCCGGAATCGCCGGGCTGGTCGGCAAGAAGCAGGTGGAGCAGGCTCCGGCGGCGGCGCAGGACGTCGTCGCGAATCTTTCCGAGGACGTCCACGTGGTGAAGGAAGCGCGACATGCCCGGACCTGATCACCGGCCGGAACCCGGAGACGACGCGAACGTGGAGGAGATCACCGACGACATCGAGCGCACCCGCCAGGAGGTGGGCGAAACGGTCGCGGCGTTGGCCGACAAGCTCGATGTCAAGGGACGCGCGCAGCAGAAGGTCGGCGAGACGAAGGAGATGGTGGTCGATGCCGTGACCGATGACCGAGGGGCGATAAAGCCTGCGCTGCCGGTCGTCGCCGCGGTGCTGGGCACCGCAACGATCCTGCTGGGCATCATCATCTGGCGACGCCGCCGATAAGGAGACCGACATGTCGACCCATAAGCCGACCCTGACCGCCAAACTCATGTATCGCCCTGTGGGGCTGGCAAGTTCACTCATCGGCGGCCTCGTCGCCGGCGCGATCTTCAAGCAGATCTGGAAGCGGACCGCGCCCGGAGACCACTCCGATCCGCCGACCGCCTTGGAGCATGAGTATTCGTTCAAGGAGGTGGTGTTGGCGGCGGCGCTTCAGGGGGTGGTCTTTTCCGTGGTCAAGACCGTCATCGATCGCCAGGGCGCGCGCGTCTTCGAGCGCTGGACCGGTGAATGGCCGGGGAGTTGAGGTTGACGGACGGCCTTCTGCAGGAATTGGTTGGGGCCTACGGGCCGTGCGGTTTCGAGGATGCCGTCCGGGAGATCTGCTTGCGCGAACTCGAGCCGCTGGTGGACGACATGTGGGTCGATGATGCAGGCAATGTGGTCGGACTGCTGCGGGGCAGTCCGGGCGGCGAGGCGAACCCGCCCGTTCGGGTGATGGCGCACATGGACGAGCTGTCCATGATCGTCAAGCGGGTCGAGCCGGACGGGACCCTGCACCTGTCCCCGCTCGGCACAATGTATCCCGGGAATTTCGGCCTGGGCCCGATCGCCATCCTGGGCCGCAGGCAAGCATTGGCGGGCGTGCTGACCTTGGGGTCGGAGCATTCCACCAAGGAAAGCCAACGCATTTGGGAGACGAAACCCGATCAGGGCGACAAAGCGCTGGACTGGCTGCATGTCTACGGGTTCACCGGGCGTAGCTGCGACGAGCTCCGGGACGCGGGCGTGGGTCCCGGCACCCGCGTGTGCGTGCATCGCAGCAAGCGCGACCTGGTGCGGTTCGGCCGCTACGTCGGCGGATACTTCCTCGATGACCGCGCCGCGATCACCGTTCTGTTGGAGGCCGCCCGCCAACTGCACGAGTCCGGCGCGCGGGGAGCCGCCGACGTCTACCTGGTATTCACGACGGCCGAGGAGGTCGGCGCGAACGGCGGCACGTATGCCTCCCGCACGCTGCCGGCCGGCATCACCCTGGCGGTCGAGGTGGGGCCCACCGAAGCCGAATACGGGACGTCGGTGCACGGTGGGCCCATCGTGGCCTACAGCGACGCCATGACCATCTATGACAAGACCATTGCAGACCGACTGATGGATATCGTCGAGCAGCAGGGCCTGACCGCGCAGCCCGCGGTGCTCGGGGCTTTCGAATCCGACGCCTCGCATGCCAAGGCTCTCGGCACCAGCCCGCGTGCCGGCCTGCTCTGCATTCCGACCCTCAGTACGCACGGCTACGAGGTCATCGCGCAGGACGCGGTGGCGGCTGCAGCAGACGTCCTGGTCGCCTTCCTGCGCGATCGACGGTCGACATCCGGTGATTGAACCCGGTGAAAGCCGGGTACCCCGCGACTCGTGACTGCTGCCCCCATCTACGTCGAACCCCGGCTTCCCGACCCGCGCGGTCCACTGTCGCTCGCCGTGACCGAACTTCTCGCAGAACGCGCGCCGGCCAACCATCTCCTTCAGGTCGAGGCTTCACTGGGCGATGCCGACCCGTACGGCCTGGACCTGCACCTGGCGCTCTACATCTGCTACGAACTGCACTACCGCGGTTTCGCCGGTGTCGACACCGGCTGGGAATGGAACGCCGGGCTGCTACATCTGCGCGGGCGGATGGAGAACACTTTCCTGACCGAGATCCGCCGGCTGGTCGGTGAAATCGAGCCGGATGCAACGGCTTTGGAGGAGATGCGGGAACTGGCGATCGAACCGGCGGACGGCGAAGGCCTGTCCTACCAGCTGCGCGACGAGGGCACCTGGGAGCAGATGCGCGAGTACTTCGTGCACCGGTCGCTGTACCACCTCAAGGAAGGCGACCCGCACGCCTGGGCGATCCCCAGACTGGTCGGGCAGGCCAAGGCGGCCTTCGTCGCCGTCGAATACGACGAGTTCGGCGCGGGCCGCGGCACCAGACTGCACCAGCAACTGTTCGCCGACCTCCTGGACGCCGCAGACCTGGATTCCAGCTATCTCGGCTACATCGACCATGTGCCTGCCGAGGCGCTGGCGGCCGTTAACCTGATGTCCCTGTTCGGACTTCATCGCGGACTGCGCGGCGCCGCGGTGGGCCACTTCGCATCGACCGAGATCACGTCGCCTCCTGGGTCACAACGGCTGGTGGCGGCACTCGAACGGATGGGTGCGCCGCGACCGTGTATCGATTTCTACGCCGAGCACGTCGAGGCGGATGCCGTGCACGAACAGGTGGTGCGCACCGATGTGGTGGGCGACCTGGTGGCCCGTGAACCGCACCTCGACCGCGATGTGGTGTTCGGTATCCGAGCCCACGCGGTCGTCGAGGACCGGTTGGCAGGACACATGATGAGCGCATGGGCTGACGGGCGGAGCTCATTGCGGCGGCCGCTGGAGTGAGCCAACCTCTTCGTCGTGCGGATAGTTCTGCGCGGCATGGCCCTCGAAAGGTCGTCGCGACCTCCGCCACCGTTCCCTGATGTCGTCACAGATAGAATTCGTGCAATGCCGCCGCCCTGGCGGGGATGAAGATTCGGAGGTGACGATGGTGAGCGAGCCAGAGCCGATCGTCGGAGGTCGTAGTGCGGTGGCCGGTTGCACCGTGCGGGAGCAGCAGTCCGGGAGCGTGACCGTACTGTCGGTTCACGGCACTCTCGACGTGCTCACCACGCCGGACTTGGAGGCCGAGATCTCGGCTGCCGCCGCAAAGGCGCCCGCGGGTCTGGTGGTCGACCTCACCGCCGTCGATTTCCTCGGATCCTCCGGAATGGGCGCACTCGTAACGGCGCACTCGGACCTGACACCCGCTGTCCCCTTCGCGATCGTCGCCGACGGGCCGATCACCAGCAGGCCGCTCAAACTGATTGGGGTCGCCGACATTATCGACGTCTACCCCACTCTGGATGAGGCATTGACGGCGCTCGCCCCCTAGTGCTGCAGGCAGCTTGCGGGTTTTTTGTCCGGAAGTTCACCCGTAGAGCACAATGCCGGGTATGACGTACTTGGAGAAGCAGGACTTGGCTTCGCGAATGGCCGAGTTAGCTCGCTCTCTCGCCGGCCCACGCAGTCTCGACGAAGTGTTGTCCGGCGTTGCTGCCGCGGCCCTGGAACTGATCCCCGGAGTGGATGCCGCCGGGGTCCTGCTGATCGGCAAGGAGCGCACCTTCGAGACGGTGCCCAAGGACGCGCGACTCACCTCTGAACTGCACCGGCTGCAGATGCAGTACGACGAAGGTCCCTGTGTGCAAGCCGCACTCGACGATCTGATCGTGCGCACCGACGACTTCCGCAAAGAGGATCGCTGGCCGCAGTACGCGCCGGCCTGTGTGGAGATCGGGGTCCTCAGCGGTCTGTCGTTCAAGCTCTACACATCGGATCGCACCGCCGGGGCACTGAATCTGTTCGGATTCGAGCCGAACGTCTGGCGCGGAGAGGCCGAAACCACCGGCGTGGTACTCGCAGCTCACGCCGCCGCGGCCATCCTGGCCAGCCAGGAGGGTGAGCAACTGGAGGCCGCGCTGTCCACGCGCGACCGCATCGGCCAGGCCAAGGGCATCATCATGGAGCGCTACAAGGTCAACGACGTCCAGGCCTTCGAAATGCTCCGCCAGGTTTCCCAGGAGACCAATACCAAGCTGGTGCAGGTCGCCCAGCAGGTCATCGACACCCGAGACTGAGTACTAGACGGCGGGCTGTTGCGCGCGGTCCGCCTTGGAGTTCGTCACCCGCCGCTGGCGGCGGTGGCTGGTATCACAGAGCGGGTAGTTCTTGCTGCGCCCGCAGGCGCAGATGGCGACCATGAATCGGTCGGACTCCACGCAGCTACCGTCCGGCAGTTCGATGCGGACCGGGCCCTGCACCATCACAGGGCCGCGACGCACCACGCGTACCGTACGCGGTTCTTCGGTGGTCATGGTTTGTCTGCCCGGATCACCAGCAGTTCTTCCTCGCGCCGGCCGGGCTCCAGACGGCCCGTCTCCTCGAGCCACTCGGCGCGTGAATGCATCACCGGACCGAACGGAATCCATTCCCAGGCAACGATATCGGCGTCCAGTCCGGCTTCGGACAACAGCTCCAAGGTGCGACGCGGGTCGGCGAACTCAGACTGCACCAGCAGCAGGCTGCCGCCGTCAGCGAGCAGACCGGGCGCGGCTGCACACAGCGGGTCGAGCACCATCCGCCCGTCGAGTCCGGCGTCCCAGGCGCGGGCAGGGCCGACCGCGGTGGGGGCGGGTTCGATGGACGGGTCATGAGGAACGTACGGGGGGTTGCAGACCACCAGATCGTACGGGCCGAATTCCGCGGCTCGCGCCCACGACCCGAGGTGCACCTCCACTGCGGCATCATGCACCTGAGCATTTGCCCGGGCGCACCGAACAGCCTTGGGGCAGATGTCGAATGCCGACACGCTCGAGGCACCCTGTGCGGCAGCATTGACCGCGACGACGCCGCTGCCGGTACACAGGTCGGCCACGCGGCTACCGAGAGCCAGCGCCGTCTTGTCCATCACATTGATCAGAAGCTGAGAATCTTCCTGGGGCGCATAGACGCCCTCGGCGACCATGCCGACCAGTTGGGCGTTGGATTCGAACGAGTATGCGGTGGTCACAATCTGCCTCTCAAAAGATCAACGGGCCAGAGGGGATCAACGGGCCAGCTTTGCCGTTCAGGCATGCCCGGTATCGCCGCAGATCAAACACCTGTTCGCGGAACGCTCGCCGGGTGGACCTCCTTGCGCCATCGGGCCAGGCGGGCAGCTGCGGCTCGGGCCCAACGCCACCTGCGGTGCCACATTTCGCGAAGCATCAAGCCGAATGAACCTTTGCCGGTTACGAGCTGTTTTTACGTTGATATTGATCTACAGCAAATTCGATCTTGACCAAAGGAATTGTTATCAAGTTTGCCTAGCAGCTTATAAATTTTCACCTGTGCCAATTGAATATGAGAATCAGCAAACCCGCGTTGACCCGACTGCCCCCGCGCTGACACGAACTCCGGCCAGCGAAATTGAAGTTACTAATCAACGCCGAGATCAATTATAAAGTCCGTCATGAACTGGCTATATGCCTTCGTTCCCCGCACCCTCACCGTTTGCGACAGATCCGAAATCGGAAATTTCTGATTGGTCATTTTTCCGCCCGGGTACAGCTCGAGTTGTCCGCGGCGTAGGCCGCATCACAACGAAGATTCCGGCATTTTCGGAAGTTTGGAGATGACATCATGTGGAGGCCTTGGCCAAGATCAGCAAAATCGGTTTGCTCAGTCGCGGCGCCGTTGTTTGCGTTCACCCTGGTGGGCGCATCGGTGCACGTGGGTGCGGCAGCGCCGGTGAACCTGTCACCGCAGGACGAGGCAATCCGACAGGTCACCGCGGCGGTCTCGCTGGCCGCTGCCATCGATACGTCCGCCAACGCCGTCGGCGTGGCGGAATCCGAACTGTTCTACATGACCCCGGAAGAGGTCGATGTCGCGATGGACACCATGGAGTCGATGGGGGTCACGCAGGTCCGGATGTTCGTTCCGTGGTACTTCGTGGAACCCGCTCCCGGCGTCTACGACTGGACCAATGTCGACAAGGTGGTCAATGCCGCCGAGGAACGCGGCATCGCCGTCCTCGGTGCGGTGACCAGCACACCGACCTGGGCCACCGACTCCTGGTCCCCCTATGGCGCCCCACGCAACCCCGAGGACTTCGGGAGCTTCATGGGCGCGCTCGCGGAACGTTACGGCGCGGGCGAGGGTGACCCCGAGTCCGCTCGCATCTCCGCCTACGAAATCTGGAATGAACCCCACGCCACCCCCTTCTGGCAGCCAGGGCCGGACCCTGCCGCGTACACCGAGGTGTTGAAGGCCGGCTATGAGGCGGTGAAGGCCGTGGATCCGAGCGGGACGGTGGTCGGCGGTGTCGTGTACGCCGGACAGAGCTGGGGTGACGGATACAACATCGGGGCGGTCGAGTTCATCGAGGGCATGTACGACGCAGGAGCTGCAGGATATTTCGACGCCCTGTCATATCACCCGTACAACAACGATTGGCGGTTCAGTGACGGTGCGGGCAGCCCGATTTCGGGAATCGGCATCCTCGAGGACATCCAGGCGTTGATGGAGCAGAACGGTGACGGCGACAAGACGGTGTGGACCAGCGAGTACGGACTCCCCACCGCCACTGTCTCGGAGGCGCAACAGGCGGAGTTCATCGACGACTTCATGGACACCTGGTCCGAACTCGACGGAGCGGGACCGATGTTCCTCTACAACTTGGTGGATCTGAACACCGGGTCGACCAATCCCGAGGACACCTACGGGCTGTTCCGCGACGATTGGACTCCCAAGCAGGCCGCCCTCGCAGTGCAGGCCTGGATCGAGGAGAACGGCCCGCTGGACGCCGGTGAGGTCCCGGCCGTCGAGGATCCGGCCCTGCCCACCGAACCCGAGGCGGAGGAGCCCACTCCGGAAACGCCGGTTGACCCGGTCGCGCAGGCGATCGCGAACTGGCAGAAAGCGCTCGACGATGCGGCAGCGAATTGGGCGGCGGCGTGGGGCCAGGCCCTCAACCCGACACCGGCGACCACGACGGTCTCGGCGCTGACCGCGGCCGAAGCAGAGACGGCTACCGCCGCCGAAACCGAAGCGTTGACCGAAGCCGAATCGTCCGGTGCCGCGACGGAGGCGACCGTGGCTGCACGTACTGCCGTCGCCGAGGCCGAGGCCGACCGAACGCCGGAGGGTGAAGAGCCCTCCACTGCAACAGATTCCGCTCTGGACGAGTCCACGCAGGCGGTGACCTCGGCTGCCGACCGCCGTTCGGCCACCCCGGAGGATGCCGAAGCGGAGACGGACGAGGTCGATGCGCGTCAGACGCCTCGGACGGAATCGGTCGCGAATGAGGACGGCACAGCCGCCGAATCAACCGAGCAGGATTCTGCTACTGCCGAATCCACCGCGACGCCGCGCACGGAACGCGCGGCGGCCGAGGCAGAGTCGACCAGTGACTCCACCGAGTCCGAGGGTGCGGACAGCGCGGGCGGATCCCGGGCATCCAGCGAGTCGGGCGGTAGCGGATCCGAGTCGGATTCCTCCGGTTCGGACGGTTCGTCCTCGGACGACTGACCCGATCACCCAGGGGCCGAGGCGGTAGATACCGTCTCGGCTCCCGCTTGTCCGGGAGCTAACTTTTCTCCGGCCACCTTGACCGCCAGCGAGCCGAGCCTTCGGATCTCACCACCGGTTGTGGCAAAGTTGTTCATCCAGCAAACAATGATCTTGATTGGGGCGTCGCTACCCCGCGCGCCGACTTACCCGCCATCTACCCAAGTAAATCCCGTCTGATCAGGACATTGCTTTGCTATCGTCGGGGTCCACATTGGCTTTTCACAGCTATTTCTGCGGAGCGGGAGTCGGCATGGGCAGGCAAGATCGCAGGACCGTTCACCGGCAGAGCATGATCGCCGCCACCTCTCTGATCGCCCTGGCCACGGTGTGCACCACCACCGAGTTACGCGTACCGATCGAGCTTCGTTCCTCATCCCAGGCTGTCGAGTTGGTGGCTGCCATCGACGATTCGCCGACGACCGTCGGACTGGCGGATTCCAATCTCATGCGGCTCGACGACATCGACCTGATCAACAAACAGCTGGACATGATGCAGTCCATCGGCGTCCAGAACGTGCGGGTGGGAATCTCCTGGCTCTCAACGCAATTGGCGAACGGCGACTTCGTCTGGGACAACCACAAGATCGACTACGTCATCAATGAGGCACACGAACGAGGCATGGGCATTCTCGCCGTCCTGCACGAAACGCCGGGCTGGGCCCGGCTGGATCCGGACAACACCCCACCGATGTCGGGGATGCCGGACCCGACGAAGTTCGGAGCGTTCGCAGGGGCCGTCGCGGAGAAGTACGAGGGCAAGATCTCGGCCATCGAGATCTGGAACGAGCCCAACGGCAGACCGTTCCTCAATCCCGTCGATCCGACCGGTTACACCAACATGCTCAAGGCCGCCTACGACGAGATCAAGGCATATGACGATCCCGACGACCCCGACGACGACATCACCGTAATCGCCGGCGTGCTCGGCTCGGGCGTCAACCTCAATGGTGGCACTCTGTTGATGAATCCGACCGACTATCTGGCAGGCATGTATGCCGCGGGCGCGCACGGATTCTTCGACGCGATCTCGTTCCACCCGTACAAGAACGACATGAAGTTCTCCGACCAGGAGAACCAGCGCGAATCTCCGATGCTGCAGCTTCGCGAGATGCGCGCCATGATGGACAGTTACGGCGACGCCGCCCTCAAGATCTGGGCCACCGAATACGGCCTTCCCACCGTGCCGTCCGATGCCGCCATGTATCAGAAGCAGGCCGATTTCATCGCGGACTTCCTGGCGAACTGGCAGAAGGAGGACCGCACCGGCCCGATCTTCATCTACTCGGCGCGCGACCTCGATACCGGAACATCCGAACAGCAGGACAATTTCGGCATCTGGGAGACCGACTGGGACGCGAAGCCGGCCGTCCAGGTCATCCGCGACTTCATCGCGGGCCTGGGACCCGTGGAGCCCGGCCACCCCATCCTCGACGCGATCAAGAACCTCGTCCGTGGTCTCGCCCAGGCCACCGTGGCCGTGATCAACGGGGTCGTCGACCTCGTGGTCGACGTGGTGGATGCGGTCATCGACGCCACGGTGTGGGTGGTCAAGACCATCGCCGAGGTGACGGTGAACGTGGTGCAGGGACTCGTCGATCTGACCTCGTGGGTCGTGCACGGGATCGCCGATGCCATTGTCACCTCGGTGAATTGGGTGGTCGACAAGATCCAGGATTGCTTCGGCAACGAGGAGTCGGCACCCGCGCAGAACCGGATGGCCGCCACCGCGACGGTATCGACGCTCGACGAGCTTGCCGCCGTCGACGACGGTGCACCCGAGCCCACCGAGACCGATACCTCCGACGGCCGCGCCGATGCTTCCGAGCAGGCCGAGCCCGCCGTCGCCGAGCCCGAAGTCGTCGAACCCGCGGTGGAGGTCGACGAGACCCCGGTGGACGAGACCCCGGTGGACGAGACGGCGCCCGACGAGACCGTCGACGCCGAATTGGACCAGGAGGTCTCCGAGAACGACGAACTCGAGATCACCGATCCGGAATCCGGCGAGGAACCCGATCTCACCACCACCGATGAGGTCGACGAGGACCGGGACACGTTGGAGAACGCGTCCACACCGGACGCCGAGACCGACTCGCCGGACCCGGCCGGCAACACGACGTCAACCGACCGGGGCACTGACGAGTCAGCGGCAGACGACGCGGGTCAGAACACCCGGATCCAGTCCACCAGCATCTCTGCCGGGTAGGTTCCGCCCGCGGGTTCGCGACCACCCGAACCCCCGACTGCGATGTTGAACACCGGGGCCATGGTGTATCCGGGATCGTTGAACGGCCATTCCGGCAAGGAGTTGGCCAGCACGGTGAAGTACGGCTCCATCCCCGGCGCATAGTCCTTCCAGAAGTACATGCCTTCCGGCTTCCAGGTCATCCGCCAGGTGTGCCAGTCGCCGTCGACCGGGTGCTTATGGGTCTGGAACTGCGTTCCGTCCAGCCGGGCGTGCACGGTGGTGCCGGACGGCCAGTCCCGGTTGCCGTACCACTCGACGAGGTCGACCTCGCCGCCGCGGACCGGGTTGTCGTTGATCAGCCAGAACGCCGGCCAGGCGCCGTCGGTCAGGCAGTTCAGTTTGACGCGCGCCTCCCAGGTCGTGCCGACCCCGCCGCGCCAGTTGCCGATGATCTTCGCGCTGGCGTACTTCTCCTGGATGTTCGCACCCTCGCCGCGGGTCGCGCGGATGACGAGGTTGCCGTTGCCGTCCTGGAAGACGTGCTCCTGATCGGTGACGTAGCGGCCCATGTTGAACGGTTTGTCCCACTCGTGCGGGTTCCGGATGGTCTCGCGCTGCGGGACGATGAACCAGGCTGCCGGGTTCGGCGGTGAACCGGCCGGACCGTTGAATTCGTCCTGGAACAGCATGGCCGGCGCGGCGACCTCCGGTGCCGGGGCGCCGGGTCCCGGGGCCGGGCCGGGGGGCAGATCGCCCGGCAGCGGCTCCGCGTGCGCGGCGGGGGCGGGTAGCGCGGCAGCCGCCGCTCCCAGGCCCAGGATCATCAAGGCGCTTCGTCGGTCAAATGCAGGGCGATCGAATTCAGGCACAGCCGAACCATAAACGAGGTGACTGGCGTTTCGCGCGTAACCACGCAATCGTTGACCACCGCGGCCGCCGGAAGGGAACCCCCAATTTCGCGGCGCCCTCGGCTAGCGTTTGCGTCGGCAAACTGTCCATTTCGACGCGGGGATCACAAAAGCCATGGCCAACAAGGTTTTTCGACAGGCGTTCAGCACCGGAGTCGCGCTGGCCGGTGCCGGTGCCATCGCACTGTCACCGGTGACGATCACCCCGGATATTCACGCGGTCGTCGACACGCCACGCGTCGTGACCATGGACGTGGCGCCGGCAGGCCTGTTCCACGATCTGCGATCGATCGCCGACGGCGCACGCGCCGCGGTCGGCCAGAGCGTCGACGCCGTCACCCGAAAAGCCCCTGACCTGTGGTGGACCGTGCACGAGCACTGGCCGGACCCGGAGCTCACGCACTGGAACTACGCCCTGGTCTCGGACATCCTGCTGGCACCGATCACTCCCCTGGTCATCGGCCCGCTCAATGACGCGGTGGCCGAGGCGGTTGCCCGAAATTTCCCGGTGCTCGGCGATCAGATCCGTCAGGTCCCGAAGTTCCTGGAGTACGCGTTCGTCCGCCTGGTCGGGCCGCTGCTCAGCGCCATCGGCGCCGCCGGGTACGCGCACACGGAGATCTACTACTCGACCACCACCTACCGCATCGAACCATTCATCAAGGCCATCGTCCGGGCACCGTTCCATGTGATCGACGGACTGCTGTTCGGTGGTTACGGGGACCTCGGCCCGATCCTGCCGGGCCGGGAGGGTGCCTACCTGCCGGCCCCGGGTCTGTTGACACCGTGGGGTCAGCAGCCCAGGGTCCGAAACATCAAGACCCCCAACGATATCGTCACCGCGATCCCCGACGTCCGCGCGTCGGTGCACACCTTGTCCGTCGATGTCGGTGAGAGCGCTTCGACGAAGGACTCCGCGGCGGAAACCGGTGCCGCTGCCGACGCACCGGAAACCTCGCCGAAGGTGCCCGCCGCCGAACCGCTGGGCAACGAGGCGGACTCCGAGGCGTCGACACCGTCGGGCGGAACCGACGCCGTCCCCGATGAGCCCGCGGCCACCGAATCGGTGGACACCGACGAGACGACTCCGTCGGCGCCGGCTGTCCGGAAGGATCCGGGCGCCCGAGTCCGGCAGCACATCAAGGACTTCCGGACGAACGTCCGGAACACCGTCAAGAAGCTGACCGGCGGCACGAAAGCTGCCCGCGACGACGCCCCGTCGGCCCGCGATGCGAAGTCCGATGCCCAGCCGTCGGGCGGCAGCGATCCGGCGTAACGCCTAGCGGAAGTACTGCTCCCCGCCGGTCGGGTAGCCGCCACCGGTGGTGGTGACGTGCACGTGGTCGTAGTGGCCGTATCCACCGGACCCCTGCGCCCCGCTCGGTGTGTAGTAGGTGCCGCGCCAGATGGCGTCCTGCACGCTGAACCGGGCCGCATTCTTCAGCACATACGCGACGATCTGGTTCCCGAGTGCGACCCCCTCGGAACTGCCGGGGTTGGGGATCATGACGTCGAGAGCGAGGCCGTTGGGATGCCACCGCAGCGCGTCGGGGCGGACGCCGCCAATGCTGCGGATCTCGGGGAACGTCGCGCTGATGGCGCGGGCGGCCAGAATCGTCTTAACCTGAAGGCCGTGCTCGGAGGCGACGCCCTTGGGCAGCAACAGCGACCTGGTGTCCGCGCGCCATCGGGACGCCGATACGAGCTGGGCGGAGGCCACCTCGGGAGCGGCTGCTGCGACGGGGGCCGAATTCCAGGCGAAGGCTGCGGGCGCGGCGACAATCTCCATCCCCAGCGGCACCGCCTCGACAGCGGGAGCGACCTCGGCAGCGGTGACCTGGACGACGTTATCGGGGGTGACGGGGGGCGCCAGGTCCGGGCTGATCGAGAAGAGGACCGCGGCTGGGGCGACGATCGCGGCCAGTGCCGCCGACGACCGGAGCCGCTCACCGGCCATTCGTTGTCGTCGCATTCACCACACCTTCGAGCTCGCGAACTTCTCGTTCAGCAACGTCCGAGACCCGGCCGTTTGCTTGTCGTTACACATCCGTGACTTAACCCGGGTGACTATAACCCGGCGTGTCGCAGCGGCTCAACTCTTCGAAAGATTGGTATGCGCAGGTGAGCGCCGGGGGCGCAGCTACGGCGCGGCGGGCACGCCCGGATTCGGGACCTGCACAGGTATCGGCGGCAGCAAAGGAACGTTGATGTAGGTGGTCCGCATCGCCGGCGCCTGCGTGGTCGGCACGACCGTGGTGACCTCGGCCGTTGTCGTGGGCAGGGTGTCGGGTTCGGTGGTGGTGGGCACCGTCGTCGTCGGGCCCGTCGTGGTGGGCGCCGTGGTCGTGGTGGTGGTCGTGGTGGTGGACGGCGTCGTCGTGGTCGTCGTGGTGGTGGTTGTGGTCGTCGTGGTGGTCGTCGTCGTGGTCGTGGTGGTGGTCGGCTGGGTGGTCGTCGTCGTGTAGGTCGGGGCCACCGGCCGCGGAGCCGCCGGCTCCGGCGGCGGGGGCGGTGCCTCGGTCACGGTGACGATGCCCGGCGGCGGGGTCTCGACCGCCGGCGGCGGCTGCGCGGGTTCCGGGGTCAGCACCCCGGTGACCGGGGCGGTCGACGGGGTGGGGGTGTCGGTCTCCGAGACTCCGGTCAAAGCGATGGCCACACCGCCGAGGGCGACGACGGACAGGATGCCGGCCGCGGCGAACACCGCCATCGGCAGCCGGGGCATACCCCGGCGTTCGTCGTCGTACTGCTCCGGAACATTTTGGGAGACAACGCGAGTCGAGTCCTCGGAAACATACGGGTTGACGCCCGTGTAGGGACTCGGGTACTCGTCAGGACCGGCGTAGGGCACCGGCTCGGCGCCGGCGTCCTCGTCCTGGGACCAGGCCAGGGCCCGAAAGGTCGAGGATCCGGACGGGTCGGGAACCACCACCGGCGGCGCCATGCTGGTCGGCGCGTCGGCACCGGCCGCCGGGGCCATCCCGGTCTGCGCCCCGGCCTCGGCCGCGTAGGCCGCAAACAGCACCGCGCCGACGGCCGCATCCAGCGCGGGCTGCGGGGTGCTCACCACCGGACGCTGCGAATGCTCGGACAGTCGCTGGGTGACCAGTGGAATGCTGGCCCCGCCACCCGCGGTGGCGATGACCGAGACGTCCGCCCAGCCCAGCCGGTTGCGCTCCAGCAGGGCGTCCAGTTCGGCGAGCACCCGGGCCAGCGGCTCGGCCAGCAGCGCCTCCAGCTCGGCGCGGGTCACCCGGACCACCGACCGGTAGCCCGGCAACTCCACCGGAACCTCGGTGGCCGTGACAGCCGACAGTCTCTCCTTGGCCTGCCGGCACTCCTCGCGCAGCTTGCCGAGCAGGCCCACCGCGGCGGTCGCCCCCGGATCGGTGTCCTCGATACCGGCCAGCACGTGGGTCAGCAGGGCCTGGTCGATCAGGTCGCCGGAGAACTCGGCGACCCGGGTGGTCTCGTCCAGGGGCTCGAAAGCCGCCCCGGAATCGGCGAGGGTGAGGCTGGTACCGCCACCACCCAGGTCCACCAGCAGCACCGGTCCGCCGGCCTTGAGCCCCGGATCGGTGTTCAACGAGGTCAGCGCGGCGACAGCATCGGAGACCAGGCGCGGTGTCGCGCCGCCGGGTGCGAGCACCGGGTTGGCGCGCAGGGTCGCCCGCAGCGTCCGCAGGGTCGCCGCGGTCCAGTGCGCAGGCACCGCGATGGAGGTCTGCGCCGACGGAGTGGCCCCGACGACACCGACCATCGCCTCCAGCGCTTCGACCAGCAGATCCTCGGCGGCGTACGAGGACCCGTCGGAGGCCACCAACGGCACCGGATCGCCAACGCGGTCAACGAATCCGGTCAGCACCTGTCCGGGTTGCCCGGATGGCAGGCCGATTTCCGGCGCGCCCTGCACGGGAAGTGTCAGTACTGCGCGCCGGGTGACAGGACGGTCGCCGACACGTGCCGCGACCAGGTTGGTCGTCCCGATGGACAACCCCAGCGGGTCGGTCATTGGGCCCACCCTAACCGCCGCCGGGCAGATCGACCGAACGGACACAACGCGGATGGCCGGAGTTCGGGACATCGGCGAAACGCTGTGCTGTGATGGCGGGCATGGCAGACACCCACGGTGAAATCGAAGAGATCAAACAGGTCAAGTACCGCTACCTGCGCGCGCTGGACACCAAGCACTGGGACGATTTCGCCGCCACCCTGACCGAGGACGTCGTCGGTGATTACGGTTCCTCGGTCGGCGACGAGGTGCTGCATTTCACCGACCGGGACGCGCTGGTCGGGTTCATGCGCCAGTCGCTGGGCCCGGCCATCATCACCGAGCATCGCGTCGACCACCCGGAGATCACGCTGGACGGCCCCGACGAGGCGTCGGGCCGCTGGTACCTGCAGGACCGGGTGATCGTGGCGGACTTCAACTTCATGCTGATCGGGGCAGCGTTCTACCGGGACCGCTACCGCCGCACCGCCGACGGCTGGAAGATCTGCGCCACCGGATACGACCGCACCTACGAAGCCACCATGTCCACGGAGAATCTCGGGTTCCATCTGAAACCCGGCAGCGCCCTGAATATCTGACTACTTGGAGACGGCCATCACCGCGCCGGGGCGCAGCCACCGGATGATCTCGACCAGAGTGGCGTCGTCGATGGCCACGCACCCCGCCGTGGGGCCGCCGCCGGTGGAGTGCAGGAAGAAGGCGCTGCCGGCGCCGGGTGTGCGGGCCTTGTTGACCCCCATCACCACGGCGTGCGCGTACTGCGGGATCTGCAGGTTCTCGGTGCCGCCGCCGTCGGTCCGGAACGGGCACCGCTCCTTCTCACACACCTGCATGGTGTTGTAGGTGGGGCTGGCGACGTCACCGTCCCACCAGTGATTCGGACCCACCTGCACGTACGGCAGCCCACCGCCGGGATTGCCCTGCGTGCCGAACGCGAAGTCCAGGGTGAACACGCCCATCGGTGTGGTCTTCGAACCCTCGCGGATCTGCTGGGCCATCCCGTTGGAACCGATGTGGGCCGGAATGCCCACCCCGATCGGGTTCCAGCCGGCCGCGGTGCGCTCCCACACGTCGATCTTCGCGGTTGTGGCCCCTACGCCCACAACGGAAACCACCTGGGTCGCACCGCCGACGGAGTTCACGAACCACGGTGTCTCCGCAGCGTGGACGACGGGCACCGGCGCCGCGCACGCCAGCCAGAGTGCGCTCAACAGCAGGACCAGTCGGCGCATCCGTCCATCGTCGGCACCCACCCCCGCCCGGGTCAAGTAAAGGTTTAGACACGTTGGTTTCTGCGTACTTTGGTAGCCATGGGATTGGGAACGGTCGACCGGCGCATCTTCGAAGCCGTTGCGGAATCCGACAGCACAGCGCTCGACACCGTGATGCCCAAGCTCACCGCGGCCGCCGACCACTCGAAACTGTGGATCGCGATCGGGGCGGGGCTGATGGCCACCGGCACCCCGTCCATGCGGCGCGGCGCGGCCCGGGCCCTGGTCACCCTGGCCGTGACGAGCCTGCTGACCAATCAGGGCGCCAAACGGCTATGGAAGCGCCCGCGACCGGACTTCGCCTCCGTCCCGGTGTTGCGGCGCTCCCGGCGGATGCCGACGTCGAACTCGCTGCCGTCCGGGCATTCGGCGAGTGCGGCCGCGTTCGCCGTCGGCGTGGGCCTGGAGAACCGCTCCCTCGGCGTCGGGCTCGGGGTACTCGCCGGGCTGGTCGGCCTGTCCCGGGTGGCCACCGGTGCGCATTACCCCGGCGATGTGCTGGCCGGATTCGGCATCGGCACCGCGGTGGCGCTGACCGGCGCGGCGATCGTGCCGACCATGGTCGAGCCACCGGTCACCGCCTCCGAGCCGCGCCGCTTCGACACCCCTGCTCGTCCCGAAGGGGACGGGGTGGTGCTGGTGGTCAACCCGAACTCGGGGAGCGGCACCGGGGCACGCATCGTCGACGAGGTCCGCGAGGCGCTCCCCAAGATCGAGGTCGTCGAGGTCGGCGACGATGAGGACATCGAGGAGAAGTTGCGCGCGGCGGCGGCCCGCGCCGAGGTGCTCGCGGTCGGCGGTGGTGACGGCACCGTGTCGTGCGCGGCCGGGATCGCGCTGGATGCCGAGGTTCCGCTCGCGGTGTTCCCCGGCGGCACCTTCAACCATTTCGCCAAGGACATCGGCTGCGAGACCGTGGCGTCGACCATCGAGGCGATCCGCACCGGGTCGGCGGCATTCGTCGACACCATCGCGTTCAACGACTCGGACACCGTCGTCAACACCGCCAGTATCGGCGCCTACCCGAAGTTCGTCCGGATCCGCGAGAAGCTGGAACGCCGGATGGGTAAGCCGCTCGCCGGTGCGTGGGCGCTGTACCGCACCTTGCGCAGCGACGCCACCGTCCGGATCCGCTACGACGACAAGACGGTGCAGACCTCGCTGTTCTTCCTCGGCAATTCGCTGTACTCGCCCTCGGGTTTCGCTCCGGCTCGGCGCGTCCGGATGGATGACGGGCTCATCGACGTGCGCATCCTGGAGACCGGCCCCAAGTTCGCGACGATACGGATCCTGACCGCGCTGGCACTGGGCCGACTGGCGAACAGCCCGCTGTACCACGAGCTGCGGGTACCCGAATTCAGCTTCACCGCCGTCGACGGACCGACCCCGATCGCGCATGACGGTGAGGTGGAAATCGTCTGCCAGGAGGCCACTTTCAAGAGTCGGTACCGGTCGCTGCCGGTGTTTCGTCCACTGCCGTGAACCGGCTGCTGGTCAGCACCGGGAGGCAGGCGATCACCCACAGATAGCCGAGCGCCCATCCCGCCAGCACATCCGAGGGGTGGTGCACGTTGAGCACCACCCGCCCGATACCGACCGCCGCCACGATCAGCAGACCTGCGATGACCGCCGCGACACGCCAATGATGGCGCAGCGCAGGCCATGCCACGACCAGCGCGGCCGTGACAGCTGCCGACGCGCCCAGCGCATGACCGGACGGAAACGACGAGGACAGTTCGGAGACCAGCGCGGTGGCCGGGCGGGGCCGCGACACAACCGCTTTCGCGAACACGACGATCAGCGCGGAGAACTCCGCTGTGAGCCCCAGGAACAGCGCGACCCGGTAGTCACGGCGCACCAACGCGTACACGATCCAGATCAGCGCCAGCAGCCGGAACACCGCCGGGTGGAACACCGTGCACAGCACGTTCCAGGCGGTCACCCAGCCCGGATGCGCGGCCCCGTACCGATACAGCGGGTCCAGCACCGCCCAGTCCGCGTCGACCATCCAGGTCCAGCCCGCGAGCACCCCGGCCAACGCCAGCAGGAACACCGCGGCCGCCGCGACCGCGCCGGCCAGCACCGCGGGATGACGCGGGGAAAGTCTGTACAGCAAGGACACTCCCCTGTTCCCGACGGTGAACCGGTCCGGCGCCGGCTCATGGCCGATCATAGGCGCCGCTGCGGTTGGCGTATCGTGCGATCCATGGCGGTGTTCCTGCGCAAACTCCTGCGCATCGGCAAACTTCCCAGTGAGTTGCGCGAGGCCGTGGAGGCCGAGGGCATCATCTACTTCGCCGAATACGTACCGATCACCAGGCGCTTCTCCGGCAAGGTGCCGGGCCAACGGTCGGCGGGCAGCGTGACCAGTTTCTCCGGGTCACTCGTGTTCACCACCCAGCGGGTGCTCGGCACCCTGGCCACCGTCCCCAAACTCGCCGGGCGGGCCATCGACCTGCGCTGGGACGCAACACTTTCGGGCCCGGTCACCGCCGAAATCTCCGCCGACGGTCTGGTCATCGACGTCGATGTCGCCGAGGTCGACCCGCGCTGCGAGGGCCGACTGTCGCTGCACTACAAGGAGTCGCTGCCCGAGGACGTACTGGCCCGCCTACCGCGGCGGTTGCTGTCCTACGACGTCCCACCGGAGTTCGTCTTCCGCGCCGTCGGGGTGCCGTACCACCCATGACGATCAGCTACGACGCCACTCTGCGGGAGCGCATCCGAGCCAACCTGGCCGCTCACGACCGCCGCACCTTCACCGATCCGGCCAAGCGGCGTGCCGCGGTGGCGATCACCCTGGTGGACTCCCATCTCGGGGAGGACCGGGTGGATCCCGCCCCGGTCGAAGACTGGATCGCCGGGCGGCCGATGCCCGACTCGCTGGACGGCCGGATGGTCGACGTGTCCGGCGGCGCATCGTTCCTGTTGTGCCGCAGGGCATCGCGGCTGAACTCCCATTCGGCGCAGTGGGCGCTGCCGGGCGGGCGTCTCGACCCGGGTGAGACGTCCACCGATGCCGCCCTGCGCGAACTGCACGAGGAGGTCGGTGTCGATCTGCCCGGGAGTTCGGTGCTGGGCCTGCTCGACGACTACCCGACCCGGTCGGGTTACGTGATCACACCGGTGGTGCTGTGGGGCGGCGGACGGCTGGAGTTGGTGCCGTCCCCGGACGAGGTCGTCGCCGTCTACCGGGTCGGACTGCATCAGCTGCAGCGGGAGGATTCGCCGCGGTTCATCTCCATCCCCGAGAGTCCCCGGCCGGTGGTGCAGATCCCGTTGGGCAACGACCTGATTCACGCGCCGACCGGCGCGGTGCTGTTGCAGCTGCGCTGGCTGGGTCTGGAAGGCCGCGGCGACCCGGTGGATCAGCTCGAGCAGCCGGTGTTCGCCTGGCGATAGCACATCGCGGCCGCCGGGTGAAGCGCAACGGTCACGCTGCGCAAAACCCAACTGCAGCGCGCGGTTCCGTTGTGGGATGGTGGCCAGATGCAGAAGAGCAATGTACTGATCGTGCACTGGCACGATCTGGGGCGGCATCTCGGCGCGTACGGGCACACCGATGTGCAGAGCCCGCGGCTGGACCAGCTCGCCGCCGAAGGCATCCTGCTGACCCGGGCGCATGCCACCGCTCCGCTGTGCTCACCCTCGCGCGGATCGCTGTTCACCGGGCGCTACCCGCAGAGCAATGGCCTGGTCGGTCTGGCCCATCACGGGTGGGAGTACCGGGCGGGGGTCCGCACCCTGCCGGCGGTGCTGTCCGAGTCCGGCTGGCACACCGCGCTGTTCGGTATGCAGCACGAGACCTCCTTCCCCTCGCGCCTGGGATTCGACGAGTTCGACGTCTCGAATTCGTACTGTGAGTATGTCGTCGAACAGGCCGACGACTGGTTGCGCCGGGCCTCTGCGGAGCTGTCCAGGCCGTTCCTGCTCACCGCGGGCTTCTTCGAGACGCACCGGCCCTACCCGCATGACCGGTACGAACCCGCCGACCCGGCCTCGGTGGCGCTGCCCGGCTACCTGCCGGACACCCCGGAGATCCGCCAGGACCTCGCCGACTTCTACGGCTCGATCACGGTGGCCGACGCCGCGGTGGGTCGACTGCTGGACACGCTGACCGAAACCGGACTGGACCGCAGCACCTGGGTGGTCTTCATGACCGATCACGGACCGGCCCTGCCACGGGCCAAGTCCACCCTGTACGACGCGGGCACCGGGATCGCGATGATCGTGCGCCCACCGACCGGGGCGGGCGTCCCGCCGCAGGTGTATGACGAACTGTTCAGCGGGGTGGATCTGGTGCCCACGCTGCTGGACCTGCTGGGGGTGGCCGCACCCGCCGAGATCGAGGGTTTGTCGCATGCGGACAATTTCACCGGACCCGCGGAAACACCTTCTCCGGTGCGCACCGAGGTGTATTCGACAAAGACTTATCACGATTCTTTCGACCCCATTCGAGCCATTCGGACAAAGGAATTCTCCTACATCGAGAATTACGCATCACGACCATTGTTGGATCTGCCGTGGGATATCGCCGACAGCGCGCCCGGCGCGGTCGTCGGCCCGAATGCGCTGAGCCCGCGCCCAGCGCGGGAGTTGTATGACCTCAGGACCGACCCGGGCGAGTCACACAATCTGTTCGGCACACCACTTACTGCAGAAACCGCAGAAATCGCCCGCGAGCTCGCGCTGCGACTGAACGACTGGCGGGTGCAGACAAACGATGTCATCCCTTCCGAATTCGCCGGGACCAGAATCTCGGAGCGGTACACGCAAACGTATTTGACGATCAAGGAATGGCCGGGGTTGAGCCGCTCCGCGATAGCCGAGGATCGCGGCATCGAAGATGCGCCCCAGTCCTCGCAATAGTTAAATTCAGGCTGACCCGAATATCGCGTCTGCGGCCGGAAACAATTGCGGTTAGAGTTCTCGCCCATGGCCCACCCGAAGGCGTATCTCGTGCTCGCGTCGCAGCGCAGCGGGAGCACGCTGCTCGTCGAATCGCTGCGCGCCACCGGCGTCGCCGGCGAACCGCAGGAGTTCTTCCAGTACCTGCCGAACACCAGTATGTCGCCGCAACCACGCGAGTGGTTCGCCGGCGTGCAGGACGAATCGATCCTGCGCCTGCTCGACCCGTTGGTGGAGGGCAAGCCCGACCTGGCGCCGGCCACCATCTGGCGGGACTACATCCAGACCGTCGGGCGCACACCGAACGGGGTGTGGGGCGGCAAGCTGATGTGGAACCAGACCCCACTGTTGACCGACCGTGCCAAGGATCTGCCGGACCGGTCCGGTACCGGCCTGCTCTCGGCCATCCGCGACGTCGTCGGCAGCGATCCGGTGCTGGTGCACGTCTACCGGCCCGACGTGGTGTCCCAGGCGGTGTCCTTCTGGCGCGCCGCTCAGACCCGGGTCTGGCGGGGACGCCCCGACCCGGGGCGCGACGCCCGCGCGGAGTACCACGCCGGGGCCATCGCATACGTCATCACCATGCTGCGGGCCCAGGAGGAGGGCTGGCGGACCTGGTTCGAGGAGGAAGGCGTCGAACCGCTCGACATCTCCTACCCGTACCTGTGGCGCAACCTCACCACCGTCGTCGCCGAGGTACTGCAACGGCTGGGACTGGATCCGCGGCTGGCGCCGGCACCGGTGCTGGAACGCCAAGCCGATCAGCGGTCCGATGCCTGGGTGGACCGGTACCGGGCCGATGCACACCGGGAGGGGCTGCCGACATGACCGACGAGAGCTTGCGTGAGGAGCCGACGAGCACCGACGAGTTGCACGTCGACGAGCTGCGCCTGCTGGAAGCCGAGGCCGTCCACATCATCCGCGAGGTCGCCGCCGAGTTGCAGCGCCCGGTGTTGCTGTTCTCCGCCGGCAAGGATTCGATCGTGCTGCTCCGTTTGGCGGAGAAGGCTTTCCGGCCATTGCCGTTGCCGTTTCCGGTGCTGCATGTGGACACCGGCCACAACTTCGACGAAGTCATCGAGTTCCGTGACCGGCGCACCACCGGGGTCGGGCACAAGCTGATCGTCGGCTCGGTGCAGGAGACCATCGACAGCGGCCGGGTCGCCGATCCGGGTCCCGGTGCGTCCCGTAACCGGCAACAGACCCGCACCCTCCTCGACGCGCTGGAGGCCGGTGGCTTCGACGCCGCGTTCGGTGGTGCCCGCCGCGACGAGGAACGGGCCCGGGCCAAGGAACGCATCCTGAGCTTCCGCGACGAGTTCGGCCAGTGGGATCCACGCGCGCAGCGCCCCGAACCGTGGTCGCTGTACAACGGCCGGATCCGCAAGGGCGAACAGGTGCGTGTCTTCCCGCTGTCCAACTGGACCGAAATCGACATCTGGCGCTACATCGAGCTGGAAAACCTTGAGCTGCCGTCGATCTACTTCGCGCACGAACGCGAGGTATTCGAACGCGACGGAATCTTGCTAGCGGTGTCGCAGTACGCCCGACCCACCGGCGCCGAGACCTCGGCGGTGGAGTGGGTGCGTTACCGCACCGTCGGGGACCTCACCATCACCGGCGCGGTCCGGTCCACCGCCACCACCGTCGAGCAGGTGATCGGCGAGATCTCGGCGGCCACGGTGTCCGAGCGCGGGGAGACCCGCGCCGACGACCGGACATCCGTTGCCGCCATGGAAGACCGCAAGCGGGAGGGGTACTTCTGATGAGCGCCAGCGAAGAAGAAAAAAGGGGCCTGAGCTGATGAGCGCCAGCGAAGAAGAACAAAAGGGCCTGAGCTGATGTCTACGCGCCAGCTATTGCGCATCACCACCGCGGGTTCCGTCGACGACGGTAAGAGCACCCTGATCGGCCGTCTGCTGCACGACACCGACAGCCTGCCGTTGGATCACCTCGAAGCCGTCACCGACGCCGACGGGGTGGCCGATCTGGCCGCGCTGTCCGACGGTCTGCGCGCCGAACGCGAACAGGGCATCACCATCGATGTGGCCTACCGGTTCTTCTCCACCGAGACCCGCAGCTACATCCTGGCCGACACCCCGGGACACGAGCGCTACACCCGCAACATGTTCACCGGTGCCTCCAACGCCCATGTGGCGATCCTGCTCGTCGACGCCCGCGCCGGTGTGCTGCGCCAGACCCGCCGGCACGCACGGATCGCGAAGTTGTTGGGTATCAAGCACTTCGTGGCGGCGGTCAACAAGATCGACCTGGTGGACTTCGACGAGGGACGCTTCGCCGAGGTGCAGGCCGAGCTGCAACAGGTGGCCGACCGGCTCGGTTTCGCCGCATCGCAGGCGGAGCTGACCGTCATCCCGATTGCCGCCAAGCTCGGCGACAACGTGGTGCACCGCTCATCCGAAACCCCATGGTATTCCGGGCCGACCCTGCTGGAATACCTGGAAGCAGTGGAGCTTTCGGCGCCGCATCCGGATCCGGCCAATCTGCGTCTGCCGGTGCAGTGGGTGTCCCGGCCGACCGCCGAGCAGCGCCGCCGCTACACCGGCCGGCTGTCGGCGGGCACGTTGATGGTCGGCGACCCGGTGATCAGCCTTCCCGCCGGAACCCGGTCGGTGGTCACCGTGCTGGACACTCTCGACGACGGGCGCAGCACCGCGGTGGCGCCGCTGTCGGTGTCGATCGAGCTGGCCGACGACATCGACGTGGGCCGTGGCGATGTGTTCGTCAGCGCCGCCGACCAGGCCGTGTTGCCGGTGCTCGCCCGCGAACTCGATGCCGCGGTGTGCTGGTTCATCGACGACCCGCTGCGTGCCGGCGACCGACTGGCACTCAAGCAGGGCACCAGCACCGTGCGGGCGACCGTACAGGAACTGCACACCAAACTGGATCCCGAGACCCTGGACGAGGTGGACGGCCCGGTTGAGCTGACGCTCAACGACATCGGGTCGATCACCCTGCGGACGAGTTCGGTGTTGGTCGCCGACCCGTACGCCGACAACCGGGACAGCGGCGCGTTCATTCTGATCGACGAGGTGTCCAATGACACGGTCGGCGCCGGGATCATCCTGGAACCGCGGGAGGTCAAGCCCAGCGGGCACAACCGCTCCGACATCAAGTGGCACCCGTCCTCGTTGGACCGCGAATACCGTTGGTCCAAAACCGGTCAGCGCGGGGCGACCATCTGGTTCACCGGTCTGCCGGCATCGGGCAAGTCGACGTTGGCCGTCGCGGTGGAGCGCGCTCTGGTGGAATCCGGGAAGGTGGCCTATCTGCTCGACGGCGACAACCTGCGGCACGGCCTGTCCGACGATCTGGGGTTCTCCGCCGGCGACCGGGCGGAGAACATCCGCCGGGTCGGGCATCTGACCCGGTTGCTCGCCGATTCGGGCGTGATCGCGCTGGCCTCGCTGGTGTCCCCGCTGCGCTCGGACCGGGAGCTGGCCCGCGCCCTCAACGACGCCGCCAAGCTGCCGTTCCTGGAGGTGCACGTCGCCACCCCGGTCGCCGAATGCGAGCGCCGCGATCCCAAGGGCCTCTATGCCCGGGCCCGCGCGGGTGAACTGAAGGGTCTGACCGGGATCGATGCGCCGTACGAGGCACCGGAGAACCCGGATCTGGTGGTGGACACCACCGGGGCCGATATCGATGCGTTGGTCGCGCAGGTCATCGCCCTCCTCGAAACCAGGTGATCTGGGGCGTCTCAACCCGTCATCGTGGCGGCTGAGACGCCACAAATCACCGGACCCGCGCCACCACGAACACCCGGCGGAACGGGAACAGGGTGTGTCCGTCGGGGCGCCGCGGGTAAGCCTGCGCCAGCAGCGGGACGATCGCTTCGCGGTACTGCTGCCAGGCGGGTTCGGTCAGGCGCTCCTGCACCTGGGTCAGCGCGGTCCCGGTGATCCAGTCCAGGACCGGTGTCTCACCCGACAGTTCGTGCACGTAGGTGGTTTCCCAGGCGTCCACCACACAACCGGCGTCGGTGAGCAGTCCGGCGTACTCGACGGGTGTGCCGACCACGTCGGCGTCGCGCCACGGCATATCGCGTAGCGCATCGGAGAACGGTGCACGCCGGGCCACCTCTCGGATCGCCGCGTGCGAGGGCGCGTCGAAGTTGCCGGGCACCTGGAAGGCGATCCACGCGCCGGACCCCAGCTGCCCGGCCCAGCGCACCAGCAGTTCGCGGTGCTCGGGCACCCACTGCAGCGCGGCGTTGGAGATCACCACATCGGTATCCGGTTCGGGAACCCAGTCGGCGATCCCGCCGAGGCGGGCGTCCACGCCGCGCCCGGTGGCCGCCGCGACCATCTCCGCCGAGGAGTCCCAGCCCTGCACCCGCGCGTCGGGCCAGCGGACGTTCAGCGTCTCGGTGAGGTTGCCCGGCCCACACCCCAGATCTGCCACCCGCCGCGGTGCTTCCGCGGCGATCCGGTTCACCAGATCGAAGAACGGTCGGCCACGGTGATCAGCGAAGGCGAGGTAGACGTCCGGATTCCACATACCCTGAGATTCTGCTCCCCCGGCCCGGGTGCCATCATCGAGTCGATGGACGAACCCGAGTCGGTCCGCCAGCTCTGGCGGGCCCTGGACCTGCCCGGCATCGTCGACGTGCACACCCACTTCATGCCGAAGAACGTGATGGACAAGGTCTGGCGCTACTTCGACGAGGCGGGCCCGCTGATCGGACGCCCCTGGCCGATCACCTACCGCAGCGATGAGCAGGACCGGTTGCGCACCCTGCGTTCCTTCGGGGTGCTGGCGTTCACCTCGCTGATCTACCCGCACAAACCCGATATGGCGGCCTGGCTGAACCAGTGGGCCGCCGGATTCGCCGCCGACACCCCGGACTGTCTGCACACCGCGACGTTCTTTCCCGAGCCGGGCGCCGCGCAGTACGTCACCGCCGCGCTGGAGTCCGGCGCGCGGGTGTTCAAGGCGCATGTCCAGGTGGGCGGCTACCACCCGGCCGATCCGTTGCTCGATGACGTCTGGGGCGTGCTGGCGGACGCCGGCACGCCCATCATCATCCACTGTGGTTCCGGACCCGCCCCCGGCACGTACACCGGCCCGGAGCCGATCCGCCGGGTGCTGACCGAGCACCCGCGGCTGCGTCTGGTGATCGCCCATATGGGCGGCCCCGAGTACGGCGAGTTCCTGGATCTCTGCGAGGATTTCGAGCAGTGTCATCTGGACACCACGATGGCGTTCACCGCCTTCATGGAGGAGAAGATGCCGTTCCCGGCCGACGACTACGGCCGGTTGCCGGACATGGGTGAACGCATCCTGTTCGGCAGCGACTTCCCCAACATCCCGTACGGCTATACGCACGCCATGTCGGTGCTCACCGACCTTCCCGGTGTCGACGACGACTGGCTGCGGAATGTGTTTTATGCCAACGGGGTACGGCTGTTCGGGCTACCATCTCCCGAGCCGCCCCGGTGAGAAAGGCCCTCGACGTGACCGAACCGTCCGAACCCGTCGACCCGCCGATCCCTGTCCCGAACGTTCCCGGTGCGGACGCCACCGCCCGCGGGTTGCCGCGCCGCATGGACCTGACCAGGCAGCAGCGCCTGGTGGTCGACGCGTCGGCCGTCGCCGATCTCGGATTGCGCACCACCATCGCCGGCATCGTCGGCGCCGCCATGCTGCCGCGACTTGCCATGGCCGCCCTGCGACCCGACCTCGCCCACGATGAGGACGCGGCACTGGATTTCTACATCGACCTTGCCGCGCAGCATGATCCGCAGCTCTCGTTTCCCGCGCCCACCGCACCGCCGCGGGTGTCCACCCGCCCCGCCAACCCGGTGGCGTCCTGGATCGCGCACGGAGCGGTACACAACATCCGCTTCGCCAGCAGCTTCCAGGCGGTCAATCCCGCGCTGCGCGAGCAGCGCAGCGCCTACGCGCGCAACAACGTGGTGCACGCACAGCACTGGGTGCACAGCGACGGACCGCGGCCCACGCTGTGCCTGATCCACGGCTTCATGGGGTCGGCGTACCTGTTCAACGGTCTGTTCTTCGCACTGCCGTGGTTCTTCCGCTCCGGGTACGACATCATGCTCTACACGCTGCCGTTCCACGGTCGGCGTGCGGAGGCGAACTCCCCGTACAGCGGGTACGGCTACTTCGCCGACGGGATGGCCGGGTTCGCCGAGGCGATGGCCCAGGCGGTGCACGACTTCCGTTCGGTGATCGACTATCTGGAGTCCACCGGCGTCGACCGGATCGCGCTCACCGGGATGTCGCTGGGTGGATACACTTCCGCGCTGATCGCCTCGGTGGACGACCGGATCCAGGCCGTCATCCCCAACGTCCCGGTGGTGACGCCCGAAGCGGCGTTCGACGATTGGTTCCCGGCCAATATGCTGGTCCGACTGGGTAACCGGCTGACCCAGGTGGACAAGTCGAAATCGGACGCTGCCACCATGTTCCATTCACCGCTGAACTACGCGCCGCTGGTACCCAGGGACCGCCGACTGATCATCGCCGGGCTGGGAGACAAGCTGGCACCGCCGCAGCAGGCCGAGATCCTGTGGCGCCACTGGGATCGCTGCGCGTTCCACTGGTTCCCGGGCAACCACGTGCTGCACGTCAGCCAGCCGGACTACCTGCGCAGGATGACCCGCTTCCTGCAGCCGTTCATGTTCTGACGGCGGAACCGGCCGGCCAGCGCAACTGCTCGACGACGCTCCCCGCGGGCTCGTGGCCGGGTAGCCGCTGCGAAGACCGCGGATCCAGGCTGTCCAGCACCTGGCGCTGGCGCCCACCGAGAGTGAGCAGGCCGGCAACCGGGGAACCCGCGCCGGGTTGCTCCGCCGAGCGCACCGCGGCGGCCCCGGTCACCGTTTCAGGACCGAATTCGACCGCCGTCCAAATCTCATCGGAGGGGAGCGCCCACACCGCGTCCAGGGCCGCCGGCAGGGATCCCGCCGGTATCCGATACGCCGTGAGGAATCCCGACTCATCGCCGAGCGCACGCCAAGTCTCCTTGGCCTGGCTGGAGACCGGACGCGGAACGACCTCGAGCACCGAGACCGTCCACCCGCTCTCGCGCAGATGGTCGGCCAGCCGGCGGCCCATGACGTCAGCGGTTTCACGCAGCGGGATCCGGGACGAACGGGCTTGCAGCGCTTGCAGATTCTGCGCGGCATCCAGGGTCAGCGACACCCAGGTCCGGCGTTCGCCGGCCCGATCACGACTGGTGATGCGGACCTTGTCGCAGCGCAGTCCGTACCGCGCGGCGTAGCCGGCGATCAGCGCCACCGGCAACTCGTCGGCGGCCGACTCCTCGATGCGCAACACCACCGTGGCGGTGTCGGCCGGCTCCGGCGCAGGTTCGGCGCCGGCGCGGTTACCGCGCCAGATCGACCACCGGCGGGCCAGCTTGGTGGTGGCGAAATCCCCACCCCACCAGGCGAACAACACGATCACCACGGCGACCGCGACACCGAGAACCCAGCGCTGGGTCGTCGTCTCGTACGGGTAGGCCATGGCGGCGGGAACGATGAACAGCAGCGCCAGGGCGAGTCGGGCCGTCATGCGGCTTTGTCCTTCCGTCGATGTGCGGCGATCGCAGCGGTCACGATGGCGGCCAGCGCAAGCATGCCGGCGCCGATGTATGCGACAAGCCGCGCAGTGAGATCCTCGTGCGGTGGTTCTGATGGTGCCGCAACGGGTTTGGAGGTTTCTGCGGGTTTACCCGGGCCGGGTACGTCCCAGGTCAGCGCGGCCACCGGGTCGATGGTCCCGGCACCGACCAGAGAGGACGGCGAACGGTCCGCACCGCGTGCGGTGCTGGTGAGGCGGCGCACCACCTGCTCGGCGCTCAGTTCGGGGAAACGGCTGCGCACCAGCGCGGCGACACCGGATACGTAGGCGGCCGCGTAACTGGTCCCGCTCACCGGCGCCAACTCGCCCTTCTCGTTGGGCTGACCGTTGGCCAGTCCCCCGTCGGGACCATTGCTCACCGAGGTGATGTTCTCGCCGGGCGCTGCCAGGCCCAGCCATGGCCCGGACATGCTGAACGATGCGGGCCGGCCGGCCGGGTCCAGTGCGCCCACCGACAGCACGTAGGGCTGCCACCACGACGGTGTCGACACCGAGGTCACACCCGCCCAGTTTCGCGGGTCGTCGGGACGCGCCGGGTCGGTCAACGGGTTGGCGGCGCAGGCGGTTCCGCCGGCGATCCCGCCCCCGGTGTTCCCGGCGGCGGCCACGATGACGACGTCCTTCTCGACGGCCGCATAGCGCAGTGCCGCGCCGAGTGCGCTCTGGTCGATCGTCGCATTCGCCGGAACGCAGGCCACCGAGGAGATGTTGATGATCCGGGCGCCCAGATCGGCGGCGCGGACCACGGCACGGGCCAGGGTGGCGATGTCGTTGCTGGCCTCGACGATCACCGGATCCTGGCCCGGCTGATTCGGCGAGCCCGCCGGGGAATATCGAGCCGAGGTCTGCCGGATGGACAGCAGCCGCGCCCCCGGTGCGACACCGGAGAAGCCGTCAGCACCGGGCTGGCCGGCGATGACACCGGCGACCATGGTGCCGTGTCCGTCGCAGTCGGTGAGCCCGTCGGAACCGGCGACGAAATCTCCGCCGGCGTCGACGTTGGGCAGTCGCGGCCCGGGCTGCACACCGGTGTCGATCACCGCGACGGTCTGACCGTCCCCGCGGCTGTGCCGCCAGGCCTCCGCCAGGTCCAGCGTCAGCTGATTCGGGCCGACCGCACCGGGATCGGTGCCCGGGATGACGCCGGTCACCGTGCAGGCGCCGCGCTGCACCATGGGCTGTACCGGTCCGGCGGCGCCCGACGGCGGCGCGGTACCGGCGTCCACCTCCGGTGGCGGGATGGCGCCGGCGGCCGGACTGGCGATCAGCGCCGCCGCGGCAATCGCTGCCGCAGCGGCGGTTCCGCGGCGGGAACGAATCATCGGTTGAGCACCCACTCGAACAGGCCGACCAGGTACACCGCGATCGGGATGATCGAGGCGTCGACAGCGGAGCTGGCGAAACCGAACAGGCGCCGGGCCGGCAGCGAGTAGGTCTCCGGCGAGGCGATGCGCGGGTTGAGTGCCACCACGATCCAGACGGCGGCCACGACCACCAGAGCGGCCAGCGCCCACCATGCCGCGGTGTAGCGGTCGGCGAGGGCGAAGACCACCAGCAGCGCGGCGGGCAGCAGGAAGGACTGGCTCAGCAGCCACGTCTTGCACGGGGTGGAATCCCACACGCGCGCACGCAACGTGGCGCCAAGCGCCGCGGCGACGACGAGCACCCAGGCCCACGGCGAGGCACCCGAACCGCCGACGAGGATGACCGAACCGGCGACCGACAACAGCACGCCCGCGGCCAGGAACCCGGTCTGGTGCGCGTCGGTGACACGGATGCGCCGGGGCAGGTCCTCCAGCACGCGCAGCGGCTGCGCGGACGGCGTCGGGTCGCCCGGGGCGGGGATCACCGGGACGGGTAGCCGCGCCCACAGCGCGGAGAGCCGCGCGGCCTGCACGGTCACCAGCAGAGCGAACACCATGAGACCGGTGCCGGTGCGGACGTCGGTCATGTCCCAGATGGTGGCCAGCACCGCGAACAGCAGTACGCCGAGCCCGATCACCGTCGTCGCGGTGAAGGTGGAGATGGCGCGTTCGAAGACGATGATGCTGATCACCGACCAGGCTGCGACACCCGCGGCGGCGAGCAGAATCTGCGCGGCACCGAACTCGCCGGGTACGGCGAGCGCGAAGGCCGCGGTGACCGGCGCCAGCGCGGTGAGTGCCAGTGCGGTGCCGAACCCGGGGAACCGGGCCCGGGTGGCGAAGGCCGCGACCACGGTGGCCGCGGCGAGCCCGGCGACGGTGAACAGTCCCGCGGCGTGACCGGTGGCGAAGCGCACGGCGGTGGCCAGTGCGGTGCCGAGCAGGATCAACGCGATGACCGCGACGGCGGCGGCGCGCTGGATCTGGGCCGGGCCCCATGGATTTTCCCGGGCCTCGGAGAAGATGACCGCGGCGTCGGCGATGTCCTCGATGATGCGCGGCGCAGGCGGACCGGTCGGGATGGCCTGCAGCGCCAGAAGATCCCCGTCCACCACGCCGACTGTGTCCAGCGTCGCGTCCAGGCTGAACGGTGCACCACCGATGGGTGCGAGGCTGAGCCGGGACGGCACGGAGGTGCCGTCGGCGGTGTCGGCGGTCGGCAGCACGGTGCGCTGCACCGCCGGGATGATCTCGCGCAGCGGCAGTTCGGCCGGCAGCGCCATCTCGGTGAGTCGCCCGCCGGGGCCGTCCCCGCCGGCGAGTACGGCCACCCGCACGATCGGCATCACAGTGTTGTCGGGCATCGGTCTTCCGTTCTCTGGTCGAAATCTCGGTTCTGCGCCGACGGAAACCACGATCCGTGCGGCAGTGTTGCGATGAGTCTGTCGGTGGCTGCGGCGATGGCCGCCGCGGTGCCGGGTGCGAACGTGGACACCCATTCGCCGTCGAAGGCTTTCGACGGGCTCACCAGGATGCGGCCGGCGTCGCAGTCCACGACGCTGACGCCGACCTCGGTGCTGATCCGGTGGCCGTCCCGGTGCTCGCCCGCAACGATCTCCACGTAGCTGCGCCGTCCGGTGAACACCGCCTCCACGACGGGCCGCGCGGACGCCGGAATACCGAGGTACTCAAGCACTTCGGTCATGTCGGCACCATTCCGCAGCTTCTCGTCGGCGCGCGCACCGGCTCGTACCGGTACGCTGAATTCATCGAAGGTCGCCGGCCTCCGGCCGTCCAGGCCGGCCACGAGCACCGGCGCCAGGTCGTTCGGGTGCAGCAGCTCCATCGCGGTGAACGTCACCAGTCCGCCACTGCGCAGGGCCACCACCGAGGTGTCATCGGAGCGCGCGACGAGGCCGCGGAGCATGTCGCCGTGCCCGCCCACGATTCGGAGTTCGAGCCACTGCAGCGCGCGGCAGGTCTGCTGAATCCACTGGGTGACAGCGGAGTTGATGACCCCGCCGCTCGACATCACTCCCAGCTCGGTCAGTTCGGCGGCGCGCTCGGCCGCGAACTGTCCGGCGGCTGCGGGCTCGCTGTAGGGCGGCGTGATCGCCAGCACCCACGGGAACGAGCCGCAGCCGGCCTCCTCTGCGATGAACCAGGCCTGCTCGACGGTCAGCTCGACCGCATTAGCAGCCATCTATCCCCATTTGGCGCCTTCTGCCCGGTCCCGGGCGTTCATCGACATGGTGTTGGTCTCGTGCGTGCTGGCCATCGCCTGATAGGCGCGCACCAGTTCGGTCATGCTGGCGTTCCACTGCGCCTGCCATGCCTGGTAGGTCATCCCGGTATCGCCCTGCCAGGCCCCGGACAGCGCGGCCTGCTCGGCAGCGATATCGGCGCCGACGGCGTTCAAAGCTCCTGCGAACCCGTTCATCTCGGCTGACAGCGCCAGCATGGCCGGGTAGTTGTACATGATCTGCGACATGTGAGTTCTCCTGGTCCGGTGTGGCGTTATCAGATCGCGGTGTAGTTGCTGGCGGCTGCCGCGTCCTGCGCGACATAGGTGCCCGCGGCATCGCCGAGGTTGACCTGGGCGATGTCGAGCAGCGCGTTGACGCGGGCCGACACCTCGATGAAGCGGGCGTGGGCGGCCTGGAAGGCGGCCGAGGACTCGCCCATGTGGAAGGCCTGCGAAGCCTGGGCGGCCGACTCGGCCTGGGCGAGGGTGCTGCGCATCAGCGCGGTCTTGGCGGCGAATGCCGACTCCGAGGCGATCAGCTGGGGGATGTGCGCGTCGAGCATGCTCATGGCGTTTCCTTTCGGATCAATCTGTGGTTGTTCGAGGTGGTCTGGAATTTCCGGGGTGCGCTCAGCGGTGCTTTCCCCCCTCCGGTGCCGACGGATCGTCGGGCTGCCAGGAACCCGGCAGCATCGGGTTGGTGGGCCCGTTGCCGAACGAGTCCCCGGCCAGCTCGGTGATGCCGGCCGCCTCCACCGTGTCCTTGCCGACGGTGCCGGTGAAGCCCATCGGCCCCGCGCCTCGTTCGCTCGCCTTGACCGTCGGTTCCGGGCGCGGCGCGGTGGGCGGTTCGGGATCCTCGTCGTAGTCCATGTATTCGTCGGCGTAGGCGCGGTCCTTGATCTCGCCGCCCTTCTTGCGGCGGCGCTTACGGCGCTCGGCCGCCGACAGTGCCGCCGCCGAGGCGACGGCCGCCGAGGAACCCGATGCGGGCGCCTTGGCCGACGTGCCGTCCCGCACGGTCGGGCTGAAACCGCCACCCGGGTGTCCCCCGTAGACGGCGTACGCCATGGCCGGGGCCGCGGCCGCCGGCGCGGCGGCGGGAGCGGTGGCCGGGGCCGAAGCGGGTGTGCCGGCTGCGGGAGCCGCGGCGGTGGGTGTGCCGGCCGGGGCGATGCTCGCCACCGGGAGGTTCGGTTCGGCGCGCTGCGCGGCGGCCGGAGCCTCACCGAGGTCGATGGGCGGGAGGTCGTCGAACTTCGGCAGCAGGGCGAGGAAACCGAGCGCGGCCAGGCCGATGCCGAGCAGCGGCACCAGGAACGGCGAGAGCGCCACACCGATCCAGGTGCCCCAGCCGACCGGCTGGAAGAAGGCCTGATAGGCCACGCCGAACAGGAACGGGCCCCAGGTGGTGAGGAATCCCGCCGGGTTGGTCAGCAGGTCGACCATCATCTGCCGCAGCGTGCCGAACGGGTCCAGGATGAAGCGGGCCACGTACTCCCCGCCGATCATGCTGGGATTGTCGAAATAGCTTGCGATCGCGCGGATGATCGGGTTCTGCGACCACCAGTCCGGGGTGCTCAACGCCTGCGCCGAGATTGCGCCTTGAGCCTGCGCCGACAGTTGCATCAGGCTCGCCGTCGCCGCTCCGGCCTCCCCTGCCCCCGGCGCCAACAGCATCGGCGCGGGCACGCTGGCCGGCGTGGCGGCGACCGCGGCGCCCGACACCGCCTGGTAGGTGGTCATGGTGGTCGCGGCCTGAATCCACATCCGGACGTAGTCGGCCTCGTTGACCGCGATCGGAATCGTGTTGATACCGAAGAAGTTGGTGGCCAGCAGCACCCCGTGCAGGGTGTGGTTGGCGGCCAGCTCGGCCAGCGTCGGCATCATCGCCAGCGCGGTGCTGTATGCGGCGGCCGCAGTTTCGTGCTGGGCCGCGACGGCTGCGCTGTTCGCGCTCTGCTGCGCCAGCCAGGCCAGGTACGGCACGTGCGCGGCGGTGTACTGCAGCGAGCTGGGGCCTTCCCAGGAGCCGGCCTGCACGGCACCGAGGACACTGGTGAGTTCGGCAGCCGCAGCCGAGTATTCGACGCTCAACGACTGCCAGGCCCCGGCGGCGGCGAGCAGCGACCCGGGACCCGGACCGCTGGAGAGCAGCGCCGAATGGACCTCGGGTGGGAGCGCCATCCAGACCGGGGCGGTCACCTCAGCCGCCCTGGATGATCATGTACGAGGAGGCCGCCGACGCGTCACCGGCGGCATAACTGGCGCCGGTCTGCGCGACACCCATGCCCGAGCGACCGAGTTCCTCGACCCCCTGCGCGGCAATCGCCGAGTGCGCGACGCCATGGGCACTGAACCCGGCGGCGGTCTGCAGCGACACCGGGTCGGCGGCCGGTGGCACCACCATGTTGACCACCGGCGCGGCAGCGGCATGCGCCGCGGCGAGTCGCGCGGTCAGCGCCTCGACCGCCGAGCCGGCGGCGGCCAATCCTTCGGGAACGACACGCAGAGTCATCAGCTGTATTCCTTTCCGTTCGTACTGACCGGTGAAACACCCTCGGGAACGAGCGGATTCACCAACTGGACGTAGGTCGCTTCTTCGCTGTCGCCGAGCAGCATCGCCCGGCCGGCCGGCAGCCTGCTGAATCGCACGCCCCGCAGCTTGCCCCCGTCGGCGGGACTGCCCGACAACATCACGGTAGTCGCCTGGAGGTCATTGAGGCGGCGTAGCAGCGGCGCGGTCATCACCGCGTGCGCCGATCCACTGGCCCGGGCGGTGACGATGACCCGCAGACCGAGGTCTCCGGCCTCGGCCAGCAGGCCGAGCAGCGGGGTCCACGGCCGTTGCCCGGCATACGGTCCGCTGATCGCGGGGCCGTCCGGGATCTGGTCGACGTCGTCGATGATGAGGTAGTGCGTCTGACCCTCAAAGGTCCAGCGCCGCAGGTCTTCGGCCGACAGGCCGGCCGGCGGGCGGCGTTTCTCGATGAGCGCGGACAGTCCCAGCATCGCCGGGGTGACCCGGTCGACGTTCGGGGTGTACTCGTTGTCCGGGAACAACGGCTCCTCGACCAGGTGCAGACGCCGGTCGATGACCGTGAACGCGACCTGCTCGGGGGTGGAGTTGTCCCGGATGCTTCGGATCAGGTGACGCAGCAGGGTGGTCTTGCCAGACCTGTTGTCGCCGAACACCATCATCAGCGGGTTGCGGGCGAAGTCGATCGCCACCGGACGCAGGTCTTCCTCGCGCTGGCCGATGACCACCTGCTCCGGTCCCACGTAGACCTTGCCGACGGCGGCGGGCGAGAGCTGGGTGGGCAGCAACCGAACCGCCGGGGCGTGCCGGCCGGCGTGCCGGGAGTTCAGCACCGCGATATCGCGCAGGTCCGGCGCGGCGAACAGGAAGTGCTCGGCGGCCATCGTCAGGCCGCGGCCCGGCTGATCGGTGGGCACCGCATCGGCCGGACGGGTCAGCGCACCCACGACCCGGACATTGCTGTCATGGGAGTCGTTGAGCTTGAGCTCAAGTCGTAGTCCGAGACCGTCCCGCATGGCCAGCGGCACCTCCAGCCAGTTCGGCGCGGTGATGACGACGTGGATGCCGTACGACAGCCCGGCGTTGACCAGTTCGGTGACCCTGGCCAGCAACGGATTGCGGGTGTTGAAGGTGTCGATGTTGTCCCGGCTGAACGCGTACAGGTTGTCGATCACCAGGAAGACTTCGCCGTATCCGTCCTCATAGCTGCCCGTACCGGTGCGTGCCCCGCGTTCCTGACGCGCGCGCAGCAGCTGTTCGAGTTCGGCGAAGGTACGCCGGATCAGTTCGGGCTCCAGCGGAGTCGCGACGGCGCCGACGTGGGCCAGATCCTCCAGCGCACGCAGCTGTCCGCCGCCATAGTCCAGGCAATAGAAGCTCACGTCGCCGGGTGCGTGCAGCGCCGCAGCCGACAGTACGAAGGTCTGCAGCGCGGTGGACTTGCCGGACTTGGGACCGCCGTGGATGAGCAGGTTGCCCGCGGCGGTGCCGGCGTCGAACACCAGTGCGTCGCGGCGCATCTCGAATGGCTTGTCGATCTCGCCGAGCGGCCAGCGCCATTGCCGTTCACCGATATCGGTGCGCGCCAGCAGATCGGCCAGCGGGATGGCCTCGTCCAGCGGGGGCAGCCACAGCTGCGGCGCCCGCGGGCCGTAGTTGGCCAACTGGTCGCCGATGGTGGCGATCAGCTTGCGCGGCACCGGGACGTCCTCGACCTCGCCGGTGACGATGACGGTGTCCGGCGCCGGCTCCACCCAGCCCGCGGTGAAGACCTGCGGTTCGGGCACCGAGTGCACCACCACCGACTGCGCCGCGCGCGGCGGGTCGTAGATGCCGTCGACGTAGGTGCTGCGGAACTTGATCGGGTCCGCACCCGGTGCGGGCACCAGGAAGCCCTCACCCTTGTGCTCACGGCCGGATTCGATCTGGAAGGCGTCCTCGGTGCCGATGATCTGGCGGCTGATCGACGGGCTGGCCACCTTCAGACCGATGCGGTAGGAGGTGTTCTTGTCGATGTCCTTGATCCGGCCGACGTCCAGGGTCTGCGACGCGAACAGGATGTGGATGCGGAAGGAGCGCCCCTTGCGGGCGACGTAGTCGAACAGCTCCGCGTATTCGGGATGCTCGGCCAGCATCAGGGTGAATTCGTCGGCCACCACGAACAGCGTCGGGATCGGCGGCAGGTCGTGGCCCGCCGCGATCGCTGCTTCGTACTCGGTCACCGAGTTGAAAGCGCTGCCCTGCACGGTGCGGCCGGTCTCTTTGAGCAGTTGTTCACGCCGGGCCACCTCACCGCGCAGCGTGTCGGCGAAACGATCCGCCAGCGAACGCTTTTCGGCCATGTTGGAGATGACCGCGACGACCTGGGGGAAATGCCGGAAGATATCGGCGCCCGCCTCGCCCTTGAAGTCGGCGTAGATGACGATCAGCCGATCGGCCGAATGCGTCGTCAGCAGCGACAACAGGATGGACATCAGGGTCTGGGACTTGCCCGAGCCGGTCATACCGATCATCAGCCCGTGCGGGCCCATACCGCCCTCGGCCTCGTCCTTGAGGTCGAAGATCAGCGGGTCTCCGGTGGCGGTGACACCGATGGGCACCCGCAGTTCCTCGTCGCGATGCCGCGGCGCCCACAACGCGGCGACGTCGAGCGCCGAGGCGTCCTGGATGCCGAACAGGGTGGTGAACGTGCTGGCTCCGGTGGCCGCCGTGCGGGCCTGCTCCGGGTTGGTGTCCCAGCGCGCCAGCCGGCGCGCCAGGTGCGCGGCCTGGGCACCGGACGACGTGTCCGCCGAGGCCACGTAGAGCTGCCAGCCCCCACTCTGCCAGCGCTCGATACGGCCGTCGGCGATCTTCAGGATCGGCCGTTCGGGGTCGGAATACTGCTCGCGGTGCGGCTCTTTCGTGGACCGGTGCACGACGGTGACGCCGGCCAGACCGTGCCGTCCGGCGATCGCATCGGGATCGGCGTCCGGATCGTCCAGCAGCACCAGCAGATGCTTGTTCGCGGTCGGCGCCGTACCGGTGAAGGCGTCGCGCTCGTCCAGCGCCGGCGCCAGCAGACCGCGCAGTCCGTCGGTGGTGGTCGACAGGTACCGGGCCGGGCCCACCCCGTCGGTCTTGCCGGGGATGTCGTTGTGCGGCAGCCACTTCAACCACGACCAGTCCGGTGCCTCCAGGTCCGGGGTGGCCAGGGCGACGCCGAGCACCGCGGGATCGTGCCAGGTCACGGCCTGGGAAACCCAGGCGCGCAGAGCATCACGGACTTCGTCGGGCTCGCCGAGCACGGTGATCCGGGAAACCTTGCCCAGATCGATGCCGGTCGGGGCATTGCGGACGGTGCGGTGCACGTCGAGCAGTCCGCGCAGGGTGGTGTGCGCCACCGGTTCCAGGTCGATCTCGTCCGCGGCGTCCTTGACCCGCAGCGCGGTGTTCAGCGGCACGTCGTGCAGACCGGTGCGCACCACCAGGAAGTCGGGGTCTCCCGGGTCGCGTTCCCATTGCCTGCGGGTGCCCGGCACGGCGGCCAGCTGATCCGGTTCGGGATGTGACCACTCCAGCGCGGCACGCTGATCGGCGGCCTGGGCACGGACGTTGTCCCGGACCACCGAGAGGTAGCGGAGGTAATCGGCGCGTTCGGCGTCGACCTCCTCGGTGCGCAGTTTGTTGTCCGACCCGCGGTAGAGCGCGGTCGCGGCCAGTAGCAGGACGAACGGGAAGAACAGCATCGTCGGCGAGATCATCCGCATCCCGGTCGCGAACAGCGCGACGATCATGCCGACGATCAGGATGGCGATCAGGTAGGGCAGCACCCGACGCAGCAGCGAGGGCGGGACCAGGCGGGGCAGCGACGGCGGCGCCTCGATGGTGATGGTGCCCTTGCGGGTTTCCGGCGCCGGAAGCCGGCGGCGGGCCTCGAAGATCAAGCGACTCATCAGTTCTCTCCCTCGGGGCCGGCTGCGGCCACGGGTGCGACGGCGTCATGCGCCACCAGCGCATCGGCCTTGGAAAGGGTGGGACCGGGGGCGAACTGTGCCAGCACCGACCACGGAACAGCCAGCGGCGGCGGGTTCAACCCGAGTGCGGCAACAGATTTGGCGTCATCGGTGGTATCCACCCCGTACCGGACGCCGGTGTCGCTGACCCAGAAGGCCGAACCGGCGGGCGGTGCGCCGGCATCCGAGCCGACGGACTGCACGAAGTAGCCGCTGCCCGGCGGCAGCGCGACCTGATCGGCGGTGGAACCGCCGCCCGCGCCGACCAGGTGCACGGTGCGTTGCCCGTCCGGCAGTGGCAGCGCAGCACCGGACAGCAGGGTCAGCCGGCTCTCGGTGGCGTCGGCGGGCTTGGACCAGTAGGCGCAGGTGACCGGTGCGGGACCGGTTTCGGCCAGGGTGACCTCTTCGGCCGGGTAAGCACCGGTGTCGATTCCACCGACCACCGGGAGCTTGGCCACCTCGTCGGCACCGAGACGCGGCGGCTGTTGCAGCCCATAGGAATTGGAGTTGCGCAGGATGGCGGCCAGCACCGGCGAGATCGGCTGCAGACCGTCCGCGTGCACCGCGAAGTAACGGATGGTGTTGTCTGCCTCGAAGGACGCGACGACCGCTCCGACCGGTGCGGGCACCGGCAGGTCGAAGCGCGGCGGTTCACCTGCGCCCGGCAACGCCGGCGCGACCAGTGCCCCGGACTCCGGGATGGCGTTGAACAGACCGGGGTCGATCACCCGCGGCGCGGGGATGTCGTTGCCCAACCCCAGCGCGGCGGTGACGGCGCGATTGCCCAGGTCGATCGGGCTACGCTTGCCGTCCCACAACAGCCAGGTGCCGGAGTGCACACCGCCGACGTTCTGCACCAGCACGGCACGGTCGGCGGGCAGTGCCGCCGCCCGCTCACCCTGCTGATCGGGTGCCCCCGCGATCAGGGTGACCCCGGTGGTGCTGCCCGTCACGGCATCGCACACCGTCCAGTTGGCATCACGAGAGCTGTTCTGCACCATACGTTCCGGAGCGCCCGGGATGCCGATCAGGTTGCCGCGGGCGAACTTGTCGATCTCGCTGCTCTTGACCGTCGTCGGGTTGTCGGACTGGCCCGCGATCAGCCGGGCCGACGTGAGGTTGAGCGCCGGGTGCACCACGTCACCGATGCGCACGTAGAGCGCCGAGGTGTCGCGGTCGGCCAGGATGGTGGAACTGCCGGCGTCGCCGCCGGGCCGGATGAGCGAGAACACGAAACAACCCGCGACGACCGTCGCCGAGACCAGTGCGCCGACCAGCACCGCGCGGTTCTGGGTGCGCAGCGGATCGACGAGCATCCGGGTGTCGTGCAGTGCCACGCCGGATGCGATGCGCCGCATGACAAATCGCCAACCCGACACCTGGTGCCGGGTGACGAATCCGCGACGGTGCACCACGCGTTCGGGATTGTCGTTCACCGGTGTGCGCGAGGTGAATTCGCGCCGTTCCTCGCCTGTCTCGCTCATGCGCCGGCCTCAGGTGCCGACAGGCCCAGCCCGCGCAGCAGCGGCGCTGCCGAGCGGTTGACGTCGTCAGCGGTGATCGTCATCAGTTCGTCGTCGGTGAAGTCGTCGGAATCGGAGTGGTCCAATCGGTATTCGCGTTCCTCTTCGGAACGCTCGACAAGGTTTCGGACGAATCGGCCGTTACCGGCGATGTCGAGACTGCGTCGCGCCGTGCCGGTGGCGTCCGGGGTGGTGCTGGCGGCCAGGTGGCCGAACAGCTTCTCCATCTCGTCATGCGCGGCGGGTTCGAAGAGGCTGTCCCGCTTCTCGGCCATCCGGGTGGCCATTTCCACGAGTTCCGGTGCGCTGTAGGAGGGGAAGTCGATGCTGCGGGTGAAGCGCGAGCGCAGACCCTCGTTGGTGTCCAGGAAGCGGTCGAGGTCGGCGCGATAGCCGGCGACAATGACGACCAGACGGTCGCGGTCGTTCTCCATCCGGGCCAGCAGGGTGTCGATGGCGACCAGACCGAAGTCGTTCTTGGCCCCGGTGGACACCAGTGCGTAGGCCTCGTCGAGGAACAGCACACCGTCGAGCGCGCTGTCGATGATGGCGTTGGTCTTGGCCTCGGTCTCACCGATGTGCTGGCCGATCAGGTCGGCACGATGCACCTCGCGCACCGTTTCCTTCTTCAAAAGGCCGAGCCCACAGTAGATCTTGGCGACCACGCGGGCGATGGTGGTCTTACCGGTTCCGGGCGGGCCGGCGAACACCAGGTGGTTGGTGCGCTGCGCGACGGCCAGACCGCGCTCCTGGCGCCGGATGGACATGGCCACCGAGCTTTTCAGCCGGGCTACCTGGTACTTGACCTCTTCGAGGCCGATGAACTCGGCGAGTTCGGCTTCGGCCTCGATCAGCAGGTGCGCCTTGCGTTCCTTGGCACCCGGGTCGACGAAGTCGGCCTCCCCCGGTTCGGTCGACGGGTCCCAGGGGTTGCTGCGCGCCTCGATCCGCGCTGCGGTGGTGGTCTCCAGGCCGAACGACTTGTCGGACAATGCTTCTTCGACACCGGCGTGCTCGGGGTTGGCGGCGTAGAGCTCGGCCAGTACGTCGGCCGCCTCGTCGTCCTCACCCTGAGCCCGCAGGCACAGACCCTTGACCAGTCCGCCGTCGACGGCGGCCACCGCGACGGGGCCCGCCGGGTTCTCCAGATACGACAGCGCGGGAGCGAACATGCCCAGGTTTGCCAGGGCGATGGCCAGAGCCACCCGGGCGGCGTGCGCGTAATGCTCGTCGAGCCGGGTGTCGTTGACCACCGGGGTCAGCGTGCGCACCACGTCCGACCAGCGTCGGCTGCGGTGGTAGAGCGCCACCCGGACCCAGCGGGCCTGCAGCCAGGCCGGACGGCGGGACAGTAGTTCCTCGACGATGGCGTCGGCCTCGGCGAACTCGCCGGCATCGGCGAGGGTAGCGGCATAGGCCAGCGCGATGCCGTCCCGGTCGGTGGCACGGAACTGCAGATACAGGCCGGTGTCATAGGTGAAGCCGAGATCCTCGGCACCCAGGTCGATCTCGCGGCTGAGCACGCCGAAGGTGTTCAGCGTGCGCCAGATGGTGGCGATGACGCGGCCGGCGTTCTCGCCGACGCCCGACCCGGCGGCCGCCAGGCCGATCCACGCATCGCACTGCTCACGGGCGATTCGGGTCAGTTCGGTGAAACCCGAGCGGGCCGCGGCCAGATCGGCCGGACGCTGCCGGTCGTTGACCGACAGGCCCAGAGATCGACAGCAGGTCGCGAACCTGTTCACCACGTCGCGGTCGACGCGTGTTCCCGCTACGCCCGACGTGAGCGTCTCACTGACCGTTTCCATATTTCAGTCGCAAAGAAGCGCACGCCCCCCTGCCGTCTCCTTAAGTATGCCTATGCTAACTCCGCAGAAGTTAGCACCGCACCAACCGCCCTGTCGAGACGTTCGGTTACGTCCACGTCAGTGATCACTGTCACCCGGGCACGACGGGGGTGCAGGCGGCCGTGGCGAACGGTCAGGCCGTTGGGTGGTCAGCCGCCGATTGCCCGCGCCGGCGGTAGCGGCGCAGGCAGCAGCCACGGATGACGCGGCTGGGCAGACCCCGAAGCGGCGGCCTCAGCAAAGGGTACGGCGGTCCCCTCAGACCAGCGGACGGCCGGTGCGGATGCGCCAGTCCAGGTCTTTGAGCAACACGTTGAACGGGAATTGCCGCACGAAGCCCGGCACGATGTTGTTGAGCACCCGCAGCCCCTTCATCAGTCGCTCGAAGCGGCGCTGACGTTTCGGATCCCAGGGCAGCTGCATCTCGTCGCGGAACCGCTGCGGGAGAAAACCGGTGGTGATCAGGCAGGCCAGGTTCTCGTTGAATCGCTGCAACGGGCCGGGCAGGGCCAGACCACGCAACCGGCCCACCGCGATCGGATACAGATATTCGCGGATGGTGTCGTCGATGTGCACCTGGTCCAGCGATTCCTGCCAGTACTTGTCGAAGGCGGCCCGGTCGGCCGGCCACATCTCGGCGGGCACCTGCAACGTGGTGCCCAGGGTGATGCCGTCGCGGTAGTGGCGGTCCGCGGTCTGCTCGTCCATCTCGCCGATGAACAGCCGGTACACGTCGACGGAGCCCTTGTACAGGCAGGCGGCCACCCAGAGCTGCAGATTCTTGTCGAACGCGTTGTACTCCACCGGGCTCTCCGGGGTGGAGCGCACCTGCGCGTGGGCCTTGTTGACCGCACGGCGGAATGCGGCCTTCTGCTCCTCGGAGCCCCGGCCCGCCACGGCCAGGTAGGTGAAGGTGGTGCGGGCCCGCTTGATCGGGTGCAGGTCGACCCGGCCGCTGTGCACCTTGCTCTCCTGCACGCCGTAGCCGACGCCGGGCCGGGCGAGCTGCATGATCACGTTTGCCGGGCCGGCCAGCAGCGCAACCCCCATCAGCCCGTCATCGAAGCTTGCACCCCAACGCTTCCGGCGGGCCGGAACCCGGACAGTCTCGTTGATCGGACGCTCGATGATCGTCATTGACACCCCTGGGAGCCGTAAAGCGGAAACGTAGGTTTCCTGATATTGCCCCGGGTGCAGAACAGGTGTCAAGATGGTCGGGTGTCCCAGGTCCGGCCCTACCGCGGGGTGGCGGCCGCACAGCGCGTCGCCGACCGGCACGACCGTCTGCTCGCGGCCGGCCTCGATCTGCTGACCGGCCCGGACGCCGAGCTCACGGTGCGCGCCATCTGCCGTGAGTCCGGGATCGCCACCCGGCACTTCTACGAGGCCTTTGCCGACAAGGACGAGTTCGTGTCCGCGGTGTTCGATTCGGTGGTGGCCCGCATCGCCGCGACCACTCAGGAGGCCGTGGCCTCGGTCGGCCCGGCCGAACAGAACCGGGCGGGCATCACCAACCTGGTCCGCACCATCGGCGAGGACGCCCGCATCGGGCGCCTGCTGTTCGACACCAAGTTGTCCAACGCCGTGCTGGTGCGCAAACGCGCCGAACTCGGCGGATTCTTCGCGGTGCTGGCCGGCCAACACGCGCAGACGGTGCTCCGGCAGGACGACAGCGACCAGATCAAGGCCATCGCCCACTTCGTGGTGGGCGGGGTGAGTCAGACCATCAACGGCTGGCTGACCGGTGCGATCGGACTGAGCGCCGAGGAACTCATCGATCTGCTGACCTCGGTGCTGGATACCTTCCCCGACCCCCGGCGCGGCTAGCTGTTGTGACCTGACAGGTTGTTGTCAGGCGGCGAGTCTGGTGATGGGTGGTTTCCCGCCGAGGGCGGAGTGGCCTCGTTGAGTGTTGTATCGGCGCAGGAATCGGTCAAGTGCTCGTTTGCGGACGCTGCTGGAGGTCCAGGGCCGGGCGTACGCCCATTCATTGAGCAGGGTCCGGTTGAAACGCTCGGCTTTCCCGTTGGTCCAGGGGCAGCCGGGCTTGATGAACCTGCGTCGCACTCCCCAGGCCGTGCACACCCAGCCCCAATTGGTGCCGCGCCGGTAGACCAAAGCGTTGTCCGTCAGCAGCCGCCGCACCCGCACACCGTGGCCGGCGAACCACACCATCGCTCGGTGCAAGAATCCTGCGCACGTGAGGTCTTTCTCGTCGGGCAGTACTTCGCTGTATGCCAGCCTGGTGCGGTCATCGATCGCGGTGTGCACATAGTCATAGCCGATCTTGGTCTTCTTGTGCCGGTTGGCAACTGACACCTTCGCGTCGCGGCCGTGCAGGCGCCACCCTCCACCTTTGGGGATGCGTCCCAACTTTTTGACATCGACGTGGACCATTGCTCCTGGGGTGCGGTACTCATAGCGGTTGGGGCTGCGCCGCGACGAGCGCACCGGCTGCCCCGTGATCGGGTCGATCGCACTCAAGTGCGGCACCTGATGGCGCGCCAAGATCCGGCCTACCGTCGAGGCGTGCATCCCGAGCTCGGCGGCCAGCACGACCGCGCCGCGCTTGCGGCGTTGCCGAGCTCTGAGCACTTTGCGCTCGACGTGTGCACTGGTGCGCGTCGGCATCCGGTGCGGACGCGAGGACCGGTCGGCCAACGCCTCCTCACCGCCCTCTCGATGGCGGCGCAGCCACTTATAGACCGTGGCCCGCGAAATGCCCAGTTGTTCAGCGACATGAGCTGGCGGCCAGCCCGCGGCGACACGCTCCACGATCAAGCGACGTGCGAACAGGTTGGTGCGGGCGTTAACGTGAGACACGAGGACCTCCTACGGATAGATGCCAGACACATCCACTCCGTCAGGAGGTCCTCCCCATTTCAAGCCGCCACGCCGTCAACAACCTCCAAGGTCACAACAGCTAGCCCCTCCGAAGTCCCGCGAGATTGCAGTTATCGCGGCACCCACTCGCAAAAGTTCTCGGTAGTTGCAATCTCGCGGCCAAGGCCCCCTAGACAGATGCCCGGGGCCGGCGGTCGGCCGCGGTCTTCGGGACGGTGGCGACATCGTCCTCGGTGAATTCCTTGATCCAGCAAGCAAATTCCAGCGTGATGCCGTCGGGGTCCTGGAAGTAGAAGGACCGGACGTACACGCCGGGATGCAGTGTCGGCGAGGCCTGCCATTCACTGTCGTCGTGGTTGAGCACCGGGCCGACGCGGACCCCCTTGGCCTTGAGTTTCTCCCGGTACTCGTCGAACTGCTCGGCCGGGACGTGGAAGGCCAGGTGGTTCATGGTGGACACCGCGCTGGTGAATTCGCCGATCCCGGGCAACGCCGCCGGGGAGGACACCACCGGCGCCCCGTCGGGTCCGTCGGTGAACCAGAAGAACGCCACGCAGTCGCCGTTGCCGGCATCGAAGAAGAAGTGCTGCCCCATACCGTTGGGCAGGTCCAGCGACTTGACCAGCGGCATCCCGAGCACGCCGGAGTAGAAGTCCACCGTGCGCTGCATGTCCGAGCACACCAGCGCGACATGGTTGATGCCGCCCAGCTGGAATTCGGAATTGGGGTTCGATGGCTTGATCATGTCGGCTCCCGAGATCTGGCGCAGAAGTAAAACTGAATCTAACATCAGATTCAGGTTCGGACAATGAAAGACCGGAGGGTTTCCGTGACCGCTCGGGTAGAGCTGCCCACCGCCCGCGGGCGACAGACCCAGGCCGCGATCGATGCCGCGGCCCGAACCGTCGTCGCCCGCAAGGGCATATTGGCCACCACCGTCGCCGACATCGCGGCCGAGGCGGGCCGGTCCACCGCGTCGTACTACAACTATTACGACTCCAAGGAGGCCATGGTCCGGGACTGGGCCGTCCGGTTCCGCGATGAGGCCCGAGATCGCGTGCTGGCTGCCGGCGAACCGGGCCTGACGAACGCCGAGCGTGCGCACGCTGCGGCGGCCGCACACTGGAACACCTACCGGCATCGTCTGGCCGAGATCATCGCAGTTTCTCAATTGGCAATGGTCAGTGATGATTTCGCGCAATACTGGTCCGAGATCTGCGCGCTGCCCATCACCTTGATCACCAAGATGGTCCAGCAGGCCCAGCGCGACGGCTACTGCGCGGGCGATGACGCCCACCTGATAGCGGTCGCACTGGTGTCCATGCTGAACCAGTTCTGTTACGCCCAACTCGCCGGGGCCGGGGCACAGACCGCCGACGACGACGCCTGTGTGGCCACTCTGGCCGCGATCTTCTACCGCACGATCTACCACAAGGAGACCGGACAGCCATGACGACGAAGGGCCCGACGCCGGGAGTCACCCGGGAATTCGTCGGGATGGATTCCCCCACCGCACGCCGGGCCGGTGCCGGTGGGCATCCGTGCCAGGGCCTCTACCACCGTGGGGTCGGCCGGAAACCGAAGGTCGCGGTGATCGCCACGCACTACCAGATCGATTTCTCCGAGCACTATCTCGCCGACTACCTGGCCACCCGAGGCATCGGGTTCCTCGGCTGGAACACCCGGTTCCGTGGCTTCGAGAGTTCCTTCCTGCTCGACCACGCGCTGGTCGACATCGGTGTCGGGGTGCGCTGGTTGCGCGAGGTGCAGGGCATCGAGACCGTGGTGCTGCTCGGCAACTCCGGCGGCGGGTCACTGATGGCGGCCTATCAGGCTCAGGCCGTGCACCACCACGTGACGCCGCTGGAGGGCATGCGCCCGGCCGCCGGGCTCACCGATCTCGTGCCGGCGGACGGCTATGTGGCCAGCGCGGCGCACCCGGGCCGGCCGGACGTGCTCACCGCGTGGATGGATGCCTCGGTCACCGACGAGAGTGAAGCGCTGTCCACCGACCCGAGCCTGGATCTGTTCGACGAGCGCAACGGCCCGCCCTACTCCGCCGATTTCGTCGCCCGCTACCGCGCGGCACAGATCGCCCGCAACGAGGCCATCACCGACTGGGCGGAGACCGAACTCAAACGGGTGCAGGCAGCCGGCTACTCGGACCGGCCCTTCACCGTGATGCGCACCTGGGCGGACCCGCGGATGGTCGATCCCACCCTGGAACCGACCCGGCGCCAGCCCAACCTGTGTTACGCCGGCCCGCCGGTCAAGGCCAACCGGTCTGCCCACGGCATCGCGGCGGCCTGCACGCTGCGCAACTGGATCGGGATGTGGAGCCTGCGGCACGCCCAGACCCGCGCCGAACCGCACCTGGCGCTCATCGACTGCCCGGCGCTGGTCATCAACGCCGACCAGGACACCGGGGTCTATCCCTCCGACGCGCAACGGATCCATGACGCGCTGGCCGGTTCCGACAAGACACAGTTGTCGATCGACACCGACCACTACTTCACCACCCCGGGCGCTCGCAGCGAGCAGGCCGATACCATCGCCAAGTGGATCGCGAAGAGGTGGCGCTAGGGCGCCAGATCAAGGTTCTGGCCCACTTCACTCCCGGCCGGAAAGTCCTGGATTTCGTTGCCCCGGAATCAGACTGGCTCGACATCCGGTGGTGCGCGGAGGACGACGACGCCACCCTGTACCGCGAGCTGCCCGAGGTCGACGTGGTCTGGCACGTGCTGCGCCCGCTGTCGGCCGCCGACCTGCAACGGGCGGCCCGCTGCCGGTTGGTGCACAAGCTCGGCGCCGGGGTGAACACCATCGACGTCGCCGCCGCCACCGGGCGCGACATCGCGGTCGCGAACATGCCCGGCGCCAACGCGCCGTCGGTCACCGAGGGCACACTGCTGCTGATGCTGGCGGCGCTGCGCCGGCTACCGCAACTGGACCGCGCCACCCGCGAGGGACGCGGCTGGCCGTCCGACCCCAGCCTGGGTGAGACCGTGCGTGACATCGGCGGCTGCACGGTCGGATTGGTCGGCTACGGCAACATCGCCAAGCAGGTCGAGACCGTGCTGCGGACACTGGGCGCGCAGGTTCTGCACACCAGCACCCGCGATGACGGCCTGCCGGACTGGCGGCCGCTGGCCGGCCTGCTCGCCGAGAGCGACATCGTCTCGCTACACCTGCCGCTCACCGAGGCCACCCATCACCTTCTCGACCGGGCGGCGCTCGACTCGATGAAGCCGGGCGCGGTGCTGGTCAACACCGCACGCGGCCCGATCGTCGACGAGGGTGCCCTGGCCGACGCGCTCCGGACGGGTCGGCTGGCCGCCGCCGGACTGGACGTGTTCGACGTCGAACCGGTCGCCGCGGACAATCCGCTGCTCGGGCTGGACAACGTCGTGCTCACCCCGCACGTCACCTGGTATACCGCCGATACGATGCGCCGCTATCTGGGGATCGCGGTGGACAACTGCCGCCGGATGCGGGACGGCGAACCGCTGGCCCACGTCGTCAACGCGCCGCGGTGACAGTGTCCCAAAGTGGCACGTTGTCGGAACATCAACCGGCGCAGACTGATCGGCATGAACGACACGAGCGCAACGCCGGTCGACCCCGCTGTGTTCCGGCAGAACCTATCGGTGTTCCCCTGGCCGCACCGCCGGTACGGGTGCGGAACCGACGGTCTCACAGCTTGTTTCGAGGAGAGGGCCGCACCGGCTCGGGCGTCCACCCGTGATCGTGGACGCGGGCGAACCGGATCAGCGAATGGACCGTGAGACCGAGCCCCGCCATCGATTCGATGGCCATCCGGTGATCTCCCTCCGCGCGAACACCGATCGGTGCTTGTGTCCTCCACACCAGGGACGCGATGCGGCCCCGACAGTCTCGCTGTGAGACAGCGCCCGGACCCTGGACGTCGCACTTGACGGACACCCTGAGGTGGCACACGTCACCCCGAGGTACCCTCGGTCCCAACCGACCGGTTATTAGGGATGTTGCCCATGGAGGTTAAGCGTGCCCATCGCGATCAACTCTGAACACAATGACCTGGCCGATTCGGTCCGGTCACTGGTGGCCAAGGTCGCCCCGGCAGATGTTCTGCACGAGGCCCTCGAGACACCGATCACCAATCCCCCGCCGTACTGGAACGCCGCCGCCGAGCAGGGCCTGCAGGGCGTCCACCTGGCCGAGAACGTCGGTGGACAGGGTTTCGGCATCCTCGAGCTCGCCGTCACCCTGGCCGAGTTCGGTTACGGCGCGGTCCCGGGCCCGTTCGTCCCGTCGGCGATCGCGAGCGCACTGATCTCCGCGCACGACGCCGAATCCCCGCTGCTCGGTGGCCTCGCGTCCGGTGAAACCATCGCGGTCTACGCGATCGACTCCGGTCTGACCGCCACCCGCCAGGGCGACAAGCTCGTCATTCGCGGGGAGGTTCGCGCCGTGCCGGGTGCGGCGCAGGCTTCGCTGCTGGTGCTGCCGGTGTCGATCGAGAGCAGCGAGGAATGGATCGTGCTCGACGCCGGCGCGCTGGAGATCGAGCCGGTCAAGAGCATCGACCCGCTGCGCCCGGTGGCGCACGTACGGGTCAACGGGGTCGAGGTCGCCGCCGACGACCGGACCCGGGTGCTGTCCAACCTCAGCCGCGACCATGCCCGGGCGCTCATCTCCACGTTGCTGTCCGCCGAATGCGTCGGCGTGGCCCGCTGGGCCACCGACACCGCCACCGAATACGCCAAGATCCGTGAACAGTTCGGTCGGCCGATCGGCCAGTTCCAGGCCATCAAACACAAGTGCGCCGGGATGATCGCCGAGACCGAGCGGGCCACCGCCGCGGTGTGGGATGCCAGCCGCGCCCTCGACGAATTCCGCGACGGTGAAAGCGATTCCAAGTACGAGTTCGCGGCCGCCGTCGCGGGCACGTTGGCTCCGGTCGCGGCACAGCACTGCGCCCAGGAGTGCATCCAGGTGCACGGCGGCATCGGGTTCACCTGGGAGCACGACACCAACATCTACTACCGCCGCGCGCTGGCCCTGGTGGCCGGTTTCGGCCGGGCCGCCGACTATCCGCAGCAGGTTGTCGACACCGCCACCGGCACGGGTCTGCGCAAGCTCGACATCGACCTGGATCCCGAGACCGAGAAGGTCCGTGACGAGATCCGCGCCGAGGTCGCGGCACTGAAAGCCATTGCGCGCGAAGAACGCAACGCGGCGATCGCGGAGGGTGGCTGGGTGCAGCCGCATCTGCCCAAGCCGTGGGGCCGCAACGCCGCACCGATCGAGCAGATCATCATCGCCCAGGAGTTCTCGGCCGGCCGGGTGGCACGCCCGCAGATGGGCATCGCCGCCTGGATCATCCCGTCGATCGTCGCCTACGGCACCGACGAGCAACAGCAGCAGTTCCTGCCGCCGACATTCCGCGGCGAGATGATCTGGTGCCAGCTGTTCTCCGAGCCCGGTGCGGGCTCCGACCTGGCCAGCCTGACCACCAAGGCCATCAAGGTCGACGGTGGCTGGCGGATCACCGGGCAGAAGATCTGGACCACCGGCGCGCAGTTCTCCCAGTGGGGCGCACTGCTGGCCCGCACCAACCCGGACGCGCCGAAACATAATGGCATCACCTACTTCCTGATCGACATGAAGTCGCCGGGAGTCGAGGTGAAGCCGCTGCGCGAGCTCACCGGCGACGCCATGTTCAATACGGTCTTCATCGATGACGTGTTCGTGCCGGACTCGATGGTGCTCGGCGAGGTGGACCGCGGCTGGGAGGTCAGCCGCAACACCCTGACCAACGAGCGGGTTTCGATCGGCAGCGCCGAGCCGCCGTTCCTGGCCAGCCTTGAGCAATTCGTGGAGTTCATCCGCGACGGGCACTTCGACCAGATCGAGCAGAACCACGCCGGCAAGCTGATCGCCGAGGGCTACGCCGCCAAGGTGCTCAACCTGCGCTCAACGCTGCTCACCCTGGCCGGTGGCGACCCGATGCCGGCCGCGGCGATCTCCAAGCTGCTGTCCATGAAGACCGGTCAGGGCTACGCCGAGTTCGGGGTGTCCTCCTTCGGCACCGACGCGATCATCGGCGATAAGGAGCAGGCGCCCGGCAAGTGGTCGGAGCGACTGCTGTTCAGCCGCGCCACCACCATCTACGGTGGCACCACCGAAGTGCAGCTCAACATCATCGCCGAACGTCTGCTCGGCCTGCCCCGCGACCCGTAAACCCGTCCTCCGGGACTACGGTTTGTGGTGCGTTTTCGCGAGAAGCGCACCATGAACCGTAGTCCCGGCGCGTCAGGGCAGGATCTCCCGCGTTGACGCGACCAGCGGCTGCCACGCCGCGAGCGCCGATCGGGCGATCGTCTCCAGCGTGGCCCGGTCGGCTCCGTCCCGCGCCTGGATCGACATGCCCTGCTGGACCGTCACATAGAACCGCGCGATCGCGGAAGTATCTGCAGTCGGCGGGATCTCGCCGTTCTCGACACCCTGCGCCAGCATCTCGGCCAAGTCGGCGGTGTTGGCCTCGCGCTTGTCCACGAGGTCCGCCCGGAGCGCCTCCGTCGCACTATTGACGTGCAGTGCCGACAGCACCACCAGGCAACCCGTCGGGCAGTCACCCCGGGTGAAGGCGCGTGCCGTGGTAGTCAGATAGGCCTCGACCGCACCGTAGGCCGTGTCGGCCGCCGTCACCGCCGCCCAGATCTCCGCGCCGGCGCTGTGCCCGTAGTGCTCCACCGCCTCGCGGAACAGGTCGTCCTTGGAGCCGAACGCCGCATACAGACTGGTGGGCCCGATACCCATCGCCGAGGTCAGGTCGGCAATGGATGTGCCCTCAAAGCCCTTCTCCCAGAACAACTCCATCGCGCGCTCGAGCGCAGCCGTCCTGTCGAACTCCCTCGGCCGTCCGCGAGCCGCCATCGGAACCATCCTTCACCGCATTCTGCATCGAATGATACAGAAACCCTTGACGCCGGCAGCGCGGTATCCATATATTTGCATCGATCACTACAGAAATGGAGCATGCGATGCCGAAGCTAGACGGGAAGAGAGCCTTTGTGACCGGCGGGAGCCGCGGAATAGGGGCGGCCATCGCCCGCCGGCTGTCCGCCGAGGGCGCCGCCGTGGCAGTCGGCTACGAACGTTCGGCCGACGCGGCACAGGCGGTCGTCGACGCCGTCACCGGCCGCGGCGGTCGAGCCGTCGCGGTCCAGATGTCGGCGGACGACCCCGCGTCGGTCCGTCGGGCAGTAGACGACGCTGCCGAAGCCCTTGGCGGACTGGATATCCTGGTGAACAACGCCGGTATATACCGCGGCGGTTCGGTCGAGGAGATGACGCTGGAGGACATCGACGCGACCCTGAATGTGAACGTGCGTGCGGTGATGCTCGCATCGCAGGCTGCGCTGGCACACCTGCCCGAGGGCGGCCGCATCATCTCCACGGGCAGCAACCTGGCGTCCCGCGTGCCCGGGCCGGGGATGGCGCTGTACTCGGCGAGCAAGGCCGCGTTGATCGGCTGGACGCAGGGTCTGGCGCGCGATCTGGGCGCCCGCGGAATCACGGTGAACGTCGTGCATCCTGGCTCCACCGACACCGATATGAACCCCGCCGATGGTCCGCAAGCCGCGGATCAGAAGGCGCTCATGGCGATTCCGCGCTACGGCACACCCGAGGACGTGGCCGCGCTGGTTGCATTCGTGGCCGGGCCGGAGGCGGGATCGATCAATGGAGCCGGAGTGACCATCGACGGCGGCGCCAACGCGTGACGCGCGTCGGCGCGGACGCCGACCGGGATCTGCGTCGGGTGCTCCTGCTGCTGGCACCCGCGATCATGCTGGTGGTCGCGACCGAGTTCATCGTCGTCGGCCTGCTGCCACCGATCGCGGCCGACTTCACCCTGCCGCTCTCGGCCGCCGGGCAGCTGACCGCGGTGTTCGCGATCGCCGCGGCGGTCGCCGGACCGTTCGTCACACTGGCGGTGAGCCGTGTCCCGGCACCCACCTTGCTCACGGCGGTGCTGGTGCTGTTCGGTATGGGCAACGGCGTCATCGCCGTCGCCGCGGACTTCACTCTTGTGCTGGTGATGCGGGCAATACAGGGTGCGTTTCTACCGGCTCTCATCGGAGTCGGCACCGCCGAGGTCCTGCGGCACACACCTGCCGGGACGCGTGGCCGTGCGCTGGCCCGGGCCAATCTCGGCTTCGTGCTGGGCGTGCTGATCGCGCTGCCGGCCGGTATCGCACTGGCCCAGGGCGGCCAGTGGCGACTGTCGTTCGTCGTGCTGGCTGTCGTGTCCCTACCCGTCGCGGCCGCGGTGGCAATCCTGTTCCCGCGCAACCAGATGTCCGCCCCGCCACCACCTGTCTCAGGTAACCTCGCCGTGCTCCGCGGGCCTCGGTTCCTCGGTCACCTCGCACTGTCGGTGGTGATCTTCGCCGCCATGTTCTCCGCCTACACCTATCTCGGGGCGTGGCTGGAGGACGCCATCGGTCTCGACGCCGGTGGTCTCGCGCTCGCGATGCTGCTGTTCGGCGCCGTCGGTGTCGCGGGCAACGTCGCCGCCGAACGCGTCGCCGACCGGTTCCCGCTCGCCGCATCCGCATTTGCGGCGGTGGTGCTCGCCGTGGCGGTCAACGCGGCAGCATGGACCGGGGGTTCGATCCTGGCGGCCGCGATCCCGTTCGCCCTCTGGAGCCTCATGCACACCGCGGGTGTCACGCTCAGTCAGGTGCGGGTGACGTTGGCGGGAGCCAAAGCGCCGGCATTCGCGATGACGATGAACATCTCGGCGGCCAACCTCGGCATCGCCGTCGGAGCACTCACCGGCGGCTGGGCGGTCGACCGCTTCGGGATGGTCGGGCTGGGCTCGATGCCCGCTGCCCTGACCGTGCTGGCGCTCCTACTCGTCCTCCCGCTACGGGTGGCCCGCACTCAGGGCAGGATGGCGTCGACGTAGCCGCCGTCGACCCGCAGCGCCCCGCCGGTGGTCGCCGAGGCCAGCGGCGAGGCCAGATAGGTCACCATGTTCGCGATCTCGGCGGGCTCGATGAGCCGCTGGATCAACGACTGCGGCCGGTGCAACCGCATGAACTCGCGCTGCGCCGCGTCCCAGGGCAGGTTCTTGTCGACCAGCTGGTAGACGAAGTCCTCCACCCCCGCGGTATGCGTCGGGCCGGCGATCACCGAGTTCACCGTCACCCCGGTGCCGGCCGCGTCCTTGGCGAAACCGCGGGTCACCGCCAGCAGCGCCGTCTTGGACACCCCGTAGTGGATCATCTCCGCCGGTGTCACGACCGCCGAGTCGCTGGCGATCTGAATGACTCTGCCCCAGCCTTTTTCGGTCATGTGGGGCAGATAGGCACGGATCAGCCGGACCGCCGCGAGCACGTTGACCTCGAAGAAGCGCCGCCACTGCTCATCGGTGATCTCGCGGGCCGGTACCGCCTCGAAGATGCCCAGGTTGTTCACCAGCACATCGACGTCGGGGAACTGCTCGACGACCGCCGCGGCACCGGCCTCCTCGGCCACATCGGCGGCGACCCCGACGGCATCGCCGCCGACAGCAGCCACCGCCTCCTCGACGCGCGCCTGGGTACGGCCATTGACGATGACCCGGGCACCGGCGGCGGCCAGCTGTTGAGCGATGGCCAACCCGATGCCCTGGGTCGAGCCGGTGACGAGTGCGGTCTTACCGGTCAGATCGATGTTCACGCTGAGGTACTACCCCGGCGCTCGCCGCGATATTCCGTGCGGCGGGCTAATCGACCTCGATCTCGCGCAACTCCCGCTTGAGGATCTTGCCGGTGGGATTACGCGGCAACTCATCGAGGAAGATCACCTCGCGCGGCACCTTGTAGCGGGCCAGGTTGTCGCGCACGTAGGCCTTGATCGCGTCCTCGTCGACGGAGGCGCCCTCGGCCTTGACGACGAAGGCGCGCAGCCGGTGGCCCCACTCCTTGTCCTCGACACCGATCGCGGTCGCCTCGACCACCTCCGCGTGCCCGCTGATCAGATCCTCGACCTCGGCGGGGAAGACGTTCTCGCCGCCGGACACGATCATCTCGTCATCGCGGCCGGAGACGTAGAGCAGTCCGTGCTCATCGAAGTAGCCGACGTCGCCGGAGGACATCATGCCGTCGATGATCTGCTTGCCACCGCCGCCGGTGTACCCCTCGAACGGGATGGTGTTGCGCACGAAGATCCGCCCGACCTCACCTTGGGGAACCTCAACCCCGTTGTCGTCCAACAACTTCACCACATTGCCCTTGACCACCGGGCCCACCGTCGCAGGATTGATGGACAGATCCCGGGGCCGGGCGATGGTCGCGAACGCGATCTCGGTGGAGCCGTACAGGTTGTAGACGACCGGACCGAGTTCCCGCATCGCACGGGTGGCCAGCTCGGCGCCCAGCTGCGAACCGGACACGAAGACGATCCGCAGGCTGGACAGATCCGGCTTGGGTTCGGTCTTGTCGAGTTCGTCGAGCAGGCGCGACAGCATCACCGGCACCAGCACCATGGCGGTCACCTTGTGCTTCTCGACGTCGGAGAGCAGGGTGGCCGGCTTGAACCGGCGGCGCAGTACCAACGTGGTGCCCAGCATCATGGCGATGGTGGCGTGCAGGAACCCCAGCGCGTGGAACATCGGCGCCGGCAGCGCGGTGACCTCACCGGACTTGAACGGCACATGAGAGAGCACTCCCCCGATCGGAGCCAGCGACGGCGGCGACTGCCGGTTGGCGCCCTTGGGAGTGCCGGTGGTGCCGCTGGTCAGGATGACGATCGACGCGTGCTTGCCGACCTTGGGGGCCTGCTGTTTGCTGCTACGGGAGATCAGGTCGGCCAGGGTTTCGTCGGTGCTGCCCGACGGTTCGGGCTTGTCGGGGTTGGTGGGCAGTGCGCGCAGCTTGCCCAGCTCCGGTTCGGCTTGGGCGACCGCGGCGGTGTACTCATCGTCGTAGATGATGATCGCGGTGCCCTCGCGTTCGGACACCTCCTTGATCTGCGGGCCGGAGAACTCACTGTTGAGGAAGATGATGCGGGCTCCGACGCGGGCCGCGCCGTACAGCGCCACCAGGAACCACCGGTGGTTGCGGATCAGCAGTGCGACACCGTCGCCGTCCTTGACTCCCTTGGCGCGCAAGCCATTGGCGACCGCATTGGCCGCCCGGTCCAGCTCACCGAAGGTGAACTCGCCGTCGTCGTCGATACAGGCGAGACGATCCGGGTGCCGACGGGCGTTGAGCGCCGGGATCATCCCGATCTCGCCCCAGCGCCGGATGTCGGCGAGCAGTGCCGCGATGGCCTGCGGCGACTCGATGCGCAGGGCTCCGGCTTCGAACATCTTGCGTGCGTAATGCAGTTCCGCGGCCCCACGGCCGAGTAACAGCTGGGCTTTCGCCGCCGCCTGAGCGGGCAGATCTGTGAGGCTGGGCATGAACGCCACAATATGTGACTCGTGTCGAGTGGGGACAGATAACTAGCATGGCCGCATGGGGGCTGCCGCAGGCAATCGCAGGACGCTGGAGGTGGGCGGGCGGGAGGTCTCGGTCAGCAACCCCGGCAAGGTGATCTTCCCGGGTGCAGACGGGCGGGCAGATGTCACCAAACTCGATCTGGTCGAGTACTACCTCTCCGTTGCCGACGGCGCCCTGCGCGGGGTACACAACCGGCCGATGATCCTGAAACGTTTCGTCAAGGGCATCGACGAGGAAGCGATCTTCCAGAAGCGCGCACCGGAGAAGCGGCCGGATTTCGTCGACGTCGCCGAGCTCAAGTACGCGTCCGGGACCTCGGCGAAGGAGGCCGTGATCACCGAACCGGCCGGCCTGGTATGGGCGGTCGGGCTGGGGTGTGTCGATCTCAACCCGCATCCGGTGCGGGCGCACGATCTGGAGCATCCCGACGAGTTGCGGGTGGATCTGGACCCGATGCCCGGCGTGGAGTGGGAGCAGATCCTGGCGGTCGCGGCCCTCGCCCGAGAGGTGCTGGAGGAGTACGGACTGACCTCCTGGCCGAAGACGTCGGGTTCCCGCGGCTTCCACATCTATGCGCGTATCCACCCGAACTGGCCGTTCAAGCAGGTCCGGCTGGCCGCGGAGACCGTGGCGCGGGTCGTCGAGCAGCGGGCGCCCGATCTCGCGACCGCCCGCTGGTGGAAGGAGGAGCGCGGTGCCCGGGTGTTCGTGGATTTCAACCAGAACGCCAAGGACCGCACCGTCGCCTCCGCCTACTCGGTGCGGGCCAGGCCGGACGCCCGGGTGTCCACCCCGTTGTTCTGGGACGAGGTGCCCGACTGCCGGCCCGAGACGTTCACCGTGGCGACCGTGCCCGCACGGTTCCGCGCCATCGGCGACCCGTGGGCCGACATGGATGCCCATCCCGGTGAGCTGACCGGTCTGCTCGACCTCGCCGAGATGCTCGGACCTGCGGAGAAGCCACCCAGCCGGAAGAGTGTCGACGGTCGCAGGGCGTCGCAGATGCCGCTGATCGAGGTCGCCCGGACCAAAACCAGGGACGAGGCGATGGCCGCGCTCGAGGTGTGGCGCGGCAGTCACCGCGAGGCCGCTGAACTGCTCGAGCCCGTCGATGTGCTGATCGACGGTATGCGCGGGCCGAGCTCGATCTGGTACCGCGTCAGGATCAATCTGCAGCATGTGCCGGAGCACCTGCGACCGCCCCAGGAGGCGTTGATCGCCGATTATTCGCCTTGGCAGAACTATTCGGGTAATCAGTTCAAGCACTGAACCCGGGATCTAGGCTACTCGGCGGTAAGGTGTACCCGCCAATTTGCGGAATCAAACATGAAATCGAAATACGTTGCGGCGCAACCACTTACATTTCGCTCAGCGAACCCTTACCCGGCTCTCAGACTATCTTCTTAGCAAAGTCTCAATCACTACTCCCAAGTACCTTAAATTACGCCGATAACTTCGGTATCAGTCCAACAACGACAGGTCAGAGCCAGAAGGGAGGCGAACATGACGATCGCATTCCGCTACGGGAACCCGGCGGTCCAGTGCGACGGCGCCGAGTTACGAGCACAGTGCCGCCACCTCGCCATGGTGGTGACCGTCTCCGGTGTCATCGATGACGACAACTTCGATCGACTCACCCAGAAGGTCCGCCGACTGGTCCTCGCGGAAAAGCCGTTCGCACTCGACCTGAGTGACGTGACGTCCCTGTCCGCGCGTGGTGTGTCACTCCTCTACGCCCTCGATGATGAGTGCGACCTCGCAGGAGTCGAGTGGGCCCTGGTCGCAAGCCCGGCCGTGCTCGCCGTCCTGCGACTGCTCGACGACGCATTCCCCATCACGGCCTCCGTCCCGGAGGCGCTGCACCACTTCGCCGAGGGCACGCTCGCCCGGCGCCGGCTGCTGCCGCTCCTGCACAAGACCGCATAGAAAGGCGGAACCGAAGATGTTGCTCGACGTTCGCTGGCTGACCGCCCTGATGGGCCGTCACCGCAAGCACGCCCGCTAGGGTCCCTACTCCTCCGATGAGCCCTCCCGCCGACCGGCGGGAGGGCTCATCGCTGTCAGGACGTTTTCAGGCCGGTGGTCGCCAGCGCCGGTCCTTGCGCTGTTCCAATTCACCCTCGTCCACCAGTTCCAGCATCGGACGGCCGGGCACACACATCATGGTCACCGTGAACCGGCTCGGGATATCGGTGCGGTTGTTGCCGTCGCTGTAATGGATGAGGTCGCCGCCGGGCTCCCAGAACGCCTCCCCGGCCTTGATCACCCGCGGCGGCTGACCCTCCAGTTCGAACAACATCTCGCCCTCGATGACGTACCCGAACGCCGGCCCGGCGTGCCGGTGCGGTGGGGTGCCGGCGTCGCCGGGCGGGAACTCGATGACGACGGTCATCACGTGGGCGCCGGCCGGGATCTCCGGTTGGGCCTCCTGCAGCACTGTCAATGCGGTGCGCCAGGTATCAGACATCCTCGTTCTCCTTCTCAGGCCGCGACGCCGCCGCCGTCGGCGGGCAGCGTTGCTCCGGTGATGAAACTCGATGCGGACGAGGCGAGGAACAGCACCGCCTCGGCGATCTCGGTCGGTTCGGCCGTGCGCCCGAGCGGAAGTGCCCGGCCCAGTTCGTCGTTGGTGTCGCCCCACTCGGCGACCACACCCTCGGTGTTGGTCGGGCCCGGCGCCACCGCATTGACCCGCACCCCGCCGGGTCCGAACTCCGTGGCCCACGTCCTGGTCAGCGATTCCACGGCGGCCTTGGACGCGCTGTACACCGACGCGCCGGCCACTCCCTTGGACGCCACCATGGAGGTGACATTGATGATGCTTCCGGATCCGCGTGCCAGCATGCCCGGGACCAGCCCGGCAACCAGGAAGTACGTCCCCCGCACATTGGTGTCGAAGGTGGACTCGAAGGACGCCACGTCCTGCTCGACGGTCAGCGCGCCGGGGAAACTGGCCGCGTTGTTGACCAGGATGTCGACCGGGGAACTCTGCGCCACCAGCGCCGCCACCGAGTCGAGATCGGCGATATCGGCGCGGATGAAACGGACACCGGAGCCCAGTGACTGCGCGGCAGCCTCACCCCGCGCGCGGTCACGCCCGGTGATCAGTACCGTGGCGCCGGCCTCGGCGAGCAGCCGCGCGCAGGCCAGCCCGATTCCTGCCGTACCACCGGTGACCAGTGCGGTCTGGCCGGCCAATTGTGTTGCCATGGAAAACCTTTCTCTCATGCGCTCTGTTGGTCGAGCTCGATTCGGCGGATGCCGCGGTCGGCGGCGGTCCCGGCCAGTTTCCGGCGCAGCTGGGCCCGCGCGCGGAACACCCGGGACATGACGGTGCCCACCGGCGTTCCCATCACCGCCGCGGTCTCGGCGTAGGTCAGGCCCTGGACGTCCGCGTAGTAGAGCGCGATCCGGAACCCTTCCGGCAGCTCGGCCAGGGCGGCCCGCAGCCGGGCGTCGGGAAGGATGTCCAGGGCCGCGGCCTCCGCGGAGCGCACGCTGCGCCCCGGTCCGATGGCCTGTTCCAGCTCGGCGATCGCGTCTGTCGCGTACTCCGCCGGGCGCCGTTGCTTCATCCGGTGGCCGCTGATCCACCGGTTGTGCATGATGCGGAACAACCAGGCGTTGAGGTTGGTGCCGGGCTCGAATCCCCGAAAACCCATGAACGCGTGCATCAGCGCGTCCTGCAGCAGGTCCTCGGCATCGGCCTCGGAGCGCGTCAGCCTGCGCGCGCCACGCATCAGGGCGGTCCGCAGCGGCGCGGTGTCCCGCGCGAACCGGGCAGCCAGTTCGGCATCGGTCTCGGGGGTGGGGCTCTCGGCGTTCATCGCAGTCCAGAGTTCTCCCACGCGGCACCGGGGCGCGCCCTTGACTGTTCGTGGTCTCGGGCCCGTGGTCCGGCCACGGATGACTCCGGCGACATGCAGCCGTTCTGGTGGATGGGCGTCGATCCCGCCCCACCGACAGGAGGTTTCACCATGAAAATCGTTGTGATCGGGGGTACCGGCCTGATCGGATCCCAGGTGGTGCAGGTGCTGGCCGAGCACGGCCATGAGGCCGTCGCCGCCGCGCCCGCCACCGGGGTGAACACCCTCACCGGCGAAGGACTCGACGACGCGCTGGCCGGTGCCGGGGCGGTCGTCGATGTGTCGAATTCACCGTCCTTCACCGATGACGCGGCGATGGAGTTCTTCCGCACCGCCACGACCAATCTGCTGGCCGCCGGGGTGGCCGCGGGCGTCGGCCATCATGTGGCGCTGTCGGTGGTGGGGACCGACCGGCTGGCCGCCGACAGTGGGTACTTCCGCGCCAAGCTGGCACAGGAAACCCTGATCCGGGCGAGCGGGCTGCCGTACACGATCGTGCGGGCGACGCAGTTCTTCGAGTTCGTCCGGGGCATCGCCGATGCCGCGACCGAGGGCGACCTGGTCCGGTTGGCACCGGTGCAGTTCCAGCCGATCGCCTCGGCCGACGTCGCCGAGGCGGTGGCCATCGCGGCCCTCGGCAACCCGGTGAACGGTATGGCCGATGTCGCAGGGCCGCAACGCTATCGGCTCGACGAACTGATCCGGACCGCGCTCACCGCGCGCGGCGACCAGCGGACCGTGGTGGCCGATCCGCAATCGCGGTACTGGGGGGCGCACCTGCAGGACGACACCCTGGTGCCCGGTCCCGGAGCGACGCTGTTCGGCACGCAGTTCGAGGAGTGGCTACTCGCCGCGAGCGCTCATCCCTTGAAGTAGACGATCTGGTGACTGGTGGCCAGCAACGCGCCGTCGGTCGCCCAGAGTTGGGCGGACTGGTCGAAGTGGCCGGCCGAGAACTGCTGGGCCTGTGCCCGCGCCAGCACGTGGTCCGATCCCTGGGCGGCCAGGGTGTCGGTGTCGGCGTGGAAGTACACAGTGAACGAGATGGTGCCGGCGGGCATCCACCGCCCGAGTCGCCGGAACACCCGCGGGTAGAACACGTCGCAGGCGGCGGCCAGCGCAGCGAAATCCCAAGGCCGGGCCGGATTGTCGCGCAACCACAACAGGGTTTCCGAGGAAGCGGACTCGCCGTCGGCCTCGGTTGGGATGCCGCCCGCGACGTAGCGCATGTCGTAGTTGTTCATCCAGGTGGGCCCGGGGCCACCGGCGGGCACGTCCTCGGGTGCCGGTGCGGAGGGCCGGACCAGTTCGGTGTCACCCCAGGTGTCGCGCCGGATACCGAAGACCGCCGTCGCGGTGGTCTTGACCTCACCGTCCTGGCTGAGTTCGACATACCAGTGCTGGTTGGTGCGGTTGGTGCGGACCGCCCGCGCCGTGATGTCGAAGGGGCCGTCGACGATGGGGGCCAGGTAGTTCGCGGTCAACGCGACCGGCAGGCCGTGTACGTCGGGCTGCAGTTCGATGGCCCGCACCAGGGCTGCCGCGGTGATGCCGCCGAACGGCCCGACCATGTTGGCCCACTCCGGCACGGTGCGCCCGCGCAGCACCCCGTCCCCGGTGCGCTCCAATGCGATTCCGTTGTCGAGCACAGTCATCGGCGTTCCTTTACGCTTCGTCATCCAGTTCTTCGTTCAGTTGGGCGATGGCGCCGTCGACCAGGGTGCGCAGCACATCGTCGGAGCTCGCATCGCTGAGCCACATGGCAGGGACATCGGTGCGGTTGAGCATCGCGACCCCGTGCAGGGCGGTGGACAACGCCGCGGCGATACGTCCCGCACCCGGATGCGTTCCCGGGCGTTGCCGACAGTGCGCCAAGGCGGCGGTGAGCACCCCGAGTGCCTCGCGCGCGGACGGGGACGGCCCGGCGGTCTGAGTCATCAACGCGTAGCGCATCGGGTGGCGCTGCGCGAACGCCACGTAGACCTGGCAGCCGCGGTGCAACCGGTCGCGGGCCGAATCCTACGCAGGCGCCTCGGCACGGATGTCGGCGACCACCTGCTGCCAGCTCTGTTCGGCGATGGCCGACAGAATGGCGTCCCGGTGCTCGAAATGGGCGTAGATCGCGGGCGCGGAGATCCCTGCCGCACAGGCTATTCCCCGCAAGGTGAGATCGGATTCGCGGTCTGCGGCGTCCAGCAGCTCACAGGCGGCGGTCAGGATCTCGGCGCGCAGCAGCGCACCCGATCCCCGCGCATTGCGTTTCCGCACCGGACTGCCCACCGGTGGAACTTAACATACGTAAATAAACAGCCGTAAAGTCAATGCCACCCCGGCTACTTGAACCTGCCAACGAAGGCCCGCAACGGCAGGTCGGCACTGGTGAGCAGCCCCGGGGGTGCGGCGACCACCGACCGGATGGCATTCAGCGCGGGCAGCCCGGTCACCGTCATCCCGATCGAGGCGAAACTGGCCGGGTCCGACAGATCCACGCCGGGCTTGGGAAAGATCATGTGCTTGTTGTAGACGCACGGATCACCCTGGATCTGAGTTATGTAGCAGCCCTTGATATCCCAGCTCGGGTCGGTGTGCGGGGTCATCTGCCATTCCAGATGGGTCTCGATCTTGGGCACACCGGCGACCATGCCCTGATACTTGATGTAGCTGCCCCCGAGCGAGCCCTTGGGCAGCTGGTACCAGCCCAGGTCGACGTCCTTGGTGGTGGCCCCGAGTTCATAGCTGAACTTCACCTCGTCGAGCTGCACGTCGAAACAGTCGGCCATCAGGAGCACGCTGTCGGCGAACACCCGGGTGTAGCGCTCCAGCATGTCCGGTAGCCGCGGGTTGTCCACCGGAAGTCCGTAGCCGACCTCCTTCCAGGTGTCTGCGGAGTGGTGGCAGGACACATCCACCGATTCGATCGTGGTGACGTTCTCGATCTCGGCCACATCCGCCGAACACACCACGCCCAGAATCTGATTCAGGCCGGGATTCATTCCGGTGCCGTAGAACGTCGCGCCGCCCTTGGCGGCGGCCTCGGCAAGCACCTCGCTGACCGGACGCCCGGAGGGATGCGGGTGATTGGTGTCGCGGTGCCAGCCGGTGATCCAGTCGGCAGTTGTCACGATGTTGATACCGGCTTCGAGCACCTTGACGTAGAGATCCTCATCGGGGAAGACCCCGTGGAATGTCAGCACATCGGGCCTGGCCGCGATGATCTCGTCGACCGAACCGGTCGCGATGACGCCGTTGGGTGCCAGTCCGGCGATCTCGCCGGCGTCGCGGCCCACTTTCTCGGGGCTGTAGCAGTGCAGTCCGATCAGTTCCAGATCGGGATGTGCGGCGATCCGTTTGATCATCTCGGTGCCCACGTTGCCGGTGGCAACCTGGAAGATGCGGGTCGGGTTGCTGGTCATAGGGTGTCGGCCTTCCTCACGCGTGCCAGGTCTGCGGCACTGCCACCGAGACCATCGGGATAGAACTGCATGGCCCACTTGCGAATCGCGGTGAACCCCTCGTACTCGGCGGTGGCCAGCGCGGGTGGATCCGAATAGCGCTGGTGTGACCAGATGTGGATGTCCTGGGTGAACTGCCGGATGACCTCCTCGCCGAACTCGCGGGCCCGGTCCTCGGTGCGCTGGTCGTCGCGGCCCGGGGTGCGGCCGATGTAGACCATGAACCGGACATCGGAGGTGGACTCGTCGACCGGGGTGACCGCCGAGATGGTTCGGTTGTCGACCATGCCCCAACTCTTGGTGACGGCGATGCCGAGTCCACCATTGATCGCCTCGACCCCGCTGTTCACGTCGTCGATGGACTGGCCGTCGTCACCCTCGAAGGTGATGGTGAAGTCGACATAGGACACCGGTTGCGCGAAGTCGTGCCGGGTGAACACCGGAACGATCGGGGTCTGGTGCACGAACTTGAAATGGGCGAAGTCCACCCCGTTTTCGAGCACGTACTGCGGGTGCAACTCCAGTCCCCGACGGAAGAGGCGCTGCTGCGGGTAGTAGTCGTTGGCGGTGCGCTCACCGAAGTCCGCGAAGATGTCGGGGGCGTCGAAGAACGGTTCGCGGCCCAGCACGTCGTGCCAGATGTAGACCGAGGAATTGCGCTCCACTACGGGGTAGGTGCGCATCCGGCGCCCGCGGTTGGGTCGCTCCTGGTACGGGATGCAGACGTTGCGGCCCTCATGGCTCCACTGCCATCCGTGGAACGGGCACTGCAGCACCTCGCCTTCGACGTGTCCGCCATAGCCGAGGTGCGCGCCGAGGTGCTCGCAGTAGGCGTTCATCACCGTCAATCGGCCGGACTGCGCGCGCCAGGCGACCATCTCCTCGCCGAAGTACGTCATCCGATGAACGTCGCCGGCGCCGATCTCGTCCGACCAGGCCACCTGGAACCAGCCCGTCGGCTTCATCGACAGCGGTGGCTTTGCCATGGCGCTCAGAATCACAGAGGGTTCTATCAAAGTCAATAGTCGCGTAGCATCGCCCGCGTGAGCGAAGCCGTGGTGCCCGTCCCCAGCGGTCGCCGCGCCAATCGCCGGGGGCAGGCCACCCGCGAGAGCATGCTCGATGCCGCGTTGCGGGCGTTGGCATCCGGAGCCCCGGGGTCGGTCTCGGGCAACCGCATCGCCAAGGACGCCGGCGCCACCTGGGGCACGGTCAAGTACCAGTTCGGCGATATCGACGGGCTGTGGGCCGCGGTGCTGCGCCACACCGCCCAGCGCCGGGGCGCGATGCCGTCGCACGCCGCACCGCACGGCGCACTGAGCCGGCGAGTGGCCGCGATCCTCGACGTCATGTACGACGGCCTCGACACCACCGACTCGCGGGCCATCGAGAACCTGCGTGCCGCGCTCCCCCGCGACCGCGCCGAACTCGAACAACACTTCCCGCAGACCGCCGCCGAGCTGGCGTCCTGGCAGAAGACGTGGATCACCGATTGCCAGAACGCCTTTGCCGACCTCGACGTGGATCCGGCACGGGTTCGGGAAGTGGCCCTGTTCATCCCGGGAGCGATGCGCGGCATCACCTCCGAACGTCAACTCGGGTCCTATATCGACCTCGACGAGGCACGGCGCGCGCTGTCCAACGCGATCGTCGCGTACCTGCAGAATTCCGGGCCGGCGCATCGCGCGAGTTAGGGACTTCCGGCCCTACTCACCGGTGCCGGGCAGGCACAGAATTGGGTCATGGCAACAACTTCGCCCACCTTGGCACCGCTGAAGATCATCGAGGACGCGATCGAGCTCGCCTGCCGCGCCCCGTCGTATCACAACAGCCAGCCGTGGCGGTGGATCATCTCCCGCGAGGGCGTGCAGCTGTGGATCGACGCCGACCGGCTGGTGGCCACCGACAGCAGTGGCCGGCAAGCCGTGATCAGTTGTGGCGCAGCGCTCGACCACTTCCGGGTCGCTGCGGCTGCGGCGGGCCTGGATGCCCGGGTGCAGCGCTATCCCAATCCGAACGATCACCATCACCTGGCCACCATCACCTTCGGGGCACCGGTCGCCGTCGCCGAGGGGCACAAGCGCCGCGCCGATGCCATCCTGTCGCGGCGCACCGACCGGCTGCCGATGTCGGCACCGGAGAACTGGGACTCGTTCGAGTTGTTGCTCCGACAGACCCTCGGCCCCGATGCCGCGGTTGACGTCATCTCCCCCACCGACCGGCCGACCGTCGCCGACGCCTCCCAGCTCACCGATGCCCTGCGTCTCTACGATGCCGCCTACCATCACGAGATCGACTGGTGGACATCGCCGTTCGAGGTCACCGACGGGATCCCGCACAGCTCGCTGGTTTCGGCTGCCGAGGCCGATCGAGTGGATGTGGGGCGGTCGTTCCCGGTCACCCAGAACCGGGAACGCCGGCGGACCGTCGCCGAGGACACCGCCCAGCTCGTGGTGATCTCCGCATTGGGGGACACCCGGGCCGATCTGCTGCGGTGCGGTGAAGCGCTCTCGGCCCTGCTGCTGGACGCCACCATGGCCGGTCTCGCGTCGTGCACCCTGAGCCACCTCACCGAGGTGCAGGCCAGCCGCGACATCGTCGGCGCCCTGGTCGACCGGCCCTACCCGCAGGTCGTGGTCCGCATCGGCCGCGTCCCGGAACTCGACGAGGTGCCGCCCCCCACACCGCGCCGCTCGCTGCCTGACGTACTGCGGGTCAAGGTCTGAGCGGAGCTCCCAGACCGGCGATCAGCTGCTGCAACTGGGCACCAACCCGGTCCAGCGGCTCGGTGCTGCGCTCGGCCCGGCTCATCGCCACCGCGCCCTCCACCGCGGCGATGACCAGCGTCGCGGTGCCGGTCGCCGTGCCGTGCTCCACGCCGGTGGCGCGCAACGCTCGGGCGATCTGTGTCGACCAGGCACTGAACGCGAACACGGCGGCATCCCGCGGCGCCGTGTCATCGCCCGGCAGATCCTCCACCGCAACGGCCAGCACCGGACATCCGCGCCGAAAGTCGCCGTCCAGCAGGATGTTCCGCCACATGTCGAGAAGGTCGCGGACGACGGTGGCCGGCCCCTCGGCCGCTGACCGGGCGAGCACCTCGGCGGTCTGCTCATCGGCCCAGCGCACCGCCTCGGCCGCCAGCTGCGTTTTCCCGCCGGGGAAGTAGTGGTACACCGAGCCCAGCGGCGCACCGGCGTGCTTGGCCACGTCGCGCACACCGGTCGCGTTCAACCCGCGGGTGCCCAGCATGTCTGCCGCGCCCGCCACCATCCGCTGCCGGGCATTGTCGTTCGGCTGCACCCGCCCACCTCCTATGACAGTCGTCATAATAGGCGACCAGCTGCGGTTATTACGATCGTTATAAGCGGCGTGGCGGAAATGAACGAGACCTGGACCACATACTTGCGACATTTCGTGTCAGGCCCGGCCACGACGGGTAGTCGGACGGGGAGCGCTTCTGGCGCTGGGAACGACAGCACACACCAGACAGCACGAAATACAAGGGGACATCGTCATGACCGACACCACCACACTGATCACCAATTTGCGTACCGTCCTGGAACTCACCAGCACGGAGATCCAGATTGCCGAGGTGCGGACCGGACAGGCCCGTACGGAGGCGGTCCGCGAGGAACTCGCGCAGAATGCGGAGAACGCCCGCACGCGCGCCGCGTTGATCGAGGCGACCATCCGCGACCTCGGGGGCTCCCCCGACATCATCGGACCGTTCCTGGGCCGCGCCGCCGCCACCGTCAAGGCACTCACCGAGCAGGCCGAGCCGTTCGCCGAAGCCCTGCTGGGCGACCTGGCGCTGGAGCACCAGCTCGTCGACCGCGCCCGCTACCTGAAGTCACTGGCCGTCGCGGGCGGGTACCGGGAGGTCGCCGATCTTGCCGATTCGCTGATCGAGGCACACAGCGCGACCGTGCTGTGGCTGACCACCATCCTGGCTGAAGAGGCACTCGGTGGTCCGGCGGCCCTGCGCCGCACCCCGATTCAGGCCGCCGCCGGCGCCGCCGTCAAGATCGCCAATCTGCCCGGCATCCTGGCGACCCGCGCCGTCGATCGACTGTTGACCACGGTTCGCGCGACCCGTCCGGCCGTCGACGACGCGCTGGCCCGCGGCGGGCACGCCGGCGAGATCGCCGCCAAGACGCTGTCCGCCTCCCGCGACGCCGCGCTGTCGGCCGCGGAGAAGGTGAGCCGCCGCGAGGGCGCCGACGACGTCGCCGACGCGCTGCACACCCTGCGCGGGAACGCCGGGGTCCTGGAGTCCGACGAACTGCCGATCACCGGCTACGACGACCTCAACGTCAACGATGCGGTGGCCGCCGTGAAGGAATTGACCGAGCCGGCCGACATCCGGGTGATCATCGCCTACGAAGAGTTCCACAAGAACCGCCAGCGCGTGGTGTCCGCGGCACAGTCGCGGCTGAGCGCCATCGCCCAGGAGATCGTCGGGATCAGCTAGCCCGAACCGTCGACTCGGCGAGTAACCTACGGTACCGTAACCTACGGAACCGTAGGTTACTTGCTGTGAAGGGAGTCGCATCATGACGGATGTCCAGACCGGCCTGCTACACGAGTTGGAACCCATCGTCGAGCAGAACCTCGAGCGCCATCTCGGAATGGCCAAACCCTGGGAGCCACACGACTACGTCCCGTGGAGCCGCGGAAGGGACTTCGCTTTCCTGGGCGGGGAAGACTGGCAACCGGAGGACTCCCCGCTCGACCCGGTCGCCAAGGCCGCACTCACGGTCAACCTGCTCACGGAGGACAACCTGCCCTCCTATCACCGTGAGATCGCCACCCGATTCGGGCGCGATGGCGCGTGGGGCACCTGGGTCGGCCAGTGGACGGCCGAGGAGGGCCGGCACAGCATCGCACTGCGCGACTACCTGGTGGTCACCCGCGGGGTGGACCCGTCCAAGCTGGAGGCGCTGCGGATGGCGCACACCATCGCCGGATACGACTCCGGGGACAAGACACCGCTGGCCGCACTGGCCTATGTATCGTTCCAGGAGCTCGCCACCCGGGTGTCGCACCGCAACACCGGGCGCGCCTCCGGCTGCCCCATCGCCGATCAACTGCTCGCCCGGATCGCCGCGGACGAGAACCTGCACATGGTCTTCTACCGCAACCTGATGGCGGCCGCGCTGGACATCGCGCCCGACGCCGCGATGGCGGCAATCCGCGACGAGGTCGTCGGTTTCGCCATGCCGGGCGCCGGGATGGCCGACTTCCGGGAGAACTCGATCCTGATCGCCAAGGCCGGCATCTACGACCTGCGCATCCACCACGACGACGTGCTGCAACCGGTGCTGCGCTTCTGGCGGATCTTCGAACGCACCGATTTCGGCCCGGACGGCGAACGGGCCCGCACCGAGCTCGCCCAGTTCCTCGACGCCGTCGACGAGCGCGCCCGGTTCTACGAAGACAAGGCGGCCCAGCGCGCGGTCAGCGCACCGGTCTGATATGGGGAGCTGATTGTCAAGGGGCAGGGTGAAGCGGCGGCCGTAACCGTCGCTACGGCCGCCGCTTCGTTGGCCAGGTAAGTGCTTGGTGGTGTCGAGCGTGTCATGTCGACGCGTTGTCAGTCTGATATGCGCGGGTTGGTTACCGCAGGACGGGACTTTCGAGTCGGAGTTGACCGCCATCTAGCATCGAGCGTGATCACGTTGTCGGAAAACGCGATTGCTCATAGACCGCTCGTGGGTCACTCCAAGACGCTGCCGTCTCCACCAAGCATTCCGACCTGGACGTTCATGGGTGACTACTCGTCGAGTACCGCCAGTGACCAGCACCAGCCGGCCAGTTCGCGGGCCACGGCCATGTTGGCGACCACGGAACGTTTCTTTCGTTGATCGAAATGGGCCCACCGCTGATGCAGCCGCCGGTTGGCAGCCTGGCCACGCGCCTTGGCGGCCGGCGAGGCCAGCTCCCAGCGGCGCCGCAACACCGTTCCAGGCCGATAAGGGGCCCGGTGGTGCCAGGCCGCCTCGACCAGCAGGCGCCGGGCGTGTCCATTGCCAGTCTTGGTCACCGCGCCCTGGGCCCGGCTCGCGCCAGAGGAGTGTTCCGAGGGAACCAGGCCCAGGTAGGCGCCGATCGTTCGCCCGGTCAACCGGTGCCAATCCCCGATCTCGGTGGCCAGTCCGAACGCGGTCAGCGTGGCGATCCCCCGTAGGCAGCCCAGCCGTCGCACCACCGGGGTGAACTCACTGTCAGCTGCCATCGCCTCGATCGCCGCCTCGAGACGTTCACGACGGTCTACGCAGGCGGCCATGGCGTCGAAGGATGCGTCGTAGGTCAACTGCAATGCCGGACTGCCGAAGCGCTGCCGGCGCAGCCACAACTCGTGCCGCATGGTCCAGGCCTTCCCGTCGTAGTAGACGATTCCCTGGCGCAGAAGCAGTTTGGAGATCCGATGTCGCGCGGTCATCAGATCGCCGCGGCAGTCCTCCCGAGCCCGCACCAGATCGCGGGCCGCTTCCTGGCTGGCTGTGGGGACCGTGACAGCGGTGATTTGACCCAGATGCAGCAACCGCGCCAGATGCGCGGCATCGCGAGCATCGGTCTTGACCCGGTCCCCAGCCGGACGGATCAACTTCGACGGCGCAGCAACCTGACACTCAATGTTGGCCATCTCCAACGCTCGGGCCAGACCAAACCCCGTCGGGCCGGCCTCATAGGTCACCGCCACCGGGCCCGGCAAGTCCGCAATCCAACCCAGGATCTCGCGGTGATCCGGCGTCAACCGCCGTTCCGTGATTTCACCGGTTTCGCGGTCCAACCCGCACGCAACCACCGAACGTGCGTGCACATCCAAACCAACACTCGTACGCTGAGCTACCACTGGGGCCTCCTACATCTGTGGCTCTACCGGCCAGGACCCAATTCCTGTCGGCAACCCACGTTCACATGCAGTGAGGCCCCAGCCTCCCCATACCGTCTAGCGGGCACGCAAGCCGGCCGCCGCGTGCCGGACGGCCGCACCCACCCCGCTCACCAGGGCGCTGTCCAGCTTCCAGCTCTGCCAAAACAGCGGCACATCGAGATGGGCGTCGGCGACCCGCACGAAGTCCGCGGTGACCAACTGTTCGGGGTACATACCCCAGCCCAGCCCGGCGCGCACCGCGGCGCCGAAGCCTTCCGCGGTGGGCACATAATGCACCGGTCGGTCGATCGGGCGCCGGAAGACCTTGCGAACCAGATTGTCCTGCAACGCATCATCGAGGTTCCACGCCAGTGACGGAGCGGCGGCCACCGCCGGAGCGGTGAACCCGTCGGGCAGGTGCGCACGCACATACTGTGCGGTGGCCACCGGGACGTAGCGCATCACCCCGAGCGGCTGCACCCGGCAACCCGGCACCGCGGTCCGTTCGGTGGTCACCGCGCCCATCACCGCGCCCTCGCGCAGCAGCCGAGCCGAATGATCCTGATCCTCGATGCGGATGTCGAGCAGCACCGCTGGAAGTCGCGCGAGGACGGTGTGGAACCAGGTGGCCATCGAATCGGCGTTGACCGCGATCGCGATGCGGGTCCGGTCGGTCGAACCGCCCGCCGTCTCGGCCAGCGCCTCGGCCTCCAGCATCTCCGTCTGGGCCGCCAACCGCAGCAGCGGAACTCCGGCCGCGGTTGCCCGGCACGGCTTTTCACGGACCACCAGCACCTGGCCGACCCGTTGTTCCAGGGCCTTGATCCGTTGACTGATCGCCGACGGAGTGACATGCAGACGCTCGGCCGCGGCATCGAAGCTGCCCAGCTCGATGACCGCGGCGAAGGCAGCCAGTTGCTGCCCGTCCAGCTTCATGCGCCCAGGCTAAACCAGACGACGGGTCGCACAGGCTACCGTTGCATCAACGGTAGCCATTTCAGCAGAGAAGGAAATCCATGACGCGCACCGCAGCGACGCCCTTTCTCACCCGGCGTGGCGACGAGTTGGTCCCCAACCCGATCGCGCACGGCGGCTGGGGACCCACCCTCGGCGGCCAGGTGGTCGGCGGACTGCTCGCCCGCGCCATCGAGACCCAGGTCGACGCGGAGGCCGAGGGCGCCACCCTGCACCCGGCCCGGCTGACGGTGGAGATCCTGCGCCGGGTGGCGACCGAACCCCTGCGGGTCGATGCCACGGTGGTGCGCGCCGGCGGCCGGATGCGGTCGGTGGATGCCGCCATGACCCAGGACGGCGTCCTCGTTGCGCGCGCCTCGGCGCTCTACCTGCGCCGCAGCACCCAACCCGACGGCGAGTTCTGGAGCACCCCGGTCGAGCTTCCACCGATCCCGGAGGAACCCGAACAGATCGACGACACGATACCGATGTTCATCCGTGCCTACGGCGCCGCCGGCGACTCCAACGGTCTCGAATTCCCTTGGCAGCAGGCGGGTCCGCGGTACGCCTGGATCCGCGAGTTCCGGGACCTGGTGGACGGCGAGGAGCTGACACCGTTCATCCGGGCGGCGATGGCCGTCGACGTCACCAGTTCGATGACCAACTTCAGCACCTCCGGCCTGGCGTTCATCAACGCCGACTACACGCTGGCGCTGAGCCGGCTACCGGACGGGCCGTACATCGGCCTCGCGGCGTTGACCCACACCAGCGCCGACGGTGTGGCCACCGGATCCGCCGGACTGTTCGATCACCTCGGTCCGATCGGTTCCGGGCTGTCCACCGCGATCACCAACGCCAATTTCGACCCGAAGGGCAAATACCAGCGTCCGTCCTAGGCCGGTGGTGGGAAGCCACCGGTGGCCACGGGACCCCAGCTGCGGGGAGTGATGCGCAACAGGCACTTCCGCTGGTCGACCATGGCCTGGCGGTACTCGTCCCAGTCCGGGTGCTCCCCGGCGACCGAGCGGAAATAGTCCACCAGCGGTTCCACCGCATCGGGCAGGTCGATGCGTTCGGCGTCACCGTCGACCTGGACATAGGGGCCGTGGAACTCGTCGGACAGTACCGTCACGCTGGCCCGCGCATTGCGGCTGATGTTCACCGATTTGGCGCGCTGCGGGTAGCTGGCGATGACCAGCCGGCCCTGGTCATCGACCCCGCCGGTGACCGGGGAACTCTGCAGCGACCCGTCGGCGCGGAAGGTGGTGAGCACCATCCGGTGCCGCGGACGAACGAACTCCAGCAGCTCATCGAGGGATACCTTGTCGGCGGTCGCGTACCGGGGGGACATGTACTCGATCTTAGGCGCGCACGCGACCTTTGACCCGGGGCAGGACCACCCGCGCTACTTCACGATGAGCTTGCGCTGTGAGGCCATCGTGAAGACCGCGGCGACGATGATCACCAGACCCTTGATGATGGTCTGGGTGTAGTCGGCGGCGCCGATCTGGTTGAGCCCGTTGGACAGCACGGTCAGGATCAGCACGCCCAGCACGGTGCGCCCGACTCCGCCGACACCGCCGGACAGCGCGGTGCCGCCGATCACGATCGCCGCGATGGAATCCAGCAGGATGGTCGAGCCCAATGAGGGCCCGGCAGCGCCCAACTGGGCGGTCAGCAGCAGTCCGGCCAGCCCGGCGGTGATGCCGGACAGGATCAGGATCAACACCTTGACCCGGCGGGTGCGCACACCGGCCAGTTCGACGACCCGCTCGTTGCCACCGACGGCATAGACATACAGGCCCAGCCGGGTACGCCGGGCGAAGAACCACACCACCAGGAAGGCGGCCAGCGCGATCAGCGCGGCGTTCTGCACATTCGGGATGAACTGTCCGATCGCGAGGTCGCGGACCGCCTGGTTGGTGAAGTTGATGGTGCTGCCCTGCAGGATGGACAGCCCGATGCCGGCGAACAGCGACAGGGTGCCCAGGGTGGCGATGAACGACGGCACCCGGCCGTAGGCGAACACCACCCCGTTGATCAGCCCGATCAGCGCACCCACCGCAATCGCGATGAGCAGCACCACGATCGGGTTGCCGAAGCCCGTGTTGATCGACAGAGCGACCACCGCCCCGGTGAGCAGGGCGATGGACCCGACCGACAGGTCGACGCTCCCGGCGATGATCACCAGCGTCGCTCCGAGGGAGGCCAGCAACAGGATGCCGGCCTGCCCGCTGATCAGGGTGAGGTTGGCCGCGGACAGGAACGCCTCGGCACGCACCGAGAAGAACACGAACAGGGCCAGCAGCGCTGCCAGCGGAAGCAGGTCGCGCACGACGTTGAGTCGGCCGAACAGGGACCCGCGTGCCGCGGGCCGCTCGGTGGGCGCGTCGGGAGTGGGTGCGGGAAGTGTCAATTCAGCGGTCATGGCCTCATCCGGTGGTGGTGGGTACGGGGGTCAGGGCGCCGGGGATCATCAGCGCGACGAGATCGTGTTCATCGGGTTTGGCACCGGCCGGTGCGTCGACGGTGGCCACCAGGCGTCCCTCGGTGACGACGGCGATCCGGTTGGACAGCCCGATCAGCTCGGGCAGGTCGTCGCTGACCAGGACGATTGCGGTGCCGTCGGCGGCGACCTGACGCAGCAGGTCGTAGATGCCCTCGCGGGCACCGGTGTCCACGCCCTGGGTGGGTTCGTCGAGCACCAGCACATCCGGTTTGCGCAGCAGCCATTTGGCGATCAGCACCTTCTGCGCGTTCCCGCCCGACAGCGAGGACACCGGTGCGTCGATGCCCTGCGCGACGATGCCGAGTTCGTCGACGTACTGTTCGGCGACCTTACGGGCCCGCCCGACCGCCCACAGCCCGACCCTGCGGGTGGCGAAAAGATCGTGCAGTGACGACAATTGGATGTTCTCGACGATGGAGGACGAGGTGACCAGGCCCTTTTCCGACCGGTCCGGGGGTACGTAGGCGATGCCGGCCCGCACATGCTCGCCGATATCCCCGGTGATCTCCCGCCCGTCGAGCAGCACCCGTCCCGCGGTCGGCCGCACGGCGCCGGCAATGATCTCGCCGAGTACCCGCTTACCGGATCCCTCGGTGCCGGCCAGGCCGAGGATCTCCCCGGGCGCCACCGTCAGGGTGGCCTCCCGCAGCACGCCCGCGCCGGCGACGGATTCGACGACCAGCCGGGCCGGGGTCTGCGGGGCAATGTCGATCTGGGTGTGCTCGCGGTAGTAGTTCTCGGTGCGTAGCCGGCCGACCATCAGCCGGTGCAGTTCACTCTCGTCGGTGCCTTGGGTGGGGCGGTCGGCGACCGATTCGCCGTCCTTGAAAACCGTGATCCGGTCCGTGGTTTCGATGATCTCGGGCAGCCGATGCGAGACGAACACGACGGCCGCGGTGCCGCGCAGCCGTTTGAGCAGCAGCAGGAAGTTGTCCTCGTGCTCGGAGTCCAGTGCGGTGGTCGGTTCGTCGAACAGCACCACCGGGCGCTCGACCTCGAGCAGCTCGGCCAGCGCGGTGACCCTGGCGATGTCCAGGCTCTGCTTCTGCCCGGGAGCCAGCTGGCCCGTGGCGGCCGATACGTCGGCACCGTCGACCCCGGCAGATTCCAGCGCTCTGGCCGCCGCCCGGCGCAGCGCACGGAGGTCCAGCCCCCCGAGCCGGGTGCGGAACAGGTGCTCCCAGCCGAAGAACACGTTCTGGTAGACCGGCAGGGTGTCCACCAGGTTCGCCTCCTGGAACACCCGGAAGATGCCGAGTCTGTTGGCGTCCTGATAGGACTTCGGCGCGATGTCGCGTCCGTCGAGCTGCAGGGTGCCCGAGTCGAACGGCAGCACCCCGGAGACGATGTTGAGAATGGTGCTCTTGCCGGCACCGTTCTCCCCGATCAACCCGACCACCTCACCGTCACCGACGGTGAGGTGCACGCCCTTGAGGGCCCGGTTGGCACCGAAGGTCTTGACGATGTCGTGGGCGGCCAACCGCGGTTGGTCTTGCAGGGCAGTCACATCACACCTTCCTGTACGGGGACGGACCGAGAACCGGTGTGCGGTAGTGGTCCTTGTAGAGCGTGCGGATCCGGTCGAAATCGCCGTTGCGTTGGGCATTCAGATAGGACTCGGGGTATTCGAAGCCGGCCGGTTTCGGTACCCCGGGCCAGATCGTCTCCAGATCCTCGACCGGGTAGCCGTCGAACTGCAGGTCGAAGTCGTCCGGGTGCAGGGTGCGCGACAACAGCCGGACATCGAAGGATTCGGCGATCGGCCCGTCGACGAACCGGCTCTTGAACTTGTGCACGTTGTCGGCGGTGATGATCTCGGCGTGCCAGCCGTAGAACCGTTCTGCTGCTTCGGGTTTCCAGCCCTGCAGGCGGTCGTGGAACTGGGCCAGGGTGAAGAAGGACGGGTAGGCCGGCACATTACCGGTGGTGGCCAGCTGGGTGCCCGCGACGATCCGGTCGATTCCGGCGGTGGAACCGTTGGCACCCACCACGAAGACGTCCTTACCGGGCACCTTGCCGGCCGCCTCGATACCGGCCACCACACCGGTGGCCGCGTCATCGTTGACGGCCACGATGCCGCGGGTATCCGGGTAGCGGGCCAGCAGCGAGGCGGCCGCCCGCTGGGACAGGTCGGCGTCGTACTTGGCGTGCAGCTCCCCGGCGAACTTGATCTTCGGGTACTTCTTGAGGGTGTCGTGCACGGCGAGCCGGCGCTGCACCTCGCAGCCGTCGATGGACGGGTAGTACCCGCCGACCCGGACGATGGTGCCCTCTTCGCCGATCTTGCGGGCCAGCACATCCACGGCCTTGCCCACCGACACGTACTCGTCGGGCATCAGGAAGGTCGTGTACTTGTCACCGTCGACATCGCTGTGCCAGGGGGTGTACCAGGCCGGCGAGTTCCAGGCCGCCTGGAAGAGCACGCCGTTCTCGTTGGCATCGTGGGCCAGCGTCGGCAGCGCGCCGGCGTCATTGAGGCCGACGAAGATCGCGGTGGTCTTCTGGGTGAGCAACTGGTTGAACTGGTTGGACTGTACGGCGGCGTCGTTCTTGCCGTCCAGCACCACGCTCTGATAGCCGAGCTGGCTGGCCGCGTCCTGGAAGGCCCGGCCCCACTGGACTTGGTAGTCGCCGGTGGACGACCAGTTGAGCAGTGCGAACTGGCCGTCGGTGTAGGCGACTGCGCCGCCGCGGGCGGCGTCACGGCGGCCGACCGCGGACAGCGCCCCGACACCTGCCAGCGCGGCGGTGCTACCGGCCAGCAGTTTCACGAACTGCCGGCGTCCGATGCCATAGGTGTCCAGACGCTCCATCACGGAGTCGACGGCGCGCCGCGAAGGGCCGCTGTTGTCGGAAGTCATCGGGCAGAAGGTAGTCGGAGCGAACCGATCTGCCGAGCGTCTGGCGCAGGGTAATAATTACCGTGACTGCAACGCACGGTGAGTAAAACTGTTGTCGCGGTCAGTGTTTGGTTGCGAGATTCGCCCAGATGTCCACCTCGCACCTGCATTTCTCCGCGTTCGTGATGAACACGACCTCACACATCCTGCAGGGATTGTGGCGTCGCCCCGACGCCGGCCAGACCGACTTCAATTCCCTGGAACACTGGGTTGCGCTGGCGAAGGTCCTTGAGCGGGGCCGGTTCGACTTCATCTTCTTCGCCGATGTGGTGGGCCTGTACGGCGACTACGGCGGCTCCTATGAGAAGTACGTGCAGGCCGGTCTGCAGATCCCCAGCAATGATCCGAGCGTCATCGCCTCGGCCATTGCGTACAACACCACCGACCTCGGTATCGCCGTCACCAGCTCGGTGATCCAGGACCATCCGTTCAACTTCGCCCGTAAGATCTCCACCCTCGACCATGCCTCCAACGGCCGCATCGCGTGGAACATCGTGACCAGCGCACTGGAGAACGCGGCCCGCAACTTCGGTTACGACGGGTTGGAGGAACACGACGAGCGCTACCGCTGGGCCGACGAGTACGTCGACGTCACCTACAAACTGTGGGAGGGCTCCTGGGATGACGGGGCGTTGCTGCAGGACCGCGAACGCGGACTACACGGCGACTTCGCCAAGATCCACAAGATCAACCACGTCGGCAAGCGGTACCGGGTCGAGGGCCCGCATCTGGTGGCCCCGTCCCCGCAACGCACACCTGTTCTGTTCCAGGCCGGATCCTCGCCCGCGGGAAGGGATTTCGCGGCACACCACGCGGAGGCCCAGTTCATCATCAGTCCCGGGCCGGAGCAGGCGCGGGACCTGATCGAGGACACCCGCCGCCGGGTGGTGGCCGCCGGACGCAAACGCGGCGACCTGAAGTTCTTCCAGGGCCTGCACTTCGTCATCGGCAGTACCGAGGAAGAGGCCCGCCGCAAGGAGGTCGAGCTGGACGAGGCCATCGACCTGGACGGTATGGTGGCACACCTGTCCGGGGCGATCGGCGTCGATTTCGGCGGTCGCGATCTGGACACCCCGCTCGGCGACATCGCCAACACCGATGGCACCCGCAGCATCGTGGAGTGGGTGCAGGAGTCTGTCGGGGGACGAGCGGCCACGGTGCGCGATCTCGGTCTGCTGCAAGGCCGTAACTCCCGGGTGGTCGGCACTCCGGAGAGTATCGCCGATCAGTTGCAGCGGTGGCGCGACGCCGGCGTGGACGGTATCAACGTCGTCAACGCGACCATCCCGGGCAGCTATGTGGAGTTCGTCGACCACGTCATCCCGGTGCTGCAGGATCGCGGTCTGGCCCAGCGGGAGTACACCGCCGGATCGGTCCGGGCCAAGCTGTTCGGCGCCGACCTGATCAACGAGCGGCACCCGGCGGCCCGGTACCGGGGCGCGTTCTCGTGATCTGTGGCGTCTCAGCCGCCACCTTGACGGCTGAGACGCCACAGTGCGCCGGTCAGAAGTAGCCGCTGCCGGGCAGTCTGGTCCCGCGGGCGTACAAGGCGCCGACGGCCTGCGCCTTGTACGACGCCGGGTTGTGTGAGGCCAGCGTGCGGATGTTGCGCCAGTGCCGGTCCAGCAGGTGCGCCTGACGCACGATCGATGCCCCGCCCACATCGAAGATCTGCGACGCGGCCTTCTGAGCCAGCGCGTCCACCACGATCTTCGCCGACGCGGCCTGCAGCGAGGCCTCATGCGCGAGCTCCAGATGCGGGTCGGTCTTGTGCACATCGGCCTCGAACGCGACGGCCAGCGCATCGGCGGCGGCCAGCACCGTGGCCTTACCGGCGTAGGCCGACGCGGCGATCTCCCCGATCTCGCGCTGCAGCAGCGGGTCGTCGGCCGGCACCGGGTGCGGCGCCCAGGCGAAGCTGCGGGCCCGGGAATGCACATGGGCCACCGCGTCTCTGCGCAGCGCGTGGACCACCCCGACCTCCAGCGCGGTCACGTACAGCTGGAAGAACGCACCCGAAAGGTACAGCGACTGCTCCTCGTCATCGGCGCCCGGCGGCGCGAACTCCATCACCTCGGCGGCCGTGACCGGGACGTTCTCGAAGATCGCGGTGCCGGTGCCGGTGGCCCGTTGTCCCATCCCGTCCCAGTCGTCGAGCACCGTGACGCCGGGATGGTCGGTGGGTACCAGCACCACGACCGAAGCGCCGGTGGGATCACTGGCCAGCACCTCGGCGTAATCGGAGTACAGCGTGCCGGTGGTGAAGAACTTCCTGCCGTTGAGCAGATAGTCGTCACCGTCGGGGGTCAGCCGGGTCTGCCAGGTGAACCCGCCGGCCGGGGTGGAGCCGATCTCGGTGGACGCGTTGCCGATCAGCTTGCCGCTCAGCGCCAGATCGATGCCGTGCCGGCGGACGTCGCCGTCCACCCGCAGCCGCTCCTCGATGTGGGCGAAATGCCCACGCAGGATGTGGGCGACGTTGACGTCGACCTCCGCGATCGCGATCACGGTGGCGAACAGTTCGCGCAACGTGGCGCCTCCGCCGCCCTCTTCGCGCGGCACCCGCAGCGCGCCCAGACCGGACTTCTTGATCAGGTCGATGACGGCGTAGGGCCGCTCCCCTGTGCGCTCACGCTCCAGCGCGCCGTCGCCGATCTTCTCGATCAACCCGGCCAGCCGCGGCGACCCGTAGGCCAACGGTTCGGTGCTGAGGGTGGTCATCGGGAAACCTCCTGGGTGACATGGCGGTAGTTGGCGCCGCGGTGGGATTCGGGAAGTCGGGCGCCGAGGCCGAACAGCTTGTGCCGCAACGTCCCTTCGGTGTACTCGGTCTTGTAGACGCCGCGGCGCTGCAGTTCGGGGATGACATGGTCGGCGATGTCGACGAAGGTGCCCGGGGTGATGACGTTGGTCAGGTTGAACCCGTCCACATCGGTCTCGGCCACCCACTCCTGCAGCTCGTCGGCGACCTGTTCGGGTCCGCCCACCGACATCGCCCCGTCGACGTTGATGGCGTGCGCGTCGATGAAGTCGCGCAGCGTCCACTGGCCCTGCCCGAACATCTCCACCGAGGACTTCAGGAACTCGTTGTCGGTGACCTGGACCGGGGCGTCGAGTTCGAACCGGGACAGGTCGGTGCCCAGCCAGCCCGACCACAGGGCCAGTGCCCCTTGCGGATCGGTGTAACTGCGGTACTCGTCGTAGCGCGCCTGCGCGGCGGTCTCGGTCGCACCGGTGACGATGACGTGGCTGTTGACGATCTTCACGTCGTACGGATCCCGGCCGGCCGCCGCGGCGCGCGCCCGGATGTCGGTCACGGCCTCGCGCAGGATCTCTTTGGTGGGCGCACCGATGAAGATCACCTCGGCGTTCTCGGCGCCGAACTGCCGGCCCCGGGTCGACGCCCCGGCCTGGTAGAGCACCGGGGTGCGCTGTGGCGAGGGCTCGCACAGGTGGATACCGGGGACCCGGAAGTGCCTGCCCTCGTGCCCGATCGGGTGCACCTTGGCCGGGTCGGCGTAGTCGGCGCGGGTCGGGTCGGTGCCGACTGCGTCGTCCTCCCAGGAGCCCTCCCACAGCTTGTACAGCACCTCGGTGTACTCGTCGGCGATGTCGTAGCGGTCGGCGTGCGGGGTGATGGTGTCCAGGCCGTGGTTGCGGGCCGCGCTCTCCAGGTAGCCGGTCACGATGTTCCAGCCGACCCGGCCCTTGGTCAGGTGGTCCAGGGTCGACATCCGGCGCGCGAAGGAATACGGGTGCTCGAAGGAGGTCGCCGCGGTGACGCCGAAGCCGAGGTGCTTGGTGACCGCGGCCATCGCCGACACCACCATCATCGGATCGTTCACCGGTACTTGGGCTCCGGCGCGCAGCGCGGCCCCGGGGCCCTGGGCGTACACGTCGTAGATACCGAGCACGTCAGCGATGAACAGGCCGTCGAACAGGCCGCGCTCGAGCACCTTGGCCAGATCGGTCCAGTATTCGATGTCCTTGTACCGCCCGGCCTGCGACTGCGGGTGCCGCCAGGTGCCGGCGACGATGTGCGTCACGCAATTCATGTCGAAGGCGTTCAGGACGATGTGACGGCTCATGCGGTACCTCCGGCGGCGGGTTCGGCGACGAGCAGGCTCGCCAGTAACTGACGGGTATAGGGGTCCTTCGGCGACTCGAAGATGTCTGCCGCGCTGCCGGATTCGACGACCTTGCCGTGCCGCATCACCAGTACCCGGTCGGCGACGTGGTTTATGACGCCCAGGTCGTGGGAGATGAACAGGTAGGACAGCCCGAGCCGGTCCTGCAGGTCGGTCAGCAGGTCGAGCACCTGCGCCTGGATGGTGACATCGAGCGCGGACACCGGTTCGTCGAGGACGATCAGCGCGGGTTCCGGCGCCAGGGCGCGGGCGATCGCCACCCTCTGCCGCTGTCCGCCGGAGAGCAGCAGCGGACGGCGGTCCAGGTGCTCGGTGCTCAGACCGACGTCGGCCATCAGCTCCTCGGTACGGGTGCGGCGCGCTGCGGCGTCGGGGTAGGTGTCGGGGGGCAGGGCGTCGGAGATGATCCGGCGCACCGTCCAGCGCGGGTCGAAGGATCCCAACGGGTCCTGGTAGACCACCGAGATCTCCCGGCGCCGGGGCCGGCGCTGCGATTCGGGCGGCGCGCTCCAGGGCTGGCCACCCAGCAGCACGGTGCCGGCGTCGGGTTCGGTCAACGCCAGCGCCATCCGAGCGGTGGTGGTCTTGCCCGAGCCGGACTCGCCGACGATGCCGAGCGTCTCGCCGGCCGCGATGCTGAACGAGACATCCTGCACGGCGGTGCGTTCCGCCCCGTCCGGGCCGAGGAAGCGTTTGGTCAGGCCGTCGGCGCGGAGCACCACGCCGTCCAGGGACGATCTGCGCCGGCCTTCGTGGATCGGGCGCGGCGGTTGGGCCGACAGTCGGGTTCCCTTGCGGTGAAAGGCGGGGACCGCATCGATGAGCGCCTGCGTGTACGGGTGTTCGGGATTCGCGAGCACCTCGGTGACCGCGCCCTGTTCGACGAACTGCCCGTCGCGCATCACCGCGACCCGGTCGGCGAGCCGGCTGACCACCGACAGGTCGTGGCTGATCAGGATCAGCCCGGTGCCGTTGTCCTTCATGGTCTGCAGCAGATCCAGGATCTGCGCCTGGACGGTGACGTCCAGCGCGGTGGTGGGCTCGTCGGCGATCAGCAGCGGCGGCTCCAGGGCGATGGCCGAGGCGATCAGGGCACGCTGGCGCTGTCCGCCGGACAATTCCTGCGGCAGTTGGCGTGCCCGCAACTGTGGTTCCGGAACTCCGACGGCGTCCAGCAGTTCCAGGACCCGCTGCTGCCGGGCGGCCTTGGTGCCGTACTTGTGCAGCCGTAGGGTTTCGGCGATCTCGGCGCCCACGGTACGCAGCGGGTCCAATGAGACCAGCGCGTCCTGCAGCACGAACCCGACCTCGCGGCCCCGGATGCGCCGCCAGTCTCGGTCCTTGTGGCCCAGCAGGGATTTCCCGTGCAGCTCCAGGCGACCTGCCGCGGTGTGCGAGGTGGGGCCGGTCAGGCCGAGCAGGGTGCGGGCGGTGACGCTCTTCCCGGAGCCGGATTCGCCTACGACGGCGAAGCATTCGCCGGGCGCCACCTCGAAGGAGACACCGCGCACAACCTCGCGACGGTGCTTGCCGAAGGACACCGCCAAGTCCTCGACGCGGACGAGTGCACTCATTCGAGCCGTCCTTCCATGCGCTGCTGCAGATACCGGCCCACCACGGTGACGGCCAGGGTGCAGCCGATGATGGCCAGTCCCGGGAACAGCTCCAGCCACCATGCGGTGGAGACGAAGTCGCGGCCGGCGTTGAGCATGGCCCCCCACTCCGGGGCGGGCGGCGCGACGCCGAGGCCCAGGAAGCTCAGCGAGGACGCCCAGATGATCGACTGGCCGATGCCCATGGTGCCCAGCACCACCAGCGGGCGCATCGCGTTGGGAAACACATGCGCGGTGATGATGCGGCGCCGGGAATGACCGAGTGCCGTTGCGGCATGGACATATCCGGAATCCTTCACGGCGACCACCTGGCCGCGCACCATGCGCGCGTAGCCGACCGCCGAGCCGATCGCCACGGCCAGGATCTGGGTGGCCACGCCGGGGCCGAGTACCGCGATGAACAGCAGCGCGATGAGCAGTCCGGGGATGGACAGCACCACTTCGAGGAAACGGCTGATGATCCCGTCGGTGAACCGCCCGCCCAGTCCGGCGGCGAAACCGAGGACGATCGCCACGACCAGGGCGAGCGCGGTGGCACCCACCCCGATGGCCAGCGAGCCCTGGGCGCCGAAGACCACCCGGGTGTAGATGTCCCGGCCGGAGGCGTCGGTGCCGAACCAGTGCTCCAACGACGGCGGCTTCAAGGGTGTTTCGATATCGGTGTCATACGGCGTCCCGCTGGTGAACAGCCCGGGCGCCGCCGCCCAGGCGAGCATCAACACCAGGTAGGCCGCGGCCAGAAGCACCGCCGGCCGGAAGGTGCGCCGGGTTCCGGTCGCCGGGTTCGCGATGGTCATCGGACCCTCCGCAGTCGCGGGTCGACGCGCACGAAGGCGATGTCGACCAACAGGTTGGCCAGCACGTAGACCGCCGCGACGAACAACGTCACCCCGATCACCACCGGCATGTCCTTGGATGTCACGGCGTCGACGAGCAACCGCCCCAAACCGGGTCGTACGAATACCGATTCGACGATGACGGCGGTGGAGAACAGCGAACCCAGCGCCCACCCGGACAGGGTGAGACCCGGCAGCAGGGCATGGCGCAGGGCGTGCCGCCAGCGCACACCCCAGTCGCTCATGCCGCGCGCCCGCGCCGACACGGCGAACGGTTGTTCCATGGCCGAGGAGAATTCGTCGCGGGTCACCTGCCCCAGGTAGCCGGCCAGCGGCAGGGCCAGGGTCAGCGCGGGTAGCACCAGTGCCTCGGGGCCGCTGTCCCCGACCACCGGCAGCAGCCGGAGCTGGAAGGCGAACATCACCAACAGCACGATGCCCAGCCAGTACTGGGGCAGCGCCGCCAGGAAGATCTCCAGTCCGGAACCGATCGAAGACAGCCAGCGGCTGCGGTGCGCGGTGAGCAGGGTGACCGTCACCGCGATCACCCAGGACAGCACCAACGCGGTCAGGGTGAGAACCACTGTCGGAGCGAGCTGTTCGGTGATCACGCCGGTGACGGGTTGCTTGAGTATGTAGGAGGTGCCGAGGTCTCCGCGCAGCAGTCCGCCCAGGTAGTTCAGGTACTGCACGAGCACCGGGTCGTTGAACCCGTACTGTTGGCGCACCGCCTCGAGCTGCTCGGGGGACGGCCGCGAGCCCGCCCCGCCGAGAATGGTCTGCGCCGGATCTCCCGGCATCAGCTGAGCCGCGACGAAGGTGAGGGTGGCCGCGCCCCACAGCACGCCGAGGACGCCGGCCAGCCGGACGAGGAACCGCCGCACCCCCATCGGGGTGCGGCGGGTTCGGGGTACTGCCAGACTCACGGGGCCAGCCAGGCGTCGTGCAGCACCGGCTCACCCTCGGACGGCTCGATCCAGACGTCCTTGAGGTTCTTCTTGGCCACCAGCCGGGTGAGCACCGGGTACAGGCCCAGCTGGTAGGCCTGTTCGGCGACGATGTCCTGGGTCTCGCCGTACAACCGCTGCTGCTCGGCGGTATCCGTGGTGCCGGCCGCGGCGCGGACCAGTTCGTCGATCTTCGGGTTCTGCACCCAGCTCATGTTGTTGCCGGGGGCGGCCTTGAGGGAGTCGGAGGAGAACACGATGGACAGCACCGCCGGGGTGGGGCTGTTCCAGTAGGCACCGGTCAGGCCGTCGTAGGCGTTCTTGTCGCTGAACGCGGCGAAGTACTGGTCCTGGGCCAGCGGTTTGAGCACGACGTCGAAACCGATCTCCTTCTCCGCGGACTGGATGTTCTGGAACAGCGTCACATCCGCCGGCGGGGTGTCGCCGGTGTCGGCGGAGTAGACCAGTTCGGCGGTCAGCCGCTTGCCGTCCTTGGTGCGGTAGCCGTCGGCGTCACGCTGTGTCCAGCCGGCCTCGTCGAGCAGCTTGTCCGCCTTGTCCTTGTCGTAGGTGTAGAAGTCGCGCAGATCCTTGAAGTACGGCGTGGTCGACGAGATCGGGCCGTGCTCCCACTCGTAGACACCGAGGTACGCGCTCTTGACCGCGGCCTCGGCGTTGGCGCCGTGGATGAAGGCCTGGCGCACCAGGGTGTCGTCGAACGGGGCCCGGCTGGTGTTCAGCGCGATGCCGTTGGGCAGCCCGGTGTGGGTGAACTCCTGGGTCTGCAGAGTGGGGTCGGCCTTGAGCGCGGCGACCTGCTGGGGCGGCGGGTTGAAGATGATGTCGGCGTCGCGGCCCTGCACCGCGGCGGCGCGCACCGATCCGTCCTCGATGAACTTCCAGGTCACCTTGTCCAGGTAGGCCGGGCCCTGGTGCTTGGCGTCGGCCGGCGCGGAGTTGTAGTCCGGGTTGCGCTCCAACTCGACGCTCTGCCCGCGGTGCCAGGCCGTGACGACGAACGGTCCGGTTCCCACCGGCGACTGGCAGTTCTGCTCCAGGCCGCGGGCCATCGCCTTGGGCGACTCGATGCCGAAGAAAGCCTGCGACAGCACCGGCAGCAGCGCCGAGTACGGGGTCTTGAGCTTGAGTTCGAAGGTCGCCGGGTCGATGGCACGGGAGGACTCGTAGTAGGGCCGCAGGTAACCGGCATCGGTCAGCGACTCGGTGGCCGGGTCGAGGATCTGCACGAAGTTGGCGTGTACAGCCTCGGCATCCAGTGGGGTGCCGTCGTGGAACTTGACGCCCTGCTTGATCTTGAAGGTGTAGGTCAGCCCATCGGGTGAGACCTCCCAGGAGTCGGCCAGCCAGGGCACCACGGAACCGTCGGGGCGCTCGGAGACCAGGCTGTCCAGGAACTGGCGGGCGATGTAGGTCTGCGGCATGTCGCCGAAGTTGTGCGGGTCCAGGCAGGTGGGTTCACGGTCGGTGGCGTAGACGATGGAGCCGCCGCTGACCGGGGTGCCGGCCTCCTCCGAGGATGCATCAGTGCTGCTGCCGCCGCAGCCGGCGAGGACGAGCGCCACGGCGAGTGCCGTCGAGCCCAGTGCGGCGTGACGGCGAACAGGAGGCAGGGATGGCATCGCGGTCGGAGTCCTTCGGTTGGTGCTGACGAGTACCGGCACACGGTGCCGAAACCGCGACGCTTCGGCCAGCTATCGAATCGGGCAGATTTTTCGCTGTAACCTGCCGTCACATACGCCCCACAGACACCGATGTGTTGTGGCCTCCCCCACAGGCACCGGGCCGCGATTCGAGTGTGTCGGGTGCGGCCGGGCATCATCGTCGGGTGCATTACTTCGAAAGGCTCGGTGCGTCGAGCTTTCGGGCGACCGAGCACACCCAGGGGGCGTGGAACACCGCCGAGCAGCACATCGCGCCGTCGATGGGCCTGCTCGCCCACGCCGTGGAACGACATCGCGACCAGCGCCGCGACGATCGGTTACCGCTGGCCCGGCTGTCCTACGACATTCTCGGCACGGTGCCCATCGCCGATGTCGACGTCGACGTACGGGTGATCCGGCCCGGGCGCAGCATCGAACTCGTCGAGGCATCCCTGCGCCACGCCGGGCGCGACGTACTCGTGCTGCGTGCCTGGCTCATGCAGCGCTTCCACACCACGCAACTCGCCGGCTCCGGTTTCGCCCCGATCCCGGAACCCGCCGACACACCGAGGTGGAACATGTCCGGGCTGTGGCGAGGCGGATTCATCGCCTCTGCCGACGTCCGGCGGGTGGAACACGGACCGGGACGGGCGACGGCCTGGGTCCGGACCGAGGTCGGCCTGGTCGCCGGTGAGACGGTGAGCCCGGCCGCCGCCACCATCGGGCTGCTCGACATCGCCAACGGGCTGGCCGTGCGAGCCAATCCGGGCGAGGTGCTGTTCCCCAATATCGACCTGGCCGCGCACCTGTTCGCCGAGCCGCGCGGCGGCTGGGTGGGCTTCGACACCACGGTGTCCTTCGGCCCGGACGGGCTGGGGTTGACCGAGAGCGTCATCCACGACGAGACGGGACCGATCGGTTCCTCCTCGCAGATGCTGACGGTCCGGCCCGTTCAGTAGGCGGGTACCGGTGCCGCGCAGGAGGTCACGAAACCGCTCAGCAGCCGCCGCGCCAGATCGTCGTTGCACCAGGTGATCTCGGGGTGCCACTGGATCGCGGTGACGGGGTGGGTGAGCGACTCGTAGGCCTCGACCAGCCCGTCGGTGGCCCGCGCGGCGACGGTGAATCCCGCCGCGAGGGTCCGGATGCCCTGGTGATGCTGGCTGTTGACCGGTACGACGCCCGAGGTCTGCATCCACTGCGCCAGCCGGCTGTCCGCATCGACGTCGACCTGGTGGGCACTGTTCAGCAGCGCCTCTTCGCCGAGGCGGTGATTCAGTTCGGTCCCGAAGTCCCTGGGCAGGTCGGCATACAGGGTCCCGCCGCGTACCACGTTGACCAGCTGCAGACCCCGGCAGATCGCCAGGGTGGGCAACCGGCGTGCCCAGGCAGCCTCGAACGCGGCGATCTCGTTGGCGTCCCGTACCGGATTCACCCCGCGCAGCGTGGGGTCCTCGGGGTCACCCCCGTATCTCCTGGGGTCGACATCCGCTCCGCCGCTGATCAGCAGTCCGTCCGCCTGGCCCAGCAGCGCGGCGACATCGAGCGGCGTCTGGCCGCAGTCGATCGCCACCGGGATCGCACCGCACTGCGACAGCCCGTCGAACATCAAGCGCCAGTGCACCATTGCCGGAAGCTCCCGGCCGGCCAGGGTGACGGCGATGACAGGTTTGGGCCCCAACTCGTGCTCCTAACTACCGTGTGAGATGAACAGATCGGCCGCGCGGCCGGGCTCCGTCGGCGAGCAATCGTCCGATGCGCTCGTCCTCGGACAGCCCGCCCCAGATCCCGAATCCCTCGCGGCTGCTGATGGCGTGCTCGGCGCACTGGCGGGCGACCGGGCATGCTGCGCAGATCAGCCGGGCCCGCCGCAGCCGTTCGGCGCGGGCACGAGCCCGTTCGCCGTCCGGGTGGAAGAACAGGTCCGGATCGGCGGTGCGACACCGCGCCGCTGCCGCCCAGTCGCCGGTCGTCATGGCGGCCTCAGGACAGGCGGACGGCGATCCGGCGCAGCAGCTTCGTGCCCAGGATGTACGGGGTGGCCCCGAAAGGCCATTGCGACACGATCTTTCCGGTGCCGGACTGGAAGTAGTTGCTCGTGGTGGCCCAGACCGTCTTGGCCAGCTGCGCCTGGATGAGATCGTTGTAGATGACGAACGCCGAGCGCCGGACGTCGATGACGGTCTTGCCCTTCTTGGCGGCGCGGGCGATGAGACCGGCCGCGAACCCGCCCTGCGCCTCGTAGAAGGAAACCAGCGGCACCGAGTTGGTGTTGGGTCCGTACATGATGAAGAAGTTCGGGAAACCGGGCACCATCATGCCGAGGAACGCTTGCGGCTCACCCTGCCAGGCGCTGTGCAACTCGGTGCCCCGCTGTCCGTGCACCTCGTAGTTGCCCAGGTAGTTGGCGGCGTCGAAACCGGTTGCCATCACGATGATGTCGAGCTCGTGCTCATCGCCGTTGGCGTCGATCGCCCCGGTCTTGGTGAGCCCCTTCACGCCGTGCGGCACCAGGGTGACCTTCGGGTTGCGCAGGGCGGCGTAGTAGGTGTCGCTGAGCACCGTACGCCGGGCCTCGAATGCGAAGTCGGGGGTGGCCAATTCCATCAGGTCCGGTCGCGACCCGAGTTCACGACGCAGGAAGGCCAGTGACTTCTCCCGCCGCGAACGGTTGGCCTTGCCGTCGGCACGGGCATGCCCCGAGGTCAGCTGACGCACGTCGTACTCGTAGTAGAGCTTGAACCGCCGCCACGCATACACCAGCGGGTTACGGTTCAGACGCCGCTCACCCGGGGTGAAGGCACGACTTTCCTTGGGCAGGATCCAGTTCGGCTCCAACTGGAAGATCTTGACCTCCGATGCGACCTTCTCGGCCTCGGTGACGATCTGGACCGCCGAGGACCCGGTGCCCACCACGCCGACCTTCTTGCCGGTCATGTCCAGGCCGTCGATCCACCGCGAGGTGTGGCACATCGCGCCCTCGAAGTCGTGGTCGCCCCGCGCGAACGGCGGCACCACCGGGATGTTCAGGAAGCCGACCGCACTGATCACGGCGGTGAAGGTGCCGTGGTCCTCACCCGAGGAGGTGGTCACCCGGTAGATGTGGTTGGTGTCCGACCAGGAGACGTCCTGCACCGTCTCGTCGAACCGGATACGCCGGGGCAGGTCCCATTTCTGTGCGACGCCTTCGAGGTAACCCTGCAGTTCACGCCAGTCGGCGTGGGTGCGGGTCCAGTCGTGCCGCTCGAAGGAGAACGAGTAGATGTGTGACTCCAGGTCGACCTCGGCGCCGGGATACCGGTTGTGCCACCAGGTTCCGCCCAAGCCCGGCGCCTGCTCGAAGATGACGAAGTCATCGATGCCCTTGCGTTGCAGTGCGACCGCGGCCGCGATGCCGCTGAAGCCGGCACCGATGATCGCCACCCGGGGCGCCATACGGACGGAAGCGTTCATCGGTGTTCTCCTCGTGAGTGAATCGGCCGGTGCCGGGAGTCTGAGCCTGACAATTAATGTCTATAGGCTCATTATTTAGACCTTAAATTGGGTTGTCAATAGGCGCCGGTTCGGCGCACCAGCGGTTACTTGATCTGCGCGGTCCAGCCGCCGTCGACCACCAGATCCGTTGCCGTGATGAACGATGCGCGATCCGACAGCAGGAAGGCGATGGCGTTGGCAATGTCCTCCGGCAGCCCCAGCCTGCGCAGCGGTGTGCGCTGTTCCATATCGGTGCGCCGGTCCGGGTTCTCCTGATACAGCGGCTCGATCATCGGGGTGAGAATGGCGCCCGGACACACCGTGTTGCAGCGGATCCCTTCCGGCCCCAACTGCAGGGCGAGGCTCCGCGACAGCGACACCACCGCGGCCTTGCTGATCTGATAGGCGTCCAGCGGAGAGTCCATGCCGCGCAGCCCGGCGGTGCTGGCCACGTTGACGATGCTGCGTCCGCGGCCTTGGCGCAGCAGTGGCACGGCGGCAACCGTGAGATGGCGCAGCGCATGCAGGTTCACCCCGAGGGTGGCCGTCCAGACCGCTTCGTCGGTGTCGAGTACCGAGCCGTCCCGGTCGAACAGGGCCAGACCCGCGGCGTTGACCAGGTAGTCCAGCGGCCTCCCGTCGAGGTTGTCCAGCAGCCTCGCCGGGTCACCCTTGAGCAGGTCGAACGGCACATAACGAACACCGTCCGGCAACTCGGGGGACTGCGGCTTCACGTCGGTGGCGATGACGTCGACCCCGTCGGTGGCCAGCCGGATGACGGTGGCCAGCCCGATGCCGCCGCCGGCCCCGGTGACCAGTGCGGTCGGGTTCATCGATCTGCGTCCGACGCCAGCGCGGCGGCCAGCCGCTCACCGGCGAAGGTCATCGCGGCGCCGGCGGTCGGGAACACCTCGTCCAGACCGAAGAACCCGTGCACCATGCCGGACGTTTCGTGCGACTCGACGGCAACACCTGCTGCGGCAAGGGCTTTCGCATACAACTCACCCTGGGGACGGATGGGATCGCATTCGGCGAGGATCACCGTGGCCTCGGGTAGCCCGGTCAGGTCGGCATCCAACACGTTGACCAGCGGATCGGTCGCGGCCGACGGGTCGGCCAGGTAGTTGTCCTGGTGCCACCGCAGCTCGTCACGCTCCAGCATCACCCCGTCGTAGGCGGCATCCATACCGCGGTCGAGGTCGGTGGTGGTCACCGGGTAGACGAGCAGCTGGTGGCGCAGCCGCGGGCCGCCATCCCCTCGACGAATCGAGTCACGCACGTGCAGCGCCACCGCCGCGGCGAGGTTGCCGCCCGCGCTGTCCCCGGCGACCGCGACCCGGCCGGTGTCCACGCCCAGGCCCGAGTCCGCCGACACCGCCCAGTTGACCGCGTCCACCGCATCGTTCACCGCGGTGGGGAACCGTGACTCCGGTCCGCGCCGGTAGCCCACCGACAGCACTGCGGCGCCGGAGGCGTTGGCCAGCAACCGGGTTGCGACGTCGTGCGAGTCGATGCTGCCCAGCAACCATCCCCCGCCGTGGTAGTAGACCACCAGCGGCAGCTCCGCAGTCGACTCGGCAGGCAGGTACAGCCGGCCGGGCACACCGACCCCGTCGCGGGTGGGGATCTCGACGTCGACGACCCGATAGATATCCGGCTTGGCCAGTGCGCCGAAGGTGTTCTCGAAGTTCTCCCGGGCCACCGGCACCGGCAGCAGGTGCGCGTTCGGCCGTCCCGAGGCCTTGGCATCGTCGAGCATCTTCTGGGCGATCGGATCAATGGGCATGTGGCACTTTCTTGTTCGTGATGAGCGGTGGGGCGGTATCGGCGATCAGACGCGCTCGTAGTAGCGGCGGGTCTCCCAGTCGGTGACGGTGTGCGAGTCGTAGGACACCAGTTCGGCCTGACTGGAGGCCAGCAGGTGCTCGAACACCTCGTCACCGAAGGCGTTGCGCACCATCTTGTTCTCGGCGAACAGATCCAGAGCGCGGTGCAGCGAGGTGGGCACCAGCTCGACACCCTCGCGGGTCCAGGCGTTGCCGTCCAGGATCTCCGGCCGCGGCAACTGTTGTTCGATGCCGTCCAGACCGGCCGCGATGGTGGCGGAGTAGGCGTAGTACGGGTTCACGTCGGCGCCCGGGATCCGGTTCTCCACCCGGTAGGACGGACCGTGGCCGACCAACCGGAAGGCACACGACCGGTTGTCGTTGCCGAGCGCGATGGCCGTACCGGCGAACTGGTCCGGCTGGAACCGCTTGTAGGAGTTGACCGTCGGAGCGAACATCAGGGTCATGTCGGCGGCATGACGCAACTGACCGGCGACGAACGACCCGAATTGTGTGGACATCGGCCCGTCCGGTCCGTCGGTCCAGCACACACTGTTGCCGTCGGCCCACAGGCTGACGTGCAGGTGACAGGACGATCCGACCTCGTCGATCTTGGGTTTGGCCATGAAGGTGACCGTCAGGTCGGCCTGCGTGGCGAGTTGCTTGATGCCGTATTTGAACAGCACGTGCCGGTCGGCCATCTCCATGGTGTCGCAGTAGTCCAGGGTGACCTCCTGCTGGCCGAGGCCCCACTCCGGTTTGGAGGATTCGACAGGCACCCCGAAGTCCGGCATCTGGTTGCGGATCCGGGAGATGAACCAGTCGTCGCGGCCGGACTGGATCATCTGGTAGTCCGACCGGTAGTCCGACATCATCTTCAGGTCCCGGTAGCCGCGCTCCCACGCCTCGCGCGGCGGGGTGGCGGCGAGGAAGAACTCCAGCTCCGAGGCGAACTGGAACCGCAGTCCGTGCTGTCGGGCGCGTTCGATCTGGCGGCGCAGGATGGTGCGCGGTGCCACCGGCAGCAGTTCGTCGCGGTCTGCCTGGTACGCATCGCAGATCACCAGGGCCACATTGGGTTCCCACGGCACCCGGCGCATGGTCGGCAGATCGGGCACCAATCGGATGTCGGCCCAGCCGTTGGCGGCGCTGGACACCGGTAGGTCCAGCGGGTTCATCTCCAGGTCGACCGCGAACACGAAGCTGCTGGCGTTGATGCCCTCACCCTCGAGGCCCAGTGACCGGAACGCCTGGACGGTGAGCCGCTTGCCGACCAGCCGGCCGTAGGGGTCGGGGGCCGCGCAGATGACGGTATCGATCTCGCCGCGGCGGGCGAGCTCGTCGAATTCGGCGAGCTCGAGGTGAGCGGTGTTGGTGGTCGATTGGAATTCGCTCATTGGTGCTCCAGGTGCCGTGCGGTTTCCCACTCCGTGATGGTCGTCTTCAACCAGGTCTCATAGCGCTGCAGTTCGGCCCGCCGGGTGGCGGCGAAGGACGCACAGAAGTTCTTGCCCAACACATCGGTCAGCCACAGCGCGCTCTCGAAGTGCGCCAGCGCACCCTTGAGATCGCCGGGCAGCGCCGCGGGTTCGGTGTCCGGAGCCGGCAATGTGGCGCGCTCCTGCAGTCCGCGCAGTCCGCCGGCCAGCAGTCCGGCCGCCACCAGGTACGGATTGGCGTCGGCCCCCGGCCTGCGGTGCTCCACCCGGGAGGACCGGGGGTCGCCCAGGATCAGCCGGCACGCCGTGGAGCGGTCGTCATCCCCCCAGGTCGCGGTGCACGGGGTGAACATCTCCGGGTCGATGCGCTTGTAGGAGTTGACATATGGGTTGAACAACAGGGTGACGTCGGCCATGCCGGCGATCAGGCCGGCCAGGTAGTGCTCGCCGGTCTCGCTGAGCCCACGGTCCCGGTCGGCGAAGATGTTCACCCCGTCCCGGGTGAGACTGGAGTGCACATGACCGCCGGCCCCGGACTTGTCGGCGTAAGGCTTGGCCATGAAGCTGGCGTGCAGACCGCGCTCGGCGCACAGGTCGCGCAGGTACTGACGGGCCCGGACCGCGCTGTCGGCGGCCACCACCGCCGGCCTCGGCGCCAGGGTGAACTCGAAGAAGCCGGGACCGAGTTCACCGTGCACCATCTCGACCTCGATGCCGACCTGATCCATACGGGAGACGAAATCCATGGTGAGATCGTGGATTTCGGCGCTGCGGGTGAGACTGTAGGCGTTCTCGGTACGCCCCAGCGGGGTCCGTCCCTGCGGACCGTCGCGGAACAGCCACAGCTCGTACTCGAACCCCAGCACCGGCTCCAGATTCAGCTCGGCGTACCGGGCGGCCAGTAATTGCACGGCAACCCGCGGCGACAGGTCCAACGGTGTGCCGTCCGGCCCGGTGAGTTCGGCGATCACCGCGTCCACCCCCGGCCGCCAGGGCAGCGCGACGCGGGTGGACTCGTCGACCACCAGGGCTGCGTCGGGATATCCGTTGCCGGTGTTGCTGAACGGGGTGTCGGTGACCTCGTCGACCAGGGACAGCCCGTAGACGATGGTGCAGAACGCCAGCCCGGGTTTATGCGACTTGCCGGCCCGCATGAGTTTGCCCCGCAGGCCGAGGTCGTAGTCGGCGACTTCGACCTGGGTCATCGCGATCGGTTCAGCCATCGTGCGCACTCCTGTCCGGATTCAGGGCGGGGCCATTCACTGGAAGACGTCGGCGTCCCACCCGGGCGTAGACCTCGTCGGGAACGTCGGCGGGATCGCGGTACACCCACCACGTGCAGGTGCTCACCGGGCGCTCCGGATTCCAGACCGGGGCGTCGATCACCCGGGTGGGGTATCCCAGCCGGTCGATCGGCATGACCTCGTTGAGTTGGCAGCAGTGCACGCAGTACGAGCAGATTCCGACGGTGTTCCAGGCCCAGTCGTGCGGTTCGGTGGTGACCGCGAAGTTGAACGGGCCGGCCGCCCGCGGGGCGCCGTCGGCGATCCGCGCGTCCAGCGATCGGCCACCGGATCCACATGGGGCGAAACGGAATCCGATCCGTTCGGGTTCCTCGATGAGCTCGATGTCCCCTTGACGCCCGGTACCGGTGAGATGCGCGTGGAACCCGTCGACGATCGCGATCATCAGCTGGTTCGCCGAGTCCGCCCACGGCTGGTTGTCCAGTGCATAACGGCGGGCGTGGATGTCGTACCAGTCGCCCATCAGGAAATCCCACAGTTGGCCGAGCGCGTGCTCACCGACCAGCCGCACCGCGACGTCGACGAGGCCCGAGACCCGGTCGACGGCGCGGTCGTGGATGCCCTGCCAGATCACCCGTGCCGACTCGATGGCCGCGACCGCATCATCGCGGCCCGCCCGGCACGCCACGGCGGCGTCCTCGACCGCGGCGGTGAACTGTGGCCACTCGGCCTGGATCCCGGCCATGGCACGCTCCCCGATCAGGCCGGTCAGCCGATCGATGGCGCGGGCGATCTCGTCGGCGTCGACGCCGTGCCCGCGGATCCAGTCCGCGGTGGCTTCCGGCCAGCGCTGGTAGATGTCGCGCAGTTCGTCGGCTTCGGCGACGGCGATCTCCACCAGTTGTGCCGCGGCTTCCCGCTCACCCCGACCCAGTTGCTCGGCGGCGGTGGCGAAGGTGCCCTTGGCCAGTTCCTGCCAGGACCCGACCCGGGCCGGCCGGCCCAATGAGGGTTCGTGGGCGATGACGACGGGTGTCATGTGAGCTGGAACCCTCCGTCCACGCGCAGGTCGGCTCCGGTGATGTAGGCCGCCTGGTCGCTGAGCAGGAACGCGACTGCGTGTGCGATGTCGGCGGGGTCGGCGAACCGGCCCGCCGGCACCCGCGGCGCCAGGGCGGGCGGCAGCTGACCGGTGTCGCCGTGGGCGGCGGCCATGGCGGTTGCGACGAAGCCCGGGGACACGCTGTTGACCCGGATCCCGTCGGCGGCCAGGGCACGCGCCGCGCTCTGGGTGAGCATGTGCAGGCCCGCCTTGGACGCCGCATACTGCGGGGTCGGGTCGGGGTGCGAGAGTGCGATCACGCGGTGCGCCTCGATCGAGGTGATGTTCACGACCGCGGCCGGGGACGACCGGCGCAGGGCCGGGGTGAGCGCGTCGAGCACGTTGTAGGCGCCCACCAGGTTGACCTGAAGGCAGCGCAACCAGGCCTGCTGGGCGACGTTGCCGAATCCGGTGTCCTCGATGATGCCGGCGCAGTTCACCAGGTAAGCCACCGCGTCCAGATCGACGCCCTGGGCCGCCAGGGCACCGGCCAGGTCGGCGTCGGTGACGTCGGCGGCCACGCAACGCTGCACGTCGGGGCCGTAGCGCGGATCGGGCTCCGGCAGCCGGATGTCGAGACGCGCCGTCGGCACACCCGCCGCCATCAGGGCTTGCGCGATGGCGGCACCGATGCCCGCGGCGGCCCCGGTGACCACGGCCTGGCCACCGCTGAATGTCAGCGGCAGCGACGGCGGGTGGGCGGCGGTCATCGGCCCGGGAACCTGCGGTCGAATTCGGCGAGCGCGTCGGCGAAGCACTCGCGGGGCGCGCGGATGACCCCGGCGCCGATCTGGCCCCCGTCCCGCCCGGCCAGGCCGACGTCCATCACCGGCAGCACCCCGGTCTCCAACACCTTGCGGGCGTCGATGCCGGTGGGCGTGCCACGAAAGCCGAACAGCGGGATCCGATAGGTGCTGTTCTCGCCGTGGGTGACGGCATACATCTCGCGGTTGCGCTCGATCATCACTTCGGGTGAGCCGCCCTGGTACTCCTGCAGGGAGAGTGCGCACGCCTGCGCGAACCCGCCCAGCCCGATGGTCTCGGTGATCGGCGACTCGCCACCCATCCAGGTGATCTCATCCTCGGTGTGCCCGGCGAACAGCTTGCCCTCATGGATCGGGGGCGGGCCTTCGAACCAGGTGTCGCCGAGGCCGGCCAGTTTGATCGCGAAGCCGCGGCAGGAGAAAGCCATCGCCGAGACCAGGGTGGAGCCGGGCAGCACCATCGCATCAGCCGACGCTTTGGCCGCCGCCATCGACAGGCGGAGGAAGAAGTAGTCGTTCTCGGCAAGGTGCAACATCGTCTCGCGTACCCCGGGCACCTTATCGTCCACCATGTCGAGCACGGCGGGCAGGATCTCCCGGTTGAACAGGATCGATGCCGCCGCGTTGCGGCTGTGCACCTCGTCGCCCATCCGCAGTGCACGCGCGATCAACGGCTTCAGCGCGACGCCGCCGCGGCGCCGCAACGCTTCGCCGACCACCGGGGCCAGCACCGAGTTCACGTGCAGCAAACGCTCGTGGACACCCTCGTCGTAGCAGCCGTAGTTGAGCCGACGCGGCTCCTTGCCCTCGTAGAAGTTGCAGAAGCCGACGTTGCCGTGCGCCCGGTTCTCCACCACGAACACCGGCATCGACGCGGTGTAGATGCCGGCCAGCGAGCCGACCGCGGAGTAATCGTGGCAGGCGCCGATCTCGATGCGGCCGGTGGCGAAGCCGTCGATGGCGTCCGCGCGGTCGCGGGCCAGACCCTCGAACAGCGCACCGCCGATCAGCGCCTCCCGCTGCCCACCGGTGTAATCGGCCCACGCCATGGGGGCACCGGAGGTCAGGACCAGGTTGTCCCGGTAACCGGGCAACACCTCGCGGGCCGGTCGCACGTCGATGACCCACGGGTCCGCCCCGTCCAGTCGGGCAAACGCTTCCGCGTTGGCCTCGTCGACGGTCAGTTCCGGGCTGTACGGCAGCCCCACTTCGATGCTCACCAGGCCACCACGCCGCCGTCGACGAGCAGGGTCTGCGCGGTGATGAAGGAGGCACGCGGCGACAGCAGGAACTCGACGGCCTCGGCGACCTCTTCGGGCTCACCGATGCGCTTGAGCATCGCGTAGCTCGCGCTGATCTCCTCGCCCCCGGACACTCGCGCCATGGACGGGCTCATCGGTGCCCGGATGACGCCGGGGGCCACGTTGTTCACCCGGATACCGCGCGGGGCGAGTTCCTCGGCGACGTAGCGGGTGTAGGCGCCGATGCCGGCCTTGGTGGCGCCGTAGACCGAGGCGCCGCGGAACCGCCCGAAGTGCCCGGTCAGGCTGCCGACGTTGACGATGGCGCTGCCCTCGGTCAGCAACGGCGCGGCGGCGTCGGTGACCCGGGCCATGCCCGCGATGTTGACCTGGAACATCAGCTCCAGCTTCGATTCGTCGAGCTCACCGAGAAATGAGTCCCGCAGGATGCCTGCACAGTTCACCACGCCGAACAGCGCTTCGCCCTCGGCAACCAGCGAGGACACCACCGAGCGCACGTTCTCACCGTCGGTGACGTCCATCTCGACCGCGAGCGCGCCTTCCAACCCGGCCGCGGTGAGGTCCAGTGCGTCGACCGCGTCCTTGAGGTCCGCGGCGATCGGGACGTAGCCACTCTGCAGCAGCCGACGGCAGATCGCCTGACCGATGACGCCGGCTCCTCCAGTGACAATGACCTTGTCTCCCACCGCAATACCCCTTTCATAGGCACGGTCTGTCGTGTTGTGGCTCAAGTCTCTTTCATAAACAACTATTGGTCAAGTCTTTAGTTCTTTAAAGAGATGGTGAGCCCGCTGGCCGGTCGGACCCATATGGTTCAATGGTCCGGACATACCCGATTTTCCGGCCAGGTGCGCTACCCTTCGGGCAAAGGAAGGGAGAGCGCGATGGCGGCTGCCAATTCCGGTGGGCTGAGCCCGGTCCGGCAAATCCCCGCGCACGAGCTGGTGGTCGACCAGATGCGGCGCGCGTTGGAGCTGGGCCAGTTCCGCCCCGGAGACCGGCTGCCCACCGAACGCGAGCTCTCCGAGATGCTCGATGTCTCCCGGACCACCGTGCGTACCGCGGTCGCGGTGTTGGAGCGCGAAGGCCTGATCGCCGTCCGGCGCGGCCGCGGCGGCGGATTCACGGTCCAGGCACCGGTTTACGACGCCGTCGCGATGCGCCGCGAGATGCGTCAGAACAAGCGGGCCATCCGCGACGCCTTCGACTACCGGACCATCGTGGAGACCGGCGCCACCCGGCTGGCCGCCGAGCGGCGCCGGACCACCGACATCGCCGGTCTGCACAAGCTGCTGTCGGGTATGGACGAGGCGTTGCACACCGCGCTGAAGGAGCAGTCCGCGCAGCACACGACGGATTTCCAGACGCTGGACACGGCCTTCCACATGGGCATCGCCCAGGCCGCCCAGAACGATCGGCTGCTCGATGCCGTGGCCGACGCCCGGCGCCGGATGTGGCTGCCGGTCGGCGCCATCTTCGGACGGCTGGAGCCCAACGCCAACGACTACCACGAGTCGATCCTGGAGGCCATCGAGAACCGCGAGCCGGAACTGGCGGCCGCGCGGATGGAGGCCCACATCAACGACACCAGGCACACCGTCGAGGCGTGGCTGAAGCGCTGAGCGGGCCGCCATCTCACGACACGTCGGGCAGTTCGGGAAGGGTCTGGCCGCCGTCCACCACCAGGTGCCGGCCGGTGATGAAAGCCGCCTCCTCGCCGGCGAAGAACTGTGCCGCGGCGGCGATGTCCGCCGGTGAACCCAAGCGGCGCTGCGGGATACAGACGAGCATCTTCGCCATCGCGTCCGGACCGGGACCGCACAACACATCCAGCCCGCCGAGGCGCTGTTGCGCCTCGGCGGCCATCCGCTCGCACGATGTCGGGTCCGCGACGTCGGCGACGATCGTCTCCACGCGCCGGCCGGGGCCGGCGAGCTTCGCGGCAGCCGCGGCCAGCACCTTGACGTCTGCCCAGTCGGTCATGCCCGGTCTGCCGGCAGCAGGTCTTCCGGGCGGTCGTCGAACACCGTGCTGCCGATGCGCGCATAGCGCTGCGGGTCCACCTTGCGCAGCAGCAGCGCCACGCCCATCGAGCCGAACCACAGGACCCCGATGATCCACGGGATCATCTTGAAGAACAGGCTGTCCGAGGCCGTCCCGGCCGCCGCCTCGATGTTGGAGGCCATCAGGTAGATGACGTAGAGCATGCCCAGCCCACCGATGATCGGCGCCAACAGGGTCCGCCACCAGTTGGCGGTCTCCGGATGCTGCTTCTTGACGTGGAAGTACACGATGGTGGAGATCGAGGACATGATCTGCACGATCAGCAGCAACACCGTCGCCATGATCGCCACCAGCACGAAAAGGTCCGCGTAGGGGTCGCTCTCGGTCAGTGAGCAGATCAGGAGAAGTACTGCGGCAAAGGCACTCTGGGTCAGCGAGGCCACCCACGGCGAGGCGTGCCGAGGGTGCGCGCCGCCGAGCCGGTGCCAGAGCAGCCGGTCGCGGCCGAACGCGAACAGGTAGCGGGCTGCCGAGTTGTGGATGGCCAGCGCGCAGGCGAAGGAGCCACCGAGCACCAGCCACTCGAAGACGGTGACCGCCCAGGGTCCGAGGTACTCCCGGGCCGGGGTGTAGATCAGCTGGAACGGCTCGTCGCCGGACGCCAGTGCCACGGCAGCATCCGGTCCGTTGCCGACGATGACACCCCAGGAGATGAAGGTGTAGAAGACGCCGATGCCGATGACTGCGATGAGGGTTGCCTTGGGCACGATCCGCTTGGGGTCCTTGGACTCCTCGCCGTAGATGGCGGTCGACTCGAAACCGACCCAGGACCAGAACGCCATCAGCAGCCCCAGTCCCACCACTCCGCCCGCGACGCCATTGGTGGACAACGCGGTCACCGGGTTGAGGGCCTCGAAGTGCATGCCGTCGGGAGCCTTGATCAGCGACGCGACCGCGCTCAGGCCCAGCATCAGGATCTCGGCGACCAGCACCACGCCCAGCACCTTGGCCGCGACCGAGATGTCGAAATGCGACAGCAGGGCGATGACCAGCAGGCAGGCGACGGCATAGAGTTCCCAGGGCAGATCGATGCCGAACTGGGAGTTCATCGCCTGATCGGTGAAGGCCGAGAAGATGCCGATCAGCGCCGCCTCCATCGTCATGTAGGTGACCATGGACATGACACCGGCGGCCAGCCCTGGGATCTTCGACCAACCGCGGGAGACAAAGGTGTAGAACGCACCTGCGGCGGTGATGTGTTTGGCCAGCGCGATGAATCCGACGCTGAAGATGGTCAGCACGATCGTGGCGATCAGGAAGCCGGCCGGGGCGCCCAGCCCGTTGCCGTACCCCACCGCCACCGGCAGGTTACCGGTCATCGCGGTGATCGGTGCGGAGAATGCGACGACCATGAAGACGACGCCGGCGAGCCCGATGGCTCCGCGCTTGAGCGTCGAATGGCCTTGGCCGGCACCGTTCTCGGCCCCGGTCACGGCACTTGTGTCAACCGCCATGGATGTTCCACCTTTCCTACGGGTGGACGGAGCGTATGGCACCTGAAGGACTAAAAACAAGACCTATAGACCAATATTTGTGATCTGTGACATGCTGTTAACGAAAGTGGTCTAATGGTTGATTCATCAGGCATTTAAAGCGATCCACCTGGGGCGATGGCCGCTGTCGTCTAACGTGTGGGCATGGCCAACCCCCGTATCGCGCCGCTGGAGTACGCGCTGGCCTATGCCGCGCAGCAGGTCGCTCCGCTGGTGTTCCGGCCACCCGCCGTCCCGAAGCCGACCTACACAATCGACCCGCCCGGCGTGGTCCGGGTGCCGACCAGGCACGGGCCGGTCCGGTGCTTCGTGTACCGCCCGCATCCGTCTTCCCCGCTGAGCGGAACCTCGGATCGACGACCGCCGCTGCACATCGACATCCACGGCGGCGGATTCGTGCTGCGCAATACCCACGAGGATGCGCACATCTGCCGGTTCCTGGCCTCCGACATCGGCTGCGTGGTTCTGGCGATCGACTATCACGCCGCTCCGCAGGTGACTTTCCCTGTGGCAGAACACGAATGCATCGACATCCTGCAGTGGGCCCTGGACAACGCCGACCAGCAGGGCTGGGACGCCGACCGCGTCAGCGTCGGCGGGGCCAGCGCCGGCGCCAAGCTCAGCATGAATCTGGCGCAGTACTCCCACGACACCGGCATCGCACTGCGTGCCGCTGTGCTCTCCTACGCCGTTGCGGACTGTATCCGTGCCGACCGCACCTCACCCAAGGCGAACGCCGCGATCTCCCCGCGACTCCAGAAACTCTCGGCGAAACTCTATTTCGTGGACCCGGCCAGCCATGACGATCCGTTCGCCTCGCCGTATCACGACCCCGACCTGCCGAAGAAGATGCCGCCCACCCTGATCCAGACCGGCGACCTGGACACGCTGGGTCCGGAGATGGTCGAGATCGCCGACCGCCTGCGCGCGGCAGGGGTCGACGTCATCCACACCGGCTACCCGACCGATCACGCATTCAACACCCAGGGAGACCGCGCCATCATGGACACCTCGATCCGGGAGATCGGCGCCTTCCTGTTGGCCAGGCTGGCATGAGGAGCGCACCCGAGGCCGAGCGCGCGTCGACCTAGTCGCCTGTCGCCACAGGGCGTTCCGGTTCAGAGCCCCACTGTGACCAGGAACCCGGGAACAGCGCCGCGTCCACACCGGCGGCCGCCAGCGCCGCCACCAGCACCGCTGCGGTGACTCCGGATCCGCAATACACCCCGACCTGATCCGATCCGCCGAACGACCAGCCCAGGGCGGCCAGTTCCTCCTCGGAGAGCACGGTGCCGTCGGCGGTCAGCACCGACGTGCTGGGCAGGTTGTGCGCGCCGGGAATGTGGCCGGCCACCGGATCGACCGGTTCGACCTCGCCACGGAACCGTTCCGGGGCGCGGGCATCGAGCAGGTTCGGATGCCCCGCCGCCTCGTCGGCGGTCAGAGTGGGCATCGCCCCCGCGTAAAGATCGTCATGTTCGACCACGATGTCTCCGGGCGGCGCGGTCACCTCCCCGGTCTCGACCGCTCCGCCTGCGGCGCGCCACGCCGCCAGGCCGCCGTCGAGGATGTGCACATCGGTCACCCCGGCGGCCCGCAGCACCCACCAGGCGCGGGCCGAGCCGGCGCGGTTCCAGTCGTCGTAGACCACCACCGGGACACCACGCCGCACCCCCCAGCGCCGCGCCGCGTCCTGCAGCTGCGCCCCGGACGGCAGCGGATGGCGGCCCCGGCCGGCGACGGTGTGGTCGCTGAGTTCGTCCTCCAACGCCACGTACACCGCGCCGGGCAGATGCGCCTCGGTATAGGCCGCACGTCCGTCGGGGGACCCGAGTTGCCACCGGACGTCCAGGACGGTGGTGGGCTCCCCGCCGTCCAGACGCCGGGCGAGCTCGGCGGCAGAGATGAAGACATCCGCGTGAGTCGTCATCACCCGAGGGTCTCACAGGGAATAGCCGGGCGGGTCGCGGTGTTACCGCACCCATGTCGAATCATCCCGAACTGAGCCCCACCGACTGGGTGCGCGAGCAGACCCAACGCATCATCGAGAACGGCACCACCGACGGCGTCGAGGTCCTGGATCGGCCGATCGTGCTGTTCACCACCACCGGCGCGAAGAGCGGCAAGAAGCGCTATGTACCGCTGATGCGGGTCGAGGAGGACGGCAAGTACGCGATGGTCGCCTCCAAGGGCGGCGATCCGAAGCACCCGTCGTGGTATCACAACGTGAAGGCGAACCCGCAGATCACCGTCCAGGACGGCGACCGCGTCGTGGAGCTGACCGCCCGCGAGGTCGAGGGCGCCGAGCGTGAGCATTGGTGGGAGCTCGCTGTCGAGGCCTACCCGCCGTATGCGGAGTACCAGACCAAGACCGACCGGTTGATCCCGGTGTTCGTGCTGGAGTGATCCTCACATCCGGCTGACGTCGGCGACCGCGGCGGCGAACGCAGACGGAGCTTCCTGCGGCACGTTGTGCCCGATACCGTCGAGCACCCGGTGCTCGTAGTTGCCCGTGTAGTGCTGCCGATATCCTGCACCGTCCTTGGCCGGACCGTCGAAATCACTGGCCAGCGTGATCGTCGGAATCCGGATCGTCGGACGTTCGGCGAGCTTCGCCTCGTCGGCGTCGTAGCGGGCCTCACCCGGCGCCAGACTCTGCCGCCACCGGTAGTTGTGCACGACGATCTCGACGTGGTCGGGGTTGTCGAAGGCCGCGGCGCTCAGGTCGTAGGTGGAGTCCGTGAATTGCCACAGCGGCGACGCGTTCCGCCAGATCAGCCGATTGAAATCCCTGGTGTGGCGCCGGTAACCGAGCTCACCGCGCGGGGTGGCGAAGTAGTACTGGTACCACCAGCCGTATTCGGCCTGCGGCACCAGCGGCTCGAGGTTGGCCGCGAGGTTGACGACGATATATCCACTGACCGCCACCAGGCCGGTCACCCGTTGTGGCCACAATGCGGCAACCACATTCGCGGTCCGGCCGCCCCAGTCGTACCCGCCGAGGATCGCGTCGGGGATGTGCAGCGCGTCCATCAAGTCGATCACATCGTGCGCGATGGCCGCCTGCTGGCCGTTACGCATCGTGTCAGCGGACAGAAACCGCGTCGACCCGAACCCGCGGGTGAACGGCACGATCACCCGGAAACCTTGTGCCGCAAGGGCAGCGGTGACATCTGCATAGCTGTGGACGTCATATGGCCAGCCGTGCAGAAGAATGACGGCCCGTCCGTCGACCGGTCCCGTCTCGACGTACCCGACGTCGAGGAGACCGGCCCTGATCTGCTTGACCGGGCCGAGGGTGTGCGCCGGTGCCGTCGGCACCGTGGGCGTTCCGGAAGCCTGCGGGGCGGTTGAGCACGCCGCGACCGACAGCGCCCCCGCTGCCGCGGTGGTGAGGCGGGCGAACGTTCGTCTGCTGATGTCCACGGAACTCATTTCACTCCGCCCGCAGCCATCACGTCCAACGATTGCTTCAGATAACAACCATCACTTCTGTCGATAGCCTGTCGGCATGGAACTGAGGCAACTCGAGCACTTCGTCGCGGTGGCCGCCGAGATGAACTTCTCGCGCGCTGCGCGCCGCGCCCATGTGGTGCAGTCCGCGATGTCGGCCTCGATCGCGAAACTGGAGCGTGAACTCGATGTGCAACTGTTCGACCGGTCCCGCCAGCAGATCAGTCTGACCGCGGCGGGTGAACGCTTCCGCGGCCACGCACTGGAGGTGCTGCAGACCGCCAGGGCTGCGGCCGAGTCGGTCCAGGAATTCCGCGGAGCACTGACCGGCACGGTCGAGTTCGGATCGTTGATCGCCTTCGGACCACTGGATGTCGCGGCGGCGCTGGGCCGGTTTCATCACGATCACCCGCACGTACGACTCCGGCTGCATCTGAGTCAGAGCGGTGCCTCGGCGTACCTGACCGCCCTCACCGAGGGATCGCTCGACGTGGCCCTGGTGTCGGTGCCGGAACGCTTTCCACCGGGGCTGGACATGCGTCTGCTGTTCGAGGAGCCGATGGTCTACGTGTGCCCCAAGGTTGGCGAGCCGCAACAGCGGGTGGATCTCGCCGATCTCGCGGACGCCGAACTGGTCGGCCTGCCGGGCGGTTTCGGGCTTCGACGGCTGATGGACGACGCCTTCCATGCCGTGGGCGTGCAGTCACGCACTCGGTATGAGGTCCCGGCGGGGTACGCCGCCATCGCCGAACTGGTACGCAACGGACTGGGCACCGCCTTCATGCCGGCATCGGAAGCGGACCGTCTCACCGACCTACGCGCCGTCCCTCTGGTGCAGAACGTGATCTGGAAGGTGTACCTTGCCTCCCGTCCTGCAGCCCGGATGACGCCGGCCGCGGTGCGATTGGCCGAAACTCTGCAGGAAGCGGCGGCCACCGTCAGGCGAGAGCAACCCCGAGTTCCTCGGCGAACACCGTGATCATGTGCTGCACGCCGATCTCGTTGCGGCCGATGATCATGTGATCGTGCTGGCCGTGCCGGACGCCCTGTCCGCACTGGGGCAGCATGGCGAAATCCTCGTCGCGGACCGCCGCGTGCACGCCCTCGTACACGGTGTCGTAGAACGCGCGCATATCGTCGTCGGCTGCCGGGATCCGCCCCATCCAGCTGTGCCGGACCGTGCAGCGGGTGGGATCACCCTCGGGGAGGATGTCGATGATCTCCACGCCGACAGGGCTGTTCGCGAGGATAAGGTTGGGATACACCCAGTAGATCACGCCCATGTTCGCCGACGGGTCGAGCGACGGCGGCGGGCCCTCACTGCCGTCGTTCTCGGCCAGGTTCTTGACCCAGGTGAACGGGAAGCCGATCCGATGGTGCCGGCCGAACTCGTCGTAGACACCGGTGTTGGGCAGCGTGTTCTGTCCGATCAGGCTCTCGCCGTGCACAAACGGGAAGTGGTAGCCCTCCGCGAAGGCCTCCAGCGCGCCCTTCCAGGACACCTCCGACGAGAATTCCCGCTCGGTGTGGTGGCCGTACGCGCTGTAATCCCACAGCGCCAGTTCGTCTTTCAACGGGCCGAGATGCGCGTCCACATCGATCGCCGCGTCCGCGGTGAGCACCGCCCAGATGAAACCGTAGCGTTCCTGGGACGGCAGTTCGACCATGCCGTAGTCCTTGACGTCCATCGAATCGAACCCCGATTTTCCGGGGACCATGAACAGTTCGCCGGTGTTCTTGTACGTCCACGCGTGGTACGGGCAGACGAATCTCGCCGCGTTGCCGGAGCCGCACGCCGGCATCGCCCCTCGGTGCCGACAGTAGTTGAGCAGTACGTGGCTCTTTCCGGTGCGGTCCCGCGTCACCAACAGCGAGTCCCCGAGTACCGAGCGCACCACGTAGTCATTGGCGTCCGGGATCTGTGCCGAGGGCACGATGGCCAACGGCACGCGGCGCAGGATCTGGGATTCTTCGAGCTCGGTGATCTTCGGGTCGCGGTAATAGTGCAGCGGCACTTTCAGTTCGCGATCGGCCATATCGGTCGTGCCGTCCGTCGCGTGGCGCAACGCGCGGTACGTCAGTGATTCGTCGGTGCACTTCACGGGTCTGGTCGCCATGCTCAGACCATACAATCAATGCCTACTGTACCGTCAGGGTTTCGTTCTCATTCGTGCGACGATCGAGGAATGCGCAGGCACGGCTGGTCCGGGGACATCCCCGCCGATGACGAGGAGGCGGTGGCCCGCATCATCGACACGGCCCGCGGCGCGATCGACAGCCGCGGCACGGTGAGCGTGTCGGAGGTCGCCCAGACGCTCGGCGTCACCCGCCAGACCGTCTACCGCTACTTCCCCACCCAGGAGGCCCTGCTTGCGGCCACCGCCGTCTCATCGGTGGCCGACTTCCTGGACCGCCTCGCGGCGCAACTGGGATCCATCACCGATCCGACCGCAGCGGTGGTGGAGGGCATCGCGTACACCTTCGAACAGCTGCCCCACGACAAGTATCTCGGCCTGGTGCTGCAGCCTGGAAAGGCCAGCGCCTTCACCGCCGGGGTGACCTCCGACCTGGCGATCGGATTCGGCCGATCGATCCTCGAACGGTTCAACATCGATTGGCAGGCAGCGGGTTTCACCAGCTCACTACTCGATGAGCTGGTCGAGTTCATGCTTCGCACGCTGCAGTCGTTCATCCTGGACCCCGGCCGGCCGGCCCGGCAGGGCGCCGAGTTGCGCGCTTACCTCAACGCCTGGATCGCGCCCGCGGTTCGCGCTCACACCGAGCGGGTCGCCGCTACCGCGGCGGGGGCGGCACGATGAAACACTGCGTGCCGCCGATCCCGAGCACGAAGACCGTGGTGCAGCGCTGGAAGCTGCCGTCGTCGTAGAACGGTCCGTCGCACTGGCCTCCACCGTTCCCCCAGACTTGAAAGTTGCCGCAGGGGTCAGCGCTTGCCGCCGGCGTGCCGACCCATCCCGCGAATGCCATTGTCGCGGCCACCGCACCCAACGCGGCGGCGATTTTCGCTCTCATGATCCATGCCAGCCCACTCGTGATGGTTAATTAGCCCTACTAGCATTCTCCGCTGGTAGGTCCACCCCGGCAAGGAACCGTTGCGCACGTCACGCCTCCGCCGGCGCGGTGTCCATGACAACAGTGTCCAACCCGGCGAACCTCGGCACAAGACGCCGGAAGCCTGTCAGACCGCCCGCGGTCGCACGTCTGGTGAAATGGACGTGTGGTGAGCATCCGGGAAGTCGCCGCCGCCGCCGCGGTATCGGTCGGCACGGTGTCCAACGTGCTCAACTCGCCCGACAAGGTCTCTCCGACCACCGTCGCACGGGTGCAGGCCGCCATCGACAAGCTCGGATTCGTCCGCAACGACGCGGCCCGTCAGCTGCGCGCCGGGCGGTCACGCAGTGTCGGGCTTGTCGTGCTCGACGTCGGCAACCCGTTCTTCACCGATATCGCCCGCGGCGCCGGGGCCCGCGCCGCCGACCACAACCTCACCCTGCTGCTGGCCACCTCCGACGACGACCCGCACCGCGAACGGTCCCACATCGACGCCTTCGACGAGCAGCGGGTGTTCGGCCTGCTCGTCTCCCCGGTCGGCGATGACTTCGACCGACTGGAGACGCTGCGCCGGCGCGGCACCCCGGTCGTACTGGTGGACCGGGACGGTACCGGCACCGAATTCGACTCGGTGGCCGTCGACGATGTCGCCGGTGCGACGCTGGCCGTCGAGCACCTGGCCGGCATCGGTCGTCGCCGTATCGCGTTCGTGGGCGGACCACCCGAACTCCGGCAGGTCCGCGACCGCCTGAAGGGCGCACGCAATGCCTTGGCGCAGGTGCCCGGCGCCGAACTGGAGGTCATCCCCACACCCGCGCTGACCGTGCTGGCCGGTCGCGCGGTGGGCGAGCAGATCCGCGGCCGTCCGCCGGCCCAGCGCCCCGACGGCATCTTCTGCGCCAACGACCTGGTGGCCATCGGCGTCCTGCAGGCGTTGGCTCTGATGGGCGACCTCACCGTGCCCGGCCACATCGCCCTGGTGGGCTACGACGACATCGAGTTCGCCCGGTCCGCTGTGGTCCCGCTGACCTCGGTGCGCCAGCCCAGCATCCAGATCGGCAGTACCGCAATAGATTTGTTGATCAAGTCGGCCGAACCCGGACCCCGGAAACCGAAGCACGTGCAGTTTCAGCCCGAATTGGTGATCCGCCTGAGCACCCAGGGCTGAGCACCGACCGACCGGCCTCACGAGGGCGCTTGACGCGACCGCATTCGGCGTCCTAGTGTTGGCGCCATCACAAATTGAAACGTTTCAATACGGGAGTGGCAAGTGGACGACATCCAACGTGTGTGCTTCGTCATGCACCTGAAGCCCGACCGCGTCGACGACTACCTGGCCGCCCACACCGAGGTCTGGCCGGAGATGCTCGACGCACTGCGCACCGCGGGATGGCACAACTACTCGCTGTTCCTGCACCGAGACGAGGCCACGGTGGTCGGATACCTGGAGACCGACGACTTCGCCCGCGCCACCGCCGAGATGAACCGGACCGCCATCAACGACAAATGGCAGGAACAGATGGCGCAGTACTTCCGCGCCGAAGACCACCCCGACCGCAGCCTCAAGCTGCTCACCGAGTACTTCCACCTCGCCTGACTCCCCTTCACCGAAAGACACCGGAATGAAAATCGGCGCGCGTTCCACCACCGGTTGGCGAGCGACCATCGCGGTCGCCATGTCGAACTACATCGAGGCCGGATCGATCATCGCAATCGCGACCAGCCTCGGCTTCTGGCAGGCCGAGTTCGGCATCAGCAACTTCGCCGTCGGCCTGCTGGCGGCGCTGAGCGCCAACGCTTTCGGCGCGGCCATCGGCGCCGCGCTCGGCGGCCCGCTCTGTGACCGTTTCGGCCGCAAGGCGATCTACACCTACGACCTGCTGGTGTACATGGCCGGCGTGCTGCTGGCCGCCTTCGCGATGAACTTCACCATGCTGCTGGCGGCGTTCATCATCACCGGCATCGCCGTGGGTGCCGGGGTACCCGCCTCCTGGACCTACATCGCCGAGCAGGCACCGTCGAACGAACGCGCCAAGCACGTCGGCACCGCCCAGCTGGCCTGGTCGGTCGGCCCGTTCATCGGCTTCGCACTCGCGGCCGCACTGGCACCGCTGGAGCTGCTCGGCTCGCGCATCATCTTCGTGCACCTGTTCGTGGTGGCCGCCATCGTGTGGTGGATCCGCCAGGGCCTGGCCGAATCCCAGATCTGGACGGACGAGGCGGTGCATGAGAGCCGCGAGCTGCAGTCCTCGGTCGGATCCCGTGGCGTGCGTGGCCTGTTCTCCCGCAAGGTGAACATCACCGCCCTGCTGTTCCTCGGCGGCATCTACCTGTTCTGGAATACCGTTGCCGGCCAGGCCGGCATCTTCATGCCCCGCGTCTATGACACCGCGGGTCTGCACAGCCCGGTCCAGCAGAACCTGCTGCAGGTGCTGGTGTGGGGCTGCACGGTCGCGGCCACCTATTTCGGCTTCATGCGCTACGCCGACCGCGTCTCCCAGCGTGGCCTCTACGTCTTCGGCGCCGCACTCGGCATCGTCGGCTGGATCGTCCTGGTCGCGTTCACCGACGGCGGCGTCACCACCATGCTCATCTTCGCTGTGCTGTGGGGTATTTCGGCCGGTGTCGGCTGCCAGGCCTTCTACAGCCTGTGGGCCAGCGAACTGTTCGCCACCCCCTACCGGGCCAGCGCCCAGGGCGTGATGTTCTTCGTGGTCCGCACCGCCACCGGCCTGCTCAGCTACTTCTTCCCGACCATGCTGGCAGCCACCGGACTCACCACCGTCGGCATCCTGCTGGTCGGATTGCTCACCGTCGCGCTGATCATCGGCGCGGTGTGGGCACCGAAAACCCAGGGCAAGTCACTACAGCAGATCGAATCCGAACGGTACGGCGCGCCGGTCTCGGCACCCGCCCCCGTTCCCACCACCGCTATCTGAGGAACAGATGAACTCCCCGCTAGACAATCTCGCCATCGAGCTGCCCTCCTGGGCCTTCGGCAACTCCGGCACCCGATTCAAGGTGTTCGGTACCCCCGGCACCCCGCGCACCGTCGAGGAAAAGATCGCCGACGCCGCCACCGTGCACCGTCTCACCGGGCTGGCACCGACGGTGGCCCTGCACATCCCGTGGGACACCGTCGCCGACTACGCGGCGCTGGCCCGCTACGCCGGCGACCTCGGAGTGCGGCTGGGCACCATCAACTCCAACACCTTCCAGGACGACGACTACAAATTCGGCAGCCTCACCCACACCGACAAGGCGGTGCGGCAGAAGGCAATCGACCACCACCTGGCCTGCATCGAGGTGATGGACCAGACCGGGTCCCGGGACCTGAAGATCTGGCTGGCCGACGGCACCAACTACCCCGGCCAGGGCGACATCCGGGGACGGCAGGACCGGCTCGCCGAATCGCTGGCCGCCATCTACCAGCACATCGGATCCGGTCAACGACTGGTGTTGGAATACAAGTTCTTCGAACCGGCCATGTACGCCACCGACGTCCCGGACTGGGGCACCTCGTATGCGCACGTCACCGCGCTCGGGGACCGCGCCAAGGTCTGCCTGGACACCGGGCACCACGCACCGGGTACCAACATCGAGTTCATCGTCGCCCAGCTGCTGCGGCTGGGCAAGCTCGGCTCGTTCGATTTCAATTCCCGCTTCTACGCCGACGACGACCTGATCGTCGGCGCAGCCGACCCCTTCCAGCTGTTCCGCATCATGTTCGAGGTGATCCGCGGTGGCGCACTGGATGACGATTCGACCGTCGCGCTGATGCTCGACCAGTGCCACAACGTCGAGGAGAAGATTCCCGGCCAGATCCGCTCGGTGCTCAACGTCCAGGAGATGACGGCACGGGCCGCGCTGGTGGACACCGACGCCCTGACCGCAGCCCAGGAAGCCGGAGATGTGTTGGGAGCCAACGCGATCTTCATGGACGCCTTCTACACCGATGTCCGGCCGATGCTTGCGGAGCGGCGTAGCGCGCTCGGCCTGCCGACCGATCCGATGGCCGCGTTCCGCGACAGCGGCTACCAGGACACCATCAACGCCGAACGAGTCGGCGGCACACAATCCTCATGGGGAGCATAAGCAACATGTCCAGCAACACCACCGTCGCCGAACTCATCGCGCGTTCGAACGCCCTCGGCTCGGATCCGAAGAACACCAACTATGCCGGTGGCAACACCTCGGCCAAGGGCACCGACACCGACCCGGTGACCGGTGCGGACGTCGACCTGTTGTGGGTCAAGGGATCCGGCGGCGACCTCGGCACCCTCACCGAGTCCGGGCTGGCCGTGCTGCGCCTGGACCGGATGCGCGCCCTGGTCGACGTCTACCCGGGTGTGGACCGCGAGGACGAGATGGTCGCCGCGTTCGACTACTGCCTGCACGGCAAGGGCGGCGCCGCACCCTCGATCGACACCGCCATGCACGGCCTGGTCGATGCCGCGCACGTCGACCACCTGCACCCAGACTCCGGCATCGCCATCGCGACCGCGGTCGACGGGGAGGTGCTGACCGGCAAGATCTTCGGCGACCGGGTCGTCTGGGTGCCGTGGCGTCGCCCCGGATTCCAACTGGGCCTCGACATCTCGGCAATCAAGAAGGCCAACCCGCAAGCCATCGGCTGCATCCTGGGCGGGCACGGCATCACCGCATGGGGCGACACCTCCGATGAGGCGCAGGCCAATTCGCTGGAGATCATCAGGACCGCCGAGGCCTACATCGCCGCCAACGGCAAGGATCGACCCTTCGGCGCTGCGCTGCCCGGGTACGGCGCGCTGCCCGAAGCCGAACGCCGCGCCAAAGCCGCCGCCCTGGCCCCGTTCATCCGCGGCCTGGCCTCCGCCGACCGGCCGCAGGTCGGGCACTTCACCGACGTCGCACCGGTACTCGACTTCCTGGGTGCTGCCGAGCATGCGCGGCTGGCCGAACTCGGTACCAGCTGCCCGGATCACTTCCTGCGCACCAAGGTCAAGCCGCTGGTGCTCGACCTGCCCGCCGATGCCTCGGTAGAGGACTGCAAGGCCCGCCTGGCCGAACTGCACGAGAAGTACCGCGCCGATTACCGCGCCTACTACGAGCGCTATGCCACCCCCGACAGTCCCGCGATGCGCGGCGCCGACCCGGCCATCGTGCTGATTCCCGGCGTCGGCATGTTCAGCTACGGCAAGGACAAGCAGACCGCCCGGGTGGCCGGCGAGTTCTACCTCAACGCCATCAACGTGATGCGAGGCGCCGAGGCGATCTCCAGTTACGCGCCCATCGACGAGTCGGAGAAGTTCCGCATCGAGTACTGGGCACTGGAGGAGGCCAAGCTGGCCCGGATGCCCAAGCCCAAGCCGCTGGCCACCCGGATCGCGCTGGTGACCGGCGCCGCCTCGGGTATCGGCAAGGCCATCGCCACCCGACTGGCCGCCGAGGGTGCCTGCGTGGTGATCGCCGATCTGGACGCCGAGAAGGCGGCAGCGGCCGCGGCCGAGATCGGTGGACCCGATGTCGCCGTCGGCGTCGCCGCCGACGTCACCGACGAGGCGGCCGTGCAGGCCGCCGTGGACGCCTGCTCGCTGGCGTTCGGCGGTATCGACATCGTGGTCAACAACGCCGGGCTGTCGCTGTCGAAGTCGCTGCTGGAGACCACCGCCGCCGACTGGGATCTGCAGCACAACGTGATGGCCCGCGGGTCGTTCCTGGTGTCCAAGGCCGCCGCCCGCGCGCTGATCGACCAGAAGCTGGGCGGGGACATCATCTACATCTCGTCGAAGAACTCGGTGTTCGCCGGGCCCAACAACATCGCCTACTCGGCAACCAAAGCCGATCAGGCACATCAGGTTCGGCTGCTGGCGGCCGAACTCGGCGAGCACGGTGTGAAGGTCAACGGCATCAATCCCGACGGCGTGGTCCGCGGGTCCGGCATCTTCGCCGGCGGCTGGGGCGCCAAGCGGGCCGCGGTGTACGGGGTTCCCGAGGAAGAGCTGGGCGCCTACTACGCCCAGCGCACCCTGCTCAAACGCGAGGTGCTGCCGGAGAACATCGCCAACGCCGCCTTCGCGTTGTGCACCAGCGATTTCTCCCACACCACGGGACTGCACGTGCCGGTCGACGCCGGCGTGGCCGCAGCTTTCCTGAGGTGACGCGCTCCGGGCAGGTTGCCGCGATCGATCTGGGGGCGACCAGCGGGCGGGTGATGCTCGCCGATATCGGGCCGGGCCGGCTGGAACTCGAGCAGGTCGCCCGCTTCTCCAATGACCCGGTGCAGCTGTGGAACGGGCAGCGCACCGCACTGCACTGGGATCTGCCGGGCCTGTTCCGGGAGGCCTGCACCGGGCTGGCCGAGGCCGGTCGGCACTCGGACAACCTGGTCACCGTCGGTGTCGACTCGTGGGCCGTGGACTACGGGCTATTGCGCGGCGGCGCGCTGCTCGGTCTGCCCTACCACTACCGCGACAACCGGTCCGGTGACGGGGTTACCGCGGTGCACCGCGAGGTCGACCCGGCCGCGCTGTACGCCCGCAACGGCCTGCAGTTCCTGCCGTTCAACACCATCTATCAGCTGGCGGCCGAAAAGGCCGACGGGCGACTGGATCTCGCCGACCGCGCGTTGTTGATCCCCGATCTGATCGGCTACTGGCTGACCGGCCGGCAGGTCAGTGAACGCACCAACGCCTCCACCACCGGCCTGCTGCACACCGGTGGCCGGTGGGACGCCGATCTCGGTGAGCTGCTCGGCGTGCCACCCGGCCTGTTCCCGGCGCTCGCCGAACCGGGCACCGAATTGGGCCCGCTGCTGACCGGGGTCGCCGAACCGCTGAGCCTGACCCCAAAGACCACCGTCACCACCGTCGCCTCCCACGACACCGCCTCCGCGGTGGTGGCCGTCCCGATGGATTCGTCGGCCGCGGCCTACATCTCGTGTGGCACCTGGGGTCTGGTCGGCGTCGAACTGAGCGCTCCGGTGCTCACCGAGGCGGGCCGGCAGGCGAACTTCACCAACGAGGTCGGCGCCGACGGCCGCATCCGGTATCTGCACAACGTGATGGGTCTGTGGCTGCTCAGCGAGACCCTCCGGCAGTTCCAGCGCGACGGGTTCCGCGCCGATCTCGCCGAACTGCTGTCCCAGGCCGGCGAGGTACGGACCACGTTCGACGTCTTCGATACCGCCGACCCGCGCTTTCTGGCCCCCGGTGACATGCCCGGCCGGATCCGGACCTGGTACGACGAACGCGGACTGCCGGTGCCGATGACCCGGCCGGAGATCGTGCGGGCCATCGTGGAAAGCCTCGCGGCCGCCTTCGCCGACGGGGTCGAGCAGGCCGCCGCGCTGTCGGGTACGCCGGTGCGCACCGTGCACATCGTCGGCGGCGGCTCCCAGAATCGGCTGCTGTGCCAGCTCACCGCTGACCGCACCGGACTGCCGGTGCTGGCCGGGCCCGTCGAGGCCACCGCGCTGGGCAACGTACTGATCAGCGCGCGCGCCCACCGCCTGGTCGACGGCGATCTCGAAGCCCTGCGCCTTATCGTTGCCAACAGGTTCCCACCCCAGCAGTACACGCCACGCACCCGACGCACCCGGATTCCGCGTAGCGTCGCGGCAGGAAAGGTACCGACATGAAACGCCGCATTCCCAGGGTCGCCGACCTGGCGCCGCTGATGCAGTTCAAGAAGCCCGCGCTGAACGCACGCAAACGCCGGCTGGCCGCCGCCCTGACGGTGGAGGATCTGCGCACCATCGCCAGGCGCCGCACCCCGCGCGCCGCGTTCGACTACACCGACGGATCGGCCGAGGCCGAGCTGTCCCTGGCCCGGGCCCGGCAGGCCTTCCAGGACATCGAGTTCCACCCGGCGATCCTGCGCGACGTCTCGAAGGTGGACACCAGCTGCACCATCCTCGGCGGACGCTCGGAGCTGCCGTTCGGCATCGCGCCGACCGGCTTCACCCGGATGATGCAGACCGAGGGCGAGTACGCCGGCGCCCGCGCCGCCGCCCGGGCCGGGATCCCGTTCTCGCTGTCCACCATGGGCACCGCGTCCATCGAGGACGTCAAGGCCGCCAATCCGCACGGGCGCAACTGGTTCCAGCTGTACATGTGGAAGGACCGGGACCGGTCGATGGCGCTGGTCGAGCGCGCTGCCGCGGCCGGCTACGACACCCTGCTGGTCACCGTCGACGTGCCGGTGGCCGGGGCTCGGCTGCGGGACACCCGAAACGGCATGTCCATCCCGCCGGCGCTGACGGCCAAGACCGTGCTCAACGCGATCCCGCGCCCGCAGTGGTGGATCGACTTCCTCACCACCGAACCGCTGGCCTTCGCCTCGCTGGACCGGTGGTCGGGCACCGTGGCCGAACTGTTGGACAGCATGTTCGATCCGACGGTCACCTTCGAGGACCTGGCCTGGATCAAGTCGCAGTGGCCGGGCAAGTTGGTGGTCAAGGGCATCCAGACGCTGGCCGACGCGCAAGCGGTCGCTGACCTGGGCGTGGACGGTATCGTGTTGTCCAATCACGGTGGGCGTCAATTGGATCGGGCGCCGATCCCGTTCCACCTGCTGCCGCAGGTGGCCCCTGCGGTGGGCGATCGGACCGAGATCATCCTGGACACCGGCATCATGTCCGGAGCCGATATCGTAGCGTCCATCGCGCTAGGCGCCCGGTTCACCCTGGTGGGCCGCGCCTACCTGTACGGCCTGATGGCCGGCGGTGAGGCCGGCGTGGACCGGATGATCGAGATCCTGTCCGGGCAGATCACCCGCACCATGCGGTTGTTGGGGGTGGCTTCCCTGGACGAACTGGAACCGTCTCACGTCACCCAGTTGCAGCGCCTGGCGCCGCGATCTCTGCCGTCGGATGGCGGTGACGGCGTCCTGCGACGAGGATGACCCGATGGACCACATCACGTTCGTCCCCTCCCCCGAGCAGTTCGCCTTCACCTTCGGCGGCGCCGACCCGGTGCTGCGGGTCAAACCCGGCACGGTGCTCACGCTGTGGACCGAGGACGCCTTCGGCGGCCGGATCACCAGCACCGACGACGTCGCCACCCGGGCCCTGGACACCGAGGACCTCAACCCGCAGACCGGCCCGTTCTGGATCGAGGGCGCCGAACCCGGGGACACCCTGGCGGTGCATCTGGTGGATCTCACCCCGGCCCGCACCTGGGGCGCGTCCACACTGATTCCGTTCTTCGGCGGGCTGACCAGCGTGCCGGTCAGCCCGACTCTGCAGGACCCGCTCCCGGAACGCACCTACATCTACGAATACGACTCCGCAGCCAAGACTCTCGGGTTCAGCGCACACGGCAGCGACTTCGAACTGGCGCTGCCGAGCAACCCGATGCTCGGCACCGTGGGTGTCGCACCCGCCCGCCGGGAGGTGCGCACCTCCCTGGTGCCAGACGTGTTCGGCGGCAACATGGACACCCCGGAGATGGCCGCCGGCGCGACCTGCTACCTGCGGGTGAACGTGCCGGGCGCGTTGTTCTCCCTGGGCGACGGGCACTACCGCCAGGGCGAGGGTGAGTCCTGCGGCACGGCGGTCGAGGGTGCCATGAACGTCACCGTCATCGTCGAGTTGATCAAGGGCGGCGGGCCGGCCTGGCCGCGGCTGGAGACCGACACTCACCTGGTGTGCATCGGATCGGGACGTCCCCTGGAGGAGGCGTGGCGGGCCGGGCAGGTCGAGATGATCACCTGGTTGGGCGAGTTGTACGGGCTCGACCGGCTCGACGCCTACCAGTTGCTCACCCAGATCTCACTGGCGCCGATCGCCAACGTGGTGGACACCAACTACAGCGCCGTGACAAAGATCGACAAACGGCTGCTTCCGGCAGCCGCCGCGTACGGCGGCGTGCACGCCGAACTGCGCTCGACGGCAAACTCATTCGGCACCATCACCTATTAGGAGAACCCATGGATCTCGGACTCGCCGGCAAGCGGTTCGCGGTGACCGGCGGCACGCGCGGCATCGGGCGCGCGGTGGTGGAGGGCCTGCTGGCCGAGGGTGCCCGCGTCGCCTACTGCGCACGCACCCCCGACTCGGTGGTCGGTGTCCAGGCCGAACTCGGGGACCGCGCGGTAGGTTCCGCCGTCGACGTGCACGATCAGGCCGCGCTGGCGTCATGGGTCGACACCACCGCCGAGAACTTCGGTGGGCTGGACGGTGTGGTCGCCAACGTCAGTGCGCTGGCCATCCCGGAGTCCCCGGACAACTGGCGCACCAGCTTCGAGGTCGACATGATGGGCACCGTCGGCCTGATCGAGGCCGCCCTGCCCATGCTGGAGGCGTCTGGGGCCGGGTCGATCGTCACGATCTCCAGCGTCTCGGGCCGCGAGATCGATTTCGCGGCAGGCCCATACGGCACCATGAAGGCCGCGATCATCCACTACACCCAGGGCCTGGCCTATCAACTGGCCGGAAAGGGTGTGCGGGCCAACACCGTCAGCCCCGGAAACACCTACTTCCCCGGTGGGGTCTGGCCCTCCATCGAAGAGAACGACCCGGAACTGTTCGCGACCGCCCTGGCGCTGAACCCGGCCGGCCGGATGGCTACTCCGCAGGAGGTGGCCAATGCGGTGGTGTTCCTGTCCAGTGCGGCGGCTAGTTTCATCACCGGGACGAACCTTTTGGTGGACGGTGCGTTGACCCGCGGCGTGCAGTTCTGAGCGGGCGCAGCCGTGCGGGCCGCGGGTCCGGAAGAGGTCAAATCGGCAGGATCGAAAAGTCGGTCAGCCCAGCAGCAGTGGCAACGTCGGTAGCGTGCAGGTCGGGGACGGCCAGGTGATCTCCGGGATGTACCCGGGCACGAGCCGGAACTCCGGGATCCGGGCCAGCCATTCACTGACCACCAGTCGCAGTTCCATCCGGGCCAGGTGCGATCCGAGGCAGCGGTGTGGTCCGCCGCCGAACCCCCAGTGTTTGTGCAGTTTTCCGTCCAGCACCAAGTCGTCGACCGAGAGGCCGTCACTGGCATCGCGGTTGATGGCACCGAGGCACAGCCGGACGTCGGCGCCGGCCGGCAGTGTCACACCCGCGACGGTGACGGGGCGCGTGGTGACCCGCCCGACCACCGGCGCCGCGGGTTCCAGCCGGATCATCTCCTCGACGAAGACCGCGACGCCGTCGGGGTCGTCTCGCAGCGCTGCGCGCAGCTCGGGCCGGCGGGCAAGCTCCACCATTGTCGCGCCGATCGTGGAGGTGACGGTGTCCAGGCCGGCGAGCACGAAGACCATGGACAACCCGACGGCTTCGTCGTCGGTGAGCGGCTCCTCGGCGTGCAACAGGTCCGACAGAATGCCGTCGCACGGCTGCCTGCGTTGTTGGGCAACGGCTTCGGTCAGGTAGGTGTACAGCTCGACCGCCGGGGTGAGGTCGACGCTGGACGGGTCGGTGGTGAGGCTGAACGCGATGATCGCGTCCTTCCATCCGATCAGGCGTTCCCGGTCCCGCAGCGGGAGGCCGAACAGGGTGAGGAACACCTGTGATGGGTACGGCGTCGCCAGATCTGCCATCACCTCGCATCTGTCCCGTCCGGCGATCTCGTCGATGATGTCGATCGCCTGGGCCTGCAGCGACGGCAGCATCGCGTTGAGGGTCTGCGGGCTGAAGAACTGATGCAGGATGCGCCGGTAGCGGGTGTGCTCGGGCGGGTCGAAGCCGAGCGGCACCAGCGGCACCGGACTGATCATGTCGTCGTACGCGATACCCGAGGAGAACACCGCCGGATCCCGCAGTGCGGCCAGCACGTCCTCGCGGCGGGTCAGGTAATACCACCCGTCGCCACACACCACCGGCCCGAGATCACGCAGCGCCGCCCAGCCGATACCGCGGTCCCGCGCCATCGGCAGGTCTTCGTAGCGAACGTGGGGTAACACCGGTGTGCCGGTCACGACCGGACCAGTCCGCGCGGCCGGATCAAACCCAGGTCCAGGTGGGTGCGCCAACCGGGCGGCCCATCGCACACAGCGGGAATCGCATTGATGGCGGCCATCGCCGTCCAGTCATAGCCCGGATGCGCCATGTCCCCGTCGGGCCTGCGGGCGCCCTTGAGGGTCAGTTCGGTCGGCGGATCCCCGTCGATGACGATCTCGTACCGGGTCTCGCCCCAGTCCCAGGCCGGCTCCCGCTGGTCCGGGCTGCCCGCGAGGTAGATGGCGTGGAAGACCACGAGCGGCCGACCGTCCACCCAGGCGGTCCACTCGTGGCGCTGCCCGGCAATGGTGCCCGGTTCGATCGCCCCCAACCGGTGCGGTATCGGCACCCGCGCGGTGGCCGCGTCGACCTCCGCCGCGGTCACCTCGTCGATGCTCACCCCGAGACCGTCGGCGATCATGTACATCGACTGGGCGAAGAACGGCAGACCCATACCGAGGATCGTCGGTTCGGTCAGGAATTTGTCCCGGTCCTTGCCGAAGCCCATCCAGTCGATGTGATCGAGGGGGGCGTCCTTGAGCACGTCGACGACTTCGTAGACGTGGATGGTGTCGATCCTGCTCATCACCCGGGCCAGGGTCAACGGCAACAGATCGCCCGCGTAGCCCGGGTGGATGCCGGCGCCGTGGAAACTGGTGCCGCCGTCGGCACAGGCGCCCCGGATCTGCTCGGCCGGTGCCGCGAAATCGGTTGAGGGATGGAAGAACCCACTGGTGGTGACCACGTTCTTGCCGGAGCGCAGCAGCCGGCACACGGTGTCGACGTCCATGATCACCGGCGTGTAGAAGACGCAGTCGGCGTCGAGCGCGACCATTGCGTCGACATCGTCGGTGGTCGTCACCCCGGTGGGTGCGATACCGACGATGTCCCCGGCGTCCCTGCCCACCTTCTCCGGACTGTGCACCAGGACCCCGACCAGATCGAAGACCGGGTTGTCGGCGAAGTGCCGCAAACCCACCTGGCCCACGTCCCCGGTCATCCACTGGATCATCCGGTACGTCACTGTCGTACTCCTTTCGACAGCACCCCACGCCCGACGATCGTGGGCAGATCCAGGAAGGTGCGGATGCCCGGCTCGGCCGCACAGACCGGGGCAATGGCGTGCACCGCGTGCATCGCGGTGCCCAGGCAACCCTGGTCGGTGTCGTCCTCACCGTGGGTGGCGATCCGGGACTCCAGCACCATCGACGGCAATCCTTCGACGGTGACCTTCCAGCCGCGTCCGTTGGGCCAGTGCGGGGCCTGGTCCGCGCCGATTCGAGTGATGTGTTCCACGGTCAGCGCCCGACGGCCGTCGATCACCGCGGTGTAGGAGAACCGTTGTGCCGAAACGGTTCCGGCCTCGATCCGGCCGGCCGCGATCTCGATGGGCGTGTCGGTGACCGCCACCTCGCGTTCCCAGATGTAGTCCTCGATGGTGGCGTCCAGTCCGTCGGCCAGCAGCATCAGCGGAGCCTTGAACGACAGTCCGCCGATGGCGGCCTCGTCCATCGGCACCCGCTCCTCAGGTGGCTTCCCGAAGCCCATCACGTCGAACAGCACGAACGGAACGTTGTAGGTGGTGTAATCCATCAACTCCTGCACCAGCAGCGAGTCGATCCGCCGGAACAGACCCGACATCGTCAGCGGCAGCACCTCGGCCGCCCAGCCCGGCTGAATACCGGTGGCGTGGAAGGAACTCCGCCCTTCCCGGCACGCCGCCTCGAGACGATCCACCACCTCCTGGCCGGCGCTGGCCGGATAGATCCAGGCGGTGACGGCGGTCGACACCACGTTCTTACCGGAAGCCAGCAGCCGGCAGATGTCGTCGAGCGCGGCCGGCGGATTCCACTCGCCCTCCGCCATGTAGAGCACGCAGTCGGCGTCGAGGGCGAGGATGTCCTCGGTGTCGGCGGTGGCGATCACCCCGGTCGGGCCGATTCCGCAGATCTCGCCGACGTCACGCCCGGCCTTGGCATCGTCGTACACCCGGGCACCGACCAGCTCGAGGTCGGGATGCTCGTGCACGGCGGCGACAGCATGGCTGCCGACATTGCCGGTGGCCCACTGGATCACCCGCAAGGGATCGGACACCTCAGCCACCCTGCTGTTCGGCCAGCCGGGCTTGGCGGGCCTCGTAACGGTCGACCAGTTCCCGGAATCCGAGCCGGTCATACTGCGGGACGGGCTGGATTCCCCAGATGTCGCGGGCGGTGTCCTTGCCCTCGGCGCCCTCGGGCGGGCCCAGCGGCGGGTACGGGAACTTGCACTCCAAGGTGTCATCGGAGTAGCGCACCTTGAGCAGTTCGCTGCAGATCTGGGTCAGGCTCAATGTCGGGAATCCGTAGTAGACGGCCATGAAGGGCAACGTGAACGCGCCCTCGATGACCAGGGCGACCAGGCAGACCAGCACGGCACGCTTGATGTACTTGTGCATGCGTGCGTAGTAGGGCGTGGTGCCCGGGGGCAGATCCTCGGTGGCCTCGTCGGTCTTCTCGGCAGGTTGGGTCACGGTATCGCTCCTTCAGTCCGTGAATATCTCGCGGTTGACCGTGTGCAGGTACGGAATCGCGAGGAAGGGGGTGATGTAGAAGATGTCGTAGAGCCACCAACCGATGACCGGGAAGACGACGCCGGCGAAACGGACGTCGGCGAACATCGTCATGTTGAACACGTAGATCGCCCAGATGACCACGCCCATCCAGCAGGTGACGATCATCCACTGGTGGCCCCAGCGTTTCATCTGCAGGAACCCGATGGCCGCGGCGCACCGCATCGCGAAGACCGTGATGATCATGCCGAGCACCATGGACTTCTCACCCGGACCGGCGGCGCCACCGACCCAGAGCTCGTTGTAGTGCCAGAAGTAGCCGGCATCGAACATGTGGCCCCACCCGATCATCAGCACCCGGTTGATCAGGGTGTGGTTGGCGACCAGGTCCAGGGACCAGCCCAGGCTGTTGAGCATGCCGTCGATCAGGACCAGGTAGCCGATCAGCGTGACGATCATCGGGCGGACCGACAGCCCGGCGAGTTGAGCTTGGCGCTGCAGCCACACGCCACGCATGAAGATCGGGAACCCGATCAGACCGGGCGCCCACATGCCCATCAGGGCAGCGCCGACGATCATCCATTTGTCGGCCCGGCGCTGGGCTAGCCGGGAGGCGTCGTGGTGATCTTCCAGGCTGACCGACCCGGTCGACTCACCGTCGGCTTTGCGACCGAGCAGTGGCAGGTTCACAGGTACCACCAGCCGCGATCGAAGGACATCCAGAGCTGGATGAGGAACATCACCAGCAGGTAGCCGTAGATGACGATCTGGAACACGATGAGTGCCCGCTTACGCTTCTTTTCCTTCTGGTCGACCATGTCGAAATCCCTTCCTAGAGTGAGTCGGAGGTGAGCAGGCCCGCTGCCGCCACCTCGCGCAGGCCTTCGCTGATCGCGCCGTCGGTGCTCAGCGGCGCGAGGATGCAGGCTTCGGCGGCTTCCAGCTCGCCGGCGCCCGCGGCGATCAGCTGCGCCGCGGTGACGAGCACGCGGGTGGACGGTGGCTCGAAGTGGAAGGCCTCGTCGGCGGTGCGGATGGCGATGGCGCACTGCACGAGGCGCTGCGCGGCTGCGAGATCGATGCCGGTTTCTGCGACCACGGCCGCGGCCTCCCGCTCCGGCGGCAGGTAACCCATCGGCAGGGTGACGAACCGTTGCCGGAAGGACGGTTTGAGTTCCTTGAGCGAACTGCGGTACGCCGGGTTGTAGGAACAGACCAGCATGAATTCGTCCGGCGCCGCGACGATTTCGTCGGCTCGGTCCAGATAGAGGGTGCGCCGGTGGTCGGTCAACGAATGCAGGATGGCCAGCGAGTCGTGCCGTGCCTCGACGACCTCGTCGAGGTAACAGATCGCGCCGCTCTTCACCGCCCGGGTGAGCGGTCCGTCGGTCCAGACGACGTCGCCACCGGTGACCAGGAAGCGCCCGACGAGGTCCGAGCTGGTCAGGTCGTCGTGGCAGCTGATGGTGACAACGGGCCGGCCCAGCAGCGATCCCATGTGCTCGACGAAGCGGGTCTTGCCGCACCCGGTGGGTCCGGTGAGCATGACCGGGATCTTGCGGGTGTAGGCCTGCTCGAAGAGTTGCACCTCGTTGCCGCTGGCGTAATAGGTTTCGCTACTCATGGGACTCCTCCGATGGGGACACGGTCAGGCGCTGACCAGTTCGCGGTGGACGTGGGCGAGCACGCGCGGTAGTTCCTCGACGCGCCGGATCCGCTGCGAGCGGCGGGATCCGAATACCTCGGGCAGCGGGTCCACCCTGGCGGGACCCACTCCGACGTAGTAGACGGAAACCCCGGCCTCGTTGGCCTCTTCCACGGCGTGCGCCGCGTCGGCCCAGGCGTAGCGGCCCTCGTAGCCTTCATCGGAGATCATCCCGTCGCCGATGATGATGAGCAGCCGCCGCTCCGACGGCTGCCCCAGCAGGCGGTTGGTGAGGTGCCGGATGGGGGCGCCCAGCCGGGTGTAACCACCGGTGGACAGGCCCAGTCCGCTGGGCGGTACGAAGCGCGCCTCCGGAAAGTCCTTGAGGCAGCGCACTTCCACCCGGTGCCGGGTGTTCCCGGTGAACACGAATATCCCGTGGCGTTCCCGGGCGTGCGTCATCGCCCGGGACAGTGCGTCGGCGCAGGCCAGTTCCAGGCGGAAGACCCGCCCGCCGTGCACTCCCAGCGAGGAACTGCCGTCGAGCAGCAACGCGGTGCTGACGTCCCGGCTGCTGGGCAGCAGTTCACGGAACAGCCTGGGCTCACCGGCCTCCCCGGTCTGCAGATCGACGTAGTGCCGGACGTAGGAGTCGATGTCGAGATCCGAACCGTCCTCCAGGCGGTTGGTCATGGCCCGGTGGGTGTTCTCCTGGAACCACTTCCGCAAGTCCGCCGACCCCGTCCTCGCCGCGCCCACCCGGGTGTCGCGGGCCAGTTCGAGCACGGCGACATGGTTCGGCATGAAGCTCTTCGTCCAGGAGTTCCACTCCGGGTACGGGATGCCGGGCCGGTGATCCGGTGCGATGTCCATATCGTTGTCCTGGGGACGGCTCGGCGGTGGCAGGTTCGGGTTACGGACACCGCCGTCACCGCCGACCGGTACCGAATACGGCTGCGGCATGCGTTTCTGCGTGGTGGTCCAGGGCATCCGCCCGAATTGGCGACGCAGCTTGTCCGCCAGACCGTCGGGAGCGGTGAACACCGCGGGCAGCCGGCCCAGCAGCGGGTCCACCGACAACTCGTCGCCGGTGCGGGCCAGTTCGACGGCGCGGCTGATCATCTCGCGCGAGCCGGTGTCCGGGTCCGCCGGTTCCAGACCGGGCAGCACCCGGCGGAATTCGGGCATCAGACCGGGCCAGCGCACCGCGATCCACCCGAGCGCCACACCGGCCTCGACCAGGGTCAGCGCCCTGAGCTCGCGGGTCGACAGTTCGTTGATCCGGTACTCACCGACGCGGTCCTTGGACGCCGAGCATTGCAGCGCGACACCGCAGGTCAACGTGCGCCTGCTCCAGTCCGCACGCAGCGGCGGGTAGGGAACGTGGATGTGGGTGCGTGCATGGTTGAGCCCGAATCCGCGGTGTTCACCGGTCACCAGACGTACACCGGCCCGGCCCTCGTCGCTCAGCGCGACCGCCGTGAGCGAGCAGCTGCGCTCCAGCGTCATCGCCGACGCATCGTCGAGTTCGGTCATCGCCGTGACGCGTTCAGAACGTGCCGATATTGGAGAACATCCAGTACCAGAACCAGATGATCAGGCCGGTACCTCCCCAGGCCGCGACGTATCGCAGTATTTCCCACACGTAGTCCACGGTTGGACCTCCTTGCTGACGGGTTCATCGGGTCTGCAGACCGCGGAGTGCGGAGGCGACCAGTTTGTCGAGCATCGCCGCGCGGCCCGCCGCGTCGTCGTTGGTACTGAGCACGCCGTACACACCGAGTAGGAAGAACACGGCGCTGTAGAAGGCATCCGCTTCGGGATGGACGGTGCCGGCTCGGCTCGCCTGTTCGATCTCGCGGACCAGGAGCACGATGACGGCGTGATCGGTCCAGTCCTCGGATTCCGGCCGCGACGGCGAAAAGTGCAGGGCCAGCAACTCTTTGAAGAGCACCCGGCCGAATCTGCGTTCGATCCCGGCGACCAGTGCGGCCACCTCGGTGAGCGCGCCGGCCAGGTCGTGCGGGCCGTCCAGGTACCGGGAGAAATCGGCTGCGACGCGGGCCTCCTCACGCCGTTCGAGCTCCAGCAGCACATGTTCCTTGGTCGGGAAGTGAAAGTAGAAGGTGCCGTGCGCAACGCCGGCAGCGGCGACGATGGCATTCACCTCGGCACCGGACATGCCCGCGGTCCTGAACTCGGCGATGGCGGCGCCGAGGATGCGTTCCCGCGTCTGAAGCCGGCGGGTGTCCCGCGTGGTCGGCTTCAGGTGCTGGGTCATGATGCACTGTTTCTAGTTCATTGATTGACTTCAGTCAATAGAACTACGAGCTCGATAACGTCCGGGTCGCTCATATGTGCAGTTAGAAGCATTCCATATTCCTCAGAAGCCCTGACGGGCAGAAGAGTCGATGAGTTCAGTCACTGACTCATGTCACGATTACGTCGACCGCAGTCAGTCCGTGAAGATCTCGCGATTGACCGTGTGCAGGTACGGGATCGCCAGGAAGGGGGTGATGTAGAAGATGTCGTAGAGCCACCAACCGACGACCGGGAAGATGGTGCCCGCATAACGGACGTCGGCATACATCGTCATGTTGAACACGTAGAGCACCCAGATGACCACACCCATCCAGCAGGTGACGATCATCCACTGGTGGCCCCAGCGTTTCATCTGCAGGAATCCGATGCCGGCCGCGATCCGCATGGTGAACACCGTGACGATCATGCCCACTTCCATGGCCTTCTCACCCGGACCGGCCGCTCCACCCACCCACAATTCGTTGAAATGCCAGAAGTAGCCGGCATCGAACATGTGTCCCCAGCCGTTGAGGAGCACCCGGGCCAACAGGGTGTGACTGCCCACCAGGTCGAGCGCCCAGCCGACGGTGTTGATGGCCGCGTCGATGATGACCAGATAGCCCAGCAGGGTGACCATCATGGGACGAACCGAGAGCCCACTCCGGTGGGCACGCCGCAGCAGCCAGATACCGCGAAGGAACAGCGGCAGCCCGAAAATGCCCAGCGCCGCAGTGCCGATGAGGATGCTTCCGCTGATCAGCCACTTGTCCGCCTGGCGCTGAGCCAGCCGAGATGCCTCCATGTGGTCATCGAAAGGAAGTCCATCGGGAGTCGCCGCAACGGCAGACCTGCGCATGTCGACTGACTGTAGTCATGCAGATCCGGGCGGGACAAGCCTCAATCGGGGAGACCGACGCTGCGCAACGTACGCCTGACCAGATCCCTGAGAAGGTCGGTGCGCATCGGGTCGTTGGTCGTGATGGCCAGCGCGTAGAGGCACAGCAGGAAGAAGACCGCGCTGTTCATCGGGTTGACCTCGGGATCCAACTCACCGAGTGTGCGGGCCTGTTCGATCCGGTTGGCCAACAGCACCACCAGCGAGTGGTCACCACCATCCTCGGAAGAGGGACGCGTCTGAGAGAAGTGCAGGGCCAGAAAGTCTTTGAACAGCAGCGCGCCGAGACGGCGCTCCAGGCTGAGCACCAGTCGCACAGCCTCGGACAGCGCCGCTTCCAGATCGTGCTTCTTGGCCAGGAAGCGGCTGAACTGCTTGGCCATCCGGTCCTCTTCACGCTTCTCCAGTTCCAGCAGCACGTGCTCCTTGGTCGGGAAATGGAAGAAGAACGTGCCGTGCGCAACACCGGCAGCGGCCACGATGGCGGCGACGTCGGCCTCGGCCATACCGGCGCGTTTGAACTCGGCGACGGCGGCACCCATCAACCGTTCCCGGGTCTGCAGGCGCTTCGTCTCACGCGCAGACGGCCCGTTCACCACCGCCATGGCCGCTCCGTCCGTCGTTCGCTTGGGCACACCGCCAGATCTGTCCGGTGCCAGAAGAACAATATCGCGCCGGCGTTGCGGGCCCGCTCAGCCTGACCGTCGAGAACAGTCCTGCGCATCGTCCAGGGGTACCGCGCGGAGCCCATGCAGGTAGGTGGAGACCAGTTGGTCGATGAACGGCTGGGACATCGGCTCGGGAATGGTGATCAGCAGCGCGTACAGCCCGACCAGGTAGGAGATGCCGTTGTGGACCGTGTCGACGTCGGTCGGGATGTCCCCGACGTCCTGCGCGCGCTGCAGGTCGGCCACCACGGCGACGATGATCGGATGGTTGGCCCACTCGTTGGCCGGGGGCGGATTGGACGAGAAGTGCAGCGCCAAAAAGTCTTTGAAGAGCAGCGGACCGAGTCGGGCCTTCAGCTTCTCCAGCACTGACACGGCAGCGATCAGGGTGGTGCGGACGTCGTGCGGTTCGGCGAAGACCCGCTCGAGTTCGGCGGCCATCCGCTCCTCCTCCCGCTTCTCCAACTCCAGCAGCACGTGCTCCTTGGTCGGAAAGTGGAAGAAGAACGTGCCATGGGCTACGCCGGCCGCCGCCACGATGGTCGCGACGTCGGCGCCCGCAACACCCGCGCGGGTGAACTCGACGATGGCGGCCCCGAGCAGGCGCTCCCGCGTCTGGAGCCCCTTGGTCGGCCGCTTGGCGACATCGATCTTCGACACTGGCCCGGCACCTCGTTTTCGTGGCCTCATCTGAGCCGCAACACTACCGGGATGAATGTAAAACTGACTGGAATCAGTATTTTTCTTTCCATCGCCCGCGCCGGCTGTTACGGTTCTCGAGTCGGCAATATCCCGGATCACAGTGCCGGGATGGGATTAACGGGCCTTTCGTCGCCCTCGATCGAGAGCCCACACGGGGAGAAACTCTCCTGACTTGAGTCATATTGGAGGATGGGTGCAGATCCTTGAGCAGGTTCAAGACCTGCCGAAAGCCGGCAACATCAGGGCCCAGTGGGTCTGCCTCTGGAGCGGCCCCGCGGTGGGCGTGGTGCTGCTGGTCGCACTGGTTGCGTTCCCGGGCTTCTGGCCCCCGATCTCGCCGACGCTGCCCGCCGAAGAGGTGGCCCGGTTCTACGCGGAGAACACCGCTTGGATCCGCTTCAGTCAGGTGACGTTCAACCTGTGCGGGATCATGGTGGTGCCGTTCTTCATGGTGATCGTCGCGCAGATGAAACGGATGCACGGCCAGAGCCACGTCTTCGCGTATTGCTATCTGACCGCACTAGTCAGTGGCGCAACGTTTTTCGCACTGTCGAACATCTTCTTCCTGGTCGCGGCTTTCCGCCCGGAGCGCGATCCCGAGCTGACGATGCTGCTCAACGATCTGGCCTGGATCGTCTTCATCGCCCCGATCGGCATGGTGTTCTGCCAGTTCATGCTGCTCGCGGTGGCGGTGAAGTTCGATACCGGTCCACGCCCGGTGTTCCCGCGCTGGGTCGGCACCTATTCACTGCTCACCGGGCTGGCCATGATGCCGTCGGCCTGCGCGGCGGTCTTCCAGACCGGCCCGCTGGCCTGGGACGGGCTCATATCGTTCTGGCTGCGCAACGGCGCATTCGCGGCCTTCATGGTCGTGATGTTCTTCGTCCTGCGGACCGCGGTGCTGCGGCAGGCGGTGGAGGACGGCGTGATCGCCGATCCGGAAACCGGCCGACAGGCTGGAGTCGGAGCGTCGGCGGCGCGATGAGCATTCTGTCCCCGGACCGTTACGTCACCAAGCCGGACAAGTCACCGGCCGGTAAGCCCGACGTCCGACTGGTCACCTGGTTCTTCCCGGTGTGGTACGCGGCTTTCGGCGTCATCATCTGTCTGCTCGCGCGGGTGACACCGCCGCCGCGCCCCGACGTCAGCGCCGCCGACAAGGTGGCCTTCGTGACCTCCCACGCGTTGACCATTCAGATCGGGTTCGTCATCCTGCTGGTCCTGCTCGGCGGGGCGGCGATGACCAATGCGCTGGTGGCCTACCAGATGTCGCGGATGTCGACGGGTCCGGTGCTGGCCTACGCCTATATCGGCGGCATGGGGGTGGGTGCGTTGCCCGGCTTCCTGCTGGTGTCCGTCTGCTTCCTCACCGCGACCTTCCGACCCGACCGCGATCCCGAACTCGTCAGCCTGCTCTACGACCTCGGGATGCTGTCCTACAACGGTTCGCTGGGCTGCTTCAGCGCGGCATACCTGGCAGTGGCCATCGCCGTGTTGTACGACAAGAACGAGATCTTCCCGAAGTGGTTCGCCTACCTGTCGATCTGGCAGATCGTCACCGAGGTCATCGCCACCCAGATGTTCGTCTTCCCCGCCGGCCCGTTCGCCTGGAACGGATCGATCGCCTTCTGGGTGGCCGTCGTCATCTTCTCGATCTGGCTCGGCTCACTGATCTTCATCCTCCGCAACGCCGCGGCCCGCGAGCCCGCGGATCCCGCCGTGGACCTCAAGGACTGACACCGGATGACGCAATCCGACTCGTCGCTGACAGCGGCGGCACCCGATACAGACCGGACCGGGCACTCCCCGGCGACCCGCTCCGGCCATCTACCCGGTGACATCCACATGTGGGTGATGGTGCTGGGAGACATCATCATCTTCTCCAGCTACTTCGTCATCTACATGATCTACCGGAGCATGTCGCCCGAGGAGTACCTGCGTTCCCAGCAGCATCTCGATGTCAACATCGGCGTAATCAATACGGTTGTGCTGCTGACGAGTTCGTGGTTCATTGCGCGCAGCGTGTTGTCTGCCCGCTCGGGAGACCACGGCCGGGCGATCCGGTTCGTCTACAGCGCCGGCGCATGCGGCGTGGTGTTCATGGCACTGAAGGGCTACGAGTGGGCCGCCAAGATCGGGGCCGGTTACACCAACTCCGACGAGTTCTTCTCGTTCTACTACGTGATCACCGGGGTGCACTTCCTACACGTGTTCATCGGACTGATCGTGCTCGGCGTCGTGGTGCGGGACCTGCGCAACCCCGCGCGCCGGCGGATCTCCATGGTCGAGGCCGGAGCGACCTACTGGCACATGGTCGACCTGCTGTGGGTCATCATTTTCGCGCTGCTGTACGTGATGAGGTGACATGACGACAACGACAAGCGGCCGAACCACCACCGAACGCAAGCTGCTGTGGGCGTGGGCTGTTCTGGTCCTCATCACGGTCGGATCCTGGTGGCTGGCCCCGGCCCACTTCACCGAGACCATGCAGCCCAGCACGGGTGTCACCGCGCTGGTGCTGGCGATGATGTACGTCAAGTGCCGGATCGTCGTCCGCTCCTTCATGGAGGTCAACCACGCCCCACGGTGGCTCAAGATCGCGATGGACAGCTGGCTGGCCGTTCTGGTGGCCACGGTGTTCGCCATCTACCTGTGGTAGCCCACCCATGTTTGGGTGCGCCCGCAGCGGGCATGCCCATGGTCATGAGCGAAACACTGCACGATAAGAAGGTCGCCATCCTGGCCACCGACGGCGTCGAGCGCCGAGAGCTCGAGGAACCGCGCCGTGCGATCGAGGACGCCGGCGGCAGTACCGAACTGCTGTCCCTGTCCGAAGGCACGATCTCCGCGCGCGACCACGACCTGGAACCGGCCGGGGATTTCCCGGTGGACCGGCTGGTGGGCAAGGCCGCGATCGACGAGTTCGATGCGTTGGTCGTGCCCGGCGGAACGGTCAATGCCGACAAACTGCGCTCCGATGAGGCCGCGGTGGCGTTCGTCCGGGATTTCGTCAACTCCGGTCGGCCGGTCGCCGTCATCTGCCACGGGCCGTGGACCCTGGTCGAGGCCGGCGTCGCCGACGGACGGACACTGACCTCCTACCCCAGCTTGCGCACCGACCTACGCAATGCCGGTGCCACGGTGGTCGATGAGGAGGTGGTGGTGGACGGCAATCTCATCACCAGCCGCTCCCCCGACGATATACCGGCGTTCAACGCGGCGATCTACGCGGCCCTCACCAAAGCCGAAGCGGCGCAAGGCTAGTCCTGCGGGCTCAGCGCGGCGGTAAAAAATAGCAGTTCCAGACGCATGGCGCGACGGTAGGCCGCCCGGATGGCCGGGCCGTCGTCGCCGAGTCGATCGAGCAGCCGTTCCAACAGCGCGGCGACCTCCTCGAATCCGGGATCCGCATAGGTCTGCACCCACGCCGCGTAGGGGCCCGCCGCGCCCGCATCCAACGATCGACCGATGTGCGCGTACAGGCGCATGCACGGGGTCATCGCCGCGCACACCACACCCAGACCTCCGGTCGCCGCGGTGGCCAGCAGGAACTCCGTGTAGGCCAGCGTCGCCGTGGCCGGCGTGACACCGGCCATGTCGATACCCCATTCGGCCGCGTAGGAGGCGTGCAGCCCCAACTCCGCACGCACCCCGGCGAGCAGATCGGCGAAGGTCAGCAACGTCTCGGTATCGGTGCTGCGGGCCAGCGCCAATGCGTAAGCACGCGCGAAGGATTCGAGAAAGAATGCGTCCTGGGCGACGTATCCGGCGAACAGTCCGCGGTCCAGGGAACCATCCCCGATCCCGCGGACGAACGGATTGGCCAGGACGTCGGCGACGATATCGGCGTTCTCCGACCACAACTGGGATGAGAGGCTCATCGCTCACCCTCCGATCCATCGGAGAAGGCCATGTTCCAGAAGTCCACTTCCAATCGCAGCACCTCGGCGATCAGGTCCTGGTGATCATCGACCGCTGCGAGTGCGCCGAGCGCCTGCACATAGTCGGCGAAGTCGGGGACGGTCCAGTGGTCGATGAACTCGCCGAGGGGCGATGTCGGCGATTTCGCCGAGGTCCAGCCCAGCAGATACACCCGTTCGATCACCCACAGCGCGGTGACGGCAGCCGGATAGGGCGCATCATCGAGACGCTGCAGCAGATTCCGGTACCGCAGGGTGGCGGGAAGTGCCGGCACTTCGAGCGTGAGCCCACGCCGCGCGGCCTGCTCGGCGAACCAGTCGAGCTCGGCGACCAGCGCTGCGCATCCGCCGACAAGGGTGCCCTGCGCGGCGCGCGGGGCACGCGCGAGCAGCCTGGCCTGGAAGGTCAGTAGGTCCGCGACGAACAATGCGTCCTGGCACAACCAGCGATCGAAGGCCACGTCGGTGATGGTGCCGTCACGCACCGCGTCGAGAAACGGATGCCGGGTCGCGGCGCTCCAGAGGTCATCAGGCACGCTATGACCCTATCGGCGGGCTGGAACGAAACGAGCTGGGGACCGCGGAACAGCCCCCCGACCGGTCAGGCGTGCTGCGGTTCGTACCCGCAGATCGCGGCAACCTTGTCCGCGGACGCCGAGGCCGGGTCGAACCGATAGCCCAGCCATTCGGCAGCGAGCCGGCGGGCCAGTTCGATGCCGACCACGCGCTGACCGAAACACAGCACCTGCGCGTTGTTGCTGAGGACGGCGCGCTCCACCGAGAAGCTGTCGTGGGCGGTGACCGCCCGTACCCCCGGCACCTTATTGGCGGCGATGGCCACGCCGAGTCCGGTGCCACAGATCAGCAACGCCCGGTCGGCGTCACCGTCGGCCACCATCCGGGCCGCGGTGACCGCGACGTGCGGATACGCGGTGTGCTCGTCTGGTCCGACGCCCACGTCGACCACCGAGGCCACCCGCGGGTCCGCCTCCAGATCGGCGCGCAGGATGTCCCGGTACTGCAGGCCGGCGTCGTCACATCCGATGACCAGGCGCAGGCTCATCTTGTCTCCTCGATCAGTTCGGCCACCGTGTGGATGCACATGGCCAGCGATATGGCGCCCGCGTCGGGGGTCCCGACGCTGCGCTCGGCCAGCGGGCGGGCCCTGCCGACCTTGGGTCGTAGTTCGGCGGTCTGGGCCGCTGCCTTCTGGGCAACCTCGACCGAGGCGACCCAGGCTGCGCGCCAATCACTTCCACCGTCAACGGTCTGCTCGAACGAGTCGACGAACGGTCCGAGCGCGTCCAGCATGGTTTTGTCGCCGCGCTGGGCACCACCCAGCGCCACCAGCGCGTCATGCCCGGCGCGCAGCGCCGCGGCGACTTCCCTGTCACCGGGCTCCCCGATGTCGCCCAGTTGCCGGGCGGCCGAGGACAATGCGGCGCCCCACAGCACACCCGACGTCCCGCCGGCCTTGGCGGCCCAGGCTTCGCCGGCGGCGGTCAGCACCGCTGCGGCGCCACCTCCGGAATCGACGGTGGCAGCGGCCGCCCCGGCCGCCGCGGCGGTGCCCTTGACCATGCCGCGCCCGTGGTCGCCGTCACCGGCGACCGCGTCGATGCGCCCGAGTTCGTCCTCGGCAGCGGCCATCACCGCGGCGACCGTCGAAATCCCCTGCGCCACTGCCTTCCCCGCGCGACAGGACGGCGCGTCGCCGCGCACGACCGTGCGGGCCGCGCTGTCGCCGAGGGTGTCGGCACGCCGCGATCCGGAGGCCGCCGAGACAGAACCCTTCCGGTAGGCGGGGGTGTCGGCGGGGGCCGTCCACAGCCGCTCCAACTCGTCGTCGAGCCACATCACGGTCAGCGAACATCCGGCCATGTCCAAGCTGGTGACCAACTCCCCCACCTCGGGTGCCACCAGGGTGTGGCCGGCGTCGGCCAGCCGGGCCGAGACCGTCTTCCACACGACGAACAGCTCTTCGTACTTGGTGCGTCCAAGACCGTTGAGGATGACGGCAATTCGTCCGGTGGACCCCGGGGGCCTTTCGGCCAGTACGCCCTGGACCAGCAGTTCTGCCAATTCGGCGGCGGTCGGCATCTGGTGGCTGGACACCCCGGGCTCACCGTGGATCCCCAGACCGAGGTCCATCTGGCCGTCTTCGACGACGAACAACGGACGGTCCGCGCCGGGCATGGTGCACCCCTCGAACGCCACACCCAGGGTGCGGGTCGCCGCGTTGGCCCTGGCGGCCACCCGCTCCACGCCGTCGATATCGGCGCCCTCTTCGGCCATCGCACCGGCGCACCGGAATACCGTGAAGTCGCCGGCTATGCCCCGTCTTTTGGCAATGTCCTCCGGCGGCGCACTGGCGATGTCGTCGGTGACCGCCAGATAGCGCGCGTCGATGCCCTCGGCGCGAAGCTGCGCAACAGCCAGTCCGAAGTTCATCACATCGCCGGCGTAATTCCCGGTGATCAACAAGACGCCTGCGTCACCGTGGGCGGCACGGGCCACCGAGGCGGCCTCCTGCGCCGACGGTGAGGTGAAGATGTTTCCCACCACGGCCCCGTCGGCGAAACCGTGACCCACCACCCCGCAGAACGCGGGGTAATGGCCCGATCCTCCGCCGACGACCACAGCCACCTTGCCCGGCGGTGTCTCGACGGCCCGCACCACGCCACCCGGGACACCGACCACATACTGCGAGTTGGCGTCCAGGAAGCCGGCGAGCATGTCCTCGGTGAACGTTGCCGGGTCGTTGAACAGACGTGTCATCGAACTACCTCATCTAGTGAATGTGGCTGCCGCCGTTGATGTCAACGGTCGTCCCGGTCAAGTAGCCCGCATCGGCGCTGGACAGGAAGGTGATCACGGCGGCGACTTCCTCGGTCGTCGCGGTGCGACCGACCGGGATGGCGGCGGCCAACGCAGCTTCCTGATCATCGGTGGAACCGACGCGGATATTGGTGTCGACCGCCCCCGGGGTGACGGCATTGACGGTCACACCCTTGTCTGCGACCTCGCGGGCCAGCGCCTTGGTGAAGCCGAGGACGGCGGCCTTGGCCGACGAGTAGGGCACCTTGCCGAACACGCCGCCGCCGCGCTGCGCCGATACCGAGGACATGTTCACGATGCGCCCCCAACCCTGCTCGATCATCTCCGGCAGGAAGGCGCGGGTGACCAGATAGGTCCCGGTGGCGTTGACCGCGAAGACCTTGTTCCACAGTTCGAGGGTGGTTTCCAGGAACGGGACCGGCGAGGTGATGCCTGCGATGTTCGCCAGGGCACCGACCGGCGGGAGGTTGCCCGAGGCGACCTCGGCGGCCACCGCCGCCTGGGCGGCGGTCACCGACTCCTCGGACGTGACATCGACAGCGTGGCCGAATGCCGGTACCGCGTACTGGTTTCCGATCTCGGCGGCGACCTTGGCGCTCTTCTCGCCGTCCAGATCGAGGATGACGACGGCCCAACCCTCCCGCGCGTAGCGCTGGGCGACGGTCACGCCGATGCCCTTGTCGGAGGTGGCGCCGGTGATGACGGCGGTCTTCTCGATGGTCACGGTTGCTCCTTCTAGATCAGGTCGGAAATCAGGCGGGCGGCGGCGGCGGTCGCCGCAGGCCGTTCATGGTCGGTGATGTCGCGGGTTTCCAACTCCAGGGCGAAGTGCCCGGAATATCCGGCGGCGGCCAATTCCTTGATCCCGCGGGCGAAGTCGACCGCTCCGTTACCGACGGACAGGTTGATATTGCCGGGTACCGCATCACGGATGTGCACGTGCGTGATGCGCCCACCGACGTGGCCGACGTAGTCCACCGGGTCTCCTCCGGAGGCCACGATGTGGCTGAAATCCATCACGATGCCGACCCGGTCGTCGAGCCGGCTGTGCAGCGCGCGTGCGCGATCGAGGTTGAAACACAACCGGTGGAAGTGCAGGGATTCGGTCCAGAGTTCGACGCCGCGGGCCGCCGCAACACCCGCCGCCCAGCTCAATTCCGCGGCGACGCGGTCCAGGTCACTGTCCAGCGATTCGACAGGGTCGTGGTCCAGCGCCCCGCAGGGCAGGACGAGCGCCTGCGCACCGGTGGCGGCCGCGAGCGCCACCAGCATGTCCAGGTGTCGGGTCCGCGCGGCGCGCTGATCGGTGTCCAGGGACAGGTTCAGATCGCCGATATCCCCATTGATCGAACGCACCTCGAGACCGGATGCCGCGACGGTGCGGGCGACGTCGGTGACCGCGGTTGCGTCCAGCACGTACGGCACGTGGTCGCAGACGCCGGGGAGGGCGCCGAGGTCGATCTCGGTGAAACCCAGGTCGGCAATCGAGGTCAGGGCCTGTGCCAGCCTCTGGTGCCGAAAACTGATCGTCGAACAGCCGAGTCGGCTGCTGTAGGGACCCTCTGGGTTTGCGCTGGTCATCTCACCTCCACTTGTGATTGGCAACACAGTAACTGAGTTGACTGTTAACAGTCAACTGGCAACTTTTACTGCCTGTCGACTGTTGACATCAGGGTGTGGGCGTGCTCACACTGGGATGCGTTACCGCACTGTCAACCGTCGACAGTGATCGGGGCCGGAAGTTGGAACTCCAGGTAGAACTGGATTTGAAAGGATGTCCACCATGAGCGATGACGCTCTGAAGATGCGGGGCCCGGTGAACGGCACACCGGACGCCAAGCGCGTTGCCGTCGGCTCCGGTGTCGGCGCCGTGATCGAGACCTACGACTTCATCGGATTCGGAACTGCCGCCGCGCTGTACTTCGGCACCGCGTTCTTTCCCAACTCCAGTCCGGTCGCCGGCACGCTTGCCGCCTTCGCGACGCTCGGCGTCGGCTTCGCCGCCCGACCCCTGGGCGGCATCATCGGTGGCCACCTGGGCGACAAGGTGGGCCGCAAACCGGTCCTGGTCGCCTCACTGATCGTCATGGGCCTGGCCACCTTCGCCATCGGCCTGCTGCCGACCTATGCAGCGGTCGGCGTGCTGGCGCCCATCCTGCTGGTCACCGTCCGCATCATCCAGGGTCTGGCCTTCGGTGCCGAGTGGGGCGGGGCCATCCTGATGAGCTACGAGCACGCGCCGTGGAAGCAGAAGGGCCGCTATACCGGCATCGTGCAGGCCGGATTCCCCGTCGGGCTGTTGCTGGCCAACCTGACCTTCCTGGTCAGCGTCCACCTGCCCGGCGACTGGGCGTGGCGGGTGCCGTTCCTGGCCAGCCTGATCCTGGTCATCGTCGGCCTGATCATCCGGGCCAAGGTTCCGGAGTCACCGGTATTCGAGGACGTCAAGAGCGAAGGCCGGGTGGTCAAGTCGCCGGTCGTCGAGGTGGTCAAGAAGGACTGGCGAAACATCCTGCGCGGCATCGGACTTCGCATTGCGGAGACGGCAGGCTACGCGGTGTCGATCACTTACATGATCAGCTACCTCAAGAACTCCGGCCTGGCCACCGCCAGCCAGACCCTGACCGCGCTGTGCATCGCCTCGTTCCTCGGGATCTTCGCCACCTTCGGGTGGGCCTCGCTGACCGACAAGGTCGGCCGCCGGCCGGTGTATCTGGGCGTCTGCGCCCTCGGGATCCCGTTCGGTGTGCTGATGTTCGCCATGGTGAACACCGGCTTGATGCTGCTCATCGTCGCCACCTTCGTCATCGCCTACGGGGTGTGCCAGAACGCGCTCGCAGGAGCTCAGGGTGCCTGGTTCCCCGAACTGTTCACCGCCAACACCCGGGCCTCGGGAGCATCGCTGGCCTACCAGATCTCGGCGATGGTCTCCGGGTTCACGCCGTTCATCACCACCCTGCTGTTCGAGGGGTTCGGCTGGGTCGGCCCCGCACTGCTGTTCTCCGGCTATGCCGCCATCGGCCTGTGGGCCGCGCTGGCCACCCGCGAGACCTGGGGACCGGCCGAACGCAAGGCCGCCGACGCCGCTGCTGCCAAGCACCACGAGCTGGTCGCCTGATGCGGGCGGAACGGGTACGCCAGGCGGCGTACCGGATACGGCACCATGCCCTGAACATGGGTGAGGCCCAGGGCCAGGGCTACGTCGGTCAGGCCCTGGGCGCCGCCGACATGCTGGCCTGCGTCTACATCGACCAGCTGCGTTACCGGGCCGACGATCCGCACTGGGCCGGCCGTGACCGGTTCCTGCTTTCCACGGGCCACTACGCCATCGGCCTGTACGCGGCACTGGCCGAGGCAGGCATCATCTCCGTCGCCGAACTCGATACCTACGGTTCCGACGACTCCCGACTGCCGATGTCCGGAATGGCCAGCTACACACCGGGAATGGAGATTTCCGGCGGATCGCTGGGCCACGGACTGACGGTGGCGGTGGGGATGGCGCTGGGCCTACGGCATCAGGGTTCGGGCTCGCGGGTGATCAACTTCCTGTCCGACGGTGAGCTCGACGAGGGATCCACCTGGGAGGCCGCCATGGGCGCCTCGCACCATAACCTGGGCAACCTCATCGCGATGGTGGACATCAACGCGTTGCAGGCGGACGGACCGACCGCCGGTGTGCTGCGCACCGAACCGGTGGCCGACAAGTGGGCGGCTTGCGGGTGGCATGTCGCCCGGGTCGACGGCAATGACGTCGACGCGCTGCTCGGGGCCTTCGACGCCATCGACACACAGAGCACCGGCCGACCCTCGGTCATCCTGTGCGACACCAGGATCGGCCGTGGGGTTCCGTTGCTGGAGAACCGAGAGAAGGCGCATTTCATGCGCATCGATGCCGACGAATGGCAGATCTGCCGCGATCAGCTGACCGAGAACCAAGAGGGAGTACCAGCGTGAGCGCGCCTACCAAGCTCAAAACCTCGGCGATGATCGCCTCGTTCGCCGACCCGGGCCAGAAGACCAGTCCCGCGCCGTTCGGGCACGCACTGGTCAAGGCCGCGCAGGCCGATGAGCGGATCGTCGGCCTGACCGCCGATCTCGGCAAGTACACCGATATGCATATCTTCGCCAACGAATTCCCGGACCGGTTCTTCCAGATGGGTATGGCCGAGCAACTGCTCTTCGGCGCGGCGGCCGGCATGGCCGAGACCGGACTGGTGCCGTTCGCGTCGACCTACTCGGTGTTCGCGGCCCGGCGGGCGTACGACTTCATCTGCCTGGATATCGCCGAACCGAATCTGAACGTGAACATCATCGGCGGCCTGCCCGGCCTGACCACCGGCTACGGCCCGTCGCATCAGGCCACCGAGGATATCGCCATCTTCCGGGGCGTCCCCAACCTGACCATCGTGGATCCGTGCGACTCGGTGGACATCGAGCAGGCCGTCCCGCAGCTCGCCGCGCACGCCGGGCCGACCTATCTGCGCCTGCTCCGAGGGAACGTGCCCTGTGTCCTGGACGAGTACGACTACCGTTTCGAGCTCGGCAAGGCCAAGGTGCTACGCGACGGTGCCGACGTCGTGCTCATCTCCAGCGGGCTGATGACCATGCGGGCACTGCAGGCAGCCGAACAGCTTGCCGCGCACCGCGTTGATGCGGCCGTCGTGCACACCCCCACCATCAAACCGTTCGACACCGAAACGGTTCTGGCGCAGGTGGATACGGACCGGTTGGTGGTCACCTGCGAGAACCACACCGTCGTGGGTGGGTTGTTCGAGACGGTGGCCTCGGCCGCTGTGCAGCGCGGCGTTGCCAAACAGATAACGCCGGTGGCCCTGCCGGATGAGTTCCTGGCCGCCGGCGCGCTGCCGACCCTGCACGACCGCTACGGCCTGGCTACGGCACGTCTGGTCGCGACCGTCCTGGAACGGCTATAGAGTGTTGACATCTGAATGTTGACAGTCAAGGAGCACCGGATGTCCGTGGACTCCACCTCGCTGCTACGCCTGGAGAAGACCAGCCTGCGCGAGCAGGCACTCACCGCGCTGCGCCGGGCAATCACCACCGGTCAGCTGACACCCGGTACACACCTCGTGGAGACCGAACTGTCGGATGCGCTCCAGATCAGCCGCGGCACCCTGCGCGAGGCCATGCGCCAGTTACAGCAGGAGGGCCTGATCTCGGCCGGCGCCCGCGGCCGGCTATCGGTGCGACACCTGGACGCCAAGGAGATCCGGGACATCTTCAACGTCCGGGCCGCGCTCGAATCGCTGGCCGCCCGCGAACTCGCCTCGCGACCGGACCGCACGGAGACCGTCGCCACGCTGCGCGCCGCGGTGCACGAGATGGACCGGTGGGCGGAGGCCAACCTGGAGGACCGGATCGAAGCGGACCTGCGCTTCCACCGGACGATGTGCCAGCTCACCGGCAACGAGACGCTGGTGCACCAGTGGACCTCGCTGGAAGGCAGCATCCGGATGTCGATCATGTTCGCCGGGGTGGACCGCGCCATCAAGAACATGAACGCCAAGCGGCACCACGACATCGTGGACGCCATCGAATCGGGGGATGACACCCTCGCAGCGGCAACTGTGGCCGAGCACATGTCGGGCGCCGTGAGCACACTGGTTGGTTGAGTCCGCACACAGCTAAGCAAACAGGTGGGGGACAATAAAAAGGTGTCGGCACCTGATAGCTCAACCAGTCTGCGGGAACGCAAGAAGATCCAGACCCGGTCGGCAATCCGCCGTGCGGCCTTCGACTTGTTCTCCGAGCAGGGCTACGCCGAAACCACGATCGATCAGATCGCCGCGGCGGCCGACGTTTCGCCGCGAACCTTCTACCGCTACTTCGGAGTCAAGGAAGCGGTGCTGATCTCGGACGGCCACATCGGCCCGATCGTGGACGCGTTCGCCAAGGCGCCGTCCGAACTGTCGGTCATCGCCGCATACCGACACGCCGTCGCGCAGGTGTTCGGCGGCCTGACGCCGGCCGAACGCGAGGAGACCGTGGCCGGGGAACGGCTGATGTACGAGGTACCCGAAGCACGCGGTCTGGTGTACACCGAGTACGTCCGATTGATCGGCATGATCGCCGATGCGCTGGCCCACCGCCCCGACGCGCCGTCGGATCCGCTCGAACGCCGCGTCATCGCCGGGGCGATCGTCGGGGTCCTGATCTCGGCATCGCATGAGACGCCGCTGCCGGAAGACTCCCTGGACGCTTCCCTGTCCATCCTGGAAGCCAAGCTCTCGGGCCGCTGACTCACTCTGCGGCAGTCCGTTTCGTTGCCTCGTACCCTGCCGTGAGCCATGATTCCCGCGCCGGCTTGCCGACGTTCGCGACCTCCTTCGGGCCGGCAGCCGATCAGGACGCGCGGCTCAGCCGGAACGGCATCTCGATCACCGTTGGGGCGTTGGCACCGCAGGACCCGCCATCCGTCGCGGTCCGGTCGATTCCGGCGAAGACGTCCGAACCTAGCTCCATCTGACCGTTCGCCACGTTGACCGGATAGAACCGGAACAGCTGCCGCCCGGTCGCGGTGCCCCCACCAGCGCAGTGCTGCCAGTCGGGAATCTCCCGGCGGACGTACCACATGCCATTTGTGGTGGAAATAGTTGCCGTCCAGCCTTGGTCGCTGCTGACGATGCCTTCACAGATCTGGTACATCGTGCAGGTGGTGCTGATGGTCCAGGTACTGACCACCGTCTGTTCGTCCATGTACACATTGTTGGTGCGAGCCCGATCGCCGTTCGACACAGCATTGAACACCCCGTTGACGGCACCGAACTCGTCGGCATGTGCCATCGACGTGCCAAGCGTGGCATAGGCGAGTAGTCCGGTCGCAGCGATGCGCGCGATCAACCGGCGGCGGGGGTGAACTCGATATGCAGCTCCGTGAGGCCGCGCAACAAGAAGGTCGGCTCGTAGAAATAGTTGCGAGCCCCGATGGCACCGTGCACAGAAGTATCAATTCTGATGTCGGACATCCGGTCCAGCAGCCTTCTGACGGTGATCTGCGCTTCGACCCGTGCCAGCGGTGCACCCGCGCAGGTGTGGATTCCGCGCCCGAAGGCGATGTGCTCGCGGACGTTTTTACGATCCGGTCGGAATACATGTGGATCCTCGAACTTGCGCGGATCTCGGTTGGCCGCACCCAGACACAGCATCACGATCGTCCCGGCAGGCAGCGACACCCCGCCGAGGGTGGTGCTCTTGCGGACGAGCCGGAAATCGACCTTTGTGGGAGAGTGCATCCGCACGGCCTCCTCGATGAACGCCGGGATGCGGTCGGGTTCGTCGCGGAGCAACTGCTGGAACTCGGGGCGATCTCCCAGCGTCTGCACCGCCGCGGACAGCAGCTTGGTCACGGTTTCCTGACCCGCGGCGAACAGAAACGTCGCCGGCTTGACCAGTTCGATGAGTTCCGGGGTTGAACCGTCGGGATATTTCGCGGCAGCCATTCCGCTGAGAACATCCTCGCGCGGTGCGCGGCGACGTTCGGTGAGGTATCCGAGAAACTTGTCGTCGAGGTATTTCAACGGATCCAGCCCCACGGGTTCACCGTCGAGCGCGCCCACCCGGTTGCCATCAGGCCGTTCGGCACCGAGCGCGGCGAGGAATTCCGGCCGGTCCTCCTCCGGTACGCCGAGCAGGTCGATGATCGCCGATGTCGCGAACGGCTTTGCATACTCGGACAGGAACTCGCATCGACCGTTGTCGATGAACTGGTCGATCTGACTGTCGACCAGTCGCCACATGTAGTCCTCGTTCTCCTTGAGACGACGAGGCGTGAGCAATTTGCTCAGCAGCGAGCGAGCCTTCTCGTGTGCTGGAGGATCCATCACCACCATGTGCTCATGGATCGGGAAGAGGTGGCGGTGCGCCTCGATCTGCGCGCTGATGTCGTCCCCTTCGGGCGTGAACGGCAATGGCGGGAACGGGCCGCCGATCGCATTGACCGCCGAGAACGACTCATGATCCTTGAAGGCCGCCATGACTTCCTGATAACCGGTGACAGCTACAACCCCGTAGTGCGGCTCACGGGTCACAGGGCCCAACTCGCGCATTCGATCCCAGTACTCATAGGGCGATTGGCTGATTGCTGGGTCCGAGAAGAAGTCCGCCTCGGCAAGATCGGTCATGGCTGGGTCCTTTCGGGTTGCTCTTCGCGGATGCTGATCGCTCCGCGTGGGCACGCATCAATCGCGGCACGAACCGCGGGCCACAGGGCTGGGCTCGGTTGCTGCAAGCATGAGGCGACGTCGTCATCACCGACATCGAAAACCTCCGGTGCAGTGTCAAGACATAACGCATGCCCTTCACACAGCTTCGGGTCGACGGTGACCATCCGTTGCACAGCCATCCCGCACCTCCATCCGAGCAGATTGTGACATAAACCTGATCGATCGACCAGACTGTTAGAATGCCGCATGCCTATCACGGCCCGTCGGCGACGGTCAACCATTCAGCGGTCCGGAGACCACTGAATGGCCACCTCCAGCAGAACACGGTCAACAGATCCGGGTGCGCGGGAACGACTGATCGAAGCCACCGCGAAAATCATGCGCGACGAGGGATACGCCGCGGCCACATCGCGGCGCGTGGCGGCCACCGCAGGCGTCAAGCAGGCCCTCGTCTACTACTACTTTCCGACGATGGACGATTTGTTCGTCCAGGTTCTGCGCACCGGCGCGGATGCATCACTGAACAGCATGCGGGCGGCGCTCACAGATCATGACCCCATACGGGCTTTATGGCTGATGAACAGCGATAACAGCATGAGCATACTCAGCACGGAGTTCATGGCACTGGCCAACCATCGCAAGGTGATCCGAACCGAGCTCCGCGCCTACGCGGAACGAGTTCGCGATATCGAAGCCGCGGCTGTTGCGGTGGCCCTGCGCGCCCGGGGCATAGACATGGAGAGATACCCGCCGGTTGCGGTCTCGATGCTGATCGCACAGATCGCACGCAGCCTCTGCAACGAGGAGGCCGTCGGGGTGACGCTGGGGCACGCCGAGCTGCGCCAACTCGTCGAAGCGCAACTCGATGCCTTGAGCTCCTAACCCAAGGGGTTGACAGCCGGGCCTCTTCGGGCCTAGCTTCCTGATCGATCGATCAGGAATCGTCAACCAGAATGAGGTGGATCGTGACAGGACGAGTAGCGGGCAAGGTCGCCTTCGTCACCGGCGCAGCACGCGGACAAGGTCGCAGCCACGCAGTGCGACTCGCCGAAGAGGGGGCCGACATCATCGCGGTCGACATCTGCGGCCCGATCACCCCGGACGCGCAGATTGCACCGTCCACCCCGGACGACCTGGCAGAGACTGCGGATCTGGTCAAAGGCCTCAATCGCCGGATCGTCACCGCCGAGGTCGACGTCCGTGACTTCGACGCCCTCAAGGAAGCCGTGGACAACGGTGTCGAGCAACTGGGCCGGCTGGACATCATCGTCGCCAACGCCGGTATTGGCAACGGCGGCGAGACGCTGGACAAGACCGCCCAGCATGACTGGGACGACATGATCGGTATCAACCTTTCCGGAGTCTGGAAAACCGTGAAGGCCGCTGTGCCACATTTGATCTCTGGCGGTCAGGGCGGCTCGATCGTGCTCACCAGCTCGGTAGGCGGATTGAAGGCGTACCCGAACACCGGTCACTACATCGCAGCCAAGCACGGCGTGATCGGACTGATGCGGACCTTCGCTGTCGAGCTGGGGCAGCACTTCATTCGCGTCAACGCGGTATGTCCGACCAACGTCAACACACCCATGTTCATGAACGAGGGCACGATGCGGCTGTTCAGGCCAGACCTGGAGAACCCGGGTCCCGACGATATGGCCGTGGTCGCACAGTTGATGCACGTGCTGCCGATCGGCTGGGTCGAGCCTGTCGACATCAGCAATGCCGTGCTGTTCCTGGCCTCGGATGAATCCCGCTACGTGACAGGCCTCCCCGTCACGGTCGACGCGGGAAGCATGCTGAAATAGCCGCTCCCCCATCCCCCAACACAACGGATATAGGTACGACTGCATGACATTCCAGGCAGTGCTCGACGAGATCTGCCGGCGGCCCGGCACCGGTGAGACGATCACGATCGTCGACCCGGTGACCGAGGAAACTATCGGCGAGTTCAGCGACGGAGGCCCTGCCGCCGTGGACGAGGCCGTGGAACGGGCCCGGTTTAGCTACGAAAGCGCCGTCTGGCACGGCAAGCCGGGGTCCGAGCGAGCCAAAATCCTCTGGCGTGCAGCCGATCTCATCGATGAGAACGCAGATCTGCTCGCCGAGATCGATTCTCGCAACACCGGCATGCCGCTCATGCAGTCCCGCGCGATCATGGGGACCAGCGCGGAGATCTTTCGCTACTACGGTGGTTGGTGCACCAAAGTCAACGGCATTGCACACGACGTGCAACAAACCGGTGGGATCACCGGCGCCTTCTCCAATATGCACGGATACACTCTCAAGCAACCCTACGGTGTGGTCGGTCTGATCTTCCCGTGGAACGGACCGGTCTTCAACGCCTGCACCAAACTGGCGCCGGCGCTGGCTGCTGGCTGCAGCAGTGTCGTCAAGCCGGCAGAGGAAACGCCGCTGTCGGCACTGGTCATCGACAAGCTGCTGACGCAGGCGGGTGTCCCTGACGGGGTGGTGAACCTGGTCACCGGTTACGGACATACCGCCGGGGCGGCGATGTGCGAGCACCCTGACATCGAGAAAGTGGCTTTCACCGGTTCCACCGAGGTGGGCAAAAAGATCGTGCAGGCAGCGACCGGAAACCTCAAGCGAGTGGCGCTCGAACTCGGCGGCAAGTCGCCGGTGCTGATCTACGACGACGCCGACCTCGATACCGCAATCCTGATGGCTGCGATGGGCATCTTCATTCACTCCGGACAGGGCTGTATCAGCGGGTCCCGGATATTCGCCCAGCGCAAGGTCTATGACCGGGTCCTGGAAGGCATTGCAGGACTGGCCAACACGCTCAAGCTGGGCGGCCCCGACGAGGCTGACGCCTTGATCGGACCGCTGATCAGCCAGAAGCAGCTGAACCGCGTGATGGGATTCATCGACGAGGGCAAGGACGCCGGGGTGGAGGTGGTCGCCGGCGGGCATCGACTCGACCGGCGTGGATACTTCGTACATCCGACGGTGCTGACCGACGTCGATCCGTCAATGCGGCTGTACCAGCAGGAGATCTTCGGACCTGTCGTGCCGATCCTTCCGTTCGACGAGGACGACGAGGTCCTGGCGCTGGCCAACAACTCCGACTACGGCCTGGCCGCGACAGTCTGGACCAGGGACATCGGTAGAGCCCATCGACTGGCCAAGCGCCTGGATTCCGGGACCGTCACCGTCAACTGCCAGATGGTCTTCGACCACTCGATGCCCTTCGGTGGCTGGAAGCAGTCGGGTTGGGGTTATGAATGGGGCCGGGATGGCGTGGAGTCGTTTCTCAAGACCAAGAGCGTCTACGCGCAGCTCTGAGGTGCGGCGAGCCCCAGGCAGTTCCGCAGCATTGCACACTGACCTCGAAAGAATGCCTCAGACACCGACGCTGTCGGGGCCACTGCATCGAAGCCGTGGAACGCGCCCGCCACAACGACGAGGTCGCACGAGACGGCGGCCTCGGACAAACGGCGGGCGTACTCACGCGCCTCGGCACACAGGATGTCCCGATCTCCGACACCTATCCAGGCCGGGGCCAACCCGCCGAGGTCGTGCCTGCGTGCCGGCACCGCCATTGCCGGGTCGGCACAGGAGAGGTAAGCAGACCAGCCAAGCCGACTGCTGCCGGCGTTCCACAACCGGCGCACCGCGAACCCGGGGTCGTGATACCGCGATGGACGGTCATCGAGCATCGGATAGAGCAGCACCTGCCCCGCCAGGGTGATCTCTGCGCGGTCATGGACCTGCTGGGCCAGCGCAGCCGCCAAGCCACCACCCGCACTCGCGCCCACCACAGCCAGCCGGGCCGAGTCGATCTCGGGCTGCACAGCCATCCATGCCAACGCCTCGTAACAATCCGTCAGAGCAGCAGGATAAGGGTGTTCCGGAGCCAGCCGGTAGTCCACCGCTACGACCACTACTTCGAGTTCGTTCGCATAGCGACGGCACAGCCGATCATCCATCGCCGCGGAGCCGAGCACGAATCCGCCACCATGTATCCACAACAACGCCGCACCGGCACGTTCTGGCACCGCGGGCGGGCGGTGAATGCGAACAGCTATGCCAGACGGCAGTGTGCGGACCGAAGTCTGCGGATGGCTCGGTGCCCTTGCCACAATCCTGCTAAACAGCTTCACCGTGGTCGGGCTGACGAGCGTACGTGGGAGAAACCGGGCATGCCAGCGCAACTCTGGATGAAACTCGCGGGCTGTGAGCCGCCGCAGAATCCCAGCCACCTTCACCGCGGGGCTCAGCTCAGGCCGATGCGAATATTCTTGACCTGCTGGAACTCCCGCAGACCCTCGAGGCCTCCGGTGCGTCCAGCTCCACTGTGCTTGTAGCCCCCGTACGGACCCTGCGGCGATATCCGACTGCCCTGGTTGATCCACACCGATCCGGACTGCAACTGCCGCGCCACCGTGTGGGCACGCGCCAGATCCTGAGTATGCACGAAGGCGTTCAGGCCGTACGGCGTATCGTTGGCGATCCGCACCGCCTCGCGATCCTCGGTGAAGCGGATGAGCGACACCACCGGACCGAAGGTCTCGGTCTGTGCCAGTGTCGAGTTGTTGTCCACATCCCCGAGCACCGTCGGTTCGATGAAGTAGCCCTGCCCCAGTAGGCCGTCGGTGATCCGATTTCCGCCCGTGAGCAATTGACCGCTGCCCTGGTCGACAGCGTCACCGACAACTCCGAGAATGCGTGATGCTGCAGAATCCGAGATAACCGGACCGAAGCTTGTGGACGGGTCCAGTGGGTCGCCGATGCGCGCGGACGAGATAACGCCCAGAAATCGTTCGACAAACGCCTCGTACACAGCCTCGTGCACGAGAATCCTGCTCGCGCACGCGCAACTCTGACCGGCCTGCATGAGCGGTCCCTGATGGGCCGACCGTGCGGCGGCGGTGTCGAGGTCGGCATCGTCGAAGATGATGTTGGCCGATTTGCCGCCCAATTCGGTGACGACAGGTGTCAGATTGTCCGCTGCGGCCCGCAGGATGTGACGTGCGGTGTCCCCGCCACCGGTGAAGTGGATCTTGCCGATCCCCGGATGCCGTACCAGCGCGTCACCGCCGCCCCCGGTGGCCGGGAGGACATTGACCAGACCGGGCGGTAGGCCGGCATCCAGACACAATTCACCAAACCGCAGGGCAGCCAACGGTGCAAGCTCAGATGGCTTGAAGAGCACCGCATTTCCGGCGGCCAGGGCGGGTGCAACGCAGGCCGCGGCGACGACGAGCGATCCGTTCCACGGGGCAATGACGCCGACGACTCCGTAGGGCTCACGCTCGATGAAGTTGAGATCACTGCTGCCACTGACCGGGGTGCTCGACCCATGCGGCTTGTCGACGTAACCGGCGAAATGCCGAAGAAACTGGTCGAGCATTACCGCATTGCCTGCGTATGAAATGGGCACGCCATAGTCGCGTGTGTTGAGTTCGGCAAGTTCACCCAGATGCTCTCGCACGACGTCGGCGAGATCGATCAACTTGTCACGGCGCTGATCAACGGTCAGCGCGATCCATTCCCGGTGTGCTTCCGCCGCCACCGATACGGACAGGTCTATCTCCGCGGCACCAGCCAGGGCGACTGTCGCATTCGGTTCGCCGCTGGCTGGGAAGATGTGCGGATGTAGACCCGCCGACGTCTGGGTAGGCCGATCCGATCCGATGAGCAACCCGATGAGATCGAGGTCGCCCTCAGCCGCCGTCACGGGCCCGACACTCCGTCCTCGGCCCATTCCTTGGTCACCCGCTCCTTCTGCTCGGCAATCACCTGGTTGAGATGAGATCCTTTCGGCCACCCGTAATGCGCGGCGAAATGTAATGCGACCTCGTCCATTTCGTCAAACGAGATGTCCCGACTCTTCAGGGCTGCATAGACATGACTGAGGATAGGGTAAGGAGAATCCTGAAAAGCGACGCAGGCCACCGTGATCAGGCGACGCTCCTTCATGCCGAGATCGGGCCGCAACCACATTTCGCCGAAAACAAAGTTCAGGATTCCCGCACCCTGGAACGGGTTATCCCGCCGCGGCGCGAAGGGTAGGCAGTTGATGTCCTTGAACGACTGCTCGCCGACCGTGAGACGGGCTTCCGGATCACTCGGCGTGCTAAGTGGCAATAAGGGTTTGGAAGGCGGCACCGGAAGGTCCCTTTCCTGGTGGATGCGCTCCCACTGTTCGTCGACGACCGTGTTGAAGCGCGAGGCCTTGGGCCAGCCCGCATAAACCGCAAAATGCAGTACGGTTTCTCGCATCTCGACGATGCTGAGATCCCCGCTGTTGAGCGCAGCGTAGACATGGTCACGCATCGGCCCCTCGGAGTCCGCCGCTGCGACACAAGGCAGCGTGACGAACCTGCGTTCCCGACGGGTCAGCCCGGTCCGCTGCCAGACCTCGGCAAAGACGAAGTCGAGCAGGTGCTGCGTCGCAGGAGAAGAATCCACGGGGGCCGGCACCGTCATGATCTCGGCGTAAGCCTGTCGGCCGCGTTCCAGTCGATCTGTGGCCAGTGCACTCACATCAGGTCCTTTTTCGGGTGGGTCATCGGATGGTGACGCCGGCATCGACCTTGAACTCCAAACCGGTGACGTAGCGAGCCTCGTCGGAGATCAAGAACAGAACGGCGTTGCTGATGTCGACCGCCTCGGCCATGACGATCGGTAGGGCGTTCTGAAATATCGGTCCCAGATCGCTGCGCGTGTCGTGAAGCAGTTGGTGCAGTGAGGCCGGTTGCATTCCGGTGGGTACCCCGGTCGGATGTACCGTATTGACTCGTATGTTCGCTGCCGCGAGTTCGTTTGCCAGCGCCTTACTCAGGCCCACGACACCGGCTTTCGACGCTGTGTAGGGCGTGTGCAGCGGTGAGCCCTTGATGCCGGCCGCTGAGCTGACGTTGATCAGGCTTCCGCCTCGGTCGAGGAGGTGCGGGATGGCAGCCCGGCACGTGTTCCACGTTCCGATGAGGTTGACGTCCAAGACGGTGCGCCACTGCCCCGCACTAGTGGTGTCCCATGTTCCGCCCGTCAGTACGCCCGCATTCGCGACGGCCGCGTCGAGTCCGCCCAGCTGCTCGACACCGTCGTCGACGGCTGCGGACAGTGCCAGCTCGTCGCGCACGTCGACCACACGGGTCACCGCCCGACGACCAGTCTTCTCCACCAGCGACGCCGTTTCATTCAAATCTTCAACCGTGGCAAGCGGATACTCGATCTCCGGCAGCGACTCACAGATATCGACCAGAATGAGATCGGCGCCCTCTTCGGCCAATCGCAAGGCATGACTGCGTCCCATGCCGCGGGCAGCTCCGGTGATCAGAACCCGTTTATCCTCGACACGTCCGCTCATAGCTTGTTGCAGAATCCGGCATCGACCGGGAACGTGACCCCGGTGACGTACTTGGCCTGATCGGAGACCAGATATGAGACCGCAAAGCTGATGTCCTCGGGCTCGAGCAGCGAGACCGGCATCGGATTTTGCAGGTGCGGCCCGCCGTCTGGATACGCCTCCAAGAACGCTGTCATGGCAGGGTTGGTCGCCATCATGGTGTTGACCGCGGTGGGATGCACGGTGTTTACCCGAATACTGTGTGGTGCAAGAGCATTGGATAGGGTCCGCATCAACCCGACGATGCCGTGCTTGGACGCCGCGTAACCCAGACCGCCGCCCTGCGCGCCGCCGAAGCCCTTCAAACCCGCAGTCGAACTGGTGAATACGATGGCACCACCCCGCCCTCCGGCGATCAGGTGCGGGATTGCCGCCTTGGCGGTGTGAAAGGAACCGACCAGGTTTACATCGATGACCGCACTCCACATCTCAAGGTCTTCTTCGATACTGACTTCGCGAAACGCGGTGGGCGCTATACCGGCATTGGCGAGCACAATATCCAGCCGGCCGAAGTGTTCCACGCCGGAATCGAGTGCCGACTTGAGCGCGCCGAAATCACGCACGTCCGCTACCGACCCCACCATCCTTCCACCCGCTGCTTCGACGAGCGCGACGGTTTCGTCCAACTCTTCGGGGGACGCCATCGGATAACCGTTCGCGTCGATGTCGGCGCAGATGTCCACGCCGATGATGTCAGCACCCTCGGACGCCAGACGGAGTGCATGACTGCGCCCCTGACCACGCGCCACGCCCGTGATGAAGGCGACCCTACCGTCCAGTGAACCCATTGCTCCTCGCTTCGCATACGTCGAGTAACCGCGTTACTCCGGGTACAGTAACGTGGTTACTCGCAGAAGGGCAAGGGTCATGGAGTCGTGCGTTGCGCCCACCGATGGCCACGACCGTTTGCTCGACGTGGTCGCCGAGATGCTTGAGGTGGACGGGTATGACGCCGTGCAACTGCGGGCGGTGGCGCGCACCGCACAAGTGTCCTTGTCCACCATCTACAAGCGGTACGGCACCCGCGACGAGCTGATCATGGCTGCCTTACAGCACTGGATGCAGCGGAACCGGTACGCAGACGTCGGCACTCATTCGACCGGCCCTGGCAGATCGTTGCACGAGTCGCTGATGCAACTGCTGCGGCCGATCTTCGAGCCCTGGGAACGCCATCCACGGATGCTTACCGCCTACTTCCGAGCGCGATCTTCAACTCAGGGACAGAAGTTGTTTCGCTTCGGCCTTGAACTAGTGGCACCTGCCGGATTGGAATTACTGGCAGACGTGGACGACGAGTTCGCGGCAAGCCTCGACGCCATTGTCACCACTGTCATCTACGGCCTTCTCAGTAGGCACTCGGCAGGCGAGATTGCCGTCACCGACATCATCCCGATCCTGGATCAGACCGTCTACTGGGTGATCCGCGGATACGAAACCGGTGGCGACAGTGCCGCCGAGGTGGCTAATACCTCGGCGACAGTGCCCAAATCAGTTCGATGACCGACCAACCGGCCTTTCGCCCGGACCCAACAGCTGGTCCGCGAGTGCCTCCAAAGGCGTCGATTACCCTGACCGCCGCCTCGCAACCCAGTTCCTCGGCAAGAAACAACGGGTGCCGGACTAGGCTGTGCCGAGTCCGGAACAGATGGGGGTGGGCGTTGCCATGCCGAGTCCACGCCGGTCGTCATGACGGCACCTAGCTGGCAGGACCCCCGTCATCCCGACCACTACCACTGGATGACCTCCAGACTGGACTCCCGCGGTGCCCGCGTCGCGACCTCACGCTTCATCGCCGCCTGGATGATCCTCGGCGGATTCGCGCCCGCACTGCTCATGTTCGGTGCCACCGATGCCGATCAGTGGCCGCTGCGGGTGGCCGGCGTCGGCGTCACCATCGTCAGCGGTCTGATGGGGATGTTCTGGCTGCGCGGACTCTGGCCGTCCAGGCGCCAGTCGACCGGCTTCGTGGTTCTTGCGACGACGCTCGCGGCGGCCACCTGCCTGCTGGTACCGCAGCCCCTGCTCGGCATGATCGGTACGGCGCTCTACGTCGCGGTGGCCACCTACGCCACGGTCTTCCACACCGGGCGTCACGTCGCGTTCGTCCTGGCGGTCGCGGCCGCCGTCATCCTCATCACCGGATTCCGGCTCGCTGCAACCGACCCTGCGGTGGCGGCCGGTCTCGGCATCACGATCGCGCTGAGCATCGTGTTCACCACCTTCGTGGCGCGCGCCCTGATCGGCCTGATCGACGCCGACATGTTCACCGGAGCGATCGAACCCATCACCGGGTTGCTCAACCGGGACGGTTTCGAGGACGGGGTGGGCGTCACCATCGCCGCCCGCGGGCGCACCGATGACCGCTTCCTGGTGATCGCGCTCATCGATCTGGACAGTTTCGGCGCCGTCGTCGACCTGGCCGGCGCGGGCCGGGCCCGCCAACTCCGGGTCCTGGTCGGTCAGATGCTGCGCGAGAGAGCGCGCCGCGACAACGTGATCGCTCACGTGCCGGACTGCCGGTTCCTGTTGGCCGACGTGTTCAACACCCCGGACCCCGATCCGCTGTGCGAGCGGATCAGTTCCGGGGTGCGGTCGGTGGCCCGTGAACTCACCGCCAGCATCGGCGTCGTCGTGACCCCGCTCTCGCCGCTGTCGTCGATGTCGCCCGCCGACCTGACCGCCACTCTGCTCCAGCTCGCCGAAAAGGCGATGACCGAAGCCCGCGGAAACGGGGGCAACCAGTACCGCATCGTCTACCTGCCCGAGGTGCCCGAGCACGATTCCCTGCGCGATACCCCATGATAAGAATCGCTAACGATAGTTAAGAATCGTTAGCTGTACTTGACCGGCGACGTTCCCTAGCGTGGGCGGCATGGCATCGCCGGTATTCCTCGGATTTCTCACCACCATGGCCCTGATCGCCGCGATCGGCGCCCAGAACGCGTTCGTACTGCGACAGGGCATCCGCGGGGAGCATGTAGTGCCGGTGATCGCGCTGTGCACGGTGTCGGACCTGATCCTGATCGCGGCGGGCATCGCCGGAGTCGGGGCGTTGATCACCGCGCACCCCAGCGCACTGACGGTCGCCAAGATCGGGGGCGCCGCATTCCTGTTCGGCTACGGGCTGCTGGCCGCGCGTCGCGCGCTGAACCCGGGCACGCTGAATCCCTCGGAGGAGACGCCCGCGCGCTTGATCGAGGTGCTGCTCACCGCGGCGGCGATGACCTGGCTGAACCCGCACGTCTACCTCGACACCGTCGTCCTGCTCGGCTCGTTGGCCAACGAACATCAAGACCAGCGTTGGCTTTTCGGCGCCGGCGCGGTGGCGGCGAGTGCACTGTGGTTCACCGGCCTGGGCCTGGGCGCCCGGAAGTTGGCAGGCCTGTTCGCCAGTCCCTCCACCTGGCGGGTGCTCGACGGCGCCATCGCGGTGATCATGATCGCACTGGGCGTGTGGATGGCGACCTCTTGATCGCCTACCTCGGAGGTAATTGAAGCGGTTCCGGCCGCACGTGACGATGAACCCATGCGCAAGCCACCAATCCTGCTGTTGCACGGCGTTTTCGGCAGTCCGGACCTGCTCGGTCCGTGGGTCGATTTCCTGACCGACGCCGGATACGTGTGCCACGTTCCCGCCTTGCCCGGGCGGGATCCGTCCGATGATCAGGTGCTGGCCCGGCTGAGCGTCGCCGACTGCGTCGACGTCGCCCTGCACGCGTACGACCGGATCGGCGAACCGGCCATCGCGATCGGGCACAGTTTCGGCGGTTTCATCGCTCAGAAGGTGGCAGCAGCACGCGAATGCGTCGCCCTGGTGCTGCTCGCATCTGTTCCACCGGGAGTGCTGTGGCCGCAGCTGCGCGCCGTGCCCCACCTGTTCCCGGTGCTGCCGGCGATCCTGGCCGGACGGCCCTTCCGCCCGTCGGCCGCCACCATGCGCGCGGTGCCGCTCAACACATTGCCGCGAGAGGAACGAGAGTCGTTGATTCCCCGCCTGGTCCGCGATTCGGGTCGGGTGTTCAGGACCATGTCCCTGGGGCTGCCGATCATGCACATCGATCCCTCGGCAGTGACCTGCCCGGTGCTGTGCGCGAGCGCGGGTGCCGACCGTAACGTCGCACCCTGGATGTCCCGGCGGCTCGCGGCCCGCAACCCGGCCGAACACCACGTCTACCCCGGGCTGCCGCACTGGATCGTCGCCGAATCCGCACTGCCGCAGGTCGGTCCGCCGACGGTGGCCTGGCTGGACCGGGTCAGAACATCACCGTGATGCAGAACGGGTGCCCGACTGGGTCGATGAGCACCCGCCATCTGTCCGGATCGGGTTGCACAGCCGCCCTGGTCGCACCCAACGCCACGATCCTGGCCTCCTCGGCATCGAGATCATCGACCGAGAAATCCAGGTGCAGGTGTTTCGGGATCGGCCCGCCCGGCCAGGTCGGCGGGCGGTAATCCTCGACCCGTTCGAACGTCAACAAGACACCGGGGCCGCTGAGGACCACCAGATCCGGCCTCGACGACACCACGTCCGCACCGAGCACATCCCGATAGAAATCACCGAGCGATCCCGGGTCCGGGCAGTCCACCGCCACCGCACCAAACCGGATTGTCACACTCCCCCCCGTCGGCTCATCGACAACGGTAGGGCCTGCTGCGAAGATCAGGGCGCCATGGCCCGCAGATCCCCGCAAACCGAACGTCTCGTCGAGATGATCGAGTACCTGGCCGCGGACCCGCAGCGGGAGTACCAGCTCACCGAGTTGGCCCGCCTCGTCAATCTGGACGCCGCGACCTGCTACCCGATGCTGACCGAACTGACGAAGGTCGGCTGGTTGGTCAAGGATCGCGCCCGCAGGACCTACCGACTCGGGCCGCGACTGATCGCCGTCGGCACCTCTGCGCAGGCCTCCCTGCAGATCGCCGGATACGCACGCCCCGAGATGGCCCGGCTCAGTACCGATACCGGGGCGCCGGTCTGCCTGTTCCTGCCGTCGTCGGAGGATCTGGTGATCGCCGACATCGCTTACCCGGACGGCAACGACCACGGGCACCTTCCGCTGCAACCCGGTGACCACATCGAGTTCGGCCCGCCTCTCGGCGCGGTGCTGGCGGCGTGGGCCGGTCCATACCTCGTGGACACCTGGCTGCGCCGCGTCGATGCCGGCCCCGCCGACGCGGTGCGCACCTGGGAGATCCTGCGGCTGATCCGGGAGCGCCGCTTCTCGGTGGAGTTGTCGCCGGCGTCGCAATCGGAGATGCGGGCGATGACCGATTTCGCGATCGGCGAGGTGCACGGGTCGCGGCGGGCCGAACGGATGATCGGTGGGCAGCGCCCGGTGATGACACCGGAGCTGATGCTGGGCGAGATCGACCCGACGGCGGTATACGCGCCCTTGTCGATCAGCGGGGTGTGCTTCGACCCGAGCGGCACCCCGGGCGCCGCGCTGTCGGTGCTCACGATGGCGCAGCCCATGAGCGGCCACGATCTCGGCGTGCTCGGGGCACGGGTCGGTGCTGCCGCCGACGCCATCGCCGAACGCCTCCGCAGCCGCTGACACCTGCGCGTTTTGCACTGTGCAAACGCTTGCCCATGACTCGTGGGCCGACTTACGGTGACCCACATCACCGTCAACGAGGAGGCCCCGTGAGCGCCGAGCAGAAGGTCACGTACTGCCGGATCTGCGAACCGCTGTGCGGGTTGATCGCCACCGTCGAAGACGGCCGGTTGCAGTCGCTGCGCCCCGACAAGGACCATCCGCTGTCGCAGGGCCGCGCCTGCCCCAAGGGCATCGCGTTCACCGATGTGCAGAACGACCCCGACCGGGTGCTCACGCCGTTGCGCCGACAGCCCGACGGCAGCTTCACCGAGGTGGGCTGGGACGAGGCCCTCGAGGACATCGCGCGTCGGCTGCAGGCCGTACTGCACACCCACGGCGGCGGAGCCGTCGGCGAGTACTACGGCAACCCGTCGGCTTTCGGGTACGCCGCCAGCCTGTGGTCCGGACTGTTCATGAAGCGGATCGGTGCCGGGCACCTCTACTCGGCCGGGTCGCAGGACATCAACAGCCGGTACGTGGCCAGCAGACTGCTCTATGGCGCGGCCACCCAGATCCCGTTCCCCGACCTTCCGCGCACCGACTTCCTGTTCATGCTCGGCGCGAATCCGCTGGTCTCCCATGGCAGCGCCCTGCGGGTACCGCGGGTACGCGACGATCTGGCCGGCATCGTCAAACGAGGTGGGCGGATCGTGGTGGTCGACCCGCGCCGCACCGAAACGGCCGCCGCCTACGAACACCTGCCGGTGCGCCCGGATTCGGATGCCTGGCTGCTGCTTTCGCTGCTGCACGTCGTCTTCGCCGACGGACTCGAGGACCGCGCGACGATCACTGCCCAGGCCACCGGCATCGACACCCTGCGCGATCTGTGCTCGGCGTTCCCGCCCGAGGACACCGCGGAACGCACCGGCGTCGCCGCACAGACCCTGCGCACACTGGCACACGCGTTCGCCACGGCACCGACGGCGGTGGCGTACGGGCGTACCGGCGCCTGCCTGGGTCACCACGGCACGTTGGTCAGCTTCCTCATCGACGCGTTGAACCTGGTGACCGGCAACCTGGACCGGCCCGGCGGGGCCCTGATGTCTCATCAGGTGATCCCGGTCGAGGACTTCGGTGAGCGCTCGGGCGCGTTCAGCTACAACGACAAGAAGTCCCGAATCGGCGGCTTCCCGGATGTTTTCGGAACGTTCCCGGCCGCGCTGATCGCCGACGAGATCACCACGGCCGGCGAGGGCCAGTTGCGGGCCCTGTTCGTCTTCGCCGGCAACCCGGTGCTGTCGGTACCCAACAGCGCCGCCTTGGAGGCAGCGTTGCCACAACTGGATCTGCTGGTGTCCCTGGACCTCTACGTCAACGAGACCAACCGGCACGCGGACTACATCCTCCCGGGCACCACCTTCCTGGAACGCGACGACATGCCGATGGCCTACGCGGCCTGCTGTCCGACGGTGTTCCTACAGGCCGCCGAGCCGGTGGTCGCACCCTACGGGCAGGCCCGCCCGGAATGGGAGGTCTTCCAGGAGTTGGCCACTCGCATGGGACTGTCGCTGCTGGCCACCGGGCCCATGCAGTGGCTCAATCCGGTGTTGCGCGGACTGGAGCGCCTCGGCCTGCGGATGACGCCGCAGAAGATGATGACCATGCTGCTGCGGGTCGGCCCCTACGGGGACCGCTTTGGGCTGCGCCGGGGCGGGTTGAATCCGCGCAAACTCCGTGCACATCCGCACGGCATCGTGCTGGCCGAGCACGCGCCGCACGGCGTGCTCGCCGACGTGGTGGCGCACCGGAACGGAAAGGTGTGTCTGGACCCGGCCGAGATCCGCGCCGAGGTCGGCCGGCTCGGGTCCGCACCGGGCACGAGTGCACAGTTCCCGTTGTCGGCCATCGGCATTCGAGAACTGCGGTCGCAGAACAGTTGGATGCACAACAGCCCCACCCTGATGAAGGGCAACCGCCGGCAACGGGCCCGTATCAATCCTGCCGACGCCGAGGCCGCCGGTGTCACCGACGGTTCCGTCGCGCGGGTGGTGTCGGCGACCGGAGCGATCGAGTTGGAGGTGACCGTCACCGACGAGGTCGGCCCCGGCACCATCGCCATCCCGCAGGGCTGGGGTCACCGCGGGGGTGGCTGGCGGCTGGCCAACGCCAACCCCGGCGTCAACGTCAACGAGCTGACCTCCAGCCGACCCGAGGACCTCGAGGCGCTCGCCGGGATGTCGGTTCTCAACGGGGTGGCGGTCCGGCTGGAGGCGGTCGTTCCCGTCCACACCGCGGACGCGGCTGCGGCCGACCTCGCGACGACCTGACCATCTCAGGTCGCGGGCAACGTCTGCAGCGCGATCCACGTGTTCACGCGCACCTGCGGATCATCCAGGGAGCCATCCAGTTTCGCCTCGATGGCCGTCAACCGCTTGCGCACCGTATTGCGGTGGATCCCCAGCGCTTCACTCACCTTCAGCTGCGAACCGTGGTGGGCCAGGAAGCTGCGCAGTGTGGTGAGCTGCTCCGGGGTCAGATCGCCGAGCAGGGCCGTCGCGAACTGCGCCGCACCCCGCGGATCGATGAGCCCCAACGGACCGCGTCGCACCAGATCGTCCCAGCCAACCAGTGCCGCCGCCGCACTCGTCTGGGCGAGTGCGATCTCCGCGGTGCGGTGACTCTCGGCGGCATTGGAGGCGGCCACTGCGCTCCCCACGCCCACCCGCAGCCCGAGATCTGCAAGCGCCCCAGCCAGCCCGCCGGCCCGGCTGTCGCCGATCACCACCCACAGGAAGTCCTCACGCACGGCGCATATCCCGGATCGGCTCTCCGCTGCGGTGACGGCGTCCAACAGTGCCTCCGGGGTGCCCGAGGCGTGGACCATCCGTAGCCGGACCGGGATCGCCGGCGCGGTCCCATCGATGCTGAGCACGATCTCGGCGGTGACGAGATCGCCGGCCACCAGCAGCTCGACCGCCCGGCCCCGCACGGTGCGCCGGGTCTGCTCGGCCCGATGTTCCTGCTCGACGATCAGGCCCAGCAGTGCGACGCCGGTGGTCACCGCGCTGCGCTGGCTCAGCGTCAGCCGGGGCGCGCCGAGGACCGCGAGGAAGGGCCCCCTACTGTTCGCGGTGCCCACCGCCTGCACCACGGTGAGCCCGGCCGGGTCGGCGAATACCGCCGAGGCCGGGGTCTTCTGCCGCCGCAGCAGCGAGATCTCACCGGCGATACGGTCGAGATTCAGCTCGCCGCGGCGGGTGCCGGCCGGGCCGGCCAGGAGCTGTCCGTCGCCGGTGAACAGTGCGGCGGCTCCGCGCAGCGCGTGTGCCAGCGCCGTCAGTACCGCCCGTACGCCATCGGGTTTGGCCGCGGCGGCGGTGAGCCGGCGCTGGAACTCCAGAGCCTCTCCGGCCGCCGCCTGCTCCTCCTCCATCAGCAGCCGGGAAACCCGGTGGCTGATCGCGACGAACGGCGTGGCACGTGGCACCTCAATCAGGTTCAATCCGGCTCTGCGACACGCGGAGATGAGTCGTCGCGGCACCTGGGCATGGTTGATTCCGGTACCGAATCCCACACCGACGGTGCCGGACCGGACCAGGGCCCGCACATAGTCCTGCCAACCGGTTTCGGACGCGGTCTGCATGCCGGTGGTGAGCAGCAGCTCGCCACCCTGGAAGAACGGCGTCGGATCGGGCAACTCGCTGGTCGCCACCCAGCGGATGTCCTGGTCCGGCCGGGCCAGCACGATCGGCCGAAGCGCGAGTTCACGCGCTTCCAGCAATGTCCCGACGTCGACCACGCTGACATGTTTGCACACCCTGCCGACTTCATGGTGGGCAGTCTGTCCGGTCCGGTCGGCACCCGCGCGACCTACGGTTGCGCAAACGAACCACCCGGACAGGAGTAGTTGTGACCACGATCGACCATGCCGCACCGCAGATCGCTCAGCACCGGGTGCTGGCTACCGCCATTCCCGGGCCGAAATCTGCTGCGCTGCATGCGGAGAAGCTCGCCGCAGTCGCCAGTGGTGTCGGCACCACGTTGCCGGTCTATGTGGTGGCCGCCGGCGGTGGTGTGGTCGTCGACATCGACGGCAATTCGTTGATCGACTTCGGTTCGGGTATCGCCGTCACCACGGTCGGCAACAGCGCGCCGGCGGTCGTGGATGCGGTGACCGAGCAGGTGCGGGCGTTCACCCACACCTGTTTCATGGTGACCCCCTACGAAAACTACGTGCGGGTGGCATCGGCACTGAACCGGATCACCCCCGGCGATCACGAGAAACGCAGCGCCCTGTTCAACTCCGGCGCCGAAGCCGTGGAGAACGCCGTCAAGATCGCCAGGGCCCACACCGGCCGCCAGGCCGTGGTGGCCTTCGACCACGCCTACCACGGGCGGACGAACCTGACCATGGCGCTCACCGCCAAGTCCGTGCCCTACAAGTCCGGTTTCGGTCCGTTCGCCTCCGAGGTATACCGGGCGCCGATGTCCTACCCGTTCCGCGACGGCGACCTCGACGGGCCCACCGCCGCCCGGCATGCCATCAGTGTGATCGAGAAGCAGGTCGGCGCGGAGAACCTCGCCGCGGTGGTGATCGAGCCGATCCAGGGCGAGGGCGGGTTCATCGTGCCGGCGCCGGGTTTCCTTCCCGCCCTGGCAGATTGGTGCCGCGCCAACGGCGTGGTGTTCATCGCCGACGAGATCCAGTCGGGTTTCGCCCGTACCGGCGACATGTTCGCCTGCGACCACGAGGGTGTGGTGCCGGACCTGATCCTCACGGCCAAGGGCATCGCCGGGGGTCTGCCGTTGTCGGCGGTGACCGGGCGCGCGGCCATCATGGATGCTCCGCGGGCCGGCGGACTCGGGGGCACGTATGGCGGGAACCCGCTCGCCTGCGCGGCCGCGCTGGCCGTCCTCGACACCATCGAGTCGGAGAACCTGGTCGAGCGGGCCCGCCAGATCGGCGAGGTCATGCTGGACCGGCTGCGCGCCCTCAGCACGACCGACCCCCGGATCGGCGAGGTGCGTGGACGCGGCGCGATGATCGCCGTCGAGCTGGTCGAACCCGGCTCCACCACACCGGATTCCGCACTTACCCAACGCATCGCCGCCGACGCCCACGCCCAGGGGCTGATCGTGCTGACCTGTGGAACCTACGGGAACGTGCTGCGTTTCCTACCGCCGCTGTCCATGCCCGACCACCTGCTGCACGAAGGACTGGACATTCTCGAACAAGCGCTGCGGGACAACTGAACCCGTCACATCCGACCCCAGGAGCACCATGAGCGTTCACGACGTCATCGCCGGTCTGCGCACCACCGAGAGCATCGTCATCGGCGGCCGGGCCAAGGCCGCACCGTCCACCTTCACCGTCGACGATCCCGCCACCGGGCAACCGCTGGCCGAGCTGGCCGACGGCGGCGCCGCCGAAGCGGTCGCCGCCGTGGATGCCGCCGCGGGTGCGTTCCCCGCGTGGGCGGGCGCGACACCGCGGTATCGTGCCGACATCCTCCGGCGCGCATACGAACTGATGGTCGCCGACGCCGACCGGCTCACCGCGTTGATCTGCGCCGAGAACGGCAAGTCCCAGGCCGACGCCCGTGCGGAGGTGCTCTACGCCGCCGAGTTCTTCCGCTGGTTCGGCGAGGAAGCGGTCCGCACCGACGGGGAGTACGGGCTCAGCCCGTCGGGGCTGGCGCACACCATCGTCACGCATCGGCCGGTCGGGGTCGCCGCGCTGATCACCCCGTGGAACTTCCCGGCCGCCATGGCCACCCGCAAGATCGCACCGGCGCTCGCCGCGGGCTGCGCCGTGGTGCTCAAACCGGCCGAGCTGACCCCGCTGACCGCGCTCGCCGTCGTCGAGATCCTCGCGCAGTCCGGCGTGCCGGATGGGGTGGTCAACCTGGTTACCAGCACCAAAGCTGCCGAGGTCGCCTCGGCCTGGCTCGCCGATGACCGGGTCAGGAAGGTGTCCTTTACCGGGTCCACCCGCGTCGGGCGCACCCTGCTGGAACAGGCATCGGCCCGCATCGTCAACGCCAGCATGGAACTCGGTGGCAATGCGCCGTTCGTGGTGACCGCCGACGCCGACGTCGACGCAGCGGTCGACGGCGCGATGGTGGCGAAGATCCGCAACGGCGGTCAGGCCTGCACCGCGGCCAACCGGTTCTATGTGCACGCCGACGTCGCCGAGCGGTTCGTCGACCGGTTCGCCGCCGCCGTCGCCGAATTGCGGGTCGGCCCAGCCGCCGACCCGCGCTCCCAGGTCGGCCCGGTGATCAGTGCCCGCGCGGCCGATACCCTGCGCACCCTGATCGAGAGCACCGTGGCCGGCGGCGCCGGCATCGCGGCGCAGGCACAGGCCCCCTCGACCGGGTACTTCGTCGAGCCCACGCTGCTGACCGGGGTACCGGCCGACGCCGAGATCCTGCGCACCGAGATTTTCGGCCCCGTCGCACCGGTGGTCGTCTGGGAGCACGAGGATCAGCTCATCGAGTGGATCAACGGCACCGAATACGGCTTGGCTGCCTACGTTTACGCCGGCCGGCTGCAGGACGCCCTGCGCATCGCCGGACGCACCGACGCCGGGATGGTCGGCATCAATCGGGGCATCGTGTCGGATCCGTCGGCACCGTTCGGCGGGACCAAACAGAGCGGTCTGGGCCGCGAAGGTGCCCGGGTGGGTCTGCACGAGTTCCAGGAGACGCAGTACTTCAGCGTCGGCGACTGACCCTGTCAGTTCAGGTGCCGGCCGGTCCGCTGCGGCGGACCGACCAGACAGTTCCCGCCCCCCGAGGCCAGAGATCACCGTGGGCGGTACCGGCGGTTGCACCACGCGATCGACGCCCGGCTTCGCCCGAGCTGCGAAACTAACCGGGTGGCCCCCATGTTCCGACGTCCGCACACCCCGGATACGCCCCCTTCGGTCGAGGTGCCCACCTGGTTCACCGATGCGCTGAGTCAGCCACCCGAGCACGCCACCATCGACGTGGAGGACTGCCCGGTCCACATCCGGCTGTGGGGCGACCCGGCGAATCCGCCATTGGTCCTGGTGCACGGCGGCGGCGCCCATTCCGGCTGGTGGGACCACATCGCCCCGTTCTTCAGCGGCACCCACCGGGTGGTCGCACCGGACCTCAGCGGGCACGGCGACAGCGGCACCCGGGCGAGTTACACCCTCGACACCTGGGCGCGTGAGGTGCTCGCCGCATCCGAGGCCGGCGGGTCGCCGGCCCGGCCGACCATCGTCGGGCACAGCATGGGCGGCTGGGTGACGTCCGCCGCCGCGATGCGGTACGGCGAGCAGATCGACAGCATCCTGGTGATCGACTCGCCGCTGCGCGAACGCGCCCCGGAAGAGGGGCGGTTGCGCAGCCGCCGACACGACAGCCCCGGGTACCGGACCGAGGACGAGATCCTGGCCCGTTTCCGCGCGGTCCCCAAGCAGGACGTCACGCTGCCGTTCATCGACCGACACATCGCCCGCGAATCGGTGCGGCACTCCGACAAGGGCTGGGTGTGGAAGTTCGACCCCGAGATCTTCGGCGGCGAACTTCTCGAACAGACCCCGGCCGAGTTGGAACTGCTGGAGAACACCTTCGAGCGGATCCCCTGCCGGGTCGGCTTTCTGCACTGCGAGCACGGTGTGCTGCCCCCGGAGATGGCCGAGCAGATCCGTTCGATCCTGCAGCTGCGCGGTCCGTTCGTCGAACTCGCCGAGGCCGGGCATCACCCCATGCTGGACCAGCCGTTGCCGTTGGTCGCCACGATCCGCACCCTGCTGGAGTTCTGGTCGATCACCTGACCACGCTCGGCGGGACGTGACCGATCTCGCAGACTAAGGATCGCCGGTGCGGGGTATCCCGGCGCCATGCCTGACTCTGCGAACTCGCCGACCACTGTGGTGTCCGCTGTCCCCGAGCAGGAGGTGTGGCCCGGGAAGGCCTATCCGTTGGGCGCCACCTACGACGGATCCGGCACCAATTTCGCCCTGTTCAGCGAGGTCGCCGAACGCGTCGAACTGTGCCTGTTCGACGACGACGGCAACGAGACGCGATACCGGCTTCCCGAGGTCGACGGATTCATCTGGCACGGGTTCCTGCCCTCCATCGAGCCCGGCCAGCGCTACGGCTACCGCGTACACGGGCCCTACGAACCCGACGCAGGTCACCGGTGCAATCCGAACAAACTGCTGCTGGACCCGTATGCGAAGGCCATCGACGGCACCTTCCAGTGGGACCAGTCGCTGTTCGGCTACGACTTCGGCGACCCGGACAGCCGCAATGACGACGATTCCGCGGCGAGCATGCCCAAGTCGGTGGTCGTCAACCCCTACTTCGACTGGGGCGTGGACCGCCCGCCGCAGCGCGAATACGCCGACAGCTTCATCTACGAGGCCCACGTCAAGGGCCTGACCCAGACGCACCCCGACATCCCGGACGCGATCCGCGGCACCTACGCGGCCATCGCGCACCCGGCGATCATCGATCACCTCAAGGCACTGGGGGTCACCGCCATCGAACTGATGCCGGTGCACCATTTCGCCAACGATTCCACCCTGATCGACAAGGGTCTGTCGAACTACTGGGGGTACAACACCATTGGCTTCTTCGCCCCCGACTCCAAGTACTCCAGCAGTGCCACACCGGGCGGGCAGGTGCAGGAGTTCAAGGCCATGGTGCGCACGCTGCACGAGGCCGGCATCGAGGTGATCCTCGACGTCGTCTACAACCACACGGCCGAGGGGAACCACCTGGGCCCCACTGTGTCGATGCGCGGGATCGACAACGCCGCCTACTACCGCCTGGTCGAGGACGACAAGCGGTACTACATGGACTACACCGGAACCGGCAACAGCCTCAATGTCGGGCACCCGCATTCGCTGCAGCTGATCATGGACTCGCTGCGGTACTGGGTCACCGAGATGCACGTGGACGGCTTCCGCTTCGATCTGGCGTCCACCCTGGCGCGCGAATTCTATGACGTCGACAAGCTGTCGACCTTCTTCGAACTGGTCCAACAGGATCCGACCGTCAGCCAGGTCAAGCTGATCGCCGAGCCGTGGGACGTCGGTCCCGGCGGGTACCAGGTCGGCAACTTTCCACCGCAGTGGACGGAGTGGAACGGCAAGTACCGCGACACGGTCCGCGACTTCTGGCGCGGTGAGGACGCCAGCCTCGGCGAGTTCGCGTCCCGGCTCACCGGCTCGGCCGACCTGTACGAGCACACCGCCCGCCGACCGGTGGCATCCATCAACTTCGTCATCGCCCACGACGGCTTCACCCTGCGGGATCTGGTGTCCTACAACGAGAAACACAATGAGGCCAACGGCGAGGACAACAACGACGGGGAAAGCCACAACCGGTCCTGGAACTGCGGGGTCGAAGGGCCCACCGACGACCCGGAGATCCAGGAGTTGCGGGCCAGGCAGGAACGCAACTTCCTGACCACGCTGTTGCTGTCCCAGGGTGTGCCGATGATCTGCCACGGCGACGAACTGGGACGCACCCAGGGCGGCAACAACAATGGCTACTGCCAGGACAACGAGATCACCTGGGTGAACTGGTCGAACGCCGACAGGGAGCTGCTGGACTTCACCTCCCGGCTGTCCGCACTACGAGCCGAGCATCCGGTGTTCCGGCGTCGACGATTCTTCAACGGCAGGCCGGTGCGCCAGCGCGGGTCCGCCGGGGTGCCCGACATCTCCTGGTTCCGCCCGGACGGTTCGGAGATGAACGACGAGGACTGGGACACCGGTTTCGGCAAGTCCGTGGCGGTCTACCTGAACGGCCACGGCATCCCGGACCTGGACCCGCGGGGACAGCGGGTCACCGACGACTCGTTCGTGGTGTGCTTCAACGCCCACCACGAGCCCATCGAATTCACGCTGCCCCCCGAGGAATTCGGGGCGCGGTGGCGGACCGTCGTCGACACCGCCGCCGAGCCGGACGGCGACGGCGATGTCGTCGCGGCCGGCACCGAACGCCCTGTCGCTGCACGCTCGGTCGCGGTGTTTCAGCAGGCGCGGGACTGACCGCGAGGTCTGATCGTCGGGTTCTATGCTGCAAGCATGGGGGTCAGGTCCAGGAACAACATTCACGTGGTGGGCACGCCGGGAGCTCCGGTGTTGCTGCTGGTCCACGGCTTCGGTTGTGACCAGAATCTGTGGCGACCCGTCGTCGAGCGACTGGAAGCGCGGTTCCGCATCGTGCTGATGGACCATGTCGGGTCCGGCGCGTCGGATCCTGCTGCGTGGGACGCCGAAAAGTACTCGACGCTGTCCGGATACACCACCGATGTCCTGGAGATCGTGCGCGAACTCGACCTCCGTGAGGTGGTCTATGTCGGCCATTCGGTCGCGGCCATGATCGGCGCGCTGGCCGCGATATCCGAACCCCACAGATTCGCCAAACTCGTCATGGTGGCGCCCTCACCCCGCTACATCGACGACGACGGGTACCGCGGCGGCTTCTCCGCGACCGATATCGAAGAACTGCTGGAATCGATCGATTCGAACTATCTCGGTTGGTCCCATGTGATGGCGCCGGTCATCATGGGCAATCCGGACCGCCCCGACCTGCATGCCGAACTGGAAGCGACGTTCTGCCGCACGGACCCGGCCTGCGCCAAGGTGTTCGCCCGGGCGACGTTCCTGTCCGACAACCGCTCTGACCTCGACAAGGTCCGGGTGCCTACCCTTGTTCTCGATTGCGCCGTCGACGTGATCGCACCGCGGACCGTCGGCTCCTACGTTCAGCGCCACATCCCCGACAGCCGGTTGATCACCCTGGACGCGATCGGTCACTGCCCGCAGGTGAGTGCTCCCGATGCCACCGCCGCGGCGATCGCGGAGTTCGCACTGTCGCCATGAACGAGCCGGATTACCAGGATTTCTGGAACAATTCGCCGTCCGGTCATCTGCTTCTCTCCGGCGAAGGCCGGATCCTGCGCGCCAACTCCACGATGGTCCGATGGCTGGGTTACCCGCCGGGAGCATTGCATGGCAAGTTACTCCCGGAGTTGCTGTCGGTGGGAGGCAGCATCCATTACGAAACCCACTTCGCACCGTTGCTGCGGATGACGGGGTCACTGGGCGGTGTCACCGTCGATATGCGTGCCGCCGATGGTTCGCTGCTTCCGATGTTCCTGACCGCCAACATCCGACCGGAATCGGAGGACTGCGGAGAACTCTGGCGGGTCACCGTGGTGGATGCCGCCCACCGGCGCGCCTACGAACGGGAACTACTCGGAGAGCGGCGGCGCGCTGAGCAGGAACGCGAGCGGGCCCGTGCGCTCGCCGATACGCTGCGTCAGTCGCTACGACCACCGCTGTTGTCGCCGCCACCGGGCCTGGACGCCGCGGATCACTATCACGCCGCATCTGCCGACGATGTCGGCGGAGACTTCTACGATCTGTTCCCGCTGTCGGCGACCACCTGGGGCTTTTTCCTCGGCGACGTCGCCGGCAAGGGTGTGGACGCCGCGGTGGTGACGGGTCTGACCCGCTATGTCCTGCGCTCGGCGGCGGTGTCCGACGACGACCCGGTGCAGGTGTTGCACAACCTCAATACCGTGCTGCACCAACAGCTCAACATGGGGCCGCACCGGCTGTGCACCGTCATCTACGGGAACCTGACCCGCCGCGGAACCGGGTTCGACGTCAACTTCGCCAGCGCCGGCCATCTACCCCCGATTCTGCTCGCCGCCGACGGGAACGGGTACTTCGCCGACACCATGGGTGGGCAGGCCGTCGGCATGATCGAGCGGCCGCACTTCTTCAGCAGCACCATCCACCTCGCTCCCGGCGACACCCTGGTGCTCTACACCGACGGCCTGACCGAGGCCCGGGTCGGCGCGGGCCCCGACCGGTACGACGATGCCGGCGCGCTGCTGCGGTTCGCCCGCCGGCACGCCACCGCGTCGGCCCCCGAGATCGTGGCGGCCATCCGCGACCTGCTGGAGGAATTGGGGACCGGGGTGGAGGACGACGCCGCGGTGCTCGCATTCGGCGTGCCGGCGAACCGGTAACCGGCTCCCAGGTTTACCGGCCGGCGGATCTGGCTACCGACTGCAGATGTCTAACACCAGTCCCATCGACGCAGTGACGCCCGGCGACATCGTCGCCCTCGACCGTGGTACCGGCGACCTCGGTTACAAGGTGGTCCACAAGGAAGCGTCCGACGACGGTTTCCTGGTGACCTTCGAGGGCGAGGACGGAGAAACCTTCCAGCTCGACATGGCAGTGGGCCAGCAGGTGCAGCGGGCCCTGGAATCCAAGTGGGAGTCCGTGCAGAGCCCGACTCCGCACGCTGAGCCCTGAGCGACCGGTGCACACCGTCGAGTACGCGCCGGGGCGGCACGCCGATCTGTTCGGTGAGCCGTCCCGGCCGAGCGTGCTGCTGTGGCACGGCACGCAGACGGACTCCCGGGCCGCGGTGCGGGTGCTCGCCGAGGCGATCGCCGAGCACGGGATCGGCGTCATCGCCGCCGACTGGGATTCGCACGCCCCCGACGGAGGCCGTTCCGACCTGCTGAGCTCGGTACGGTTCGCGCAGGACAAAACCGCGGGTGCCGATCTCGTGGTCGTCGGGTGGTCACTTGGCGGGGTGGCCGCCGCGGGCCTGACGTTGCGGGCGCAGGAGCTGGATGTGCCTGTGGCGCACGCCATCTGTCTGGGCGGGGCATTCATGGCGACCGACCCGATATCGGGCGGCCCGGTCGTCGACGGCGTGTCCTACTCGGCGCCGCGCACGCCGTTCACCCTGTTGATCGGCGATGCCGACGAGGTGGTGCCCGCCTCAGCCGCCACCGAGTTCGCCGCGGCCCTACGGGCCGAGGGGTGGCCGGTCGACATCGTCGAACTGGCCGCCGACCACGGATCTATTGCCGGCGCCCGGTACGACCCGGCCGCCGACCGTTACCTTCCGGACGACGATCCGGCGACAGCTGTCGTTGCCCGGGCTGTCGCGACCCACATCGCCGCGGTGGCTCGGAACGTGTAGCGCTGGGGCAGCTTCTCGGCACCGTCTTATCCCCTGGTGGGCGGGCCCGAGGGGGTCCGGACGCGAAATCGCGCTGTCGCACCCCGCAATACACTTGTAAGGTAAGGGCCACTAGATTGCTGAACTGATTCGATGTTTGCCGGGGGGCTCCGATCAAAGGACTTAAAAAGGCCACTACCTGGCTGAACGCCCCCGACCAATTCGAATCGATGACCACCTTCCTGCAGCAGCGAAGCTTGCTGCGGCCCGCGCAGCAGATCATGGCACTGGTCTCCTCCTCCTCGGGTCTGGTCCCGCTGTCCTATTTGGCGACGCAGCGAAATCTGTCCTCCGAGGCGATCGTGGTCAGCGTGACGGCGGCCGTATTCACGCTGTGGATGACCGTGTTCTGGCTGACCCGCTGGCCCACCCGTTGGCAGTCGCAGTGCATGGGACTGACCGGCGCCGCGTTCGTCGCCGGATGGGGGATGGTCCAGCCGTCGGCTGGCGTCGCGGCACTCGCCTGCGCCGCCCTGTCCGTCACCGGCGGGTACTTCGCCTTCTTCCACAACCCGCGGGTTCTCCTGTTCAATCTCGTTCTGGCGGTGACGACCGCCGGCTTCGCCACCGCCGGTCTGGCCGACGAAACCGACGTGGCAACCGCATTCGCCGGCTTCTGGATCATCTGGTTCCTGAATCTGTCCGTGCCGGTCGCGATACGCGGCATGTCACAGGCCATGGGCATGTACGCGACCCGCGCCGAGCGGGACGGTCTGACCGGATTGTTGAACCGCCGCAGCTTCTCCCACGCTCTGCAGCGGATGCTGACCGAACCGAGCCGCAGCGCGGCCCAGCTGACGGTGATCCTGGCGGACATCGACGACTTCAAGCGCATCAACGACACCTACGGTCATGCCGAGGGCGACCGCGTCATCCGGGCCGTCGCCGACCTGCTGCGTGAGCACTGCCCGGCCCCGGCGGCGCTCTGCCGTGCCGGCGGCGAGGAGTTCCTCGTCGCGCTGACCACACCGGATCCCGCACTGCCCCTGGCGCAGACCCTGTGCCGGGCAATCGCGGACATGCCCGACGGTGTGACGGCCAGCATCGGGGTTTCCCACGTCGAGCTCGCGTCATCGGACAGGCTGGACGGCGACGTCATGGTGGCGCACTTGTTCGCCGCCGCCGATACCGCGATGTACTCGGCCAAACGCAGCGGCGGGAACACTGTGCGGCAGGCGTAGCGACGGATCAGTCCGCCACCTCGAAGGCCGCGATGACCTTGGTGGGCCGGACCCGCACGACCAGTTCCCCGGGCACCCCGTTGCGCCGGCCGAACTCCTCGGCGCGGTCGGCGCCCATGTACCGTCCCCCGATCAGGGTCGCCGTGCGTAGCAGTTCGCCGGGGTCCTCGCTCGTGGTCACGGTGCCCTGCACCTGGACGAACGAGTAGGGCGGACGCTGGTCGTCCACGCAGATCGCCACGCGTGGATCCCGGGTCAGGGCGCGTCCTTTCGCGGACCGCTTATCGGTGTTGAACACCAGATCCTGGCCGTCCACGATGAACCACACCGGGGTGACCAGCGGCCGCCCATCGGAGGCGACCACCGCCAGCTTTCCGGTGCGGGTGCCCTCGGACAGGAATGCGATGACCTCTTCGGTGAGTTCGCTCATGGTGCCAGCGTAGGACGCAGTCGTTGTGCGCTAACGCAATTGCGGCAACACATCGCGGCGCCACCCGGCGAAGAAGCCGTCCATATCCGGGCCGATCTGGCTGACATACACCTCGTCGACACCGGCATCGAGGTACTGGCGGACCTGGGCCGCGTGCCGGTCCGGATCAGATCCGCACGCCACCGAGTCGGCGATGTCCTGCTTGGGGACCAGCGCCTGCAGCGCCTCGAAATCCTTGGGCCGCGGCAGGATCTGGGCGGACTGACCGGGCAGCCCCTGGTTCCCCCAAATGCGGTGTGCGGTGTCGACGGCTGTGTCGGCGTCGGCATCCCAGCACACCTTGGTCCCGGCCTGCACCGGCTTATCCCCTCCTCCGTTGGACCGGAACTTCTGCACCAGCTCGGTTTCCGGTGTGACCAGCACGTAGCCGTCGCCGATGCGGCCGGCCAGTTCGGCTGCCTGCGGCCCGAAACCGGACACGTAGATCGGCAGTGGCTGGTCGGGGAGGGTGTAGATACGCGCCTCCTGCACCTCGTAGTGCTCACCGTGGTGACTGACCTCGTCGCCGCGCAGCAGCAGCCTGATGACATCGATGGCCTCTTCGAGCATTTCCAGTCGAACTCCGACCGAAGGCCACGGGTCGCCCAGGATGTGCTCGTTGAGAGCCTCCCCGCTGCCCACGCCGAGGACGAACCTGCCGTCGAGTTGTACCGCGGCCGTCGCAGCGGCCTGGGCGATGATCGCCGGGTGGATCCGCATGGTCGGACAGGTCACGGCGGTCGACACCGGTAGCGAGGTGGCCTCCGACAGCGCTCCGATCACCCCCCAAACGAACGAACTCTGGCCCTGCGCGTCGTTCCACGGATGAAAGTGATCCGAGATCCACAGCGCGTCGAAACCCGCATCCTCGGCGCGTTTCGCCTGGTCGATGAGCTCTTTAGGGGTGAACTGCTCCGAGGACAGGAAGTATCCGATCTTTGCCATGGCGGGGGTCTACCCAGAACTCGCGGATTCAGACATGCATCGGCGCTGGTTTCTTCGATCCGGGGGTCGGGTAATTGACCGGCAACGAACGAGAGGTCACCGACATGGGCACCGGATCCGGAAGGCACGCACGCAGGACCGCGCACAGCACCGCGATCAGCCTCACCATTTCCTTCGCCGTGGCATTCGCCGCCATCGTTTCGGCGTTCATCGTCCACCTGGCCGATGAGCCCGCCGGCGCGCCGCCGACGGAACCCTCGCCGGTGGCCGTGCAACCGCTGCCCCAGCAGGGTCGCCTGGTCGCGGTGTCGCCGGATTCGCTGACCGCGCAGACACCCGACGGCGCACTGCACACCTATGCCGTGGATGCACAGACTCACGGAATCACCGCCGCGGGCAGCCGGATCGGCTCTACTGCAGAGACTTTCGCGGTGAACGACGAGGTGGACATCATCGCCGTGCTGCGCGGCGGACAGCATGTCGCCATGACCATCGCGCATCGCGATGTGGCCGCACTCAACGGTCCCCCGATGGATTACGCGCTGCCCTGATCCGGATCTGCGGAGGGCCGCTGCACCAGCAGTGACATCCCGTGGTGGGCGGGCAACTCAGCGGGGAAGCTGTGCAGATCATCCACATGGGCGATGACCTTGCCGCTGAACATGTCCGACACGACGGCATCGGGCGGCAGGAACTCCGAACGCACGGTGCCGGCGATCTCGGTATTGGCGAAGTTGAGCACCGTCAGCTGCAGCTGGTGCGGATCGGCCAGTTGATGGACCATGACCAGCATGGCCCGGTGCGACACCTCCGGAATGTCCACCTGGGTGCTGGTCGCGATGCCGAAGTGGGTGCGCACCGCGAGAATGGCCTGGAGTTGGCGCAGGAAGCTGGTCTCGTCGGCCATCTGCTCCGGTATCGACCCGTAAAGGCTTCTGCCCCGCGGCATTCCGGCACTCGAATGGGTGGCGGTGGGGTTCACGCCCATCAGGTCATGGGCGGCGCGGTGGATCCACCGGGTGTCCCCGCCGCGGAGTAGTTCGCGGACGTCCTCCGCAGGCAGGGTGAGCATGCCGCACAGGTCCCAGCCCGACAGCGCGAACACCCCGGGCTGCAATGCGTTGAACATGGCCATCAGCAGGTGCGCGCGGCGGATCTGGTCCAGCGACACCGGGTCACCGATCTGGTCCAGGTCGGTGATGCCGAGCGTCGCCGCTATCACCGTCGCACTGGTGCAGGCAATCCCGTTAGTGGTGAACACCCGGTTGTAGGGCGCGTCGGGACCGGTCAGCGCTTCGATCAGGTCGGTGCGCACGCTGTGCCCGAGTTCCTCGCCGGTGACCTCGTGGCCCTTGTAGGTGTAGAGGTCGTCGCGGTGCCCGGCCGACCAGTGCACCAGTTCATAGGTCAGCTCGTCGTGGTTCTGCAGGGCGTGCACCAGCGAGGCCGGGTCGACATCGGTCTCCAGCGTGGTACGCAGGGTGAGCCGCAGGAACTCGGTGTCCTCGGTGGCCAGCGCATGGTGGTAGGCGGGCCGGTTGATGAAGTCGTAGGACAGGTCGGGGCCCGCGACGCTGTTGTCCCGGATGTCGTCGATGGTCAGATTCAGTTCCTGGAAGGTGAAGCCACCCAGTTTGCGCACCATGCTGCCGATGAACTGGTTGGCCGCCTCGGACAACGGGTGCCCCTCGGACCAGCCGACCTCGTCCTCGGTGGACTTCTCGGCGCCGAGGAAACCGTTGGCGTCCAACCGCAGACCGCCGGTGCCCAGATCCGACAGGGAGTGCAGGGCGTCGCCGATGACCAGGCGCATGCCGGCGAAGCTGGGGTCGAGCCAGTTGATCGACGGTTGCCCGTCCTTGAAGTAGTGCAGGTACACCCAGCGCCGTTCGACGCCGTCCACCCCGACGATGGGGCGGGTGACGCTCCAGTTGGTCTCCTTGATGCCCTCGGCGTAGAAGATGACGCGCTGTAGGCGGCCGATGATGTAGCCGGCCTTGGCCAACCAATCCTCGGTCGCCGCATCGATGTTCACCGAATCCGCGCCGTCCGGGACGGCCGGCAGGTGCTCCCAGTCACGCGGATCGATCTCCACCATGTGGTAGATGCCGGGGTAGTCCGCGTACTTCATCTCGGCCAGCCGGAAATCGGCGCCCTTGCCGGTGTGGCCGGGCACGATGTCGTCGATGATGGTGCCGCCGTACCAGTTGGCGGTGCCGCACATCTGGCGGAACTCGTCCTCGGACCCGAAGGCCGGGTCGATCTGGGTGCTGATCCGGTCGAAGTGCCCGTCGACGCTGGGGGTCAGCTGCCAGCCCGAGATGCCGCCCGCTCGTTTCACCGGGCCGGTGTGCACCGCCTGAATACCGATCTCCGAGAACGCTTTCCACAGGTCTTCGTCGGCCATCGCCCTGAGGAAGGACTCCTCGGGGCGGGTGATCAACGACAGCGGGTAGGCGGTGAACCACACCGAAGCGGTGTCCACGGCGGCGCGGGCGTTGGGCCGGGCGAACGGGTTCTGCCACATCGAGCCCTGACCGGAGAATTGTTGGGCGATCTCGTTGGCATCCGCCAGCATCGACTGCGACAGCAGCCAGGACACATACGCGGGGTTGGCGCCGGTGGGCGGTCCGTCCTGGGCCAGCGATCGCCGCACGAACGGTGTTCGCACCCGGGGCCGGAACCGCAGAGACTTCGGGCGGGCGGGGTGCAGATGCTCATCGAAGGTGATCTCGGCAGGCTCGTTGACCTGGTCTTCGGCGCCGGGTTCTGGCGACTCAGCCGCGTGTGACGACATCTGACTCCTCCCTGACCTCGCGCAGCCGACGCCCCGCCGCCGGTGGTATTGCCGCTATCGCCGCCTCGGAAACGTCGGGGCCCTCAGCGATCGGCGCCCGTTCTCTCGATTGGCACGGTGAATTCAGCCTACGGGAGTCACCGCTAGTGCACCGGTGTGCCGCCTGCCGGGCTGGGCTGCGACGCGGTGAAGAACGCCGTGATCACGGCGACCGCCCCGATCGCCGCGGCCACCACGAAGGCAGCGTGCACCCCGGCCATGTCCGGGGTGCCGCCCGACGTCGACGCCTTGGTCATGACGGTTATGAACAGGGCGGTGCCAGCTGCGCCGGCCACCTGCTGCAGGGTGGTCATGATGGCGCTGCCGTGCGAGTACAGCCGGTCCGGCAGCGCACCGAGCGCGTCGGTCATCAAGGGCGTGAACATCATTGCCAGGCCGAGCATCATGACCGTCTGCACCGCGATGAGCTGCCAGACCTGTGTGCTCGCCGAGAGCAGCGCGAACCCGCACAGCGCCGCGAACAGCATGATCGACCCCGGTACAACCAGGACCCGGGCACCGTGCCGGTCGTACACCCGCCCGACCGGAGGACCGGCCAGACCCATCAGCAGGCCACCCGGCAGGCTGGTCAGACCGGCGACCAGGGCACTGCGGCCCAGTACGTCCTGCACGTAGAGCGGCACCATGATGATCGCGCCGAACAGTCCCATGAAGCCGATGACCACCAACGCCACCGACACCGAGAACCGTCGGTAGGTGAACGGACGCAGATCGAGGAAGGCCCGCTCGACCCGCTGCAACTGCAGCTGCCGCGCACCGAACAGGATCAACGCGACCGTGCCGGCGGCCAGCGGAATCCATGCCGGGACGCCCTGGCCGCTGTGCCCGGCCAACTCCGAGAGCCCGAACACCAGTCCTGCGAACGCGATCGCCGACAGCGGCACCGAGACGGGGTCGATCGGTGCCGGTCGCTCCCGCTCCTCGGCGACGCGCAGCCACACCCATCCGGCGGCCAGTCCGAGCAGCGCGATGGGTAGCACGATCCAGAACATCCACCGCCAGTTCAGCGAACCGAGGATGAATCCGGACAGGGTCGGCCCGACGGCGGGTGCCACGGCGATGACGATCGAGATCGTGCCCATCGTCTGGCCGCGCCGTTCGGCGGGGATCAGTTTCATCACCGTCGTCATCAACAGCGGCACCATGACGGCGGTGCCGCACGCCTGCACGATCCGTCCCGTGAGCAGGACGGCGAACCCCGGGGCGAGCGCCGAGACCAGCGTGCCCGCGCAGAACATCGACATCGACCCCATGAACACGGCACGCACCGAGAACCGCTGCAGCAGCGAGCCGGACATCGGGATCACCACGGCCATGGTCAGCAGGAAGCCACTGGTGAGCCACTGCGCGGTCCGCGCGGTGATGTCCAGGTCGGTGATCAGCACCGGCAGCGCGACGCTCATGATCGTCTCGTTGAGGATCATGACGAACGCGGAGAAGACCAGCAGCGCGATGATGACGCCGGCGGTCGGTGCCGCCTTGGGCGTCTTTCCGTCCAGTGGTTCCGCCTCTGTTGATCGGGTTACCGGCCCGGTACTCATGCACACTCCCTGAATTGCGGCACCGGATCGGTGCGGCGTTCCAGAGTAGACGCGGCGCGGCGGGTCGGCGAATCAATTTCGCGCGCGCGTGCCGGAAGTCTCAATTCGCCGGTGGTGCAGGCGGTTTCAGTGGGCTCGCGACGGGGTGGGTGGCGATGTGGCCGGGGCCACGTTCGGCTCCCACTCTCACTATATGGCCTGGGTGTGGGCTTGCCGCAAGCCCCCGGCAGGCATGTACCGTCGCCGGATCACGGACTACGCATGGGGGTGCTGATGGCAGACATGGTCGATACGCCGGAACGTTTTTTCGTACACGAGTCGGGGGCGTACCTGCACGGGACGAAGGCCGACCTGGCGGTGGGCGATGTGCTGGTGCCGGGCCGGCCGTCGAATTATGACCCGGAGCACATGTCCAACTACGTCTACGTGACCAAGGTGTTGGACGTCGCGGTGCTCGCCGCCGAGCTGGCCCTGGGCCAGGGCCGCGGTCGGGTGTACATCGTGGATCCGCAGGGCGCGGTCGAAGACGACCCGAACGTGACCGACAAGAAGTTTCCGGGGAATCCGACGCACTCGTACCGCAGTGCCGAGCCCATCCGCATCATCGGGGAGATCACCGACTGGACGGGCCACTCCCCCGAGTATCTGGAGCAATTCCGGGCCGGCCTGGCGGAACTGCGCCGCAAGGGGCTCGACGTCATCTACGACTGACTGAGGGAGACGCCATGATGCTTCAGGTCTGCCCCAACGGACCGCACGGGCCCGCGCGCGTGCCGATCACCGTCGAGGACATCGTGGACAGCGTGACGGCCGCGGTGGCAGCCGGCGCGCACGAGGTGCATGTCCACCCCAAGGCACCCGACGGAACGGACAGTCTGCGGCCCGAGCACGTGGACCCGGTGGTGCGGGCGTTGCACGGCAGGCACCCCGGCCTGCCCGTCGGGGTCACCACCGGAGCCTGGGCGGTGCGCAACCCTGCGGATCGCCTGCAGCAGGTGCGCGGATGGGCGAGCCGTCCCGACTACGCCTCGGTGAACTGGCATGAGGAGGGCGCCGAGGAACTCGCGGATCTGCTGCTCGACATGGAGGTCGGGGTGGAAGCCGGACTGTGGTTTGTCGAGGCAGCCGAGGCCTTTCGCCGGTATCCGCGCGCGGGTGAGTGCACCCGGATCCTGATCGAGGGCACCCGCCCGGAGCTCCGGGAGGCCGTGGCCGAGGCGAAGGCGATCGCCGCGATTGTGTCGGCGCTGCCGCTGCCCGTGCTCTGCCACGGGGAGGGTGCGAATGCGTGGACGCTGTTCCGACTGGCCGTGGAGGCGGGGTTCGATTCCCGGATCGGGTTGGAGGACACGTTCGCGTTGCCCGACGGGCGGGCGGCTCATTCGAACGCGGAGCTGGTGCGGGCCGCGGTGGAGTTGATGGGCAGGGGCTGACGTTCGTTCTCGATCTGGATGGCGATGGCTCAGCCCATTCTCGTCCGGGCTACAAGTGCAGGGCACCAACGCTTTTCGCGATGACGAACAACCCGCTCTGCACATCGTGGATAGTCGGCCGGCCCCAAGAGGTCGGGGTCGGTCAGTGAATGCTCTCGATCATGCCACCATCGATCCGAAGCACGGATCCGGTGATGTAGCCGGCACGATCGCTGGCCAGGAACGCGATGGCGTCGCCGTACTCGCGAGGGGTGCCGTAGCGGCGGACCGGAATCCGGACCAGGTACTCGTGCTGCACTTCCTCGAGAGTCCGGTTCTGCTGCTCGGCGCGCAACACATCCCGCCCGATCGCGGCCGGACTCGCGATGCGGCCGGGCACGACCACGTTCGCGGTGACACCGTCGGGACCCACCTCACGCGCGACGGTCTTCGACCACCCCAGCAGCGCCGAGCGCAGCGTGTTGGAGATGCCGAGCATCGGGATGGGCACCACCACGCCTGAGGAGGTACTGGTCACCACCCGCCCCCAACCCCGTTCACGCATCCCCGGCAGCACCAGATCGGCCAGATGGATGACCGAGGCCACCATCGACTCGAAGTAGCTGCGCCAGACGTCCATCGACACACCCGTGGCGGCCGTGCTCGGCGGTCCACCGGTGTTGTTGACCAGCACATCGACCGGCCCGAGGTGTTCTCGCACCTGGTCGACCAGGTCCCGTTCGGCATCCCGGTTGCCCAGTTCGGCGCCGAAGGCCCGCACCGACCCGGTGGTGTCCCCCAGTGCTGCCACGGTGGCCTGCGCGGCATCGAGATCGCGGTCCGCACAGGCGACCTGCGCACCCTCGGCGACGAAGGCCTCCGCGATTCCGCGGCCGATGCCGCCACCGGTGCCCAGTACCAGCACGGTGCGGCCGGCGAGTCCTAGGTCCATGGTGTGAGCCTCTCTCGTTCGGTGCGGGTGTGCCGCAGCACCTTGCCCGGCCGGGCCTCGGTCTCGGTTCCGGCGCGCACGACCGGCACGCCGGCGACGAAGACGTCGTCGATGCCGGTGGCGAACTGATGTGGGTCGACAAAGGTCGCCTGCTCGCGAACCCGTTGCGGGTCCAGCACCACCAGATCGGCGACCATGCCGGGAGCGATCCGGCCGCGGTCGGGCAATCCGAGCCGGTCGGCAGGCAGCGATGTCATGCGCCGGACCGCTTCGGGAAGCGACAGCAGGTGCTGCTCCCGGACATAGCGCTGCAGCACCCGGGCGAATGTGCCGTAGCTGCGGGGATGCGGCGTCCCACCCTCGTCGGGGTGCATCGTCCACCCGTCGCTTGCCACCGCGACCCGCGGGTGTGCCATCACCCGTTCGATATCTTCGTCTCCGATCGCGAAGATGACGACCTCGACCGCGCCGTCACGCCCCAGTAGATCGAGCATGACGTCGACGGGCTCACCGCCCACGGCGGCTGCGATCTCGTCGAGGCGACGGCCGACGAACGGCGCGTGCTCCTCCAGGCCCACCGACGAGATCATCACGGTGTCCGGTTCGAAGTCACGTTTCGGCCGTCCGTCGGTCGGGCCGTCAAGAACCTCGGTGCGGATCTCAGCCCTGGTGACCGGATCTCGTAAGCGAGCCGCCAAGGCACCGGCCCCTCCCTCGGCCGCCCAGCCCGGCACCAGCGCCAGCATCGTCGTCGATGAGGCCGGGTATGGGTACTGGTCCAAGGCAATGTCGGCACCCGCGGCGATGGCCTCGTCGATCCGCTGCAGCGATATGGCGGTGAGTCCCCAGTTGCGCCTGCCGAGCACCTTGTGGTGGCTCAGCTGTAGTCGCGCACCGGATCTCTGGGCGATGTCCAGCGCCTCGTCCAGCGCGACCAGCAGCTGTTCGCCCTCGTTGCGCATGTGGGTGCTGTAGATCCCGCCGTGGGCGGCGACCACCCGGCACAGTGCGACCAGTTCATCGCGGCCGGCGAAGGTTCCGGGCGGATAGATCAGGCCGGAGGACATGCCGAAAGCCCCTGCCGCCATGGACTCTTCAGTCAGCGAACACATGTCGGCGAGCTCACGATGGGTTGCGTCGCGACGCTCGTACCCCATCACGGCGATGCGCAGTGCACCGTGCCCGACCAGCGGCGCCACATTGACCGCGATTCCGATCTCGGCCAGATGTTCGGCGTAGCCGGGCAGATCGTTCCACTGCCAGTTCAGGTCCCGGCCAAAGATGGCGGTGGCTTGCCGTAGCTGGTCGGCATGCTCCCCGGGCCCCACCGGAAACGGAGAGAACCCGCAGTTGCCGACGACCAGGGTGGTGACCCCTTGACGGACCATCGACGATGCCGACGGGTGGGTCGGCAATGAGAAGTCTGCATGCGTGTGGATGTCGACGAACCCCGGTAGGACCGCCCGGCCCGACACATCGATGGACTCGCCACCACCGCCCAACGATCCGGACGGAGCGACTTGGGTGATGCGGCCGCCGTCCAACCGGATATCGGCGGCCACTGCCGGGCCTCCGGTGCCGTCGATCACCACACCACCGGTCAGAACACCGTCGAACGGACGGGTCACACCGACTCTTTCTCGGCCGGCTCGTTCTTCGCGACGGTCATCTTCAGGTTCCACTGGACGTTGCGCATGAACTGCACCGATAGCATCGGGTGAATGCCGCGGTCGACCAGGCCGTCGTAGTCGAAGGTCGTCATCAGCTTCTTGGCTTCGTCATCGAGCTGATAGCCTTCCACGAAATCCTCAGGGGCGGACATGAACTCGTTGAAGAGCTCATCGCTTTCCTGAATATCGTGAATCAACCGCGCCAGCTCGTAGTCCTGGTGCCGCGGCCGAGGATAGTACAGACCGTCTGACATAGGTTTTCCCTTCCTCTGCAGTAGTTTTCAGAACTCGATAACCGCGTAGCCGCAGTGATCGTTGGGGACGTAGGTGATGTGCTGTGCCTTCGGGGCCGTACCGCGGGCTCCGATCGCAGCGGCCCAGTTGCGCAACTCCGTCATGCCATGGGTGTCCAGCGCCTTGGCGCTCATCGACGCCAGCTTGTCGATCTCACCGTTGCGCAGCCAGCCGAGGATTTCCTGGTCGTACGCCAGGTCCGGGTCGTGGTAGCGAGAGGTGCCGGGATAGTGCGACATTCCGCCAGTGCCCAGGGTGCCGACCCGCAGTCCGGCGTTGTCGGCCCACCGTGCGATCTCTCGGCCGAGTTTGAAGCACCGCGAAATCTCGGGCTGCGGCGGCACATAGGTGTTCAGGATGATCGGCAGAATAGGTACGTCCAGTCCGCCCTGCATCGCGAAGTGCAGCGGCACCATGAAGGAATGGTCCAGCACCTCTTTCTGACTCCAGGCCGGGTCGAAATCGTTGGTCAACAGGTGGTCGAGCAGCGAGTTGGCCAGATCGGGCCGGCCCGGCAGTTCCACGGTCTCCTGGTTGAGTGCCGCGACCACCGGAGAGCCGGTGTAGATCGTCATCGCCGGGACCAGGTTGAAGAAGTGATTGTGGATGTGGTCGAGCGCGATCACCACCAACACATCGAGTTGAGCTTCCTGGATCCGCTGTCCCATCCGGCGCATACCGGCCTGCGTCTCGGCAAGCACCTCGGGCGAATCCTGGCGCTCGAGGAAGATCTGCGGGGCATGCGAACTGACGAAAGCGATTTCGACACCCGGTTCTTCACTGGTTGACATCAACTACTCCTCTCGGTGACGGGGTCACGACATCGACGTCGCGTTTGGTTGCCGTTCTGGCACTTGCGGTCTGCTCTCGACTCCGTCGGCGATGAGCTCTTGGAAGAACTCCAGCTGCGCCTCCGCCATGGACACGGGGGCCCGCAGGCCACCCAGCCCCCGGACCCAGTTCACGTCGAGACCCGCACCGACGAGGGCCTGGTGATCCATCCCACCTGGGGGCGAGGCGATATCGAAGATCCGCGCGGTGATACGACTGGCCCCCACCGACACCGGCACCGCGTCCGGGGCCGGCACGGTGTTGACGACGATGTCGGCGGTCTCCATCACCTCGACGCGGTCGATATAGGCGACCGGCCGCGCGCCAAGCTGGCGGGCACGCTCCCGATCCCGCCGGGACCGCGCGGCGACCACGACCTCACACCGCATGGCCAACAGTAGTTGGGTGATCGCCAGACCGGTGGAGCCGAATCCCAGGACGACGAACAGATGCTCGCGCAGCAAGCGGTGGGTGCTCTCCACCAGGACCGCGACCAACGCCTCGGAGACCGCCGTGGCGGTCTTGACGACCAGTCCCGAATCCGCCTTGGTCTCATGAATGGCGATTCCGAGATCTCCGCACAGTGCGCGCACCTGCTCACTGGCCCGGCCCAGCACCAGTCCGCCTCGTTGTGCCGCCGATGCCGCCAGCAGATCGCGATCGAGCCGGATCGGGATATCGCTTGCCGGAGAATACACTTCATCGCTGATGGTGAGCCCCGGGTACGGGCACAACACCCAGTCGGCGCCGTTGACCGCATCACGTGCCGTGCGGGCGCGCCGGTAGCCGGCATGCGGGTCGAGCACTGCTCCGCCGAATGTCCGTACGTCGAGCCCGGTTTCGGCGAGGGTAGTCGCGATGTGATGCTCACGTTCGTCACCGCCCAGTACGGCAACCGCCACTTGCGTGCTCATGCCGCAGAAAGCAGTTCGTCGGATTCGGCCAGTGCCGATGCCAGCGCCTTGACCTCGGTTCGGTCGAGGGGCACATAGGGGGCCCGCACGGCCGCGCTGCCCGCGTATCCGCGCAGCACCATGGCCGCCTTGACCACCCGAGGCTGGCCCAGCGTGCGCACCAGGGCGACATAGGGCTGCAGCGCGGCCATGATCCGGGTCTTCGCCGACGGCGCCACAGCGGGGTCCGCCAGCGCACGGAACGCCTCCGGAAACACCCAGACATTGGTCGAGGTGATTCCCGCGACACCCGCGCCGACAGACGCCGCGCAGGCCAGATCCGCGGCGGCCAGCACCTGCGCCTGCCCGCCGGCCTGCACCCGCACCACGGTGTCGACCATCGCGGCCAGCGATTTGGTGCCCTGCTTGATCGCGGTATAGGCCGGCAGTGCCGTCACCTCCTGCAGCAGCGGCGGGGCCAGATCGACACCGAAGACCGGGTTGTTATAGACCACCAGGTCGTGTTGCAGAGCGGCACCCACCCGTTGGAAGTGCGCCAGCAGGTCGCCATCGGTCAGCTCGGCGGCGAACGGAGCCGACACCATGACCTGGCGGGCGCCCGCATCGAAGAGGCGCTCCCCCAGCATGATCGCGTCATCACCGTTGAGCGCGGCCGCGCCGGCCATCACCACCGTGCCGCTGTCGGCCCGCACCACCTCGTGAGCCAGCCGAACACGCTCGTCGGCGTTGAGCACCTGAAATTCACCATAGGAGCCGGTCAGCAGCACGCCGTCGATGCCGTGAGCGGCGATCTTGGCCACGTTACGAACTACCGCGTCGGTGTCCACGGCGCCCTGATCGTCGAAAACTGTGGGGGCGATCGCATAGAAGTTCGTGAGCCGCATCGACTACCTCTCAGTATTCCGAACTTTAGCGCTTTTGCTAAAGCGCTTTAGCAGCATAAGGTCTGTCGGGTCGGACTGACAAGTCCTTCGAGAAGGTGGGGGAGAGTACACATGCCGCAGCGCCGTCAGACACCGGCACGGTTGATCGATGTCGCGGGGAAGGCCGGAGTATCGCTGACCACGGCTTCCTTCGCGATGTCCGGTCGCCCGGGAGTCAGTGAGGCGGTCGCCGAGCGGGTACGCGCGATCGCGGCCGAGATCGGCTATGTGCCCAATATGCAGGCGCGGTCGCTGGCCAGCGGCGCCAGCTCGACGCTGGGCCTCGTGGTGCACGACATCGCTGACCCGTACTTCGCCGAACTGGCCTCGGCTGTCGTCAGTTCCGCGGCCGATCTCGGTCTGATCGTGCAGATCTGCCAGAGTTCCCGGGATACCCAGCAGGAGATCACACAGGTACGGTCCCTGGTTGCCAGCCGGGTGCGCGGACTGATCATGGCCGGCTCCGGACACACCGGCACACCGGAGGCGCGTGCCACCTACGACGAACTCGAGCGCTTCCAGTCCACCGGCGGCCGCGTCGCCATGATCGGGCGGCACCGCACCCCCTTGGACGCAGTGCTTCCGGACAACGCCACGGGCGGCACACTCATCGGTAATCACCTTCGCGAACTGGGACATACCCGCATCGGGATCGTGGCCGGCCCCGATGATCTGGCGTCTGCGGCGGACCGGCTGCGCGGGGTCACCGAGGCACTCGGCTCCGAAGGGGTCGAACTGCACATCGAGCACACCCCGTTCAGCCATGCCGGTGGCGAGGCCGGCGCCGACCGGCTGCTGACCGCCCACCCCGAGATCACTGCCCTTGTCGCACTGAACGACTCGATGGCGGCCGGGGTCCTGGCCAGCGCTCGCAAGCGCGGTCTGGACGTTCCCGGCGACGTCACTGTGACCGGGTTCGATGATGTCCGGGTGGCGGCCGACCTCGGGCCCGGCCTGACCACGGTACGACTCCCTCTGCACCAGATGGGCACGTCGGCAGTCACATTGGCCCTGAAACAGGCCACCAGCCGGCCCCGCAAGATCCAGGTTCCGGTGGAGCTCGTCGTGCGTGGTTCCAGCGGGCCGGCCCGCGAACGGACCAGCCAGCCCGCGGCCCCCGGCCGCGCTATACGGCGTTGATATAGCCACCGTCCACTCGAATCACCGATCCAGTCAGGTAGGACGCGCAACCGGACGCCAGGAAGGCGACCACTTCGCCATACTCGCGCGGCTCACCGTAGCGCCCGACAGGTATCGAGTCGGTGCTCTGGCGGACGACCTCTTCGTACGGCAAACCCTCACGCTCGGAACGCTTCTCGTCGAGAAAGCGGATGCGATCCGTCGCGATGCGGCCCGGCAGCACGATATTGCTGGTCACTCCGGAACGCCCGACCTCCCCGGCGAGCGTCTTCGACCATCCCACCAACGCCGACCGCAGGGTATTGGACAATCCGAGATTCGGGATCGGCGCGATGACTCCCGACGATGTCGAGGTGATCACCCTCCCCCACCCGCGTTCGACCATCCCGGGCAGCACAAGGTCGGTGACGCCGATGACGGCCAGCACCATGGAGCGGAAGTAGGACTGCCACACGTCCGCCGACTGACCCGCCACCGACGACGGCGGCGGACCGCCGGTGTTGTTGACCAGGATGTCGACCGGACCGAGCGCAGCTTCCACCGCCGCCAACCTGTCGGCGGCGCCGTCGGTATCCGCCAGATCCCATTCGACCGCCACCGTCTGGGCACCGGCACCGCGCAGTCGGCCGTCGATACCGGCCAACGCGTCGCCGTTGATATCGGCCAGACCGACCCGCACTCCTTCGCCCGCGAGCGCCGTGGCGATGGCCCCGCCGAGCCCGCCACCGGCACCGAAGACCAGTGCGGTCCGTCCCGAGATACCTAGATCCATAGTGCGTCCGCCTCCATGTGTGATCGAAAACTCGTAGCGCGCCAGTAACTTAAGCGCTTTAGTATAGTCAGGTCCGACCACGGATCGTCAACACGAGTACGGGAGGGCGCCATGTCGGCCGACCTGACAGCACCACCTGATCCGGCCCGCCCGTGAACGGCCGGCTGCTCACCCTCGCGGCCACGCACGGGGCCACGGACTTCTATCAGGGCAGCGTCGCCGTCCTGGTTCCCGTGTTGGTATTCCAGGCCGGCTTCAGCGCCATGCAGGCAACCCTGGTGGTGCTGGCCGCCACGATGGGCTCGGCCGTCGCGCAGCCGCTGTTCGGTCTGCTCGCCGACCGGTACCGGACGTTCTGGCTGCTGCCGGCCAGCATGCTGCTCGCGGGCGCCGGGATCGGGGTCCTCGGACTGACCGATTCGTTCGGGGCGGCACTGGGAGCCGCGGGAGCATCCGGGCTCGGGGTGGCGGCCTACCATCCGGTGGCAGCCAGTCTGGCCCGCGACATCGGCGGAGGCACGGCCCGGTCGATGAGCTGGTTCATCGCGGGCGGGAACATCGGTCTGGCGGTGGCGCCGGCGATCGCCGCACCGATCCTGCTGGCGTTCGGGCCGCACGCTACACCGCTGCTGGCCGTGCCCGGCGTTCTCGGCGGGATCGCCGTGTTCGCGGCGCGCCGGTGGCTGGCCGGCACCCCGGCGACCGGACGCGGCGCTGCCCGTCAGTCCACCGAACGGCGCAATGACTGGCCCAGTTTCAGCTGGCTGGCGGTGATCGCGATCCTGCGCTCCGGCGCATACTTCGGCATCTCGACATTCGTCGTCCTGCTGGTCGTCCGGGAACTGGGGCACAGCCAGGGTCTCGGCGCGACGCTGCTCGGAGTCTTCCTCACCGTCGGTGTGGTCGCCACGCTGGCCGGCGGTGTGATCGCCGACCGGTGGCGCCGGGTGACCTGCATCCGCATCGGATTTGCACTCACCCTGCCCGGCCTGGTGATCCTGGCGCTGGCACCGACCGTCGCGATCGCGACGGTCGGCGTGGTGATCGCGGGTTTCGGTGTGTTCCTGCCGTTCTCGGTGCAGACCACGCTCGGGCACGAGTATCTGCCGCACCACATCGGAACCGCGTCCGGGGTCACCATCGGCCTGTCGGTCTCGGCCGGCGGCGCCTTCGCCCCGCTGCTCGGACTCATCGCCGAAGGACACGGACCCCGGTACGCGTTGCTCACGCTCGCCGCACTGCCGGTACTGGCGTTGCTGATCAGCCTGCGACTGCCCGAGCAGGGTCGTCCCGGAGCTCGTGGAAGTGCCCATCGGGATCAGGTCCGTGCCGCAGCCCCGCCGAGATAGAGATCGGCAAGCTTGGGGTCGGCCAGCAATTCGGCTGCCGGACCGCTGATGTGGACGCGGCCCAGATCGAGTACACAGCCGAGATCCGCGGTCTGCAGGGCGCGGCGCGCGTTCTGCTCGACCAGCAGTACCGCGGTGCCGGCGTCCCGCATGCGGACGACCTGCTCGAAGACGGTCGTCGTGGTCTTCGGGTCCAGTCCCATCGAGGGTTCGTCCAGCAGCACCACCTTGGGGGTGACCATGAGTGAGCGGGCGAACTCGACCTGCTTCTGCTGGCCGCCGGAGAGCAGACCCGCCAGCTGGGTCCAGCGCTCCCCCACTATCGGGAACAGGTTCTGGACATGCTTGATGCGTTCGGCGATTACTGCGGGATCCTTCACGGTGAACGCGCCGAGCCTGACGTTCTCCTCGACCGTCATCTCCCGGAACACGCTGTGCCCCTGCAGGACATGGGACAACCCCGAACGCAGCATGGCCTGCGGCCCCTGGCCGGTGACGTCGTGCCCGTCGACCCGGATGGCACCCGAGCGTGGCTTGAGCAGACCGCTGGCGACCTTGAGCACCGTCGACTTGCCGGCGCCGTTGGGCCCGACCAGACAGACGATCTTTCCCGGCGGCACCTTCACGGTCAGCCCACGCAGCACCATCGCGGCGCGTCCGTATCCGGCCTGGATGTCATCGAGTTCGAGCAGGTGTTCAGATGCCAAGGTAGGCCTCCAGGACTCGGGGGTCGGATTGGACCACTTTGGGGGAACCGGTGGCTATCGGCCGCCCGCGGTCGAAAACGACCACGTGGTGGCTGAGGCTCATCACCAGATCCATGTTGTGCTCGACGATCAGGAAGGTCTTGCCCTCGTTGTTGAGCTCGACGATCAGCGTCATGATCCGCTCGATCAGCGCGGGGTTCACACCGCCGGCCGGCTCGTCGAGCATGATGGTCTCCGGGTCACTCATCAGCACACCGGCCAACTCCAGCAGCTTCTGCTGCCCGTACGAGATGTTGCGTGCCTCCGCATGTTCCAGATGATCGATGCCGACTCTGTGCAGCAGGGCGCGGGCCCGCTCCACCGCATCCTTGCTTCGCCAGCTGCGGATCATCGACGGCAGCGGACCGCTGACGCCGACGAGCATGTTCTCCAGCACCGTCATCTGCGGGAAGGTCCGGCACAGCTGGAAGCTGCGGCCGATGCCGGCTCCGGCGATCTTGTTGGCCGAGCGGCCGGTGATGTCCTTGCCGCGGTAGGTCACCGTCCCGCTGTCCGGGGCGATCATGCCCGTGACACAGTTGAAGAACGTCGTCTTGCCCGAACCGTTCGGTCCGATCAACGCGTTGACAAGACCATGCCGGAACTCCACAGTGGCGCCGTCGACCGCAGTCACACCACCGAATCGCTTGGTCAGCTCCGTGGTGGCGAGGTTCGTGAGTTCGGTCGTGATCGTCTCGGGTTTCGTCACTGCCCGCCCCCGTTCCCCGTCGGCGTGAGTTCGCGTGCGCGCTGCCGCTGTTCGGCCAACTCCTCGGCCGTCTGTTCGCGGATGGAGGTCTCCCCCCGGCGCAGGTAGCGGTTCACCAGCTCCCGTACGCCGGGAATGATGCCGTCGGGCATGAACAACACCACGAGTACGAGCAACACACCCGTCGCGGTGAGGTGGATCTGGGTGTCGCCGTAGTTCAGCTTGAAGTACTCCAGCGCGAAACCGACCAGGACTGCACCCAACAGCGGACCGAACAGACTGCGGATACCGCCGACCAGTGCCATCAGCACCATGTAGGCGCCGAGCAGGATGGAGAACTGGAACACCGGATCCAGATCGCCGAACCAGAGGGCGTAGAACCCGCCGGCCGCGGCGGTCAACGCCGCCGACAGGACGAAGGCCACCAGCTTGTATTCGGTGGTGGGCACACCGAGTGCCCGCGCCTTGTCCTCGTCCTCACGAATGGCCTTGAGCCGCATCCCGAACTGGGAACGGTCGATCAACCACCACAACAGCAGCGCCACGGCAAGCAATCCCAGGTAGAGGTAGTAGAAGCGCAGATGATGCTCGGGGCGCAGCAGTCCCGGGAAGGGGCGGGGTACCTCCATGCCGGACGAGCCACCGGTCAGCGAGCTCCAGCTCTGCGCCACCAGCAACACGATCAGCACGAACGCGATGGTGGCGATCACGAAGGAGGCACCACGCAACCGGAGTGCGGCGAAACCCACCGGCACCGCAATCAGGCAGACGATCACCACAGCCGCCGCAACCGCCAGGAAACTGGGCAGCCCGAACCGGTTGATCAACAACCCCGTGCTGTACGCGCCGAGGCCGAAGTACGCTGCGTGACCGAAGGATATGTATCCGGTGAATCCGCCCATGAAGTTCCACCCGGTGGCGCAGACGGCGTAGTTGAGGATCACCACCGCCGCCGCCAGCAGGTACGGGTTGCCCAGGGTGGACGGAATGCTCAGTCCCACGGCGATCAGCGCGAAGACGCCGAGGATCTTGATCGCCGGAGCGAGCTTCGTTGCCCGCTGCATGTTGTCAGAAGCGTTGTGCAAGACGACCTCCAAAGAAGCCCTGCGGCCGGAACAGCAAGGTGGCGAATAGCGCGACGTAGAAGACGGTCTGGGCCCAGGTGGCGCCCATCGGGATCTGCAGGACGCTGGTGGCAATGCCCAGCACCATGGCGGCGATTGCCGCGCCGGGCACCGATCCCAGACCACCGACGACGATGATCGCCATCAGCGGGCCGATCCAGTACCAGTGCAGTGACGGAAAGATGGTGGCGTCCAACGACAATGCGGTGCCGCCGACCGCGGCGGTGGCCAGGCCGAGCCCGAATCCATAACTGGCCACCCGGTCGGTGTTGATACCGACCAGGCGGGCCGCATCGGGATGTTGGATGGTGGCCCGCAGTGAGCGACCGAAATCGCTCTTCATCAGCACGAAGTACAGCGCGGCGAGGCCGGCCGCGGCCAACCCGAACGACACCAGCTTGACCACCGGGATGGACGCTCCGAAGAAGCCGATCTGCGCCGAGCCGTAGCCGAGGTTGATGCGGCGCTGCACACCCGTGAAGACGAAGCCCAGCAGGCCCTCGATGATCAGTGCGAAGGCGAGCGTCAGCAGGCAGGACATCATGGTCAGGGTGGCCGGGCGCAGCCGGGTCAGCAAGGTGCGCTGGATGACGACGCCGAGCCCGAAGAACAGCGGCACCGTCAGCGCCAGCGACAGCATCGGGTCGAGCCCCGTGGCGGTGGCGAAGAACCAGGCGAGGTACGCGGCGAGCACCAGGAACGCTGCGTGCGCGAGCATCACCACGCGCATCACGCCGAAGTACAGGGTGAGCCCCGAGGCGAGCAGTGCGTACTGCCCGCCCAGGAGCACCCCGAGGATGAGGGTCTGGAAGACGACTGCGAATTCCACGATCACCAGCTCGGCTTGGGAACGATGATCTCAGCCTCGGCGACGTCCTCGGGCAGGACGATCTTGGACTCGCCGTCCTGCCACTGCAGCACCATGCTGGCGCCCTTCGGCCGGCCGTCCTCGTCCCAGGACAGCGGCCCCACGACGGTGGGCACCTCGGCGGTGCGCAGGTAGTCGATCAGCTGTTGCTGGCACTCGCCCTGCTCCGCGCAGCCGACGTTCTCCACGGCGGCGGCGACGACCTGACCCGTCGCGTAGGCTGCGGCCTCGTCCTCGTTGGGTGCATGGTTGTACTTCGCCTCATAGGCGGCGACGAACTCGGGGTTGGTCGGGGTGACCGATCGCGGCGAATACGACGTGGGGGCGAGGATGCCTGCCGTGCGCGGCCCCAGTGCACTGGCGAACTCGGGGTGGGTCGGTGCGGTGGTGAAACCGGCGATCTTGGGCTGATAGTTGAGCTGCTGCATCGCGATGATGAGGTTCACCGCGTCCTGGTAGGCCGCCCCTCCGATCACCATGTCGGCATTGGTGGGTGCGATCTTTGCGGCCAGCGTCGAGAAGTCCGTCTGGTTCGGTGGGTAGAGCTCGTCGACGACGACCCTGATTCCCCCCTCCGACAACCGATCCCGGACGCCGTGCGCAGTGGCCTTCGGGAACGGGTCGTCCATGGCGACGATGGCCACCGTCGCGGGGCGCTGGTCTTCGGGCATCTGCAGGACGTGGTCCACCAGGTGGTCCAAGCTGTGGTCGGCGACCGACGGTCCCGAGTAGAAAAGATGGTCGAAGCCCTGCTCGAAGACCTCGGCGGCATTGCCGGCCGGTTCGACGAACAACATGCCGTACTCCTGGGCCACCCGCGCCGCGGGGACCACCAGCCGGCTGGAATACGGACCGAAGATGAGGTCCGCACCGTCCTGGGCGATCAGCGCTTCGTAGTCGGAGACCACGGCCTCGGCCTGCGACTTGTCGTCCAGGATCTTCAGTTTGACCTGACGACCCAGCAGACCGCCGTTGGCGTTGATCGTCTCGGCCCAGAGTTGGTAGCCACGCTCCACACCCTTACCGGGCTCGGCGAAGTCACCGGTCAGTGGAATCGAGATGCCGATCAGGATCGTGTCGTCATCGCCGTCGCCGCCGGCGCCTCCGCTACATCCGGCCACTCCCAACGCCAGCGCCGCCGTCGCCGCCACCGCCAGGCTTCTCCGTACCCACATATGCGCACTCCTCACAGCTGCCCTGAACGCTCTACTAAAGCGCTTCATCAACACACCCTGCACTGAACAACGGCGGTTCGCAAGAGAATCAGCCGATTTAACCCAAGGTTGATAAAAGCGCTTTAGTATCTGTTCCGAACACGCTTCCGCGCAGCCGTCGCCAAGGCACGGCGCGCCCTGTCGTGCGCTAGTGGAAGAGTCCTCCACCGTCGCAGACGAGGCACTGGCCGGTGATCATCCGCGCGTCGGGTGAGGCCAGGAAGCTGACCAGCCCAGAGAAATCCTCCGGGGTGACGAACTCCTGAATCACCTGTGCCGACATGGTTTTTCGGAAAACGTCATCCCCAGAGTGGGCAAGCGTGCCCGGGGTCGCGACCTGGGCGGGCATCACCGCGTTCACACAGATCCGATGTTCGCCGAACTCGCGGGCCATGACACGTGTCATTCCGATCAGTGCGCCCTTGCTCGCGACGTATCCGATCTGACCCGCGCCGCCGGTGAAGAACGTCCGCGAGGCGACGTTGATGACGCGGCCGCGATGCGGACTGTCACGCAGGAACGGAAAGCTCGACTGCACGACGAGCAGTGCACCCACCGCGTTGACGCTGTAGTAGCGGTGCATGTCTTCGGGAGTCATCTCGAGCAGACTCGCCCGGCCCGACAGCAGTCCGGCATTGTTGACGACCACGTCGATCCCGCCGAACCGCGCGACGACGTCGTCGATCGCCGCCGCCACCGACTTCGGTTCGGACACATCGCATTGGACGAACGTGACCCCCTCGGTCTCCGGCCCCCGCGGCGCCGCGATGTCCAGACCCGCGACGGCGGCGCCGTCGGCGGCCAGCCGGGCCGCGATGGCCTCACCGAGTCCCCCCGCGGATCCGGTGACGACGGCGACGCGTCCGGCCAGCCGATGAGAGGGTGCTGAGTTGAGTTCGTCCATGCCCGAGCAGCCTAGCCACGGCAACGCCGCGCCGGCCCGGTAGCGACAGGGCGGCCGTCCGTGGGCTCTTCTGCCTCTTTTCCGGGGGCCAACACAAACTCGCAACGGTTCGGGTGCCCGGCCGCTGGCGACGTGGGAACATGAATCGATGCGGGCTCTGGTGCGGCCAGGGACGCTGATTCGCCGCGCCGGCGATCTCGACACTGGAACGTAGCTCCCAACGCCCGAGGACAAGGATCTCAGCAACAGCATCGAGATGGACTTCGCAACAGCCCGTTTAGCACCGCCGACATGCTGCGGTCGTCGCTGTGGTCGTCTATCGATGGCTACTCGATCCTGCGACGAGCACGGCGCCCGGCTCACTTGAAGCGGCCCGCCTGCTCGGGGAACGCCTCCAGGGTGGACACTAGGACGTGGCCCTTTCTGCAACAGTGTTCAAAGTCGAGCTTGGCGTCTCCAACGTCGATCACGGTTACTACGCCGACCACTCGCTGACCGTCGCCCGTCATCCCAGTGAGACCGATGAGCGGATGGTGGTGCGATTGTTGGCTTTTGGGCTGCGCGCACACCGGCTCAGCGACGTCGACGGTGAGTTGTCGTTCGGAGCGGGCCTGTCCACCCCTGGTGTACCGGACCTGCGGCTCGCTGACTACACGGGACGGATCCTGGAGTGGATCAACGTCGGTCAGCCCGATGAACGCGTGCTGGGCAAGGCTGCCGGCCAGGCCGAGCAGGTGCTGCTGTTCCCGTTCGCGGCCGGCGTGGCCACCTGGTGGCGCACCGTCGGCCCCAAGGTGGCGGGACTGTCGAACCTGTCGGTGCTGCAGATACCGCATGCACCGGTGCAGCAGCTGGCCCAGTCCGTCGACCGGCGGGTGTCGGCGCAGGTGATGGTGATGGAAGGTCAGGTGACGATGACAGTGGGTCCGGTCGACGTCACCTTCACGCCCGAGCCTTTGAAGTGATCGTCTGAGCTCGATATGGCTGCACATTGCTGTCGCACTTGGCAACTGATGCAGATTGACGGCTCCCTTCGGGGTTCTCCATAGGCATTTAAATCTCCGCAATGGGGCTAGCTTTGTTCGACCTTGCGGAGATACCGTGAAGCGTGCAAAGCAGGTTGGTCGTGGGACCGGGACGGCTCGCACTGATCGGCACTTTCGATGACGCGCCGATGACCGGCTTCAAGTTTCATCAGCACCCAGTGGTGCAGGTGACCGTCGGACTCGATGGCGAACTGACGGTGGTAACTGGCGACGGCCGCGCAGTGACGAGTCAGGTCGTGGTGATTGCAAGCGGCACCCGCCACACTCTGCGATCGGGCGGGGCCCGAACGGTGCTGTCGGTGTACCTGAGCCCGTTGGCCCGCGCCGGGGCGGCACTCAACTCTGTGAGCCGTGGCTCCGGCGTGTGGGCGGCAGAACGCGCTGTCGCGGAGAGCATCACGTCCCGGGTACGCCTGGTGGATGACGTGCGGAGCGCAGGGGATGCCGCGGTATGTGAGGTGCTGCGCGCCGGCGGTGACAATGCAACCGTGGGTGGGCCGGTCCACCCTGCCGTGCAGAACGCCCTGCACGTGTTGTCGGCGAGCATTCCGGGCAGGGCGGGCCTCGCCGCCGTCGCCCGCGCGGTGGCAGTGTCGCCCGACTATCTCGGCCGTCTGTTCCGTCGACACACAGGCGCGTCATTCGCAGCGACCAGCCGTTGGTTGAGATTGCTGACCGCCCTCTACTACCTCGACCGTGGTGCGTCGGTCACCGATTCAGCTCACCTTGCCGGCTTCGCTGACGGTGCCCATGCACACCGTGTGTGCATGGAACTCGCGGGGCTGGCACCCGGCCAGGTGGCACGCGCTTTGGCTGCGGGCCGGACGGATCTGTTCAATCCCGAGTGACTCAATAAGGAGACACTGGGCTCATGCCGGCAATGTCGCGTATCGAGCGAGCGTTCTGTTGCGCAGCGCTGTGGCGCCGTAGCACCGATGCCACCGTGAAGCTCCTGCAGCCCGACCGGTTGGGTTGCGATGTCCTTGAGATCGGATCCGGTGCCGGCGGGGTGGCCGCCGCTCTGCAACGGTGCCTGCCGAACGCGGCGGTGACGGCCAGTGACCTCGACCCGGTGATGGTGGCCGCATCCGCGCGCCGCCTGGCACCGCACCCTTCCGCGCGAGCGGTCCCGGCCGACGCCACGGCGCTGCCCTTCGCTGACGAGACCTTCGACTCCGTGGTGTGTTGCCTGATGCTGCATCACATCGTCGATTGGGAGATTGCGATCGGGGAGGTCGCCCGCGTGCTGCGGCCCGGCGGGGTGTTCGTCGGCTACGACTTGGCGCGCACACGATTGGCGACGTGGTTGCACCACTTGGACCGATCACCATTTCGGCTGCTGACTCCGGACGAACTCGTAACCACGTGTCGAACAGCGGATCTGACCGCCGAGGCAGGCGCGCTCTACCGCGGGCACATAATGCGTTTCGTCGTGACGCGCTGAAGAGTGCTGCCCCTACGAGGAAACGATCTCCCCGTCGACACCATCGTGATCACCCGCGCACGATACCTTCGCGCCAGATCGTGCGCACAAGACCTTGGTGCTTATCGACGGTAGCCACCGCGGCGGTCTTTCGGCTGAATTCGTTGCTGGCCAGCTGGTCAACGATGGCGGACGCGAGATCGCCTCGTGCGGTTTGACGTCCGGCGACGTGATCTTCGGCGATCTGGTAGGTGGTCGGCGGCGTGAGGTTGGCCAGGCCAAGGGGACGCATGATCGTCCAGTCCAGTGTGGTAGCCCTGACGATGGATTCCATCCGCGCCATGTCGGCGTAGAGGGTGCGGCCTATCCGGTCCAGGATTGGCCGAGCGAGTGTTCTCTCCGCCCAACTCCACCCGGGATCAGTCCAGTCGCTGAGTGCTGCCGAACTGGTGACGATCAACCAGCTCATGCACTTTTCGGTCATTGCTGCGCAGATCGCCTGTGCCGATGCGGAATACAGGTCAATCGGTTTGCGGCTGAAAGTGGTTCCCAGCACCGACACCACAGCGTCAGCGCCGGCGATAGCCGCCGATACGTCCGGCAGTGAGGTTGCGTCACCACTGACCACACGCAGCCGTTGCCCGGCCGTCGGAAAGCGATCCGGTCGGCGTACCAGTGCGGTGGCATCGTGCCCGTCGGCGAGGAGGCGGTCGATGAGCAACCGGCCGGTGGGGCCGCTCGCGCCGAGTACCGCGATGATCATGATTGCGGTTGATCCGATGCTGCCTGTGTCGCACCGGGATCCTGCAGTTCCCCGGTGGCCATTGTGATAGCAGCGGTTGCTTCGTTCAAATAGGTCAGTACGGTTTCGACCTGCGAGGGCCGCATCGATGCCTGTAGTGCGTCCGGCCTGTCGCTGGCGTCGCGGTAGAGCGCGTCGAGCCGATCAAAGCCGACCGATTCGATTTCGACGCTGCGGCGATCGTGATCGTGGTGACGGCGAATAACCCAGCCTGCATCTTCCAGGCGGCGCAGAACACCGGTGATGGTTGCCGGCTGCATCGACAGGCGGCGGGCCAACGTGGACGGTGATTGAGGTCCGTTCCGGGTGAGCAGGTCAAGCACTTCCAAATCGGAATCTTTCAGTCCGGCCATTGCGGCCACTCGCCGCGTGCCGAGCGCCAATGCGATTCGCAGGTCCTGCACGGCGGTACGCAACCGGGCGCCATCGGCGCCCTCCGGGCCTGAATTCCGTCGCTTGACCATCAGCGCACCCCGATGATCTCGACCGGGCGGACAAAGATGGGCAAGGAGGTGAGCCGATGTCCGTCCAACAACCGCCGCACGTACCGATAGAAGCTGGGCCGAAGCAGCTGCCGCGCCGCCACCAGGGTGATACCAAATCCGGCCCATCCGGCCACCGACACCACACTCACGCCGTCCCCCGTCCCGTTGTTGACGGCCCGCGATCTGCGCCGCCCGATGCACGCTCACCGGCATCAGATGCGTCCAGCCAGGTTGTCAGCTCCGCCTCGCCCGCAACCCGGCGTACGCGAACAGAAGCCCTGTACCGATCTCAGATAGCGCCGTCACCCACGAGAACCAACTCACGTTGATGCGAGGGCCGGAGACAAAGCTGTCTTGAAATGCCGGCCAGAAACTCGGCAACAGGTGTGCGTAGCTGAAGAGCACAGCGCTGCCGACGCCGGTGAACACAGCGGCCATATCCGAGCGTGGATGTCCGCGAAATGCCATGGTGACCGCGACAATCACGACGACTCCCTGCACGAATCCACCCACCATCACGAATGCCGGCGATGCGGACATCCCCCGCCGCAGGTGATCCACCACATGCAGCCCCCAACCGAGCAAGAATGCCGCTGCCGAGAACCTCAGAAGTCTCTGCGCCTCCCCGATTTTCACTTGCCCCCCCTGGTAGCTACGCAGACTTGAAACGACAGCGGCCATAGCCGGCCGCGCTAGAAAGAACGTTCTATCTGGAGAGTAGGGCAGACGCGCGCACGTGGCAACAGCGATTACCCCGAACCTCGACCATCGCATGGCCGATCGGCCCTGAACCCAACGGGCATAGGAGGTGTGGGAAGTTCAAGCGGCTCAATAGAAGCCAGTAAACGATGTGCGCCCAAAGGCGTCGGCGAAGCCAAGCACATCGTCGGTCGCACCACTACGCCTGGACACCACTGCCGCCCAATTGCGAGGGTCCAAGACCTTGATTTTTGAGTTGAACTCAACTTAGCATGAGGGCATGACTGCCGTGGTGAAGTCGACGCGCGGGCAACGCTCCCGCGAACAGCTCGTCGCCGCGGCCACCGAGGAGTTGGCTGGTACCGGATCATTCGAGGTAGCAGCGGTGGCACGGCGTGCGGGGGTCAGCGATGGCCTGCCCTACCGCTACTTCGGCAATCGGACTGGCCTGCTGGTAGCAGTTGTCGATGCGTTCTACCAGCGCTTCTGCCGTACGATCGCGCTGCGTTCCTACCCCGGAGCGACCTGGGCTGAACGCGAACACCGGCGCATCGCCGACTGGGTGGAGTTCCTTTACGCCGACCCCGTGGCGCCGGTCATGCTCGCCGGCCTCGGCGAGGGTGAGCTCGCCACCGCACGAGGGCGGTGGTTGCAGGAAATGAGTGCAATCGGGGCGAAGAACATGGCCCAAGCTCAGCGTAAAGGCGAGATCGATGCACGCCGCGATCCCGAATACCTCGCTGCGGCAACGATCGGCGGCACCAATGCCGTCATCGCGGTGTGCCTGACCCGTGACCCACGCCCGCCCGCAACCGAGGTGATCGATCAGATCTGGGCCTTCGTTGCCGGCGCGGTCGGCCTCGACGAAAGCTGACGGCATGGGTGCGGTGAACCGTCTCGAAGACCTGCATGTAGACCGCACCGGAACCTTCACCTCCGCAGCCGCGAGCGTCACTGCAGTGCAGGACTGGATTCGCATCGCGATCCAGCAGCTGGATCGCGACGGCTACCTGGTCATGGAGGATGTGCTCGCGCAAAAGGCTTGTGCGGCTATTGCCGCAGAGCTGACGGCGTTGCTGGGGCCCACTGGGCGTAATACGTTCGAAGGGACCCGGACTCGCCGGATCTACAGTCTGTTGACCAAGACCCGGATCTGCGACGAGGTCGTGGAGCATCCGCGCGTCCTGGCACTGCTGGACCAGTTGCTGATGCCCAATTATCTGCTATCTCAACTACAGGCGATCAGTATCGGTCCGGGCCAGACCTCTCAACTCCTGCATTTCGACGACGGCATGTACCCGCTGCGTCGACCACGGCCTGCGCTCAGCGTCGCAGCCATATGGGCGATCTCGGAATTCACCAACGACAACGGAGCCACCGTTCTCATACCGGGAAGCCACCACTGGAATGATGACCGAAGACCAACAGCGGCAGATGAACTGGTGTCCATCGAGATGCCGGCCGGATCAGTGGTGGTCTTTCTCGGCACCTTGTGGCACGGTGGAGGGGCCAACAGCACAGACCGCGCTCGGCTCGCACTCACGGCACAGTATTGCCAGCCGTGGCTTCGCCCGCAGGAGGCATTCGCCCTGTCGACCCCACCAACAACGGCGGCCACCCTGTCGGAGAACATCCGCCGGATGCTGGGCTACAGCATCCACCCTCCCTTCCTCGGCATGGTCGATGGCATGCATCCCAAACGCGTTCTCCCCGTGCTGTGAATGCCCAGCGTTACGACCACACCGGGCTCACCTATCTGCAGACCCGACAACCTGATCCGCGCATCGCCGATCGGATCAATATCGCCCTGGCAGGCATGGCGTCGGTGGTCAACGTGGGCGCCGGCACCGGTTCCTATGAACCTACCCAAACCGTCTTGGCGGTCGAACCCAGCAGGGTAATGATTGCTCAACGACGCGCACCCGACATCCCCTGCGGCGGACCCGGGCCCGCCCCCGTCGCGCCAGCGATACAGGCGCGTGCCGAACAACTACCGGTCGCGACCAAATCCGTCGATGCAGCCCTAGCCGTCCTCACCGTGCACCACTGGACCGACTGGCCCCGCGGTCTCAGCGAGCTGGCGCGCATTGCACGCCGCCGCATTGTCGTTCTGACCTGGGACCACAACCTGTTCCGCCAGTTCTGGCTACTTCAGGAATATCTACCGGCCGCCGCCGAGACCGACAGGAGGCTCAGTGTGCCCATTGACGAGCTGAGGGCACTCCTGCCTCGGCATAGGGTCGAGCCCGTCGCGGTGCCCCACGATTGCGTCGACGGATTCGGCGGCGCGTACTGGCGCAGGCCCCACGCTTACCTTGACCCGACCGTGCGGGCCGGCATGTCCATGCTCGCACTGACACCCCACGAGGAAGTCGAGGCCGGCCTTGACCGGTTGCGTCTGGACATCGACAGTGGCGCCTGGTCACGACGCCACCAAGACATCCAGCACCTGGCTGAACTCGATCTGGGCTACCGGTTGGTGATCGCCGACCTATCACCGAGGGTTCCAGGCAGCGCTGCAGTGACTGCGGACGGTCGAGCAACGCAGCACGAGACGAGTCCCGCCCAGCTGCCGGCGGGCAGTGCCACCATCAAGAAGGACGGCGGACAACAGTGAATCCACTGCAGCGAATTGCTCGCCGTCCCTGGGCTTACCGATGGCTCATCCTCGCGCAACGACCGCTCATCGAGCGACTCGAACCCATGCTGCGGTGGATCACTCGGGGCCAGTTCGGTGTGCTCGATCTGGCCGGACTGCCCTGCGCGCAGATCACCGTCCCAGGCCGAAAGAGCGGTCTCTCTCGCACGGCCTCAGTGCAATACGTCCCGGATGGGGACAGCATGCTGTTAGTCGGCTCGAATTGGGGGCGCCCCGCCCACCCCTCGTGGACGGCGAATTTACAGTCTGCACAACGGGCCACGGTGCGGCGCCGCCGTGAACAGTTCACGGTCGATGTGCAGCAGCTCACCGGTAACCGCCGCGACGCGGCATGGAACACCATCCTGGCGCATTGGCCGAACTACGCTATCGCCCAACGTCTCGCCGCCAATAGACAGTTTCGGCTCTTCCTGTTGACCCCCGCGTCCGTCGAGCAGCCGCGACATGAACAGAGCTGACCCCCTCGCACATTCCTCGACGCCATAGGCTCCGAGGGCTCCCCCGGCAGCCACGACTTTCACCGGCGCCGTCGCCGAGTCCACGCGCCGGCGGCATCGGTGATCGGCTCGCGCCCGAGTTGACTGGCGACGCCCAGGTTCAAGCGGCTGCTCCTGTGCCGCGGTCCGTCACACGGGCAAGCCGTCCCCGCCCAGGGGTCACGACCTCGAGCCGGTGCCAGCTCCACCACAGCGCCAGCGCGGTCGCGACCGACCCGGCCGCGGCCAGCAGCTGGAAGGCGAGGAAGACGTTGTCGTCCGTGATGGGGTCGCGGTCGAACAGATCCCGGGTGAGCACCAGCAGGGAACCGCCAAGACCCATGGCCAGCACCAGTAGGACAACGAGCGGGGCAACGACCAAGATGAGGCGCGCACGGTGGCCACCCGCACCGACGTGGCGGATGAGCCCCTGCCGATGCAGCCACAACGCGGCCAGGGATGCCACGACGAGCACAATGCCCGCTGACCCGAGAGTATCGCTCAGGCGGTGCCACTTCGAGGTGATCGTGTACCCCGCAATTGCCACGGCCCAGCTCGCGACGACAAACATCACCACGCCACGGGTCCGCCAGGTGGCAAGCATCAGCGCGGCCGCGAGCACGCCGAGGGCAATCGCCGTGTGCCCACTGGGAAAACTGTTCTCGGTGTACCCGCCGACGGTCTCAACGAGGGCCGGGCGCGGCAGCACCACACGCTTGAGCGTCTCGACGACCAGCAGCCCGATGACCACGGTGCCGAGCGCCGCGGCGGCAAGCGGGACCGAGCGGCGCAGCAGCCCGACAACTGCGATGAGTGCGCACGCGATGGTCAGTGTGGTCACCGTGATCACCGCCAGTGCCGCATCGGACTCCGCACGCCGCTGCATACCCACCTGGTCGGCACCGCGGAGCGCGGCGTTCTCCAACGCCTGGCCTCCCGGCGTCAGCACCAGGCCCACGTAGGACGCAACCAGCACCAAGAACCCCACGCCGACCAGCAGCCACCACCGCCGCACGCACGCACGGTCTGCCGACCTGGCTCGGCTCACGAACACCGTCGGAGGCGCGTTCGTATTGTCCATACAATCACTGTGGCAAGCCCGGTCCGGCGCCGCAACAGACTGCCTGTGGGTCACCCTGCGCGACAGCCGCGTCGCCCGCCGCTGGACGGCCGGCTACCTTTCCGGTGCGATTACCGTTGGCATCAGCGATCGCTCTGCCGACGAGTTGCGTTGTGCCCCGACGCATCAAGCTAGCGCGCCAGCCAGCCGCCATCGACCGGAACCACGGCGCCGTGCAGGTACCGGGCGTCCGCTGTGGCCAGGAATGCGACCGCACCTGCGATGTCGTCCGGTTCGGCCCACCGGCCGGCCGGAATCCGCTCCGATATCTGCGCGTTGCGTGTCGCATCGGCCACCAGCGCCTCGTTCATGTCGGTGCGGACGTATCCGGGCGCGATCGCGTTGACGTTCACGCCGCGGCCGGCCCACTCGTTGGCGAAGGCCTTGGTCAGCTGCGCGACACCGCCCTTGCTGGCGGCGTACCCGGGCACGGTCACCCCGCCCTGGAAACTCAACAGTGAGGCGATGAAGACGACATTGCCCGAACCCCGCGCCACCATGTCACGGCCGAGCTCCCGGGTCAGGATGAACGGCGCAGTGAGGTTCACCGCGAGGACTTCGTCCCACAGGTCGTCACCGTGCAGTTCGGCCGGGGCGCGCCGATTGATGCCGGCGGCGTGTACGAGGATGTTGATCCGGTGATTCCGGACCGACTCGATGGCTGCATAGACCTCGGGGCGCGAGCCCAACTCGGCGGCAACGGGTGTGAACGCCTGACCGGCAGCCCGCACCGCAGCCGCGCAGTCGGCCAACGAGGATGCCGTGCGCGCGATTCCGATGATGTCCGCACCGCCGCGGGCGAGCCGGACCGCGATGGCCAGGCCGATGCCCCGGCTGGCACCGGTGACCACCGCGGTGCGGCCGGAGAACGGTTCAGTGTCAGCCATCGCCGTCGGTCCGGGCCGAGCTGCGGTGACCGAGCTGATGCGAGATGGCTGCAGCCGCGACGACAACTGCGCTGCCCAATCGGTCGTCGGTGTCGGTGTCCACCCGGTCAGCCGGACCAGCGATGCTGACCGCCGCGGTGACCGCACCGGTGTGGTCGAAGATCGGCGCCGCAAACCCACGGATCCCGATCCGATTTTCCTCATCGTCGACTGCATAGCCGCGGTCTCTCGACCGTGATATCTCGATGTCCACCGCAGCACGGTCGATCACGGTGTTCGCGGTGCGGGGCACGAAAACGTCGGGCAGATGATCGGCCAGCACGTCGGGCTCCATCCAGGCCAGAATCGCCTTGCCGATCGCCGTGGCGTAGGCGGGCACCGCCGTGCCGACCCGACTGAAGATGCGCACCGGTTGTGGTGAGTCGACAACCTCGATGTACACCACGTCGTGACCGGTGACGACCCCCAAGTGCGCCGTCTCGCCGGTCTCAGCGACCAGCGCCCGCATCTGGGGCAGAGCCACCCGACGAAGGTCCAACCGGCTCAGATACTCCGAACCGAGTACGACGTTCGCGACACCGAGGGTATACACGCCCAGTTCGTCGTTGTATGCCAGGAAGTTCCGCGCGACCAACGTGCGTAGCATCCGTTGGGTGGTCGGCTTGGCGTAGCCGAGGATGCTGCTGCAGGCCGCCAACGTCAGCCCGGGCGGCGGCGCCTCGGCGACCTGCAGGAGCACCTGCAGCGCCCGGTCGAGGCTCTGCGTCCCCGCGATGGGTTCCGCGTCCCTGCTTGTCATCTGACCGCTCCCCTCACCTCAGACGGTTCACCTGGCCGGCCGTGCCGGTGCATCAGTATCGATGCGATCAGCACAGATCGCATATCGAGACATGGTCCATATCGGTGAAAGGCTGATTCTCGCCGGCCATAACCCAGACGAACGTGTAGTTCGAGGTGCCTGCGCCGAAATGCACGGACCAGCTGGGTGAGACGACCAGGTCCAGGTTGCTTGCGGTGAGTGGCCGCAGTTCGTCGGGCTTACCCATGAAGTGCTGGATACGGTCTGCCTCAGGAAGATCGAAGTACAGGTAGGCCTCGGTGCGCCGGTCATGCAGATGCGGCGGCATGGTGTTCCAGACGCTGCCCGGTTCCAGCGCGGTGATGCCCAGCACCAGTTGGGCGGTCGGCACCCCGCCCGGCTGCAGGTGCTTGTAGATGGTGCGCCGGTTAGCGGTCTCCAACTCCCCGGCCGACGTCGCGTCGGCATCGGCGAGGGTGACCAGTGCATGCGGGTGCCGCACATGTGCCAGCGCCGAAGCCAGGAAGAGCGCACTGTCGGCCTCCGTTCCGGAGAACGCGATGTCGGCTGCGCCCCGACCCAGATACAGAACGTCCCCCTTGTCCAGGTCCCACTCCCGGCCGTCGGCGCGCACCCGGGACTTGCCGGCAACGGCGACGACTGCGAGTTCCCTTCGGTCACAGAACTGTTCGGCGCGCAGCGCGGCGGGCGTCGGTAACGCCAGCCATTCGCCCACGGGGGGCACCACGCCGCCCAACACCATCCGGTCGTGATGGGTGTAGGTCAGCCGGACCTCCCCGGCCGCGAACAGGTCGTTGTTGAGGAACCGGTCGCGCAGCTGCTGACCGCTGAGTGCGGCGACGTCGTCGGGGTGGGTGGCGTACTGGATCTTCACGAAATTCTCTCTGTCTGTCAGACGATGACGTTGGTGGGGGTGCCGGCCGCGAAGGCCAGGATGTTCTCGCCGGCAAGGCGGAACACATCGTCGGCCTCATCGGTGTGGAAGCCGACGTGTGCTGATAGCACGGCGTTGGCCCCGGCCGGCGGCAGTGACTCCGGCAGGGGTGGTTCCTCGGTGAATACATCGATACCTGCCCCGAAAATGGCCTGCCGGGAAAGGAGTTCGTTCAGTGCGACATTGTCGACGATCTCCGCACGGGCGGTGTTCACCAGGATTGCATTCGGCCGCAGTCGCTCCAAGAGCGGGCGGGAGATCAGCCCGTCGGTATCGGCGCTGTGCGTCAGGTGCAGCGACACCACATCCGAGGTCGCGAACAGTTCGTCGAGTTCGACACGCCGGGCGCCCAGACGTTCATCGCGGGCGGTGTCGGCCGTGCGTGACCAGTACACGACCTCCATCCCGATCCCGTTCCCCAGCGCGATCATCCGGCTGCCGATCGCACCGGCGCCGACGACGCCGAGCCGGCGGCCCGCCAGCTTGAGTCCTTGGTTCTTCTCCCACCGACCGTCACGGACGATCTTGTCCCCCTCTACGATCCGGCGGGCGGCGGCAAACACCAATCCCAACGCATGCTCGGCGACGCTCTGGCTGGCGAAGTCCGGGACATTGGTCACGGTGACACCGCACTCGGCGGCCTCGTCCATCGCGACGAACCGGCGGGCGCCGGTCCCGACGAAACTGACCAGTTTGAGCGAGGGGTTGGCCCGCAGCAGGCCCGCCGGGACCGGCCCCTGGTCGCCGATCACGTACAGCCCGTCGTATCCGGCGGCCCGGGCGATCGTCGCATCGGTGTCGGCGAACGACTCTTCGAACCAGTCGAACTGGTGTCCCGCCGCGCGCAGCGGAGTCACGACATCACGCTCGACGAGATCACGGTACTGCGATTCACCGTCGATGCAGACGATTTTCATGTTTGTTCCCAACGTGTTCGAGGATCGAAGCGTTATCTACTGGCCGACCCAGCGGTTGAACTGGTCCACCACCGCGTCGAGGTTGGTCGCGTAGTAGTCGGTGTTCTGCGGAATGGCATCGACGACGTTGTCACCGATGGGCAGGAATGGCCGAACCTCGGCGGGGAAGTCCTCGGGTTTGACATCCTTCACCGAAGCGGGAATCGGGGTCGGGATCTTGGATGCGAACGCAACCTGGCCGGCGGTGTTGTCGATGACGTTGGCCAATAGCTCCTGGGCGGCAGCCTTGTTGGGCGCGTCGGCGGGGATGGCCCAGACACTGTTGGAGAACCCGGCGCCGTTCCAGCTGATCTCCATCGGGAATCCGTTGTCCATCTTGGCGACGGTGGCACGGTTGGCCCACAGGATGCCGATATCGCACGACCCGTTCTCGAAGGATTCGATGGACTGCGCACCGCTTGTCCACCAAGCGATGTCCGACTTGATCTCGTCGAGTTTGGTCAGGGCACGATCGACATCGAGGGGGTACAGCTCAGTCGGTGCCACACCGTCAGCCAGGAGCGCGGCCTCCAGTGTCCACCCGTACTGCGGGTTGTTGAAGAAACAACGCTTGCCCGGGAACTTGGCCGTGTCCCAGAGGTCGCTCATCGAGGTGGGCGCCGCTGGGTAGGCGTCACCGTCCCAGGCCAGCACCATGCCGAAGGTGCCGACCTGGATGCCATGGGCGTCGTAACTGCCCTCGGTGAGCTTGTCCACCGGCACGGTCGCGGTATCGATCTCGGCGAGATAACCTGCCTCGGCGGCATTTCGGGCGTCGTTGACGGTCGGGAAGAACACCAGGCTCCACGGCACCTGGCCAACCTCGGCGGCGCCGAAGAACTTGGTCGCCGCCTCGTTGTAGTCGTCGGTGACAGTGACTCCGCTGGCGGCGGTGTAGTCGGCGAACAGCGTCGCGTCCAGCTGGGTCCAGACGTCACCGCCACTGGTGTCATAGAACAGGATGTCCCCGCCGCCGGCTGCCGAGTCCTCCGAGCCGCCGGATCCGCATGCCGTCACAGCCAGCGCGGTGACGGCCAGCGCCGCCCCGATCTTGCGAGCCCGATTTCCTTTGGTTGTCATCACTTTCCTGCTTCCGTGGTGTGTGTGCGGGGGATGAGTGCTGCATGGCCGGTCCGGACGCAGGCGCCGACGGTCTCACCGGTGCGGGGTACGGGGCCGTACGGATCGAGATCGGCGGTGATCTCCATGCCGTCGATGCTGATGTGCACGCTGTGACGTTGCCCGAGGAATCGGGATACCGTGACCTCCCCGCGGCCGATGAGGTCATAACCCTCGGCCGGAGCGGTGTCACACAGCGAGATCTGTTCGGGCCGCACCACGCAGGTGGCGGCCGCACCGGTGACCAGATCCGTTGCCTTGGCATGTATCCGGTGCTCGCCCCGGGCCACGTGGAAGGTGTCCGCGGACCGTTGGAGGATGTCCACGTCGAGCAGGTTGGCCTGGCCGAGGAACCGTGCCACGAAGAGGTCCTGCGGCGCCCGGTAGATGTCTTCCGGTCGCCCGATCTGGCAGATCCGGCCGTCGCGCATAACGCCCATCCGGTCGGAGAGGATGAAGGCTTCGTCCTGGTCGTGCGTGACGTAGATGGCGGTGGTGTTCGACTGCTGCTGAATGCGGCGGACTTCGGCGCCCAGATCTTGGCGAAGGGCCCGGTCGAGCGCCCCGAGCGGCTCGTCGAGCAGCAGCACCCGGGGACCCTGCGCGAGCGCCCGGGCGAGCGCGACCCGCTGCTGCTGACCACCGCTGAGCTGGCTGGGTGGCCGGTCACCGAGGCGCTCCAGCGCGACGAGTTCCAGCATCTCCTTGACTCGGCGGCTGCGCGCCGCGGCGTCCATGCGCCGCACCTTCAGTCCGTATTCGATGTTCTGCGCGACGGTCAGATGCGGGAACAGCGCGTAGTTCTGGAACACGAACCCGATATCGCGACGCTGGGTGGGCACCCGGGTCACATCGGTGCCGTCGATGTCGACCCGTCCGCGGGTGGCGTCGAGCAGTCCGGCGATGATGCGCAGCAGGGTGGTCTTTCCAGATCCGCTGGGCCCCAACAGCGTGAAGAACTCGCCGGCGCGCACATGCAGGTCGGTATCATCGAGCGCGGGCTTGCCGTGGTAGTCCAATCCCACCGCGGTGGCGGTGACTTCGCCGCGGGACACACCGGCGGACTCAGTTGTACCCATCTATGACTCCTGAATCCTCGGGGCACGTCGGTTCCGTGCCACGGTGATGACCCCGCGGATGGCGAGGATGATGACGACGGCGACGACCAACAGTGATGCGACCGCGGGCACGGTGGGGACGATGCCGCTCTCCAGGTATTTGTAGATCGTGACCGGCAGGGTCTTGGTGGGGCCGGTCTGCAGGAACAGCGCGAGCACCACCTCATCCCACGAGGTCACGAACGCGATGACGAATGCGCCTGCGACACTGGGCAGAATCCCCTGCACGACGATGGTCCAGAACGCTCGGGTCCGCGATGCGCCGAGGGTCCAGGCCGCCTGTTCGAGGCCAGAGTCGGATCCGTTCATGGCGGCGGCGATCAGCGCGAACGACAGCGGTGCGGCGATGACGGTGTGCGCCAGGATCAGCCCCCACACGGTGCCGGTGATCCCCAGTTGCAGTTGCACGTCGTACATCCCGATCGCGAGCAGGATGGCCGGCGTGATGATGGGTGCGAAGGCCAACCCGGAGATCACAGCCTTGCCGACAGTTGACGTCATCGAGCGCATCACGTGGGCGAGGACCAGCCCGATTGCCACCGAGATGATTCCGGCGCCGGCACCGACGATCAGGCTCTGCCCGATCGGCCCGAGCCAGGTCTGGGAGGTGAAGACCTGCGCGTACCACTGCAGGGTGAAGCCGCGCGGCGGGAAGACGACGGTCCCGGTCTCGCCGACCGACAGCGGGAAAACGAACAGCACGGGGATGACCAGCACCGCAATGGTGAGTGCCGACAGCGCCGCCGAGATGGCCATCGGGACCGACCAGCGGAACGGTTGTTCGGCGCTGACGCCCTTGACCTGAACCGATCCGACGCCCACCTTGAACTCGCCGGTGAGCCGGACGACCGCGATGTAGCAGATGACCGTGGCGATCAGCAGCAGGATGCCCATCGCGCTGGCGATCGCCCACCGGAACACATCGATCTGCTGCTGGATGTAGACCGAGATGGTCTGCTCGGTCGGTCCGCCGAGGATGGCCGGCACCAGGAAGAAGCCCAGCGCCAGGATGAAGATCAGCAGTCCACCGCTGATCAGCGAGGAACGGATGAGCGGGAGGTACACGGTGAAGAAGCTGCGGGACGCCGATGCGCCCATGGTGCGGGCGGCCAGCAACAGGTTGTTGTCGACCGCCACCATTCCCGCGTAGAGCACCAGGATCATGTAGGGCAGCAGGTACATCACCGTGCCGATCAAGGTGCCGACCGGCGTGTACAGCAGGGTCAGCGGGCCGAATCCGAGCGCGATGGACAGCTGGTTCAGCGGGCCGTTCGGGCTCAGGATGGCGGTGACCGAGAACAGTCGCACCACGATCGAGATCCAGAACGGCACGAGGACGAGTAGCAGCACCAGCATCGCGGTGCGGCGCTTCAGCCGGGAGATGAAGTAGGCCGTCGGAAAGGCCAGCAGGATCGTGATCAGCGTCGAGTTGACCGCGAGCAGCACGGTGCGCCACTCCACGAGCAGCAGGAAGTCGTCCTGGAAGAGTTGAAGGTAGGCCCCGAAGCTCCATCTGGGCGCGGAGGCGTCGAAGCGACCATTTTCGCTGATGCTGCGCAGGAACACAGTCAGGATCGGCCAGAGGAAGAAGATCGCGTAGATGACGACCACCGGCGCGAGCAGGCCGATCCGCAGACCGCGGGTACCGAGCGCCGATCGGCGTGTGTCCGGCATGATGGCGTTGACAGCCATTTCCTCACCTCCTCAGATTTTGGAACAACGTACCAAGATTGTGTTTCCGATATGTGTCGTTTCGATGACTCCGGTTAATTCATTGCCTGCGTTGATGATTCGGTGTAGATCGTGTAGATCTTGCGCACCGTCGCGGTCACGTTCCACTCCCCGCTCCAGCCCGGCCGCAGCGACACCGTGACGCCCGGGGCGATCTCGGTGGTGCTGCCGTCGGAGTGCGTCAGGATGCCCGAGCCGGTCAGGAAATGCATCACCTCGCCGATGCCGGTCTTGGTCGACAGGAACCTTCCCGGGGTCACCTCCCACACCCCGACCTCGACTCCGGGGGTGACGGCGATGACGTGTTCCGCGCAGCGTGGATCGCCTTCGAGCACCCGCGCCGGGGGGTCGGAAGGACCCAACGGCACCGATTCCGGGTCGAGGGCGGAGAACAGGAGCGAACCGGGTTCCATCATGGGGCCTTTCGGGTGAGAGCGGTGCGATTGACGATGGACGGCGCCCCTGCTCCGGTGAGGACCGCCGCGCAGCGAGCAGCCAACATGCCGCGCAAACGCGGCTCGGAGCGTTCCGAGTACCACGCGATGTGGTTGGTGACCAACAGGTTCGGGGCGATCAGGGCCGGGTCGTCGACCGCCGGCGGTTCGGTCTCCAGGACATCGAGTGCGGCACCGGCGAGCCGCCCGGTCATCAGGGCGTCGGCCAGGGCGTGGGTGTCCACCAGCCCGCCGCGCGAGACGTTCACCAGGTGAGCGGTGGGCTTCATCAGGGCCAGCGCTTCGGCGTCGATCAGGTGGTGGGTGGCCGCGCTGAGCGGCAGGTGCAGGCTGACCACGTCGGACTCCGCGAGCACATCGGCCAGCGGAAGGCCGGTGATCGAACCGAAGTCCTCGACGTAGGGGTCATAGGCGATGATCCGGCCGAAGAACGGCGCCAGCCGATGCGCCGTCGCCCGCCCGATCTGACCCAGGCCGAGCACACCGAGGGTGCACTCGGACAGCGCGGGAATGGGCGTCAACTCGCGCCATCGGCTCCAACCATCCGATTGCACAAGCTGATTCGCCGGATGTATGCGGCGCACAGACGCCAGCGCCAGTGCAGCCGCGTGCGTGGACACCTCCTCGTCGCAGTAGTCCGGGACGTTGACCACGGGGATGCCACGCGCGGTGGCCGCATCTATGTCGATGGTGTCGTAACCCACCCCGTAACGTCCGATGACCCGCCAGTTCGGGTGAGCGTCCATCTCGTCGGCGCCGATGGCGGCGAACTGGACGAGCACGCCGTCGGCGTCGCGGGCCCGGTCAACGTCGACGCGGGCGTCGAACACGTCGACGCCCGCCCCCGCGGCTGCGCCGGCTTCGACGTCGATGTCGCCGTAGGCGGTGTCGAGCACCGCCAGCGAGATGGTCATGAATAGGCCGCCTTCACAAGAGATTCGGTCAGTACACGGACTTCGTCGGGATCGGTCGATGCCGCGATCGCGCCGCCCATGCCGACAATGCGCACCCCGGCCTTCAGGTATTCGGGCACGGTGTCGATCGAAATGCCGCCGGTGGCGAGGAATTCGGCCTCCGGAAACGGCGCCAACAGGTCGCGCACATACCCGGGACCGAATCGGGCCGCCGGAAACAGCTTCAGCAGTGGCGCGCCGCGCTGCAACGCCTCATCGACCTCGGTGGGCGTCAGCACCGCAGGGATGTGCAGGACGCCGTGGGCACGGGACCACTCGGCGACCTCGGGCGCGGCGGACGGCGAGATGAGGTATTCGGCGCCGGCGTCGACGGCGGCCGTGGCCTGCGCAGCGGTCCGGACGGTGCCCGCGCCGACCAGCAGGTGCGGATGACGATCCCGGAACCGGGCGATCGTGACGGCGGCATCCCTGGCGACCAGGCTGACCTCGATCACCCGCAGGCCGCCGTCGGCGAAAGCGTCCAACACTGCGTCGGCGATACCCTCGGACCGCACCAGCACCAGGGCACGCTCGGCGCGGAGACGGTCGAGCACAGCCGGGGTCATCGGACCATCGCCGCGGCGGGATCGGCCAGCACCGAACGCAATTCACGTTCGGAGAAGGCGGCGATGTCGCCGGTGACCGTGCACGCCATGGCCGCCAGCGCAGTTCCGGCGGCGAGCGCATCCGGCGCCGCATGTCCGGCGGTCAGACTCCAGACCAGTCCCGCGGTGAAGGCGTCGCCGGCGCCGAAGCGGTCGATGACGATGGTCGCCGGAGCCTCGACCGAACACTGGGTATCGGCGCTCGCGGCGGACGCGCCGTTGGAACCGTCGGTCATCACGACCAGCTCGGCCTGCGGTGCGTGGTCATCGCGCAACGCCTCGGCGCTGTGCGCGTCGAACAGGCGGGCGGCGTCGCGGCGTGCACAGATGACGACATCGGCGGATCGCAGGAGTGGCGCCAGCGCCGGTGCGGCGACCTCGGGCGGCCACAGCAGTTCCCGGTGGTTCACGTCCAGGACGATCCGTATTCCGCGCTCCAGCCCGCCGTTCACCAGACGCCGCAGTTCGTCGGCCGGCCCCTGTCCCAGGGCCGCCGTGATGCCACTGATGACCAAAGTGTCGACATCATCCAATACCGCTGCGGTGAAGGTTGATTCGGTGAATGCGCTGCCGGCGCGGTCATAGGTCACCTGATGTGCCCGCGGCGGTCCCGCATGTTCGACGAAGTACAGCCCGAGACGGGCATCCGGCACCCGCCCTACATGGTCGACCAGAACGCCGCGCGAACGCAGTTCGGTGACCACCCGCTCGCCGAGGGTGGTGTCGGGGACCGCGCTGATGTACCGCGACCGTCGGCCCAGTGCAGCCAGCGCGATCGCCACGTTGAGTTCTGCGCCACCGACCGCCAGGTCGAGGTGGCCGGCTCGGTCGAGTCGGTTGCCTGCGCCCACGCCGAGTCGCAACAGCGGTTCGCCGAAGGTGGCGACCAAGGGGTTGGGTGTTGGGACCATCACCAGCCTTTCATAATTTGGTACACCGTTCCATAATTGTCGAATGTCGTCAACGGTAGGGACTGCCCGCAGGCCCTTCTATCGGTCGATGACCACTACGAGCCCCACCAGCCACCCACAGCGGAGGCTTCAGCCATAGACTCGAAATCGACTGCACTGCAATTGAACTATCGTCTGCGATGACGCCGCCGAGTCGTTCTTCGCCTACTGCAAGGCGGCCTTCCCGCCGGCCACGAACTGCAACCGATCGAGGGATACCGGCTGACGGCACGATCGTCACACTGAACGCGTCCTGCCGTACTCGCGCGCCTCACCTCCAGCTGGGTCGATGGCTGCGGATCTACTGACGCATGAGATAGTTTTTGCTGGAAAAGGTGATGCTGCGCCTCCAACAGCAGGAACCATCGGCTCGTGTTGTCACTGCGCGCAGGATCGACGAGATAGCTGCGCAACGGGTGCCACGGGGAGGTTGTCGGGTGCGAGTCCGAGCACAGACGCGTGGGAACCGCGCCTGCACGCAGGTTGTCGGCCAGTGGTGGCGTGAACCGGTGGACTATGCCGGATACGTTCGCTACTTTGCCGACCGCGGTCTCGCCAGGGCCATACAACTCACCATCAGCGGCATCCTCGGATGCGTCTCCGTCTTCGCCATGATCGTGCTGCTGCCCGCGGCCTCGGCTTCTCCCACCTCGATGACGATCGTGTTCCTGTTCGCCGGGGTCGGTCTGTTCTGGGCAGTGATGTGGTGGGCCCGTCCATGGCCGACGCATTGGCAATCACGTGCCTTCATCGTGTCGGCCGACCTCGGGATCGCCGCGATCGCGCTGATGAGTTCAAATTGGCTCGTCGGCCTGTTCGCCTACCACTGCTTTGCCTTGGTATCGGCGTACCTGGTGTTCCTTGACGGACCAAAGGCCCTTGCCGCACACAACGCAGTCGTCCTGATCGCCCTCATCGTCTTCATCGTTCTCAACATCGATGAGGGCAGGATCGCCGACCGGACCTCCGCGGGCATCATCATCGGGGCGGCGATTCCCGTTGCGGCGGTGACAGTGGTGCTACTGGTCGGCATCCAATTGCTCCGCAACGACGCCAACAAGTCGACCACCGATCCCATGACGGGTCTACTGAACCGCCGAGGGCTGTATCTGCACTTCCGAGGGCTACTGCACCGCAACGAAACGTCCGGTCACCTTGTAACCGTCATCGTCGCCGACCTCGACCAGTTCAAAGCCATCAACGACACATTCGGCCACGCCGAAGGAGACAGCATCCTCATTCGCAGCGCTCAACGGATCAGAACTGCTGTCAGCAGTAACGCACTGGTGGCCCGCATGGGTGGCGAGGAATTCGTTGTCGTCGACATCACCACCCCAGGCCAAGACAGCCAAATCGCAGAAGCGATCAGACGTGCACTCAGCGAAGCCGATGACGTGCCAACAGTCACCGCCAGTCTGGGCGTACACACCCGCGAGCGCGCTCGTCTCGCTGACCCGGCCGACGATCCCACGCGGGTCCTCGACGAGGCGATCACCCATGCCGATCGGGCGATGTTCCGCGCCAAACGTGCCGGCGGCAATACGACTTGCCACGACCGACAATCGCATGCTGATGAGGCGTGAGCAATCCTGTTCGATCGCCGGCATGGCCGCCGCGTGCCGCAGCGGCGTGGTCGTCGTCTTCACCTCGTCTTCGGGCGGAGTGCACGACGCCTACGGCATCCCCCAAAGCCGCTGTCGACAACATGGCCGCCGACTTCAACGAGTGTGGCATTGCCACGGTTTCGATACTGCCGAGACCCCAGAATTGACCGGTCACGTGATCTGGAGTCTCTTCACCGACCCGTCGCTCATGAGTGTCAGCGGACGCGCGCTCATCGGAGCGGAAGTCGCCGACTCCGGACGCTCGGCAGACGTACATCATGAAGGGACGATCTGCGGCGGGAAAGGTGTTGGAACCATGGTCGAGTTGTTTTCCGTGCACACACCCGCTGTTGCCTCGAAGGAGTCCGCGTGAAGATCCGGTTCGGAGTCGGCCTCGGCGCCGAGGTGGCGCCCGCACAATTCGCCGACATCGTCGACCGACTGGAGACCAGCGGGGTCGATTCGCTGTGGCTGTCCGAGTTGGTGTACTCGCAGGCGATCGATCCGTTCGTCGGTATGACGTACGCGCTGGCGCGCACCGCCCGTTTGAAGGTCGGCACGTCGGTCGCAGTGCTGCCGGGCAGGCATCCCGTGTTGGTCGCCAAGCAACTCGCATCGCTGGCCGCCCTGGCACCCAAGAGGGTGCTACCCGTGTTCGGACTCCAGCCGGCAATTCCCGCGGAGCGGGATGCCTTCGTGGTGCCCAAGGGGGAACGCGGGGCCGTGTTCGACGAGTCGTTGCGGCTGTTGAGAACCGCGCTCGACAACACCGGTGAAACGTTCGACGGCGACTACTTCCACGCCCGCGACATCGACGTCTTGCCAAAATCTGCCGCCCGCGTCGACATCTGGCTCGGCGGCCAGTCACCGGCCGGGTTCCGTCGGATCGGCACGTACGCGGACGGCTGGCTGGGCAGTTTCGTCACTCCAGATGAGGCGCGCGCCGCACGGCTTACCATCGCGGAGGCGGCGGACGCTGCCGGCCGCGAGGTACCCGACGACCACTACGGCATCAGCCTCGCAGTGGGTGACGGCGAGCTCCCCCAAGCGGTCGTCGCCGCGATCCGCAAACGCCGACCCGATCTGGACCCCCACGAGCTCGTGGCGTCGAGTTGGACTCAGCTGCACCGCCAAATCGACGAATACGTCGCTGCCGGATTGTCGAAGTTCGTCATCCGGCCTGCTGGTGACATCTCGATCGACGACTTCCTCGACAGCTTCGTCACCGAACTGCTGCCCCGCGAGAACTGACCCATGCGCGGCACGCGTTGCGGTCGAGCTCCCCGCTGTCCGGGGTCGAGTTCTCGACGGGTATCGAGCCCACGGGTGGTGTGGTGACTACAAGTGTCGATTGCCAAACTCGATGGCACACGCGACGCTCACCAGCTGGCCGTTTGCAGCATCCGCCACGGAGATTGCACAGCAGGTTTTGTCATCTCGGTGTCAAAAATTGGAACGGTAAAGTTGTATAAGAACTTTGAGCGAGGGCTCGTTCAGAACTTGGACAGCGCCGGTCGCCCCAGAGTTATTGCTTAGCTGTCATGTTGTGGTCTGCGACGCAACTATTCTCCACCCCAGCGCCGCGGCAGAGTTGGCGACCTGCCGGATGGTGAACAACTCACCGCTGATTTTGGGCCACCAGTTTATTCGAATCATCTCGGCACGAAGCATACTCACCGATCAGCAGCGCTGATCAAGTTGGATTGATCAGCACACCACCACTTACCGAGGTCGTCAACGAGGGGAAGGTAATACCGGGCCGACGACGCTCCCAAGTGCCTGTCACAGCTCAAACTCTGTGACAGAGGGCAGTTTGCGCAGGATGCCAGCGACCAAGTCCTCGGACACTCGATGGTCATCGAACGCGGTGATCGCACCGTTGCTGCCCAGCATCGCCGGTGAACCACATGCTTGCATGATACCCCCATGGGGTATACATTCTCTTATACCCCCAGGGGGTATTGATCGAGGAGGAGTGGAGCGCAGATGGGCACGACGACCGACACCGAGATCGATGCCGCCGCGCAATGGCGCGCCGATGGCGCCATCGAGGTCGTCATGATCACCTGAGACGCCGATGCCGTCTCCCGCACCGTCGGCGGCATCGACCGCTTCTTCGCTGGCGTCCATGCAGGAGACCAAGCATCGAAAGTCACTGCGCTGCAACATGCCAGCAAGAAGGTCGCCATGGTCGGCGACGGCGTCTTGGCCAGCTCAGACCCGCGTTCTGTGCTATCGGTGATCGACTTGTCCCGTGCCGGCTACCGCAAGATGCAATAGAACCTGTGGTGGGCGCCGGGTACCACCTCGAGTCGGTACCTCTGGCGGCCGGGATCCTGGCCTCGGTCGGCTTCGTGCTGCCGATGTCGATCAACGCCGTCCCGATGTCGCTGTCGACCATTGTCGTCGCACTCAACGCACAACTGTTGCGGCGCCTGGATCTTCGACCCGAAGTCAGCACCGACTCCGTCCTACCGCCCGAGTCGGACATCACATAGAAGGCGGTGGGGACCGGATGGAAGCGGGACCCCGCCCTGACAACCCCAACGCGAATGGAGACCCCATTGAAAAGAACTGCCTCGGCAATCGTATCCGGATTAGCCATAGCCGGCGCGCTGAACTTGGCCAGTCCAGCTGTGGCGAGCGCGGCCGATCCGGCTCCCCCGTCAACCGAGCAGGGAGGTGCAACCAACCTTGACCAGGCCACGCCAGTAAAAGGAGTCCGGCTTGGTCAACCAAAGTCGGTTGATACGGCCATCATAAGGTTGAAGGCACAAGGGTTTCAGGTCATCTTAGGCAAGACGGGTGCCGCACCCTCGGCCCAGTGCTCTGTCCGCGCAGTTCGTCCGGGTACCAAGATGACGGGGCTCCGCCTCAACGACCGTGATCGCCCGTTCGATCGCGCACTTACCAACACCATCTACGTCGACGCCGACTGCTGAGCAAATGTGTCTCGCGTGAGATATTTTGTTGTCACACTGAGCTTATCGGTCACGACACGGTAGGTTGGCACGGCCGCCGGCTGCCACGGCGACCGGTGATCATTGTGGTCGGCTTCCAGCATTCCGGTGCGCTGTCGGATGGGCCGATACCGGCGTAGTGAACAACGGACCCAACGGAACCGCCGAGCGCACGACTTAGCTCGCACTCGGCGAATACTCAGGAGGTCCCCGGGTCCAGTGTCATACCCCTGTGGGGTACCATCGCTTCATAACACCTGCCCGTCTTAAGAGTTCCCCCGCGGTCTTCCTTGTCAGGCATCGGTGGAGTTCAGTCGATGACCGACCTCCACTGGGGCGTGATGGGGATGGCTAATACGATCAAGTCTGGCCGGTGCAGAACCCGCCAGGAGGCTAGATGACGACCACACACGGATATGCGTCGCAGAAAGACAACTACGCTAAGCGACTGCGCCGTATCGAAGGCCAGGTTCGCGGCATCGCCAAGATGATCGACGACGACAAGTACTGCATCGATGTCTTAACCCAGATCAGCGCGGTCAACAGTGCCTTGCGCACCGTGGCGCTGGGTTTGCTCGATGAGCACCTCGACCACTGCGTGACCCGGGCGGTCGCCGATGGCGGCGACGAGGCCAACGCGAAGCTGGCTGAGGCCTCCGCTGCCATCGCACGACTCGTACGTTCCTGATCGTACGGAGACTGCACCATCACAGTAGTTGCGCCACAGGCCATTTCGGCGTCGTCTAGCCGGAAGATCATGGGACCACGTTGATCATTGGATCGATAAGAGGGCGTCGATGAGTGTCAGAACGGCGATAGCTGCGCGCCGATTTCCTACGCACCGCGTCAATCTAGAGCGTCACCAGACCCAGACCGACATGTCGTCGGGTGGGTAGTTCATGCAGACGTCGGTGGAGGCGGCGACCACGCCTTTGTTGTTGAAGAAGATCTTGGCCCAGTTGGGCCAGTTCCAGGACAGTTGTTCGTAGAAGGCGTTGGTGGCGGTGTCCTCGGAGTATTGGCGGCGTCCGGCGTAGTCCATGGAGAAGAACCAGTGGATGCGGTCCTGCACGGCGCGGTGTACTTCCGGGGATTTGTTGTTGTAGTCGATCATGTAGCGCTCGTAGTAGACCGGGTTGGTGTCGCGGGTGGCGGCCAGGATCTGCTCGGCGGTGCACGGGGTGTGCAGGATCTTGTTGGGGATGGGGTAGTTGTCGGTGGCGTCGGCGGCTGCGGTGGGGGCCAGGGTCAGGGCGGCGGCGGCCAGGGTGGCCAGTGAGAGCTTGGTGAACATCGGTGTCTCCCTTACTGGGTGAGCAGGACGCGCTTGTCGGGGCAGTAGTAGTTCATCGCGGCGGCCAGGAATTGCCAGGCTTGTTCGGTGCTGCTGCCGCGTTGCAGTTGGTCGGCGACGAATTTGGCCGAGTCGCGGGCGGTGGCGTCCACGCCGCGGTGCAGGCGTTTGCAGGCGATCTTGCCGATCCAGGCGTTGTAGTCCTTCTGCCCGTAGATGCCGTAGCTCTGCAGTTCCTTGGCGAACGCGGTGTCCGGGTCGGCCTGCGCCGGCGCCGCCAGCACGAGTGCGGACGTGACGCCGGCGGTCAAGATCGCCAACAGTGGCTTGAACATGTTTCAACTCGTTTCCCGCGAAGAGTTTCCGGTCGCGTCCGGCTCGTGCTTCGGCCTCGGGATTGGGCCCAGGTGTTGGCACACCCTCGCTGTGGCCACCAGAACGCTATCGACGGCGTCATCAGCGCCCGGATCACCAACGTATCGAAGAGCGGCCCCAGACCAATCGAGCGCGGTCTGCTGACGCTGTAGGACTTCGCTTTTCGTCCAGGAGTTTACCGAACTTGGCGGACACCGTGATGACCACCGAAGCTTCTGTCGGACGCTCACGCGTGGTGGGCGTCGGGTTCCGGCGTGCTTGGCCGCTGACGGGCAGAGATGACTGCCTCGGACGGTACGACAAGGGTTGGTCGGCGGGCATGGTGGAGCACGTTGACAGACGTGCTGCCGAGCACGGCCGACCACAGCCCACGGCGGCCTCGGGAGCCGAGCACAATGAGGGCCGCGTCGATCTCATCGGCGACCTGCACGATCGACTCCGATGCGGTCGTCATCCTCGACAGCACCCGCGGCTCGGCGTTCAAACCGGCGGCGCGTGCACGCTTGGCGCCTTCGAACGCGATCCGTTCGGAGGAATCGAGGCTGGCTTCTTCGATGCCACGAAGGTCGTCCAAGGCGGGATGCCCCTCGAGGTGAGCTGCGAGGCCTTCCATCGGCTGACGGGCGTACAGGACGACGGCCTGGGCGCCCGGGAGAAGTTTGGCGACTTCCTCAATTGCTGTGCAAGCGTCGGGAGAGCCGTCGTAGGCGATGAGAACAGACGTTGTGGTCATGGTGATCCTCTCTTTCTAGGTGTGGGTTGATCTAGCCTGCGTTCAGGCGCGCTCTGCAGCGGAGCTGCTGCTTTGAACGGGACCGTCGGTGTGCGGCATGCGGAGGGTCAGCGCAGCTATCACTGCACCCGCCAGGGCGATCAGAGCGGACCCGAGGAAGGCTGCCGAGAAGCCGTCGGTGAGCGCAGACGGGTCACCGAGTTGGGCCGTGCCGTAGGAAGCGGCAACGGCAGTCATTGCCGCCAGGCCGAGTGCGGAACCGACCTGGTAGCTCGTGTTGACGATCCCCGACGCGAGGCCACCTTCTTCGGGTCGGGCGAATGAGATGGCGGTTCCGAGCGAGGGGATGAAGGCGAGTGACATACCGAGTGCCGCCACGAGCGATGCGGGCAGGACGTCAACCCAGAAGTTGCCATCGGGCCGAATGAGGGACAGCCAACCCATACCGATGGCGAGTATCACCAGACCGGTGACGATCATGGCCTTTGGTCCGAAGCGGTTGATCGCTCGCGGCGCGAGGACGATCATTCCGACCATGATGAGGAGCGTCATCGGCAGCAGGGCTGCGCCCGAGGGGAAGGCGCTGTAACCGAGAACCTGCTGCAGGTACAGATTGAGGAAGAACCACATCGGGATCCACGCACCGCCAAGCAGCAACTGTGCGATGTTGGCCGCACCCAGATTCGGCGTGCGGAAGATGCTCAAGCGCATCAACGGTTCACGACGGGAAGCCTGCACTCTGAGGAAGATTCCAAGCAGGACGACCGAGACCACGAGCACGCCCCACGTCTCAGCAGAGCCCCATCCGGCCTCCGGAGCCCGGACGATGGCGTACACCGCCGCGCCGAGACCTCCGGTCACCGTAAGCGCGCCTGCTACGTCGACGGCGCCCCTCACCCTGGCGCCGCCAGTCGGCATCAGGACTGGCGCGGCGACCAGCGCGAGTACCGCGACCGGAATATTGATGTAGAAGACCCAGGGCCACGACACGTACTCGGTGATCACGCCGCCGAGAAACACACCGGCCGTCCCGCCGGCCGGGGCCGCAGCACCATAAAGAGCCAGGGCCTTGGTCAGCTCACGCGGATCAGAACCGAAGAACATCATCAACAGAGTCAGGGCCGACGGCGCGATGAGAGCCGCGCCGGCGCCCTGCACGGCGCGGCCCGCGAGTTCGATGCCCACAGTGCCAGCGAGGCCGGCCACGGCAGACCCGACCAGCAGGATGCCCCATCCGACGCTGAACATCCGGCGAGCCCCGAAGAGATCGGACAGGCGACCGCCGAGCAAGAGCAGCCCGCCGAAAGCAACCACGTAGGCGTTGAACACCCAGGACAGATTCTCCTGTGAGAAGCCGAGATCTTCCTGCATACGAGGCAACGCGACACCGATGATTGAGGTGTCCATGATGACTATGAACTGAGCTGTGGCGATCAAAGCGAGCGCCCACCAACGCCGGGAGGAGGGAGGTGATTCGACAGACATTTCGTTACCTCGTACCAGTTAAGGGTGTGGCAACCGGATGGCCACATACCGCAAGTTTGAACAGGGTGTGTTCGCGTCGACCATCTTCCGCAACGCGACGAGCCATACCCTACCAGGGTATGGTACTTCAGCAAGTATCACTGCCCCGCAGCCCTACTTCTGCAAGTCAAGCGACTGCAGCCGGCGGGTGCCCGATGGCATGGTCGATCTGCGCACTGAGGACCGAGCGATGCTCTGTGCGTTATTGTTTCGCCTAATCTGAAGATGCTTCTCGCGATCCTGCCCAGCACCAGCATGCTGGCGAGGGAGCATCCACCCGGTCAGTGACAGGCTGCCGGCACGGTTGGTTTGTACCGCACGGGGCAGGCCCCGCGACCACTTGGGGGTCGCGGATCTGTGACGGTGAAGATCTCGCGCGTATACCACCGAAATGGTCATCAATCAGGTTATTTACGAACGCTATTCCGATTCTTAGAGGTGGTAGGACGCTTGGCCATCCCGGTCACCGGCGCCGCCGGCGGATCACGGGCGTCCGGGAGGCGCGTGACTTGCCGAAGGTGAGGAGGCCGACGCCGGTGCTGATCACCAGTAGCCCCAACACCACCGCTGCAGTGAGCGGTTCGCCGAGCCAGCCCACAGCGAGCCCGACGCCGGCGATCGGGACAAGGAATGTCACCGTGGACGCGGCGACGGGACCCGCGTGACGGATGATCCAGAAGTAGAGGAGGTAGCCGCCTGCGGTGGCGCCCAGCCCGAGCACCGCGACCGCTGTGATCGCAGCGGCGGTCACCGGCCCTGACGGGGGTACCGCCATAGTGGCGGCGACGGTCACCGGAATCAGCAGGAGCGTGGCGGCCACTTGCTGGCCCAGCGCCAGGGTCGTCGGTGCAGTGCTTGGGAAGGTCCGCCGGGCGTAGGTGCCGCCCAGCGCGTAGGACAGTGCTGCGATTAGGGATGCCCCGGCGGCCATGGCGGTGCCGATGTCTGCCGTCAGCGGGACACCGCCGAGCAGGATGACCACGCCGAAGACACCGGCGGCGACACCGAGTATCCGCCGCCAGGTGATGCGCTGACCGAGCCACCCCGCCGCGATCAGAATGGTGAACATTGGAGTGGTGGCGTTCAGGATCGCTGCCATCGAGGCGCTGAGCCCAACGATGGCAGTAGCCACCAGGGTCAATGGGACGGCGACGTTGAGCGCCGCGAGCAGAACATACGCCCCGAAGCGCTGGTGCACCCCGCGCCAGAGGTCTCGGCGGGCTACGGTGAGCAGCGCGAGCACAACCGCGGCCACCGCTAGCCGGATGTGGGTGGTTCCGACGGGGCCGAACGCTGGTGCCGCGAGCTTGATCAGTGGAAACGCGCTGCCCCACAAGGCGCCAAGCAACAGCAGGGCGCTGAGCAACACTCCCGGATGGGGCTTGCCGGCGATCACGCGGCCTCCTGGGCCGCGAAACGAAGTGTCCTGGCGTGTTGTCGACATGTCAGCTCTTCCTCGACCGTCCGATGCAGACCACGGGTTTGGCCGTCGGTGCGCGCCCAGCAAGTCGTCGGCTTTGCAGTGGACGTGGCCGTGCGGCGCGTGGTGGTGGTAGTGAAGCTTTTGCATCTGTTCCGCTGTGCCCCCAACGATACCGAGGCGGCCCGACGTCGTCACCATACCCGGGTAGGGTACCCGATCTCTCTCCGTCGGGACACACCGTCTATCGATAACAGTCCAGGATGTGCCTGACCGGGCCCGAGGCGCCACGATTCGCCAACGGCGTTGGCTTATATACCCTGTTGCACAACCTATTTCAGTTGACAGTTAGCAACGTCATCAAAACGAGGCCGCCGTAACAACCACGAAGAGATGACGTCCCACATGCGTCACACCGCAGCCATTCACTCCATCCCACATACTCCCTAGGGGTATATGGTGTACGCTCCCGGCAGGTGTTCGACAGCTCGACGGAGGCGGACAGCGCCGATTCTGCAAATGTTCACGCCGGTATGGCTGACGCTTTGAAAGGACGAGAGATGTTCAGGGTCGTGCAGCGGATGTGGATACCGATAGTGGTGGTGATGGTGGTCGCGGTCGCAGTGTTTGCGGTGATTCGGCTGCACGGGGTGGCCGGTTCCTCGACGGACATTCCTAACGCCATCAGGGATGGATCCGAACCCGTCATTCCCAAAGACGTGATTTATGAGGTGTTTGGCCCCGCGGGAACGACGGGCCAGGCGAACTTCCTCGACGAACATGCTCAGCCCCAGTACGCGAACTTCACGACATTGCCGTGGTCGTACACGATCTCGACGAGATTGATGTCGGTCTTCGCCAATGTGGTCGCACAGGCAGACAGTGGCACGCTTGGTTGCCGGATCACCGTCAACGGTGAGGTGCGCGACGAACAGTCGGTGACGGCTCATAACGCCCAGGTGTTCTGCTTGGTGAAGTCCGCATGAGAACACTTATGACCGCTGCCAAGCCGTCCCGTTTCGCGTCGGCCATCCGCCGGGCACCGGGTCTGATGATTGTGGCTTGGTTGGTGGTGATGGTGGCGGTGAGTGTCGTTGTGCCGTCGCTTGAAAAGGTGGGGCAAGCGAACTTGGTCTCGCTGGCGTCCGAGGATGCGCCGTCCTTCAAGGCGCTCAAGAAGCTGGGCGAAGAGTTCGATCAGTTCGGCTACGACGGCATGGTCATGGTTCTGCTGGAAAGCGATACCGAGCTCGGGGACGAGGCGCGCGACTACTACCGCGGCCTGGTTGCCCAGTTCAAGGATGACCATGAGCATGTCGACCACGTTCAGGACTTCTGGGGCGACCGCGTCACCGCGGGCGGGTCGCAGAGCGTGGATGGCAAGGCCGCCTACGTGTTGCTGAATATCGTTGGAGACCAAGGCACTACACCGGCGAAGAAGTCGGTAGAGTCGGTGCGCGATATCGTCGATCAAAGCAACCCGCCGCCCGGGCTGAAGGTCTACGTCACCGGTCCGGCCGCGCTCACGATGGACTTGAATGCCGCCGCTGACGATAGCCAGCTGATGATGACGTTGATCACCTTCGCGATCATCGCTCTCATCCTGTTGGTCATCTATCGGTCCTTGGCGACAATGTTGATCGTCACGATCACGGTGTTTGTCGAGCTCAGTGCCGCGCGCGGAGTGGTTGCCATCCTCGGGCATTACCAGGTCATGGAATTGTCGAACCTGGCCGTGAACCTGCTCACGATGCTGGGAATTGCGGCAGCTACCGACTACGCAATATTCTTCCTCGGCCGATACCACGAGGCGCGGGCAGCCGGCCAGGATCGTATAGCAGCGTATTACACGACCTATCACAGCGTTTCACATGTCGTGCTCGGGTCAGGATTGGCGATTGCGGGTGCGACGCTGTGCCTGACGTTCACCCGGCTGCCCTACTTCGCAGCGGTGGGCATTCCCAACGCCGTGGCCATGCTTGTCATTGTCGCCGCGGCGCTTACGCTCACTCCGGCAGTCCTGCTGGTGGGCACCCGCTTCGGGTTGCTCGAATCAAAGCGCAAGATCACGACCCGAGGATGGCGCCGGATAGGCACCGCCCTCGTGCGCTGGCCTGGACCGATTCTGGTCGTGACGATGATCGTCTCGCTGATCGGTCTAGCGGTGCTGCCGTCGTACACGGTGAACTACAACGACCGGTACTACGTCCCAGACAGGATGCCTTCCATTCAGGGATATCAGGCCTCGGATAGGCATTTCTCGAAGGCCAAAATGGACCCGGACATCCTGCTGATCGTCGCCGATCAGGATCTGCGCACTCCCGCCAACATGCTGATCCTGGACAGGATTGCCCGCAATGTCCTCCGCGTCGAGGGAATCAACAAGGTACAGAGCATCACCCGGCCCTTGGGGGCGCCGATCGATCACAGTTCGATCCCGTTCCAGGTGAGTATGCAGTCGGTGTCGATGACCGAGAACCTGCAGTATATGAAGGACCGCATGAGCGACATGCTCGGGATGACCGACGAACTCGGTGCAATGATCGCCATTATGGAACGCATGCAAAGCCTCATGCAGCAACAGGCCGACATCACCCACGACATGGTCGGCGACGCGAAGGACTTGAAGGCGACCTCCGACGAGATGCGCGACCACATCGCTAATTTCGACGATTTTTGGCGGCCCATGCGGAATTACCTGTACTGGGAACCGCACTGCGCCAACATCCCCATCTGTTTCTCCACGCGGTCATTGTTCGACGGCCTTGACGGAATCGACAAGCTCAGCGAAAACATGGATTCGATGCTGGTCAATCTGGAGAAAATGGATGAACTGACGCCGCAGCTCGTTGCGCAGTTACCGCCAATGATCGCAATTTCCAAGAACATCCAAGCCACCATGCTGACCATGCACAGCAGCTTCAACGGGCTGATTGAGCAGATCAGTCGCATGACCGACACTGCGACTGCAATGGGTCAGGCCTTCGACGCGGCGAAAAACGACGACTACTTCTACCTGCCGCCGGAGGCCTTCGACAACGCGGACTTCCAGAAGGGCCTCAAGCTGCTGGTATCACCGGACGGCAGATCCGCGCAGATGATCATCACGCACGAGGGTGATCCGGCGGGACCTGAGGCGATCGCCACCACGTCGGCGGAGCTGACTGCGGCGAAGGAAGCCATCAAGAGCACGCCGCTGGAAGGATCCGAACTGTATCTCGGCGGTACCGCCGCGACGTATCACGACATCGAGGAATTTACGAAATACGATCTGATGATCGTCGTGATCGCGGCGCTCAGTCTCATCTTGATCATCATGCTGGTCATGACGAGAAGCATCGTCGCGGCCACGGTGATCGTCGGAACGATCGCGATCTCGTTGGGTTCGTCGTTCGGGCTTTCGGTGCTCTTATGGCAGCACATTCTCGGCCAGCAACTGCACTGGTTCGTGTTGCCGATCACGGTCATCATCTTGTTGGCGGTCGGATCGGACTACAACCTGCTGCTGGTGTCCCGGTTCAAGGAAGAGCTGCATGCCGGTCTGAATACGTCGATCATCCGGGGCGTCGCTGGTTCCGGGAGCGTGGCCACCCAGGCGGGCCTTGTGTTCGCAATAACCATGGGCTCGATGGTCACCAATGACCTGATCGCCATCGGTCAGGTCGGATCCGCGATCTGTCTGGGCCTGTTGTTCGACACCTTCGTGATCCGCGCGTTCATGACCCCGACGGTTGCAGCGCTGCTGGGTCGCTGGTTCTGGTGGCCGATCAAGGTGCTCCCCACCTCGGTGGTCAATCGGCGCGCCGCCACACCCGACGATTCCGCCGGCGAGGACACCAGCGAGATCCCGGTTCCGGCCCGCTGAGCGCGGTCCAGTAACCGGCAGGCCTTGACGGCCAAGGCATGTCTTGGGCGCCCCGGTCGTGGTGCACGACCGGGGCGCGGACATCAACCGGTGCGCCAAGACACCGGGTAATCCCCACGGACCCGTCCGCGTCGTGGACGAAGCAAACGGAGGCAGCGTAGATGAATCAGCGAGCACAACACCACACCGACAACGCCGGATCGCCGTCCTCGGTCGTGATGCCCGGCCTGTCGATCGAACGCAGCGGCTATCAGATCCGCGACGTCACAGCACCCGGCGCCACCGGACAGGAGGGCAAGCTGTCGTTTCGTTTGACCGGCCCGGGCGGAGCTGCGCTCACCGAGTACGACACCGCGCACGAGAAGGACTTGCACCTGATCGTCGTACGTAGCGACGGTGCCGAGTTCCGGCACGTGCACCCCACCTACGACGGTGACGGCTCATGGTCATTGCCGTGGCGATGGAATGCGGCAGGCTCCTACCGGCTTTACGCCGACATCGTTCCGAGCGAACTCGGGAGCAACGTGACACTGACCTCGACCACGTCGGTCGCTGGCGACTTCGCACCGCGGCCGTTGCCGCCGGTTTCCGCCGTCGCCACGGTCGCCGATTTCACCGTAGCCCTGCACGGATCACTTGGCGTCGGCACAAGTTCGACTCTGACGTTCACCGTCAGCCGCGCGGGGCGGTCGGTGCAGAGGCTGGAGCCCTATCTCGGGGCCTACGGGCACCTGGTGGCGCTACGGGCGGGTGACCTCGGGTACCTGCATGTGCACCCGATGGGTGAGCCGGGCGACGGAATCACCGAGCCCGGTCCCGACATCGAGTTCATGGCAGCCGCGCCCACGGACGGCACGTACCTGCTCTACCTGGACTTCAAGGTGGATGGACAGGTCCACACCGCGGAGTTCACAGTCACCGCGGCACCGGGCGCGGCTGCCGGCAGTGCCCCCGCCGGCGCGCCCGAGACCGTACACCCCGGCGCCGGACATTGACCGACAACACGATGGAAGGGTTGATCACATGCCCTCATCGCCCGCTCAGCCGCAGACGTTCAGGTACACCCAGCATCGAGCTCGACATTAGCGAGATGACCTGTGCCTGTACCGGTTTGCCATGCTCGTGCGGCTCGAAGCGAAACATGATTGCCGAAATGCCGATACGGCAGTCTGTTCATAAGCAAGGCAGTTGCGATGATCCGCAACGAGCTTGTCCAACATGTGCTTCGTGACAGAAGAATCTCGGTCGGGTTGAGATGTGATGTCGGGTGGTCGAGTTGCCGTGTTGGTGCTGTCATCATCGCTCAGTGGCTATCAAGGCGGCGCCCAGGACCGACAGCAGATTGGCTGCTCGTTGTGCGGCGCTGGCGTCATTGGGAGCTGCGGTCGTCCATTTTGCCGTAGTACCGGCGCACTGGCGCGAGTGGCCGCTGTCCGGGGTGTTCTTCGCCGTTCTTGCGCTGCTGCAGCTGATGTGGGTGCGGGCGGTGCTCGTCAGGACGACGACACCGATTCTGGCCGCGGGCATCCTGCTCAACGGGGGTGCCATTGCGTTATGGGTACTGTCTCGGACTGCGGGCGCCCCGTTCGGTCCGCATGCCGGCCAACCGGAGGTGGTGCAGGGCGCTGACCTTGCGGCGTTAATGCTTCAGATCTACGTAGTGATGGGTGCTGGCTGGATCTGGTATCGCGGATTGCAGGGCGAACCGGTTTCGGCGCTGGCCAGTGCTGCAGTGTTATTCGGTGCAGTCGGTGTCGTCACGCTGGCATCGACGGTGGGCGTCGTTTCCGGTCAGCGCCATGGCCACCATCATGGCCCGGCCGACGCAGGCACCGACCATCACGGTCCGGTTCAGGCGGACACCGGTCATCACGGAAGCGAGGTCGAACACGCAGGGGATCACCACGGTGACAACCACCACGGGCAGGCACCGGCCCCGGCTGTTCCGCTGAACGTCACACCTGTCGCGCCGCCGCAAGCCCCGTCCGCCGACCCCGCTCCGCCGGCGCAGGCCCCCGTTGCCCCGGCGCAGTCGCTGCACGATCACAGCAGCCACGAACACTAAGAACCCCAGTAGCAGCCACCGCTTTGGACCTGCGGGGAACAACTTCTGTCGCAATGGATGCAGTCCGTTGCGGTCAGCTGTGCAGGACTGCGTCGGTGCTGGCTTCGGGTCGAAGATCCAGGCGTCGCAACAGTTGTGCGTTGAGTGCGACGACAATGGTCGACAGCGACATCAGGACGGCGCCGATCGACATCGGCAGCACGAAGCCGACCGGGGCCAGGATCCCGGCAGCCAACGGCACCGAGATAAGGTTGTACCCGGCGCCCCACCACAGGTTCTGTTGCATCTTGCGGTAGCTGGCACGGGACAACTCGATCACCGACAGCACCGAACGCGGGTCTGAGCTGGCCAGGATGACTCCCGCTGACGCGATTGCGACATCGGTGCCGGCACCGATGGCGATGCCGACGTCGGCTTGTGCGAGGGCGGGCGCGTCGTTGACGCCGTCGCCGACCATGGCGACTTTCTTGCCTTCATGTTGCAGCGCAGCGGCTTTCGATGCTTTGTCTTCTGGTCGTACGCCGGCGAAGACGCGGTCGATGCCGAGTTCCTGCCCGACGGTATGGGCCACAGCTTCGGCATCACCGGTGATCATGACGACCTCGACGCCGAGCTTGTGCAGCGCGTCGACGGCATCGCGGGATTCGCGGCGTACCTCGTCGGCCAGGCTCAGACCGCCGATGACGGTGCCATCACGGGCCACGTGCAAGATGATGGCGCCGTTCTCGCGCCACTGTGCGGCGACCTCGATCTCGGGTTCACCAAGTTCCGCAAGGAGTCGAGGACCGCCCACCCTTATCTGGTGACCGTCGACGGTCGCGGTCACCCCGACTGCTGGCGACGATGTGAAACCACTGGCTTGGGGGATATCGAGGCCGCGCTCGGTGGCGGCGGTGACGATGGCTCTCGCCAAGGGGTGCTCGCTGTCTGCCTCGGCTGCGGCCGCCAGCGCCAGGACGGTGCTCTCGTCGCCGCCGACGGTCTGCACCGCGGTGAGGGTGGGTTCACCTTTGGTGAGGGTGCCGGTCTTGTCGAACAGCACCGCGTCCACGGTGCGCATACCTTCCAACGCGAGGCGGTCCTTGATCAGCACTCCCCCGCGGGCCGCCCGCTCGGTGGCGATGGACACCACCAGCGGAATCGCAAGGCCCAACGCGTGCGGGCACGCGATGACCAGCACGGTGATCGCGCGGACCACCGCGGCATCGGGATCTCCGGCGAGCGCCCAGATCGACGCGGTGATCACGGCGGTGGAGACCGCGAACCAGAACAACCATCCCGCGGCACGGTCTGCCAGGCGTTGGGCTCGTGACGAGGAGTTCTGCGCCTCGGTGACCAGGCGTTGGATGCCGGCCAGGGCGGTGTCGTCGCCGGTCGCGGTGATCTGCACTCGCAGGCCGGAGTCGGTGGCGACCGTCCCGGCGGTGACAGTGTCTCCGGCGCCGCGGGTGACCGGGCGGGATTCCCCGGTGACCATCGACTCGTCCATGTCTGCACGCCCATCGACGATGGTTCCGTCGGCGGGAACGCTTCCGCCGGGGCGGATTACCACCACGTCGCCGACGCGGAGGTCGGCCGGTGACACGGTCACGGTGTGCTCGCCGTCGACTTTTTCTGCTTCGTCGGGCAGCAGGGCGGCCAGCGAGTCCAATGCCGATGTGGTTTGGGCCAGTGAGCGCATCTCCACCCAGTGCCCCAGCAGCATGATGACGATGAGCAGGGCCAGTTCCCACCAAAATTCGAGTTCGTGGTGCAGCACGCCCAGGGTGGCACCCCACGAGGCGAGGAACGCGACGGTGATGGCGAGCCCGATCAGCAGCATCATTCCCGGTTGGCGGGAACGGATTTCGCTGACCGCGCCGGTGAGGAAGGGGCGTCCGCCGACGAAGTACATGAGCGTGCCGAGCACAGGGGCCACCCACTGGGCGCCGGCAAAGGAGGGGATGTCGTAACCGACGAGCATCGCGAACATCGATGAGAACGCCACGACCGGGACAGCGATGACCAGGTTGATCCAGAACTGTTTCCGGAACGCGGCGACGTGATCGCCATGTCCGCCGTGCCCGCTGTGGCTTTCGTGCCCGTCGTGCTGGTGTTCGGTCGCGGTGCCGGGATGCGTCTCGCGGTAGTGATGGCCTACATGGTTGGCGTGTGTGGGGACCGTTTCTGCGGGGTCGGGGTGGTGTGTCATCTCTGTCCTTGAGCTCGTCGATCACCCGGGCGCCGGCGGCGGCCGGCAGCGCTTAGGAGCGCACCAGTCGGGCGATCGCTTGGGATGCTTCGGTAAGTTTGGCGTCGGCGCCCGGGCCCCCGGCGGCGGCCGCGTTGGCGACGCAGTGGCGTAGGTGGTCGTCGAGCAGTCCGAGCGCCACCCCTTGCAGGGCTTTGGTCAGGGCGTCGACCTGGGTCAGGATGTCGATGCAGTAGCGGTCCTGCTCGATCATGCGGCTTATTCCGCGGGCTTGGCCTTCGATGCGTTTCAGCCGTGCCAGGTATCGGTCTTTGTCGGTGATGTAGCCGTGGCGGCCGGCATCTGCCGTCGTGCAGTGGCCGGTCTCGTCTGTCGTGGTCACCAGTTGCTCGCTTCCACGTTCGCGGTGGGTGGAGTCGGGTTGCGCCAGTTGATGTCGAGCAGGTTGGGTGCCGCCGGGATGCGGGGCGTCGGTATCGGCTGCGACCTACTGGCGGTGCAGCAGCAGCTGCCCGGTTGATTTTGATCAGCCATGGCGGGCGTCCTCCCTGGTGCTGTCGGTGCTGGTGCTGGTGCTGGTGAAGCCGCGCAGCCGCAGGCTGTTGCCGACGACGAACACGCTGGAAAACGCCATTGCTGCGCCGGCGAGCATGGGGTTGAGCATGCCCAGGGCGGCGACGGGGATGGCGGCCACGTTGTAGGCGAACGCCCAGAACAGGTTGGTCTTGATGGTTGACAATGTCTTGCGGGACAGTCGGATCGCGTCGACGGCGCTGCGCAGATCGCCGCGGACCAATGTGATATCGGACGCTTCGATCGCCACGTCGGTGCCGGTGCCCATCGCCAGGCCCAGGTCGGCGTGAGCCAGTGCTGCGGCGTCGTTGACGCCGTCACCGACCATCGCGACGGTCTTGCCTTCGGCCTGCAGAGCGGTGATGACCTCCACCTTGCCTTCGGGCATGACCTCGGCCATCACGGTGTCGATACCGACCTCGGCGGCGATGCGGCGGGCGACGGCCTCGTTGTCCCCGGTCAGCAGCACCGGGGTCAACCCGAGTTGTTTGAGTTGTGTAATCGCTTGTGCGCTGCTGGATTTGACGGTGTCAGCGACGATCAGGATGCCGCGGGCGTGTCCGTCCCAGCCGACCGTGACCACGGTCTTGCCGTCGGCTTCGGCGCGGCGTTTGCCCTGCGCCAGTTCCTCGTCGAGGTGTTGTGCCCAGTCGGCCAGCAAGCTCTCGCGTCCAACGACGACCGCATGCCCCTCGACAATGCCTTGCACCCCTTTGCCTTGCACGTTGACGAAATCCTCGACGGTGGGCAGCGCGCCGGTCTCGTCTCGGGCGGCGGTGGCGATCGCGCGGGCGATGGGGTGTTCGGAGGCGTCTTCGAGGGCGCCGGCTAACCGGAGCAGGTCGGTGCGCGATGTTCCCGGTGCCGGGACCGCATCCACGAGGGCCATGGTGCCGGTGGTGACGGTGCCGGTTTTGTCCAGCACCACGGTGTCCACGGTGCGGGTGGATTCGAGCACCTCGGGTCCTTTGATCAGGATGCCCATCTGCGCGCCGCGGCCGGTCCCGACCAGCAGTGCGGTGGGCGTGGCCAGTCCGAGGGCGCAAGGGCAGGCGATGACCAGGACGGCGACCGCTGCGGTGAACGCTGAGGCGACGGGGTATCCGGCGCCCAGCCACGCTCCGAGGGTGATGACGGCGACGGCGATGACGATCGGGACGAACACCCCGGAGATGCGGTCGGCCAGGCGCTGCACCTCGGCTTTGCCGGTTTGGGCGTTTTCGACCAGTGTGGCCATCTGGGCGAGTTGGGTGTCGGTGCCGATTCTGCTGGCGCGCACGACAAGGCGGCCGCCGGCGTTGACGGTGGCGCCCACGACGTTGTCCCCGGGGCTGACTTCCACCGGAACGGATTCGCCGGTCAGCATGGACGCATCGACGGCCGAGGTTCCTGACACCACCACGCCGTCGGTGGCGATTTTCTCCCCGGGGCGCACGACGAACTCGTCGCCGACGGTGAGCGCTTCGACGGGGATCTTGGATTCGGTGCCCTCGCGCAGCACCGAGACGTCTTTGGCGCCCAACTCCAGCAGGGCCCGCAGCGCGGCGCCGGCCTGGCGTTTGGACCGTTTCTCGAAGTAGCGGCCGGCCAGGATGAACGTCGTGACGCCGGCGGCTACTTCGAGGTAGATGTTGGCTGCGCCGTGCGAGGGGGCCAATGTCAGCGTGAACGGATGCGTCATTCCGGCTTCGCCGGCGGTGCCCAGGAAGAGCGCATACAACGACCACAAGAACGCCGCGAGAGTGCCCATCGAGATGAGGGTGTCCATCGTGGCGCTGCCGTGGCGCAGGTTGGCCCAGGCGGCCCGGTGAAAGGGCCAGGCCGCCCAGATGACGACGGGGGCGGCCAGCGTCAGCGACGCCCACTGCCAGTAGGTGAACTGCAGTGCCGGGATCATGGCTATCGCAATCACCGGGACCGACAGTGCGCCGGAGGCAATGAGACGCTGACGCAGCGCGACCAGTTCGGGGTCCTCGGCGTCGGTGTCAGCCGAGGTGTCCCCGGCGGGGGCTGCGCCGGCGGCCAGGGTGGCCGAATAACCGGTCGCCTCCACGGCGGTGATCAGCTCGGCCGGGTCATAGCCCTCGGGGACGGCGACCGTGGCCTTCTCGGTCGCGTAGTTGACCGAGGCGCTGACACCGTCGATCTTGTTGAGCTTGCGCTCGATTCGGTTGGCGCAGGAGGCGCACGTCATCCCGCCGATCTGCAACTCGACGTGTGCCGAGGACACCGGTGTCGACGTCGTCATGGGTGCTCCTTTTTCGGTGGTCGGCGGCGCGGTCAGTGCCCGGTGTGGCCGGCGTGGCCCGGACCCGGTGCCGGTGAGGGTGCAGTGGTGCTGTTGACGGGCCCGCTGCGGGCGGCGTCGACGACGAACGTCGCCGTGTGCACGGTGTCTCGCACCTGGAAGTCGAGGTAGAGCAGGTAGCGCCCGGCGGTCGGTGCTGTGGCGGCGAACGGCACCGTCGGCCCGCCGCTATCCCCCGGTGTCGGCTCGGCACCTTCGGGGTGCACGTGTAGGTAGGCCAGGTCGCCGTCGCGCAACGCGACGAGGTGCCCGAAGGCCCCCAGGTAGGGCTCCAGCGTGGTCACGGGTTGGCCGTCGCGGGTGATGCGTGCGGTGAGCTGTGTTGACGTCCCAGCGGCCAGGGTTCCCTGCAGCTGCACGGTGTATCCGTCTACCTGATCAACGGTGCGGGGGGCACGCGCGGGTGACGGGGTGAACGTGCCGGCCACCTCGACAGCGCGGGTGAGCGTGGTTTGCTTGCCGCCTGCGGGGGTGAAGTCGGTGAAGACCCGGTAGGTGCCGGCGGCGTTCCAGGTCCACGGGATCGACCACACGCCGCTGCGCGGGTCAAGGCTCGGGTGCACGTGGGCGAAATGGTTTCCATCGGTTCGCACGACGATGAGGTGTAACTGTTTGTCGTGCACGGTGTCGTAGTCCCGTAGCGGCTGTCCCGCCGGGTTCAGGATGGAGAAGCTGAGAAGGCCGGTGGCGTCGGTGCGCGCGGGCGCGCGTACCGGGGACAACTCGTATCCGTCGTCGGCCAGTGACAGGCCTGCGGGAGCACCTGCCATCGGTGCTGCCGGTGCGTATTGCGTGATGTCGTTGGACCCGAGGGGGTTTGGCGGTGCGTCGGTGTCCTGTTGGGGAGCGGGAGCGGGAGCGAGTGCCGCCGCGGTGGTGTAGGCAGCACCGAACGCTACGGCCAGTCCCACCCCGAAGGCGGCCAGTCGGCCCGCGGCGTTCACCGGACCCGCACCGCCGTATAACCGGCCTCGGCGACGGCGGCCTGCACCTGCGCATCGTCGACAGATCCGTCCGAGGTCACGGTCAGGGCGCCGGTCTTGGCGCTGACCTCGACATCGGACACACCGGCCAGGCCGCCGACCTCCTCACGTACAGATGCTTCGCAATGCCCGCAGGACATGCCCGTTACGGTGTAGGTCGTCGTGCTCATACGCGCTCCACTCCTCCTCGGTGGTCAATACCCCTACCGGGTATGCACATATCGAATGTATACCCCGAGGGGGTATCCTGCAAGCATGCAGTTCAGCGGCGGTCAGCCTGATCCTCAGCCGCCGCGGGGCGAAACGCGAGCCGCTGATCGCCGACGCGGCACATTCCGCCCCGCGGGGCGCCGGTCCGATTCCGTCCGCACTGCGCGGTGGGGCACCCGATGGTGACGACGATGATCGAGGTCACCGTTGACGCGTGGCCCCTCCGGGTCGCTGTGGGTGGTGAGGGCGAGCTGGTCATCCTGCTGCACGGCGGCGGTCCCGATCACCACAGCATGCGCCCGCTGGCGCAACGGCTCGCCGGTCGCTATCTCGTGGCGTTACCCGACATTCGTGGCTACGGCGCATCGATCTGCCGCGATCCTGCATTGCACCGCTGGGACCGCTATGTGGCCGACGTCATCGCCGTCATGGCCGCCCTGGATGCGACGTCGGCGCACCTGATCGGCGCGGGCCTGGGCGGCACGATCGCATTGCGCACCAGCCTGGCCCATCCGGCCAAGGTCCGCTCGGCGGTGATCATCAGCGCCGAAGCCATCGAGGACGACGGCGCCAAAGCAGCAGAGACCGCACTGATGGACCGTTTCGCCGCATGCGTTCGGACACACGGATTGCAGGCCGGGTGGGACCTGTTCATTCCGCACCTGCAACCCTTGATCGCCCATCTCGTCACCGAAGCCATACCGCGTGCCGATCCGCAGAGCGCAGCTGCGGCCGCGGCGATCGGTCACGATCGTGCCTTCCGCGACGCCTGCGAACTGGCCGACATCTCGACTCCGACACTGATCATCGCCGGTGATGATGCCCGCCACCCGCTCGATACGGCCCGCGCCGTTGCCGACGCGCTCCCCTACGGCGTCCTCGCTGAGGTCACCATGTCAGAGTCGCTGCTCACCGCGCAGGACCTGGCCGAAGCGTTCGCGCCGGCGATTGAACAGTTTTTGACGGCGTTGCCCGGCGCCGATCGGCACGGCCGTGCGGGCCGCTAACCACCCGCGTGCCGCAGGGTGATGCTTCGGTTATCCGCAGCAGGACTTCGCGTTTCGTGCCTTCGCCGGCGGCGCGCTGCCTGTAAGTGAGCGTGCCGCGCACACGGCTACGCATGTCAGGATCGAGCGCAGGACTGGACTGACAGCAATGCGGCGCGCGCGGTGTCGGGTCGTCGCTTTCATCGGTGGGTCCTCCCATCAGTTACCCCCGCAGGGTATAGCCCCTACCCCGCCAGCACACCACCCGACACGTGCCCGGCTATCCCTGGGAGGCAATGACGTCGGGCGCTTCATGAAATCTTCATAGAAGGGCTAGCAAAGGCTTATGCCCAGCGCTCACACTGGCAGACACGTTCAGGGCTGAGCTACGCACACTGCACACCTATTGGCGTTGCACGAGAACATCATCGAAAGAGCGCACATGCCGTCACTGCCCGACCGATTCCTCCCCAGCACACCGTGACGACGTGGTGGCGCGCGGTCGCTGTGGCTGCCGTGTCGGCGCTGGCATTCACCGCATGCACATCCGCGCCGCAACCCGCACCGCGCCCCGCGGCGGCGATCGCGAAAGCCAGCCCCTACGCCGATCTGCTCGTCCCGGACCTTCGGGCGTCAGTGACTGACGGCGCGACCGGCGTGAGCGTCGGATCACCGGTCACGGTCGAGGCCGGCAACGGTGTGCTCGGCGAGGTGGCGCTCACCAACGAGGCGGGTCAACGTGTCGATGGACGACTCAGCCGCGATGGCGTGACCTGGTCCACCGCCGAGGCGCTGGGCTACAACAAGCAGTACACGCTGCGCGCCGAGGCGCTGGGCCTGACCGGCGCGACGACGACCACCGCCACGTTCCATACGCATTCGCCCGACAACCTCACCATGCCCTATGTGCTGCCCAACAACGGCGACACCGTGGGCGTGGGCCAGCCCGTCGCCATCCGCTTCGACGAAGACATCGTCAACCGCGCGGCAGCCCAGAGCGCCATCACCGTCACCGCTACCCCACCGGTCGAGGGCGCGTTCTACTGGCTCAACAACCGCGAAGTCCGTTGGCGCCCAGCACAATACTGGCGTCCGGGCACGACGGTCGAAGTGAACGTGAACACCTATGGCGTCGACTTCGGTGACGGACTGTTCGGCCAGGACGATGCGAGCACGCGATTCAGGATTGGTGATGAAGTCATCGCCACCGCCGACGATGCGACCAAGACCCTGACCGTGCGCCGCAACGGCGAGATCATCAAAACCATGCCGATGTCGATGGGCAAGGCGTCCACACCCACCGACAACGGCACCTACATCATCGGTGACCGCTACTCATTCCTGGTCATGGACTCGTCCACCTACGGCGTCCCGGTCAACTCCCCCGATGGCTACCGCACCGAAGTCGAATGGGCGACGCAAATGTCCTACAGCGGTATCTATGTGCACTCCGCGCCGTGGTCGGTGGGTAGCCAGGGCAACACCAACGTCAGCCACGGATGCCTGAATGTCAATCCGGCCAACGCCCGCTGGTTCTACGACAACACCCGTCGAGGCGACATCGTTGAAGTCATCAACACCAGCGGACCGATATTGTCGGGCACCGATGGACTCGGCGACTGGAACATCGACTGGGACACATGGGAAAAAGGTAACGCCGACGTCTGAGAGATCATCACCACTCCCCCCATCGCTAACCGCCTGACCGCAACATCGCGCATCGGGCCTCGCACACCAACACTGCGTGTGGGGCGGTCACCGCACGCGCACGTCGTGATATGCGATTGCCGCAGGGCTGACACGATGCGTGTCCACATTCTGACATCGGCCCTGCCACAACAAATTCCATCCTGGTAATTCAGTGACAGATGTTTCTCATGTGACGAATGTGAGTTACCGTATCTACGTATCAAGTACGTATGTTGTTGTCACACTGATTATCCCGAGCAGTCGGACATGATCTGAGGGCACATCATCCGCAGCGGCGCGAAGGAGACGATGTGACCCACGAGGATCGATGTGCAGGCGTGAACGGGGTGGGCACCGCCCAGCAGCGCCAGCGGTTTCGCGCGCCCCGTGCCAGCCTGCGTTACGCCGTGGCCATCTGCGCGGCTGCGGCGTCCCTGCTCCTTCTATCCGCACCCACCGCAACCGCCGAACATGCTGGCGGACACTGGGATCCGAGCCTGCCACAGGTCGCCAGCGCGGGCGCCCCCGGCGACCCGATTGCCATCGCCAATGCGACGCTGCAGGCCAGCGCAGCCGCCACCCAGACCGCATTGACCATGGGGCGTCGCTTCCTCAGCAGCTTGGGCATCCTCGCCCCGACAGCAAGTCCAGCCACCAGCATCCGCGGCAACAGGCTCTACGGCGCCCAGGCCATCGAGCACGTCATCCGCCGGGCCGGCACCCAACTCGGCGTGCCGTACTCCTGGGGCGGCGGCACGCTGGAGGGCCCCAGCCGCGGCATCAACCAGGGCGCAGGAACGGTGGGCTTTGACTGCTCCGGGCTGATCCGCTACGCGTTCGCCGGCGTGGGGATCGTACTGCCCCGCTACTCCGGTGATCAGTACGACGCGGGACGCAAAGTCGCCCCGTCGGAAGCCAAACGGGGCGACCTGCTGTTCTGGGGACCCGGGGGCAGCCAACACGAAGCGATCTACCTCGGCGGGGGCCGGATGCTCGAAGCGCAGCAGACCGATGTGCCCATCAAGGTCTCCCCGGTCCGAACCTCCGGCATGACCCCCTACGTCGTACGCGTCATCGAGAGCTGACCTGCGCTCGACGCCGACCTCATTGAGTACCCGCCCTGCCGACAGCCGGCGCGGGATCGAGGCAGCCACGGCGATCCAGCCGGAACAGTCCGTACGCGCAAAGCGCGCCGATCACACTGAGCAGCAGCCACACCAGTTCGGGTCGACCCAAAGCATTCATTGTCTGTAGCAGCCATCCGGTGGTGAGATTGCCGGCCAGGATGCCCACCCCGACGATCGTGTTGTAGAAACCGTAATGCGTCCCGACGAGGCGCCCGTCGGCCAGCGACACCACCGTGTCCATTTCGAATGGAAACACCGCAGCCGACCCCACCGCCAGCACACCGGTCGCCACCAGCAGCGCCGCCACCGCCGCCACCGGGCCGGCCCGCCCGGCCTCGGGCAGCACCACCAACGGCAAAAACGCGGCCGCCACGATCAGCATGCCGATTGTCAGGGACCGCCCCGAACCCCACCGACGGGAAAACCAGCGGGTGATGCGCATCTGCCCGCCGATCGCAACAACTGCGGACACCACGAAGATCATGGCGGTGACCACCGAATCGTGGCCGGGCACGAGATCTCGGGCGTGCAGCGGCAGAGCGAGATAGACCTGGAACGACAGCACATAGGAGCCGATCATGGCCACGGCGAACAGCAGGAAGGACCGGTTGGACGCCACCACACGCCAGTCCTGAAACACCGAGGTCTTTTCGAGTGGCGCGGGGGCGATCCGTTGCGGCAACGCGAACAGCTGGGCCACGGTCAGGCCCGCGAACACGATCGCTGCCGCGGCGGCGGTCATCCGGAAGTCCACGAACATCAGCGCCAGACCAAATAACGGGCCCGCCAGAATTCCGCCCTGGTAGAAGACGTTGAACAGTGCGAACGCCTCGACCCGCCGCTCTCCGGCATCAGCGGCCACATAAGCGCGCACTGCGGGATTGAACAGTGCGCCGGCGAAACCTGTTGCCGCCGAAGCGATCAACATCATCGGCAGTGATTCGGCGACGACGAGCATTCCAAAACCCACTGTGCGCAACACGCAGCCACCGACGATGAGCGGCTTATATCCCAGTCGATCAGCCAGTGTGCCGCCGATGAGGAACATGCCCTGCTGGGAGAAGTTGCGCACCCCCAGCACCAATCCGACCGCCCACGCTGCCAGACCCAATGGGCCCGCCAGGTACCCGGCCAGATAGGGCATCAGCATGTAGAAGCCCAGGTTGATCCCGAATTGGTTGACCATGAGCAGTCGGCTCGGCCAGCCGAAACTACGGAACTGCGCGACCAAGCCCATCAGTGACTCACCTTCATGGGATCGATGACATGCGCACACCGGGTCCACGACGTCACCACCTGCGACAGCGGATCGTCGATGGTAGCCGGCTGCGGCGGCGGAACGGCACCGAGCAGACCGTGTGCTTGGCAGTACTGGTCGTTGTACACGGTGTCGAAGTATCGCTGGGGGCCGTCGGGGAAGACCGCGGCGACTGTCGCGCCGGCGGCTCCGGTACGGGCGGCCCAGCCGGCGACCAGCGCGACCGCGCCCACACTCCAGCCGCCGCTGGCGTAGTGTGTGGCGGCCAGCGTGCGGCACGCCCATACGGCTTCCTGCGGGGCGACCCAGTGCACTTCGTTGAAGGCGGCGTAATCGACGTTGCCGGGATAGATGCTCGATCCCAGGCCGCGCATCAGCCGGGTGCTGGCCGTTTGGCCGAAAATGGTCGAGCCCACGGTGTCGACGCCGATCAACACCATCCGCGGATTGAACTCGCGCAGCACGCGTGCCACGCCCGCCGAATGCCCGCCGGTTCCCACCGAGCACACCAGCACGTCCACCGGTCCCAGCTGCTGGTGCAGCTCGAGCGCCAACCCGCGGTAGGCCTCGACGTTGTGCGGATTGTTGTACTGGTCGGGATGCCAGGCGCCAGGATCAGAGGCCACAATCTGCGCCACGCGATCCTTGCGGGCCTGTTGCCATCCGCCCTCGGGGTGGGGCTCGGTGACCAACTCGACCTGGGCGCCGTACGCGGTGAGCATGTTCTGGATGATCGGCTCCAGCCCGGGGTCGGTGACCAGCGTGACCGCGTGACCGTAAACCGTGCCGGCCAGCGCCAGACCCAACCCGAGGGTGCCGCTGGTGGATTCGACGATCCGGGCGCCGGGGGCCAAAGAGCCGTCGGAGCGGGCGCGCGCGACCATGTGCAACGCGGGACGGTCTTTCATCCCACCCGGGTTAAAGCCTTCGAGTTTCGCCCAGAAACCCTGCTCGGCAGTCGTGAAGGGTTCGGTGATGCGCAGAACAGGAGTCTGGCCGACCATGGTGGCGGGCCGCTCATATCGGCCCAGGTCGGGCTTCTCGGGTAACGGGGCCGTGCGGGCAGAGTGGATGGACAGAACATGGTTCATCGAGGAATGTCGCTTCTGTGACGCCGCGACCGAGCGCGGCAGCTGATGACGGACAGCAGACACCGGTGGCCCCCAAAACACGAGGACAACACCTGGCGCTAACTGGCTGTAGGTCGTGTCAAGGCTTTGGATGGGCATGATGGAGCGGCATCCAGTTCGGGATGCGTTGAAGTGGCTGCTGTGATGTCGACGGTGTCTGGAGTAGGTCGGGTCCTGGCGCCCACGTTGACTTATACGACCTCTGAGCGGGTCATCTGGCGTCGTTCGGGCTCTCCGTGGAGGCGAAGGGCCGGGTGCCAAGTTAGCGGCGGCGTAACCCTTAAGGGGGCCCGCCATAACCGATGCGGCATCTGATCCGGCCCTTCGTCCCGCCTGTTCAGCGTGGCACTACCGACGAGGATTGTGAAGGGTGCAGGACAACGTTCCTTTCTCAGCAGGAGCGTGGATTGTCAGATCCAGCGGGTGGGGTCGTAGACAGCGTGGTCGCGGACCAGGGCGTGAGCGATGCGGTTGGCGCGATGTGCCAGCGCGCAGGCGATGACGCCACCGCGCTTGCCGCGGTTCTTAAGCCCGTCGGCGTAGGACTTGGCCGCGGGTTCGGTGAGCCACAATCCCATGCCGAGATCGATCAATGCTCGACGCAGCGCCACGCTGCCTTCGCGGCTGATTGAACCGTCTCGTCGCTTGTTCGCGGACTCGTACTGCATCGGAGATAGTCCCGACGCGCGATAGACCTGCTTGGACCCCGGCCATCGGGCCGGATTACCGAGGGCTGCTGCGTAATTGGAGGCGCGGACCACTCCCCAGCCCGGCACTGAGGTCAGCGTGCTGAATGGGCTCAGCGGCAAAAGCCGTGCCAGTTCAGTCTCGGCATCGTTGATCCGGGCATCCAAGTCGGCCAACAAAGCCACGTCAGTGGCCAGCACGCGCCGAGCCACCGCTGCGTCGCGAGTGGGCAACGCATCCTTGGCTGCAGTGACCAGACGCTCGGCGACAGGACGGCGTAACTGGACATCGCGGACCGCAGCGAAGCGGATTAACCGATTCACACCCAACGCCGTCAACCGGGCTGGATCGGTGAACTCAGCGACGACCAGTCGTCCGATCTTGGTGCCCAGCACATCCGGCAATGCCAACGTCAGCCCAGGAAACGCCCGATCAAGCTGACTGAGTAGCTGATTTTTGGTGGCCGAGCGGGTAGCGACCCGCCGTGACCGGTGCTGCGCCCACGCCGCCATCTCGCCGATGAGCATCTCGCGCTCGCCGATCACCTGGCCGCGACCGGCCAGCACCAACTCGGTGATCGCCTCCACGTCGATCTTGTCGGTCTTGAGTCGACGCCGGCCCATCACACGGCGCTGCTCGGCCACATGGGCGGGGTTGAGCTCCATAACTTTCCACGCCGGTGGCCACCGATAATCAGCCACCGGCCGGTGGTAGTGGCCCGCAGCCTCCACACCTACCGTGACCTGTGGGCGCGACGGCGCCAGCGCCAGCACGCGGTCGGTCACTGCCACCAGACCTGAGCGAGTCATCGCGAATTCAACCGGACCCATCAACTGATGACGGCCCTCGTCGGTGGCCGAAACCATCAACGAGGTCTTGCCGACATCGATAGCAACAACGATTGTGGACATCGTGGCTGGAGCACTTTGGACAGACACAACAACACCTCCGGGGCGTGTCAGGAGGAACCAGAGCGCGCCAACGCTCAGGCCCCTCGAAAGGAATCTTTGACAATCCCTTCCTGGCACCTCCGGAGGCGTTTGTGAAGGACTAACTCAATTCATATCAACCGATCAGCGGCGCGCGATGCAGAACTGAGCGAGGACGTCTCGCCCCGACAAGGTGTGCGATCTCGCCCGCGGAGGGCCCCGAGGCGCCGCTGTCACCCGGTGCCGCCACAACAACGGGACACCGACGAGAAACGCCACCAGGGCGAGCACCAGCAGCGTCATCGTTGCGCGCGGCAGCACTGCTTCGGCGAAGGTGTCCGGAGCGAGTGGGGCCCCGCCGCGGGACACATGCGGATGCTCAACGGCGACCAGCACCGATGCATCAGCACCGTGGGCGATCAGCGCGTGCGGTCCGTGTGGGTCCGGCGCAGACTGCATGCCCACCAGCGCGGATTCGGCCCCGACGATTGCGATCCAGAACGCGATCGCTGCGGCCACGACTGCTCGTCGTCGCCGCGCCGAAGTCGCGCTGGAAATATCCACGATGTTGCCAACCGTAACAGCGCAGCCATCAAAGGTGACGCGGCTCCGTAGTCGACACTGGGTTGTAACCTGCCCGCGATGTTGCGCCGAGTCGCCAACACCGCCCACTCCGGGTACCCCTCCCGTCATTGAAATCACCACACAACCAGACACTCTCGCCGTCGGCCGGGCCATGCCCCAGACAGGCTTCGCGCCATGAAATGTCGGGTTATTTACGGTTTCAGTCCGGAGATAACCCTGGGACCTCTAGGCGGCCCGCCCTGGCGGATCGTTTGCTGAAAATGCCGCGCTGCGCATCGCAACCTGACACGCCGCCCGTACCAGCTTGGCGAGAACACCCTCGGGGTTCGGTAAGTGTTGTGTGAAGATCCGCTCAAGATCGGCCTCATGGGCGCTTCGGATCAGCGCGAACCGTTCGCGAGCAGGCACCATAAAACGCATGGAGCACCCCGCAGCACCGTCTTCGGCGCCGGCCAAGGGCTATCGGGCACTCGTCGTCGACGACGAGGTGCCGCTGGCCGAAGTCGTCGCCAGCTACCTGGAACGTGAACAGTTCGAAGCCATCGTCGCCGACAACGGTATCGACGCCATCACCGTCGCGCGCGAGCTCGATCCCGACGTCGTCATCCTTGACCTCGGCTTACCAGGCATCGACGGCCTGGAGGTCTGCCGACAGCTGCGGACCTTCTCGGATGCCTACGTCGTAATGCTGACCGCCCGCGACGCCGAAATCGACACCGTCCTCGGTCTTACCGTCGGCGCCGACGACTACATCACCAAACCGTTCAGCCCACGCGAGCTCGTCGCCCGGATCCGGGCCATGCTGCGCCGCCCCCGCATCCTGCACACCGCACCTGCCGCGACCGGCACCGGGCATCAGCCCACACCGCCCAGACAGTTCGGGGCCCTGAGCATCAATGTCGACGCCCGCGAAGTGCGCCTCGACGACGACCCGATACTGCTCACCCGCACCGAGTTCGACATCCTGGAGGCCCTATCCGGTCGGCCCGGTGTGGTGCTCAGCCGCCGCCAACTCCTCGAAATAGTGCGCGACGGCCCGTGGGTCGGCAACGAACACCTTGTCGACGTCCACATCGGACACCTGCGACGCAAACTCGGCGACGACGCGGCCCAACCGCGCTACATCGCCACCGTGCGCGGCGTGGGTTACCGCATGGGCACCGGGCAATGAGCACACCCTCACCGGTGCCGGCGCGATCCCGCCGCCCGGGCATCGGCCTGCGGCTGCTGGCAGCCCAGGCAATCGTGGTCATCACCGGAGCGCTGACCACCACCGCCGTCGCCACCATCGTCGGACCACCCCTGTTTCGCGAACACCTTCACCAAGCCGGCGTGCCACCGAATTCCATGGAGGAAGTCCACGCCGAAGAGGCTTACGGGTACGCGACCGTCATATCGATCGGGGTCGCGGTAGCGGTCTCGGCGCTCGTTGCCCTCGCCGTCAGCTTCTACGTCAGCCGGCGCCTACAACGATCGGTCACCGAGGTCGCCCTGGCCGCCAAAGCCGTCGCCAAAGGGCACTACGACACCAGAGTGTCACCACCAAATCTTGGCGAGGACTTCGACGCGCTCGCCGTGGCCTTCAACCAAATGGCATCGCGACTGCAGACAGTCGACTCGACGCGTCAGCGCCTCTTCGGCGACCTCGCCCACGAAATCCGCACCCCCGTAGCCGTCCTGGAGGCCTACATCGAAGCCCTCGAAGACGGCGTGCGCACCCTGACCCCGGCCACCGCGGCCATGCTGCGCGATCAAACCCGGCGGCTCGTGCGCTTCTCCGAAGACGTCGCCGCGCTGGCCAAAGCCGAGGAGAGCTCATTCACGCTGTCGCCTAACATGATCGATGTCGGAAATGTCGCACGTCGCTGCATCGCCGCAGCCCAGGAACGCTACGACAACAAAGGTGTCGCCATCCGGCTCAACCAACCCCACGCGTTGCCGGCACTGTGGGGTGATGAGCAACGCCTGGCCCAAGTCCTCGGAAATCTCATCGACAACGCCCTGCTGCACACCCCCGCCGGAGGGACCGTCGAACTCACGTGCGCCCATCACGGTGAGCATGTCATTCTCACCGTGGCCGACGACGGCGAAGGGATCGCCGAAGAACATCTGCCGCGAATCTTTGACCGGTTCTATCGTGCCGACGCCGCCCGCGACCGCGGACATGGCGGCGCCGGCCTCGGCCTGGCCATCGCCAAGGCCCTCGTCGAAGCACACTCAGGCACGATCGCGGTGTCCAGCGCCGGGCCAGGACATGGCGCGACCTTTACCGTCGAACTACCCGTCGCATCGCGTAGCGATGTGCCTGTCGGGCAGGACGCCGACCGCTAGTGAAACGGACTGGACCGTCTACTTGTCCAACAGAGCACGCATCTCGTCGATTTCGGCCTGCTGAGACGTCACAATGCTGCGGGCCATGTCGACCGCCGCCGGGAACTGCCCGTTATCGATCTCCTGCTGGGCCATCGTGACCGCGCCCTCATGGTGCTCGATCATCTGCTCCAGGAACAAACTGCCGGCTTCGGCACCCTGAGCATTCTGCAGCGCAGCCATATCTTCTTCCGACATCATGCCGTGACCACTGCCGCCCATATCCGGCATGTCACCCATCCCCCCACCGGACATATCGTGGCCGGGCATGTTGTGCCCCGGCATATCGGAGTTACTCGTGCTCGGCGTAGACGACGCGCCCCACTGCTGCAACCAGCCCTGCATCTTCTCGATCTCAGGTGCCTGTGCAGCCTTGATCTCATTGGCCAGCGACACCACCGCGGGATCCACGCCTTGCTTGCTCAAAAGCATGTCGCTCATCTCCACTGCCTGCTCGTGGTGGGGAATCATTCCCTGCGCAAAGGCCACGTCCGCGTCGTTGTGCGTACCGGCGTCGGCTGAGGTGGTTACCGAACTGGATGCCGACGACGAGGCGGCAGCGGTGCTCGATTCGCTGGTCGTTGATCCACCCGAACAAGCACTTAGCACCAGGGTGGACGTCGCCAACGCCACCAACCCGTATCCAAATCGATTGTGCTGCATCAGCGCACACCCTTCCTAGACTAATTCGACTACACACAACACCAGGACGCCACTGGTGGGCGCCCACTACTCCAGCGTCAGACCCGCGAGTATGCGTCTCCTCCGGTTTTCGTGAAGATTTCATGAAGACACCCAGAGGCTAAGGGCGGCCCCACACAGCCTCCTCAACACATTGCTTTGCAATGCGGCTTGAGACACCGCCATTGACTTTCGCAATCGACTTCTCCCACTGACCGTCTCGGTGCATTGGCAGTGGCGACTACTACTAGACAGCGGCGGCGGTGTCGATCGTCAAACTGGATGGAGAACGGCGCAGCTCCTAAACCGCGTTTTTTCAAGATTGTTCCGGAGATGGCTGAGCGGTTTCGCATCAAGTGGCGGAAGTTGGAACGGTGCGGTGGGGTGCAGGATTGCGCAACGTGTCCCGCGTGGCCGCTATCGTCGGCTGGCCGGACTTCACCGGAGGCGTTGTCAGGCGTCTTCGGGTTCGGAGACTCGGGTGTGTTCACTGTCATGAGGAGTTCGTCGAAGACGCTCCGTAGGGGCAGGATCTCGCGCCAAGCTACGGCGTCATCGATGCGGTAGATGACGCGTAGCACCCTTTGACTGTTCGATCGCGGGCTCGGCGAGGACGTTGAGTTCGGCCGAGCCGAGACGAGTGACGCAGGTTCGGCACGGCGATCACAACCGTCACGCATCGCACTGTTACGCGATCAGGACGGTTTTGAGAGCGTCGCCGAAACAATGGTCGCGAAGCGCCTCGGGAGCGTCATCGATGGAAGCCACGTTGGTCGTCACTTGCTCGGGTACGAACTGCCCGCAAGTCATCAGGTCAAGGACCTCTGGGAGGACGGCGCGAACGTGGGCACGGCCTATGTGCAGCGTGACGTTTCGGACATAGCAGGCTGCCAACGGCACCGCGACCCGGCGGTGCAGCGACCACACACTTGAGCAGATCCCATCAGGCGCGGTGTGCTGCAACACGTTCCGCAGCCCATCTCTGCTTCCGGTCGCATCCACAGTGAGAGCAGCAACCGGCCACAGCTTCGGCTGTCGGGGGTCCCAGAACTGGAATCCCAGTGTCTCGGCCCGCTCGCGAAGCGCAGGCCACGTGTCGACCACGCTGACCCGCCGCGCCCCCAAAGCCCGGGCAATCAACGCCGTGAACAGCACCGCACTTGAGGTGAATGGGTGCCGACGCTCGATCCGCCCGACGATGAGCACCTCGGCATCGGGGTCGTCGGCGAGCAGGGCGGGCAGGTGCGGCGCCACCTGCCGGTAGCAGTCGCTGATGTTGTCGGCGGCACCCGCAGCCGCGGCCGGCGTCACTGCGTCGGGGATTTTCACCAGCATCGCGTCGGCGAACGGAACCGCCATGAAGTCGGCGATCGCCCCGCCCCAACAACCACCCGCAAGACCAAACCCGTACATCGACGTCGGAGGCACCGACAGACAGCTTCCGGTGTGGCCTCGCCGACATGGCAGGCAGTGCCCGCAGTTGATCTGGAACGGGACCACGACCCGGTCCCCCGGACGCACGGTGGCCACCTCCGTCCCAACCTCCACCACTTCGGCCGCGCATTCGTGTCCCAGATGCAGCGGTAGAGGAAAGACGGTGCGGCCCAACATCATGGCGCGATCGACGTCGCAGGTGGCCACGGCCAGCGGCCGCGCCACAGCGCCCCACGGGCCGGGCGATCCTGGTTTTGGCGCCGACCGCCAGCTCAAACCCCCGCCCGGTGAGGCGAGGAGACTGCGCATACGCTCCGAACGGTGCCTCCGCGCTGCACGTTGCGCCGCATTCGCCACGCGTAGCGGTAGATCACGCTCCAGCGGTAGCCGCGCAGCAGCCACGGCATCGGGCGTCAGCAAGCGCGCATAGTGTCCGATGGCGCTACGCGCTCGAACTCTGCCGCCGCGCTGACCATCCACCGTCGATGGTTCGTCGATCATGGACTCTCCTCATTCGTCGGCGTTTCGTCGGTAAACCGGCAGCCTTTGTCGAGCCAGAGGGTCGGTTCGGCCTCACCGCCGACAGATGCGGGTCTACCCGGACGCGCGAGTCGCGCGGACGTGCGTGATTACAGGAATGTCGCCCTGAGTCAGGCAACCACGCAGCGCCGCCCATGCGCTACTACTGGGGTGTGGCGAAAACAAACAGTGCCATGAAGGCGACGTTGATGAAGAACGTTGCTTCGACAAGTCCGACTGTGATCAAGAATGGGGTGAACAGGCGGCTCTGGGCCTCCGGCTGTCGAGCTACTCCCTCGATGAATTTCGATCCGGCAAGGCCGTCTCCGACCCCAGCGCCGATGGCGCCGCCAGCCAAAGTGATTGCGCCCGCTAGAAGAGCGCTCCCCATGAGTTCGTCAGTCATTTCGCACCTCCACATTGAGTTGCCTAACTACTATCGACTGTAGTACTACGTCCGTCCGTAGTAAAGGGTCTTACTAATGAGCAGATTCGAGGATCAACAGCCACCCGGCATCGCGGTTACTGCTCGCGGTCTCGATGACTACCGCCACATGTTCGCCCTCGACGACAGCACGGTTACCCAGTACGAGTTTCTTGACTGCGCCGCAGGCGCCTCGGTATTCGGTGCCGAACTACGTGGTCGCGGCGGTCAAGTCCGCAGCCGGTACTGGCGATCTGGGGGAGGACGACAACATCATCCCGGTCGACCACGCCTACTCCGCACTGGAAGTCCGGCCGGACTGCCGCCTCGAAATCCTGCCCGGTGTCGGGCATTTCGCTCAGGTCGAAGCGCCCACCGAGGTCGTCGACCTTATCGACGGCTTCGTCTCGACGACAGCGCCGGACGTTCCTCACCGCGGGCACGTCTGAGGCGCACTGAGCGCCTGCCGGCGTCAGGACGAACCCACTCCAGTCTTGCACAAACGCTGTTCATGCGCCGTCATCACATCCTTGGCGACCGCGGCAATGTTGTCCGCCAACGAGATCGGTGCACTGCCCTCGGTGTTGTAGATGACGTGTGACGATGCGACCGTGGTGCCGCAGTATTCGAAGATCCCGTGTTCGATGCCGGTGCGCATCGACTCGGTATAACCGTGACGGTCATAGGTCCCGGAGTCGACACCGGCCAGTGCCAGCAGGTGGATGTCCCGTCGCGCGAGCGCATCCGCGTGCACCTCGTCATCGCCGTAGGCCCATCCGTAACTGACCACCCGGTCGATCCAGCCCTTGAGCAATCCAGGCATGCCCCACCAATAAACCGGGTAGACAAGCACAACCGCGTCTGCGCGCTCCACCCGCTCCTGTTCGCGGCGCACGTCGGCGGCAACCGGGTTCTGCCCCCTCATCGCCGCCAGATCGGTGGCGGTGAAGCGCGGATCGAAACCCTCGCCGGCAATATCGGCCACCTCAGCGGTGTCACCATCACCCGTGCTGAGCTCGGCGGCCAGTGCGCGTGCCGCAGCAGCGGTCAGCGACTCGGGTTGTGGATGCGCGAAGAGAACGAGCGAATGCATGATGTCTCCCGGTAATGTCTGTAGAACTTACGATCAGTAACTTACTATTCGTAACTTAGCACGGGAGAGGAGTGCGGGCCACCCATGGCGGATGCGGTCAAAAAGCGCATGTCGAAAGACCGGCGGCATGCCCAGCTCCTCGATGTCGCCCAGGAGCTCATCCGGGCGGATGGCAGCGACGCGCTGACGCTGGCGCGGATCGCAGAACGCGCCGGGGTGGCCAAGCCGCTGGTCTACAACCACTTCGGCACGCGTGCCGCGGTACTGGCCGAGCTCTACCGTGCGTTCGATGATCGCCAGCACGCGGCACTGGATGCGGCGCTGTCCGCCGCACCCGGTGATCTTGTCGCGGTCGCTCAGACCATTGCCGACGCCTATATCGGGTGTGCGCGAAGTGAGGGCACCGAACTGCCCGGACTCGTTGCCGCCCTTGCGGGTTCGCCCGAACTGGACCGCATACGCCGCGAGGCTGACCAGTCGTTCGGTGGAAAGTGTCGCTCGGCGCTGCTGCCATTCGCTCGAAGCGGCGAGATTCCCGACGCGGCAATTCACGCGATGTTGGGGGCTGCCGATGCACTGGCGCGTGCCGTCATCGCCGGTGAGGTCTCCGCCGACTCGGCAAACGCGGCGCTGGCAACCGTCATCGCCGCGCTCGTCGAGCAGGCCGCCTGACCCCCCGGTCGGCACGCGCCCGGCTGGGTACCTCATCGCGGAACCGCGTTGCAGGCCTGTGCTCCGGCGCAGCTGCCTCGGCGCCCCGGCTCGCCCATCGAAGCACGTCCTCTGCCGGACTGGGTGCCCTCGTATGGGGCCACGGTTCGGTGCGTGATCCGGATGGCTGCAGGACGCCAGACCCCCGGGATGGCTCTCAGGCACCACCCAGGCGATCTGGATATCGTCGGCGTCGGGGAGAAGCCGGCGCCGGTAACCAGCGGAACCCCGGCTGCTTTTGGTTAGTCGCCACCGGCGACAAGGTGATCGGTTTTCCATAGGTCGGCTAGTCCCACGGCACCAGCGGACAAGCGCACGCTGGTAGCCGTAGGGGTGCGGCAATGGGTACAGGGTGGGAGTTGACGACCACAGTAGGTGACATGTCACGGAATAACGTGTCATGTCACCTAGTTGTCGGAGGTGAAACGCAACAAGCGTTTTCGACAACAGGAGGACGAGATGGCTCAGCTCGAAGGAAAAACAGCACTGATCACCGGCGGCACATCCGGCATCGGCTATGCGACGGCGCGCGCCTTCGCCGACGAGGGCGCCAAGGTGTTCATAACCGGGCGTACCCAACAGCGCGTCGACGCCGCCGCAGCGTCGCTGGGCTCCGGTGTCATCGGTGTTGCCAGCGATGTCACCAGCACCGAGGATCTGGACCGACTTGTCGGGGTGATCCGCGACGCCGGTGCCGGCCTTGACATCGTTTTCACCAACGCCGGCAGCGGCGAGTTCGCCACGCTGCAGGACGAGACACCCGAACACCTCATCGACACGTTCAACCGCAACGTGGGCGGCACGGTGTTCACCGTGCAGAAGACGCTGCCGCTACTCAATCCCGGTGCCTCGATCGTTCTGTCCGGGTCCACCGCGGCCACCAGGGGTACCCCGGCATTCGGTGCCTACGCCGCAGCGAAGGCTGCTATCCGGTCCTTCGGCCGTACCTGGGCCACCGAGTTGGGCGACCGTGGCTTCCGGGTCAACACGGTCATACCCGGTCCCATCCTGACCGAGGGACTCACCGAACTGGTGCCTGACAAAGACCAGCGGCAGGTGTTCTTCGACGGCCTGGCGACGAACCCGATGAAGCGGCTCGGTGATCCAGCCGAACTGGCCGCCGTGGTGGTGTTCCTCGGCTCCGAAGCGAGCAGCTTCATGACAGGTGCGGAGATCTTCGTCGACGGGGGCATGAACCAGGTTTAGCTGGTCTATCAGAGGTCGGGACGCGGCAAGGTGCCCTCGCGCAACAGACTCTCGTGTACAACGGCGAGGATGTCAGCGAGGGCATCCTCATGCTCGGGATCCAGATCGGCGAAGAACGCCCGGTGCACCCACTCTGCATGCACCGGGGCGGCGCCGGCGAGCCGGTCCCAGCCCTCGTCGGTCAGGACGACGACGGTGCCACGGCCGTCGGTGTCGCAGGTTGTGCGCTCGACCAGGCCGCGGCGTGCCATCCGCATCAGGTGGTGAGAAACCCGGCTGCGTTCCCACCCGATCACCGTCGCCAGCGCGGTCAGCTGCAGGCGGCGATCCGGTGCGCGGGAGAGCGTACTGAGCACCGTGTAGTCGTAGAGTGAAAGACCGCACTCGGTGCGCAGCTGACGGTTCACCTCATATTCGAGCCGGTGATAGACCCGCATGAAATTCAGCCAGGCCCGCTGCTGCCTCGGCGTGAGCGGGTACTCGCCGGAATCGGTCATCGCGCATCGTGGACATGCATGTCGCCTATCTAAGCAAAACTCAATCCCGATATGCGGTTTCAGTGACTATCCGTGTCGACGACCACCGGACGGGCTCGAAGCCGGCCAGCCCGGTGAGTCCGTCGTAGGTGCGAGCGGTTGACCCCGATCGAATTCGACGCATCCATGCCCACACCGGCCAGTCAAACCACGATCGACAACGTGCCGGATTGGCGACCCGGTGCGCCCGCCCAAGACGAGTTTGTTTGAAATTCGCTCCGAATTACCGGGATTCGAGTGGCCGCATGAACACTCTCACGTCGCGGCGACGTCAGTCACGTGCACGCGCTGAAGCGACTCTCGAGCCGACCACTCCACTTGTTCTGGTCCAGGTAGATGGCTAGCACGAGATCCAGTTTGGCCCGCTGGGGTGACAGGTTGACAGGTTGGACACAACGCCGCGTCGCCGCCGCTGCTATGCGGATCCTGCAGATTCTGTGTCGGGTGTTTGAGGGCGGTCCATCCCGCGCACATACACAGACTGGCTAGCAGGTCGGTCATCCGACTGGCGGCTCCGCCACATTCGGCCATTTCAAATGGCCATCCGGCACGCAGGATGGCCATCGACAGCAGACGAAACACCCCCTTGCCCCTTAACGCTACGCCCAGTAGCGTAACTATCCGTGACGCGGAGCTTCCACGCCGGACGGCCGTTCGACACCGCCGATGCCGACATCGCTGCCGCCCTGGAGCAGGTCAGCATCCCCACCCTGCTGCTGTCGCTGGTCCACATCACTGGCGATCCGCGCTTCATCCGGGACTTCAAGCAGGCCGGGATGTTCCTCAACGAGGTCCAGGGCTTCATGTCCGAGGAGGACAAGGCCCGGGCCCGCGCCGAGGCGCTGCCGGTGATCACCGCCTACCGCGACGCCGGGTGCCCCGTTCCCGAACCGCTGTCCCACGACCTGGTCCGGGAAATGCTCGACTGGGCGGCCTGCGAACACGTCGGTGACGACAACCTGCCGCTGGTACTGGAGGAACTCGACCTGGGCGGCATCGACCCGCGCCGGCCCCGCGCCATCCCCGACGCCGGGGACTTCCACGTCATCGTGATCGGCTGCGGTGAATCCGGGGTGCTGGCCGGCATCCGGCTCAAACAGGCCGGCATCGGTTTCACCATCCTGGAGAAGAATGCCGGACCCGGCGGAACCTGGTGGGAGAACAGCTATCCCGGGGCCCGGGTGGACATCGCCAACCACTTCTACTGCTACAGCTTCGAACCCAGCAACCACTGGGATCACTTCTTCGCCGAGCAGCCCGAACTGCGCAGGTACTTCGCCGATGTGGTCGACCGCCACGATCTCGGCCCGCACATCCGGTTCGGCACCGAGGTCCGCTCGCTGGCCTGGGATCAAGACGAGTCGGTCTGGCGGGTCGACACCGGAACCGACATCCTGACCGCGCACGCCGTCATCACCGCCGTCGGCCAGCTCAACCGCCCCCACCTCCCCGAGTTTCCCGGCGCGGACACCTTCACCGGCCCGGCCTTTCACTCCGCGGCCTGGGACCACGACGTCGACCTCACCGGCCAGCGGCTCGCCCTGATCGGTGCCGGCGCAAGCGGCTTTCAGATCGCACCGGCCATCGCCGACAAGGTGCACAGCCTCACGGTGTTCCAGCGCACCGCACAGTGGATGTTCCCCAATCCCATGTACCACGAGCCGGTCGCCGACGGCGTCCGCTGGGCCATGGAGCATCTCCCCTACTACGGGCGTTGGTACCGCTTCCTGCTGATGTGGCCCGGCGCCGACAAGGGCCTGGACGCAGCACTGGTCGACCCCGATTACGCCGACCAGGCCAACGCGGTGTCCGAGATCAACGCGATCGCGCGCATCATGTTCACCGACTGGATCACCACCCAGGTCGGCGACGACCCCGAGCTGCTGGCCAAGGTGCTCCCCGACTATCCGGCCACCGGCAAACGCACCCTGCAAGACAACGGCAGCTGGCTGGGCACCCTCAAACGCGACAACGTCGACCTGGTGCGCACCCCCATAGACCAGATCACCCCGACCGGCGTCGTCACCACCGACGGCACCGCCCACGACGTCGATATCATCGTGTATGCCACCGGGTTCCGGGCCACCGAGGTGCTGTTCCCCATGCGCATCACCGGCCGCGACGGACTCGACCTGCACCAGGTGTGGGGCAGCCGGCCCTATGCCTACCGCAGCATCACCGTCCCGGGCTTCCCCAACCTGTTCATGACCTACGGCCCGGGCGCGCACCTCGCCCACGGCGGCAGCCTGATCCTGAACTCCGAACTGCAGATGCGCTACATCGACCAGTGCCTGGAACGGTTGATCACCGGGAAACTGCGCAGCATCGAACCGCTGCCGGAACCGACCGCCGAATGGCACCGTCGATCCCAGGAAGGGATCCGCAAGACCGTCTGGGCCCACCCGTCGATCAAACACTCGTACTTCAAGAACGCCGACGGGGAGATCCACACCGTCAGCCCGTGGCGGTTGAGCGCCTACCACGCCGCCGTCCGCGAACCCGTCTGGTCGGACTTCCGAGAGGAATGAGCATGCGTTCAGTGGTGGTCGACGCCACCGGGGCCGTCGACGTGCAGGTGTGCCCGGACCCGCAGCTACCCGGCGCCGACGGCGCCATCATCAGGGTCGAGGCCACCGCCATCTGCGGATCCGACCTGCACTTCCTCGAAGGCCACTACCCGATCTTCGAACCGGTCGCCCTGGGCCACGAGGCAGTGGGTACCGTGGTCGAAACCGGTTCGGAAGTACGCGGTTTCGCGGTGGGTGACCGGATTCTGGTTTCCTCGGTCGCGGGCTGCGGTCACTGCGCAGGATGCGCCACGCACGATCCCATCCGCTGCGTGCACGGCCCGCAGATCTTCGGCTCCGGTGCGCTGGGCGGGGCGCAGTCGGAACTGCTGGCGGTGCCCGCCGCGGACTTCCAGTTGTTACGGATGCCCGACGGCATCAATACCGAGCAGGCACTGCTGCTGACCGACAATCTGGCCACCGGGTGGGCCGCGGCCAAACGCGCCGACATCCCGCTCGGCGGATCGGTCGCGGTGATCGGCCTCGGCGCGGTCGGCATGTGCGCCCTGCGCAGTGCATTGACCCTCGGTGCGGCAACGGTTTACGCGATCGATCCCGTTGCCTCACGACGGGAGCGCGCGCGCCACGACGGCGCCCACCCGGTGGTGCCACCGGGCGGATCGGCGATCCGCGAGGCCACCGGAGGCCTCGGTGTCGATGCGGTCATCGACGCAGTCGGCACCGACACCTCGATCAACGACGCCCTGGACGCCGTGCGTACCGGCGGGACGGTCTCCATCGTGGGGGTCCACGACCTACAGCCCTACCCGTTGCCCGCGCTGGCCTGCCTGATCCGCAGCCTGACCATCCGAATGACCACCGCCCCGGTGCAGCAGACCTGGCCGGAACTGGTACCGCTGCTGCAGTCCGGGCGGCTCGACGCGGACGGAATCTTCACCACCACACTGCCATTGGACGACGCCGCCGCAGGATATGACGCTGCGATGTCACGGGCGGGAGATCACCTGAAGGTGATGCTGACACCCTAGCGAAACGTCCGCTTCAGGTGCTCCACCAGTGCCGCCGACTCCGCAGGCCCCGCATAGCCGAGTTGCCCGTCGGGCCGGACCACGAATGCCGCTGTGCCGTCGACGCGGTAGGCCTTGACGAAGTCCCCGCCGGTGTCGCGGACCAGGGGCAGCACGGTGGTATCCACCTCGGCGTCGGGATGGGCGACGACGTAGACATCCAGCAGGCCGTGGGCGGCATCCACCGCGGCCTCCGCCACGGCTTCTAGCGATTCGAAACCCGTTGCGGCATCGGCATACAACAGCAGGGTGTGCCGGGTTCCGGCCAGCAAGGTGTACAGCCGCACCGGATCGGCGACCGCAGGCCGCACCAACCCGCGGGCATCCGGGGCGCGGCCGCCGGCGCCCTCGGCGACAATCGGGCTGCCCGCATAGTCGATCAACAGTTGCGCCTCGCGACGGATCACGAAGGCCGGATCGTCGGAGTCGGCGCCGATGCCGTGGCGGGCGCTGCGCACGGTCCGGCCGACCACCTCCTCGCCGACCGGACGGCGCTCCGCGTCGTAGCTGTCCAGCAGTCCGTCGGCACCGTCTCCGGTCACCGCCAGCGCCAGCTTCCAGGCCAGGTTGTAGGCATCCTGGATTCCGGTGTTCATGCCTTGCGCGCCGGTCGGCGGATGGATGTGCGCCGCATCGCCGGCCACGAACACCCGGCCCCGGCCGTAGGCGTCGACGATGCGGTGGCTGATCCGGAACACCGAGGACCAGCGCAGGTTGCGCGCGACAGTCGGTTCCGGGGACAGCCGGTCCAGGACCGCCTGGATGTGGCGCAACTCGGGCTTCCGGCCCTCAGAAAACCCGTGTTGCACAGCGCTATCGGAGTCCGCACTCAGCTCGTCGGGCACCAGCATCGACATCCGGTAGCGCCCCCGCCCCGGCAGCGGAATGCACACCAGCAGGTCGTCGATCGTGCCGTCGGTCTGGTGCATCACCCGGACGTTGTAGTCGGGCGGCAGCGACCAGTCCACCTCGACATCGCCGAGCATGTACTGTTCGGCGAACGCCGCACCCTCGAAGGTCAGCCCGAGCGTCTTGCGGACGATCGAGTGCGCACCGTCGGCACCGAGCAGGTACTGGGCACGTACCGTCTGCTCGGCGCCCTGCTCGTCCGTCAGCGTCGCGGTCACACCGTCGGCGTCCTGGTCGAAGCTGTCGAGCCCCAGCCCGCGCTCAATCGGCACATTGTGGGCGGCCAACTTCTCGCGCAGGATCCGTTCGGTGGCGTACTGCGGCAGTCCGATGAAGCCGAAGGGCACATCGTCGGGCAACGACAGCTCCAGCTGGTTCGTGAGCTCCCCGTTGACGTAGACGAGTTGGCCCCGAAACGGCACCGACGCATCGAGGATCTGCCGCAGGATGCCCATCCGCTCGAAGACTTCGAGCGTGCGGGGTTGCACACCAACGGCTTTGGCGTACTGAGGTGGCTCGCGCAGTGGGTCGACGATCCGGACCGCAATGCCGCGGCGCACGAGTTCGATGGCGGCGGTCAGGCCGATGGGGCCGGCGCCCGCGATCAGTACGTCAATGTCGGTCACCTCGCGATTATGGGTGACGCCTCAGCCCTGTTGTGCGCTTTCCTGCACGTGGGCGCGCAGGTTGCCGCGCAGCTTCACCAGGCCGCGCTGCAAGACCGCGAACTCCTCGGCCGACAGCCCGGTAGCGGCCACCAGGTCCATCTCCACACCCTGTTCGCGCAGGGTCCGACCGGCCTCTGTCAGGCTGACCACGACCTGACGCTCGTCCTCGGTGGACCGCCGGCGGGTCAGGTAGCCCATCGCCTCCAGGCGTTTGAGGATGGGCGTCAGCGTGTTCGATTCCAGGAAGAGTTTCTCGCCGAGCCCGCTGACTGTCTGGTCGTCCTCCTCCCAGAGCGCCACGATCACCAGGTACTGGGTGTAGGTGATGCCGAGCTTGTCCAGGATCGTCTTGTAGGCCTTGCCGTAGGCGAGGTTGGCCGAGTACACCGCGAAGCACAGGAAGTCGGACAGCGGGGGCGGGCTGGGCTTCATGAAGAAATTGTAGCGCGCGCGATTAAATCGGGAATGGTTCTTGCGCGGGCGGAGTTCTACCAGCCAGTCGCGCCCGATGACCGGGCCGATCCGACCTCAAAGGAGCAGACGATGACCGTTCAGTACACCGCCCAGACCCACACCACCGGCGGCCGGCAGGGCGAGTCCTACAGCTCGGACGGCAAGCTGGACATCCAGCTGACCCCGCCCGGAGTCGCCGGCGACGGCACCAACCCCGAGCAGCTGTTCGCCGCCGGCTGGTCGGCCTGCTACCTGAGCGCGATGGGTCTGGTCGCGGGCCAGCACAAGGTCAAGCTGCCCGCCGAGACCGCCGTCGACGCCGAGGTCGACCTGGTCAACGCCGACGGCGGTTTCTCCCTGGAGGCCCGGCTGAACGTGAGCATCCCGGGTGTCGACCGCGAGACCGCACGGGCGATCGTCGACGGGGCGCATGAGGTCTGCCCCTACTCGAAGGCCACCCGCGGCAACATCCCGGTGACCATCAATCTGGTGTAGCGGTCCAGTGGCCAGTTATCGCACCCTCCACGCGAGAACACGTGCGATAACTGGCCATTCGGCGCTCACCGCGCGGCGGGCTGCTGCTGCGTGATGCAGTGAATGCCCCCGCCACGGGCGAACAGTGCCCGGGCGTCCACCGACACCACGGTGCGGCCCGGGTACTGTTCGGCCAGGATCGCCGCGGCGTCGGCGTCCCGCGGGTCGTCGAAGCTGCAGGCGATGACGCCGCCGTCGACCACCAGGTGGTTGATGTAGCTGTAGTCGACGTAGCCCTCGTCGTCGGTGAGGGTATCCGGTGCCGGCATCTCCACGATCTCGAACCGGTCAGCGAGACACTCCCGGATTTCCTTGCATACCAGTGCATCCGAGTGATCCTCAGCCGTCTGAGTGTGCAGCAGCAACCGACCCGGGGCGGTGAAGGCGGCGACGATGTCGACGTGCCCACGGGTGCCGAAGCGCTGCGAGTCGCGGGTGAGCCCGCGCGGCAGCCACACCACGTCGGTCGCTCCGATGGTGCGGTGCAACTCCGCCTCCACCTCGGCCTTGCCGAGCCCGGGATTGCGGCCCGGGTCCAGCTGTACCGTCTCGGTCACCAGCACGGTGCCGCGCCCGTCGACCTGAATTCCGCCACCCTCGTTGACCAGTACCGAGGACACCACCGGCACCCCGGCCATCTCGGCGACCAGCGCGCCGACCTTCGCATCGTGGTCCCAGCGCGCCCAGTCCTGGGCACCCCAGCCGTTGAACACCCAGTCCACCGCCGCCACCGATCCGTCGTCGGCGTGCACGAAGGTGGGGCCGATATCGCGCATCCAGGCGTCGTTGAGCGGCACCTCGACCAGCTCGATGTCCTGGGAGACATACCGTTTGGCCGCACCGACCTCCCCCGGATCGACCAGCAGGGTGACCGGTTCGAACTCCGCGATCGCGTGTGCCACCGCAGCCCAGGCGGAACGCGCCTCGTGATGCTCGGCCGCGGTGTCGCCGAGTGAATAGCCCGCGGACGGGAACGCCATCCACACCCGGTCCTGCGGGGCTCCCTCGGCGGGCATCAGGTAGGTCATTTCACGACCGCGGTCGATGCATGGCCGACACCGTACGGGCGCGAGCTATCGACCGGATCGGTCAGGGCCCCGTAGCTGTCCGGCCGGCGAGTCAACAGAAACGGGAAGAGCTCCAACCAGTCTCGGCGTTGATCCAGATCCAGATCGGCGACCAGCACCGCCTCCTCATCGCGGGGTGCCTGCACCAGCACCCGCCCGTATGGGTCGGAGATGAACGAGGAACCGTAGAACGACAGTGCCCCCTCGTCCCCGGTGCGGTTCGGTACCACCATGAACAGGCCGCTGCTGATGCCATTGGCGACGATCACGTGCTGCCAGAGCGGCCGGGTGTCGAAGGCCGGGAACACCGGTTCCGAGCCGATCGCCGTCGGGTAGACGACGATCTCGGCGCCGCCCAGCGAGTAGTTGCGGGCCACCTCCGGAAACCATTCGTCCCAGCACGTCGGCAGCCCGATCCGGGCACCCAGCCCGTCCGGGGCGTACACCGGGTAGGCGTTCTCCGCCGGGCCCGGACGAAAGTAGGTGTCCTCGTAGTAACCCGCCGAAATAGGGATGTGAGTCTTGCGGGTGCGCCCCACCAACTCCCCCGCCGGTGACACCAGGATCGCGGTGTTGTAGCCCAAACCGTCTGAGGCCGGGGCCTTCTCGTACAGCGAGGCGTGTACGAAGATGCCGTTGGCCCGGGCGGCCTCGGCCGCCAGCGTGAAGGTCGGTCCGCCGGTGAGGTCTTCGGCGTGCGCACCCGGGTTGACCCCGGCGGGTACATCCGCCGGGTAGCGCAGCAGCGTGATCTCCGGCAGGAACACCGCGGTGGCGCCCTCCCCGGCCGCGCGGTCGATGCCCTCACGCAGCACCCGGGTCAGTTCGGCGGTGTCGGGACGCCACCGGTGCTGCACCAGGCCCACCCGCAACGGCGGCCGCTGCGACGGGTGGGTGCGCGACAGCGGTTCGGCAGCCGGGGCGGTCAGCGTCTGCATGTCGGAACTCCTAAAACGAATTAGATTCGTTTATTGTGGGGTGCGTACAGGCCGTTGTAAAGAGGGCAGGAGTGACCAACATGGGGCGTCCAAAAGTCGCGATCCTGTCCAGCGATCGGATCGCCTCGGCTGCAATGGATCTGGTCGACGCAGGCGGCGGATTCACCATCCCGGAGCTGGCCCGCAAGCTGAAGGTCAGCCCGTCCTCGCTGTACAACCATGTGTCCGGCCGGGAGCAGATCATCGAACTGCTGCGCGAGAGGGCGATGAGCGGGGTCGAACTCCCCGAACCCACCGGACCCTGGATCGACGTCGTCGCCGCCATCATGCGTTCCTACCGCCGAAGCTACGCCCGCTACCCGCGGCTGATCCCGCTGCTGACCGCCTACCCCGTCGCCAGCGAGCAGGCCATCACCATGTACAACACGCTCGCGCTGACCCTGACCGGGGCCGGCTTCCACGCCGACGACACCCTGCGCATCATCACCTTGATCGACAGCTTCGTGCTCGGCTCGGCGCTCGATGCGGCCGCGCCGGCGGCACCGTGGGGCACCAGCCCCGAGGTCGGCCCGGAACTGGCGGCCGCCCTGGCCACCGGCGCCACGAAGCCCGACCGCGCCGAGGACGCGTTCGAGTTCGGCCTCGCCGTCCTCCTGCGCGGCCTGAGCGCCCTCTGAAATTTCGCTGATCCTAACTGTTCTCGCAGCGCAGCGAGCCACGTCGAATGGAAGACGACTGCACGCGCACCCGAGGCTAGGACGCATCACCATGGCAACGTCGCCACGACAACTGCATCTGAACGCATTCCTACGCAACATCGGCCAGCACGAAGCCGCCTGGCGACTCCCCGAGACCCGGATCGCCGGAATCACCGACATCGACCACTACGTCGAACTCGCCCGCATCGCCGAACGCGGCAAGCTGGACGCGATCTTCTTCGCCGACCACCCCGTGCTGAAGGGCAAGACCGAGTTCCGGCCGTTCGATGCACTGGACCCGTTCACCCTGGTGACCGCACTGTCCGGGGCGACCAGCCAGATCGGCCTGGTGGCGACCGCGTCGACGACCTACAACGACCCGTACAGCCTGGCCCGCCGCTTCGCCACCCTCGACCACGTCAGCAAGGGCCGGGCCGGCTGGAACATCGTCACCACCGCCAACGCGGACGCGGCCGCCAACTTCGGCTACCCCAACCACCCCGACCCCGACCACCGGTACCGCCGCGCCGACGAATTCCTCCAGGTCACCCAGAAACTCTGGGACAGCTGGGAAGACGACGCCATCGTCGGAGACAAGGACGCCCCACGGTTCGTGGATCCGGACAAGATCCACCGCATCGACCACGCCGGTGAGCACTTCTCGGTGGCCGGGCCACTGGAGGTGCCGCGCTCCCCGCAGGGCCGCCCGGTGCTCTTCCAGGCCGGGTCCTCGGAACCCGGGAAGGACTTCGCCACCCGGTACGCCGAGGCCATCTTCACCGCCCAGCCCACCCTGGAGGAGGGCCGCGACTTCTACACCGACGTGAAGGCCCGGATCCGCCGGCACGGCCGAAACCCCGACGAGGTACACATCCTGCCCGGGCTGTCGACGATCATCGGCGGCACCGAAGCCGAGTCGCACGCCCTCAAACGCCGGCTCGAAGACCTCACCGTCCCCGACTACGGGCTCGAGCAACTCAGCAGCATCGTCGGCTTCCCGGTCACCCGCGACGATCTCGACCGGCAACTGGAATTCACCGACAGTCAGGACACCGGAACACATTTCATCAAGAGCCGGTATGCGCTGGTGAGACGCATGGTGCAGAACGACAGACTGACCGTCCGCGAGCTGCTGCTGCGGCTCAGCGGTGGCCGCGGGCACCGGGTCTTCGCCGGAACCCCGGAGCAGGTCGCCGACACCATCGAGGAATGGTTCAGCACCGGCGCGGCCGACGGCTTCAACCTCATCCCCCCGGCGCTGCCGTCCTCCCTGTCGGCGTTCGTCGACCACGTCGTACCCGAGTTGCAACGGCGCGGCCTGTTCCGCGCCGACTACACCGGATCCACCCTGCGCCACCACCTGGGCCTGACCCGCCCGGCCAGCCGATTCACCACCGCCCCGTCGGCGGCCGCAAGCTGATAGGAGACCCCATGCCCAACCTGTTCCGCCTCGCGGCGGCCGTCGCACTCACCGCCGCCTCGCTGACCGCCTGCAGTTCAACCGAACCCACGGTCCCCGGCGCCACCCTCGCCGCGGACGCCGCACTGCCTGTCGAGGTGCCCGCGGGCACCAAACTCGTCGTCGCCGACGACGCGAACCGGCTCAAGACCCTGTTCGAACTGTCCGGGGAGCAGGACCTGCTCAGCGCCGACGTGACCTACGCGAACTTCAGCAGCGGCCCGCTGCGGCTGGAGGCGATCCGCTCCGGCAACGCCCAACTCGGCCGGGTCGGGGACGTGCCACCCATCCTGGCCCAGTACTCCGAGGCCGGGGTGCCGATCGTCGGCGTCGTCCAGCACGACGGAGCCGCGATGACACTGGCCACCGCCCCCGGATCGGGAATCGAGACCCTGCAAGACCTGGCCGGCAAGAAGATCGCCATCAACGAGGGCACCGCGCAGCAGGCGCTGGTACTGCGCAATCTCAAGGCGGCCGGGCTGACCATCAAGGACGTCGAGCCGGTGAACCTGGGCCTGGCGGAATTCGCCGACGGCCTGCGCGCCAACCAGATCGACGCCGCGGTGCTCAAACAGCCCGACCGGTTCCGCTACCTGACCTCGACGGAAGGCAAGGGCAGCAAGGAGATCCCCAATGCGCCCGGCACCTACCCGGGCCTGTACTACGTGTACGCCAGCAACGTGGCGCTGCAGGATCCGGCGCAGGCCGCCGCGATCCGCGAGTTCGTCATCCGCTGGTACCGCGCCGAGCAGTGGCTCAACGAGAACAAGGACGTCTGGATCTCGGAGTACCTGATCAAGGATCAGAACGTGTCCCCGGAGGACGCCGCGGTGATCGCCGAGGCCGACGGGTTCAGCAAGGCTCCGGGATTCAGCGATGAGGTGATCGACATCCAGCAGGAGACCATCGACCTGCTGCAGAGCGCCGGCGCCTTTCCCGGCGCACCGCTGAAGGCCCGCGACGAATACGACTTCCGGTTCGCGGATCTGACCGCGGGCGCCCAACTACCCGCCCCGGCCGAGCAGTAACCGGGTCCGGGGGGATACCAGTGACCGACATTCAGACCGCACCCGCCGATCTCGCGCCGACCGGGCGCCCGTCCGCCGAGAGCTACCCGAACCTGGAGCACCGCTCGGGATCTGCCCGCCGCCGGCGCCTCGGGCCGGGCCGGGCCATCCCGGCCGCGCTGGCCATCGGACCGCTGCTGCTGCTGGCCATCTGGTTCATCACCTCGGAGTTGGGCATTCTCGACCCGGGTACGCTGCCGCACCCCTTCGAGATCGCCCGCACCGCCGGGGAACTGTGGGCCGACGGCCGGTTGCCCACCAATATTCTTGCCTCCCTCAAGCTCGCCTCGATCTCGCTGGTGATCGGGGTGGCGCTCGGCCTGGCGCTGGCGCTGATCTCGGGGCTGAGCCGGATCGGGGAGGCGATCGTCGACGGCCCCATCCAGGTCAAGCGGGCGGTCCCGACGCTGGCGATCATCCCGCTGGCGATCATCTGGTTCGGCATCGGCGACACCATGAAGATCATCATCATTGCCACCAGCGTGCTGATCCCGGTGTACATCAACACCACCGCACAGCTCAAGGGCGTCGATCTGCGCCACGTCGAACTGGCCGAGACCGTGGGGCTGTCCCGCGCCCAGTTCATCCGCAAGGTCGCGATTCCCGGTGCGCTGCCGGGCTTTTTCACCGGTCTGCGGTTGGCCGTCACCATCTCCTGGACCGCGCTGGTGGTCGTCGAACAGGTCAACGCGACCCAGGGCATCGGCTTCCTGATGACCCAGGCCCGGTTGTACGGGCAGTTGGAGATCGTGGTGGTCGGCCTGGTGGTGTACGCGGTGTTCGGCCTGACCGGTGACTACATCGTCCGCGCCGTCGAGAGGAGGGCGCTGTCGTGGCGACGCGCACTGGGCAACTGAGCGCCGAAACCGTCTCGCGTTACGGCGATCCCGTCGCCGTGGTGCGCGATGTCACCCGCTCCTTCGGCGACAAGGTGATCCTCGACGCGGTCAACCTGACCATCCACCAGGGTGAGTTCGTCGCACTGCTGGGCCGCAGCGGATCCGGTAAGAGCACCCTGCTGCGCGCGCTGGCCGGGCTCGATCACGGAGTCGACGGCGCCGGGGATCTGTTCGTCACCCGTGACGTCTCGGTGGTGTTCCAGGATTCCCGGCTGCTGCCCTGGTCCCGGGTTCTCGACAACGTCACCCTCGGTTTGACCGGAGGTGGTAGCGCACAACGCGGTTCGGCTGTGCTCGCCGACGTCGGGCTGCCCGGGCGGGAGCAGGCCTGGCCCTACGAACTGTCCGGCGGCGAGCAGCAGCGCGTCGCCCTGGCCCGCTCGCTGGTCCGCAACCCGTCCCTGCTGCTGGCCGACGAACCGTTCGGCGCGCTCGACGCGCTGACCCGGATCCGCATGCACGGTCTGCTGCAGGATCTGTGCACCAAGTACCGGCCCGGGGTCCTGCTGGTCACCCACGACGTCGACGAGGCGGTGGCGCTGGCCGACCGGGTACTGGTGCTCGACAACGGCCGATTCGTGGCCGACCGGCAACTCGAATTCACCGACGGTGCCGAGCGCACCTACCGCAACCCGCAGTTCATCGCGCACCGCGAGGCGCTGCTCGCCGCGCTGGGCGTGCTCGGCTGATGTTCGATTCCCGCTGAGTACAACCGGTGAGCACCGACACCCGGCGCCCTAAAGTCCGGGCCATGTCCCAACCCGCGAAACTGAACGAGGACTGGCTGGCCGTCATCGTCGGACTGACGCTGCTCGCCCTGGTCCTGCTCGGCGCCATCCCCGGCAGCGTGATCCCGTGACCGAGACCGAGGACGTCACCGCCGGGAAGGACACCGCGGAACGTCGGGGCCTCGGTTACGCCGTCGCCGGGGTGCTCGTGGTGATCGCCCTCGGTGCGGCCACCCGCTTCCTTGAACAGCAGGTGCCCGGCTGGGCGGCCGGGACCCCGCTGGCCAAAGTGGCCAAGTCGATCGAGTTCCCGGTCTACGCGATCGCATTGGGGCTGCTCGGCAATGTGGTGCTGTCCAAACTCGCCCTGCGCGACGCGCTCGCCAGCGGCTTCCGCACCGAGTTCTTCATCAAGACCGGACTGGTGCTGCTCGGCGCGTCGATCAACCTCAAACTCCTGGTCACCGCCGCCGGACCGGCCATCATCCAGGCCCTGCTGCTGATCACCATCGTGTTCGGGTTCACCTGGTGGCTGGGCGGCCGGCTCGGCCTGGACGACAAGCTGCGGGCACTGCTGGCCTCGGCGGTGTCGATATGCGGGGTCAGCGCGGCGATCGCGGCCGCGGGTGCGGTTCAGGCCAAACGCGAACAGCTGGCCTACGCGGCATCCCTGGTGATCATCTTCGCACTCCCGTCGATCTTCCTGTTACCTTGGCTGGCATCGGTTTTCGGGCTTTCCGATGCGGTCGCCGGGGCCTGGATCGGCGGCAACATCGACACCACCGCGGCGGTGGCGGCGGCCGGGGCGATCGCCGGCGAGGACGCGCTGCAGATCGCGACCATCGTCAAGACCACCCAGAACGCGCTGATCGGCATCGTCGCGATCGCACTGACCGCGTACTTCGCGCTGAAGGTCGAACGAAAGTCGGGGTCGCAAGCACGGCCGTCGCTGCGCGAGTTCTGGGACCGGTTCCCCAAGTTCGTGCTCGGCTTCATCGCAGCGTCCGTCATCGGCACGCTGTACCTGTTGTGGGGCGGGGACAAGGCCGACATCTCGACCGTCAACGATCTGCGCACCTGGTTCCTGATCTTCGCCTTCGTCGCCATCGGACTGGAGTTCTCGCTGCGTGGTCTGCGGGAGGCGGGGTGGCGCCCGATCGCGCTGTTCGCCTCGGCGACCGTGGTGAACATCGTGGCCGCCCTCGGCCTGGCGACCTTGCTCTTCGGGAACTTCACCGTCGGTTAGCAGCTACGCTCACGGCGTGCCGTCAACCTGGTCCCGGCGAGGTTTCCTGCTGGCGCTCGCCGCCGGTTCGGCGGCGGCCGCGGCGGGCTGCCGCTCCACGCCACCGGGAGCCGTCGCCGAGGACGGCTCGGTGACCGTCGAACACGCCTTCGGTGAGACCAAGGTGCCCGCCCCGCCCACCCGGGTGGTCAGCGCCGGCCTGACCGGCCAGGACTGTCTGCTGGCGGTCGGGGTGATCCCGATCGGGGTGACCGAATGGTTCGGCGGCCAGCCGTTCGGCGTGTGGCCGTGGGCGGCCCCAGCCCTGGGCGGTGCGCAACCGGCCGTCCTCAATCTGGACAACGGCCTGAACTTCGAGGCCATCACCGCGCTGAACCCGGACCTGATCATCGCCACCAACGCCGGGCTGGACCGCGACACCTACACCCGGTTGGCGAACGTCGCCCCGACCGTCGCGCAGTCCGGCCCGGACGCGTTCTTCGAACCGTGGAAGGACCAGGCCGAGGCCATCGGGGCGGCGGTGTTCAAGCAGGACCAGATGCAGCAGCTCATCACCGACATCGACAACCGGTTCACCGCCCTGGGCACCGAGAACGCCGTGTTCAAGGGCAAACGCGCACTGCTCTTGCAGGGCAGCCTGGACGGTGGGGACGCGCTCGTCACGCCGCCGGGCTGGCGCACCGAGTTCCTCACCCAACTGGGCTTCGAGGTGCCGGACGTCGACCCCACCGTGCCACGCGACCGGATGGCCGAGGTGCTCGGCGCGGCCGACGTGCTGATCTGGACCGCCGACGACGCCGAGATCGCGACACTGTCCGCCGACCCGATCGTTGCCGAGCTGGGCCCGCGCAACGTGTTTACCGGCCGTGACCTCGGCGCGGCGATCATCTTCAGCTCGCCGCTGTCGCTGCCGGCGGTGGCCGATGCGCTGCCGCCGATGCTGCGCACCGCACTGGGCTGATCGCGGCCTGCGAGAATGTCCGGGTGAACAGCACGGTCGAGCAGCAGCAGCGCCCCACCTACGCCAAGGCCGGTTCGGCCTACTATCCGGTGCTGGTCGCGGTCTTCACCGCCCTGGTGATCATCTCCAACGTCACCGCCACCAAGGGCGTGGCCTTCGGCCCGATCATCACCGACGGTGGTTTCATCGTGTTCCCGCTGACCTACGTGATCGGCGACGTGCTTTCCGAGGTGTACGGATTCAAGGCGGCGCGCCGGGCCATCCTGGTCGGCTTCGCGATGAATGCCCTGGCCGCCCTGGCGTTCTGGGTGACCATCTATCTGCCGGCCGCCGACTTCTACGTCAACCAACCCCACTTCGAGAACGTCGTGCACGCCTACACGCAGCTGATCGTGGCGGGCCTGGCCGGATTCCTGGTCGGTCAGACGATCAACGCCTGGCTGGTGGTGAAGATCAAGGAGCGCACCAAGGAGAAGCACCTGTGGGCCCGGCTGATCGGCTCCACCTTCGGCGGCCAACTCGGCGACACCCTGGTGTTCTGCGCCATCGCCGCCAACGCCATCGGCATCACCAGCTTCCGGGATTTCGTCGTCTACGCCGCGCTGGGCTGGCTCTACAAGACGGTCATCGAGGTCGTCATGCTGCCGGTGACCTACCGGGTGATCGCGGTGATCAAGCGGCGCGAACCGACCTATCAGCCCGCACTTTCAGCGGTCAGCGAGGAGCCGAAGGCGGATCGCGCATGAGGCCCTGTTAAGGGCTGTCTGGCAAAGTCCGCAGAGCCCTCGAAAAACAAGCTACCCGGCGGTAGCTTCGGTAGATGAGCGTGACAACGGAAATCAAGGCGCCCGGCGCACTGGGCACCGTTCGTGACTATGGCGATCAGGCGTTGCTGGTCGAGTTCGACAGCACCGCGGACGTATTGGCGTGGACCGAGACGCTGAAACAGGCCGGGCTCCCGGGCGTCCTGGACATCGTGCCGGCATCGCGCACCGTGTTGATCAAGCTGGCCGGCCCGCGCTATCAGGCCCCGACCCGGCAACGGCTCGGAAAACTGCGTCCCGAGTACACCGCTCGGGAAACCGTCACCGCCGAGCACCCCGATGTGGTCATCGATGTCACCTACGACGGTGAGGATCTGCAGGCGGTGGCCGATCTGACCGGGCTCAGCCCCGCCGAGGTCGTGGCCGCCCACACCGGCAGTTTGTGGCGCGTCGGATTCGGTGGATTCGCGCCGGGATTCGCCTACCTGGTGGGCGGCGACCCGCGCCTGCAGGTGCCCCGCCGGGATGAACCCCGCACCCGAGTGCCGGCCGGTTCGGTGGGTCTGGCCGGTGAGTTCAGCGGCATCTATCCGCGGGTGTCCCCCGGCGGCTGGCAGCTGATCGGCCGCACCGACGCCTTGCTGTTCGACGTGACACGTGAGCACCCCGCCCTGCTGATGCCGGGCATGACCGTCGCATTCCGGGAGGTCTCATGAGCAACGCTTGCGGAGCAAATCGACAATCGGCATGCGAGACCCGAGCCTGCGAGGTAATCGCATGAGCGTCACGCTGGAAGTCCTGCGGACCGGGCCGCTGGCCCTCGTCGAAGACCTGGGCCGGCCCGGCTTGGCCCACATGGGGGTGAGCCGGTCCGGCGCGGCCGACCGCCGGGCGCACACCCTGGCCAACCGGCTGGTCGCCAACCCGGGCGAGCATGCCACCGTCGAGGTCACCTTCGGCGGGTTCTCCGCGCGGGTCCGCGGCGGGGACATCACCATCGCGGTGACCGGCGCCGACACCGACCCGGCCGTCAACGGGATTCCTTTCGGCACCAACAGCATTCACTACGCCCACGACGGTGAGGTGATCTCGCTGGGGGCACCGCACTCCGGCTTGCGCAGTTACCTCGCGGTGCGCGGCGGCATCGACGTGGAGCCGGTGCTGGGATCGCGCAGCTACGACGTGATGTCGAGCATCGGGCCGGCACCGCTGCAGGCCGGCGACGTGCTGCCGGTGGGTGAGCACACCGCGGAGTTCCCCGAACTCGATCAGGCCCCGGTGGGCACCATCGAACCCGACATCCTCGAACTGAAGGTGGTGCCCGGCCCCCGGGACGACTGGTTCGTCGACCCCGACATCCTGGTGCGCACCAACTGGCTGGTGACCAACCGCAGCGACCGGGTCGGGATGCGGCTGGTCGGCATGCCGCTGGACTACCGCTGGCCAGACCGCCAGCTGCCCAGCGAGGGCGCCACCCGCGGGGCGATCCAGATCCCGCCCAACGGGTTTCCGGTGATCCTGGGCCCCGATCACCCGGTGACCGGTGGCTATCCGGTGATCGGCGTCGTGGCCGACGAGGACATCGACAAGCTGGGCCAGACCCGGCCCGGCCAGACGGTGCGGCTGCACTGGTCGCGGCCGCGCCGTCCGTTCTGATCCAGCAGCGCGGATTGGTGGTAGAAACGCACTTGTGCGCAGTCACTTGCAGGGGCACGGCGCGGTGCGCGAGGTTCACACCGCTCGCCTGATCCACACCGCCGACCTGGATGCCGAGACCCGCGCCGATGCGCACCGGATGGTGGTCGAGGCGTTCGGCACCGCCGACGACGCATTCACCGACGCCGACTGGGAGCACGCGCTGGGCGGCATGCACGCACTGATCGGGCACCGCGGCGCCATCATCGCGCACGGCGCGGTGGTACAGCGCCGGCTGCTCTACCGCGGGACCGCCCTGCGCTGCGGCTACATCGAAGCGGTCGCGGTGCGCGAGGACTGGCGTGGTCAGGGCTTGGCCACCGCCGTCATGGACGCTTTGGAACAGGTACTGCGCGGCGCCTATCAGCTGGGCGCGCTGGGAGCCTCGGAGGCCGGGCTGGCGCTGTACCTGCCGCGCGGCTGGCAGCAGTGGACGGGACCGACCTCGGTGCTGGCGCCGTCGGGTGTCACCCGCACCCCGGAGGACGACGGCGGGGTGTACGTCCTACCGGTCAGCGTCGAGCTGGACACGTCGGCCGATCTCATCTGCGACTGGCGCGACGGTGACGTCTGGTAGAGCCGGCCGGCCTCACAACCCGCCGCCGGCGGCGGTGAGCGGAAGTTCACTGCCGGGTTATCGCGAGCAGCGATGGCGCAACAAAACGCTCCTAATCTCTGGACCCATGCCCGCAGCGCTCTTCGTGCCCCGACCCGGGGCGACACTCCTGCGCAACCGCCGGGTAACACCGGAGAAACACGGACTGAATACACAGGTGTCATGACTGGACCTGACTGGGCTCCGCTCACTGGGTTCCGGGTCGCCGTGACCTCGGCCCGGCGCGCCGAAGAGCTGAGCGCCCTGTTGACCCGCCGCGGCGCCGATGTGACCAGCGCGGCCGCCATCAGCATGGTGCCGCTGCCGGACGACGCCGAGCTGCGACACAACACCGAGGCGCTGATCGCCACCCCGCCCGACATCGTCATCGCCACCACCGGCATCGGGCTGCGCGGCTGGATCGCCGCCGCCGACGGCTGGGGACTGGCCCACGAACTGACCACCGCGCTGGGCAACGCCCGCATCGTGTCGCGTGGCCCGAAGGCCACCGGCGCGCTGCGCGCCGCCGGCCTGCCCGAGGAATGGTCACCCGAATCCGAGTCCTCCCGCGAACTGTTGCACTACCTGTTGGAGGGCGGCATCGTCGGGTCCCGGATCGCCGTCCAGTTGCACGGCAGCAACGACGACTGGGACCCGTTCCCCGAGTTCCTGGACGAGCTTCGGGCCGCGGGGGCCGACGTGGTGCCGATCCGGGTGTATCGGTGGAACCCTGCTCCCCGCAACGGCCCGTTCGACCAGCTGGTCCTCGGCATCGCCGAGCAGCGGTTCGACGCGGTCAGCTTCACCTCCGCCCCGGCGGTGGCCGCCCTGTTGATGCGGGCCGGCGATCTCGGGGTGGAGGCCGCGGTGCTCAACGCGCTTCGCACCAACGTGCACGCCATGTGCGTCGGCCCGGTGACCGCCCGCCCGCTGGTGCGGCTCGGGGTGCCGACATCGGCTCCCGAACGGATGCGCCTCGGTGCGCTGGCCCGGCACATCACCGACGAGCTGCCGCTGCTGCAGTCCCGCCGCATGCGGGTGGCCGGGCACCTGCTGGAGATCCGCGGCACCTGTGTGCTTGTCGACGACGTGGTCAAGGAACTGCCGCCGGCCGGGATGGCCACCATCCGGGCGCTGGCCCACCGCCCGGGTGCGGTGGTGTCCCGGTTCGATCTGCTCAGCGCGCTGCCGGGCAGCGGCACCGACACCCACGCGGTGGAGACCGCGGTGCTGCGGTTACGAACAGCGTTGGGCGACAAGAACATCGTGTCGACGGTGGTGAAGCGCGGATACCGCCTGGCCGTCGACGAGTATCCGATCGGAGCCGCATGAACAGGCATACCTCCGCGGTGCTGGTGGCCCACGGCACGCGGAAACCCGGCGGCGTGTCCATGGTGCAGGATCTGGCCCGCCGGGTCGGGCAGACGCTCGGGCGCGAGGTGCACGTCGCGTTCGTCGACGTGCTCGGCCCGACCCCCACCGAGGTGCTCGACGGCCTCCCCCAGCACCGACCGGCCGTGCTGGTGCCGGCCTTCCTGGCCGCCGGTTACCACGTCCGTGTCGACGTGCCGGCCCATGTCGCGGCCAGCACCCATCCGGCGGTCACCGTCACCCGGCCGCTGGGCCCGTGCCCCGGCACGGTCCGCGTACTCGCCGACCGACTTTTCGAATCCGGTTGGCGTCCAGGTGATTCGGTGATTCTCGCGGCTGCGGGCACCTCGGATGCCGGGGCCCAGTCCGATCTGCGGCAGACCGCGGCCATGCTGTCCGCGCTGACCGGCGACCGTGTCGAACTCGGCTATGCGGCCACCGGTGCGCCGACGGTCGCCGATGCCGTCGAGGCGGCCCGTGAGCGTCGGGGCGAGAAGGGGGTCGCGGTGGCATCCTATCTGCTCGCCGACGGACTCTTCCAGGACCGGCTGCGGGCCTCCGGGGCGGACGTCGTCAGTGCGCCGCTGGGCATCCACCCTGGCATGATCCGGCTGATCGCCGGCCGGTTCCGGCGGGCGGCTGCCGTGCAGATGCCCAGCGCCGCTTGACCCGAGCGGCGTGAGCTGGCGATTCTTCAGAGGCCGTTGCCCTGGACTAGGATCGGGCAAATGTCTTCGTTGGGGGGGAGTGAGCAGCTGCGCGCGCAGTTACTCGCCGCACTGCAGGACGCCGATCAGCCGATGACGACATCCGAGCTGCGCGATCACCTGCACACACAGCATGCCTCGCCGGCCGTCATCGAGGCCGTCTACCGCAACCTCACGGTGCTGCAGCGGCGCGGCGACGTGGAACGCCGGCCGGGTAGCGGCCGGGGCGCCTACTGGGGACCGACCGAGGCTACCCAGCGATCTGCACGTAACCGTCCGGCGTGATCCGGGTGCGGTACACCGGCACCGTGACGGACGGATCGTCCAGGCACACACCGTCATCCAGCGCGAAGGCCTGCTTCTTGATCGGCGACTGAACGCAGGCCCTACCGGCCCGATCCCCGACGATGCCGCGGGACATCACCGCCGCCCCGGAGAACGGATCGATGTTGCCGACCGCGTGCAGCGCACCGTCGTCGAGCCGGAACAACGCGACCTGATCGCCGCCGGGCATCAGCACCGCGACACCGCGGCAGGGCAGCAGTTGCTCGTAGGCGCAGGCCGGAGTCCACTCCGAATCACCTTGCGCATCCATCTCTTTGCGGTCATCGAGCAGGGTCATGAGGCCTCCTGTACGGGACGCATCTTCGGCATGCCGATCGGCACCTTGCGGCCGAACGACTCGGTGAACTCGATGGTCGGGTCCGCGACCTCGGGCGCGTTGACGAAGGAGACGAAGCGTGACAGCTTCTCCGGATCGTCGAGCACACCCTTCCATTCGCAGGCGTAGCCATCCACGTGCCGCTCCACGGCGGCCTCGAATTCGCTTGCCAGGCCGAGTGAGTCACCACACACGACATCGCGCAGATGATCCAGGCCACCATCGAGGGCGTCCAGCCACGGGGCGGTGCGCTGCAGCCGGTCGGCGGTGCGGATGTAGAACATCAGGAACCGGTCGATGTACCGGATCAACGTCTCGTCGTCGAGATCGCCGGCCAGCAGCTGCGCGTGTTTGGGCGTCATGCCACCGTTGCCGCACACGTACAGATTCCAGCCGGTCTCGGTGGCGATCACACCGACGTCCTTGCCGCGGGCCTCGGCACATTCACGGGCGCACCCCGACACCCCCATCTTGATCTTGTGCGGCGCCCGCAGGCCGCGGTAGCGCAACTCCAGCCTGATGGCCATCTGCACGGAATCCTGTTGCCCGTAACGGCACCAGTCGCTGCCGACACAACTCTTCACCGTGCGCAGCGACTTACCGTAGGCCTGACCTGATTCCATACCTCCCTCGACCAGCCGACGCCAGATCTCGGGCAGCTGATCCACCCGGGCACCGAACATGTCGATGCGCTGGCCACCGGTGATCTTGGTGTAGAGATCGAAGTCGCGGGCGATCTCCCCGATCAGGATGAGCTGCTCGGGGGTGATGTCGCCTCCGGGCACCCGCGGCACCACCGAGTAGCTGCCGTTCTTCTGGATGTTGGCCAGGAAGTGGTCGTTGGAGTCCTGCAGCGAGGCCTGCTCGCCGCCCAGCACATGGTCCGAGCTGGTCGAGGCCAGGATCGAGGCGACGGTGGGTTTGCAGATGTCGCAACCCTTTCCGGTGCCGAACTTCTCGGCCAAGCCGGAAAAGGTACGGATCTCGGTGGCACTGATGATCTCGAACAGTTCGGCGCGGGACTGGCTGAAGTGCTCGCACAGCGACTTGGACTGCTCGACCCCCTCGGCTTCGAGCAGTTGTTTGAGCAGCGGCACGCAGGATCCGCACGAGGTGCCGGCCAGCGTGCACTTCTTCAGGCCCGCCACATCGGTGCAGCCGCCGCAGATCGCTTCCTTCAGATCGCCCTTGGTGACGTTGTTGCACGAGCAGATCTGCGCGATGTCCGGTAGCGCACCGATGCCCAGGGCGCTTGCGCCGTCACCGCTGCCCGCCGGGGCGATCAGCGACAGCGGGTCACCGGGCAGCTCGCTGGCCACCATCGGGCGCAGCACCCCGTACGCCGAGGCATCGCCGACCAGGATGCCGCCGAGCAGCGTCTTGGCGTCGTCGGAGAGGACCAGCTTGGCGTAGGTCTGCTTGACCGGATCGTTGACGACGACGTCCAGGCTGTTGGGCGTATGGCCCTTGGCGTCACCGAAACTGGCGACGTCGACACCCATCAGCTTCAGCTTGGTCGACATGTCGGCCTCACCGAACTCGGCCTCCCCGCCGAGCAACCGGTCAGCCACCACCTCGGCACTGGTGTAGCCCGGGCCCACCAGGCCGTAGCAGCGGCCCTCGATGGCGGCCACCTCGCCGACCGCGTAGATGTGGGGATCGCTTGTCACACAGGACAGGTCGGTCATGACGCCACCGCGCTGGGCAAGTTCCAGGCCGGCCTGGCGGGCCAGTTCGTCGCGCGGGCGCACACCGGCGGCGAAGATGACGACACCCGCCTCGATGCTGCTGCCGTCGTTGAGCGACACCCGCACCGCGTCGGAGGACTGCGATTTGCGCAGCGGCTGGTTCTTCTGGGCGGGGTGGATGCTCTCGGTGCTGACCCCGGTGTGCACCTCGATACCCAGGCCCCGGATCATCCGGGTCAGCACGGCGCCGCCGGCCTCGTCGAGCTGGGCCGCCATCAGGTGCGGGGACATCTCCAGGACGTGGGTGTTCAAACCGAAGCCCCGCAACGCGTTTGCCGCTTCCAGCCCGAGCAGACCGCCGCCGATCACCACGCCGACCGGGGTCTTGGTGGTGAGCGCGGCCAAGGCGCCGGCCCGGATGGCGTCCAGGTCGTCGAGGGTGCGGTAGACGTGACACTGCGGGAGGTCGCGGCCGGGGACCGGTGGGACGAACGCGTACGAACCGGTGGCCAGCACCAGCGCGTCGTAGTCCAGTGACCGTCCGTCGGCCAGCGTGACCGTCCTGGCCTCCCGGTCGATGGTGGACGCCGCCGACCCGAGATGCAGGACGACCCCGTCGTCGTCGGCGTAGTCGTTGCCCGGCAGCGCCAGCTGGGCGCGGTCCCAGTGCTCGGTGTAGCCGGTCAGCCCGACCCGGTCATAGGCGGCGTCGGCCTCCTCGGAGAGCACCGTGACCCGCCAGCTGCCCTCGGTGTCGCGGGCCCGCAGGGCCTCCACGAACCGGTGTCCGACCATGCCGTGTCCGACCACGACCACATGCTTGGCTGATTGCATACCGCGACGGTAGGGAGCCGATATTGCCGCAATGTGCCCTCGTGTGAATCGGCCGTCACGGTGTCCTCACATGTGCGCCGGGAGCTTTGTGAGAGCCGGGCCTGCGCCGAGATCGCCGTTTTGGCGGGTGCTTCCTGGGACTTTTCCGCCCGTTTGTTCCTTTGGGCGGAAAGAGGTCAGGTCCAGCGGGCCAGGAGCTCGTTGATCCGCTCGGTCAGCGCGCCCTGCAGCAACGGGCCGAAGCTGATCCGGCCGACACCGAGCGGACCGAACCGCGCCGGGTCGTCCTGGCCGGGCAGCGCGATCGCGTTGATCGGCAGCGGCAGCTCCTGGGCCAGCCGGCGGTAGGTGTCGTCGTCGTGGCGTCCCACCGGGTACAGGCTGTCCGCGCCGGCCTCGGCGGCCAGCTTCAGGCGCGCCACCGCCCGCTCGAAACGATCGGACTCCTCGCCGACCTGGCGCAGGAACAGGTCGGTGCGCGCATTGATCACCACGTGCACGCCGGCCGCATCGGCGGCCTTACGGAGCTCACCCACCAGCGCGGCGTGCTCTTCGTCGGTGCGGATACGCCCGCCCTCGGAGTGCACGGTGTCCTCGATGTTGAGTCCGACCGCTCCGGCCGACAGCAGACCCTCGATCAGCCGGGAGGCCGACTCGCCGTAGCCGGACTCGATGTCGACCGAGACCGGCGCGTCGACAGCGGAGGTGATCTGGGCGACCCGGGTGACCAGATCGTCGAAGCTCATCCCCTCGCCGTCGGGCTTGCCCACCGAGTCCGCGACCGGGTGACTACCCACGGTCAGCGCCGTGAATCCCGCCTCCACCGCGGTTTTCGCCGACCAGGCGTCCCACACCGTGGGCAGGATGGCGGGGTTGCCGGGCTGATGCAATGCCAACAGGGCGGCGGCCTTGGGCTGGAGATCTTGCTGGGACATCTATGTACCTTTCCGGAAACGAAGACGTGATCTGTCTCACTCTCAACAACGTGTTGTGGCTAACATCGAATGCGTACTGTGATTCCTGACACCCTTCAGCCCAAGGAGGTCGCCCGATGTCCACCACGACCGAGCTTGCCGAACTGCACGAACTGATCGGCAACCTTCGCCGTTGCGTCACATCGCTGCGCGCCCGTTATGGCGACGCCCCCGCGATGCGCCGCATCGTCAACGACGCCGAACGCATGCTCAACGATATAGACCGGCTGGACATCGATGCCGCGGAACTGGAGATGCGCGGGACGCCCGCACACCCCCGAGCCGCTGAGAAGGTCACCATCCCCGACACCGATTACGCCAGTGACTTCTGGCAGGGCGTCGACGACGAGGGCCTCGGCGGCAGCCGGTAAGACCTCTGACGAGCGCTCGCGCGAGGAAGCAACAACTCTGCGGCGCATCGTCACCTACAACAGAAGAAGAGGGAACTCAGTGAGCGCACCGACCTCGAATCCTCAAGGCACCGGCGTCTTCTCACCCACCAGAGCGCGAATCAAGCAGCGCACACTACGCACCGACGCGTGGTGGAAATCGCCGCTGATCACCGATCTCGGCTTCGCCGCGTTCGTCATCTACGCGACGGTGCGGGCGTTCCTGCAGAACAACTACTACGTCGCGGAGTACGGCTACCTCACGCCGTTCTACTCACCCTGCATCAGTACCGGGTGCGTGCCCGAAGCCAGCCACTTCGGCCAGTTCCTGCCCGATGTCTGGTGGCTGCCCTATGCGGCGGTGTCACTGCCGTTCCTGCTGTTGTTCCGGCTGACCTGCTACTACTACCGGGGCGCCTACTACCGCTCGGTGTGGCAGTCCCCGACGGCCTGCGCAGTCGCCGAACCGCACGCCAGATACACCGGCGAGACCCGGTTCCCGCTGATCGTCCAGAACACCCACCGGTACTTCTTCTACATCGCGGTCATCATCTCGGTGATCAACACCTACGACGCGGTCATCGCCTTCGCCAAACCCGGCGGCGGATTCGGTCTGGGTCTGGGCAACATCATCCTGGTCATCAACGTCATCCTGCTGTGGACCTACACGGTCTCGTGCCACTCCTGCAGGCACGTCGCCGGCGGACGCCTCAAGCACTTCTCCAAGCACCCGATCCGGTACTGGATGTGGACCCAGATCAGCAAGCTGAACACCCGGCACAAGCTGTACGCGTGGATCACCCTGGGCACCCTGATGTTTACCGATTTCTACATCATGCTGGTCGCCAGCGGAACCATCAGTGACCTGCGATTCATTGGCTGACAAGGCAATTCGTACCGAAATACAACACTAGTGAGGATTCTGGAATGGGTGACCTGGAACGGCACACCTACGACGTCGTCGTGATCGGCGCGGGCGGGGCGGGGCTACGCGCCGTGATCGAGGCCCGGGAACGCGGCCTCCGGGTTGCGGTGGTGACCAAATCGCTGTTCGGCAAGGCCCACACCGTGATGGCCGAGGGCGGCTGCGCCGCGGCGATGCGCAACGTCAACACCAAGGACTCCTGGCAGGTGCACTTCGGTGACACCATGCGCGGCGGCAAGTTCCTCAACAACTGGCGGATGGCCGAACTGCACGCCCAGGAGGCCCCGGACCGGGTCTGGGAGCTGGAAACCTATGGGGCGCTGTTCGACCGCACCAAGGACGGCCGGATCAGTCAGCGCAACTTCGGTGGGCACACCTATCCGCGGCTGGCGCACGTCGGTGACCGCACCGGCCTGGAGATCATCCGCACCCTGCAGCAGAAGATCGTCTCGCTGCAGCAGGAGGACAAGCGCGAACTCGGGGACTACGAGGCCCGCATCAAGGTCTTCCACGAATGCTCGATCACGGAACTGATCCTGGACAACGGTAAGGTCGCCGGCGCCTTCGGGTACTGGCGCGAGACCGGCGAGTTCATCCTGTTCGAGGCGCCCGCGGTGGTGCTGGCCACCGGCGGCATCGGCAAGTCGTTCAAGGTGTCGTCGAACTCGTGGGAGTACACCGGCGACGGGCACGCGCTGGCGCTGCGCGCGGGTTCGGGTCTGATCAACATGGAGTTCATCCAGTTCCACCCGACCGGCATGGTCTGGCCGCTGTCGGTGAAGGGCATCCTGGTCACCGAGGGCGTACGCGGTGACGGCGGGGTGCTGAAGAACTCCGAGGGCAAGCGGTTCATGTTCGACTACATCCCCGACGTGTTCAAGGGGCAGTACGCCGAAACCGAAGAAGAAGCCGACCAGTGGCTCAAGGACAACGACTCCGCGCGGCGCACCCCGGACCTGCTGCCCCGCGACGAGGTGGCGCGCGCCATCAACGAGGAGGTCAAGGCCGGCCGCGGTTCGCCGCACGGCGGTGTCTACCTCGACATCGCCTCCCGGATGCCCGCCGAGGAGATCAAACGCCGGCTGCCCTCGATGTATCACCAGTTCATCGAGCTGGCCGAGGTGGATATCACCAAGGACGAGATGGAGGTCGGACCGACCTGCCATTACGTGATGGGCGGGATCGAGGTCGACCCGGACACCGGCGGCGCGGCCACCCCCGGCCTGTTCGCCGCCGGCGAGTGCTCCGGCGGGATGCACGGCTCCAACCGCCTCGGCGGTAACTCGCTGAGCGACCTACTGGTGTTCGGCCGCCGGGCCGGACTGGGCGCGGCCGATTACGTGCGGGCCCTGCCGGCCCGGCCCGCCGTCAGCGAGCAGGCGCTGCAGGCGGCCACTGAGTTGGCGCTGGATCCGTTCGCCCCGAAGGCCAACCCGGAGAACCCGTACACGCTGCACGCCGAGCTGCAGCAGTCGATGAACGACCTGGCCGGCATCATCCGCAAAGAGGCTGAGCTGCAAGAGGTTCTGGTCAAGATCGACGAGCTCAAGAGGCGCTACGCCAACGTGTTCGTCGAGGGCGGCCGCATATTCAACCCGGGATGGCACCTGGCGATCGACATGCGCAACATGCTGCTGGTCAGCGAGTGCGTCGCCAAGGCGGCGCTGCAGCGCACCGAGAGCCGCGGCGGGCACACCCGCGACGACTTCCCGCAGATGGACAACCAGTGGCGCAACAAGCTGTTGGTCTGCCGCGCCGCAGAAGGCACGGCGGGTGATGCCGTCGTTCCGGACATCACCGTCGAGGCCGAGCAGCAGCCGGTGATGCGGCCCGACCTGCTGGCCACCTTCGAGCTCTCCGAACTGGAGAAGTACTACACCGACGACCAACTGACCGAGCACCCCGAGCGGAAGGGCTGAGACATGGCTGCCTATAACGCGAAGCTGCGGGTCTGGCGCGGCGATGAGAGCGGCGGCGACCTGCAGGACTACACCGTCGAGGTCAACGACGGTGAGGTGGTGCTCGACATCGTGCACCGGCTGCAGGCCACCCAGGCCGGCGACCTGGCGGTGCGGTGGAACTGCAAGGCCGGCAAGTGCGGATCCTGTTCGGCGGAGATCAACGGTCGGCCGCGGCTGATGTGCATGACCCGGATGTCGACGTTCGACGAGAACGAGACCGTGACCATCACTCCGCTGCGCACCTTCCCGGTGATGCGGGACCTGGTGACCGATGTGTCCTTCAACTACGAGAAGGCTCGCCAAATCCCGTCGTTCACCCCGCCGAAGGATCTGCAGCCCGGTGAGTACCGGATGCAGCAGGAGGACGTGAACCGCAGCCAGGAGTTCCGCAAGTGCATCGAGTGCTTCCTGTGCCAGAACGTCTGCCACGTGGTGCGTGACCACGAGGAGAACAAGCAGAACTTCGCCGGCCCGCGGTTCCACATGCGCATCGCCGAACTGGACATGCATCCGCTGGACACCGTGGACCGCAAGGATCTCGCCCAGGAGGAGCACGGGCTGGGCCTGTGCAACATCACCAAGTGCTGCACCGAGGTCTGCCCCGAACACATCAAGATCACCGACAATGCGCTGATCCCGATGAAGGAGCGGGTCGCGGACCGCAAGTACGACCCGATTGTTTGGTTGGGTAACAAGCTTTTCCGGCGATGAGCGCCTGCGCGAAGAGCAGACAGCTGCGATGAGCGCCCGCGCGAAGAGCAGACAGCGCAGCTAATCCACCTCGAATGTGAAACGGCTGCGGAGAATCCTGGATATCTCCGCAGCCGTTTCACATTGGCGGGTGGCCTTTTGTTTTTTCGCGCGTACGCTCGGACTCAGTGGCCAATCGACATTGGAGGGGCACTGCTATGTCACAGCGAGAAACGATCAGCGTCAACGATATTCGCACGGCGATCCGCGAGCTCACGGCCCGCGCGGAGCTGGCCCGCAAGGAAGGCAGACCTGAGGACGCCGCCGAGCTGGAACAGCGGATCAGCGGATATCGCGAGCAGCTGGCGTCGCGGCCCTGACGTTACGCAGGCTCAGTTGCCGAGCTTGCGGAACGTGCTGCGGTGGAACACGATCGGCGGCACATCGTGCACGACGACGTCGCTGATCTCCAGCACCACGATGGTGTGATCGCCGGCCAGGACCTCCTGGGCGATGGTGGTCTCGAGCCAGACGCTGGTGCCGTCAACGAACACCGCGCCGCTGTCGCGCGACTGGGTCTCCAGCCCGGCGAACCGATCGCCGGTCTTGGCTGCCAAGGTCTTGGCGGCCGCATCATGTGACTCGCCGAGCACACTGATGCCCAGCGACGGCAGGCCCTTGAGCTTGGGCCACGTCTCCGATGAGTTCTGCACGCAGAACGACACCAGCGGCGGGTCCAGCGACACCGGCACGAAGGTGCTGGCCGCCAGGCCGACCCGCACACCGTCGACCTCGGCGGCGATGGCGATGACTCCGGTCGGGAAATGGCCGAACGCCTCGCGCAGCGAGGCTGGGCTCAGATCTGTGTCGCTCATAACATCTCCATCTTCACACACTCATGCCCGCCCAGCTACGCCCGCCCGTAGAGGTGCGCGGTGGCCACGTCGGGGTGTGCACGCACGCGGCTCTTCCAGGCATTGCGGCCGTACACCGCATAGATCCGGTCGTTGGACGGGTCATCGGTGACCCCGCGGGCCCGGGCCTGCAGGTCGGCGGGCAGTTGCAGCACCGGCACCTGCACGTCCAGCCGCGGGTTGAAGAAGCACGCCACCGACAGCCGCTCCCGGTCCTGGATCTGCACCCGGTGTTCGGTGGCCCGCAGATACCCGCCGCTGGCGATCTCCAGCATCTCGCCGATGTTCACGATCAGCGCCCCGGGCAGCGGGTCGACATCGATGTACGTCGAATCCGGGCCCCGCACCTGCAGCCCCCTGCTGCCCGGTTCGGCCAGCAGCAGAGTCAACACCCCGGCATCGCGGTGGGCCCCCACCCCCTGTTCCGACGCCACCCCGCCCGGGTAGCGGATCACCTTGATCAGGGTGGCCGGGGTGTCCGCGAACGAGGCGTCGAACACCTCGGGCGGGTTGCCCAGGGCCGCGGCCCAGTGGGCCAACAACGTCCGCCCGACCCGTGCCAGTTCGCGGTCCCATTCGGCCAGGACCTCCGGGAACTCCGGCAGCCCGACCGGCCATTGATTGGGGCCCTGCAGGCGCAGATACTCCTCGGCCGGGTCGGCCAGCGGGACCCGTTCGGGCCCGATGTCGATCTGCTCGCGCCAGTCCACCGCTCCCCCGGTCAGTTCCCCACCCAACCGGGTATAGCCCCGGAAATGCGGACTGTTGACCATCGCGATCGCATCCTTGTCGGCCTGCGGCAACGCGAAGAAGCGGCGCGATGCCGCCAGCACCCGGGAGACCAGCTCCTCGGGCACATCGTGGCCGGTCAGATAGAAGAACCCCACCTCGTGCGCGACCCTGCCGAGCCGCTGCCGCAACGCGGCCGGCTCATCACGGAGATCGACGACGGGCAACGCCGTTTGCACAGAAACCACGCCCCGATCCTGCCCCCGAACCGTCGCGGTGGCCATGGTCACGCTCAAGCTGAACGCAATGAGTAGCCTGACCCCCATGCCCAACGCGTCCATCCTGACCGTGCTGCGGGAACGCGCTGGTGTTTCGCCCGACGACACAGCCTTCACGTTCACCGATTACGACCGCGACCCCGACGGTGTCGCGGAGACGCTCACCTACGCGCAGCTCTACCGGCGCACCCTCAACCTGGCCGAGGAACTCAGCCAGCACGGGTCCCCCGGGGACCGGGCGCTGATCATCGCGCCGCAGGGCCTGCCCTACATCGTGGCGTTCCTGGGCGCGATGCAGGCCGGGTACATCGCGGTCCCGCTGTCGGCGCCGGTACCCGGCGCGCACGACGAACGCACCAGCGCGGTTGTCACCGACACCGAGCCCGCGGTGGTCCTGACCACCGCCGCGCTGTTCGACGTGGCCGCGCAGTACGTGGACGACGGCGCGGCCGTCATCGCTGTGATCGCCGTGGACACCCTCGATCTGGACTCCCCCGAACCCGAGCACGCCGATGTGCCCGACGGCCCCGACATCGCTTACCTGCAGTACACCTCGGGGTCGACCCGGGCACCGGCCGGGGTGATGATCAGCCACCGCAACCTGTACGCCAACTTCGAGCAATTGATGCCGGACTATCTGCCCCAGTTCGGCGGCACGTTCCCACCGGGCAGCGCGTTGGTCTCCTGGCTGCCCTTCTATCACGACATGGGTCTGATGCTCGGGGTTGCGGCGCCCATCCTGGGCGGGGTGCCCGGCGACCTGATGAGCCCCATCGCCTTCCTCACCCGCCCGGCGCGGTGGCTGCAGGCGATGGCCCGGCACCGCACCGTGGTGACCGGAGGACCCAACTTCGCGTTGGACCTCGCCGCCCGGCGCACCGACGACACCGAGATCGCGGACCTCGACCTGAGTGGGGTCATCAGTCTGATCTGCGGGGCGGAACGTGTCGACCCGGCCACCGTGGAGCGCTTCAACGAACGCTTCGGTGCGTTCGGTTTCCGGCCCGAAGCCCTGATGCCGTCCTACGGCCTGGCCGAGGCGACGGTCTTCGTGGCCAGCGGCAGCCGGGGACGGGTCCCCGAGGCCGTCGACTTCGGAGGCGACGAACTCGCCGAGGGCCGGGCGATCCGCAGACCCGGCGGGACACCGCTGCTGCGCTACGGCGTGGCACCCTCACCCTTGGTGCTCATCGTCGACGCCGACACCCGCCGGCCCTGCCCGGAGGGCACCGTCGGCGAGATCTGGACGCACGGTGAGAACGTGTCCGCCGGGTACTGGCGTAAACCAGATCAGACCGGGACCGGTTTCGGGGCAACACTTCTCGATGGACCCGCGGACCTCCCGAAGGACGGCTGGCTGCGCACCGGGGACCGCGGATTCATCTCCGACGGAGAGATGTTCATCGTCGGGCGCATCAAGGACATGCTGATCGTGCGGGGGCGCAACCACTATTCCGAGGACATCGAAGCGACCGTCCGCGAGATCACCCGCGGACGGGTGGCGGCCATCGCGGTGGAAGACGAGAACAGCGAAAAGTTGGTCACCATCATCGAATTCAAGAAACGCGATGACGACCATGAGTTGTCGAGCGTGAAAAGCGATGTGACCGCCGCCGTTTCACGTGCACACGGCCTACAGGTCGCCGATATCGTGCTGGTGGCTCCCGGGACCATCCCGACCACCACCAGCGGCAAGATCCGTCGCTCGGCGTGCGTCGAGCAACACCGGCAAGGACAGTTCGTGCGGCTGGACGCCTGACCGGCGCCGCCATGTGGATCACCCTGCTGGTCATGGCCGTCGCGGTCAGCCTGGAGCCGTTCCGCATCGGGATGTCGGTGCTGATGCTCAACCGGCCCCGCCCGCTGCTGCAGCTCACCGCCTTCCTGTGCGGCGGCTTCCTGATGGGCCTGACGGTCGGCATGGTGGTGTTGTTCCTGCTGGAGTCGCGGCTGCCGGAGTCGGCGCACTTCACCCTGCCCCGGGTGCAGGTCGCCATCGGCGTGCTGGCCTTGCTGGCCGCGGCCGTGCTGGCACTCACCACCGCGCGCCCGCGCGCCCGGCCGCCGTGGCTGACCCGTCTGCTGGCGGGCCAGTCGCTGTGGGTCGCATCGGCGGCCGGACTGGGTATCGCACTGCCCTCGGTGGACTACCTGGCGGCACTGGCCGTCATCGGCACCGCCGACGTCAGCTCCACGACCCGCCTGGCCGCCCTGCTGACCTTCAACGTGGTGGCCTTCGCCCTCGTCGAGATCCCGCTGCTGGCTTACCTTGTTGCACCGGAGCGCACCCGCGCCCGGCTCGCCGCACTCAACGACTGGCTGCAGGCACAGGGCCGGCGCGGGGTGGCGACCATGGTCGCGGTGGTGGGCGTCGTCCTGCTCGGGGTGGGCCTGGCCGGCTGGTGAGGAGCTACTTCGGCGGGTTGTTGAGCACGTACTGCAGACCTGCCATCAACTGCGACACCGGATCCGCGCCGCCGCCGAACGCGGCCTGGGTGGCCGGTGCGGTGACCTCGGCGGGGTCGTACCCGTTGACCGGGTCCACCGTGATGGGCGCCGTCGCGGGATCGTCGTTGCGGGTGTAACCCGCGTCCACATAGGGCTTGAGGATCGCATCCAGCTGCATCAGCGTGCCCTTGTCGACCCCGAGGTACTTGAACGGCAGCACCAGCGGCAGGTGCTCCTCGGGAATCATGTAGGTCGTCGTCCGGGCGCCCCGGGAGTTGACCGTCGTCCGGATGTTCTGCGGCGGCACCATTTTCGGGTTGGTGAACGCGACCGCGGTGTGCCCGGTGGCCAACCCGACGATGGCGTTGGCGACCGAGATCCAGTTGTCCGGGCGCTGCGGCCAGTCGGCGATGCTGTCGTAGGCCGAGACGAACAGATGCGAGTCGTACTGACTCTCCACCGGGGCCGGCATCCGGTAATCCAGTGAGGGTACGACGCTGCCGACGGGGAAGTTCTGGCTCAGGAAGCTCTCGCCGAATGCGTGCTTGCCCACCGGGTTTCCGTAGGTGGCGAAGGCCAGCTGATCGGGCGGCGGGGCGGTCGGGTCGTTGGCCAGCCGGGCCCGCACATCGTCGAGCACCGACGCGCCCTCGGACAGGCCGATCGCCATGCCCGGGCCACCCTCGCGGATCGCGGCCAACAGGTTCGGCCCGCCGACGTCGATCGACTCGCCGTAGCTGGGACCGTCGATGCCCAGACCCGGGAAGTTGTCGTCGAGACGGCCGATACCCGGGAAGAGCCGCTCCAGGGTGTGGCCCTGGACCTGGCCCGCGGGGTAGTCGACGATCTGCCGATTCAGGTCCGGGAACCACTCGGCCCCGGTGCGCATGATGTATTCGTCGTACGGGATGCCCATCACGTGCGCGCCGCCGAGTGCGTAGCCCCGGCCCTCGATGGCGCGGGCGGGTCCCGGCCGGTCGAAGTCCGCCGGGGTCGGCGGCGGCTCGTCGGCGGTGGCGATGCCCACGCCCAGCGGGCCGACGACACCGATGCTCAGGAAGGCGGTGGTCGCCGCGAGTAGCTTCTTCATGCCCTGCTGCTCTCCCGCCGTGTCAGTCGTGATGGCCACCAGTTCGCCTTGCCGACCAACGTGGCCATGGCGGGCACGGTGACGGTCCGGACCAGGAAGGTGTCCAGCAGGATTCCGATGCCGATGACGAACCCGCCCTGCACCACAGTACCGATGCTGGCGAACAGCAGACCCCACATCGACGCGGCGAAGATCAGGCCGGCCGCGGTGATCACGCCGCCGGTCGAACTCAGGGTGCGGATGATGCCGATCCGGCCCAGCGGAGCCTCGTCGCGCATCCGCGAGACCAGCAGCAGGTTGTAGTCCGCGCCGACGGCGACCAGCACCACGAAGGCCAGCGGCGGCACCGACCAGTGCAGCTGTTGATCCAGGAGGACCTGGAACACCAGCACCCCGATGCCGAGCGCGGCGAAGTAGGAAACCACCACGGAGCCAACCAGATACAACGGCGCGATGACCGCCCGCAGCAGCGCCATCAGGATCAGCAACACCACGATCACGGTCACGATGACGATGAACCGGATGTCGTTCTCGTAGTAGTCGCGGGTGTCGGCGAGCGCCACCGGATAGCCGCCCATCGACACCGAGGCGTCCGCGAGCGCGGTGTTCGGCAAGGCGCTGCGCGCGGCATCCTCGATGGCGGTGACCTGATCCATCGCCTCCGGGCTGAACGGATCGAGTTTGGTGAAGACCAGGTAGCGCGCCGAGTGCCCGTCGGGTGAGACGTAGGCCTTGGTCGCCGCCTTGAAGTCCTCCATCAGCAGGATCTCGGGCGGAATGTTGAAGCCCGCCATGGCCGGAGCCGCGGCGTTCTCCTTCATCGACAGCAGGAAGGCGGCCGCCTGGTCCAGGCCGGTGCGCATCACCTTGACCTGCTCGACGATCTGGTCCACCCCGTCGGCCACCTGCCGACTGCCCTTGGCCGACCGGTCGGAGCCCTGCCGCAGCTGCGCCAGGGTCGCCTGCGCGCCATCGGGGCTGTCCAGTCCCATGGACTGCATCGCCTCGGTCAGCCGGGTGAAGGCGGTGCCGACCTGGTTGAGCGCGGCATTGAGCGACTGCCGGTCCTGCAACGACTCCAACTGCCCCGACAGATCCTCGATCTCGGCGAGCGTGCCGTCGTTGCGGGCGGCCGCCAGCCGGGACAGGTGGATGCGGGTCTGGCTGCACGACGGGTCGAGGTCGCAGACCACGTTGCCGTGCAGGGCGGCCAGGATCGGCCCGACCCAGGCGAACTGGTCCCGGGTCGCCATCAGGTTCACGCCCATCTCGTTGCCGAGCTTGTTGACGCTGGCGACCAATTTGGCCGCGATCTCGACATTGCGGACCAGCTTGTCGCCGCCGTACTGGCCGCGCAGCGCGGCGAACGCATCGACCATCTGCTGCAGACTGCCGGCGATCGTGCCGACCTGCCCGCGGACGTCGCCCAGGCTGGCGGCCAGCGTGTCCGCGCCCTCGGCCAGCCGGTTCAGGTCGGCGGTGCCGTCACTGATCATGGCCGCCCCGTCGGCGAGCCGGGACCCGACGATGCCGGCCTGATAGGTGGCCCGGAACTCCGGCGGCACCACGCCCAACGGGCGGGTGATCCCGCTGACCATCTCGATATCGGGGAGCTGGGTGATCCGTTCGGCCAGCTTCTCCAGGTCGGCGAGCGCCTCCGGATTGCGCAGATCCTTCGGGGACCGGATCAGGACGTAGCTCGGGATGAGCTGGTTGACGTCGAAATGTCGTTCCATCGCCGCGTACCCCAGTGAGCTGGGCGCCGCGGCGTCGACCGCCTTGCGGTCGTCGTAGTTGAACGTCGCGAACCCGGACAGACCGGCGAGCAACAGCAGCACGATGAGGCTGGCGACCAGATGGGTCCACGGGCGGCGCACGATGCGGGCACCCGATTTGCGCCACATCCGTGAGGTGCGTTCCTTGCGGGGTTTGATCCACCCGCGCGGCCCGATGAGGGTGAGGATGGCGGGCAGCAACGTGATCGCAGCCAGGAACGCCACGCCGACACCGACCGCGGCGGAGGTGCCGACCGTGGAGAAGACGCCCATCTTGGCGAAGCTGATGGCCAGGAAGGTCACACCGACCGTGGCCGCCGAGGCGGTGATCACCTTGCCGACGGAGGCCAGCGCCTGACGGACGGCCTGGTCGGAGTCCGAGCCCTTGCGGACGAAATCGTGGTAGCGGCTGATCAGGAACACCGCGTAGTCGGTCCCGGCGCCGAAGATGATGGCGCTCAGCAGGATCATCGCCTGGTTGGAGACCCCCATGCCGGTCAGGTCCGACAGTCCGGCCACCACCGCCTGGGCGATCACCAGCGACATCCCGATGCCCACCAGCGGCACCATCATCGTGACCGGGTTGCGGTAGACGATGAGCAGCACCAACAGCACCATCACCGCGATGGCGATCTCGATGGGCAGCCGGTCGTTCTCACCGGCGACGGTGAGGTCGGCGACGGTGGCGGCCGGCCCGGCCAGCTGGACCTCCAGTGGGCCGCCCGCGGTGGTCTGCGCGATGGTCTCCGAGACCGCCTTGAAGGACGAATACGACTGTGGCGTACCGAGCGCGCCCGCCAGACCGACCGGCAGCACCCAGGATTTCTCGTCCTTGCTGGTCAGCGTCGAGCGCAGCGCCGGGGTGCCGATGAACTCCTGGATCATCACGACGTTCTGCTGGTCGTCGCGCAGGGCGTCCACCAATTTGGCGTAGGTGGCCTCGTGTTCGGGGCCCAGGCCGTCCTCGTCGGTCAGCACGACCAGCAGCAGGTCGTCGGTGCCGGGTTCCTGGAAGGCCTCCTCCATCTGCCGGGCCGCCACGCTGGACGGAGCCTCCCCGGGTAGCATGGCCAACGGGTTCTTCTGGGCCATGTCGTTCAGGCTGGGCGCGGTCAGCGGCAGCGCCACCGCCAGCGCCAGCCAGATCCCGATGACGGCCAACGGCCACCGCACGACAAAGTCAGCTAGTCGCTGCACAATTCCTCCAACTGCGACGCCCCACGCGCATTTGTGGGCGTCACCAAGTGCCGCCGGCGACCCGCTCGCATACGGACTTCATCGCCTCGATGTACCGGGCGACCGACTTTTGCGCCACCGGGTTGTCCGGGTATACGACCGACATTGTGGTGCCGGCCTCGTACCGGAATATGTAGATGGTGAGCTGATACGAGAAACGGCCATCGGAGTAGATACCGATGCTGTTCGTATAGCCCATATCGGCGGCCGCAAGGACCGCATTGAGCGGCGCCGCGCCCCCGTGAAAGAAGTTCGACACCGGAAAGTTCGGGCGCGGTGTGTCCAGCCATGGCGCCAATTCCAGGACACGGTGATACGGAACGCGGGCCATCGCGAGCCCGGAGTCGAACGAACTCTGCGCCGACCAGGCCGCCTCGGCGAACGTGGTCGCGGCGATCGGAACGGTGATCGGCACCAGGCCAGTGAACCAGCCCTGCGTCATGAAGTTGTCCGACGTCCTGCGAGTGTCGCGCGGGGTGAGTCCGTAATACGTTGGGGCGCCGGTCAGCTCGTGTTCGACCATGGCCGTGCAGGCAAACAGTCCGCCGACGAAGCGGGCACCGGCCGCCACGCAGGCCGCCTCGAACCGCTCGGTCTGCTCGGCATCCAGCAGCAGGTCCCCGACCATGTCGGCAACGGTCGGGATATTCGGATCCCCGAGCGGCAACGGGAATTCCGGAAGACTCCCGTTGTTGTTTTCAGCAAACTCGATCCAGGCTTGGACATCGGGCGAATCCACGGTGAGATCCGAGGTGGCCGCGCGTTCCTGGATGCAGAAATCATCGAAACGTCCGGCCTCCGGAAGTGCCATCGGTTGCCCCGTTTCGGACAGCGACGTGTACATGCCCTGGGCCTCGAGCATCGTGATCCCGATCAGCGCCGCATCCCCGTGGACGTGGTCGATGCTGGCATAGAATTCGAAATACTCTTCGCTCTGGACAATTCCGAAAGAAAAGCAACCCCATTCCAATGGGGAGGGAATGTCGACAATGTGTTTACGCGCATCTTCGGGCGCCATCTGCCCGTGATTGACCGCCTCGAATTCGATATCGTCGGGGTCGACAATGGCGCGCCGGACGATATCGCCGGAGCCCTCGTATTCGAACCAACTCCGGTAGGTGTCGTGCCTGCGCAGGTAGGCGTTGAGCGCCTGGTTCATCGCGTCGATATCGCATACACCAGGAACTTCGCAGGTGGCGATGATCTGCCGGGAGTAGTCGAGCCCGGCGGCGGCCTGGTTGTAGACGCCACGGATGTGCTGGGACTGCATATAGCTGACCGGGACCGTACTCACCGGCGCTTCCAGTGCTTTCTCCCGCGCGGTTTTTGTCGGGTGCCAGGAGGTGACCACACCCGGTTTCGGCGACCAATCCTCGATTGTGCCGATGGTGATCTTCCCGATGTGCAAAATTTCCCTCCGGGGTCGAAAGCGACGGCGGCGGCGGTGCGGCATGCCCCGACGGCGACTTCACGATAGCGGCTGAGCACCGTGATCGCTGCCACACCCCGGTGGGCACCGCCCGAGCAGGCGCTCCGCAGCACCGCGGACCGCCGGGACGCCCGATTCCGCGGCCGTCTGCGGGCTCACCCGAAACCGCCTAGGTCAGCAACCCACATGCAATACTGACGAGCGGGAAAACGAGCCGGCCGTGGCTGTCGGGAGATCCAGCGCGCCGCTGTCGGGTCGAAGTTCGAGCCGTTCGCAAGACAAGCCGCTTGCATACCCCCTGGCCTGACGCGGTCTCTCGCCGGGCACAGACACTCACGACGCGGAGAGCACAACCATGGCAATTACCGACAATGCTGTCCCGTCCGCGGAGCAGACACCTCGCTTCGCGATCATCGGCTACGCCGCACGCCTTCCCGGCGCCGCCGATGCCGACCAGTACTGGGATGTGCTGCGTGACGGGCGCGACGCCGTCAGCGAGATTCCGGCCGACCGGTGGGACGCCGCCGAGTTCTTCGACTCCGACGCCGCCGCGGCCGGCAAGGTCGTCACCCGCCGGGCCGGCTTCGTCGACGACGTCACCGGGTTCGACGCACCCTTCTTCGGGGTGTCCGCGCGCGAGGCCAGGCTGATGGATCCCCAGCACCGGCTGTTGCTGGAGACCTCGTGGCGAGCCGTGGAGCATTCCGGTACCGCCCCAACAGCTTTGGCGAACTCCCGCACCGGCGTGTTCGTCGGCCTGTCCACCCACGACTACCTGGGCATGGCGTCCTCGGAACTGACCTACCCGGAGATCGAGGCCTACCTGGCCATCGGCACATCCGGCGCCGCGGGCGCGGGCCGGATCAGCTACCGGCTGGGCTTACACGGCCCGGCCGTCACCGTCGACACCGCCTGCAGCTCCTCGCTGGTGGCCATCCACCAGGCCTGCCAGGCGCTGCAGCTCGACGAGTGCGACCTCGCTCTGGCCGGCGGCGCGAATGCGCTGCTCAGCCCGGCCACCATGATCACCTTCTCGCAGTCCCGGATGCTCGCGCCCGACGGCAAGTGCAAGACCTTCGACGCTGCCGCCGACGGCTATGTGCGCGGTGAGGGCTGCGGTGTCATCGTCATCAAACGCCTCGAGGATGCGCTGCGCGACGGCGACCGGATCCGCGCGGTCATCCGCGGCAGCGCGGTCAACCAGGACGGTGCTTCCGGCGGCCTGACGGTGCCCAACGGCGTCGCTCAGCAGCGGGTCATCGCCGAGGCGCTGGAGCGCGCCGGTCTGGCCCCGAACGAGGTCGACTACCTGGAGGCGCACGGCACCGGAACCTCGCTGGGCGATCCGATCGAGGTCCAGGCCGCGGCCGCCGCACTGGGTAAGGGACGCGACGCCGACCGACCGCTGCTGATCGGCTCGGCCAAGACCAACATCGGTCACCTGGAGGCCGCCGCGGGCGTCGCCGGTGTGCTCAAGGTCGTGCTGGCCCTGGAGAACCAGGAACTGCCCAAACACCTGAACTTCCGCAACCCCTCACCGCACATCCCCTGGGAGCGCATCCCGGTGCGGGTGGTGGACGAGGCGACCGCCTGGCAGCGCAACGGCCGCCCCCGGATCGCCGGGGTGAGCTCGTTCGGGTTCTCCGGCACCAACGCCCACGTCATCCTCGAAGAACCGCCGGTGCCCACCCCGGCGGTGCCCGCCGAGTCCCCCGACTCCCGTCGGTTCACCGTGCTCCCGCTGTCGGCGCGCACCCCGGCCGCGCTGGTGCAGACCGCGGAGCTCTACCGCACCTGGCTCACCGAGCATCCCGATGCCGATCTGGCCGCAGTGGGCCGGACCGCCGGCGCCGGCCGGGCCCATCATGAGCACCGTGCCGCACTGGTGGTGAACTCGCTGGACTCCGCACGCGAACTGCTCGGCGCGCTGGCCGATGACCGCCCCGCGCCCGGGCTGGTCCGCGGTCACTGTGCCGACGCCCCGAAGACCGCCTGGCTGTTCCCCGGCCAGGGCAGCCAGTACGCCGGTATGGCCGGTGAGCTCTACGAGACCGAGCCGGTGTTCGCCGAGACCCTGGACCGGTGCGCCGCGGCGCTCGGAGGCGACGGAAAGTCGTTGCTGGAGATCATCTTCGACGCCGACGGCAACGATCGGTTGCGGCTGACCCAGAACGCCCAGCCGGCGATCTTCGCCGTCGAGATGGGCCTGGCCCGGCTGTGGGAGTCCTGGGGCTATGAGCCCGACGTGGTGCTCGGGCACAGTGTCGGCCAGTTCTCCGCGGCCTGCGTGGCGGGTGTGTTCAGCCTCGAAGACGGTGTGCGGTTGCTCGCCGAGCGCGGCCGACTGTTCGGCGAACTGCCCGCCGGCGGCCGGATGGCGGCCGTCTTCGCCGACGCCGACCGCGTCGAACGGCTCACCGACGAGTACCCGAGCCTGTCGGTGGCCGCCTACAACGGCGCCAACACCGTGCTGTCCGGCCCCGGCACCGATCTGGAGCGCGCGGTGGCCGGACTGACCGCCGACGGGGTGCGCTGCGACTGGCTGGACACCAGCCACGCCTTCCACTCGGCGCTGCTCGACCCGGCCCTGGACGCCTTCGAGGCATACGCGAACCAGTTCGAATTCGCTGCACCGCAACGGATCCTGGTGTGCAACCGGACGGGGTCGGCACTCGGCCGCACGGCCAAGCTGGACGGAGCGTACTGGCGCCGCCATGCCCGCCAGCCCGTCGAGTTCGCCAAGAGTGTCGCGACGCTGGCCGAACTCGGCTGCGCGGTGCTGGTGGAGGTCGGGCCGCAACCGGTGCTGACCGCCGCCGCGATGCGGGCCTGGCCCGACCCGGCGAACCCGCCCCGGGCGGTCGCGTCGATGCGCCGCAACGGCGCCGACCACCGGCAGATCGCCGAGGCCGTGGCGCACACCTACGTGGCCGGTCATCTGCCCGACTTCGACGCGCTCGTGCCGGGAGCGGCCGGCAAGGTCGACCTGCCCACCTACCCGTTCGAGCACCGGCAGTACTGGTTCCGGGACAAGACCGCCCAGACCGCGTCCACCGCGTCCGGTTCGGCCGTCCGCACCGAGGCGGTCCGTCTGCTCGAAGACGGCCGCATCGAGGAACTGGCCGCCCTGCTCGACGATTCGGGCGGCACCCAGACCGCCGCAGATGTGCTGAGCAAGCTTGCCGCGCAACACAACCGCCAGCGCGACGCGCTGTCCATCGCGGATTCCCGGTACGAAATCCGGTGGCCGGTCTCGGCTCCCGCCTCCCCGCCGCCGGCCGGGGAAGGCTCGGCGTGGCTGGTCATCGGCGATGACACCGCGATCGTCGGACCGCTGCTGGACGCGCTGAGCACCCACGGACACCGCTACCGGGTGCTCGGCGTGCCGTCCTCCGATGCCGACGAGGCACTGCTGGTCGCCGAGCTGCGGGCCGCGGTCGACGGTGAACCCACGTTGCGCATCCTGCATGCCGCGGCTCTGGAGAGCACCGCGGCGCCGTCGATGCGGTCCCTGCTGCGGATGCAGCATCGCGTGCTGGGCGGCACCCAGCGGCTGTTCCGCGCGGCGGCGGCCGCCGACCTGCGCGCCCCGATCTGGGTGCTCACCCACGATGCACAGCGGATCCTCGACACCGACTCGGTGTCACCCGAGCAGACCAGCCTGTGGGGGTTCTGCCGCGCCGTCGCGCTGGAGTACCCGCAGGTGTGGGGTGGGCTCGCCGATGTCAGTGGCGCCGAGGTCGATTGGGCACGTCTGGTCTCCTACATCGGCACCGCGCCGGCCGGCGATGACCAGCTCGCCCTGCGCGGACAGTCCGTCCACGTGCCGCGGCTGGTCCGGCGCACCGGCCAGCCCAACCCGACCGCGCTCCAATTACGTGCCGACGCCAGCTATCTGGTGACCGGCGGCCTCGGGTCGCTGGGCCTGGAGATCGCCGGATACCTGGCCGGGCACGGGGCGCGCAACCTGGTGCTGACCAGTAGGCGTGCCCCCGGGGCGGCCGCCCAGGAACGCATCGACGCGTTGACCGCACAACACGGTTGCGCGGTCCGGGTGATCACTGCCGACGTCGCCAATCCGCACGACGTGGCCCACCTTATCGACACCATCGCGGCCGAACTCCCGCCGCTGGCGGGCATCGTGCACGCGGCCGGCGAGAACAGCACCGCACCGCTGAGCGATCTGGACCCCGCCGAACTGGACCGGGTGTTCTCCGGAAAGGTCTGGGGCGCCTGGTATCTGAGCGAGGCCGTGGCGGATATCAAGCTGGACTTCTTCGTTTGCACATCCTCGATCTCGGCGGTGTGGGGCAGCTACGGCCAGAGCGCCTACAGTGCCGCCAACGCCTTCCTGGACGGACTGACCTGGCGGCTGCGGGAGCAGGATGTGCCGGCTGTCAGCGTCAACTTCGGGCCGTGGGCGGCGGGCATGGCCGACGAACAGGCCCGCGCCCAGCTGGATCGGCGTGGCGTGCACACCCTCTCGCCGGCCGACGCCCTGGCCGGCATGGCCGACCTGATGGTCGGCGCCGGTTCGCACGGCGTGGTCGCACGCATGGATTGGGCGCGCTTCCTGCCGATCTACCTGCAGACCGGGAAACGCGCACTGCTGACCGAAGTCGCCGGCGAGGTTCCCGAATCGTCGTCCACGGTGGCGGCGGCCGCCGGAGCCACCCCGCTCGTCGAGCGGCTCACCGCAGCTCCGGTCCAGCAGCGCAAGAAGCTGGTGCTGGAGGAACTGCGCGACGCGGTCGCCGAGGTGACCCAGATCGACGCCGCCGAAATCCGGGAGGAAACCGGGCTTTTCGACCTCGGACTGGATTCGCTGATGGCCGTGGAGCTCCGGCGCAGGCTGGAAGGCTCGGTCGGCGCCGAGCTGCCGGCCACCCTGGCCATGGATCATCCCCGGCTCACCGACATGGCCGATTACCTGCTCGGTGACGTACTGAAGCTCAACGAACGTGCGGCCAAGGCTGCCCCGCAACCGGTGTCGCTGGCCACCTCGGCAGTCGACGAACCGATCGCCATCATCTCCGTCGCGTGCCGTTTCCCGGGGGCACCCGATCCGGACTCCTACTGGGACCTGCTGGCCGGCGGGGTGGACGCCATCCGCGAGATCCCCGAGGACCGCTTCGACGTCGACGAGTACTACGACCCCGATCAGCAGACGCCGGGCAAGATCTACACCCGCAGCGGTGGCTACCTGGACAGCGTCGACAGTTTCGATCCGGAGTTCTTCGGCATCTCGCCCCGCGAGGCGGTCTGGATCGATCCGCAGCAGCGGCTGATGCTCGAGCTGGCCTGGGAGGGCCTGGAGCGCGCCGGGTACGGGCCGGCAACCCTGCGCGGCAGCCGCACCGGCGTGTTCGTCGGTGTGGGCGCCAACGAGTACTCGCATCTGCTGTCCGGCGACTCGGTGGAGAACCTGGAAGCGCATTTCATCACCGGCAACGCGCTCAATGCCATCGCCGGCCGGGTGTCGTTCACGCTCGGCCTGGAGGGCCCGGCGATGGCGGTGGACACGGCCTGCAGTTCCTCGCTGGTGGCCGTCCATCAGGCGGTGCAGGCGCTGCACTCCGGTGACTGCGACATGGCGCTGGCCGGTGGGGTGAACGTCCTGCTGAGTCCCGCATCCGTCGTCGCGGCGTCGCGGGCCCGGATGCTGTCCCCGGACGGCCGATGCAAGACCTTCGACGCGGCCGCCGACGGTTACGTGCGCAGCGAGGGCTGCGGCGTGCTGGTGCTCAAGCGGCTGTCCGACGCGCAGCGTGACGGTGACCGGATCTCCGCGGTCATCCGCGCCAGCGCGGTCAACCAGGACGGTGCGTCCAGTGGTCTGACCGTGCCCAATGGTGGTGCCCAGCAACGTCTCATCAGTTCGGCGTTGAATCGTGCCGGGCTCTCCGGTGGGGACGTCGACTACCTGGAAGCACACGGCACCGGTACCCCGCTCGGTGACCCAATCGAAGTGCAGGCCGCCGCGGCGGTGTACGGCGCCGGCCGGGACCCGGGCCGGCCCCTGCTGATCGGTACCGCCAAGACCAATGTCGGGCACCTGGAATCGGCGGCCGGTGTCGCCGGTCTGGTCAAGGTGGTGCTGTCGCTGCAGAACGAGTTGCTGCCGCAGACCCTGCACTTCCAGAATCCCTCCCCGCATATCCCGTGGGCCGACCTGCCCGTGCAGGTGGTGGACAAACCGACGCCGTGGCTCACCAACGGCAAGCCGCGCCGCGCCGGCATCAGCGCGTTCGGGTTCACCGGCACCAATGCCCATGTCCTGATCGAGGAAGCGCCGCAACCCCTTTCGGCGACGCCAGACGATGTGGCCGACGACGCCGACGGTACGGCGGCCGCCAAGGAACCGCTGAGCGTGCTGCCGCTGTCGGCACGCTCGTCGCAGGGTCTGCTGGCGTTGGCGCAGCGGTACGCGACCTGGCTGGAAACCCATCCCGACGCCTCGATCGCCGATGTGGCCTACACGGCGGGCGCCGGACGGTCGCACTTCGAGCACCGGGCCGCGGTGGTCGCCAATACGGTCCCCGAAGCCAAGATGCTGCTCGATGATCTGGTGGCCAACCGGCTGCGGCCGGGCGTGGTGCGCGGTGAGTGCACCGACCCGCCCACCACCGCGTGGTTCTTCCCCGGGCAGGGCAGCCAGTACCCCGGTATGGCGCGCGAACTGTACGAGTCGGAACCGGTGTTCGCCGAGACGGTCCGCAAGTGCGCGCAGGCGGTGGACGGCATGCTGTCCCGGCCGCTGCTGGATGCGATCTTCGACACCGGCCGGGAGGCCGCGGAAACGTTGAAGCACACCTCGTTTGCCCAGCCGGCCATCTTCGCCGTGGAAATGGGACTGGCGCGGTTGTGGCAGTCGTGGGGCATCGAACCCGACGTCGTGCTCGGCCACAGCGTCGGCCAGTACGCCGCGGCCTGCGTGGCCGGTGTCCTCAGCCTGGAGGATGGGGCCCGGTTGATCGCCGAACGTGGGCGGCTGTTCGGCAGCCTGCCCGCCGGCGGCCGGATGGTCGCCGTGTTCGCCGATCCCGAGTACGTGGAGCATGCCGCGGAGGCGTTCGGACGGGTCTCGGTCGGCGCCTACAACGGCCGCAACACGGTGCTGTCCGGGCCGGGTGAGGACCTCGAGCAGATCGTCGCCGCCTGCACCGGTGAGGGTGCGCGTTGCACCTGGCTGGAGACCAGCCACGCCTTCCACTCCGAGCTGCTGGATCCGGTGCTCGACGAATTCGAGTCGTTCGCTGGGCAATTCGAGTACGCCACGCCCACCCTGCCGCTGGTCTGCAACCGGACCGGCACGGTGCTGACGGCCGAGACCCCGATCGACGCCCAGTACTGGCGGCGGCATTCCCGCCAGCCGGTGCAGTTCACCGAGAGCGTGCGCACGGTCGCGGCCCTGGGCTGCTCGGTGCTGATGGAGATCGGTCCGCAGCCGATCCTCACCGCCGCGGCACTGCAGAGCTGGCCCGACTCCGCGGCGGCGCCCCGGACGATCGTGTCCCTGCGCAAGGGCGCCAATGCCCAGCGCCAGATCACCGAGGCGCTGGCCACCGCCTACATCAGCGGGCACCGGCCCGACTTCGCCGCGACACACCAGGCGGCGAACCGGCTTGAGCTGCCCACCTACCCGTTCCAGCGCCGCCGCTACTGGCCCAAGGCCGCCGTGGTGGGAATGGGCTCCGGGACGGTGTCGACGTCCGGGATCCTGGGCAGCGCCAAGGATCTGGCCTCCGGGGACACCGTGTACAGCAATGTGTTCTCGGTCAAGACGCAGCCGTGGCTGGCACATCACGTCATCTACGGCACCGTCGTGGTGCCCGGTGCGACCTACGCGGCGATGGCACTGGCTGCCGCGGGCGCTCCGGCGCACGTCAAGGACGTCTACTTCTACGAGCCGATCGTCCTGCCCGACAAGGCTTCCCGTGAGGTTCAGCTCACCCTGCACCCGACCGACGACGGGTGGAAGTTCCAGGTGCACAGCCGGCCCTACGGGGTGCGTGACGCCGAGTGGTCGCTGAACGCGGACGGCAGCCTGGGTGCGGGCGCGGACGGGGTCGAGGCGCTGTCCGAGGTCGCGCCCGATGAGGCCGTCGAGGCCATGAACCGGACCCGGCCCCAGGAACTGTTCGAGATCTTCAACGACATGGAACTGGCGTGGGGCCCCACCTGGTCCACCTCGCTGAAGTCGTTGTGGGTCGGTGAGGGTGAGGCCATCGGCGATGTCTCGGTCGGTGAGGACCTCGCCGAGCACCTGGGCAGCGAGCCGATCCATCCGGTGCTGCTCGACCTCTGCACGGGTGTCGCCTTCCCGGCGTTCCCGGCGGTGCTGGCGGCCGAGCAGGGCCTGACCGACCTGTTCCTGCCGCTGCGCTACGGGCAGGTCCAGGTGCAGGCGAACATGCCGCGCCGGTTCTACTGCCGGGCGCGCTGGCACGAGGGCCCGCTCAACAGCGAAACCCTGGTCTTCGACATCGATTTCGTGGACCGCGACGGGCATCGGCTGGGTGGCATCCGCGAGTTCACCGTCAAGCGCGCACCGCGTGAGGCGCTGCTGCGTGGCCTCGGAGGCGATTCGACCCGCCTGCTGTACACGGTGGGCTGGCAGGAGTGCGCGGCGCCGGGAACCGGCGACGAGGCCCAGGACGAGGCGCTCGCCAACGGCACCTGGCTGATCGCCGGGCACGACGCGTTGGCGTCATCGAAGCCCGGAGCCGTCGTCGTCGAGCAGGCGACCGACCCGACCGCCTGGCAGCAGACGTTCGCCGCGGCCGCCGAGCGCGGCGCGCCGGTGGCCGGGATCGTCTGGCGCAGTAGCGGACGGACCGGTCTGGACGTGCCGACCACGGACCTCGCCCAGCGCCTGGAGACCGAGGTCGCCGCGCTGCTGGCCGCCACCCAGACCGCGCTGGCCGAGCAGAAGAGCACGCTGGCCGGTGGATTGTGGATCGTCACCGAGAACGCGGTGGCCACCGAACCCGGCGAACCGGTCGATCCGGTGCAGGCCGCGCTGTGGGGCTTCGGCCGCACCCTGATCGCCGAGCAGCCGACCCTGCGGGTCCGCCTGGTCGACGGGGACGGGACCGACGAGTCGCTGGGCTGGCTGGCCGAGGCACTCGGCTCGCCGGTCACCGAACCCGAGATGGCGGTGCGCCAGGGCCGGTTCCTGGTATCGCGGCTGCTGCATTGGGCGCGCAGCGGGCATCTGCCGATGCCGCGCTCGGATGATTTCGCGCTGGCACCGACCGAGCGGGGTGCGATCGACAATCTGCGGCTGTCCGAGATCGAGGTCAGCGCACCGAAACCGCATGAGGTGCAGGTCCGGATCGAGGCCGCCGGCCTCAACTTCCGGGACGTGCTCAACGTGCTCGGCCTCTACCCCGGCGATCCGGGCCCGATCGGCGGCGACCTGTGCGGTGTGGTCACCGAGGTGGGTTCCGACGTCACCGGATTCGAGGTCGGCCAGCGGGTGTTCGGTTCCATGCAGGGCGCCTTCGCGAGCCGGCTGAACGTGCCCGCGCAGTTGTTGGCGACGGTGCCGGAGGGGATCAGCGCGGTCGATGCCGCCACGATTCCCGCTGCCGCGCTGACCGTGCGGTTGGCGTTCGACTGGGCGCAGTTGCGTCCGGGCGACCGGGTGCTCATCCACGCGGCCAGCGGCGGCGTGGGGCTGGCGGCGGTGCAGATGGCGCGCCAGCACGGGGCGACGGTCTTCGCCACCGCCAGCACCTACAAGCGCGCGACCCTGCGCGCGATGGGTGTGGAGCACGTGTATGACTCGCGCACAACGGATTTCGCGGACCAGATTCTCGCCGACACGGACGGCGAGGGTGTCGATGTGGTGCTCAACAGCCTGACCAACGAGGGCTTCATCGAAGCAACGGTGCGGGCCACCGCCCAGGGCGGCCGGTTCGCCGAGATCGCCAAGCGCGATATCTGGACGCCCGCGCAGATGTCGGCGGTGCGTCCCGACATCGCCTACGAGATCGTCGCGCTGGACGTCACGATGATGAGCGATCCCGACCACATCCAGCGTCTGATGGCCGAGGTGTCCGAGGGTCTGGCCACGGGCGTGTGGACTCCGGTGCCCGCGGAGGTCTACCCGCTGACCGAGGCCAGGACGGCGTTCCGCCGCATGCAGCAGGCCCGCCACATCGGCAAGATCGTGGTGCAGATGCCGAAACCGCTTCAGCCGCATGGCGACCGGAGTTACCTGGTGACCGGTGGACTGGGCGCACTCGGCCTGCACACGGCGGCATACCTGGCCCAACTCGGTGCTGGGGACATCGTGCTGACCAGCCGTCGCGCCCCCGACGCCGAGGCCCAGCAGGCCATCGACGCGATCACCGAGCGGTACCACTGCCGGATCCACGTCCTGTCCGCCGACATCGGCGTCGAGTCCGAGGTGGCCGCGCTGCTGGACAAGATCCGGTCGGAGCTGCCCCCGCTGGCCGGCGTCGCGCACCTGGCCGGTGTGCTCGATGACGCCCTGGTGCCGCAACAGAGCCTGGAGCGTTTCCGGGGGACGTTGGGCCCCAAGGCCTATGGTGCGCACCATCTGCACGAGCTGACCAAGGGCGATGATCTGGAGTTCTTCATCGTGTACTCGTCGGCGTCGGCGGTGCTGGGTTCACCGGCGCAGGCGAACTACGCCACCGCCAATGCGCTGCTCGACGGCCTGGTCGCACAGCGCCGGGCACAGGGGTTGCCGGCGACCGCGGTCAACTTCGGCCCCTGGGGCAGCGGCGGTATGGCGACCTCGCAGGCCGCGCTGGCCAACCTCAGCGCGCAGGGCATGATGCCGCTGGAGCCTTCGGCGGCGCTGGCCGCGCTGGGTGAGGCGATGCGGCACGGGACGGCGCAGGCGACGGTGCTCAAGGCGAACTGGCAGCGGACCGCGAAGATGCTGGGCGGGATCCGTCCGCCGCTGCTGGATCAGGTGCTGCCCAGCGCCGACGGTGCGGTCACCGGCGACAGCGAGTTGCTGCGCCAGCTTCAGGAGCTGCCGGTGGCGGCCCGCGCGGGATTCATCACCGAGTTCCTGCAGCGCGAGGTGCAGGGCTTCCTGCGGCTCGCGCAGCCGCCGGCGGCGTCGAGCAGGTTCCTGGACCTGGGTACCGACTCCCTGATGGCCGTCGAGTTGCGCAACCGACTCTTCGGCCAGTTCGGCGGCAAGTTCGACATCAGCCCGACGGCGGTGTTCGACTATCCGACGATCGGCGAGCTCGCCGAGCATCTGGTGTCGCAGCTGCCCGACGCGGAGGCCGCGCCGGCCGAGGCCGAACCGGCGTCCGAGACGGAGACCGCGACGAGCTAGCGGCCGGTCAGGCCCAGCGCGCTGCCTGCGCCTCGGGTGCCAGCGTCGAGCGCAGCGGTACGTCCAGCCCGTCGTAGATCCCGGCGGGCTGGGCGGCCAGCCATTCGACGGCGCCGAGCAGACGGTTGGCGGCCGTGGTGTTGCCGCCGTCCGCGCGGGTACCGCCGGGCACGTCGGCGCGGGTGGTGATGGTCAGTTGAGGGTCGCCGTCGACGATCACCCGGTGGTCGCCGACGCCCTGGTCGGGTTGGGGCCAGTCCGGCGCGCAGCTGGGGTGGATGCGGGTGATGTGTTCGATGATGACCCGTTGCCGACCGCCCGACCAGCCGATGACCTTCAGATAGAACGCCCCCTGGGTGCCCTTCTGGAAGGGCCCCATCACGGTGTCGACGGTCTGTTCGAGCGCGAGCCGCTCGACCTCTTCGGTGATCTCGTCGATCTCGATGCCCAGGCCGCGGCCGATGAGCCGGACGTTGCCGCCCCAGACCATCGTCGGGATGCCCGGCAGCAGCATCATCGGGGTCTCTTCCATGGCGGCCCCGAACCCGCAGGACACCTTGACCGCGAACGGTTGGTTGTAGGTGGAGTAGTCGAAGATCTCCTGGCAGGTGATGGTGTTGATGCGGGTGCACAGGCTGGCCGCGGTGACCGCCAGCGCATCGTTGCCCCAGCCCGGGTCGACGCCGCTGACCAGGAGTGAGGCGTCACCGGCCACGCAGGCCGCGGTGAGCCGGTCGACCCAGTCCGGGGGTGCCGAACGCGGGTCGTAGAGCGAGTACAGCGACGGGGTGACCACGTGCGCGCCGGCCCGCAGGGCGCGTTCGATGTCGGCGATGGCCTCCTCGGGCCGGATGTCGCCGGAGGCCATGTAGGCCACCGCGTCGCTGTCCTTGAGGACGGCATCCACCTCGGCCGGATCGGTGACGGCCCGTACGCCGGTGTCGGCGGCCAGACCGGCGAAGGTGGCGGCGTCGCGGCCGGCCTTCTCGGCCGACGAGGTGATCACCCCGCCCAGGCTCAGGCCCGGAAACGCGACCGCGGAGCGGATCGCGGTCGCGCCCATGTTGCCTGTTCCCCATACCGCCACACGCTTGATCCGGTTCATCCTGCCGAGGGTGCCATCGCGGGCGTGGCCAGCATCACATTTTCGAAGAAATGCCAGTTCAGGCTGGATTTCCCTGCCCCCAGGACTGCCCAATCAACCACCGGGTTGGGTGAGTGTGCAGAATTTGCGCCAGGACGCTTTGCGCGGAGGTTACTCGCCGGTATAGTTGAGTGCAGTTACTGGTGGGTAACTTAGTGCAGTCCAGTCACAGGTACCCAACCGCGCAGACCCAATTCTCATTGAGGAGACACTGTGAGTCACTACAAGAGCAACGTCCGTGACCAGGTATTCGCCTTGTTCGATGTGCTCGGTCTCGACAAGGCGCTCGGCGCCGGGACGTTCGCCGACCTGGATGCCGACACCGCCCGCGAGATGATCAACGAGATGGCGCGGTTGGCCGAGGGCCCGCTCGCCGCGTCGTTCGCCGACGGTGACCGCAACCCGCCGGTCTTCGACCCGGCCACGCACACCATCTCGCTGCCCGAGTCGTTCAAGGCCTCGGTGCGTGCCTGCATCGAGGGCGGCTGGAACAAGGTCACCCTGGACGAGGATCTCGGCGGCATGCCCGCCCCCAAGGCCCTGCTGTGGGCGCTCAACGAGCACATCCTCGGCGCCAACCCGGCGGTCTGGATGTACAGCGGCGGTGCCGGTTTCGCGCAGATCTTCGCCGACAACGGCACCCCGGAGCAGCGCAAGTGGGCGGCCATCGCCTCGGAGAACAACTGGGGCGCCACCATGGTGCTCACCGAGCCCGACGCGGGTTCGGACGTAGGCGCCGGCCGTACCAAGGCCATCAAGCAGGAGGACGGCTCCTGGCACATCGACGGTGTGAAGCGGTTCATCACCTCCGCCGAGGCCGACGATCTGTTCCCGAACATCGCGCACCTGGTGCTGGCCCGCCCCGAGGGCGCCGGCCCGGGCACCAAGGGTCTGTCGCTGTTCTTCGTGCCGAAGTTCCTGTTCGACTTCGAGACCGGTGAGCTCGGCGAGCGCAACGGCGTGTTCGTCACCAACGTCGAGCACAAGATGGGCCTCAAGGTCTCCGCGACCTGTGAGCTGTCCTTCGGTCAGCACGGCGTCCCGGCCAAGGGCTGGCTCGTCGGCGAGGTGCACAACGGCATCGCGCAGATGTTCGACGTCATCGAGCAGGCTCGGATGATGGTGGGCACCAAGGCCATCGCCACCCTGTCCACCGGCTACCTGAACGCCCTGGAGTACGCCAAGGACCGGGTGCAGGGCGCCGACCTGACCCAGATGACCGACAAGACCGCGCCGCGGGTGACCATCACCCATCACCCCGACGTGCGTCGTTCGCTGATGACCCAGAAGTCCTACGCCGAGGGCATGCGCGCGCTGTACATGTACACCGCCACCTTCCAGGACGCCGAGGTCGCCAAGGCGCTGCACGACGTGGACGCCGAACTGGCCGTACGGGTCAACGATCTGCTGCTGCCGGTGGTCAAGGGCTTCGGCTCGGAGACCGCCTACGCCAAGCTGACCGAGAGCCTGCAGACCTTCGGCGGCTCCGGCTTCCTGCAGGACTACCCGGTCGAGCAGTACATCCGCGACGCCAAGATCGACTCGCTGTACGAGGGCACCACCGCCATCCAGGCACAGGACTTCTTCTTCCGCAAGATCATTCGCGACAAGGGCCAGGCACTGGCCTACGTGACCGCGCAGATCGACAGCTTCGTGAAGAACGAGACCGGCAACGGCCGGCTCAAGGCCGAGCGTGCGCTGCTGGCGACCGCGCTGGAGGATGTGCAGGCCATGGCCGCCACCCTGACCGGCTACCTGATGGCCTCGCAGGAGGAGCCGTCCGACATCTACAAGGTCGGCCTCGGCTCGGTGCGCTTCCTGATGAGCGTCGGCGACCTGGTCATCGGCTGGCTGCTGGCCCAGCAGGCCGCCGTGGCGATCGAGAAGCTCGACGCCGGCGCCACCGGTGCGGACAAGTCGTTCTACGAGGGCAAGATCGGCGCCGCGTCGTTCTTCGCCAAGAACTTCCTGCCGCTGCTGACCAGCACCCGCGTGGTGCTCGACAACATCGACAACGAAGTGATGGAGCTCGACGAAGCCGCCTTCTGATCGGCGCGCAGTCCCGCTAGACCAAGGAACCCCCGGCGATCCCGGGGGTTCCTTGCGTTGCGGGTTCTCTCGGCGAGACCCGCGGTTGTGTTGCTTTCGAGGCCCGAACCGGCGCGGGTACGCGTGTTTCGCGTTCTGCTGACAGCAGCACCGGCTGGCGTGCCCCGATCTCGGCACGCAGAGTCGAGACGTGACCACCACCGAGAAACCACCACTGTTCGACCGCCGATTGCGCGAGGACCTGTTCCACAACCGGGTGCTCGTGCTCGACGGCGCCCTCGACGACGACAACGGGGCCGTCCTGATGACCCAGCTGCTCACGCTGGCCGCCGACGCGCACGACGACATCGCGTTGTGGATCCACTCCCCCGGCGGATCGGTACCCGCGATGCTGGCCATCCGCGACGTGATGCGCCTGATCCCGGCCGACGTCTGCACCCTGGCGCTCGGATTGGCTTGCAGCGCAGGACAGTTCCTGCTCTCCTCGGGGACCCCGGGGAAGCGTTTCGCGCTGCCGCACGCGCGCATCCTGATGCACCAGGGATCTGCGGGCATCGCCGGTTCGGCGGTCGAGGTCGAGGTGCAGGCCGAGGATCTGCGGCACACCCGCGACACCGTGCTGGGGATCATCGCCGCCGACACCGGCCAGGACGTCGAGCGCATCTTCGCCGACTCGCTGCACGACCGCTGGTTCACCGCGGCGCAGGCCCACGAATACGGCTTCATCGACCACATCGTCGATGACTTCGGCCAGATCGCGCCGAACCGCAAGCAGCGCTTCGGGATTGGTGTCTAGCACATGAGCACCTACACCATCCCCAATGTCATCGCCCGCACCTCGACGGGCGAACGGATCATGGACGTCTACTCGCACCTGCTCACCGAACGCATCGTCTACCTGGGCACCGCGATCGATCCCGGTGTGGCCAATGCGCTGATCGCGCAGCTGTTGCACCTGGAGGCCGACAACCCCGAGCAGGAGATCGCGCTGTACATCAACTCCGAGGGCGGGGACCTGTCGGCGATGCTCGCGGTCTACGACACCATGCGCTTCATCAAGGCCCCGGTGGCCACCACCTGTATCGGGCAGGCCGTGGCGACCGGGGCGGTGCTGCTGGCGGCCGGTGAGCCGGGCCGGCGTGCGGTGCTGCCGCATTCGCGGGTGGTGCTGCACCAGCCCGCCGCGCAGGGCCGCGGCACCATCCCCGATCTGATCCTGCAGGCCGACGAGGTCGTCCGGACGCGTGGGCAGCTGGAGGCCATCCTGGCCCGGCACACCGGGCGCGACGTCGCGCAGTTACGCCACGACACCGATCGGGACCGGGTGTTCGACGCGGCCGGCGCGGTCGCTTATGGGCTGGCCGATCGGGTGCTGGATCAGCGGGGCTAAGCCGCCATCAGGACTGTGCCGCCGGTGTTCGGCGCAGCCGGGCGGGTCAGGTCGGCCGAGATGCCGCCGAGCAGTCGTCCGAGCTCGATGTTCAACGCACCGCACACCGCCGCGATCATCTCGCTGGACGGTTCCTTGCGGCCCCGCTCGATCTCGGAGAGGTACTGCGGTGACAGCCCGGCCCGCGCCGCGACGTCGACCAGTCGGGCGCCGCGGCGCCGCCGGGTCTCGCGTAGCCGTCGCCCCAGCGCCTCACGCCACAGCGGTTCCAGCGGCTCATGCGGCGGCTGACGTTCCGGGTGGATGCGGATGATGTCGCCCATCTGGGCATCATGTCCCGCGCGGCCGGGCGGCACAGCGATGTTCACCATCGGCAGAAGTTTCGGGGGGTCGAGGCGAAGTGACCCGGGAGACAGACATGTGGGCGGGTTCGGGAGGACTGCGGTTTTTCAACCTCGAGGGCGTCCTCATATACCTTTCGGTATCTCGCGCGGCCGGATTTTCACCTCGTTCCGGCTCTTTGGATCTGTCACTCCCGAACCCGTCGTGCGGTCGACTGTACGCCTGTGATCATGATCACACCAGAGGTTTTTCCACACTTTCCAAGTCCCGGTCCTGGGCCCGCAGCAGCGCCCTGGTTCGGGCTCTGACCTCGGGCGATCGGTCGAACACGACGCCCACGTACTCGTGCACCCCGGCGGCACGCAGCTCGTCCAGACGGGCGATCACGGTCTGCTCGTCGCCGATCAGCGCGGCCTCGGCGGGACCGGCGTAGCCCTCCCGGTCGAGCATCGCCCGGTAGGACGGCAGCTGCCCGTACATCGCGAACTGTTCGGCGGCCTGGGCACGCGCCCCGTCGACGTCGTCGGTCACGCTGACCGGCAGCGCCGCCACCACCCGCACGGACCGCCCGCCCGCTGCCGCCCGCAGGGTCGGCGCGACGTGCTCGGCGAGCGTCTTGGGCCCGGTCATCCAGGTGACGGTGCCCGCGGTGCGCCGGCCGGCGATCTTCAGCAGTTGCGGGCCGAGGGCAGCGATGTAGACATCGGGTGCCGCGGCGCCCGGGATCTGCAGGGCGCCCCGCGTGGTGTAGATCTCGCCCGGCGCGTCGGCCGGCTGCCCGGCCAGCAGCGGCAGCAGCCCGTCCAGGTACTCGTTGAGCCGGCGCACCGGGCGATCCCAGGGGATGCCCCACATGCCCTCGGTGACCGCGGCATGCGTCATCCCCACCCCGAGGGTGAACCGGCCGTCGGCGATGAGGTTCAGCGTCAACGCACGCTGCGCCAACTGCATCGGATGCTGATTCTGGATCGGCACCACGCCGGTGCCCACCTCGATGGTGTCGACCTCCCGCATCGCCACCGCCAACACGGTCAGCAGATCCGGCTCATAGGGCATCTGGGTCATCCAGATTCGCCGGAAGCCTTCGTCGCGGTACTGCGCGAAGTCCGACACGACACGGTCGATGAGGGGGTCCGTCGCCGAAGCGGCCACCGAACCCAGGATGCTGATCTGCATGCCAATCATGATGCCCGGACGAGCATGACCGAAACCGGAACACGACTGGGAAACTTCGGCCCGAACTGGTTCTCCTCGGTGATGGGCACCGGGATCATCGCGGTCGCCGGGGCCACCCTGCCGCTGCAGCCGCCCGGTCTGCGGGTGTTCACCGAGATCGTCTGGGTGGTCGCCGCGGCGCTGTTGGTGGCGCTGATCGTGGCGGTCAGCGCGCAGTGGTTCCGGCATCCGACGGTGGCCCGCGGGCACGTCCGCAACCCGCAGATGGCGCACTTCTACGGGGCCGCGCCGATGGCGCTGATCACCGTCGGATCGGGCACCATGCTCGTCGGCAAGGACCTGATCGGCGAGAGCCTGGCCGTGGACATCAACTGGGTGTTGTGGTCCGCGGGCACCATCGGCGGGCTCTACACCGCGGTGTCCATCCCGTACCTGATGTTCACCCAACTCAACGTGGGACCCGATGCGGCGTTCGGTGGCTGGTTGATGCCCGTCGTCCCGCCCATGGTGTCCGCCGCATCCGGCGCGATGCTCATTCCGCACATGGCACCGGGCACCGGCCGGGCCACGATGTTCTACCTCTGTCTGGCCATGTTCGGGCTGTCGCTGATCGCCGCCTTGATCATCATCACGATGATCTGGAGCCGGCTGGCGCTGTACGGCACCTCCGGGACGGCGCGGGTCCCCACGCTGTGGATCGTGCTCGGTCCGCTGGGCCAGTCGGTGACGGTGGCCGGGCTGCTGGCCAACGAGGCGCACCTGGCCGTTCCCGCGGAACTGGCCGCCGGGATGGACATCTTCGCGGTGCTGTTCGGGGTACCGGTCTGGGGGTTCAGCGTGCTGTGGATCATGCTGGCCTCAGCCCTGACCATCCGCACCCTGCGCCGCGGCATGCCGTTCGCGTTGACCTGGTGGAGCCTGACCTTCCCGGTCGGCACCTTCGTCACCGGCACCACCCAGCTGGCGCTGCACACCGGGCTGCCGGCGTTCGAGGTCGCCGCGATCGCCGCCTACTGCGGACTGCTGTGCACCTGGGCGCTGGTCGCGGTGCGCACCGCCCGCGGCAGTGTGGCGGGCAGTCTGTTCGCCCCGGCCGGTTCATCGCCGATCACGGCGTCCAAGGACCAGCACCGGCCCCGGAACTGAAAGAGCCCCGTGTTGCCGTCGGGTCGGGGGGTCAGACGGCAACACGGAGCTATCCCATGTATCGGCGGTGCTCTGCGGGGCGTTACACGGATCCGAAAATTTTCTTCGGAAAGTTTTTCACCGAGCCGTACGCCGCGCCGAGATTGACGAAATGGCCAGGTCATCTCGTCTTTTACCGCCGCATTGTTCGGTTGGGCAGGATCAGGCCTCGAGGATGGCCGTGACGCCCTGCCCGCCGGCGGCGCAGACGGAGATCAGCCCGCGCACCGGTTGCCCGGTCTGCTTCTTCTTCTCGGCGAGTTGCTTCGCCAGCTGCGCCACGATCCGCCCGCCGGTGGCGGCGAACGGGTGCCCGGCCGCCAGCGAGGAACCGTTGACGTTGAGCTTGCTGCGGTCGATGGCGCCCAGCGGCTGGTCCAGCCCGAGGCGCTCCTTGCAGTAGTCCTCGGATTCCCAGGCCGCCAGCGTCGCGAGCACCACCGAGGCGAAGGCCTCGTGGATCTCGTAGAAGTCGAAGCCCTGCAGGGTCAGGCCGTTGCGGGCGAGCAGTCGGGGCACCGCGTACGTCGGGGCCATCAGCAGCCCGTCGGGACCGTTGACGTAATCGACGGCGGCGGTCTCACCGTCCACGAAGTAGGCCAGCACCGGGATGTCGTGCTCGGCGGCCCACTCCTCGGATGCCAGCAGCGCCACCGAGGCGCCGTCGGTCAACGGCGTGGAGTTGCCCGCGGTCATCGTCGCGTCCCCGTTGCGCACCCCGAACACCGGCTTGAGCTTGGCGAGCTTCTCGGCGGAGGAATCGGGCCGCAGGTTGTTGTCCCGGTAGACGCCGAGGAACGGGGTGACCAGATCGTCGAAGAAACCGCGGTCGTAGGCGGCAGCCATGTTGCGGTGGCTGGCGGCGGCCAGTTCGTCCTGGTCGACACGCTTGATGCCCATCTGCTTGGCGGTGATGGCGGCGTGCTCGCCCATGGACAGCCCGGTGCGGGGTTCGCCGTTGGTCGGGATCTCGACGCCGAGGGCGGCGGGCAGCTTGCCGACCAGCTTGAGCCGGTCCAGGTTGGACTTGGAGCGGCGCAGGCTCAGCAGCACGCCGCGCAGGTCGTCACCGAACGCGATGGGCGCGTCGGAGGTGGTGTCCACCCCGCCGGCGGCGGCCACCCGGTAGCGGCCGCGGGCGATGCCGTCGGCGGCGGCGATGGCTGCCTGCAGGCCGGTGCCGCAGGCCTGCTGCAGGTCGAAGGCCGGGGTGTAGGGAGACAGCGAGCTGCCCAGCACGCTTTCCCGCATCAGGTTGAAATCGCGGCTGTGCTTGAGCACCGCACCGCCGATGACGGCGTCGAGTTTCTCGCCGCGCAGCCCGAAGCGGTCGGCGAGCCCGTCGAGGACCGCGGTGAACATGTCTTGGTTGGAGGCATTCGCGTAGGCGCCGTCGGAGCGAACGAACGGGATCCGGTTTCCGCCGAGCACGGCGACGCGAGCATTCGTATTGGCCATGCCCCTAGGTTACCCGCAGACCTTACTCTGGAGTAAGTTAGTACCCATGGCTTCCGACCTGTTCTCCCAAGTGGTCAATTCCGGGCCCGGATCATTCCTGGCCAAACAACTCGGCATCCCGCAACCCGAAGAACTCCGCCGCTACCGGCCCGGCGGGCCGGCCTTGGCCGGGTCCTTGCTGGTCGGCGGCACCGGACGGGTCGTCGAACCGCTGCGCGCCGCCCTGGCCGACGACTACGACGTCGTCTCGGCCAACATCGGCGGACGGTGGGCCGACTCCTTTGGCGGATTGGTGTTCGACGCCACCGACATCACCGAACCGGCCGGGCTCAAGGGGCTCTACGAGTTCTTCACCCCGGTGCTGCGCAACCTCGCGCCCTCGGGCCGGGTCGTGGTGATCGGCACCACCCCGTCCGACACCGGCAGCGCGCACGAGCACATCGTGCAGCGCGCGCTGGAGGGCTTCACCCGTTCGCTCGGCAAGGAACTGCGCCGGGGTGCCACGGTGTCGCTGGTGTACCTGTCCCCCGACGCCGCCGCCGGGGTGTCCGGGCTGGAGTCGACGCTGCGCTTCATCCTGTCCGGCAAGTCGGCGTTCGTCGACGGTCAGGTGTATCGGGTGGGTGCTGCCGACGCGCAGGCGCCCGCCGACTGGGACAAGCCCCTGGCCGGCAAGGTCGCCGTGGTGACCGGCGCGGCCCGCGGCATCGGCGCCACCATCGCGGAGGTCTTCGCCCGCGACGGTGCGGCCGTGGTGGCCGTCGACGTGCCCGCCGCCGAAGAGGCACTCATCCAGACCGCCGACAAGGTCGGTGGCACGGCCCTGGCACTGGACGTCACGGCCGCCGACGCGGTGGAGACGATCGTGGCGCACCTGACCGAACACCACGGGGGCCGGCTCGACGTCCTGGTCAACAACGCCGGCATCACCCGCGACAAGTTGCTGGCCAACATGGACGAGTCCCGCTGGGACGCCGTGGTGGCCGTCAATCTCGTTGCGCCACTGACTCTTACCGAGGGTCTGGTGGCGGCGGGGGCGCTCGGCGAGGGCGGCCGGGTGATCGGTTTGTCCTCGATGGCCGGCATCGCCGGCAACCGCGGCCAGACCAACTACGCGGCCACCAAGGCCGGCATGATCGGCATCGTCGAGGCGCTGTCGCCGTCGCTGGCCGAGAAGAACATCACCATCAACGCCGTCGCCCCCGGTTTCATCGAGACCAAGATGACCGAGGCGATCCCGCTGGCCACCCGCGAGGTGGGCCGTCGGCTCAACTCGCTGTTCCAGGGCGGGCAACCGGTCGACGTCGCCGAGACCATCGCCTACTTCGCCAGCCCGGCCTCGAATGCCGTGACGGGCAACACGATCCGGGTCTGCGGCCAGGCCCTGCTGGGGGCCTGATGTCTCAGCCCAACGGCCTGCTGAACATGGCGCGGGCGGTCGCCGGTGCCTTGCCGTTCATCCCGCGTGCGGGCGGTCTACCCGACCGCACGGTGCACGTGCCCGAACTCCGCATCGACCCGGCCAACGTGGCGGCCTACGCGGGTGTGACCGGGCTGCGGTTCGACGACACCGTGCCGCTGACCTACCCGTTCGCGTTGACCTTCCCGACCATGATGTCGCTGGCCACCTCGTTCGACTTCCCCTTCGCGGCAATGGGTTCGGTGCACACCGAGAATCACATCACCCAGTACCGGCCGATCACTGTCAGCGATGTGCTCGACGTGTCGGTGCACGCGGAGAACCTGCGTGAGCACCGCAAGGGTCTGCTGGTGGATCTGGTCACCGACATCAAGATCGGTTACGACCTGGCCTGGCATCAGGTCACCACGTTCCTGCATCAGCAGCGCACCAGCCTGTCCGACGAGCCGCGGCCGGAACCGCCCAAGCAGCCCAAGCTTCCACCGCCCAACGCGGTGCTGAGCATCTCGGCCGGCCAGATCCGGTCCTACGCCTCCATCGGTGGGGACCACAACCCGATCCACACGAACACCCTGGGCGCCAAGCTGTTCGGCTTCCCCACCGTCATCGCACACGGAATGTTCAGCGCCGCAGCCGTGCTGGCCAACATCGAGGGCCAGCTGCCGGATGCGGTCAAGTATTCGGTGCGCTTCGGTAAGCCGGTGCTGCTGCCGGCCCGCGCGGGCCTGTACGTGGACGCGGTCGACAACGGTTGGGAACTGGCGCTGCGACATCTGACCAAGGGATATCCGCACCTTTCGGCGACGGTGAACCGGCTCTAGACTGTGCCGGTGGCTCCCAGCCGCCCACCTCCGCCCCGGGTCGTCCGCGCCGTCGAACGCATCCGTGACGGGCTGCTGCGTTTGCGACGGCGCAGCGCCCCGGGCCCGGCCGTGCTGCTCGAACTGATCCTCGGTGCGTGGGTGTCCCAGGGCATCGCGGTGGCCGCGGAGTTGAAGATCGCCGACGCGCTGTCCGGCGGCCCGCTGCCGATCCTCGAGCTGGCCCGCCGCGTCGACGCCCACCCCGACGCTCTGGACCGGTTGATGCGGGCGCTGGTCAGCCAGGGGGTGTTCACGGCCAAGCGGGGCTCCCGCTACGCGCTGAACGCGGTGTCCGAACCGTTGCGCTCGGACGCCCCGGTGTCGATCGCCGGGATGGCCCGGTTCGTCGGAGCGCCGCAGCACCGCGAACACTGGAGCCATTTGGCCGAGGCGGTGCGGACCGGCCGGCCCATGCTGGCGCAGCTGCGCGGGATGCCGGCATTCGAATACCTGGGCACCGAACCGGAATTGGCCGCGATCTTCAACGACGCGATGACCAGTATGTCCGAACTCGCCCTCGGCCCGGTGCTCGCCGCCTACGACTTCACCCGGTTCTCCACCATCGTCGACGTCGGGGGCGGGCACGGCCGGCTGCTGTCGGCGATCCTGGCCGCCGCCCCGGCCGCGCAAGGCATCCTGTACGACTTGCCCGAAGTGGTACAGGATGCCCCAGACTTGTTGAGCCGCTTCGGTGTTGCCGACCGCGTGCAGGTGCGCGGCGGCTCCTTCTTCGAAGCGGTCCCACCCGAGGGTGACGCCTACGTGTTGAAGAACGTCATCCACGACTGGGCCGACGAGGACGCGGTGCGCATCCTGCGCACGGTCCGCGCGGCGGCCCGCCCGGGCGCCACTGTGCTGCTGCTGGAGACGGTCATCCCCGACCACCACCGGGAAGCGGTATCCAAGGTGATCGATCTGGAGATGCTGGTCTCTGCGGGCGGGCAGGAACGCACCGAACGTGAGTTCCGGGCGCTGTTCGGCCAGAGCGGGTTCCGCTTCACCCGGGTGGTGCAGACGGCGGGCCCACTGTGCGTCATCGAAGGACAGGCGGTCTGAGTCAACCCTTGTCGCTGGGTTTGCCCTTCAGGCCGCGCCAGAACAGGTTGATCATCAGGTCGGTGGCGTCCTGCACGTCGGCGTCCCCGGTGCTCACCCGGTCCGCGATGGCCTCGCCGGCACCCACCAGGGCGACCGCCATCATGTTGAAATCGGCGTCCGGCTCCGGGTGCCGCGTACCCGACTGCAGCAACCGGCCCACCAGATCGATGATCCGTTCCCGGCCCTCACGGACGGTGTGCGCGAACGCCTGCGAACTGGTGGCCTGGGAGTACAGCACGATCCACGACGCCCGGTGACTGTCGATGTAGCCCAGGAACGCCCCAACGGCGTTGGTCAGCATCTCTTTTGGGCTCAGCGTGAAGTCGATCTCGCCGCGCACCTCTTCGACGAAGCGATTCAGCTCGCGGTCCAGGCACGCCCCGAACAGCTCCTCCTTGGAGCCGTAGTACAGATAGAGCATCGGCTTGGAGATCTGCGCTTCCGCGGCGATCGCATCCATCGAGGTCTCGTGGTAGCCGTTGATGGAGAACATCTGCACGGCGGCGTCGAGCATCTGCTGCTCGCGCACCGCGCGCGGCAACCGCTTCGTTCCTCCGGCCATCGGACCAGCGTACGGCGATCAGCCGCCGCAGCTGGGGTTAGGCCCCTTGGACGCCGCCACCCGACGCACCGAGTCGTCCACCTTGGCCAGGGGCAGTTCGCCGGCGGCCACCGCCTGCTCCAGGCGGTCCAGCACCGCAGGAACCTCGGCGGTGGTGATCCACAATGCGACGTCGGCGCCCGCCTGCAACGACTTCAGCACCGCCGCGGCCACCCCGTACTGCTGGTTGATCGCCGCCATGCTGGACAGGTCGTCGGTGAACACCAGGCCACCGAAGCCGAACTCACCGCGCAGCAGGTTGTATGCGGCGGGGCTCAGGCTGGCCTGCTCACCGCCGGTCAATCCCGGGACCTGCATGTGGCCCACCATCACCGCCACCGGCTGCTGGGTGGTCAGCGTGCGGTACGGGACCAGATCGTCGTTCTGCAGCTCGGCCAGCGGCGGCGTCGACACCGCACCGGTGTGCGAATCACCGGCGGCGCGGCCGTGGCCGGGGAAGTGCTTGAGCACCGGCAGCACCCCGGCGTCCCGCAGACCGCGGGCGTAGGCGCCGGCGTACTCGGTCACCGTCGCCGGGTCGTCACCGAAGGAACGGTCCCCGATCGCGGCGCTCTGCTGCGTCAGGTCGACCACCGGGGCGAAGTCCACGGTGATGCCCAGGCCACGCATGGCCCGGCCGCGCTCCAGTGCTATCCCGTAGACCTCGTCGGCGGTCTTGGTCTCGGCCAGCTGGCGCGCCGAGGGCTGGCTGCCGATCACACCGGCCAGCCGGGACACCCTGCCGCCCTCCTCGTCGACGCTGACCGCCAGTGACAGCGGGCCCGCGTCGGCGGCGATTCCGGCCAGCGGTGCACCGAGCATCGACAAATCGGTCCAGCTGCCGATCATGATCCCGCCGACCTTGTGCTCGGTCACCGCCGCGCGGGCGTCGGCCGCGCCGGTCACACCGACCATCAGCAACTGGGCGAGCTTGTCCCGGGTCGACATCGAGGCGATGTCACAGCCGCCGGGCGCCGGGGCGGCGGGCAGCGGAAGGTCCAGCGCTGCGTTGCTCGGGACGGGTGCCTGGCTGCTCGCCGGGGCCGGCGGGGCGGCCGCCTCCTCGGTCTGGGCCGGCGAGCAGGCCAGCAGCAGACCGGACAGCGCGGTCAGGGCACCGAGTGCGCGTGACATCGACATGGGTCCCCACCCTAACCGGGTGGCCCGATCCGGGGCCGCCAATAGTCGTCCTCGGCCGCAGTCACGCGGGCTCGGTCACCTGGCTCCGGTCTCCCGCGAGCACCGCTGTACCGGCCCGAACCGACGGTCCTGCGACGTCATGGCCACATTCTGTCGTGCTAGGTTGGCGGGCATGGAACGGTTCGTCGTGCCCGCTGCGGCAAGCATCGTGGTCGGCCTGCTGTTGGGTGCGGCGGCGATCTTCGGCGTGACGCTGATGGTCCAGCAAGACACCAAGCCACCGGTGCAGTCGGGAGACCCCGCGTCCTCGGTGCTCAACCGCGTTGAATACGGCGACCGGGCCTGACCCGGGCGCGCCGTTCGCCGAAGTTCTGTCACGGCGTTGGCTGTGGCTGGTCGGTTCCGCTTTCCTGATCCTGGCGTTCTGCCAGGATCCCGGCCGGATCGCCCCTGACACCAAACTCGATCTCACCGCCAACCCGCTGCGCTTCCTGGCGCGCGCCGCCGACCTGTGGAACAGCGATCTGCCCTTCGGGCAGGCACAGAACCAGGCGTACGGCTACCTGTTCCCGCACGGTGCGTTCTTCCTGGCCGGGGACGTACTCGGGCTCCCGGACTGGGTAACCCAGCGGCTGTGGTGGGCGCTGCTGCTCACCGTCGGGTTCTGGGGATTACTGCGGGTCGCCGAGGCGCTCGGCATCGGCAGCACCACCTCGCGGGTCATCGCGGCGGCCGCCTTCGCGCTGTCCCCACGGGTGCTGACCACGCTGGGCGCCATCTCGTCGGAGACCCTGCCGATGATGCTGGCGCCCTGGGTGTTGTTGCCGGTCATCTGCGCGATGCGCGGGGACGACCGGATCCGGCTGCTGGCCGCCCGCTCGGCCGTCGCCGTCGCCCTGATGGGCGCGGTCAACGCGGTGGCGACCCTGACCGGGTGTCTGGCCGCCATCATCTGGTGGGCCGCGCACCGCCCGAACCGGCAGTGGTGGCGGTTCACCGGGTGGTGGGCGCTGTGCACCGCCCTCGCGGTCACCTGGTGGTCGGTGGCGCTGGTCATGCTGGGCCGGATCAGCCCGCCGTTTCTGGACTTCATCGAATCCTCCGGCGTCACCACCCGCTGGCTGTCGCTGACCGAGGTGCTGCGTGGCGGCGGCAGTTGGACGCCGTACGTCGCGCCCACCGCCACCGCGGGATCGTCGTTGGTCACCAGTTCGGTGGCAGTACTGGCCACCACCCTGGTCGCGGCCGCCGGGCTGGCGGGTCTGGCGATGCGGACCATGCCCGCGCGGGGCCGGCTCATCCTGATCCTGTTCGTCGGCATCACCGCGCTGGCGGTCGGGTACTCCGGCGGGCTGGGCTCCCCCATCGCCGCGCAGGTGCAGCTGTTCCTGGACGCAGACGGCACCCCGCTGCGCAACGTGCACAAGCTGGAGCCGCTGTTGCGGCTCCCGTTGGCACTCGGTCTGGCCCATCTGCTGGGCCGCATCCCGCTGCCCGGCGCCGTGCCGCGGCCGACCTGGGTGCGCGCCTTCGCCAACCCCGAACGCGACAAACGGGTGGCCGTCGGGGTCGTGGTGCTCACCGCCCTGGCCGCCGCGACCTCACTGGCCTGGACGGGCCGGCTGACCCCGCCGGGCAGCTTCGAGGCGATCCCCGGACACTGGCACGACGCCGCGGCGTGGCTCGACGAGCACAACACCGAGCGGGGCCGGGTGCTGGTCGCGCCGGGTGCGCCGTTCGCGACGCAGGTGTGGGGCAACAGTCACGACGAACCCCTGCAGGTGCTGGGCGGCAGCCCGTGGGGGGTACGCGACTCGATCCCGCTGACCCCACCGGAGACAATCCGCGCGCTCGATGCCGTGCAGCGCTTGTTCGCCGCCGGCCAGCCCTCCGCGGGCCTGGCCGACACCCTTGCCCAGCAAGGTATTTCGTACGTGGTGGTGCGCAACGACCTGGACCCCGACACCTCCCGGTCGGCCCGCCCGATCCTGGTGCACCGGGTGGTCGACGGGTCACCCGGGCTGACCAAGGTCGCCCAGTTCGGTGACCCGGTCGGCCCGGGAACGCTGGAGGGGTTCGTCACCGACAGCGGCCTGCGGCCCCGCTACCCGGCCGTCGAGATCTACCGGGTCGAGAATGCGCGTCCGGCACCGTATCTGACCGAACTGGACGCCATGGCCAGGGTGGACGGCGGACCGGAAGCCCTGCTGCGCCTCGATGAACGCCGGCGACTCGACGACCGGCAGCCGCTCGGACCGATGCTGCTGACCGCCGACGCCCAGCGTGCGGGCGTGCCGGCACCGCTGGTCACCGTCACCGACACTCCGCTGGCCCGGGAAACCGACTACGGGCGCGTCGACAACCACTCCTCGGCGATCCGCACCCCAGACGAACTGCGGCACACCTTCAACCGGGTGATGGACTACCCGGCCGGCACCGACCCGCTGTACGCGCGGTGGACCGGCGGACGCATCAGCGTGTCCAGTTCGGCCGCGGATTCGACTGCGTTGCCCAATGTCTCGCCGTCATCGGGACCGGCCGCCGCGATCGACGCCGACTCCTCGACCAGCTGGGTATCCAACTCCCTGCAGACCGCGGTGGGCCAATGGATGCAGGTCGACTTCGACCACCCGGTGACCAATGCCGCGGTCACCATCACCCCGAGCGCCACCGCCGTCGGAGCCCAGGTGCGCCGCATCGAGGTCTCGACCGTGAACGGCACCACCACCCTGCGTTTCGAGGAGCCCGGTAAACCGTTGACCGCGGCGCTGCCGTTCGGTGAGACACCATGGATGCGGATCACCGCGGTCGGCACCGACGACGGTTCCCCGGGCGTGCAGTTCGGTATCACGGATCTGAGCGTGACCCAGTACGACGCGTCGGGCTTCGCCCACCCGGTGGCGCTGCGCCGCACCGTCGACGTGCCCGGCCCGGCCGCCGGTTCGGCGGTGGCGCAGTGGGATCTGGGATCCGACCTGCTGGGCAGGCCGGGCTGTGCCGAGGCGCCCGACGGGGTCCGGTGCGCGGCCACGCTGGCCCTGTCCCCGGAGGAGCAGGTCAACATGAGCCGCACCCTGACGGTGCCCGAGGCCATGGAGGTGACGCCGACGGTGTGGGTCCGGGCCCGCCAGGGCCCGCGGCTGGCGGATCTGATCGCCACCCCCGGAACCACTCGCGCCGTGGGCGATTCGGATCTGATCGACGTGCTCGGCTCGGCGTACGCCGCCACCGACGGCGATGTCCGCACCTCGTGGACGGCGCCGCAGAACAATGTGCAGTTGAAGAAGCCGCCGACGCTGACCGTGCGGCTGCCGGAGGCCACCGAGGTGGCGGCGCTTCGACTGACGCCGAGCGCTTCGCCACTGCCCGCCCATCCCGAGATGGTCGCGGTCAACCTCGGCGCTGGGCCGCAGGTGTTCCGGCTCGACGGCGACGGGCCGCACACCCTCGAGTTGATGCCCACCGTGACCGACAGCATCGAGCTGTCGATCCTGGACTGGACCGATGTGATCGACCGCACCGCACTGGGATTCGATCAGCTCAAGCCCACCGGCCTGGCGGAGGTGACCGCCCTCGACGCGGCGGGGACGGCGATCGCGCCCGCCGACCCGGCCGACCGGGACCGCTCGATCACGCTGCCGTGCGGCCGCGGCCCGATCATCGGTGTCGCCGGCCGGTTCATCCAGACGTCGGTGTCCACCACCGTCGGCGCGCTACTGAACAACGAACCCATCGCCGCGAAACCCTGTGGCGGCGAACCGCTCACACTTCCGCAGGGCCAGCAGGAACTGCTGGTCAGTCCGGGTGAGGCGTTCGTCGTCGACGGCGTCCAGCTGGCCGGCCCGCGCGCGGACGAGCTGCACCCGGCGCCGATGGTGCCCGCGAACACCGGACGGTGGGCAGCAGATCACCGCGAGGTCGACGTGACCGCCGCCGACCTCGACCGGGTTCTGGTGGTCCCGGAGAGCGTGAACCCGGGCTGGGTGGCGCACACCGCGGACGGCACTGCGCTGCAGGCGATCACCGTCAACGGCTGGCAGCAGGGCTGGGTGGTGCCGGCGGGCACCGGCGGCCCCCTCACCCTCACATTCCCGTCGAACAGCACCTACCGGATCGGCCTGTTCGGTGGCCTTGCCCTGTTGCCGTTGCTGGCGATGCTGGCGCTGCTGCCGATCCGGCGCAGGGCCGAGGGCATACCGGTACCGACCTGGGCGCCCCCGCCGTGGTTGACTGCGGCAGCCGCGCTGATCGCGGGTGCGCTGATCAGCGGCCCGGTCGGGGCGGCGGCGGTGGCCGCGGCGATCGGGGTCCGGTATCTGCTGGGCGACCGCGCGGAGCGGATGACGGTCGTGGTGACGGCGGGCGGCCTGATCGCGGCCGGTGCGGTGTTGTCCCGCGGGCCGTGGCGTTCGGTGGACGGGTACGTCGGCCATTCGGCCGGAGTGCAGTTGCTCGCCCTGCTCTCGGTCGCCATGCTGGCGGCCTCGACGGTGGGGCTGCGACGCCCGCCCAGATCTGCCGAATAGCCGACTGGTCAGGCCGGTTTGCGCGCGATGGCCAGGTGACCGGGCATCTGGACGCGCCCGACTCCCGGTATCTCGGCGTGCAACTGCGCCGGACGGATCTCGTCGACCGTCCAGTGCCGGCAGATCTCGGCGCGCAGCTGTTCCGCGGTGAACTGGGTGGGCGCCGGGCCTTCATGGTCCTCGAAGGCACCCGCCCCGAACGCGAGGATGTAGAAGGTCGCGCCCGGGGCTGCGGCACGCCGTACCGAGCGCAGGTAGCCGTCGCACAGCTCATCGGGTAGAGCGTGCAGTAGGCCGCTGTCGAAGACGGTGCCGAATCGTCCGTCGTACCCGGCGAACGAGGAGATGTCGGCGGCCACGAAGGTCGCGTTCACCAGGCCGCGCTCCGCGGCGGTACGGGTCGCCGTCTCGATCGCGGCGGGACTCAGGTCGATTCCGACGACCGGGTGACCGAGCGCCGCGACGGCCATCGCCAACTCTGCATGTCCGCAACCTGCGTCGAGAACCTCGCCATGCACGGCGCCTTCCACCCGCAGCAGTGCCGCGTATTCCGGTTGCGGTTCCCCGATGCTCCAGGCCGGAGGTGCGTCGGCGCGATAGGCCTCGTCCCAGTTGATTCGCTGTGTCATGAACTCATTTCCTTTCCCCGGCGAGGCGCCGGCCGGTGGCGCGATCGTCGACGCCCATACCTCGCGCCACTACGCTATAGTACAAATTTGAACTATATGAATCTCTTAGCGAAACATCGGTTTTTCTCGGCAACTCCGAGAATGATCAACATCCTGACCAGAGACTGGAGAGGTGATGAAGGCCAGGCTGAGTGCCGCCCAGGAACAGGTGTGGCGACCCTACATCGAAGCCAGCCTGCTCCTGGAGACTCGATTGGACGAGAACCTCAGGGACAGGACCGGCCTGTCGCTGATCGACTATCACGTACTGATGCTGCTGTCACACGCCCCACAGCAACGGCTGAGGATGAGCGACCTCGCCGACCGGTTGGTGTTCTCGCGCAGCCGTATCAGCTACCAGATCACTTCCATGTCCAAGCGTGGCCTGGTGCTGCGCGAGCCAGTCCCGGAGGACGGCCGCGGATACCGGGCAGTGCTCACCGCGACCGGAGCCGACATTCTCAGAAGTGCCGCACCGATCCACGCCGAGCCGGTGCGCGACCTGTTCTTCAGCTGTATTCACGATGACGAAATGCCTTATATAGAACGGGTTTTCTCCAGGCTCGACCAACACCTCCGAACGACGGGGGCAACCTCGTGACCTTCACCGACGCCGAGTTGTCCTTCCTTCGCCAACAACAGATCGGCAGGCTCGGTACCATCGACCGCCACGGGCAACCACAGATCCGCCCGGTGGGAGTACACCTCACCGCCGACCGCACCGGCATAGAGATCGTGGGTCACGCACTCGCCGGCACCCAGAAATGGCGCAACGTACTCGAGAACCCGAAGGTCGCCTTCATCGTCGATGAGGTCGCTTCGATCCGGCCGCCCCGGGCCCGCGGAGTCGAGATCCGCGGCACGGCAACCGTTCATCCTGGCGCAGGCACCACCGACGGTGGATTGAGCGGAGACGTCATCCGCATCACACCCCGGCGCATCGTGTCATGGGGATTGGATGCGGCGGAAACAACTGCGCGGTCCGTCGACTGACCTAGACGTCGAGCACGAGACGCGCAGTGAGCGAACGGGATACGCACGTCAGCATGGACGTGCCACGTTCGGTGTCGGTGAGCCGGTTGTCGCGGTGCTCGGGCGTGCCCGCGAGCACCCGGACCCGGCAGGTGCCACAGAATCCCTGCCGGCAGGAGTATGCGGTGTCGGGCCGGTGCCGCACCAGGGCGTCGAGCACCGTTTCGTCGGCGGCGACGTCGAGGACCTCGCCGCTGCGGGCCAGTTCGATCTCGAACGGCTTCCCGTCCCGCACCGGTGGTGCGCTGAAGCGTTCGAAATGCAGTGCCGAAGCTCCGGATCGGGCGAAGTTCCGTCGCACCGTCTCGATCATCGGCGGCGGTCCGCACACGTAGACCGCCCCCTGTGCGGGTGCGTGCCCCAGCAGGTCCTCGACGCCGGGCACCCCCTGCTCGTCGTCGAGGCGGATCGTCACCCGGGACGGGTCCCAGGACGTGATCTCGTCGAGGAACGGGATGGTGTCGGCGCTGCGGCCGCAGTACACGAAATGCCAATCGGTGCCCAGCCGTTGAGCGGCGAGCACCATCGGCAGGATCGGGGTGATGCCGATACCGCCGGCGATGTAGAGAGCCCGCGGGTAGGGAATGAACGGGAATCCGTTGCGCGGCCCGCGGACGGTGACGGTATCGCCCTCCGACAGCGCGTGCATCTCCACCGAGCCCCCGCCGCCGGTGGGGATGCGGCGGACCGCGATCCGGTACCGCGAGCGGTCCTGCGGGTCGCCGCACAGCGAGTACTGTCGCCGCCGCCCGGAGGGCAGGTGCAGATCGAGGTGACCGCCGGGCTGCCAGGGCGGCAGTTCCACACCATCGGCGGCGCGGAACGTCAGTGCCACCACGTCATTGTCGCGGGCGACCACGCGGCGCTCGGCCAGTACGAGGGTCATCGCGTCGTCGGCGGCCCGGACGGCACGCCGCCCGTCGTACCCGGACCGGCTGACCGGGCGCAGCCAGAACCGGTCCAGCATGGTGGCCACCAGATTGATGGCACGGTCGTCGATCGGTGCGCCGACCGGCGGGACCCGCTTCACGGCCGGGTCGGCCTGGTCGCCGGCGAGGAGGCCAGGTAGGCCACCGCCTGCGCGGTGTCACCCACATCCCCCGGTGTGTAGCGGGGGCGGAAATACTGCAGCACCCGCCACACGATCAGCGTGAAGGACGGCGTCAGACCCGCGTGTGCCGAACGGAACAGGCTGCGCCACACGCGTTTACGCCTGCGCGGCGACCAGTTCACGTTCGGGTCGACACGGAGCAGGAACCGGATCCCCTGCCAGATCAGATACAGCAGCACCGGCCCCACCACCACCTGCGCCCGGGCCCGGCGCAGGTAGCTGCCGTCGAAGTGGTGCAGCAGGTCATGCGACACCATCCGGTGCTCCACCTCTTCGGCGCCGTGCCAGCGCAGCAGGTCGACGACGGTGGTATGCGCGGTGGTCTCGTTGAGCCCCTTGGCGTTGAGCACCCAGTCGCCCAGGAACGCGAAGATGTGCTCCAGCGCCGCGATCACCGCGAGCCGCTCGACGAGGTAGTTGTGCGCCCGTTCGCCGCTGACCGGGCGCGGGCCGAGCAGGTTGCCGAAGACGTAGTCGGCGCGGGCGATCATCGGCGCCGGGTCGATCCCATGCCGGGTCAGATATTCGTTGAGGCCGGTGTGCGCGTTGGCGTGCTGGGCCTCCTGCCCCATGAAGCCGATGACGTCTTCGCGCAGCTTGCCGTCGTCGATGTGGGGCAGCGCCTCCTTCAACACGGTGATGAACCATTCCTCACCGGCAGGCAGCAGCAGCGACAGCGCGTTGTAGAGGTGGGTGGCGACCGGGTGGCCGTACACGTAGTGCGCAGGCACATCGGTCAGGTCGAACTGCACGGCGCGCGCGTGCAGCGCGATCGCCGTCCCGTCCGGGGTATCCGTGTCCAACAGCTCCATCCGCGAAACGGTACCCCTGGTACCGGGTAAAAGTCGATACACCGGAACCGGCCCGCACACCGGCGCCGGGCTCCTAGCATCGGCGGGATGTCGGACGTCGAAACCGCCCGCGGCCCGGTATCCACCGCGGATCTCGGTGTCACGCTCATGCACGAGCACGTGTTCATCATGAGCACCGAGATCGCCGAGAACTATCCGGACGCCTGGGGCGACGAGGACCGGCGGATCGCCGACGCGATCACCCGGCTCGACGAGCTGAAATCCCGCGGGGTCGACACCGTCGTCGACCTGACCGTCATCGGTCTGGGCCGGTACATCCCGCGGATCGCGGCGATCGCGGCCGCCACCGAGATCAACATCGTGGTGGCCACCGGGCTGTACACCTACAACGACGTGCCGATGCGGTTTCACTTCCAGGGGCCGGGCACCCTGCTCGACGGGCCCGAGATCATGACCGAGATGTTCGTCCGCGACATCACCGAGGGCATCGCCGGGACCGGGATCAAGGCGGCAATCCTCAAGTGCGCCACCGACGAACCCGGCGTCACCCCCGGCGTCGAACGGGTGCTGCGCGCGGTCGCCGGCGCGCACCGCGAGACCGGTGTCCCCATCTCCACCCACACCCACGCGGGTACCCGGCGCGGCCTGGAACAGCAGCGCATCTTCGCCGAGGAGGGCGTCGATCTGCAGCGCGTGGTGATCGGGCACTCCGGGGACAGCACCGATCTGGACTATCTGGAGGAACTCATCGCCGCCGGCTCCTACCTGGGCATGGACCGGTTCGGGCTGGATTCGATCCTGCCGTTCGAACAACGCGTGGACACCGTCGCGCGGATGTGCGAGCGCGGGCACGCCGAGAAGATGGTGCTCTCCCACGACGCGTCCTGCTACTTCGACGCGCTACCCGAGGAAGTGGTGGCTACGGCCCTGCCGAACTGGCACTACCTGCACATCCACAACGACGTCATCCCGGCGCTCAGACAGCGCGGGGTCACCGACGAGCAGCTGCGGACCATGCTGGTGGACAACCCGCGCCGGATCTTCTCCGACGTCGGCGGTCACTGAGCGACCGCGTCGCGCACCGCGCTGTCCCGCGCGGTGGCCCGGTGGTGGCGGGTCTCCCAGCGCCGCAGCGCCTCCCGGCAGGGCGACTCGACCAGCGCATAGCTCACCGCGGCAATGGCGAAGCCGAACACCAGGGTGAGCGCCAGCACCAGCGGCATGTGCCCGCTGAACGGGAACTCCCCGATCAGCGGGAACACCATCGCCAGCGCGGCGAGGTGCCAGATGAACAGTCCGTAGGACCACCGGCCCAACGTCACCATCACCGGGCTGCCCAGCAGCCGGTGCGCGGTGTCCGGTGCGTCGAGCACCAGCGGCGCGAGCAGGGCACCGGCGACGACCGCGCCCATCGAGGTCTTCAGCACGAACTGTCCGACGGTGCCCGGGGTCAGGCCCTCGGGACCGGCCAGCGGTGAGGCCGCCACCAGGAAGGCCGCCAACGCGATGACGGCCATCAACACCCGCCGGCGGGCCAGTCGGTGCGCCCAGCCCACCGGGCTGACCGACAACTCGGCCAGCACCATGCCGGCCGCGAACCAGGAGAAGAAGGCCGGCGGCCAGTTCAGCGGGTTCACCCCGTAGGGCGGGTCGAACGGGATCAGCCCCCAGGCCAGGCTCGCGGCCGCCAGCCCCGCGATGGCCGGGATGCGTGCCCGCACCGGCAACCGCCGGGCCAGCAGGGCCAGCAAGGGCAGTGCCAGATAGAAGCAGACCTCCACCGACAGGCTCCACATCTGGGTGAGCCCGGAGGTCAGCGTCAACGGGACGTAGATCTGGGTGAGCGTCAGGTTGGCCAGCCAGACCGTGAGATTCGCGCCGGTATCCGGCATCAACGTGAGAATCACGACGACCGCCACCAGATAGCCCGGCATGATGCGGACCAGCCGTGACCGCAGGTAGTGCCCGGTCCGGGGGCGGTGGCGCATACCGCGCTCGGCGGCGGCGTGCCCGCGCCAGAGCAGGAATCCCGACAACGCGAAGAACAACGCCACGGCCAGGTCGAATCGGCCCAGCAACCGGCCCGAAACCCCACCGGTGTTGCCGGTCTGGAACGCCACGTGGGTGATCACCACCCCGATCGCGGCGCAGGCGCGCATGCCCTCGACCGCGGGCAGGAAGTCCCGGGATGCGCCGGAGTTCCTCCGGTCCTCGGGTGCCGTCATGGCGACCAGTCTGCCGGTAACTGTCGTCGCCATGGTCGTCGGCCTTATCGTGGACTGTTAGGGTCGACTCCGACCGAAGGGAGCCGGGTTGAACCGCGCAGTGGCCCTGCGAATTGCCGCATGTGGACTTCTCGGGCTGGGCGCTGCCCTGCTGATCGCAGCATTGCTGCTGTCCACCTACACGCACGGCAAGATCGCCAAGATTCCGCTCGACATGGATGCCGACCTGATGAGCGAGGGCACCGGCACCGCGCTCGACCCTGCGTCGCTGTCGTCCCCCGAGCGCTTCGTCATCGACGAGAACGTCCCGGTGGCACTGCAGCAACAGCTCAGCGTGGAGGCTCCCTCCAACGCCGACGTCGTCACCCTGCAGGTCGGCAGCTCGTTGCGACGCACCGACAAGCAGCAGGACGAGGGTCTGCTGCTGGCGATGGTCGACACCGTGACGCTCGACCGCGCCACCGCCATGGCGGTGTCCAGCGACACCAATCCCGGCGGCGCCGTGCAGAAGCCGCGCACCATCGAGGACGACGCACCGCCCACCAACGTGGCGCTCCCCCACGAGGGGCTGTCCTACCGGTTCCCGTTCGACACCGAGAAGAAGACCTACCCGTACTTCGATCCGATCGCGCAGAAGGCGTTCGACGCCAACTACGACGGTGAGGAAGACGTCAACGGCCTGACCACCTACCGCTTCACCCAGAACATCGGCTACGACGCCGACGGCAAGCTGGTCGAGCCGGTGCGGTACGCGTCGCTCTACGACAACGACGAGGACAGCCAGGTCACCGCGCGGGCGTCGCTGTGGGGCGTGGAAGCCGAAGACCCGTACGAGCCGATCACGATGACGCGCTACTACGCGGCGCAGCGCACCTTCTGGGTGGATCCGGTGACCGGCACCATCGTGCAGGCCAAGGAGCATGGTTTCCACTACTACTCGCGCGACGAGCTCAAGCCCGAGGTGACCTTCGCCGATTTCACGGTGACCTCCACCGAGAAGACCGTCGAGTCGCAGGTTGCCGCCGCGCGTGACGAGGCCGACCATCTGGCGCTGTGGAGCCGGATCCTGCCGATCACGTTCGCCGCGCTCGGCCTGGTGACGCTGGTGGGTGGTGTGCTGCTGGGCTCGTTCGCCATGCGGGCCGAGTCGGCGCTGATCGATCCCGGGCTGGACGGGTCCGACCGTGGCTTCTTCGGCCGCCGCGATGACGCCGATTCCGGGCCGATGCCGGCCGCCGAAGCCCAGACCGAGAAGATCCCGACCCGGCGGCCCACCGACCTGCCGCCGGACCGACCGGTCTGATCGCTCGACCGACCCGCCGGCACCTGCCCGCGCTGTACGCGCTGGTGCTGGCGCTGGTGGTGACGGCGCCGCTGCTGGCGCCGGGCTATCTGCTGCTGCGTGACGCGGTGTCCACACCGCGGTCCTATCTCTCCGATGCGGCGCTGGGCCTGACCCAGGCGGCGCCGCGCGCGCTGCCCCAGGATTTCGCCATCGCGGTGGCCTCCCAGGTGCTCGACGGCGGCGTGCTGGTGAAGCTGCTGCTGATCCTGGGGCTGTGGCTGGCCGGCTGGGGTGCCGCCCGGCTGGTCGCCCAGGTGCTGCCCGGCACCGGTCTGGGCGGCCAGTTTGTCGCCGTCACCCTGGCCATCTGGAATCCATATGTGGCCGAGCGTCTGCTGCAGGGACATTGGAGTCTGCTGGTCGGTTACGGCTGCCTGCCCTGGGTGGCCACCGCGATGCTGGCCCACCGGCACTGGCAACTGGTGTTCTGGGTGGCGCTGGCCGGTCTGACGCCCACCGGGCTGGTGCTGGCCGCGATCGTCGCGCTGGTCTGCTGCCGGACGTGGCGCGACGCCGGGGTCACGGCGGGGGCGGCCGTCGCATCGGCGCTGCCCTGGCTGGTGGCTGCGGCGGTGGCCGACTCCCTGTCTTCGACCGCCGGTGCCGGGGTGACGGCGTTCGCGGCCCGGGCCGAGCCCGGGTTGGGCACCCTGGGCAGCCTCGCCGGGCTGGGCGGCATCTGGAACGCCCAGGCGGTGCCCGATTCCCGCACCACGTTGGTCGCCCTGGTCGCCACCGGGGTGCTGTTGGCGGTGGTCGCCGCCGGGCTGCCGGTGGTGCTGCGCCGGCGCGAGGCACGTCCGCTGCTGGTGCTCGCGGCGGTCGCGGTGCTGGTGCCCGCGGCGCTGGCCACCGGACCGGGTCTGGCCGCACTCGAGTGGTTGACCCGCACGGTGCCGGGTCTGGGGCTGCTGCGGGACGGGCAGAAGTGGGTGGCGCTGGCCCTGCCCGGCTATGTGCTGGCCGCCGCCGGGGTGGCGAGGTTCGGGCGCTCGGTGACGGTGGTGTGCTGCGTGGCGCTGATCGCCGTGCTGCCCGATCTGGCCTTCGGGGTCGCCGGAAAGGTGCGCGCGGTGCAGTACCCCGCGGGCTGGGCGACCGTTGCGGCGATCATCAACGCCGACCCGCGACCGGTGGCGGTGCTACCGCCGGACAGCATGCGGCAGTTCTCCTGGGCCGGGCCGGCCCCGGTGCTGGATCCGCTGCCGCGCTGGGTGTCGGCCGAGGTGCTGGGCAGCGGCGACCTGGTGATCGGCGGGCAGACGGTGCCCGGGGAGGGTGCGCGGGGCCGTGCGGCAACCCGGCTGCTGCTCGACGGTGCGTCCCGCGACGAGCTGGCCGGGGCCGGCATCGGCTGGGTGGTAGTTCAATCCGGCTCGGCCGCAATGGATCTGCCACTGACCTACCGGGATGAGGATATCGCGCTGTACGACGTCGGCGGATCGGCCCCGCCGGCCGCGAAACGACCGCTGCTGATCGGCGCGCATCTGGTGTGGCTGCTGACGATGGCCGGAGCCGGGATCGCCACGGCGGTCGGCCGGTTCAGACGACGCCGCTGACGAACTGTCCCGCGTGCACCGATTCGAGCACGGTGCGCATCGCGTCGGCGGACAGCGTCCAGGAGAACTCCGCGCTGCGGATCCGCGCCTTGGCGCCCAGTTCCTCGCGCAGCACCGGGTCGGTGAGCAGTCGGCGCAGCCCGTCCACGAGGCTGTCAGGGCCGTCGACCAGCAGTCCGGTGACGCCGTCCACGATGGAGTCCGTCAGACCACCGGAGCTACGGTAGCCGATGGTCGGCACCCCGTGTTGCGCCGCCTCGATGACGGCCAGCCCCCAACCCTCCTTGCGCGAGGGCAGCACGTGAACCCAACTCTGCTGCACGACATGATGTTTGGCTTCGTCGTCGATATGGCCGTGGAAGGTGACGGCATCGGTGATGCCCAGCGCCGCGGCATGCTGCACCAGCGGCTGCTCCCACCACCCGCCGCCCACGATGTCCAGGTGCAGGCCCGGGATCTGCGGCCGCAGGGCCGCGACGGCGTCGAGCGCATCCTCGATCTGCTTGTGCGGCACCAGACGTGAGAGCACCGACACCCGTGGGGTGGCGGACCGCCCGGCGGTCAACGTCGCCGACGGGGCCTCGTCCAATCCGTTGCGCACCACCGCGATTCGCGCACTGTCGACGCCGAGGTCGGTGAGCTCGCGCGCCGACGGCAGTGACACCGTCACGTACTGGTTGCGGCGGTGCAGTGCCGGGGAGAGCCGAGACTCGACGAACCAGCCGAAGCGGCCGGTACGCCGACCGGCCACCGGCCACTGCTCGCGGTGGCAGTGGTGCACCAGCAGTACCGAGCGCCGCCCGTAGGCCAGCCGGGCCAGGAACGGTATGCCGTTCTGGGTGTCGATGATCACGTCGGGCCGGGCGTGCCGCAGCGGGCCCAGGCCCATTCGTGCGGCCACCATGGCCAGACCGGCCCGCACGTAGACCGAATAGGGACCGCCGCCGCGGCTGACCGTCACGCCGTCGAGGGTGTCGTGGCGCCCGGCGCCCGGGTAGCGGGCGGTGCGCAGCGTGACCGCGACTCCGGATGCCGCCAGTTGGGCACCGATGCGCTGCAGGTAGGCCTCACTGCCCCCGCCCTGGGGGTGCCCGGTGTCGCGCCAGCCCAGCAGCAGCACGCGCCGGACGGGCCGGGCACCGGGAGCTTGAGACATAACCCGGCCAGCCTAACTCGCGCGGAAACCGGTCATCGCCATCACGATGTCGACCGCCGCATCGGCGAGGGTGTCCCGGCTCACGTTCAACCGGCCGTCGGCCCAGTCGAGGTAGAGCGCCACCAGGGCACCGCCCAGCGCGGTGGACAGAATCTGGATCCGGGCCACATCCCCGGAGAGCAGGTCGCCCAGCTGGGGGCCCAGCACCGGGATCAGTGCGGTCACGAACGCGGGGGTGCGGCTGGCGCTGTGCTTGCGCAGGGTGTCGTCGGCCAGCGGTTCGCGCAGCAGGATCCGGGCCCGCTGCGGATCCTCCTCGAAGAAGTCCGCACAGCTCTCCAGCACCTCGCGCAGGGTGACCGGGTGATCGGTGCGCCGGCTCACGAGGTGCGCCAGCAGCCGTTCCTCGACCTGGTTGTACACCGCGACGAGCAGGTCCTCACGACTGTCGAAGCTCTCGTAGAAGTAGCGGGGGCTGAGCTGGGCGTCGCGGCATACCGCGCGCATGGTGACCGCCGCCGATCCCCCGGATCCGAGCAGTTTGCGCCCGACGTCGAGCAGGGTCGTCCGCCGGTCTGCGGTGCGGTCCCGCAGCGTCTGGCCGCGCCAGACCTTCGTCGGTGCCACGGCGCCGATCCTCTCACGAGGATCTGCGGGATACCCTTGCCGCGCACCAACTGGAATCATATGATTCCAGTTGCTTGAGCCCTTGAAGAGCCCTTTACCCCTCGACAGGAAGCGGCCGTTATCCATGAAGCAGCAGGCAGCGACGCACACTGCGGACGCCGACGATCCGGACGGGTCCGGCTACTACGGACCCGACTCGGTGACCTGGCGGGTGCTCACCTCACCGGCCGCGGCGCTGATGATCGCCCAGATCACCAACCTCCTGGAGGCACCGCACATCGATTTCCAGAACGTGCTCTACGACCACGACCCGCTGTTCCCGACGAACCGGAAACGCCAGCGCGGGCGCGACCCGCAGGCCCGTAAGGGCGGCTCCTTCCACGACCGGCTGCGCCGCACCCTGGCGGTGCCGCTGCCGATCGTGTTCGGCAGCAGGGAGGATGCCGACTCCTGTGCGCGGCGGCTGTTCAACTACCACCGCCCGTTGTCCGGGACGGGAGCCGACGGCGTCACCCCGTACGCCGCCGTGGACGCCGACACCATGCTGTTCGCCGCGGTGACCATCAGTCATGCCGCGCTGATCGCCTACGAGCGGTTCGACTTCGTCGACGGTGCGCTGCCCTCCCGGCTGCCCGACACCGACCGGGACCGCTACTTCGCCGAGATGGCCCAGCTGGCGGTGTTTATGGGGGTGCCCGCCGAGAAGATCCCCAGGTCCGCGGAAGCGGTTGCGACGTACTACAAGTCGGTATCGGCGAAGTTCACCTGGCGGCCGGGCTTCAGCCGTGCACAGCTGCGGACCGCGCTGGCCCTGCTGCGCCCGGACGGTCTGGACGACATCCGCGCCACCATCACCGACACGGTGCTGGTCGGCTCGGCCGCCGTCGCCTATGCCGCGCTACCCAAGCCGTCCCGGCGGTTACACGGCCTGCCGTCGATCGCCGACCCGCTGCTGGACGGCGTCTACCTCGCCGCACTGCCGCTGTTCGCGCTGCTGCGGATCGGTGCGGTGCAACGGGCCGCGGTCACCGGATACCTCGGCGCCGCCGATGCCGCGGTGTTGTCGAAAGCCCGCCGACACATGTCGGCGCAGGGGAATCCATCTTGAGCACAATCGATCTCATCACCGTCGACGCCCCGAGCCGGGAGCCGCTGCGATTGAGCCCGGCCGAAGCCCAGGACCTGTTCGACGAACTGCCGCCGTGCCGACAGGCCGTCCTGCGCGGCCGCTGGGTGGGCCGCGAGGTCTACACCGGCCATCCGCTCGACGGCGCCCTGGCCAACGTCGCCTGGTACGGCAAGCAGTTCGACGGCCCCGACCGGGTGCACCCGCTGGTGGTCGCCGACGCAGCCGGCAACCCGTTCCCGTTGAACCCCGCGCGGGTGCCGATGGTGCTGATCTCGCACCCCATCCCCACCCCGGGCTTCGTGAAATCGCTCATGCCCGGGGTGATGTCGCTGCTGCGCCCGGCGGTGACGGCCCGCGGACACGGCGCCCATCTCCAGATGCGCACCCACCGCGGGGTCACCACCGCCGCGATGTCGTACAACGACCGCCCGGTCGTCGACCACTTCCGGCTCGTCGGCCAGGACATCGTCCTCGGCTCGATGGAGTACCCCGGCATGCCGCGGCCCTGTTTTTTCGTCCTGCAACGAGACAACCGAGGAGACAACAATGTTCGATGAGCAAGAGTTCCAGACTGCGCTGGACCGTCCGCGCCTGCAGGGACACGTGCCCACCTACCTGAAATCCAATCGGGCCGAGCCGATCCGGGTCTACCAGGAGCACGAACTGCAGGCGACGACCAAGCAGTGGTTCGTCGACTTCGACCGCAAGCTCGACCATTACAGCAAGGCCTTCGACATGGATCTGTCCTGGATCATGACCTGGGCCAAGAAGTACTGGTGGAGCTTCCTGGTCCGCGATATGAGCATCAACGACGAGCTCTACGCCCCCGATGTGCGCTACACCGATGTCACGACCTTCGGGCACACCATCGTCGGCATCGAGGAGTTCGTCAAATACAACTTCTCCTTCTTCGACGCCATCCCGGACTGGCGCTACGATCCGCTGCCCGATCAGGTGTACATCGACGTCACCCCGGAGGGCACCGTGCGCACCGTCATCCGCTACATCGGCAGTGGGCACTGGACCGGGCCGTTGCGGCTGCACCCCTACGACGACTCTGCGCCGGTCGTCTACGGCAACGGCGCCTTCCTGCAGTGCCCGGCCGTCGACCGGTACCACTTCAACGCCGAGGGTCTGATGCAGGAAGGCGAGACCCTCTATGACCTCCTCGACGGACTGCAGCGCACCGGCATCCTGCCCAGGGGCGACAGCTGGGCGCTACGGGGCATGTTCGGCGCCACCAAGATCCCCGCCATGGCCGCCGATGTACAGCGCCGGGTGACCTCCCTGCTCAGCCTGCGCTGACCGGCGGCTCGTAGGCTGGCCCGGTGCGGCCCACCAGTCAGTTCGCCCGCCGGGCCACCCTGCGACGGTCGTTACGCCTGCTCAGCGCCTTCCGGTTCGAACAGAGCGACCCGGCCCGGTTCTACGGCGCGCTGGCCACCGACACCGTGGACATGGTTGCCGACCTGTGGACGGGCCTGAACGCCGGCACGCCCGCCGGCCGCGTCGTGCTCGATGTCGGGGGCGGACCGGGCTATTTCGCGGCGGCGTTCAGCGCGGCCGGGATGTCCTACATCGGGGTCGAGCCCGATCCCACCGAGATGCACGCGGGGCCCGCAGCCGACCCCGGCGCGGGCACCTTCGTCCGCGCCTCGGGCACCGCCCTGCCCTTCGCCGACGACAGCGTGGACATCTGCCTGTCCTCCAACGTCGCCGAGCACGTGCGCCACCCCTGGCGCCTCGGCAACGAGATGCTGCGGGTCACCCGGCCCGGCGGGCTGGTGGTGCTGTCCTACACCGTGTGGCTGGGCCCGTTCGGCGGGCACGAGATGGGGCTGACGCACTATCTGGGCGGCGCCCGGGCCGCGGACCGGTATGCCCGCAAACACGGTCACCGGCCCAAGAACGACTACGGTTCGTCGTTGTTCGCGGTGTCGGCCGCCGACGGTCTGCGCTGGGCGAACAGCACCGGCTCGCTGGTCGCCGCATTTCCCCGCTACCACCCGCGTTGGGCATGGTGGATGACCGAGGTGGCAGGGTTGCGGGAGTTCGGCGTGAGCAATCTGGTGCTGGTGCTGCAACCAACTTGAGACGGTCAATTGCAACGTGTTCTCGTTTGACCCAGAACTCGGTAGTGTGACCGCTATGACACAGAGCACGGCATTGCAGACCACGTGGGACAAGCTGTTCATCGGCGGCCGCTGGGTCGAGCCCGCGACCTCCGAGACCATCGACGTGTACTCCCCCGCCACCGGCGAGAAGGTCGGCCAGGTTCCGCTGGCCACCAAGGCCGACGTCGACGCCGCCTTCGCCGCCGCCCGCAAGGCCTTCGACGAGGGCCCCTGGCCGCGGCTGACGCCCAAGGAGCGCGAGGCCGTCATCGCCAAGGCGATCGAGCTGATCGAGGCGCGTGCCGACGAGTTCAAGGCGCTGCTGAAGCTGGAGACCGGCCAGCCGCAGACCATCGTCGACATGATGCAGTACGGCGCGGCCATGTCGACGCTGCAGTTCTACGCCTCGGCGGCCGACAAGTTCGCTTGGCAGGACATCCGCGACGGCGCGTACGGCCAGACCCTGGTGCTCAAGGAGCCGATCGGCGTCGTCGGCGCCGTCGTCGCCTGGAACGTGCCGTTCTTCCTGGCCGCCAACAAGCTGGGCCCGGCCCTGCTGGCCGGCTGCACCCTGGTGCTCAAGCCCGCCGCCGAGACCCCGTTGACCACCAACCTGATGGCCGAGGTGTTCGCCGAGGCCGGGCTGCCCGAGGGCGTGCTCTCGGTGGTGCCCGGCGGCCCCGAGACCGGGCGTGCGTTGACCGACAACCCGGAGATCGACAAGTTCACCTTCACCGGGTCCAGCGCCGTGGGCAAGGAGATCGGCAAGATCGCCGCCGAGAAGCTCAAGCCGTGCACGCTGGAGCTGGGCGGTAAGTCCGCGGCGATCATCCTGGAGGACGCCGACCTGGACGCCACCCTGCCGATGCTGATCTTCTCCGGCCTGATGAACTCCGGTCAGGCCTGTGTCGGCCAGACCCGCATCCTGGCCCCGCGGTCGCGTTACGACGAGGTCGTGGAGAAGATTGCGGCCGCCGCCTCGGGCATGGCCCCGGGACTGCCCGATGACGCGGCCGCCATGATCGGCCCGCTGATCAGCGAGAAGCAGCGCGAGCGCGTCGAGGGCTATATCAAGAAGGGCCTCGACGAGGGGGCGCGGCTGGTCACCGGCGGCGGACGGCCCGAGGGCCTGGACGGCGGCTGGTTCGTGCAGCCCACCGTGTTCGCCGACGTGGACAACTCGATGACCATCGCCCAGGAGGAGATCTTCGGACCCGTCCTGGTGGTGATCCCCTACGAGGACGAGGCCGACGCGGTGCGCATCGCCAACGACTCGGTCTACGGCCTGGCCGGTTCGGTGTACACCACCGACAACGCCAAGGCGCTGGAGATCGCCAAGCAGATCCGCACCGGCACCTACGGCATCAACATGTACGCCTTCGATGCCGGCGCCCCGTTCGGTGGCTACAAGAACTCCGGCATCGGCCGCGAGTGCGGACCGGAGGGGATCGCCGGGTACTGCGAGTCCAAGAGCGTGCTGCTGCCGTTCGGCTACACCCCGGAGTAGTCCTGCGCAGCAGATGTGAATGGCCCTCAGATCTCGGGATCTGAGGGCCATTCGCTGGGGGCGTCTCCCGCTGCGGGGATTTCTCGCCGGGGAAAGGGAGATGAGAGTCCGCTCATCCGGGGCTCCTTTTGTCCTCATGCTCAGTGGCGAACCTTGTGGTGTCAGAGAAACACCTAGCAAGGAGCAACCCGATGCAGAACGCCAAGATCCTCGCCGTCGCCCTGGCCCTGACCGGGCTGGGCTTCCTGGGCGCCGGCACCGCCTTCGCCGACGATCGCCAGGCACCCGTCGCCCCGACCCCGGCGACCGGGACGACCATCCTGGCCGATGACGACTGGGATGACTGGTACGACGACGACTGGGACGACCGCTGGGACGACTAGTCCCTGTGCGCCGAGAATGACGAACGGGCGGGTGGCTCCTGGGGATTCCCCGCCCGTCTGTTCGTTTCGGCATCAGGGGAGGTTCTCCAGCCGGTATCCCATCCCGCGCAGGGTGACGAACCGTTCGGCGCCGAGTTTGCGCCGCAGATAGCGCACGTAGACATCGACCACGTTGGAGTTGGGGTCGAAGTCATAGCCCCACACATGGCTGAGCAACTGCTCACGGGAGAGCACCTGACCCGGGTGGCGCAAAAAGGTCTCGGCCAGGGCGAATTCGCGCGCGGACAGATCGACCGTCCGCCCACCCACGTTCGCACGGCGTGTCCGCAGGTCCAGTTGCAGGCCGCCGTAGGTCAGCACCGTCAGTTCGGTGGCCCTGCTCGAGCTCAGCCGCAACCGGACCCGGGCCAGCAGTTCCTCGAACCGGAACGGTTTGGGCATGTAATCGTCGGCGCCACCCTCCAATCCGGCCACGGTGTCCTGCACACTGTCCCGTGCGGTCAGCACGATCACCGGGAGAGTGCAGCGCTGTTGGCGCAGCTTGCGCAACACCGCGAAACCGTCCATTTCCGGCAGGCCGATGTCCAGGACCATCAGATCGAAGCTCCCGGTGACGGCGTAGTCGTAGGCGGACAGTCCGTCAGCCACCACCGTGACCGTGAAACCGTTGGCCGACAGGCCCTTTTCCACGAACGACGAGATACGCGGCTCGTCCTCGGCGATCAGGACGCGGGCCATGGACCCTCTCCTTCCGGTGATACGGCATGTGCGGGAACGATGACGGTGAAGGTGGCACCACGACCCGGCGTGCTCTCCAACAGCACCTCACCGCCGTGCGCGTGGGCGATGGCGCGCACGATGGACAGGCCGAGACCCGCACCGTCGGAACGCTTTCCGCCGGCGCTGCCGCGGCCGAAACGTTCGAAGATTCGCGCCCGGTCGGCGTCGCTCACCCCGGGACCGGTATCGGCCACCCAGAAGCGCAACCACCCACCGGACAGCTGAGATCCGACGCTGATCCGGTCACCGGGCCGCGTATACCGACAGGCGTTGTCCGCCAACGCGACAAGCGCCTGGGTGATGCGCTGCGGGTCCACCACGGCGACCACCTGCGCGGAGGCGTCCAGGACGAAGTCGCGTGGGCCGAGCCGGCCGATCTTGCCGAAGACATCGGCGGTCAGCGCCCCGATATCGACAGCAGTGGGGTGCAGGAAGGCCGGTTGCTCGGCGCGGGCCAGCAGCATCAGATCCGACACCATGCGGTTCATCCGGTCCAGTTCGTCGTCCACCAGGGCGACGGTGGACACCACGTCCTCGCGGTCGGTGGCATCGACGACTTCGAGGTGCCCGCGGACGATGGTGATGGGGGTGCGCAGTTCGTGGCCGATATCATCGATGAACCGGCGCTGAGCCGACACCCCGGTCTCCACCCGGTCGAGCATGCCGTTGACGGTGCCGACCAGCGCGTCGAGTTCGTCACCTTCGCCGGTGGACGGGATGCGTTGGGACAGATCGGTTTCGGTGATGTTTCGGGCGGTGTCGACGATATCGCGCAGCGGCGCCAGGATGCGCCCCGCCACCAGCCAGGCGGCTCCAGCCGCGCCCAGCACGGTGATCGCGCCGACCACCAGCATCAGCCGGGCCGCGTCGTCGGCACTGGCACGTTCGGCGTCGCCGAGATAGGCGGCCACGATGACGCCGCGGCCCGGGTTGCCGTCGAGGGTGACCGGGATGGCCAGGTAACGCACCTCGCCGGCCTCGGCATGCTCGTAGCGGCCCTCGGTGGACACCGTCAGGTCGGCGACCAGCGCGGTGAAGGCGGCGTCCCCGGCCAGGATCTCTGGTGTACCGGGCTCCTGCCGGCTCTGGGTGCGGTACTCGCCGTCGACGTAGCCGAGGAACTTCTCGTTGGGGCGGGCGATGTTGTAGGCGATGGCCTCGCGGATCACATCGTCGACGCCCGCGAAGGGTTCACCGGTGCGCGGATTGATGCCGGGCGCGCTGAGCTCGGCGAATTCCTGCACCTCGAACCGCAGTGCCTCATCCATGCGGTTGTTGATCCCGGAGACCAGCAGCCGCCAGGTCACGAACGTCACGATGCCCAGCGCCGCCAGGACCAGCAGCAGCACCCAACCGATGATCCGGGTCCGTGCGGTCGAAGGCAGCAGTCGTCGCCGCGTCGAGCGGGTCGGCGCGTGCAAGGGCATGGTGACCATCGTGCCCGGTGGCCGATCCGATTCGTTCAGTCGTCCCAACCCCCGTCGTCATCGTCATCCCAGTCGTCGTCATCGCTGGTGATGGCCGGTGGCGGCGCGGGTACGTCGATCGGTGGAGGTGGCAGCTTCGGTTCGGCGCTGACCAGGGGTGGCGGCGGCGTGGCGGGATGCGGCGCTGCGGGCAGGTCGGATCCGGCCGGGCCTGGTACCCGCTGCGGTGCGTGCACGACGATCGGGGACGCCGGTGCGTCGTCGGCGCTCGACGTCATCGACACACCCACGGCGGTGGCGGCGCCCGCGGCGGCAAGCACCGCCATCGGAATGAGAATCGTCGCCTTCATGACGTCCACCCTGGCCGTCGGCGGTGTCCTGAAGGTGAGACGTAGATGAGAACGCTCTCATCTACCACTGCGCCGGGGCGGGAAGGGAGGGCTAGAACGCCTCTTCGGGCAGCTCCATCGACCCCAGTTGAAGCGACTCGATGACCGCGCGGTCGGAGGACAGCCGCGGCAGAATGTGCCGGGCGAAGAAATCCGCGGCCCCCACCTTGCCCTGATAGAACGCGCGGTCCTTGCCCGAAGCCCCGTCCAGAGCGTCCAGTGCGATCTCGGCGTGTTCCAGCAGCAGCCAGCCGATCAGCAGGTCACCGATGGCCAGCAGGAACCGCACCGAGCCCAGGCCCACCCGGTACAGCTCGCGGGGTTCCTGTTGCGAACCGATCAGGTAACCGGTCATCGCCCCGACCATGCCCTGCGCATCGGCGACCGCGGCGGCCAAAGCTGTTCTGCCGTCGGCGATCTCGGGGCGGGCGGAGTCACGGTCCAGGAACGCCTGTACCTGCCCGAGCAGATGGGTCAGGGCCGCCCCCTGGTCGCGGGCGATCTTGCGGAAGAAGAAGTCCTGCGCCTGGATGGCGGTGGTGCCCTCGTACAGTGAGTCGATCTTGGCGTCGCGGATGTACTGCTCGATCGGGTAGTCCTGCAGGTAACCCGATCCCCCGAAGGTCTGCAGCGAGTCCGTGAGGTACTGGTAGGCGCGCTCGGAACCGAAGCCCTTCACGATCGGCAGCAGCAGGTCGTTGACCCGCTCGGCCATCGACGCATCCGCGCCCGACACGACGGCGGCCACGCCGGGGTCCTGATGGGCCGCCGTGTAGAGGTACAGCGCCCGCAGCCCCTCGCTGTAGGCCTTCTGCGCGAGCAGGGACCGGCGCACGTCCGGATGGTGCAGGATCGTCACCCGCGGCGCGGTCTTGTCGGTCATCTGGGTCAGGTCCGCGCCCTGAATCCGGGTCTTGGCGTATTCGAGGGCGTTCAGGTAACCGGTGGACAGGGTGGCGATCGCCTTGGTGCCCACCATCATTCGTGCGTACTCGATGACCTTGAACATCTGCGCGATGCCGTTGTGCTCGTCGCCGACGAGCCAGCCGACCGCCGGCGTCCCGTGCTGGCCGAAGGTCAGCTCACAGGTCGCCGACGCCTTGAGGCCCATCTTGTGTTCCAGGTTGGTGACGAACACGCCGTTGCGCTCCCCGATCTCACCGGTCTCGGGATCGAAGTGGAACTTCGGCACGAAGAACAGCGACAGCCCTTTGGTACCGGGACCGGCGCCCTCCGGACGGGCCAGCACCGCGTGCACGATGTTCTCGTAGACGTCCCCGGTGTCACCGTTGGTGATGAAGCGTTTGACGCCATCCAGATGCCAGGTGCCGTCGGGCTGCTGAACCGCCTTGGTACGGCCTGCGCCCACGTCCGATCCGGCGTCGGGTTCGGTCAGCACCATGGTGCCGCCCCAGTTCCGCTCCGCCATCAGCGACGCCCAGTGCTTCTGCTGTTCGTTGCCGATGTCGTAGATGATGTTGGACAGCATCGGCCCGGAGTGGCAGATGTAGGCGGCCGGCTGGGCGCCCAGCGCGAACTCGCTGACAGCCCAGGTGAGCATGGCCGGGGCGGGGACACCGCCGACCGCTTCGTCCAGACCGATCCGGAACCATTCACCGTCCTGCCAGGCCTGCAGTGCGGCCTTGAACGGTTCCGGGTAGCTGACGGTGTGCGTCGCAGGGTCGAAAGTCGGTGGGTTGCGGTCCGATTCGGCGAACGCCTCGGCCATCGGACCCTCGGCCAGCCGGGCAGCCTCGGCGAGCATGTCGCGGACCGATTCGCCGTCCAGATCGCCGAACTCCCCGGTCGCCAGCACCTTGTCCAGGTGCAGTGCCTCGAAGAGGTTGAACTCGACGTCACGAACGTTGGAAATGTAGTGACCCATGCCGGTGAGAATAACGGTGCGGGTGGCCCCGGTCCCGACGAACCGGTTGGTTGTGACCGGGAATATTGCGTCGGTCACTCTGCGTTGCTGTCCGTGAACTGGAACGCACAGATCAGGAGGCGCCCCGATGGTGCTCATCGAGCTCAATATCGCTGGCCGGCGCTTCACCCGGCAGCTGGGTGATCGCCGGCGCCCCGCCCTGCGGCGCGACCTCCTCGGCCGGCAGTGGTGGCCTTCCCGGGCGGCCTAAGCAGCACCCTTGCGCCAGCGCGCGCACACGAATTCGCCGTTTCGGTCCATCTCGATCAACTCCCACTCCGACCGGACCGGCAACAGACGAGCGCCGGCGCCGAGCGTGCACGGGGCATAGCTGACCACCATCTCGTCGACCAGTCCTGCCATCACAAACTGGGCGGCGGTCTGACCGCCGCCGACGACCCAGACGTCCTTGTCCCCGGCGGCGGCCAGCAGTTCGGTGTGCAGCGTCGTGACCGCACCGTTGAAGGTGTGCACCGGGTGACCGTCGCGCACCAGGCCCGCCCTGCTGGTCAGTACCCAGCACGGTTGGGTGTACATCCATTCACCCGGTTGGTTTTTCACGATCCACTCGTAGGTGGTCGAACCCATCACCAGCGCACCGACCGCACCGTTGAAGGCCTCGTACCCGAACGGCCCGTTCGGGTCGAAGTCACGGGTGAGCAGCCAGTCCAGACTGTCGGCCTCGTCGACGACGAATCCGTCCAGGCTGGAGGCCGTGAAATAGACGGTTGCCATCTCAGTTACCTCGCATCCATTCCAGTGGGTCGCCCCGGCGGACCTCGACTCCGTGCCGGGAAAGCATGGCGCGCACCAATTCCCGTCGGTGCGCCGAATAGGTGAGCACGTGCGCGATGATCCCGTAGAGCTGGAAGGACTCCGGCGGATCACACAGCGCGTCGATGACGGTGTCGGCCAGCCGGCCCTGCTCCCCGTAGTCGGCCACCATCGCCGTCCACCGCGCCGACACGTCCTCGTGGTCGGCGGCCAGCTGCCGGGCCGATCGCCGTTCGGGCCGCACCGGCTGGTCGGCGCCCTCGATGCTGGCCAGCCACACCTGTTTGGTCCACACCAGCGCGCCGAGCACCGCACCGACACTGGTCTCCTCACCGTCCCAGTCCAGGACCACCTGTCCAGGTGAAATCGATTCGGCCCATTGGGTTTCCGACAACCCCGAGGCCACGCCGATGAGGTAGGCGGTATCGGCGACATCGTGGGCGGTCATCAACAGACAGACATCGGGGCGGTTCGTATCGCCGGGGCTGTCCAGCCACAGCGACTCCGGCGGATGGAAATGCACCCCGTTGGGTGCCGGCAGCCGGAACCCGACATCACCGGCCTGCGAGGGCGGCACCCCGAACGCCCGGCGGAAGGCCCGGGAGAACACCTCGGGCGCGGACCAGCCCTCCTCCAGCGCCACCGCGGCAACCCCCTCGCCGCGCTGCAGCCGCCACGCCGCGCGTTCCAGCATGACGCGGCGCCGCAGCGCGGCCGGTGGTTCGCCGGTGAGCCGGCTGACCTCCCGGGAGAAGTGAAACGCCGACGCGAAACTGCTGCGCGCCATGCCGGGCACATCGGTGTTCGCATCGTCGACGACCGCGTCGAGCAGCTCACGCAGCCGGTCCCGGCGCGGCGCATTCGGTTGGGCACTCACGGTGTCGAGTATCGCGGTGGGCCCGGGCCGGGGACATGACTTTTCCTGCTGCCATAGACTCCGCACTCGGTGAGTGAATTCGATGCGCTCTGCGCCAATGACGGTGAGCTGGCCGATCTACGGATCCGGGTCCGGCAGTTCGTGGCCGACGACCGGGACCGGTTCGGCTGGCAGCCGGCCATCGACTCGTGGCTGACCAGCTGGGACGCCGCCTTCAGTGAGCGGCTCGCCGACGCCGGGTTCGTCGGGCTGACGATCCCGACCGAGTACGGCGGGCACGGGCTGGGTTTCCTGCACCGCTACGTGGTCACCGAGGAACTGCTCGGGGCGGGCGCCCCGGTCGCCGCACACTGGTTCGCCGACCGGCAGGTCGCCCCGTCCCTGCTCAGCTACGGCAGCGAGGAGCAGCGCGCCAGGTTGCTGCCCGGTATCGCCGCGGGTCGGCTCTACTCCGCGATCGGCATGAGCGAGCACGGCGCCGGATCCGATCTGGCCGCCACCGCCACCCGCGCCACCCGCACCGATGACGGCTGGCGGATCACCGGCACCAAGGTGTGGACCAGCGGCGGCCATCGGGCGCACTTCGCGATCGTGCTGGCCCGTACCAGCGCGCTGGACCCCGAGCATCGGCACGCCGGGTTCAGCCAGTTCATCGTCGCGCTGGACTCTGCCGGCGTCACGATCAGTCCCATCGTCACGCTGGACGGCCATCACCACTTCAACGAGGTGACCTTCGACGACGTCGCGGTCGGTGACGCCGACGTGCTCGGCGAGGTCGGCGACGGCTGGCATCAGGTGACCGCCGAGCTGGGTTTCGAACGCAGCGGTCCCGAACGCATCCTGTCCACCGCGACGCTGATCGTCGGGGTGATCAAGGCACTCGGCGGCCACGACGTCGACGACCGTACCGCCGCGGAGGTCGGCGACCTGATGGGTCGTGCGATGGCGCTGCGGCAGCTGTCGGTGTCGGTGGCACGCGCCTTGTCCGACGGGCAGGACGCGGCGACGCGGGCAGCGCTGGTGAAGGATCTGGGCACCCGCTTCGAGCAGCAGTCGGTGGAGTTGTGCGCCGAACTGTTGGACTACGTGCACTCCGAGCAGGACGCGTCCCGGCTGCGTGCGGTGCTGGCCACCGCCCGCCAGCATTCGCCGATGTTCACCCTGCGCGGCGGGACCAACGAGGTGCTGCGCGGCGTGATCGCCCGCGGGCTGGGAGTGCGGTGATGAGCGCCTGCGCGAAGAACAGAGGGCACTGATGTTGGACGAGCTCAAGCAACTGGTCGACGACATCGGCCGCCGGTCCTACGACGCGCAGTTCGGTAAGCGCCGGCTGCCGGAGGTGTTCGACGCCGACCTGTGGCGCAATCTCGACGAGTCCGGGCTGACCCGGCTCACCACCGAGCAGGAGGCGGGGCCGGCCGAGGCCGCGGTGGTGCTGGCCGGGCTGGCCCGCCACGCCGGCGCGGTGCCCATCGCCGAGACGGATCTGCTGGCCGGCTGGCTCGCCGGCCACGCCGGGCTCGACGTCCCGGCCGGCCCGCTGACGGTCGCGCTCGGCGCCGACGGCGTCGCCCGGGACGTGCCGTGGCCCGCCGACGCCGCGGTGCTGCTGGCCGCCCGCGACGCCGACGGGCTCCACGTCGGTTTTCTCGACGACCCCGAGGTGACCCCGGGGCACAACCTCGCCGGTGAACCACGCGGCACGCTGGCCTATGACACCCCCGGGCTGACCCGCCTGGACGGCGCGATCGGTGACGAGCTGACCCGCCGCGGCGCGTGGGCGCGGTGTGTGCAGATCGTCGGCGCCTTCGACTCCGCGCTGGAGCTGACCGTCGCCCACACCTCGGAGCGGGTGCAGTTCGGCCGGCCGTTGAGCAAGTTCCAGGCCGTCCAGCATTCCCTGGCCGCCATGGCCGGCGAGATCGAACAGGCAAGAGCAGCAACAGATCTGGCTACCGCAGCGGTGGCCGATCATGGGTTTGCCGACCCCCGGGCCGATTACGCGGTGACGATCGCGAAGGTGGCCGTCGGACGTGCCGTGACACCGGTGACCACCATCGCCCACCAGCTGCACGGGGCCATCGGGGTCACCATCGAGCATCAGCTGTGGTCGGCGACCATGCGGGCGCGCAGCTGGGCCGACGAGTTCGGCAGCACCGCGTCCTACGCCCGCCGGTTGGGCCGGCTCGCACTGGCCGCGTCCGATCCGTGGGACGTGCTGATCAGCTACCCGTGATGTCGAGCACCCGGCTGACGGCGGCCTCCACGTCGCCCAGCCCGGTCAGGTCGATCCCGAACCGGTCGGTGAGCTGTTCGAGCACCTCGGCCGCCGACGCCAACCGGATCCGCTCGGTGCCGTCGCGGGTGTGCACGGCGAGGTCGCGACCACGCAGGTTCCAGCGGGCGTCATCGGTGACCAGCGCGGCCGACAGACCGACCACGAAGATCGACCGCGGGTGGGTCGAGACGTACCAGCTGCCCACCTCCAGATCGGTGCGCCGCTGCGGTTCGGTGCCGAAGACATACAACGGCTGCCAGGCCCCCCGGATCTCGGCCTCCAGCCGCAGCGCGCCGGGGCCGGCGTCGACGAGTCGGTAGGGCTCGTGGCGGGTCTGCTGCACCGGCCCCGCCTGCAGCCGGATCGGCGAGGACAGCGTCTGGCCGCCGAAGCCGACGTCGACGAGGAACCGGTCCTGCTCCCCGGGAACGGTGACGGCCAGGACGTTGTGCGTCTTGGCCGGGATCGGCGCATCCCATTGCGAGGGCAGTCGCCCCGCGAGTCCGCTCATCCAGATCACCCGCCCGGCGAGCCGGTCCACCCGGTACCCCAGGTCCTCCAGCAGGTAGCCGAAGAGTCCGTTGTGCTCGTAGCAGTACCCGCCGCGGCCGCGGGTGACCAGCTTGTCCGTCAGGGCCCGCACACCGAGGTCGGCCACCGGCGTACCCAGCACCGGGTCAAGGTTCTCGAACGGGATGGATCTGTTGTGCGCGGCATGCAGGGCGTGCAACGTGGCCAGGGTCGGTTTCACCGGCTGGGACTTTGGATAACCGGTCCGGGCGAGGTACGCGGCGGTGTCGGGCTTCACAGACCCCATCCAAGAGCCTCAACCGCAGTTCAGGTCAAGTTTCGTCGGCCGCCGCTCTTTGACCGCAGCCGGGTTCCGTGCAAAACTAGAACACGTTCTAGTTTTTCTGTCCACTTTCAGATCCGGCTTCCCGCGGAGGGTCCCATGAGCTCGACGGATATCGATCCCACCGAGATCACCAAGTTCGACCCCGGATTGACCGAGAAGGTGATGGGCTGGCTGCGGCCGTTCCTCAAGACCTACCACCGTTCCGAGGTGCGCGGCCTGGAGAACTTCCCGCACGGCGGCGCGCTGGTGGTGTGCAACCACTCCGGCGGGCTGTTCCCGATGGACGTGCCGATCTTCGCCGCCGACTTCTACGAACGGTTCGGCTACGGGCGCCCGGTGTACACGCTCAGCCACGCCATGCTGATGGTCGGGCCCACCGGGGACTTCTTCAAGAAGACCGGGTTCATCCTGGCCAGCCACGAGAATGCCGACGAGGCGCTGCGCTCCGGCGGTGTGGTGGTCGTGTTCCCCGGCGGCGACTACGACGTCTACCGGCCGACCAGCGAGGCCAACAAGATCGACTTCGACGGCCGGCAGGGCTATGTCCGGGCCGCCATCAACGCCGGCGTGCCGATCGTGCCGATGGTCGGCATCGGCGGCCAGGAAACCCAGCTGTTCCTGTCCCGCGGCACCTGGCTGGCCAAGCGACTCGGCCCGCTCACCCGGCTGGCCCGGGCCAAGATCGTTCCGCTGTCATTCGGCTTCCCGTTCGGCCTGTCCGCGGTGGTGCCGCTGAACGTGCCGTTGCCGGCCAAGATCGTGATGCAGGTGCTGCCCCCGGTGGACATCGAGGCCCAGTTCGGCGCCGACCCCGATATCGACGAGGTCGACGCGCACGTCCGCCACGTGATGCAGCGGGCGCTGGACGGGCTGGCCGCTGAGCGCCGGCTGCCGGTGATCGGCTGATGGGCGCGTTCGACAGGCTCACCGACACGGTGGGCCTGGTCACCACGATGGCCCGGGCCGGCGTGATCGCACCGCTGCGGCCGGACAAGTACCTTCGCATCGGTGCCGCCATGGCGCGCGAGAACATGGGCATCACGTCCGGTTTCGCCAGCGCCGCACAGCGCTGCGGGGACCGGGTCGGACTGGTCGACGAGCTCGGGGCGCTCACCTGGCGCGAGATCGACCAGCGCGCAGACGCTTTGGCGGCCGGCCTGCAGAACCTGACCGGCGGGGCCGGGACGACGCCGCCGGTGATCGGCATCATGGCCCGCAACCACCGTGGGTTCGTCGAGACGCTGATCGCGGCCAACCGGATCGGTGCCGACGTGCTGCTGCTCAACACCGCCTTCGCCGGCCCGGCGCTGGCCGAGGTGTGGGAACGCGAATCCGCCGGGCGTCCCGGCGCCCTGGTCTACGACGAGGAGTTCACCGACACCGTGGACCGCGCGCTGGCCGACGCACCCAATGCCACGCGCATCGTCGCCTGGACAGATACGCCACCGGCCGGACACACTGTGGCGCAGCTGATCTCGGAGTACGCGGGGCAGCAACCGATCCGGGCCAAGGAAAAGTCCAAGGTCATCCTGCTGACCTCGGGCACCACCGGAACCCCCAAGGGCGCCCGGCACTCTGGCGGTGGTCCGCAGATCCTCAAATCGATCCTGGACCGTACGCCGTGGCATGCCGAGGAACCGGTGGTGATCGCCGCACCGATGTTCCACGCCTGGGGGTTCTCCCAGTTGGCCTTCGCCGCCTCGATGGCGTGCACCATCATCACCCGCCGCAAGTTCGATCCAGAGGCCACGCTGGCGCTGATCGACACCCACCGGGCCACCGGATTGTGTGTGGTACCGGTGATGTTCGACCGTATCGTCGAACTGCCCGACGAGGTCCGCAACCGCTACAGCGCACGCACCCTGCGGTTCGCCGCGGCATCCGGTTCGCGGATGCGGCCCGACGTGGTCATCAAGTTCATGGACCAGTTCGGGGACGTCATCTACAACAACTACAACGCCACCGAGGCCGGCATGATCGCGACCGCGACGCCCGCCGACCTTCGCGCCGCGCCCGAGACGGCCGGGAAACCGGCCGAGGGTACCGAGATCCGGATCCTGGACGCCGATCTGGTCGAGCTGCCCACCGGCGAGACAGGCACCATCTATGTGCGCAACTCCACCCAGTTCGACGGATACACCTCGGGTAAGACCAAGGATTTCCATGACGGGTTCATGAACTCCGGGGACGTCGGTTACCTCGACGCGGACGGCCGGTTGTTCGTGGTCGGCCGTGACGACGAGATGATCGTCTCCGGGGGCGAGAACGTCTACCCGATCGAGGTGGAGAAGACGTTGGTGAACCACGACGAGGTCGCCGAGGCCGCGGTGATCGGGGTGGACGACGAGCAGTACGGTCAGCGCCTGGCGGCCTTCGTGGTACTCCGCGACGGGGGAAATCCGGTCACCGTAGACGATCTCAAGCAACATGTCCGAGACAATCTGGCCAACTACAAGGTGCCGCGCGAGATCACCATCCTGGATGAGTTGCCGCGCAACAGCACCGGAAAGATCCTGCGCCGTGACCTTCAGGACCGCACTCAGAGCTAAACCCCGGCCACTGTTGGGGGCGACGGCCGAACTGGTCAACGCCGCCAACGCGGTGCGCCCACTGGGCCGTAAGGGTTACAGCACGCTGCCGACGTTCGCATTCGGCTGGCCCACATCGGAGAACGCTCCGCTGCTGTTCACCGGGTCGGTGCTCGATGTGGCACGCCGGGCGATGCTCGGGCACTACCGCACCCGCGGCGGACGAATCTCGCTGGTGCTCAAGGTGTTCACCTGGGGCCTGCTGGGACTGCTGCAGCGCCGTGAAGCGGAATCGAAGCGCTACTTCGAGGATCCGCTGCGGGAAGCGCTGGGTGCGGACTATCTGGACGCCAAGGAACCCGAGCGTCGCCCCCGCGGGGTGTTCGGCACGTCGTGGACCCGGCGGCGCTACGTGCACGAGTCCGTGCGGTACGGGCCACACGGACCCAACGAGGCCGACATCTGGATGCGCCCGGACCTGCCCCGCGACGGGAAAGCCCCGGTGCTGCTGCAGATTCCCGGCGGAGCGTGGATGATCGGGATGCGCCGTCCGCAGGCCTATCCGCTGCTGTCCAGGCTCGCCGAGCGCGGCTGGATCTGCGTGTCGATCGGGTACCGCATCAGCCCCAAGTACACCTGGCCCGACCACATCATCGACGTCAAGCAGGCGATCGCCTGGGTGAAGGCCAACATCGCCGACTACGGCGGGGATCCCGGATCCGTCTACATCACCGGGGGTTCGGCCGGTGGGCATCTGACGGCGCTTGCCGCGCTGACCCCCAACGACCCGAAGTGGCAGCCCGGGTTCGAGGACGCCGACACCTCGGTGGCCGCGGCGGTCCCGATCTACGGCCGCTACGACTGGTACACCGATACCGGCGACGGCCGGTCGGAGTTCATCAAGGTGTTGGAGCGTTTCATCGTCAAACTGCCCTTCGCCACCCACCGCCAGGTGTACCTGGACGCATCCCCGCTCACCCTGGTGCACGCCGACGCGCCACCGTTCTTCATCCTGCACGGTGCCGACGATTCGGTGATCCCGGTGCGTGAGGGCCGCGAGTTCGTGAAAGCCCTGGCCGAGGTGTCCAAGGCGCCGGTCATCTACGCCGAGATCCCACACGCCCAGCATGCATTCGATTTCTTCGGGTCCGCGCACGGGCACAACACCGCGGCCGCGGTCGAGCGGTTCCTCAACTGGGCGCGTGACGGGGGCCCGTCGAACGGCTCCTGACCGTCAGCAGAACGAGGTGTGCTGACAGACGACCGGCGGCAGCTTGGGCTGCGGCAGCTTCGGGGGCGGCGGCAGCTTGGGCGGCGGCGGGAGTTTCGGCAGCCGAGGTCCGCGCGGAGCGCTGTCCCCGCCGCTGTTGCCGGGGGCGGCCGGAGCGGCCGGAGCCGGTGCGGCTCCCGGCGGCGGTGGCGGTGGTGGCGGCGGTGCCGGTGTGGAGGCCGCGGGCAGCTTGGCCGGCATGATCCAGATCGCGATCGGGGCCGGTTCCAGACCGTATCCCGCGGGAGCGGCGGTGAGCTGCAACTGCGTCGGCAGCATGCCCGGCTGGATATTGAAGAACACCCAGCCGCTCGTATCGGTACGCACCCGCGGGGTCAGCGGCGGCGACTTGATCACGGTGGGCCGCGATGTGGGAATCTGCTCCCCACCGCTGATGAGCAGCCGGAAGCCGCCTGTCGGGCCGGTTGCGTCGATCATCGTCGTCACACCGGTGAAGGACACCTCGATGCCCAGTTCCAGACCGTCACCGTTGCTCTGCCTCATCACGGCCATGTTCTCGGCGCGCGGCGTGATGGTGGCCCCCTTGGCGGTCAACGGCGCCCCCAGCAGCCCGGTGCTCGGAAAAATGGACACCGCCGAATCGGAATCTGGGCTCTGCTCGGCCACGCTGGTGGCCGTCGCCGCCGCACCCGAGGAGGACGGTTTGTGCGGAGCCGGGCCGTACGAGCAGCCGGCCACCACGACGGCCGCCGCCACCACGCCCAGAAGTCTCATGGACGACATTCTGACGCATACCGGCCCACCAGGAGGGACCCCGTCACGCCCGCGCGGTTTCCAGAACCGTGAGGTCCTCCGAAATGCCTGCTGCGCGGCGGATCTCACGCAGCTCCTCGACCATCGCGTCGGTGACCTCATGCGGGTCCTCAACCGTCGCGGTATCCGAGAGCACCGAGATGTTGAGCTGGTCCACGTAGCTCCAGACCGTGATGTTCAGCCCGCTCGCCGCCGTCAGCGGCCCGACCGAATAGATCTCGGTGACCGTGGCGCCGCCGACTCTGCCCTGTTCCCGCGGGCCGGGCACATTCGAGATGTTCAGGTTGAGCACCTTGTTCTGGCCGTCCTTGTCCGACAGCCGGCGGAACAACGCTTCGACGGCCGCCGGCGGTACGTAGGACGCCCACCGGGCCACGAGTTCCGGGCCGATCAGCTGATTGCTCTCCTTGGCCAGCGAGGCCGCGGCGCTGGCCCGCTTCACCCGTTCCAGCGGATCGTCCACGTCGACCGGCAGCGCCATCAGCACACCGGTGAACCGGTTACCCGAGATTCGGTCCGGGGAGAAGTCGAAGCTCATCGGCACCGAGGCCAACAGCGGATGATCGGCCTTCCCCTCGTAGTTCAGCTGCAGCTTGCGCAGCGCACCCGAGGACATGGCCAGCACCATGTCATTGATGGTGGCGCCCAACTGTTTCCCGGTTGCCTTCACATCGGCCAGCGCGAGTGAGGCGGTCGCAAACCGGCGTTCCGGGGTGAGCACGTGGTTCATGAAGCTCGGCGGCGGGGTGAACGGCCGGGTCAGTTCGGGACCGAACTTGCGGCTGCTGCGGCGCACCCGGCCCATGCCGTCGGCGGTGTACTTCACCAGTCCGGGAAACCGGCCGATCTGGCGCAGGTGGTCCCAGAACGCCGTGCGCACCAACTCCGGGGGCGAAGGCGCGGGATCGGTGGCATAGGAATCCCGGTCGCGCTGCGGGCCGTCCTGCAGGTCCATTCCGCGCGCCAGCAGATTCGCCGAGGCGACCCCGTCGGCCAGGGCGTGGTGGATCTTGCCGACAACGGCGATCTTGTCGTCGGCCAGACCCTCGACGAGGTACATCTCCCACAGTGGGCGACTGCGGTCCAGCGGGGTGCCGGCTATCTCGCCGACGGCCTCGTCGAGTTCCCGACGACCGCCCGGCGCGGCGACCCGCCAGGGCCGGATGTGGTACTCCAGGTCGACATCGCAGTTCTCCCGCCACATCGGGTGGTGGAACTTGAACGGGATGTCCACAAGTTGGTAGCGGAACGGATCGAGTTTGTAGAGCCTGCCGTGCAGGACTTTTCGGAAATCCTCGATGCCGAAGGTGCGGTCACCGAGACCGTGCAGATCGATGACCGCAATCTTCAAGGTGTGCATGTGCACGTTGGGCGCTTCCGTGTACAGCAGAAACGCATCCCAACCGCTGAGCCTCTTCACCGGCCAATCCTCCCGTGGTTGGAGGAGTCTATATAACCGCTTTGGCTTTGCCCATCGAGGAGTTTCGATGGATCTGGTTGAGGAACAATCCTATTGCCTTCGCCATCGCACCGGTGCGCGCACCGTCGGTCATGTCGAAGCCGTGCCCCGCGCCGGGGAACTCGATGTAGCCGACCGGGCCGGCCGAGCCGGATTCCAGGCGCTCGACGAAACTGCGGGCCTGTGCGACCGGGATGACGGTGTCGCCGCTGCCGTGGATGACCAGGAACGGCGGCGCGTCGCGGTGTACCCGGGCGATCGGGGAGGCGGCCCGGAAGACCTCCGGGTGCCGGTCGATCTTGCGGCCCACGACCACGCGCTCCAGGAAATCGACGAACCGGTCCCGCTCCACGGTGGAACGGTCTTCCCAGTCATAGCGGCCGTAGATGCCGACCACCGCGTCCACCGAGGTGTCCGCGTCCTCGGGCAGATCGCCCTGCAGCTCGGGGTCGTTCGGGGTCAGCCCGGCCAGCGCCGCCAGGTGCCCACCCGCCGAGCAGCCGGCGATGGCCACGAAATTGCGGTCGCCACCGAATTTGTCCACATTGGCCCGCGCCCAGGCGATCGCCGCCTTCACATCCGTCATGTGTCGCGGCCACCGGTGATGCGGCGCGACACGGTAATCGATCGACAGACATACCCAGCCCTGCTCGGCCAGATGCGACAGCATTGCGTAGCCCTGCAGGATCCGGCTGCCGTGCACCCATGCACCGCCGGGCACGAACAGCAGTACCGGGGCGGGTTCCCGGGGCAGTTCGGCGGGCCGCCACACGTCCAGCAACTGCATCGGGTGGTCGCCGTAGCGCACCGACGTCCGGTGCACGTTGCGGCGGTACTCCATGGTGTTCCACAACGGGGGCATCTGTTCCGGTGCCGGCCAGTCCCCGGCGAGATCGGCCGCCGGCACCACGCCACGCAGCCCGTCCTTTGCTACATCCGTGGTCTGTGCCCGTTCTGCCTTGCGGAGGGCACCGTTGCCGGGCGCGAACCAGGACTTCGCGGTCGATGCGAACAGTTCGGGAAACTGCCGAAAACCCCAGACTCCCATCGCGGCCAGCCCACCGAGAGGTTCGAGTTGCTTGCCGATGACCGGCAGGGAGGCCGAGGCGACCGAGAGTGCCAGCATCCGGTCGGCGTGATTTGCCTCCAGCAACCAGCGTGCGCGACTCATCAGCGTCGGTCCGGGGTACCGGGTGTCCGGTCGTGCCGTCATGGCGCGAGCGTACCCGCGCAGCACCATTCCTAAGCAGACATTCCCAAGGAACTGTCTACCGTCGCCCAATTGTGACCTGCATCACTCATGGCAGCCAGCGCGGGACCGGTAATTTCAGACAAACCATGAGCACATCAGCGCTGGCCATCACCGAAGAACACCAGGATCTCGCCGCCTCGGCCCTCGGCCGGCTACAACGGTCGGACAGTCGGGGCGCGGCGCGCGCCACGCTCGAGCAACCCGGTAGCCACTCCCGCGAAATCTGGGCTGCCGGAGCCGAACTCGGCTGGCACGGTTTGGCCGTCCCGGAGGAGTTCGGCGGATCGGGCTTCGGGCTGGCCGAGCTGGCGATCATCATCGAGTCCACCGGGCGTGAGCTCACCCCCGGACCGTTCCTGCCGACGGTGGCCGCCACAGCGGCGATCGACCGGTGTGCGCCGGATTCGGTTCGGGCCCAATTACTCCCGGGCCTGGCAGACGGCACCACCACCGCGGCACTGGGCCTCAACGTGCTGGTCAACATGGAGTCCGACCTGACCGCCACCGCGCAGTGGCCGGCCGTGCTCGGCGCTCCCGACGCCGATGTGCTGGTACTCGCCGCCGGGGAGGATCTCATCGTCGTCGACGCGGAGGCCGACGGCGTCACCGTCACCGCCCTACCGTCGCTGGACACCACCCGGACCGTCGGGGCGGTAGCCATGCGCGGTGCGGCGATCCCCGCCGACCGGGTGCTACGCGGTGCCGCCAAACGCGCCCGCACCGTGTTCCGCATCCTGGCCGCCGCAGAGGCCGTCGGCGTCTCCTGGGCCTGCCTGGACATGGCGGTCGACTACGCCAAGGTGCGCCGGCAGTTCGGGCGCACCATCGGTACCTTCCAGGCCGTCAAGCACCACGCCGCCAATATGCTCGTCGCCGCGGAGCAGGCCACCGCCGCGACCTGGACGGCCGCGGCCGCCGATGATCTGGACGCCGCCTGGCTGCCCGCAACGGTGGCCGCCGCACACGCGATCCATGCACAGAACGTCAACGCCGAGAACAACATCCAGTTGCACGGCGGCATCGGATTCACCTGGGAGCATGACGCCCACCTGTATCTGCGCCGGGCCCGCAGCCTGTCCGCGCTGCTGGCCGACGGTCAGGACCCGCTGACCGAACTGGTCGACGCGCAGCGCGGCGGTCACACCCAGAGCGTGGCGTTCAGTGTGCCCCCGGAGGCCGAGCAGTTCCGTGCGTCCGCCGCCGAGGCCGCCGCGAAAGTGCGCTCGCTGCCCGAAGATCAACGCCGCGACTTCCTGGTCGACTCGGGGTACATGGTGGCGCATTGGCCCCGACCCTGGGGCCGCGCCGCCGGGGTGCTCGAGCAGTTGGTCATCGAGGAGGAGTTCGAGGATGTGGCGATCCCGGACATGGGGATCACCGGGTGGGTGACCCTGACCATCGCCCAGGCCGGCACCGATGAGCAGCGTGAACGTTGGGTGGAGCCGGTGCTGCGCGGTCGTTCGATGTGGTGCCAACTGTTCTCCGAACCCGAGGCGGGCTCCGATGCCGCCGCGGTGCGGACCTCGGCCAAGCGGGTCGAGGGTGGCTGGCGGGTGACGGGCCAGAAGGTGTGGACCAGCCTGGCCCAGCACTGCCAATGGGGGTTGGCCACCGTGCGCACCGATCCCGACGCGCCCAAACACGCCGGTGTCACGATGATGGCCATCGATATGAATGCCGAAGGCGTGCAGGTCAATCCCCTGCGCGGCATCACCGGAGACGCGCACTTCAACGAGGTGTTCTTCGACGATGTGTTCGTCCCCGACACCGACGTGGTCGGTGAGGTGAACAAGGGCTGGCTGGTGGCGCGGGCCACCCTCGGCAATGAACGCATCTCGATCGGCGGCGGGTCCTCGGCACCCACCGGGTTCACCACCGACGATCTGGTTGTCCTGCTGGATCAGGCTCCGCCGGCGACGGCCGCCGGATATGTACGCCAGGCGGGCCGGGTGATCGCCGAGAGCCTCACCCTGCCGATGCTCAACCTGCGCCGGGTCAGCCGCGCCATCGCCGGCGCCGAACCGGGGCCGGAGGGAAACGTGACCAAGCTGCTGCTGGCCGAACAGTCCCAGCGGCTCACCGAGCTCGGGATGGCCCTGGCCGGCGCGGCGGCGGTCACCGGCCGCAACGACGGGCTGGCCCGGGCCTATCTGGGCAACCGCGCCATGACGATCGCCGGGGGCACCTCGGAGATCACCCGCAACACCATCGCCGAGCGAATCCTGGGGCTGCCGCGCGATCCGCTGCTCAAATAGCGTCCTGCGGCGACGCCGGGTAAGTGATACTGCAGTCGTGCCGAACAACGCCACCGTGTTCCATCGTGAACTATCCCGCGTCGCCCGCCTCCTCCCCCGCAAGATCGTCACCCCGATGAATCTTGTTTGGTTGCAGCGGATGACCGCTCTGATGGACCGACGCACCCCGCCCGGCGTCGAGGTCCTCACCCTGACCTCGGGCCCACGCGTACGCCTGTACCGGCCCATCGGTGCGGCCATGCCCGCACCGGGGCTGCTGTGGATCCACGGCGGCGGATACGTCATCGGCAGCGCCGCCCAGGACGATGCGTTGTGCCGCCGGTTCGCGTCGCGGCTGGGGGTGACGGTCGCTTCGGTGGATTATCGGCTCGCGCCCCAGCACCCGTACCCGGCCGGACTCGAGGATTGCTACGCGGCGCTGAGCTGGCTGGCCGGCCTGCCGGCGGTCGATCCGGCCCGGTTGGCGATCGGCGGTGCCAGCGCCGGTGGTGGGCTCGCGGCCGCGCTCGCGTTGTTGGCCCGCGACCGCGCCGAGATTCCGGTCACCGCGCAGCTGCTGGTCTATCCGATGCTCGACGACCGCACCGTCGGCCCGCATTTCGATGAGCCCGGGCACCGATTGTGGACGCAGGACAGCAACGCCTTCGGCTGGTCGGCGTACCTGGGTGATGCGGACCCCGACGTGGCGGTACCGGCCCGGCAGCGGGATCTGTCCGGGCTGCCCGCCACCTGGATCGGAGTGGGCACCCTGGACCTCTTCCACGACGAGGACATCGCCTACGCCGAGCGGCTGCGCGCGGCCGGAGTGCCCTGCGATGTGGAAGTGGTCGACGGCGCGTTCCACGGCTTCGACGGCGTGCTGCCCAAATCTGCTGTGGCGCGGTCGTTTTTCGAGAGTCAGTGCGAAATGTTGCGGCGCGTCTTCGACGCGGTCCCGGTCCCGTCGTCCGCGGGCGATACGCTCGCGGACGACGGGTAACGCCGATGCTGCTAGCCGGCCATGAACTCCGAGTAGGCCGAAGCCAGTTCGGGTGACAGCAGCGACACGTTGCACTGCTGCTGGGTTTCCCCGATCGGCGCCAGGATGCCGCGCAGCTCGTAGTACTCCTGCGAGTTCGCGGTGAAGTACGTCCGGATGTTGGCCGCCGCCTCGGCACGCGGCTGGGTGCGGGCGGCCTGCACCACCTGGTTCGCGCCCGGGTGGGCGTTGAGGTAGGCGCTGGCCGCGCCGGTCACCGAGCTGACGGTGCCGGCGACGGCGTCAGGATTGCAGTTCGGGGTCGCCGACGCACTCGGCGCCGCGATCAGCGCGGCCGAAGCCGCACCGAGCAGCACACCTGCCGAAGCCCGACGCATGTTCTTGATGCTGGTTTTCATGATGAGAGTGGTGTCCTTCGATTTCGTACTTTCTGTGAGCCTTGTCCTAGACATCACCGGATTGCTTCCCAGACCCGAAATTCACGGTACGCGTGCCTCGTTCGTGCCCCGGACCGCCGACCACCAAACATCGCGGCACGTTCGGCGGCGTTACACGCTGCGCGCGTGAGTTGGGTCGCATTCGGCGGCCTGCGCGCCGATCTTTCAGAAGATTACGGCCGGTTTCTTAAGCCGCCCGGCAAATCCTTAAGTGATCGTGATCTGCACTGTGACCGGATTGTTATGCGTCCCGGACCACCCGGATGTCCTTGAGCTCGGGTTGGGCGGGGTCGGGTAGCTGCATACCCGCCCGTACACCGTCGCGCAGATAGGCCAGCACCTCCTCGGTGAGCCGTTCCCCGGGGACCACCGCCGGTATGCCCGGCGGGTAGGGCGTGACCTGCTCCGCGGCGATCCGTCCGGCGGCCTGTTCCACCGGCACGGCCTCCACCGGCCCGCAGAAGGCGTCCCGCGGCGTCATCACCGATTCCAGTTCGATGTCCGACGGTCCGGGCAGCCGGATCTCGGGCGGAGATTCGAAACGTTCGGCGGCACGGCGCCAGCGCGTCAACGCATCGAGCAAGCGGTCCGCAGTGTCCGGGCCGTCGGCGAACGAGAGGGTGGCCAGGATCCGGCGGTGATCGGTGAGGCCGACGTCGGTATGTGTGTGCTGACGCAGCCAGTCGGCGGCCTGATATCCGGAGGTGCCGGTACCGGAGACGTCGATGAGCACCTGCAGGGTATCGAGGTCGTGTGACGCCGATTCCCCGGTCAATTCGTCCCGCATCACGTGCACGTCCGGGATCTGCTCGATGTCGGCGCGCAGCCTGTCGGCCAATGACAGTGCGGCGCCGAGCAACTCGTGCCCGTGGGCAACCATGTTGGCGCGCCAACCGTCGATCGCGGCGTAGACCATGGTGTTCGGGCTGGTCGTCATGAGCAGGTCTGCACACTGCGACAGGCGATCACGGTCGACGAGATCGCCCTGCAGGTGAAAGACCGATCCCTGCCCTTATCAGGAGTTAAATTCTCAAAGCGCGCCATAAAGGTGTGTTGAAGTGCAGTTTTATCTTCGTATACATGTAACCTCTTAGGTATGAGCAGCCAAAATTTTGCCGACTGTGAGCGGCGTGGCGCGACGTTGACTGTGGGATACCGGGGTAAATGTTTACCCCATGGAACTACACGACGATCCTCAGCAGTTGGTGGAGGACTACGTCAGTCAGCACGCTCGGGTGTTTGGCGAGGTGCATGGCGATCTCATCGCTCGCTATGGGGAGGTGCCGGACCGTTTCGTCGATCAGGGTGCCAACGTGCGGCCGATCACCACGTCATGCGCGGTGTTGGAGACGGTGCTGTTCTCGAGGTTGCGTCGGCAGACGCCGAACTCGACGTTGAAGGCTGTGTCGGGCAACGGATTCGGAATTCGTCTTCTCGACGGGAACGGCACTCAGATCGGTGTGCGCAAGCATCCCCGCAAGTGGGATGGCAGCCTGCTGGGGACCGTGCCGTATGTGCCCGGCGGCGAGCAGTTCAGCATCGAGGACGAGCTTGGTCACCCGATCGGCGGCGAGGACGGGATCGCCGAGCCGCAGGGATACCGGCTCTATGTGTTGTGGTGGCCGGGCAGCGTGGGCTTCGGCGGGGCCGCATTTGCGGCAGGCATCCTCACCAAGAGTGTGAAGATTCTGTACGGCCGGACACCGTTGCCGCCGCCGATCATGGAGGCGCGCGTCACGACGGCCGACCCGGGTGGCGGCCCTGGAGGGCCGGGGGCGCGGCGACGCGACGACGACTTCGCCGAGGTCGACGAGGACGCTGCGGGCGAGCAGGACGAGGAGGACGGTCCGCCGAAATCGTCGTAGCCATCGTGCACAGTGTTGGGTGCATGTGGGTTTCCCAACCCGGTGACGTTGAATTGAGCGCACGATGATTGAGGTTTTTGGTGCACGGGTCCGGCAGGCCCGGTTGTTGAGGCGGATGACGGCACGGTCGGTGGTGGAAGCCACAGGCTGGAGTACGTCACGACAGTCCCAGATTGAGAAGTCGCCGACGGTGCGGCTCGACGACGACGATGTTGCGTTGCTAGCGGGGTTGTTCCGGTTTCCTGCAGCGTTTTTCAGCTCGGAGCCGCAGACACGGATCACCGCGAATGAGCTCCTGTTTCGGGCGCCGAAGTCGATGACGGTGGGTGAGCAGGAGTTCTTGGCGACGTTCGCGTCGTTGGCTGGCGATTTCCTCGGCGATCTGGATCAACGATCGAAGCTGCCGCCGGTGAAGGTTCCGACGGTCAGCCCCGACGAGCTGGCACACAGCTCGATAACGGTGGTCGCGGCACGTCTGCGTGAGGCGATGGGACTGGAACCCGATGAGCCGCTTGATGATTTGATGTATGAGGCCGAGCGGCTGGGCGCCCCGGTGATTGTCCGGCGCCGGGTCGCCGGTGACTGGGAAAGCGAGTTCGCCGCTACCGGTGGGCGCTCGCGCGATGAGCGGCATTTGGGGTATTCGAGTTGGGTGGGCCGGTTGCGGGACCGGCCGCTGCTGGTACTGCGGGATAGCGACTCGTGGGAGCGGACCCGGTTCACGGTCGCCCACGAGCTCGGCCATTTGGTGCTGCACAGTCACGCCTATTGCTCGGTCAGCGCCGCCGATGAGCAGGAGGCCAACCGGTTCGCTACCGAGTTGTTGGCCCCGGCAGCGGTCATCGCGGGTGAGTTGCCGCGGGTGCTGTCGCTGTTGAACCTGCGTCCGCTCAAAGATAAGTGGGGCCTGTCGTTGGGGTCGCTGATCATGCATCTGCGGGATTCGGGGCTGATCGCAGCCGATCGGGCGAAAATGCTGACCACCCAGCTGCATTCGCGGATCAACCCTGCCACCGGGCACACGTGGGGCATGACGGAACCGGGGTGGGCCGACCGCGCCCCGGAGCGGCCCCGGCTGCTGCGCAAGTGGGTGGAGCGCTGCTACGGCGGCGCGTCGGTGCGGATGCTGAGCGCCCGGGATTCGATGATCTATCCCGCTGATGTACTGGATTGGTTTTTGGCCACCCAGCGACCGTCCCCGGCGGCCGAGCATAAGCCGGTCGCGGCCAGTGTCGGCCATGGCCGCACCGCGGCCCCACCGGCCGATGGTGACTCCCGGGTGATCCGGTTGGACGATTTCCGCAAGGGCAGGCCATCGTGAATGTGGTGGGGTGCGGCTGACGGTGGCACAGGTGCAGCGGGTGCGCTTCGAGGACCGACCACCCACCTACACGGTGGTCGGTGCGGACAAGTTGCCCGTGGCGCCGGCGCGCGAGTACCTGACGTTTCTGCGCAACCAAGGGGGCTCACCGAACACGCTGCGCGCCTATGCCTATGGGCTGGCGGCGTGGTGGACGGTGCTGGAAGGTACCGGTACCGCGTGGGATGACTTCCCCACCAGTCTGTTCGGTCAGTTCCTGGCTTATCTGCGCACCGGGGATCTGCCCGGGGTGGCCCGTATCGGTGACTCGGAGCAGAAGCTGGCTGAGTCGTCGCTGTTGCCGCGCAGTGCGGCGGTGTTGTCGATGTACCGGTATTTCGCCAATGCCCATGACCTGGTGCGGCCCTACCGCCGGTTGTACGCCAGCCATGCTCGTACATCTCGGCGGGGCCGCTATGCACCGTTTCTGGCCGGGGTCGGCCCGAAACGCGAGCAGGACGGGCCGATTCACCGGATCCGCGGCCTGCAGCGCGCCGAAACACCGGTGCTGCTGCCCGCGCAGGTCAACGCCATCTTGGATGCCTGCAGTGTCCAAACCGTCTCGGGTGAGTGGTCGGGCGGCGGCGCCGGGCTGCGGGACCGGTTGTTCTTCGCCGTGTTAGCCGAAACCGGGATGCGGCTCGGTGAGGCGTTGTCGTTGCGCCACCACGACTTTGATATCGCCGGTGGCGGCACCCCATCGATACTGGTGGCGGGTCGTGACGATCATCCGCACGGGGTGCGCGCGAAATCGGGCCCGCGCCGGATCTACATCGGCGACGATCTGGTCGCCCTCTACACCGAGTACGTGTGGCAGTTGGTGGCCGCCGGCGCGGATATCGCGGTCGGCGACCTGGCGTCGTGTTTCGTGTTCGTCAACCTGGTGCGCGGCGTCCGCTACGCCCCGCTGCGACCGGAAACCATCTACGACAAGGTCGATCTGATCACCACCCGCCGCGCCGATGTGCTGCCCGAGCAGTGGACGCCGCACTGGCTGCGCCACACCCACGCCACCGCGTTGCTACTGGCCGGGGTGGACGTGCATGTGGTGATGCGCCGACTCGGGCACGCCGACGTACAGACCACGTTGTCGACCTACGGCTGGGTGACCGCCGACGCCGAGATGCGCACGCTGGCCGAATGGAAAAACTACGTCGCCGGGTGGAAGGTGAACCGTGACGGGCAATGACAATCGTGCCTCGGCACAGAGGGCACCCGAGCGCGGTGGCGGCGAGGATCGGTGGGCACAGCAGTGGCGGCAGGTGCCGGCGCAGTGGCGCACCCTGGTCTATCACCTGGATACCGGCCCGGCCGCCACGGTCTTTCAGCACAACCCGCGCTACCGACCCATCCCGGACGGTCACGACTTCACCCCGCGGGGTGTGCCGCAACGGCTCTGCGACAAGCTCGCGTGGTGGGTGTGGCTGTGCGGACACGAAGAACGTCGCAAGATCGAACCGTCGCTGCTGAAATGGACCAGCGGTGCACTGAGCATCGCCGCCGCCGACTACCACCGCCAGCACCGGCGTCACCCGGTCAGTATCGCTGATCTGAGCGCCGAAACGATCATGCGGCACGGGGTACGGGAGTTCGAGCGGCGCACCGGCCGGCTGCCCTCGGCCGGGTTTCGGCGCAACGTGGCCAGTTTCATCGAGCACCTGCACCTGTACGTGTCGGTCCGCTGCACCGATAGGCCATGGTGGGCTCATGACATCTGGGATCTGGACGCTGATCCCCGCATCCCGCAGCGTGAGCACGAACCCTGCCACGACCAGGTTGCCCGCCTCGGCGGGATCGAACCGGCCTGGCTGCGTGAAGGGGTGCGGTTCTGGCTGCGCACCTGTTTGACGGCTGAACTGCTGCGCTGGTCGTCGGTGATCGCGCGCACCCGCAGCATCACCCGCCACTTGGGTCCGTTTTTGGCCGAACGTGGGATCGATGATCCGGTGATCAGCACCGACCGGGCAGCGCTGCGGCTGTTGTTCACCGGGTTCACCGAATACCTCAAATCACCTGCCGCGCGGGCCAAACCGGAGCGTCCGCTGTCGGCGGCGACGATCGCGGTCGTCCAGTCCAAGATTCAGATGTTCTACACGTTCATGGTCGATCACGCCGAGGAAGCCGCGGCGGCGACCGGAGATCCCCGCTGGATCCGGTTGACCGACACTCATACCCGGCTGTGGGGTGCGGCGTTTCGCAGCCGACGCCCCAGCGGCGGCCGGGAGCTGACCTGGTTGTCGACCGCCGAGCTGCAGCGGATGCTGTGCTATCTCGACGTGCTGGCCGCCGATGCGGGCAAACCGGTGGTCATCACTCACCCCGATTCCACGATCTCGGTGGTGTCCGGTCTCGGCGATCCGCAAGCCGCCCGCATCTGGCTGCTGCAAGCGTTGACCGGGCGCCGGGCCTCGGAGATCCTGATGCTCGATTTCGACCCGCTGCACCCGATCCCGGGCCAGGACCGCCCAGCTGGAGCCGCCGACGATCCCGACGGGTTCGTGGCCAAACTGCGCTACCAGCAGACCAAAGTCGACGGGGTGGTGCCCACCATCCTGGTCGAGCAGGCGGTGGTCAACGTGATCAGCGAACAGCAAGACTGGATCCGGCGGCGCTACCCGCAGCTGGATCCGAAATACCTGTTCCTCGGGGTGCGCTACCAGCACCAGGGCCAGCGACCACGCAGCTATGACTCCTACAGCCGGATCCTCAATCGGCTCGACACCATCCACGGCCTCACCGACACCACCGGCCACCCGCTGCGGTTCTCCCAGACCCACCGGCTGCGCCACACCCGGGCCACCGAGCTGCTCAACGACGGCGTGCCCATCCATGTGGTGCAGCGCTACCTCGGACACGCCTCGCCGGCGATGACCCTGCGCTATGCCGCCACTCTGCAAGCAACAGCAGAAGCAGAGTTTCTGCGGCACAAGAAGATCGGCGCTCACGGCACCGACATCACCATCAGCCCGTCCGACATCTACGACATGACCCAGCTCTCGGCGCGCACCGACCGGGTGCTGCCCAACGGGGTATGCCTGCTGCCACCGGTGGCCACCTGCGACAAGGGCAACGCCTGCTTGTCATGTGGGCATTTCGCCACCGACGCCACCTACCTCGACGAACTGGTCGACCAACGCGCCAAGACCCTGAAGCTGATCGACGTCCGCCGCGAGCAGTACCGGGCACGCACCGGGCGCGAGCTCACCGATGACAACGTGTGGATCCACCAGCGTCGCTGCGAAATCGCCTCCCTGGACGCCATCCTTGACCGGCTCCACCGAGACGACGTGACCGAGGACGGCGCAAACAGCGTCGCGGGTGCCGGCACCGCCCACCGGGCACCAACGATGCAGACCGCCGCCCGCGGAAGCCACGAATCCGTGCTACGTAAAGCCGACCCGGACACACCGCGATGAGCCGCCCGAAGCCGCCACCCCCCACCCAGAAGGCGCTCGATGCGCTGGACAAATACCGCCAGGGTCGCAGCGATGAAAAACGCCGCGACATCGAAAAGGCGATCGCCTACCTGCGCAAGACCCACGCCGACATCAACTTCTCCACCGTGTCCCGCCGCGCCAAGGTGTCCCGCAAGACCATCTACAAACACGACGACCTGGTGACCGTCATCGAGCAGTACCGCGACCGCCCTACCGACCGAGAACCCGCATCGACCGGCCGCGAAACCAGCATCGACGCTGCGTTGCGCCACCGACTCGCCGCCAAAGACAAAGAGATCGCCGCCCTCAAAGCCACCGTGGCAGAACAACAATCAACGATCGAGCTGCTCTACGGCCAACTCGACACCCTCCACGAACAGATCACCTGATCATCTCACCGTGGGACGGTCATTCCGGAGCATCCAGCTGACCCGCACCCACGGCGACGGTGTCCAGCTCACCTGTGGGCTAGGTGCAGCAGTCGGGGTCGAGGACGACACAAAGTGCTTGCAGGGCCTCGGGTTTGACGCGGTGGAAGACGTTCATCCCGCGCCGCTCGGAGATCACCAGCCCGGCCTTGCGCAGTTGGCCGAGGTGATGGCTGACGGTGGACTCGGCCAGGTCGAGCACCGCTGCGAGGTCCCCGCTGGTCTCCTCGCCGGGGCGTGAGCTGAACAGCAGCGACATGATCTTGACCCGCATCGGATCGGCGAGCGCTTTGAGTCGCATCGCCACCTGCAGGGCATCGGCATCGCTGATCGGCCCGGCGGCGACCGGGGCGCAGCACACCGGCGCGGACATGTCGATCACGGGCAGCGCTTTGGGCATGACCCCATCCTGCCACAACTCTTGACATATATCGAAAAGGTGGCATCCTGAGGTCGACGCGTCAGTTCGATATATGTCTCATCCCAGATGGAGGCCCATCATGTCCCGTGTTCAACTCGCCCTCAACGTCGACGATCTCGACGAGGCGATCACGTTCTACACCAAACTGTTCGGCGTTGACCCCGCCAAGGTCAAGCCCGGCTACGCCAACTTCGCCGTCGCCGAGCCGCCGCTGAAGCTGGTGCTGCTGGAAAACCCCGGTAAGGGCGGCACCATCAACCACCTCGGCGTCGAGGTCGAATCCAGCGACAAGGTGCACGCCGAGATCGCTCGCCTGACCGGCGAGGGGCTGTTCACCGATGAGGAGATCGGCACCACATGTTGCTTCGCGACCCAGGACAAAGTCTGGGTGACCGGCCCGGCCGGGGAGAAGTGGGAGGTCTACACGGTGCTGGCCGACTCCGACACCTTCGGCACCAGCCCGCAGCATCTCAACGATTCCGCCGACGCCGAGAGTGGGGTGTGCTGCGGCGGAGCCCCCACGGAGGCGGACAAAGCCGCAGCGTCCTGCTGCTAGCCGATCGCAACCTGCCGCGGCCGTGGTCACATGGCCGCGGTAGGCGCATGATCGGGGCATGGACCGCGACGCCATCGCTGCCGATCTGGAGCGTGCGCGCGTCACCTTCCACCAGCTGCTGGCGGCCGCCGGCCCCGACGACTGGGCCGCGCCGACACGCGGAACCCGGTGGACCAACGAACAATTGCTGTTCCACATGGTGTTCGGCTACATGGTCGTACAGCGGCTGCTGCCCCTGGTGCGGGTGATGGGCCGACTACCTGACCGCGTCAGCGCGGCACACGCCCGGTTGCTCAACGCGGCGACCACGCCGTTTCATCACATCAACTACTACGGATCGTGCGCCGCCGCCTTGGTCTACAACCGGCGCAGGATGGGCGCCAAACTCGACCGGGTCATCGACTCGCTGCAACTCCGGCTCGCCCGAGAAACCGAGGAGGATCCGCGGCGCGGCATGCATTTCCCGCCGGGGTGGGATCCGTTCTTCTCCGACTACATGACGCTGGAAGACGTCTACCGCTACCCCGGGCGCCACTTCGACTTCCACGCCGCCCAACTCACCTTCACCTGACGTTCATTTGCCAACTAATTAGATACCTGTCAATATCGACGTATGTCGAAGCCATCGGAGATGTTGACCGACCAGGATGCGTGTTGCCCGCCCGGGGCACTGCTACACGAACCACTGTCGGCGGTCGCCGCCGCGGACATGGCGGTCAAGCTCAAAGCCCTGGCCGATCCGGTGCGGTTGCAGTTGTTTTCGGCGATCGCCAGCCACGCGGGCGGTGAGGCCTGCGTCTGCGACATCTCCGCCGACATCGAGGTGTCCCAGCCGACCATCAGCCACCACCTCAAGGTGCTGCGCGACGCCGGGCTACTGACCTCGCAGCGGCGGGCCTCGTGGGTGTATTACGCCGTGGTGCCCGACGCGCTGGCCAGCCTCACCGTCCTGTTCGGCGCTGACGCAGCCGCCGGGGTATCGGCATGACCGACACCACCACCCCCGCGGCCCCGGCGGTTGTCGGCAAGCTTTCCACCCTCGACCGGTTCCTGCCCTTGTGGATCGGCGCGGCCATGGTCGCCGGGTTGCTGCTGGGCCGCTGGATCCCAGGCCTGAACACCGCGCTGGAAAGCGTTCAGATCGACGGCATTTCACTGCCTATCGCCCTCGGTTTGTTGATCATGATGTACCCGGTGCTGGCCAAGGTCCGCTACGACCGCCTCGACACCGTCACCGGCGACCGCAAACTCCTCCTCTCCTCACTGGTCCTGAACTGGGTACTCGGCCCGGCACTGATGTTCGCCCTGGCCTGGCTGCTGCTGCCCGACCTGCCCGAATACCGCACCGGGCTGATCATCGTCGGCCTGGCGCGCTGCATCGCCATGGTGATCATCTGGAACGACCTGGCCTGCGGGGACCGTGAGGCCGCCGCGGTACTGGTGGCGCTGAACTCGATCTTCCAGGTGATCATGTTCGCCGTGCTGGGCTGGTTCTACCTCTCCGTGTTGCCCGGCTGGCTCGGCCTCGAACAAACCACCATCGACACCTCGCCCTGGCAGATCGCCAAATCCGTACTCATCTTCCTCGGCATCCCACTGCTGGCCGGATACCTGTCGCGCCGCCTCGGCGAGAAGACCAAAGGCCGCGACTGGTATGAGTCGAAATTCCTGCCCCGGATCGGGCCGTGGGCACTCTACGGTCTGCTGTTCACCATCGTGATTCTCTTTGCGCTGCAAGGAGAACAGATCACCGGCAACCCGTTCGACGTGGCCCGGATCGCACTGCCGTTGCTGGCCTACTTCGCCATCATGTGGGGCGGAGGCTACCTCCTCGGCACACTGCTGGATCTCGGCTACGAACGCACCACCACCCTGGCGTTCACCGCAGCAGGCAACAACTTCGAACTCGCCATCGCCGTGGCGATCGCCACCTACGGCGCCACCTCCGGCCAAGCCCTGGCCGGCGTCGTCGGCCCATTGATCGAAGTCCCGGTCCTGGTCGGGCTGGTCTATGTCTCCCTGGCGCTACGCAAGCGGTTTCACCACCACACCTCCCAACACCTACCCACCGACGGCTCGACGACGAGAACGGAACACTCCCATGACTGACAGCCCCGTCACCCACCCCTTGCGCCACGACCTGTCCATCGACCAACAGCTCGCCCTGAAAACCGCGGCGACCCGGCTGCACGGCGAGTTCGACGGCACGTTCGGCACCGAAACCATCGAACGGTTCCTGCACTCCTCCTACGACCAATTCGCCGGCCGCGCCACCGTTCCCAACTTCCTGCCCCTGTTGGCCGAACGCTTCGCCCGTCAACGCCTCCACGCCCTGGCGAGGGTGGAAGGCAAGATCAGCGACGGCAAACCCACCGTGCTGTTCCTCTGCACCCACAACGCCGGCCGCTCCCAAATGGCCCTCGGCTTCTTCACCCACCTGGCCGGCGACAACGCGATCGCCTGGTCCGGGGGCTCTGAACCCGGCAACGAGATCAACCCCGCCGCCATCGAAGCCATGCACGAAGTCGGCATCGACATCACCGGCGAATACCCCAAACCCTGGACCGACGAAATCGTGGCTGCCGCCGACGTCGTCATCACCATGGGCTGCGGCGACGCCTGTCCGATCTTCCCCGGAAAACGCTACGAGAACTGGGAACTGCCTGACCCGGCCGGCCAGGGCCTCGACGCCGTCCGACCGATCCGCGACGACATCGAAGAACGCGTCCGCCGTTTGTTGGCCGACCTGAACGTGCCCATCACCCGGTAGCCGCGAAACCTCAAGGGAACACACCCGAATATGGCCGACACATCAGTGTTGTTCGTCTGCGTGAGCAATGCCGGAAAATCGGTGATGGCCGCCGGGCTGATGCGCCAACTGGCCGGCCCGAATGTCCACGTCAGCTCCGCCGGCACCCACGCCAAGACCGCCGTCAACGACCTCTCCGTGCAAGCCCTGGCAGAAGTCGGCGTCGACATCAGCGACCATCAGCCCACCCAACTCACCGCGCAGATGCTCGACGAGGCCGACCTGGTCGTCATCGTCGGCACCCAAGCCCACCTCCAGGACCACCCCGGCACCACCATCCAGCGGTGGGACACCCACGAACCGTCCCTGCGCGGCATCGACGGCATCGACCGCATGCGAATCATCCGCGACGACATCACGTCGCGTGTCCAGGTTCTGGCCGCCGACCTTTCCACCGCGATCGCAACACCCACCGACCAGTCATCCCGATCCAACGCGCGGGGTATTGAGCGAAGCTAGCTGTATGCGTGTGGAACTGCTCACGAGCCCGGAGTGTCCGACTGCGGCGGCGGCTCGGCGCTTGCTCGCCGAGTGTCTGTCTGAGGTGGGTATCGCTGATGATGTGGTGGTGGAAAGGGTCGGTGGATATCCATCGCCGACCGTGCTCGTTGATGGTGTGGATGTCATGAAGCCGGACACCGAGCTGGCAGCTGATGCGTGCCGACTGGACCTTCCGACCAGGGATCGCGTGCTCGCGGCGCTTATAAGTGCGACACCGTTGACCTGATCGACCCGAGTTCTTACCCTGTTGCTCGGCCGACGCCTCCTGCCTGTGACGTAATCCTGTTGCGCCCGAGTTCAACTGGCTGCCGTGGATTTCTGGTTGCCGGTGTGGGCCAGCCGGCCGGAGTCGGTTCCGGTTTCGATGATGGCGCCACCGAGGGGTTTGGTGCGTCCGGCGCGGACCCCGTTGGCGATGACGACGATTTCGGCGAGTTCGTGCACGGCCACCACGGCGGCCAACCCCAGCACCCCGGTGAGGGCGAGCGGAATGAGTGCCGTGATCAATCCCAGTGAGAGGCCGACGTTTTGCAGCATGATGCGCCGGGCGCGCCGCGCGTGGGCGAAGGCTTGGGTGAGGTGGCGCAGGTCTTCCCCCATCAGGGCAACGTCGGCAGTTTCGATGGCCACGTCAGTGCCCATCGCGCCCATCGCGATACCGAGATCGGCCGTCGCCAGGGCGGGGGCGTCGTTGACCCCGTCACCGACCATGGCCGTCGAGGAGTGTTGGCGCAGTTGACCAATCAGCGCGGCCTTGTCTTCGGGCCGCAGATCAGCATGCACCGTATCGATCCCGACCTGCTTGGCCAGGGCGGTCGCGGTCGCTTGGTTGTCACCGGTCAGCATCGCCACCTGATAACCCCCACGGCGTAACGCCTCGACGACCTGGGCGGCTTCCGGCCGAAGTTCGTCACGCACCGCGACCGCCCCAATGACCTGACCGTTGTCTTCGACCAGCACCGCGGTGGCACCGGCGGCCTGCATCGCCGCGACCTGGTCGGCCAACGGTCCGGGATCCAGCCAGCCCGGCCGCCCCAACCGGAATCCGCGGCCGTCGCGGTGGCCGGTCAGCCCGGCCCCGGTGACCGCCTCCACGTCCTCAGCCGGGCGCACTGGGTTCCCAGCGGCGGCGAGAATCGCTGCCGCCAGCGGGTGTTCGCTGCGGGCCTCCAACGCCGCCGCAACATCTAACACGTGGTCGCGGCTGTTGCCGTTGGTGGTAGCGACGTCGATCACGGAGGGGTTGTTGGCGGTCAAGGTGCCGGTCTTATCCAGGGCGATCGTGCGGACCGCGCCCAGGGCTTCCAGCGCGGCCCCGCCCTTGACCAGGACGCCGAGCTTGGAGGCGGCGCCGATCGCGGCGACCACCGTGACCGGCACCGAAATCGCCAGCGCACACGGGGAGGCCGCCACCAACACCACCAGGGCCCGTTCGATCCACACCAACGGATCACCCAACACGCTGCCGATGGCCGCGATGAGGACCGCGGCGATCATGATCCCCGGGACCAGGGGTTTGGCGATACGGTCGGCCAGGCGCTGGGCTTCGCCCTTGCGGGACTGCTCGGCCTCCACGATCGCCACAATGCGGGCCAGCGAGTTATCCGCAGCAGTCGACGTAACCTCGACCTCGAGCACCCCGGTGCCGTTGATCGACCCGGCGAACACCTCATCACCAGGCCCGGCCTCTACCGGCACGGATTCACCGGTGATCGCCGAAACATCCAGCGCGGTGCGCCCCGAGGTGATGGTGCCGTCGGTCGCGACGCGTTCACCGGGCTTGACCAGCATCCGGTCACCCACCCGCAACTCCGCTGGGGCGATGGTGATTTCACTCCCGTCGCGGAGCACGGTGGCCTCATCGGGCACCAGCGACAACAACGCCCGCAGACCGCGACGCGTCCGGGCCAGGGAGTATTCTTCGAGGCCCTCGCTGATGGAGAACAGGAACGCCAGCATGGCGGCCTCGCCGACCTCGCCGAGGATCACCGCGCCGACCGCGGCGATCGTCATCAGCGTGCCGACCCCGATCTTGCCTTGGGCCAGCCGGCGCAACGTCGAGGGCACAAACGTGTAGGCCCCGATCGCCAACGCCAGTGCATACAGGCCGATTTCGACCGGCCGGGGCCCGCCGGCCCAGCCGACCACATACCCGGCCAAGAGCACCACCCCCGCCACCGCAGCCGCGCGCAACTCGGTGACCTCCCAGAGCCGTTCGGGCTCGTGCTCGTCGTCGCCGCGCTCGTCGCTGCCGCAGCCGCACGCCTCACTCATCGCGCAACCTTCTTCCGCTCATCGGGGTGGCCGTAGTTGGGGCACAACGCCACCGCGTTGCCGGTGGCCTCCAGCACCGCCTCGGCAGCCCGCAACATCTCCAACAGCTCCGGGCGGGCCAGCCGATACACCGAGGCGCGGCCCTGCGGCCGGAAATCCACCAGCCCGCAATCCCGCAGGCAGGCCAAATGCGCCGACACCGTCGACTGCGCCAACCCCAACTCGCCGGTCAGATCCACTACCCGGGCCTCACCACCAGCCAACCGGCGCAGGATCGCCAACCGCGTCGCATCCGACAGGCTGTGAAACAACGCCGTCGCCGCATCCACATTCCCGCACACCACGGGATCGACCGAACCACTTTTCATCGCCACAAGACGATGATAGCGTCCAACACTATTGATCGGTCAACTCGGGCGACATCGACAACAATCGATGAGTTGCTAATCCCGTCGAAAGGGGGCGTGCGGTGATGACCTACGCGGCACTCGGCCTATTCGCGGTGTTGATGCTGGTGATCGGGGCGTGGCGGCGCCGCCTGCAACTCGCCCGCACCGGTGACAGCGGCAACCGGCGCCGCTGGCGCCCCGACGGGAGCCTGGAATGGTGGGCCCTGGCCATCGCGGATGTGGGCTATCTGCTAGTCGGCGTCGGCGCCCCGGCGGCGGCCCTGGCCGGGCTCGCCCCATTGCGTTTCGCCGACCATCTGCTGGTTCATGCTGCTGGGATCACGGTCGCGGTGGTGGGCATCGGGCTGACCCTGCAGGCCCAGCTGGGGCTGGGGGCCTCGTGGCGGATCGGGGTCGATGAGACCGAACGCACCGAGCTGGTCACCACCGGCCCGTTCGCGATCGTGCGCAACCCGATCTTCACCACGCTGCTGCTCACCCTGACCGGCCTGGTGCTGATGGTGCCCAACCCGGTGGCGATCTCCGGCCTGCTGATCGCGATCGCCGGCATTCAGGTGCAGGTGCGCAGAGTGGAGGAGCCCTACCTGCGCCGCGTCCACGGCCACGCCTACCGCGACTACACCGCCCGAGTGGGGCGCTTCTGCCCTGGGCTGGGCCGCACCCGAGATGAGACCAATGATGCTGCCCAACACCACAACTGACTTCGATACCGTCGAGGCGACGGTCGCGTTTGTCGACCTGGCCGGCTACAGCGTGCTCACCGAAATCTGCGGCGACCACGAGGCCGCCCTGCTCGCGGCACGGCTGGCCGACCTCGCCCACGCTGCCCTACAGCCGGGCGTGACGCTGGTGAAGACGATCGGAGATGCGGTCATGCTGACCGCCGACACCCCAACCCAGATGCTGGCCACCCTCAGCGAGCTGGCAGAGCGGATCGCCAGCGAGGACGGGTTTCTGGCGCTGCGCGCCGGGGTCCATCACGGCCCCGTCATCGCCCGCGGTGGGGACGTGTTCGGCCATACCGTCAACATCGCCGCCCGTATCACCGCGCTCGCGCGCGCCGGCCACGCCGTGCTCACCGACCCGGTCGTGGCCGCCGCCGCCCGGCAAGGTCTGCCCACCACGCCCATGGGCGCACCAGTGCTTCGCAACATCACCACCCCGATCCCACTGCACAGAGTCGCGCTGGCGGCGGCCCGCTACCCCCGTGATCCGGTCTGTGGGATGCGGATCAACCCGGCCAGCGCCCGGGCCCGGAGCCGCTATCAGGACCGGGACTGGTGGTTCTGCTCGACCGACTGCGCTCACCTATTCACTACTTCCCCAACCCGTTACACACCGCCATCGGCTCTGGCCGCGAGCGGGGAGCCCGGGTCATGACCGGCTCATCCAGGCGCAACCGGCTCAAGTTCGCCCTGGCCGGACCGCTGTTCGAAGCCGGTAACCGGTTCATCCCCGGCCGGCCGCATGACCGGCTGGCCCAGCTGGTTGCCGACCAGAATCCGCACAGGGTGCTCGAACTGTGTGGCGGCACCGGCTACGCCGCCCGACTGCTCGCCCATAAATCGCCGAGCACACGGGTGGATTCGCTCGACATCTCCCCGGAGATGTTGGCCGTCGGCCGTTTTCGACTACACCGCGCCGGGATCGGTAACGTGGCGCTGCATGAAGGTGACGTCGCGACATTGCCGTTCGACGACGACACCTTCGACGTGGTGATGAGCGTGTTCGGCTGGCACGAACTGCCCACCGACATCCGCCACCGCGCCATCGACGAAACCATCCGCGTCCTACGTCCCGGCGGCCAGGTCATCGCCATCGACCTCGACCCACCACCCACCGCCCGCACCATCTTCGACATCTACATGCGGCTCACTGAACGACCCCACGCCCGCGACGTCCTGGGCACCGGGCTGGGCGACGCGTTCACCGCGCACGGCCTCACCGTCACCACCCATCTGCCCGCCCGTAGCTGGGCCGCCCCGTTCCAAATCGTCCACGCCCACGAAAGAGGTTCCTGAATGGCGCGCACCAGCCGCATCCTGCTCACCGCCTTCGTCATCGCCGCCATGGCGATCGGTGTCCTGGTCTACCTATCGGTGCGCGACCGCGACTCGACCACTCCAGCGCAGTCCGATACCAGCGAGATCGGGCAGGTAGTGCGGGAGAACAGTCACCGGCTGAATTCGGTGCCTGACAGCACGGTGACGTTCGTGGAGTTTCTCGACTTCGAATGCGAGGGTTGCCGCGCGGTTTACCCGGAGATCGAAAAGGCGCGGGCCGAATACGGAGACCGGGTGAATTTCGTGATCCGCTACTTCCCACTGCAAGCCCACGTCAACGCCGAGCGGGCTGCCCGGGCGGTGGAAGCTGCCGCCCAGCAAGGTCAATTGGAGGGGATGTATCGCAAAATGTATGACACCCAAGCCCAGTGGGGTGAAAAACAAACCCCAGCCGATGACGTATTCCGCGGATTCGCAACAGAACTCGGCCTGGACATGGCCGCGTTCGACGCCGCTTACGCCGATCCCGCCACCCTCGAACGCGTCCAACTCGACATGGCCGACGGCCGCGCCTTGGGTGTGCAGGGCACCCCGACGTTCTTCCTCAACGACACCCGCATCCAGCCACACAGCTACGAAGACCTCGCCCGAGCCTTTGATCAAGCGCTCGCCGAGAACTAGGCGCGGCCGGCCACGTCAAACGGCTCTACCGCCCATCTCGACATTGGCACCCACTTTCAGTCCCGGCCAGGAGGTTCACCCCGATGCCCGTCACCGCACTCATCCTCTACCTGGTCTTTGCGATCTTGGGGTTCGGCTGGCGCAGCTGGACCCAGTATCGCCACACTGGCTCGACCGGATTCCGCGGCATCCACGGCCGGCCCGGCTCGCTGGAATGGTTGGCCGGCGCCGGATTCGTCGCCGCCATCCTCGCCGGAGCGGCCGCGCCGCTGCTGCAACTGCTCGGCATCCTCACCCCCATCGCGCTGCTGCAGGTGCCGTGGATTCAGGCGATCGGAACCGTGCTGGCGGTGGCGGGGATCGCGGCGACCCTCTATGCCCAACGAGACATGGGCGAGTCCTGGCGCATCGGCGTCGACCCCAGTGAGACCACCACATTGGTCCGCCGCGGCGTGTTCGCGCTGGTGCGCAACCCCATCTTCACCGCCATGCTGATCTTCGCCGCCGGCATCACCCTGATGACCCCCAACCCGCTCGCCCTGGCCGCGTTCCTTGTGCTGCTGGTGACGATCGAACTGCAGGTCCGCGTGGTCGAGGAGCCCTACCTCAATGCTGTTCACGGCCGGGCCTACCGGGACTACTGTGGGGCTGTCGGCCGGTTTGTTCCCCACATCGGACGCAGCCTGACCGTCTGACAGCCGACGCGAGGTGAACCATGGCCCCCGATGATCGCACCGCCCGCTGGAACCGATACTGGGACAAGAAATCGGCCACCTATGACCGTGAGATCGGGTTCTTCGATCGTCACCTGTTCGGAGATTCCCGCCAATGGGTCTGCAGCCAAGCTACCGGCGACGTGCTGGAGGTCGCGATCGGCACAGGACTCAACCTTGCCTTCTACTCCAAGGACGTCACGCTGACCGGGATCGATTGGAGCCAGCAGATGCTCGACCTCGCCCGCGCACGCGCCGCCGATCTCGGCCACCCCGCCACCCTGCAACAAGCCGACGCACACCACCTGCCGTTCGACGACGCCAGCTTCGACAGCGTGGTCTGCACCTTCGGGCTCTGCGCCATCCCCGACTACACCCAAGCCCTCGCCGAAATGACCCGAGTCCTGCGCGCCGGCGGAAAACTCATCCTCGTCGACCACATCCGCAGCAGCACGGCCCCAGTGCGGGCCGTGCAGCGCTTCCTGGAACTGTTCACCGTTCCCCTTGGCGGCGAACACTTCCTACGCCGCCCCCTAGAGCACCTGCGGGCCGCGACCGACCTCGCCATCGATCATCGTGAGCGGTTCACACTCGGCCTCGTCGAACGCGTCGTCGCCCACAAAACCGCCACCACCTGACTGCCCGGCAGCCAAGAGAGGTCCGAGCAGGACACCATCACGAAAAGCAGCCACCCATGACCGAACTCACCAGACGCACCGCACTCGCCCTCCTCGGCGGGGCCGGGGCTATCGCCGCACTGGGATACCTGTTTCGCACCAACAGCATTCGCATGCCCACCGGGAAAGCCAACGGACCCGGCATGATGGGCGTCTCGGATACCGATATGAGCCGATACATGACTATGTTCGCCCGTCACGTCGAACTGCGGCGCACCGTCGAAAACATCCCCGGAGGCGTCCGCACCACCACTGAATCCGACGCCGCCGACCTCGTCGCGCAACTGCACGCCCACGTGTCCTCGATGTATCAACACCTCGACCAACGCGCCGAAGTGACCTGCATGAGCCAAAGCCTGCCCACCCTGTTCCGCCGAGCACCCGACTACCAGCGCCGAATCACATTGACCCCCAACGGTGTTGTTGCCACGGAGACCTCCTCCGATCCCAACCTCACCAACGCCATCCGCGCCCACGCGCGCGAAGTCACCGGCTTCGTCACCGACGGCATGCCCGCCATGATGGGCCCCATGATGGGCGGCGGCGGAATGATGGCCTCCTAAACCGCATCGACCATGCAGACGCCAATCAACCCCTAATCGGAAACACCGCCAGCTCAACCTGTTACCGATCAGGCCAAGCCAGGTCAGCTCTGCTCAGCGGAAACAACAGTAAACATCAGAATCCGACCCCAGATAACTGCTCGAATCCGGCGCCCATCTTGTGCACGCTGACCACGCAGATGTCCGCCCCGGCATCCATCGCCCAGGTGGGCAGATCCTCGTGGAACGGCAGATGCGCGCCCCAGGCCTCGTCGACGATCAGCGGTTTACCGCGGGCATGGCAGACCTCGGCGATGCCCTCCAGATCCGCGCAGGTCCCGTACGGGCTGGGGCTGACGATCAAGGCCCCGGCCGCGTCGGGGTGGCGATCCCAGGCGTCGCTGATCTGCTGCGGGGACGGCGGATGCGACAGGTGGCGCTCGGTGTCCCAGCGCGGAGTGACCCACCGGGGCTGCACCCCGGCGAAGATCAGACCGGCAACGATCGACTTGTGGCTGTCCCGCCCGACGATCAGGCTGTCCCGGCCACCTGCGACTGCCATCATGGCCGCCTTGACCGACAACGAACTGCCGCAGGTGGAGAACCACACCGAGTCCGCACCGACGGCGTCGGCCATCAGCTCCTCGGCGTGCTGCAGATAGTGGTTGCGGGTCCGCCGGTCGTCCAATCCTCCCGAGGCCAGGACATCGCTGCGGAAGCACTCGCGGCCGAGCACCCGTACCGTCCGCTCGTCGGCGCCCCGGCCCTGCCGGTGACCAGGCGGAGAAAACCCGTACCGATCGGATTCGTGGTAGTCGGTGAGCGCGTCGAGCAAGGGTGTGGCGTGCTGATCCATGCACTCGCGGGTACCCGCGTTCTGTTTCGCAGAACCGCCCCGCGGGTAGACGCCGCGATAGTCGGTCACAACTTCAGAAAGGGGAGCCGATGCCCCGCGGTAAGGGCGTGTATGTCGACGACGACGATTCGGGCGATGACTCCCATCGCAAGGTCGCCGATGAAGATATCGACGAGAAGACACCGGACGTGCACAAGCCGGAGCCCGGGAGCGAACCTCCGGATTAAGCGCTCCGGCTGTACACCAACTGTCCGTCGATGACGGTGGCCACGACGGCTCTGCCGTCCAGGTCGCGCAGCAACTCTTCCGGCGTCACGTCGAGCACGCACAGGTCACCGGGCTGACCTTCGGCCACGGTGCGCGGCACCGTGGGCGCGTCCGGCGTGCCCAGGAACAGCTCGAGTGCGGTGCGCGCATCCACCCGCTCGTCCGCCCCCAGTACGGCTCCGCTGGGGGTGCGGCGATGGACCGCCGCGCGCATCGCTGCCCACGGATCGCCTTCGCCGAACGGCATGTCCGTCGATAGCGCCACCGGTATGCCGGCGTCGAGCAGCGTTGCCAATCGCCACAACTGGGGGTGTTCGTCGGCCGGGACGTCGGTCAGGTACTGGTCGCCCCGCTCGGCGACGAAGTTCGGCTGGGTGACGACCGTGACGCCGAGGGCCGCGATTTCGGCGATGCAGTCCTCGGGCACCACTGCCGCGTGCTCGATCCGATCGGCGGGGTGGGTGCCCGCGGCGCGCAGTGCGGCGATGGTGATCACTAGCTGAGCCGCGGTCACGCAGTGCACCGCCACCGGGGCGTTGTCGCGGTGGCGCCGAACCGTCCAGTCGATGAGTTCGTCGAGATCGAGGTGCTCGTCGTGCAGGATGCGCTTGCCGGGCGCCAGGTGGTGCAGGCGCTGCTGCAGACCGCCGTGCCGGTGCGCCTCTTCCAGCTTCACCATGTCGGCGATATCGAGATCCGGTGTGGCATCGGTCAATCCGGTGACACCGTGCGCGGACAGCCGGTTGCTGAGCTCGTCCAGCGCGGTATCACGGCGCTGCAGCGCATCCGACCAGGTCCGGTCGGCACTGCGCAGCCGGCCGTCCGGGTGGTCGGCCAGCCCGACCGCGGCCAGGCCCGCCGAGTTCAGGGTCCACAGGATCCCGCTGCGATGCTGGATCCGCACCGGCACCGGCGGGGCCAGCGTGTCCAGCCGGTGCCGGTCCAGCGGCCCGGCCACCGCCTCGTGATAGCCCACCGCGCGGATCCAGCCGTCGGCGCCCACCTCGGCCGCGGCCAGCGCCCGCGCGAGATCTTCCCGGTCGCTGACCTCCGCGACACCGACCCGCAGCGAGTCCGCGGCCGCCGCGGCGGAATGCACGTGCACATGGTGGTCGTGCAGACCCGGGATGACGGTGCCGCCCGCAGCATCCAGCACCGGCTCCTCGGGCAGCGGTACCAGCCCCGGAGCCACCTCGGTGATCTGGGCGCCGGTCCGGATATCCACCGACCGGCCGTCGAGCAGCGTCGCTCGTCGGATCAACATGAAACCGTGTGCCTTTCGTCGAGCAATGCCTCTACCGTGTGGGCGTCGGCGCCCAGTGGCGATGCCGGCGGGCCCTGTTCCGGCACGGTGGGTTCCCGTACCGCGCCACCGACAAACCCCGCGTAGCCGGCGGCGGTGGACGCCATCGACAGCTCGATGAGCTCGCCACCGCCGCGTGCCAGCGCATCGGACACCGCCGCCGCGGCGTGCAACCCGGTCAGCGGGTCGGCGATCGCGTCGCCGACGAAAACCGGTCCGTCGCAGTGATATTCGACCAGGCCGCCGGCCACCGCGGCATCATCGCCGAAGGCCACCCGGGTCCCCGCGTCACCGTGCGCTCCGTGGCCGGTGATGCGCACCCAGACCCGGCCCGCGCGCGGCGGAACATCGGAGGGGCCGAGACCGCGGCGGGTCAACGCGGCCGGTCGGGAACCCTCGATCACCACGTCGGCCGCCGACAGCAATCGCAGCATCGCCTGGTGATCATCGAATTCCACGGTATACGACAGTTTTCCGCGATTCATCCAGTCGTAGAAGGCCGGCGACCCGGCGCGGGTGCCGTCCGGGCGCCGACTGCTCTCCACCTTGATCACCGTAGCGCCCGCCCGGCACAGCAGTTGCCCGCACAGCGGACCGGCCCACATGGAGGACATATCGGCCACCAGCAACCGGTCGGTGCGCTGCGCGCGCGGTCCCAGCGCCCGGCTCACCGGCGGGCCGGCGGCAGCCTCGGCCAGGGTTGCGGCCGGGATGCCCAGCAGGCCGGCTCTTTCCACCACCGCGGCAGCCGGGCGCGTACCGACCCAGCGCTGCAGGTGCGGCCACGGGTCGTCGGTGATCGCGTCGGCCTCGATCAGCGCCGGCACCGCGGCGATGTCGTCGGGCCGCGAGAGGGTGACCGCGCACCAGGTGTCGGCGGCCCGCATCAACCGGGTCGCTCCGCCGGCGGAGATGCGGCCGCGGGGGCGCAGGCCCAGCAGCGCAGACCGCCCGGTGAGCAGGGTGGGCGCGTCCACCGGCACCCCAGTGCGCGCGGTGAACCCATCGGCCACCGCCTGGGCGCGCACGCTCACCGCGTCGGGGACACCGACCGCGCTCGCCGAGCTGCTCACAGGGCCATCTTGCCCGGGATCAGAAATGCAGTGCGGTGAAGCGCCAATCCAGCACCGGGCGGTCCGGATCCGCGTGGGCCTGATCCCCCGGTCGCTGCGCGGCGTACACCAGCGACCGCATGCGTAGCCGGGTACCGGCGGCGGTAGGGTCGGCGGCCTCGATGTGCAGTTCGCTGTACAGCGTGTCGCCCTCGTACACCGGCCCGGTGTGATCGCAGGATTCCCAGCCCAGCACCGTGGCCAGATTCGGCAGCAGCCGGCTGGCCTGCGCCAGTGCCAAGCCGATGGTGTGCCCGCCGTAGACCAGCCGTTGCCCGCCCACCCGCCGGTCGTGGTGGGTGGCGGCGATGTTCAGCGACAGCCGGGCCAACTCGGGGGCACCGGACACCACGTCGGCGGTGCTGGGCAGCACGGTCCCGACCAGCGCCGGGTCGAATCGCGCACCGGTGTACGCCGCCGCGTCCCAGCCGGCGGTGGGGTCCGCGGGGGTCTGCTGGTCGGCGCCGATCGCGGCCAGATCGTCGGCGTGCCCGGTCTGCACCTGCTCACCGGACAGCGGCAGCATCGCGCACCGGTAGAAGTCCAGCACCGCCCGGCCGGCCTGATCGACGGTGGTCATCCGCAGGGCCGCCAGCCCGGTGCCGGCCCGGCCGGGTTTGGCCGAGTTCTGTCGCAGTCCGACCACCTCGGTACGGGTGGACAGGGTGTCCCCGATGACCGGGAAGCGGTGAAAGCTCAGTCCCCGATAGAACAGATTGGCCTTGACCCGCTGGGTGACCAGAGTGGACTGGCCGATCGCCACATCGCACACCAGGGCGGGGTGCGCGAGTGGACCGTCGGTGCCGGTGACGGCCCGCGACAGGCCGGTGTCCAGCGACAGCCGCAGCCGGTCGCCGATGATGCCCTGGTGCACCGCGGCGGCGCCGGAGGTCAGGGTCATCGCGGGAGCGGTGTCGAACACGTCGCCCACCTGCAGGTCGTCGAAGAACGGGCCGCCGGGTCTGGTCACATCGCCCGACTTTAGTTTCAGGCGTGCGGCGGCTCGCCGGTCACCCGGTGATCGGCGTGGTTGAGCCCCTCCTGCACCAGTCGGCCCAGATGGCCGTCACGCAGCCGGTAGACGACACGGCGTCCGTCCTTGCGGGTGTCCACCAGCCGTGCGAACCGCAGTTTCGCGAGGTGCTGGCTGACCGAGGTTCGGGAGCCGCCGGTCGCTTCGGCGAGCGTGCTGACGTCGGCCTCGCCCTGGGTCAGGAGCCAGAGCAGGTGCAGCCGGATCGGGTCGGCCAGCATCCGGAAGGTTTCGCTGGCGGCATCGAGCCGGTCACGGTCGGGTGAGCTGTCGTGGACGAGGCTCGGCACCGGTGGGGGTTGGTTGTCTTGCCTTGCCACCGGTCCCCCGCACCATGATCCATGCCGCAGCGATCGCCGCGGATGAGGAGAGGATAGCGAGAATCGCTGCGGCAAGGCCCTGGTTGACGGTCGCGCCGACCCAACCGGCGATCGGATAGGTCAGCAGGAACCCGGCGTGCGAGAGCGAGAACTGGGCGGTGAACACCGCGGTCCGGTTGGTGTCGGTACTGGCGCGACGCAGCAGCCGCCCGGCCGGGGTGTTGACCATCGAGGTGGCTGCGCCCAGCAGGACCCAGGTCCCCACCAACGTGGTCCAGCTCAGCGGGAAGACGGCGGTGACGACGAGGAGACCGGCGGCCGCGGCGCACGTCCCGGCCAGCATGACGACACGGTCGGCGAGGCGCCCGAGCAGACCCGGCACCATCAGGGCCGCCGCCATCGACCCGGCGCCGTAGCAGGACAGCGCCACCGCGACCGCGGCGTCGCCACCGCCCAGCATGCCCCGGACGTAGACGACGGTGTTCACCATCACCAGCGCGGTGGCCGCGGCGACCGCCAGGTTCATCGCGAGCAGGGCTCGTAAGTCGTTGTCGGTCAACATCACCCGCATTCCCGACCACAACCGTCGGCGCCAGGGCGAGCGATCCGCGCCGATGCCGGGTATCTGTGCCCCGCGAACCAACAGCGCCGAGGCCACGAATCCGGCGACGGTCCCGACGAACAGGCTGTTGTAGGACACGACCGTCAGCAGCGCGGCCGCCAGCACCGGGCTGACCATCGCTTCGAGGTCGTAGGCAAGCCGGGACAGCGCCAGCCCGCGGGTGTAGGCCTGTTCATCGCGCAACACGGCCGGGATCACCGACTGGAAGGCCGGGGTGAAGGTTGCCGACGCCGCCTGCAGGACGAACACCAGCACCAGCACCTGCCAGATCTCACCGACGAACGGCAGCAGGACCGCCACCCCGGCGCGCGTCAGGTCGGCCCCGATCAGAACGGTCTTGCGCGGCAGGCGATCCGTGGCAGCGCTCATCAGCGGGGCGACGAAGACGTAGGCCAGCATCTTGATCGCCAGCACGGTCCCCAGCACGGCGCCGGCGGAGTCCCCGGCCAGGTCATAGGCGAGCAGGCCGAGCGCAACCGTCAGCAGACCCGTGCCGACCAGCGCCACGACCTGCGCGGCGAACAACCGGAGGAATACAGCCACCCGCTAAGTGTGTCATATGTGCGCAAGTGCGCACCTATCACAGGGTTACCGGTACGGGCGCCGACTACTCCGTCGCCTCGTTCGGTTCCGCCGTGTTCTCCAGCGGTTGGTGTTCGACGACCTCGTGAGTGCCGGGCAGGTCGTCGTAGCGACGCATGTACTCGTCGATCTCGGCGACGATGTCCGGACCGGGGATGCCCCAGCCGGCCCGATAGCCGTACACGTCGCCCAGTGGTTGGTGCCCACGGTCCCCGTCGAGGATCTCCACGTGGTCCGGTCCCAGCATCGCCGGGTGACGCACACCGGCCGCCTCCGACACCTTCAACAGATCGCGCCGCAAGGTGAGGACGTAATTGGCCAGCCGATGGGACTTCTGCTCCGGATCCAGGCCACGCGCCAGCCAGGGATTCTGGGTGGCCACCCCGGTCGGGCAACGGTCGGTGTGGCACTTCTGCGCCTGGATGCAGCCGATGGCCAGCATCGGTTCCCGGGCGACGTTGATGAGGTCGACGCCCAGCGCGAAAGCCACGATCGCGTTGGCGGGCAACCCGAGCTTGCCCGACCCGATCCAGGTGATCCGGTCACACAGGCCCTGCTGCGCGAACAACCCGTACACCCTGGCGAACCCGGTCCGGAACGGGAAGGACACGTGGTCGGCGAACACCAACGGCGCCGCGCCCGTGCCGCCCTCACCGCCATCGATCGTCACGAAGTCCACCCCCCGCTGCCCGTCGGCCATCCCGGTCGCCAGCGTCTCCCAGAACCCCATCTCCCCCACCGCCGATTTGATCCCGACCGGCAGCCCGGTCGCATCGGCGATACGCTCCACGACGTCGAGCATCTCGTCGACATTGCGGAAGGCGGTGTGCCGCGACGGGCTCGCGACGTCCTTACCCTGCTCGACGCCCCGGATCCGGGCGATCTCCGCATTCACCTTGGCGCCCGGAAGATGCCCGCCCAGGCCGGGTTTCGCGCCCTGGCTCAGCTTGATCTCGATGGCCCGGACCGGCGCGGAGCCGACGACGTCGACCAGCCGGTCGAGATCGAAGTTGCCGTGCTCATCGCGGCAGCCGAAGTAGCCGGTGCCGATCTGGAACACCAGATCACCGCCCTGACGGTGATGATCGGACAGGCCGCCCTCGCCGGTGTTGTGCCAGAAGCCGGCGATCTTGGCCCCTTTGTTCATCGCCTCCACAGCCTGGGGGCTCAGCGAACCGAACGACATCGCCGAGACGTTGACCACCGAGGCCGGCCGGAACGCGTGGCGGCGCCCGCGGGGGCCGCCGAGCACCTTCGCGCCCGGAACCTCGATGTCACGGAGGTGGATCGGTGAGGCCGGCACGACGTCGGAGAACGTCGCCTGCTTGATGATCGGGTACGTCGCGTTCTCCGTGTCGTTGTCCGTGCCGAACGCGAAGTAGTTGTTCTCCTTCTTCGCCGAGGTGTACACCCAGCGCCGCTGATCACGGCTGAACGGCCGCTCGGCGTCATTGCTCGTGATGATGTACTGGCGCAACTCCGGACCGATCGACTCCAGCAGGTACCGCATGCGCGCGATGACCGGGAAGTTGCGGCGCAGGGCGTGTTCCTTCTGCAGCAGGTCCGATACCGCGACCCCGGCGACAGCAGCTGCGGGAGCCAGTGCGGCGAGCATCCGCTTCTTCATGCAACCCAGCCTGCCACAATGGGCACGCCGGAATCGGGGATTCTCCGTGCCATATCCACTGTGAGGCTAGGCATACCAATGGTTTTCGCGGATCAGCGCTGGGCGGTGGCGGCCAGGCTGCCCAGCAGCCGCACCGCATCCGCGCTCGGTGATCCCGGCTGCGCCTGGTACACCACGAGCTCCTGGCCGGGCGCGGACCGCACCGCGAAGGTCTGCATGCTCAGCGTCAGATCGCCGACATCAGGGTGCCGGAAGCTCTTGACCGCCAGAGCCTTTCCTCGGACATCGTGGCGCGCCCACAGCTCGGCGAACTCCTCGCTGGTGTTCAGCAGTTCGGTGAGGATCGCGGTGACCCGCGGATCACGGGGCGCTTCGCCGTGGTTGCGGCGCAAGCCGGCCACCGCGTTGGCCGCGACGGCCGGCCAGCCGACATAGAACTGCCGGGCCCGCGGCTCGGTGAACACCAGCGCCAACAGGTTTCCGCGGGCGCCGAAGTCACCGAACATCGCCTCGGCGATGGGGTTGGCGGCCAGCACGTCGTAGGCCCGGTTGTAGACCAGCGCCGGGTTGTCCGGCCAGGCGGCCAAGAGCTGCAGCAGTGCGGGATCCACCCGGTCGGCGACCGCGGCCCGGCGGGGGCGCGACGCCAGCCCCGCCATCCGGAACAGGTGCTCACGACCCTCGTCATCGAGACCGAGGGCGGCCGCGAGCGCATCGCACACCTGCGCCGACGGGGAGCGCTCCCGGCCCTGTTCCAGCCGGATGTAGTAATCCACGCTGACCCCTGCCAGCTGCGCCACTTCCTCCCGCCGCAGCCCGGGCACCCGGCGCTGCCCGATGCTGGTCAGACCGGCATCCCCGGGGCTGACCAGGGCACGCCTGCTGCGCAGATACTCCCCCAGCTCCCCGGCCATAGGCCCACAGTAGGTGCAGCGGTGGCCGGCTGCCTGGGTGTAGCGCACCCTGGCAGCCGGTCCGGACGGCCCGCACGCTGATGCCATGACCGAACAGAAGATCGTCCTCGTCACCGGCGCCACCAGTGGGATCGGCGCGGCCGTCGCCACCCGACTGGCCGCGCACGGCCACCGGGTGGTCGCCGGCGCCCGGCGCGAAGACCGGCTCGCCGCACTGGCCGCTGACGACATCGACGTGCGCAGACTGGACGTGACCGACCGTGCCGACTTCGCCTCGTTCGTGGACTGGGCGGTATCCACGCACGGCCGCATCGATGCCCTCGTCAACAACGCCGGGGTCATGCCACTGTCCCGATTGGATGCGCTGCTGGTCGACGAATGGGACGCCATGATCGACGTCAATGTCCGCGGGTTGTTGCACGGTATCGCGGCGGCCCTGCCGCATTTCCAGCGCCAGGGCACCGGACATTTCGTCACCGTCGCCTCGATCGGCGCCCACCAGGTGGTACCGACCGGGGCGGTGTACTGCGCCACCAAGTACGCCGCCTGGGCGGTCACCGAGGGCCTGCGCCAGGAGCTGGACCCCGGGATCCGGGTGACCACCATCTCGCCCGGAGTCGTGGAATCCGAACTGGCCGAATCGATCACCGACCCGGGCGCCGCCGAGGCGATGCGCACCTACCGCGCCGACTCGATTCCGCCGGACGCCATCGCCCGGGCAATCGGCTACGCCCTGGACGAATCACCCGAGGTCGATGTCAACGAGGTGATCGTCAGGCCGGCACGCCAGCGCTGACGATCTCGTCCACCAGCCCCCAGGACAGCGCCGTCTCCGCGTCGATGGCCTGGCCGGACAGCACGAGATACGCGGTGCGCCAACGGCCGATCCGTCGGGTGATGCTCACCGTGCCCCCGGCGCCGGGAATCAGCCCGAGCGTGAGTTCGGGCAGCCCCAATACCGCCGCCGGATCACAACTCACCCAGCCGCAGTAGGCGGCCATCTCCAGGCCGCTGCCCAGCACCTGACCGTGCACGTGAGCCCGGCAACGCCGGCCCAGCCGGGCGGACAACTCGTCGAGTACCAGGGCCGGGCTGTGCCGGGTACGCGCCAGGTGCGCACTGGACGGGTCGGCGAACGAGCCGAATTCGGCGAGATCCCCTCCGCTGCAGAAGGATCGGCCGTTGCCGCCGAGTACCACCTCGTCCACCGACGGGTCCAGCCTGGCGATCTCGAGGGCCTCCAGCAGTGCCGCCCGGGCATCCGTGGAGAACGCATTGTGCCGCTGTGTCCGGTTGAAGCGCACGTGCAGGGTGTTCCCGTCGCGGTGTACCCGCACCGGATCCGGCAGCTGGGGCACGGTCGCCGCACCGCGGTCGGCCAGCCACCGGGCGAACTCGGGGCCGGCCTGCAGCGTCGAATAGGCCAGCGATTCGGTGATCACCCCGCTGAATGTCGGTGCGGCAGGTTCGAATGCGCGCAGCACGTCATCGCACACCGCGGCGGACTGCGGCCATGTCGCGCAGCGTTGTTCCAGCTGTGCCAGGGTGTCCTCGACCGAGGTGACGGTGACCGCCCGGCGGTCATCGCATGCGGATTCGGTCAGCGTGAATGTCGCACGCTCGACCGGGGTTCCAATGCCGACGACGATCCCGCCGGGCAGGTCGAGGAGTGTCACGAGTACTTCTTGATCAGCTCCTGCTTGAAGAGCTTGCCGGTGTCGGTGCGGGGCAGCTGCGCCTCGAAGGAGATCGAGCGCGGGCACTTGTAGTGCGACAGCTTGTCGCGCAACCAGGCCAGCAGTTCCTCGGCGAATTCCGGGGTGCCGTCGGCCGGATCCACCGTCTGCACCACGCCCTTGACCTTCTGCCCCATCTCCTCGTCGGGGATGCCGAATACCGCGGCGTCCATCACCTTCGGATGGGTGACCAGAATGTTCTCGGCCTCCTGCGGATAGATGTTGACCCCGCCGGAGATGATCATGTGGTGCCGACGGTCGGTCAGGTACAGGTAGCCTTCCTCATCCAGATAGCCGATGTCACCGACGGTCTTCCAGCCCTTGGTATTTCGGGACTTCGCGGTCTTCTCGTCGTCGTTGAGGTACTCGAAGTCCTGGCCGCCCTCGAAGTACACCTCACCGGCCTGGTTGGGCGGCAGCTCGTTGCCGTCCTCGTCCAGGATGTGCACCACACCGGTCATCGCCTTGCCCACCGAGCCCGGGTGGGTCAGCCACTCCTCGGCGCTGATCAACGTTGCGCCGATGGCCTCCGAGGATGCGTAGTACTCGTCGACGATCGGGCCCCACCAGTCGATCATCTGCTTCTTGACCTCGACCGGGCACGGGGCGGCCGCGTGCATGACCCGCTTGAGGCTGGATACGTCGTACGAGGTACGTGCGGCCTCGGGGAGTTTCAGCATCCGGGTGAACATCACCGGGACGAACTGACCGTGGGTGACCCGGTACTTCTGGATGGCTTCCAGGGCGATCTCGGGATCGAACTTCTCCAGCACCACGACGGTGAGCCCGCCGGCCAACGCCTGCATCGACCACACCGAGGGCGCGGTGTGGTACAGCGGAGCGGGGCTGAGGTAGACGGCGTCCGGGCCCATCCAGTACTCGACGAGCATGGCCATCATGCCGGGCACCTCCGAGGGCGGCAGGTGCGGCAGTTCGCGCTTGATGCCCTTGGGACGACCGGTGGTGCCCGAGGAGTACTGCAGCAGATCGCCGTCGAGTTCATCGGCGATCGGGGTGGTCGGCAGGTCGGCGACGGCCTCCGGGTACTTGGCCCACCCGTCGAGGTCAGCGTCACCCCCCGAGTCGCTGCGCTCCTGCCCGCCGGTGATGTTCAGCAGAATCTGCGGCAGGCCGTTGGGCAGGTGCTCGGCCAGCCCGGCGCAGATGTCCTTGAGCGCCTCGGTGCCGACGATGGCCTTGGCCTCGCTGTTGTCGATGATGTAGGCGGCCTCGGCCGCGGTGAGGTGGGTGTTGATCGGCACGTAGTACAGGCCGGACCGCCGCGCCGCGTAGGACACGGTGTGGAAGTGCTCGTTGTTCTCGATCAGGATCGCGACCACGTCGCCCTCGACCAAGCCGTTGTTGCGGAAGTAGTGCGCCAGCTGGTTGGCCCGCGCCTCCATCTCACCGAAGGTCACCACCGCGCCGCTGGGGTGGACGACGACGGCGGGCTTGTCAGGAGTGGCAATGGCCGTTTCACGGATCTGCATGAAGCGACTTTACGATGCCGACCTGTCGCCCCGGCAGCCAAGCCACGAAAAACTTGACATCCGTCAACTGATCGCGCGCCAACACCCCCGACCCAGCTGGGAGCTTCCCGTGTCAGCGCAAATTTAGCAATCGTTATTTCAATAGCTGTATTCGATACTGGATGTTGAATTTGCTGTTCAGTGTCGCTTTCATCACTCAGTGATCGATAGCTCTAGCATTTGTGGCGAATCATGGTGTTAACTGGCATGCAACCCACCGACCATCACCGCGACCAGGAATATGCATGGACATCGACGCGGCACTCCGCACCAGCGCTCGCCCGACCGTGGGGTTCGGCGGATCGGCGCGCGGTCTGGTCGCCGAGATCGACGTCGCGGGGTCGGCGTGCCTTCCCGATGCGGTGCCCGGGGCGTGGATCGACCGGGTACGTAGCTACGCCGCCGCCCTGCCGACCGACCGGCACGACACCATGATCGAAGGCGCCGATGCCGCCCGGCTGGGCTTCGTGCGGGAGCTCACCACCGACCCTGCCGTTGCGAACCTGGCCGAATCGATCGCCCGGCTGGCGTATCCGCATGCCGATCCGGCCGACCGACAGTTCGAGTGCGCGCTTCGCGTCGTCAACGGCCCCGATCCGCACCGGCGCCCGCTGTGGCTGCACTATGACGCCAGCGTGCTGACCATCGTGCTACCGGTCGAGGTGCCTGAGGCCGCTGCCGGGGAGTCCGGGGAACTGGTGCTCTTTCCGAATCACCGGCCCTACCGCTCGTCGGTGCTGACCAACGTGGTGGAGAAGTTCATCCGGCAGAGCGACACCTACCGCCGCCGGTTCCAGCGGCGAGCACGCTGGGGCGTGGACACCGAGGTGGTGGCGATGACGCCCGGAAACGCCTACCTGTTCTGGGGGTACCGCTCCTATCACGCCACTTTGCCGTGCGCCCCGGGGACCAGGCGCGTCACCGTGGTTTTGCATTACAAGGACGTACACGCGGGCAGCCGGTTTCTGCAGTTGGCCAAGGCAATCAGGGCGCTGCCCGGCAGGTAGCGAGCCGGGGGTGTGACGAACTTTTCCCCGAGACGGGATTGATGGGCAGATTCGCGGGGTAGCCAAACCGGCGTGCGATGAAGCACCCAATCTGATCCCGACCCGGAAGCACTTATGCCTGTGGAGCTCGAACTCGAGCTCGCGACTGGACCCCTGGTCGCTTCGCTCCTGCCCGCCGACTCCGACCCCCCGGTCGCTCCGCTCCTGCCCGCCGACTCCGACCCCCCGGTCGCTCCGCTCCTGACCGATCTCGCCGTCACGCTCGCCTGGGTGGCCGGTGCCGTCACCATCGCCTACCTCGTCGGCCTCGCCGTCTCCTGGGCCCTGCAACGCGCCGGCCGACGAAGCGACTGGATCTGCGACATCGCGCTGCTGACCCGGCGCCCGGTGCGTGCCGGCCTGATGGTCATCGCCGCGTCCGTCGCGCTGCAACGAAACTCCAGCCCGCAGGCATCCTGGCGCCCGTGGGTGGACCACAGCCTCCGCATCCTCGCCATCGTCGCCGCCACCTGGTTGATCGCCAGACTGGTGATCGTCGTCGAACGACGGATGGTCGCCCGCTTCGGCGGCGGTAACACCGGCCTCACCGACGCCGACCTGCAACGCCGCAAGGTTCTCACCCAGCTGACGGTGCTGCGCCGACTGGCGTTGGCGGTGGTGGTGCTGATGGGACTGGCTGCGGCGCTGATGACCTTCCCCTCCTTCGCCGATGTGGGTAAGACGATGTTCGCCTCGGCGGGCGTGCTTTCCGTGGTCGCCGGCCTCGCCGCCCAGACGTCCCTGGGCTCGGTGTTCGCCGGTCTGCAGATCGCGTTCACCGATGCGATCCGGGTCGGGGATGTCGTTGTCCTGGAGGAAGAATGGGGCCGCATCGAGGAAATCACCCTGACCTACGTGGTGGTGCAGGTCTGGGACGAACGCCGACTGGTCCTACCGTGCACGTACTTCACCACCACGCCGTTCCAGAACTGGACCCGCAGCGCGACCGAGCTGCTGGGCACCGTGCTGCTCGACGTCGACTTTTCGGTGCCCCTGGATGCCATGCGCACCGAACTCGACCGCCTGCTCACGCACAATGACCTCTGGGACGGGCGATCTGGCGTCCTACAGGTGGTCGAGGCCACCAACGGCACCGTCCGCGTCCGGATCACCGTGAGCGCACCCAACGCCGGAGCGCTGTGGGATCTGCAGTGCGCCGTCCGGGAGGGGATGGTCGTCTGGCTGCAGCGAAGCCAGAGCGGCGCACTGCCCCGGTGGCGATTCGAACCCGGCCCCGCCCCGAGCGGGCCGCCCGCCGCACACGATTCATCCCACGCCCGTCCGGCAGCCGACGAACCCGGCCTGTTCTCCGGCACCGAAGCGGGCGAACAACGGGCCAAGGCCTTCGACGGTCCCGGCGAGGAGACCCGTCAGCTCATCAAGGAGGAGAGCAGATGATCGAGATGGAGCGCGAGGTCGTCACGTCGGCGACGCCGGCCGACGTATTCGCCTATCTCGCCGACTTCACCACCACCGAACAGTGGGAGCCCGGCACGGTCCGCACCACGCGCATCGCCGGGGACGGCGGCGTCGGCACCCGTTACGCGAACACCTCACGATTCGCCGGGCGCACCAGCGACCTGGAGTACGAGGTGATCGGCGTGACGCCCGGACGATCCATTCAGCTTCGCGGACAGAATGATTCGCTGATCGCGCACGACACCATCACGGTCCGCCCGCACGACGGTGGTTCACGGGTCACCTACCGCATCGAGTTCGCGTTCCAGGGTTGGCTGCGACTGGGCGAACCGCTGCTGCGCATCCCGGTCACCAACCTGATGGACAAGGGTGTGGAAGGCCTGGAGCGCGAGCTCGCCAAGATCTGAGTTCACGCCAACCCGACCCCACCCAGGCAGTGCCGCCGCACCGTCTGCAATTCGGCGTCGGTATACCGGATGCCGGGCAGTCGCGAATGGCCGCTACTTCGAAGGAAATAGCGGCCATTGGCGTCTGTTCGCGGAAGGTCAGGACTCTTCGGCCAGGCGCGTCTTCAGGGCATCGAACTCGTCCTTGATGCCGGTCGGCAGCTTCTCGCCGACGAACTCGAACCACTCCTCGATCAGCGGGAGCTCGGCACGCCACTCATCGGCGTTCACGGCCAGCGCCTCGTCGACGTCGGCCGGATCCACCTCCAGGCCCTGCAGGTCCAGATCGGCGGCGGTCGGGACGATACCGATCGGGGTGCTGCGGCCGTCGGCCTTGTGCTCGATGCGCTCGATGGCCCACTTCAGCACGCGGCTGTTCTCGCCGAATCCGGGCCACAGGAACCGGCCGTCGTCGCCGCGGCGGAACCAGTTCACGAAGAACACCTTCGGCAGCTTGGACTCGTCGGCCTGCTTGCCGATGTTGATCCAGTGCTGGAAGTAGTCGCCGACGTTGTAGCCGAGGAAGGGCAGCATGGCCATCGGGTCGCGGCGCACGGTGCCGACCTTCCCCTCGGCGGCGGCGGTCTGCTCGGAGCCCAGGGTGGCGCCGATGAACACGCCGTGCTGCCAGTCACGGGCCTCGGTGATCAGCGGGACGGTGGTCTTGCGGCGACCGCCGAACAGGATCGCCGAGATCGGCACACCCTGCGGGTCGTCCCACTCCGGCGCCAGCGTCGGGCACTGCGAGATCGGGGTGCAGTAACGCGAATTCGGGTGTGCGGCCTTCTCGCTCGACTCCGGGGTCCAGTCACGGCCCTTCCAGTCCAGCAGGTGCTGCGGATCGCCCTCCAGGCCTTCCCACCACACGTCACCGTCGTCGGTCTTGGCGACATTGGTGAACACGGTGTTGCCACCGGCGATGGTCTTCATAGCGTTGGGGTTGGAGTCCCAGTTGGTGCCCGGCGCGACGCCGAAGAAACCGAATTCCGGGTTCACCGCGTAGAGCTGGCCGTCCTTGCCGAACCGCATCCACGCGATGTCGTCGCCGACGGTCTCGGCGCGCCAGCCGGGGATGGTGGGCTGCAGCATCGCGAGGTTGGTCTTACCGCAGGCCGACGGGAACGCCGCGGCGATGAAGTAGGCCTTGTTCTCCGGGGAGATCAGCTTGACGATCAGCATGTGCTCGGCCAGCCAGCCCTCGTCGTGGGCCATCGCCGAGGCGATGCGCAGCGAGTAGCACTTCTTGCCCAACAGGGCGTTGCCGCCGTAACCGGAGCCGTAGCTCCAGATCTCACGGGTCTCGGGGAAGTGGGTGATGTACTTGGTGTCGTTGCACGGCCACGGCACGTCCGCCTGGCCGTCCGCCAGCGGGGCCCCCAGCGAGTGCAGCGCCTTGACGAAGAAGCCGTCCTCGCCGATCTTGTCGAGTGCCGCCTGGCCCATCCGGGTCATGGTGCGCATCGAGACGACCACGTACTCCGAATCGGTGAGCTCCACGCCCAGCTTCGGATCCTCGGCGTCCAGCGGACCCATGCAGAACGGCACCACCCAGAGGGTGCGGCCGCGCATCGAGCCGCGGTACAGATCGGTCATCAGCGGCCGCATCTCGGCCGGGTCCATCCAGTTGTTGGTCGGTCCGGCGTCGACCTCACGCTCGGAGCAGATGTAGGTGCGGGATTCCACGCGTGCCACATCGGACGGGTCGGAGAGCGCCAGGTAGGAATTCGGCTGCTTCTCGTCGTTGAGCTTCTGGAAGGTGCCGGCCTCGACCAGCTGGGCGGCGAGGCGCTCGTACTCCTCCTGTGAGCCGTCGGCCCACGCGACGCGATCGGGTTGGGTCAGCTCCGCGACCTCGCGGACCCAGGCCAGCAGCCCCTGATGCGTCGTCGGTGCGGTGTCCAGACCGGGAATGGTCGCTGAGGTCATCAAAGTCTCCTGCGTAGTTTCCGTGAACATGCCGATAACCGACAGGTCACGATCGTCCCTAATAAGAGGTTAACGCGGGTCACATTGGGTTGGGGAATCGGGATAATGTCCGATCACTCACAGGAACGATTCAGAAACCCGTTCAGAAAAGTCCTACTGAGTGGTAACCGGATTCGTCTGATTATTGAGCGTGGTGCGGACGGCATCCAACGCCGTCCGCAGCTCCGCCAGTCGCGCCTCGACGGATCTCTGTGTCCGTGCCGCCGCGAGCGCACGGTCGCGCAGTTCCGCGTCGATCGCATCCACCTGACGCGCCGTCCGCTCCGCCAGCCGCTCATCGACGACGGCGGCCTGACCGGTGAGATCCACCTCGGCGGCCAGCACCCGGGTCGCGACCAGCGCCTCGGCGTGCTCGCGCAGCGTGGCGGTGACGCGGCCGACCCAGCGGTCCAGCAGCACCCGGTCCTGCAGCAGATCCCGGATCCCCACCACCCACACGGTGAGCAACGCCCCGAGAAGCGCGCCGCCGATCGCTCCGACCGCCGCGGACCCCGGTGCCAGTCCCGCCAACAGTCGGCCGGCGGCCAGCGCGACCCCGAGCCCGAAGCCCGCACCCAGCAGCAGCATCAGCTGCGTCTCGAGGCGCCGCGCGGTCAACACCGGTGCGCCCAGTTCCGGCGGCAGCGCGGCCGGCGGCACCGCTGGTGCGGCCAATCCCGACTCGGTGGCGATATCTCGGAGCTGCTCGCTGATCCCCGAGTCGATCTCCCCGACGATCTCGGCAGCGCGGTCGTGCGCATAGGCCCGGAACGCCTCGGCCCGCCGCCGGCCGCGGTCCCACGGCAACAGGCCACCCCATTCGGCGACGTCCTCGGATAATTCGGTGCGCACCGAGGCGCACCGGTTGCGGGCGAAGTGCCCGAGCTGCACCCGTGCCTGCTGGATCCGGCTGCGCAGTGCCATGCTGCGCCCGGAACGCGACAACCGCGCCGCACGGAGCAGGTCATCGCGCCGACGATGCAGTGCCGTCGAGGCGTGATCTGCCGTCGCCTCGGCCGCGCCGATCTCCTCACACAGATGGGTTTCCCAGGCCCGCAACCGATTCCGGCGCTCCAGCGGGTCCGCATCCAACCGTCGTCGCAGCACTTCCACCAGATCGTCGAGCTGCGCCTCGGCTCCGGCCGGGCCGGCGGCCACCCCCACCCACGGCATATCCCGCAACCGCGCGGTGCGCATCCCGACCAGTTCGGCGTCGGCGGCCAGCACCGCCCGCCAGTCGCGATGCACGTCGATCTTGGTGAGCGCCCCGATCACCAGATCGGTGCCCCGCACCGCGTCATCCAGCAGGGCACAATCCGATTCGGCCAGCGGGGCCACCGCCGACACCGCGAAGATCACGCCTGTCGGCGCGGTCCCGGGGGCGAGTTCGCCGACCTCCACAAACCGTCGTTCCGGCATCCGCTCCCGCAGCGCCGCGGCCAGGGTGGACACCCCCGCCAGCCAGGGCCCGACGACCAGCACGGCTTCCCCCGGCCCGGGAGGCGGGGGCGCCAGGCCGGCCGCCATCGAGGACAGCTGCGCATCCAGCGCCTCGGTGTCCGCGAGGTCGAGCAGCGGCGGCACCAGGTCGGCGTTCACGGTCGGTCCCCGCCGCCGGAGAGGGACCGCAGCGCGCCCCGCGCGACGTCCGCCCCGCACCGGCGGTGCAGCGCGCCGACCGGCCCGCGGCTGTAGCGGTGCCACTGCACGGCCTGCTGCAGCGGATCCCCCGACCGCACCATCAAACCGTCCGCCTCCAGCACCTCGGTGGCCGCGCCCATCGCGGCGAACACCGCGGTATCAGCGGCCAGCAGCGCGGCCAGTCGCTGATCCCCGGTCCGGGCGGCCAGCGCACCCGCCCGGGCCAACGCGAGCCGCAGCCGCCGGTAGCGGTGGCCGGCCGCCACCATGTGCAGGCCGGCGCACACCTCCTCGACATTGCTGAGCCGGCGCAGCCGGGTGGTCAGGGACGGGCCGTCGGCACCCGACCGGATCGCCGAGGTGAGCACCGCGATCCCGGACAGGTCCAGCGCGGCCAGCAGCCCGGCCCGGGTGCCCGCGTCGAGCCCATGCGGTCCGGCACAGAAGGCATCGGTGCTGCTCAGGTCGGCCGGGTCGGCGGCCAGCACCCGCAGCGCGGCGACCTGCGCCGCGTCCAGGGTGGCCACGGCGTGCAGCGCCGACATCGGCACGGTCGGTGCCCCGGTCAGCCGGCGTATCCGGGTCACCCGGTCGGCCGCCGCCGCACCGAGCAGATCGGCCTTGTTCAGGACGGTCAGCAACGGCCGCGATGTCCGGGCGGCCGTTCGGCAGTCCTCGGGCTTGGCGGTTTCGGCGATGACGAGCGCATCCACGTCGGGCCGGGCCGCGACCACCGGCACACCGGCGGCCCGCAGCGCGGCCGTCACGGTGCGCCGGCCCACGCCCGGGCGGCCCACGACCCCGACGGTGACCGGGCGCCGGAGCCCCTCGATGATCGGGATCAGCGCGGGCTGCGGGGCACGCTCGGCGTACTCGGACAACGCGGTGACGAAGTCGTCCACACCCATACCGCCCCCTTCACACCCGTTGCACCGTTCCCGCATGCTCACCTCAAATCGTGACATCGCCGGGACCCCCGCCCGCACAGTGTTTTGGGACATAGCGCCGCGCTGTACAACTGTTGGGTATCAATCTGGGCTGGGATGCGGGTACATCTGACTAGATGAGCGACGATGGACCGATGTATGCCCAGCGCGAGGAGGCCGGGGAGGCCGGCGCCCCGGATCAGGGCGCGGCAACCGACGCGGAGGCGCCGCCGACCCACCATGCGCGACGAATCACCAGCTTCCGGTCTCGACGGTCCACCCTGTCCGGCGGCCAACAGCAGACCTGGGAGCGACTCTGGCCGCAGATCGGCACCGAGGCCCGCGACGCCGAGGGCCGGCCGGTCGTGCTGGACACCGCACAGTGGTTCGGCCGCCAGGCCCCGCTGATCCTGGAGATCGGCTGCGGCACCGGGGTCTCCACCTCGGCGATGGCGCAGTCCGAGCCCGATCTCGATGTGATCGCCGTCGAGGTCTACAAGAAGGGGCTGAGCCAGTTGCTCGGCGTCATCGACCGCGACGGCATCCCGAACATCCGACTGGTCCGCGGCGACGGTGTCGACGTCCTGGAACATTCGCTGCCCGACGCATCGCTGACCGGGGTGCGGGTGTTCTTCCCGGACCCGTGGCCCAAGGCGCGCCACCACAAGCGGCGGCTGTTCCAGACCGAGACGATGGCCCTGATAGCCGATCGGCTCAAGCCCGGCGGCATCCTGCACGCGGCGACCGACCACATGGGGTACGCCGAGCACATCGCCGAGGTCGGCGACGCCGAACCGCGGTTGCGCCGCGTCGACGCCGGCCGACACCTCCCGATATCGGTGGCCCGGCCCGAGACCAAGTACGAACGCAAGGCGCTGGCCGGTCCCATCGTCACCGAACTCCTCTGGGAGCGCATATGAGTGTCGACACCGAACCCGACGCGTTGGACGTCGAGGATCCGGCGCCCGTACCGCCGAGCACCCAACGCGTACTGCTGGTCTGGGACGCACCCAACCTCGACATGGGGTTGGGATCGATCCTGGGCGGCCGGCCCACCGCCGCGCACCGGCCCCGGTTCGACGCGCTGGGCCGCTGGCTGCTGAACCGGACCGCCGAACTGTCCAGGCGGCGGGACTCATCGCCGTCGGCGGTGATCTCGCTGGAGCCCGAGGCCACCGTCTTCACCAACATCGCCCCAGGTAGCGCCGATGTCGTCCGCCCCTGGGTGGAGGCGTTGCGTAACGTGGGTTTCGCGGTCTTCGCCAAGCCGAAGGTGGACGAGGACAGCGACGTCGACAGCGACATGCTGGAGCACATCGCGCTGCGCCGCAGTGAGGGCCTGGCCGGTGTGGTGGTGGCGTCCGCGGACGGTCAGGCATTCCGGGCACCGCTGGAAGAGATCGCCCACGAGGGCGTTCCGGTGCAGGTGCTCGGATTTCGCGAACATGCCAGTTGGGCGTTAGCGTCGGATAGCTTGGAGTTCGTCGACCTGGAGGACATCCCTGGTGTCTTCCGGGAGCCGCTACCGCGAATCGGCCTTGATTCGCTGCCCGAGCAGGGCGCTTGGCTGCAGCCGTTCCGGCCGTTGTCCGCGCTGCTGACCTCGCGCGTCTGACAACTGAAGTGACCATGCCCGCGCAGCGTGGATCAGATCATCAAGAGCAAATAAGGAGCTGACGTGTTCGCCTGGTGGGGTCGAACGGTGTACCAATTCCGATACATAGTGATCGGGGTCATGGTCGCACTGTGCCTTGGTGGCGGCGTATACGGGGCCAGTTTGGGTTCCCACGTCACCCAGAGCGGTTTTTTCGATGAGGGCAGCCAGTCCGTCCAAGCCTCGTTGCTCGGCGACGAAGTGTACGGGCGCGACCGCGGCAGCCATGTGGTGGCGATCCTGACGCCACCGGATGACGAGAAGATCACCGACAAGGCCTGGCAGAAGAAGGTCAGCGGCGAACTCGACGCTCTGGTCGAGGACCATCCGGATCAGGTGGTCGGCTGGGTCGGCTGGCTCAAGGCCCCCGATGCACCTGCGGTCGCCGCGATGAAGACCGACGATCTGCGGACCACCTTCGTCAGCATCCCGCTCAAGGGCGAGGATGACGACTCCATCTTGAAGAACTACCAGACCGTCGAACCGGCCATGCGCGCCATCAACGACGGCAACATCCAGCTCGCCGGCCTCAACCCGATCGCCAGCGAACTCACCGGAACAATTGCCACCGACCAGAAACGTGCCGAGCTGGCGATCGTGCCGCTGGTCGCGGTCGTGCTGTTCTTCGTGTTCGGCGGCGCCGTAGCCGCAGCCCTGCCCGCCATCATCGGTGGTCTCACGATCGCCGGGGCGCTGGGCATCCTGCGGTTCACCGCCGAGTTCATGGATGTGCATTTCTTCGCCCAACCCGTGGTGACGATGATGGGTTTCGGCATCGCAATCGACTACGGCCTGTTCATCGTGAGCCGGTTCCGCGAGGAGCTGGCCGAGGGCTACGACGTCGAGGCGTCCGTGCGGCGATCGGTGATGACCTCGGGCCGGACGGTGGCGTTCTCCGCGGTCATCATCGTGGCGTCCTCCCTCCCGCTGCTGCTCATCCCGCTGGGCTTCCTCAAGTCGATCACCTACGCGATCATCGCGTCGGTGCTGTTGGCCGCATTCCTGTCGATCACCGTGCTTCCGGCCACGCTCGGCATTCTCGGGCCCAGAGTGGACGCGCTCGGTGTCCGCACCCTGCTCAAGATCCCGTTCCTGGCCAACTGGCCGTTCTCCCGCAGGATCATCGACTGGTTCGCCGAGAAGACCCAGAAGACCAAGACGCGCGAAGAAGTCGAGAAGGGTTTCTGGGGCAAGCTCGTCAACGTCGTGATGAAGCGGCCGATCGCATTCGCCGCCCCGATCCTGATCATCATGGTCCTGCTGGTCATCCCGTTGGGCCAGCTCGCGCTGGGCGGATACAGCGAGAAGTATCTGCCGCCGGACAATCCCGTGCGGATGGCCCAGGAGCAGTTCGACAAGCAGTTCCCCAGCTTCCGTACCGAACCGCTCACCCTGGTGATCCGCAGCGACAACGACGAGCCGATCACCGATCAGCAACTGGCCGAACTGCGCTCCAAGGCCCAGACGGTGCCCGGCTTCATCGGTACCGACGATCCCTCGACCATGTGGCAGGAACGCGCGGTGCAAGAGGGCGGATCCAAGGATCCGTCTGTCCGGGTGCTGCAGAACGGCCTGGTCAACAGCGCTGACGCACCGGCCCGGATCGAGGAGCTACGGGCCCTGTCACCACCGCATGGCACCACGGTGTACGTCGGCGGCACACAGGCGCTGGCCCAGGACAGCATCCAGAGCCTGTTCGACAATCTGCCGATGCTGGTGGTGCTCCTGGTGATCACCACGACGATCCTGATGTTCCTGGCGTTCGGCTCGATCGTGTTGCCCATCAAGGCCGCACTGATGAGCGCGCTGACGCTGGGATCCACGATGGGCATCCTGACCTGGATGTTCGTCGAGGACGGCCACGGCTCCGGGCTGCTGAACTACACGCCGCAGCCGCTGATGGCACCGATGATCGGCCTGATCATCGCGGTGATCTGGGGGCTGTCCACCGACTACGAGGTGTTCCTGGTGTCGCGCATGGTCGAGGCCAGGGAGCGCGGCATGTCCACCGCGGAGGCGATCCGCATCGGTACCGCGACCACCGGTCGCCTGATCACCGGTGCCGCCCTGGTGCTGGCCGTGGTGGTCGGCGCGTTCGCGTTCTCGGATCTGGTGATGATGAAGTACCTGGCCTTCGGCCTGCTGATCGCGCTGCTGCTGGATGCGACCGTGATCCGGATGTTCCTGGTGCCGGCCATCATGAAGCTGCTCGGCGACGATTGTTGGTGGGCACCGCAGTGGATGAAGCGGGTCCAGGAGAAAATCGGTCTCGGTGAGACCGAGCTGCCCGACGAGCGCAAGCGGCCGGTGCAGCGTGAGCCCGAGCACGAGGTGGCCGATCAGGCTGCCCTGGTCGGCGCCGGTGGCCCCGCCCACCCGCCCGCCCAGCATGATCCGGGCCACCCGGTCCCGGGTGCGCGCGGCCCGCTGCCGCCGGTCCGCCCGTCGGGTCCGTCGGCCGCCGGGACCACCCGCATCCCCACGCCGCCGCCCGGACCGGCGCCGGAGGAACCCACCACACGCTTTGCCGCCCAACCGGATTCGGCGAAGACGACGGCCATCAACGCGGTAAACGCCGCACCGACCGAGCGCACCCCGCGGGTCGACCCGGCCCCCGGCCGGGAACGCCGCGAGATCGAGTCGTGGCTGGGTGAGCTGCGCGGAAACACCCCGACCACCGCGATCCCGACCGGCAATCCGGCTCCGCCGGTGCGGCCGTCGGCCGAACCCACCCGGGCCATCGGGGATCCGGGCAGCGAACCCACGACCGCCATTCCGGCGCAGCGGGCTTCGGGTGACCCGGAGTCGACCGAGAAGATCGATACCCGCGACACCGGCGATGCGCCGACCCGACGCGGCGGCGGTGTCAGCGCGGCGGATCTGCTGCGCCGGGAGGGTCGTCTGTAAGGCCTTCGGGTTCCAGTTCTGCGGCCACCTGTTCCTGCTCCGCTTGCGGGTCGGGTGCCAGCAGGACCCGCACCGCGCTGTTGAGCACGGCGAGGACGGGCACCGCGAGCAGTGCGCCGACGATGCCCGCGAGCACACCGCCACCGGCGATGGCCAGCACCACCGCCAACGGGTGCACGGCCACTGCCCGGCCCATCACGACCGGTTGCAGCACATGGGATTCCAACTGCTGCACGGCCAGGATCAGGCCGAGGGTGATCAGCGCGTAGACCCAGCCCTTGGCGATCAGCGCCACGATGACGGCCACCCCGCCGGTGAGCACGGCACCGATCAGCGGGACGAAGGCGCCCAGGAACACCAGGGAGGCCAACGGCAGCGCCAGCGGCACACCCATGATGGCCAGGCCGGTGCCGATACCGACCGCGTCGACCAGGGCCACCAGGCAGGTGGCCCGCACGTAACCGGTCAGCGAATTGAAACCGGCCCGCCCGGCGTCGCGCACCCGTTCACGCACCGAGGACGGGAAGATCCTCGTGACGTAGGCGAAGATGGCCCGCCCGCCCTGCAGCAGGAAGATCAGGGTGAACAGCACCAGCAGTGCGCCGGTGAGGATCTCGGTGACGGTGGCGGCGGTGGACAGCGCGCCGCTGGTGACCTTGGCCTGGTTCTCCTGCAGCGTCTGGATCAGGGCGTCACCGGCGTGGTCGATCTGCTCCTTGCTGAGGTGTAGCGGGCCGGAGATCAACCAGTTCCGCACGCCGTCCACGCTCGCGGTGACCTGTTCCACGAGAGCTGGTGCACCCGTGATGAATTGGCTGACGACGAAGCTCAGGATGCCGCCCACCCCGGCGATGGCGCCGAGCAACACGATCGCCACCGCGCCGCCGCGCGGCACCCGGCGGGCGGCCAGCGCGTCCACGGCGGGCAGCAACAGCGCCGAGAACATGGCCGCCAGCGCCACCGGGACCACGATCAGCAGGATGTGGCTGATCACCCACAGCAGGAACACCACCGCGATGCCCAGGATCAGCAGCCGCCAAGCCCAGGCCGCGCCCTTGCGGACGAGCGGATGCACCGACTGGTCGGCGGCAGAATCTATCGACATGGGCCTACCGTACGACCGGGATGCGGCGCGCCGTGGGAACCGACCGATACCCGAAGTGCACGCCGTTACTCTTACAGCGTGTCGCACGACGCGCCGATGAGCGACGCCCCTGGCCAGGATGCACGCCCTCGTGGCAAGTACTGGTGGGTCCGGTGGGCGGTCATCGCGGTCGCGGTGGTGGTGCTGACCGTCGAACTCGCGCTGGTCTGGGACCAACTGGCCAAGGCGTGGAAGAGCCTGCTGTCGGCGAACTGGTGGTGGGTGCTGGCCGCCGTGGCAGCGGCGATGGCCTCGATGCACAGCTTCGCCCAGATCCAGCGCACCCTGCTGCGCTCGGCCGGGGTCACCGTGCGGCAATGGCGGTCTGAGGCCGCGTTCTATGCCGGCAACGCGCTGTCCACCACCCTGCCGGGCGGCCCGGTGCTATCGGCCACGTTCGTCTACCGCCAACAGCGCATCTGGGGCGCCTCCCCGGTGGTGGCGTCCTGGCAGCTGGTGATGTCGGGCGTGCTGCAGGTCGTCGGGCTGGCGCTGCTGGGGTTGGGCGGAGCATTCCTGCTGGGCGCCAGTAAGAATCCGCTGTCTCTGATCTTCACCCTCGGGGGGTTCTTCCTGCTGCTGGTGCTGGCCCAGTCGGTGGCCTCCAACCCCCAGCAGATCGACGGTATCGGCGTCCGGCTGCTGTCCTGGTTCAACTCGCTGCGCAACAAACCCGCCGACACCTGGCTGGACAAGTGGCGGGAGATGCTGCGCCAGCTGGAATCGGTGAAACTGAGCCGCCGGGCACTGGGCAACGCATTCAGCTGGTCGTTGTTCAACTGGATCGCCGACGTCGCCTGCCTGGCGTTCGCCGCGTACGCCGCGGGCGGTCACCCGTCGCTGGCCGCGCTGACGGTGGCCTACGCCGCCGCCCGCGCGGTCGGGTCCATCCCGCTGATGCCGGGCGGTCTGCTGGTGGTCGAGGCGGTGCTGGTACCCGGCCTGGTCTCCAGCGGGATGACGCTCGCCTCGGCGATCTCGGCCATGCTCATCTACCGGATGGTCAGCTGGATCTTCATCTCGGCGATCGGCTGGGTGGTGTTCTTCTTCATGTTCCGCACCGAGATGGACGTCGACCCCGACGCCACCGAACCCGAGCCCGAGGAGCCGCAGTGAGATCCACGATTCGTCGTGCCGCCACCCTGCTCGGCGCGTGGGCTGTGCTGACCGGATGTTCGAACGGTACCGAGCCGGCTTCGCCGGCAACAGATTCCAGCCCGTCGGCAACGGCGGCACCCGCACCGACGCCCGACGCCCTGCCCATCGAGCCCACACCGATTCTGGCGAAGGCACTTTCCCAGCCGGTCCCGGTGCCGGCCACCGACGGCAGAACCCACCTGGCCTACGAGCTGTACCTGACCAACGCCACTGGCCAGGACATCGATCTGGATTCGCTCACGGTCAACGCCGGCGAGCGAAAGTTGTTGACGCTGAACGGCGAAGAACTGCGTAACCGCACCCGGCTGCTGGGGGCCACGAGCGAACCGGCCGACGTATTCGGGCCGGCCCAGAGCGGGGTCGTCTGGATCGACGTCGCACTGGACGAGCAGGATGTGCCGCAGCAACTTTCGCACACCATCGCGGTCAAGCTGAGCCGGCCGATGCCTCCGCTGCTGCCCGCCGAGATGGCCGAGGAGGTCGCCCCGGTGGTCGTGTCCACACGCGCGCCGGTCGTCATCTCTCCCCCACTGCGCGGACCGAACTGGTTGGCCGCCAACAGTTGCTGCGACGAGATGACCTCGCACCGGATGGCACTCAACCCGATCAGCGGCGACCTGTGGGCCGCGGAACGCTTCGCCATCGACTACCTGCAACTCGACGCCGACGGCGCGCTCTACAAGGGTCCGGCCACCGAGCTGGCGAGTTACCCGTTCTACGGTGCGGACATCCTGGCGGTGGCCGACGGGCCGGTGGTGTCGGTGCTGGACGGCCTGCCCGAACAGATCCCGACCGCCGACGTCACCGGCCTGACCCTGCCGGAGTACGGCGGCAATCACGTCGTGCAGGACATCGGTGACGGCAACTACGCGTTCTACGCCCACCTGAAAACCGGTTCGGTGCAGGTGAAGCCGGGCGATCACCTGAGCACCGGCCAGGTGCTCGGACACCTCGGCAATACCGGGAACACCGATGCGCCGCACCTGCACTTCCACGTGATGAACACGCCCGACCCGCTGGCCGCCGACGGTCTGCCGTTCCTGTTCGACTCGTTCACGGTCGACGGACGACTGTCCTCGTCGGCGGATCTGACCGCACTGCTGACCGGCGGTACGGTGCAGATGGCACCGGGGAGCAACCCGCGTACCGAGACCGATCTGAGCCCCCTGGTGATGGATGTGATGAGTAATGCCGCAAACTAACCCGACGCGCAGCACGGTGACCGCCCTGGCCACCGACCTGGTCTGCGTGATCGTGTTCTGCACCATCGGCCGGCGCAGTCACGCCGAGGGTCTCACCGTGGCCGGTATCGCCGAAACCGCCTGGCCGTTCCTGACCGGGACGCTGGCCGGCTGGCTGGCGGCGCGCGCCTGGCAGCGACCCGCCAGCCTCTACCCGACCGGCGTGATCATCTGGGTGGTCACCGTGGTCGTCGGAATGTTGTTGCGCAAGGCCACTTCTGCGGGCACTGCCGGAAGCTTCATCGTGGTGGCCTCGATCACGACCGCCGTCTTGCTGCTCGGCTGGCGCGCCATCGCGAAGGTTCTGGCGCGACGCTGACGTCGTCCGGTTCCCGGCCCGGCTCGGCCTGATCCGGGGCACGATCGGAGATGGTCAGGGTGGCGCGCAGCCCGCCCAGCGGACTGTCCGACAGTTGCAGCCGTCCGCCGTGCAGAGCCGCCTGCTGGGTGACCAGCGCCAGCCCCAGGCCGGAACCGCCCGGTGCGGCCGTGCTGCCACGGGCGAACCGGCCGAGCACCACCGTGCGCTCCTCGGCGGGTAGCCCGCACCCGTCGTCGTCGACCACGATGAGCAGGCGGCCGTCCGGGTTTCGGGTGCCCGAGAGCACGATCCGCCCGGCCCCGCCGTGCGCGACGGCGTTGCGCACCAGGTTGTCCACCGCCAGCCGCAGCCCGCCGGGCCACCCCCACACCATGCCGAGGTCGTCATCTACCTCCACGGCGATATCGACCGGCGGGTCGGTGCGTGCGTTCTCCCGGGCCACCCGATCCAGTAGATCGGTGATGTCGATCAGTTCGCGGTCCTCGGCCTGGGCGAGCTGACCGGAGGCCAGTTGGCCCAGCGCGGTGATGATGGCCTCCACCCGGCGCTGGGCGCGCAGCAGGTCGGCCACCACCTCATCGCGTTCCTCGGTCGGCAGATCGTGGATGCGCAGGGTGTCCAGGTCGGCGCGCATGGCGGTCAGCGGCGTGCGCAGTTCGTGCGCGGCGTTGGCGGCGAAATCCTGTGCGGCCTGCAGGGACCGGGTGGTCGCCTGCTGCGCGGTGACCAGCCGGCTGAGCATCCCGGCCATCGCGTCGGACAGTTCCTCGGCTTCCCGGGCGCCGGTCACCGCGGGCACCTGCGCCCCGGTTCTGGCGCCCTTGCCCAGCAGTTTGGTCTGCTCGGTCAGCCGGCGCAGCGGGCGCACCGCCGGGCCGGCCAGCAGCCAGCCCAGCCCGCCGGCCACCAGCACCGTCAGCACCCCGACCGCCAGATAGATCGGAATCCTGGCCTGGCTCAACAGGATGCTGTCCGCCCGGATACCGATCGACAGCAGCACCCCGCCGCCCTGCTGATCCATCGGGATGGTGCGGACCCGGTACTCCACACCGTTGACCTCGACGGTCTCGGTACCCGGCGGCAGCGCGGGCAGCTGGAAGCCGCGCTGGAACATCACCTGGCCGGTGGACCGGGACCGTCCGGTGGTCAGCACACCGCGGCGGGGATCGGAGAGCTGCTCGGGAAACATGCTCGCTTCGACGATCGCGTCCAGGCGCCGATCGAGTTGGGCCGCATCGTTGTTCACCAGCACCACCGTGGTCAGCACGGTGAACGCGGCGACCACCGCGGATGCGGCGATCGCCGAGGCGACGGCCACCCGGGTCCGCAGGGATGCGGACCTGCCGAGCAGCGGAAGGGACAACCGCACGGGTTACGCCTCCTCCCGCAGCACGTACCCGATACCGCGGACGGTGTGGATGACCCGCGGCCGGTCCTGGCGCTCCAGCTTGCGCCGCAGGTAGGAGATGAAGACGTCGGCGACGTTGGTGTCCACGTCGAAGTCGTAGCCCCACACGAGCTCGAGCAGACGCTGCCGGGTCAGCACCACACCGGCGTTCTCGGCCAGCACCGCCAGCAGGTCGAACTCCCGCTTGGTCAGCTCGGCGCGTTCACCGTCGACGTAGACCAGCCGACGCGCGGTGTCGATGGTCAGCGGGCCCACGATCATGACGTCGGAGGCCTGTTCGGAGTGGCTGGACCGGCGTAACAGGGCGTGCAGCCGGGCGACGAGCTCACCGAGGTCGAACGGTTTGGTCAGGTAGTCGTCGGCGCCGGCCTCCAGGCCGGCGATCCGGTCGTTGACGGTGTCGCGGGCCGAGAGCACGCAGATCGGGATGTCGTTGCCGAGTGCCCGCAGCGCGGTCACCACGGCGACCCCGTCGAGTTCGGGCATCTGTACGTCGAGCACCAGGGCGTCGTGCGCCTCGTTGGAGAGCAGCCGCAGCGCCTCCTTGCCGTTGGAGGCCACCCGGACGTCGAAGCCGGAATGCCGCAACCCGCGCGCCACAGAGGTCCGCACGTCCGGGTCGTCGTCGACCATCAGGACCGTCCGGCCGGTGCTCTCCGACGAGGAATGCTCGATTGTGGTGCGCACCCCTGGATTATGGCCGTTTCGGGACCATCCGCTCAGTTATGCCCTCGGTGACGCCCCGCACCGTCATCCGGTGGTGGTGGCGGCGGGGCCCGGCAGCGGTCCGGTGCCGGCGGTGGCGGCGGGCTTCGGCGTCCCGGCCGAGGACACCGCCTCGGCGGCGCCCTCCGCGCCCGCGGTCACCAGCGCGTCCAGCCCGCCCGGCGACTGGACACCCTGCATGACGCCGAGCAGCTGCGGCAGGCTCACCGGCAGCTTGCACTGGGTGGACAACCGGACCAGCGGTGCCTGCAGCCGCTGCAGGTCGCCGGCCGCCTCAGGGTTGGCGTCCAGGTAGGTCTTCGTCGCGACCAAGGACTGCGGTCCGGCCGGCTGGGCGGCGATCGCGGTCAGCGCCTGGTTGGTCTCCGGGTGCGCGTCCAGGTAGGTGCCGATCGAGGTGGACACCGCGCCGACCGTCTTGGCGATCTGGCTGGCGGCGCAGGGGTCCGGCGCGGCGTCGGCGGCAGGGGCATGTGCTGCGGCGACACCGAACAGCGCGGTCCCGCCGACGGCGGTTCCAGCGAACGCGGCGAGTAGTCCGCGACGCACGCTGGCAGTGATGACGGTCATGGGCGCTCCTTCGGGCAATGCACGTTCAACCGGCTCGCGAACAGTCGCGATCGTCAGTGCTCGAATCCCCGACCCAGTACTGAACCTGCGCCATCATGCCATCTGCCGCACCGCACGGCCACCTTCACAGCAAACTTGCAGGTGGTCCCGGGTGTGGGCCGGGGGGACCTCGGCCCGGCCGAACATTTCGGGCTGGTCACAAGTGAAATCGACGCCCCGACAGCTCACAGGCTGCTGCGGTACGCTCTCGCTTACCGGCCAAGCGGGGAGAAATGCGAGGGGCGCCATCCAGCAGTTCATGATGCGCTTGAGCAGCAGCCTGCGCAGATATCGCTGGGCGGTGTTTGTGGTCTGGGTTCTGCTGCTGGTGCCCTCCGTTTACCTGGCGATGAACCACTCCGACCAGCTCACCGGTGGTGGGTTCGAGGTCGAAGGGTCGCAATCGCTGCACGTTCAGCAGCAGCTCGAGGAACAGTTCCCCGAACAGGGCGCCTCGCCGCTGGCTCTGGTGGCGGTGCCCCGCGCGGACGCGTCGTTCGAGGACATGAACGCCGCCGTGGCGCAGTTGCAGCGCATCGCCTCCGAGGTGCCCAGCATCAAAGAGATCCCCAATCCGCAGCAGCCGCCGCCCGCGCCGGACCGCCCCTATGTGGTCCAGCTGCAGATGGACTTCAACAACAGCGGGGCCGTCGACATCGCCAATCAGCTTCGCGAGAAGGTCGGCATCGAGGGGGACACCGCCGGCGCCACCGAGGACGGCAAGGTCCGCCTGCACGTCATCGGTCAGGGCGCGCTCGGCGCCGCCGCGCAGTACGCCACCAAACACGACGTCGCGCAGGCCGAGAAGTGGAACCTGCCGGTTGTGCTGATCATCCTGCTCGCGGTGTTCGGTTCGCTGGCCGCGGCGGCGATGCCCCTGCTGCTCGGGGTGTGCACCGTGGCGGTGACCATGGGCGTGGTCTTCCTGTTGTCCTCGGTCACCACGATGAGCGTGTTCGCCACCTCCACGGTGTCGATGTTCGGGATCGCGCTGGCCGTCGACTACTCCCTGTTCATCCTGATGCGATACCGCGAAGAACTGCGGGCCGGCCGCGACACCGCGCAGGCGGTCGACGCGGCGATGGCGACCTCCGGCCTGGCGGTGGTGCTGTCCGGTCTGACCGTGATCGCCTCGGTGACCGGCATCTACCTCATCAACACCCCGGTGCTGCAGTCCATGGCCACCGGCGCCATCCTGGCAGTGGCCGTCGCGGTGCTGACCTCGACCACGCTGACCCCGGCGGTGCTGGCCACCTTCGGCCGGTCGGCGGCCAAGCGTTCCCGGTTGCTGCACTGGTCGCGCCGGCCCGACACCACCCAGTCCCGGTTCTGGACCCGGTGGATCGGCAGCGTCATGCGGCGACCGTGGCTGTCGGCGTCACTGGCCGCGGTCTTCCTGCTCACCATGGCCGCGCCGGCGTTCGCGATGACGCTCGGCAACAGCATGCTGCGCCAGTTCGATCCCACCCACGAGATCCGGGGCGGGGTCAACGCGGCCGCCGAGGCGCTCGGGCCGGGCGTGCTCGGGCCGGTCCGGGTGCTGGTGACCTTCCCCGACGGCGACGCCGACGGACCGGCGTCTCGCGCCACGCTGGACAGCATCTCGATGCGGATGTCGCAGGCGCCCAATGTCGCGACGGTGTCCCCGCCGGCCCTCGGCAAGGACGACGACAGCGCGCTGATGTCGGCGGTCCTCTCGGTGGACCCCGAGGATTTCCGGGCCCGCGAGACCGTCGACTGGCTGCGCGCCGAGCTACCCGGGGTGGACAGCGACGTCCGCATCGACGTCGGCGGCCCGACCGCGCTGATCAAGGATTTCGACGATCAGGTCTCCCAGGTCCAGCCGCTGGTGTTCGTCTTCGTCTCGGTCATCGCGTTCGTGATGCTGCTGATCGCCATCCGCTCGGTGTTCCTCGCCCTCAAGGGTGTGCTGATGACGGTGCTGTCGGTGGCGGCCGCCTACGGCAGCCTGGTGGTGGTGTTCCAGTGGGGCTGGCTGGAGGATCTGGGCTTCGCGCCGCTGGAGTCGCTGGACAGCACGGTGCCCCCGCTGGTGCTGGCGATGACGTTCGGCCTGTCGATGGACTACGAGATCTTCCTGCTGACCAGGATCCGGGAACGGTATCTGATCACCAACAACACCCGGGACGCCGTCACCTACGGGGTGTCCACCAGCGCCCGCACCATCACCAGCGCGGCACTGATCATGATCGCGGTGTTCATCGGGTTCGCGTTCGCGGGCATGCCGCTGGTCGCCCAGATCGGGGTGGCCTGCGCGACGGCCATCGCCGTCGACGCGACCATCGTGCGGCTGATCCTGGTGCCCGCGCTGATGGCGATGTTCGACGAGTGGAACTGGTGGCTGCCGCGGTGGCTGGACCGGATCCTGCCGTCGGTGGACTTCGAGAAGCCGCTGCCCAAGGTCGACATCACCGACCTGGTGATGGTCCCCGAGACGGCGGCCGCCGCACCCAGCGGGGACCTGCGGACGGTGGTCAAGAGCGCTGCGAAGCTGAAAAGCCTTGCCCCGCAAACCGTGGTGGTACCCGATCCGCTGGCGTTCAGCGGATGCGCCCCCGACCCCGAGGTGGTGGGCGGGCGCCGGTTCAGCGGGCGGATCCCGACCATGGCCAGGCCGGTGCACCCGATCACCATGTGGCGCGGCCGGCTCGACGTCGCGCTCGATGCCCTGGCCACCGCCTCCGATTCCGAACGCCTGCCGGTGCAACGCCGCGGCCCCATGGAAGCCACCACCGTCCAGTTGCCGACCGGGGACCGACTGCTCGTCCCGACCGGTGCCGAAACGCTGCGGCTGAAGAGCTATCTGCTGATGTGCCGCAACAGCACGCGCGACTACACCGAGTTCGCCCGGCTGGTGGATTCCATGGAAACCCACACCGCCGCTGAAGTCCTGACCAAAATGGACCGGTACTACTGTGGACATGGCCCGCGGGCGCACTGGGTGGCCACCCAACTGGTTCGGCGACTGGCCGACCCCCGTCCGTCGGATGAACCGGACGAGCCGGATCAGACCGACGCCGACTGGGCCACCGTCCGTCAGCGGTGCCTGTCGGTTGCCGTAGCGATGCTGGAGGAGACGAGGTGACGTTGTCGGCCAAGCCGGGAGTCCAGGGTGGCGCCGATGACCGTCCGGTCGAGTTCTGGCCCACGTCGGCGATCCGCGCCGCGCTGGACAACGACGATCTCGAGGTGTGGCAGCGCATCGTCGCCGCGATCAAGCGCGATCCGTTCGGCCGGACCGCCCGCCAGGTCGAGGAGGTGCTCGCCACCGAGCAGCCCTACGGGGTGTCGGCGGCGTTGACCGAGGTCCTGGAGAAGGCCCGACAGCATCTGGAGGCCAATGAGCGAGCCGAGGTGGCCCGCCACGTGCGGCAGCTGCTGGAACGCTCGGGGCTCGGCGCCCCGGAGTTCGCGTCGCGGATCGGGGTGAACCTGGACGACTTCGTGGAGTTCACCGATGGAGTCGCGACCCCGTCGGCCTCGATGATGATCCGGATGCGGCGGCTGTCGGACCGGTTCGCTCGCATCCGCGCCCAGCGCGCCGCCAACTCGGGTTAGCCGCTCTCGCCGAGCACCGTCAGCGCGCGTTGATCGGTGTCACGTCGGTCACCAGCCACCGGCCGTCCTCTTTCTCCAGCGTCACCCGCAACGCCAGCACCGCCACATCGGCCGGCTTGCCCGGCGCGTGCTGGGTGCCGCGCATCACCACCGCGACGCTGGCCACCGACGGACCGATGGCCTCCACCCCGGCCGACAGCGTCTGCGCCTGACCGGAGATCTTTCTGCTGGTCAAATCCTTTGCCACCGCGGCGAATTCATTACGGTAGGCCTCGGCGCGGCGCGGGGACATCAAGGCTGTGGCCCGGTCGATCGCCGCGTCGGGGCTGCTCGGCGAGAACGTCGCCGACGCCTCGGAAACACTGCTGGCGATCCCGACCACCTCGGCGCTGTCGGTGTTCAGATCCCGGTCCGGGATGGTCCACCGGGTGTAGCCGACGAACACCGCACCCACCAGTGCCACCGCCGCCACCGCCACCACCCCGAAGCGCAGCAGCGGGCCGTCGTCGTCGGTCCCGACGGTCACCCCGTCACGGCGGAACAGCGCCGCGTTGACCACCACGCCCTGCACGATCAGCAGGCACAGCGCCGTGCACACCGCCACCCACCAGCGCGGCCAGTCCAGCACCGCGCCGATCAGCAGCAGACCCGCGATCGCCGCCAGCGGCGCCAGGATGTCCACCCCGAGAACGCGCAACCGATTCCTCATCGGATCGCCTCCAGCTGCGAGATCAGCAGTTTGCCGTCCACATCCGAGACGTCCAGGCGCAGGTTCCAGCGCACCGTGGTCGGCTCGGCGCCGGCGTTCTGGCTCACCGAGGTGGCGACCACCAGCACGGTGTCGGTCCGGGAGGCGACCGTCGACAGCTCGGGCTGCTCGGGCTCCGGGCTTCCCGGCGGGTCACCTGGCCGGTGCTGCAGCGTCTCGATGGATACCGATTCGACCTGGCCGACGGTCTTGGAATCCAGTTTGGCCACCAGATCGGTGAACGGCTCGACCGTGTTGTCGAACTCCACGTTGAGCTGACCGACGGTGCCGTCGCGCAGTTGCTGCAGGTTCTGCGCCGCGGTGTCGGAGGTCAGATTGATCAGCAGACCCGTCCAGTCCGCCGCTGCCTGCAGCACCTCGGTCTGGTGTGTCCGCTCCGCCACCTCACTGCGGTGCCCGGACCAGACCAGCGTCGCCAGTACCGCGGCGGCCACCCCGATCACGCCGAACACCATCGCGGCGACGCCGTAGACCGACAGCCCCCGGGTTTGCTCATCAGGCATGGCCGTGAGGCTACCGGTGCCGCACCCCGATCCTCTGGCAGGATGTGAGAGTGACGTCAGATATCTCTTTGACCGAAGACATCCGATCCGGCATCGATCTGAGCTACGTCGACTCCGCGGTGCGTCCCCAGGACGATTTGTTCGGACACGTGAACGGCCGCTGGCTGGACGAATACCAGATCCCGGCCGACCGGGCCACCGACGGCGCGTTCCGCACCCTGGCCGACCGCGCCGAGGAGCAGGTCCGCGACATCATCACCGAGGCCGCCGCGGCCGAGGCGCCGGTCGGCACCGATCAGCGCCGCATAGGCGACCTGTACGCCAGCTTCATGGACACCGACACCGTCGCCCGTGTGGGAGTGGCGCCGCTGCTGGCCGAATTGGCCACCATCGCCGACGCCCCCGACCGCGAGGCGCTGGCCGTCGTCCTGGGCCGGCTGCAGCGCACCGGGATCGGCGGTGGCACCGGCGTGTACGTCGACACCGACTCCAAGGACTCCACCCGCTACCTGCTGCACATGTCGCAGTCCGGGCTCGGCCTGCCCGATGAGTCCTACTACCGCGAGGATTCCCACGCCGAGATCCTGGCCGCCTACCCGGGCCACATCACCCGGATGCTGACGCTCGTGTACGGGGGCGAGCGAAGCGACGGGGGCATTCACGGCGAGGGCCCGCATGCCCAGACCGCCGAGCGCATCGTGGCGTTGGAGACCAAGCTGGCGGCCGCGCACTGGGATGTGGTCAAGCGCCGCGACGCCGACCTCACCTATAACCTGCGCGCCTTCACAGAATTGGCCTCCGAGGCACCGGGATTCGACTGGTCCGGTTGGGTGGGCGCACTCGGGGCCGCACCGGCCGAGGTCGTGGTGCGCCAGCCCGACTATCTGACCGCGTTCGCCGCCCTGTGGGCGTCCGAGTCGTTGGAGGACTGGAAGCAGTGGCTGAGCTGGCGCGTCATCAGTTCCCGCGCCTCGCTGCTCACCGATGACCTGGTCGCCGAGAACTTCGCGTTCTACGGAAAGACGCTCAGTGGCACCGAGGCGATCCGCGACCGCTGGAAGCGCGGCGTCGGACTGGTCGAGAGCCTGATGGGCGATGCGGTCGGAAAGCTCTATGTGGAGCGGCATTTCCCGCCGGAAGCCAAGTCCCGGATGGACGAACTGGTGGCCAATCTGCGCGAGGCCTACCGCGTCAGCATCACCAACCTGCCGTGGATGACCCCGCAGACCCGTGAGCGCGCGCTGGAGAAGCTGGACAAGTTCACCCCGAAGATCGGATATCCGGCCCGCTGGCGCGACTACTCGGCGCTGACCATCGACCGCGCCGACCTGTACGGCAACTACCAGCGCGGGTACGCGCTGGAGTACGACCGCGATCTGGCCAAGCTGGGCGGTCCGGTGGATCACGACGAGTGGTTCATGACCCCGCAGACGGTCAACGCCTACTACAACCCGGGCATGAACGAGATCGTCTTCCCGGCAGCGATTCTGCAGCCGCCGTTCTTCGACGCCGGCGCCGACGACGCCGCCAACTACGGGGGCATCGGCGCGGTGATCGGGCACGAGATCGGGCACGGCTTCGACGATCAGGGCGCCAAGTACGACGGCGACGGAAACCTGGTGAACTGGTGGACCGACGCCGACCGCACCGAGTTCGGCCATCGCACCGCCGCGTTGATCGAGCAGTACGAGTCCTTCACGCCGCGCAATCTGGACCCCTCCCACCACGTGAACGGCGCGTTCACCGTCGGGGAGAACATCGGCGACCTCGGCGGGCTGTCCATCGCCCTGCTGGCCTACGAACTGTCCCTCGACGGCGAAGAAGCGCCGGTCATCGACGGGCTGACCGGGGTGCAGCGGGTGTTGTACGGGTGGGCTCAGGTGTGGCGCACCAAATCCCGTGACGCCGAGGCGATCCGGCGGCTCGCCACCGACCCGCACTCACCGCCGGAGTTCCGCTGCAACGGCGTCATCCGCAACCTGGACGCGTTCTACGAGGCGTTCGAGGTCGACGCCGACGATGAACTGTATCTGAAGCCCGAGCACCGGGTCCGCATCTGGAACTGATCGCTGAACCGAAAATCCCCCGAAACCTGATGGCTTCGGGGGATTTTCGCGTTCCAGTCGGTCAGGTCAGAACATCTGCCAGTCCGACGCACCGTCGGGCTGGTCGTACCAGCCGCCGTCGGTGTTCTTGATGACGACCGCGTCGCCGCTGCCGAAGTTGTCGTAGAACCACTTGGCGTCTTCGGGTGCGAGGTTGATGCAACCGTGGCTGACGTTCGAATTGCCCTGCGCGCCGACCGACCAGGGCGCACCGTGCACGAAGATGCCGCTGTTGTCGATGCGCACGGCATCCTTGACCGGCGTCTTGTACCCGTCCTCGGAGTCCACCGGGACCCCGTAGGTCGAGGAGTCCATCACCATGTCGGCGAACTTCTCCAGCACGTAGTAGGTGCCGTTCTTGGTGTCGTTGCCGGCCTTGCCCATCGACACCGGGAATTCCTTCTCGACCTCGCCGTCCCGCACCACAGTCATGGTCTTGGTGGCGTCGTCGATCGTCGCGACCAACTGTTCGGGGACGGTGAAGCTCGACTTGGTACCGGCGGCATCGATGCTCACCACGGTGCCGGCCGGCCAGAAGTCCTGGGGCCGCCAGCGCAGCTGGGTGTCGGTCACCCAGTAGAACCGGCCGGGCACCGGCGGGTTCGAGGTGATGTGCACCGCGTCCTGCGCCATCTGCCGGTTGGCGATGGGACGGGCGAAGTTGATGTAGATCGGTTTGGCGGCGCCCGCGATCGAGCCGTTCACCGGGTTGAACGTGGGCGGAACGAACGGCGGCAATCCACGGAACGGGTTCGGGTTCTGCCCGGCCGGGGTGCCTGCGGGGATCGGCAGCGGCTGTGCTCCCGGACCACCGACCGGGGCGAACGGATCACGTTCGGTCTCCGAGGACGACCCGAGCGGGTTCGCCGGTGCCGGCTGCGGCGCCGGCGGTTCTGCCTGGGCAGCCGGGCTGCCGAATCCGAATCCAACGACCAATCCGGCCGCCAAGATCGCGCTGGCGAGTCTGTTCCTCGTCCGCTGCGACATATGTCACCTCCACTGGCATATCTGCTGACCAGTGTGTCACAGGGCTGTCACCAGCTAACCCGCGACGAGGTCGGACGGACCCCTCATCACCACCCGACCTGTGTCACTGACCTGGGTGTTTGATCGTGGCGACGGTGGTGATCGTTACACCTGTGACGGCTCTCAGGACCGCACCAGCCGGGCGATGGCGGCCGACGCCTCGGCGAGTTTGGCGTCCGCCTGGCTGCCACCCTCGGCGACCGCCTGGGTGACGCAGTGCCCCAGATGCTCGTCGAGCAGGCCGAGCGCGACGGACTGCAGGGCACTGTTCACCGCGCTGATCTGGGTGAGGATGTCGATGCAGTACTTGTCGTCGTCGATCATCTTGGCGATCCCGCGGACCTGCCCCTCGATGCGGCGCAGGCGTTTGGCGTAATTCTCTTTCTGCGGCGAATAGCCGTGTTCGGCCGCAACCGTCTCGTCACTCATCGCTGTCCGCCTCCCAACAAGTGCTGCATCTGTTCGACCTCGGCCTGACGGGTCGACAGGACCGCCTGGGCCAGGGTTTTGGCGTTGATGTCCTCGCCGTCCTTGATCTCGGAGGACGCCATGATCATGACCGCCTGGTGGTGGTTGAGCATGGCCTGCAGCCACAGTGTGTCGAACTCCGGGCCGGTCAGCGACCCGAGGCGTTCGACGGCGCCGCGGTCGAACAGGTTGGGGCCCTCCGGGGGCGGCCCCTGACCGCCCTCCTCCCCGTCGCTCCACTGCACCAGCAGCGCGTTCACGGTGTCGCTCTGCTGGCGCTCGCTGCGGGCCAGCGCCTCGGCCGCCGCGATCACCGCCGGGTTACCGGAATTGGTGCGGGCCAGTTCCACCAGGTGGTCGACCTGCGGACGCTGGGCCAGCAAGCCGTAGGCGAAGGCACGGTCGGTGGCGTTGACTCCCGGTGTCAGACCGGCCTCGGCGGATGCGCCGGATTCCCCGGCCGCCGAGGGGGGCGCGTCCTGCCCGACGCAACCCGAGATCAGGGCGGCGACCGCCACAACGGCCAGCAGGGCCATCAATCGGGTCCGGGTCATGCCCCCAGGCTACCGGTACCCCAAGGGGGTATCCAGGAAAGGTTTGGGTCGGCCACCGGGCCACAGGCATACTTCTTCCATGCCCTCACCATCTGAAACTCGCCCCGGGGTGGACATCAAACCCCGCAGCCGCGACGTCACCGACGGCCTGGAGAAGACCGCAGCGCGCGGCATGTTGCGCGCGGTCGGCATGGGCGACGACGACTGGGCGAAACCGCAGATCGGGGTCGGCTCGTCGTGGAACGAGATCACGCCGTGCAACATGTCGCTGCAGCGCCTCGCCCAGGCCGTCAAGAGCGGTGTGCACGAGGCCGGGGGCTACCCACTGGAGTTCGGCACCATCTCGGTGTCCGACGGCATCTCGATGGGCCACGAGGGCATGCACTTCTCGCTGGTGTCGCGCGAGGTGATCGCCGACAGCGTCGAGACTGTGATGCAGGCCGAACGCCTCGACGGGTCGGTGCTGCTCGCCGGCTGCGACAAGTCGATCCCAGGCATGCTGATGGCCGCCGCCCGGCTCAACCTGGCGAGCGTCTTTCTCTACAACGGCTCGATCATGCCGGGTGTGGCCAAGCTGACCGACGGGTCCGAGAAGGAAGTCACCATCATCGACGCCTTCGAGGCGGTCGGCGCATGCGCCCGCGGGCTGATGTCGCGCGAGGACGTCGACATCATCGAACGCGCCATCTGCCCGGGCGAGGGTGCCTGCGGCGGCATGTACACCGCCAACACCATGGCCTCGGCCGCCGAGGCCCTGGGCATGTCGTTGCCGGGCAGCGCATCCCCGGTGGCGATCGACAAGCGCCGCGACGAGTACGCCCGCCGCTCCGGTGAGGCCGTGGTGGAGATGCTGCGCCGCGGGATCACCGCGCGCGACATCCTGACCAAGGAGGCCTTCGAGAACGCCATCGCGGTGGTGATGGCGTTCGGTGGCTCCACCAACGCGGTGCTGCACCTGCTGGCCATCGCCTGGGAAGCCGGTGTGGAGCTGACGCTGGCCGACTTCACCCGGGTCGGCAACAAGGTGCCCCACCTCGCCGATGTGAAGCCGTTCGGCGCCTACGTGATGAAGCATGTCGATGAGATCGGCGGCGTCCCGGTGGTGATGCGTGCGCTGCTGGATGCCGGTCTGCTGCACGGCGATTGCCTGACCGTCACCGGCAAGACGATGGCCGAGAACCTGGCCCACATCGAGCCGCCGGACCCGGACGGCAAGGTGCTGCGAGCGATGAACAACCCGATCCACCCGACCGGCGGGATCACCATTCTGCACGGATCGCTCGCCCCGGAGGGCGCGGTGGTCAAGTCTGCCGGCTTCGATTCGGATGTGTTCGAGGGCACCGCAAGGGTTTTCGAGCGCGAACGGGCGGCGCTGGATGCCCTGGAGGACGGCACCATCACCCACGGCGACGTCGTCGTCATCCGCTACGAGGGCCCCAAGGGCGGCCCGGGCATGCGGGAGATGCTGGCGATCACCGGCGCCATCAAGGGCGCCGGCCTGGGCAAGGACGTACTGCTGATGACCGACGGCCGGTTCTCCGGCGGCACCACCGGTCTGTGTGTCGGGCACATCGCCCCCGAGGCGGTGGACGGCGGCCCGATCGCGTTCGTCCGCGACGGTGACCGGATCCGCCTCGATGTCGCCAACGGAACACTGGACCTGTTGGTGGACGAGGCCGAATTCGAGTCCCGCAAAGCCGGTTTCGAACCGCTGCCCCCGGTCTACAAGACCGGCGTGCTGGCCAAGTACACCAAGCTCGTGGGCTCGGCTGCCGTCGGCGCGGTGTGCAGCTGAGACGCAGCGGATGACCACAACCGAAAACACCGCCGCAGCCCCGGCCGCGCGGCCGCCGTTCCAGTCCTTCACCAGCGTCATCGGCTCGGCGATCTTCGTCAGCCGCTGGCTGCAGGCACCGCTGTACCTCGGGCTCATCGTGGCCCAGGTGGTGTACGTGATCGTGTTCTGGAAGGAACTGATCCATCTCGCCAAGGATTTCAACCATCTGAACGAGGCCGCGGTGATGCTCATCGTGCTGGGCCTCGTCGACGTGGTGATGATCGCGAACCTGCTGATCATGGTGATCATCGGCGGTTATGAGACCTTCGTGTCGCGGATCCGGATGGACAGCCACCCGGACAAACCGGAATGGCTCAGCCACGTCAACCCGAACGTCCTGAAGGTCAAGCTGGCGATGTCGATCATCGGCATCTCGTCGATCCACCTGCTCAAATCGTTCATCAATGCCGACAATCTCGAGCCCGAAACGCTGAAGTGGCAGACCATCATCCACATGGCGTTCATCGCATCGGCCATCGGTCTGGCCTATGTGGACTGGATCTCGGCGAAGGTGGCCGCGATCAATCGCGCTGACGCACACTAGATCCGCAGAGACGGTCACCGGCAGCACAGGAGGTGCGAGATATGCCCACCACGTTCCCCGACGCCGCGGAGCTGGAGAGCGTGCTGGACCTCGCGGCGCGTGCGCCGTCGGCGGGCAACGCCCAGCCGTGGCGGTGGGTGGTCGACGACAGCGGTGTGCAACTGTCCGCCGACTGGACCCGCAGCCTCGGCGACACCGACGCCGACCGGCGCGACGTGCTGCTCAGCTGCGGGGCGGTATTGCACCACTGCGCAGTCGCATTCGCCGCCGCGGGGTGGGGCAGCCGCATCGTCCGCTTCCCGGATGACGGTGTGCTGGCGGCGTTCGAGCTGGAGCAGCACCCGCCCGGAGCGGGCAGTATGGAATTGGCCGGCGCGATCACCCGACGCCGGGCCGACCGGCGGCCGTACCGGGGCGCGCTGCCGGCGGGCACCATCGAACTGTTCGTGATCCGGGCACAGCGTCTCGGCGTGCAACTCGCGGTGGTGCCGGCCGGCCGGTGGGAGCGGGCCGGGGACACCGAGTTCGGGCTCGGTTACGGGGCCGACTCGGCCGGGCATCCGGGGGACGACGCAGTCATGCTCGTGCTGGCCACCGATACCGACACCGAGTTGTCCAGGCTCCGGGCCGGCGAGGCGCTCAGTGGGCTGACCCTGTCGGCGGCCGCACTGGGACTCGCCACCTGCCCGCTGACCGCACCGCTGCGCGACGCCCGCAACCGGTTGGCGCTGGCGTGTGAGGTGTTCGACGGGGAGGCCTATCCGCAGGTGCTGGTGCGGATCGGTCCGTCCGCGGTCGGCGCCCCGCTGCCGCCTGCGCAGCGCCGGTCGGTCGCGGAGACGACCACATTCAATCTCGCATAGCGAGGACGTTCAATCTCGGCTGATCCGCTCGACAGCCGCACCTGTCACGGAATCGCCTTCCGGTAGAAAGCTTTCCACGATATTCGCGCCGCGCCGCACACCGCCGGTCGCGGCGAACCCGCGGGCGACGGCGGCGGCTCCGTCGGCCATCGACATGGCATCGGCGACCGCGGCCCGCAAGGTCGCCGGGGTGAGCCGTTTGGCGGGTAGCCGGACCCCGCAGCGGGCCACCTCCACCCGCCGCGCCACCTCGAACTGATCGCGGCCGAACGGCACGGCGCAGACCGGGATGCCGCGGTCCAGGGCCTTCTGGGTGACCCCCATCCCGCCATGGGTGATGACGCACACCGCGCGTTCCAGCACCAGCGAATGCGGTACGAACTCCGACAGCGTCACCCCGGGGCGGTCGTCGGCGGTCGTCATGGTCCGGGCCGGCGAGGTCGCCACCAGGTGCAGTGCCTGGCCCTCCAGCGCTTCGACCGCGGTACGGATCAGCCGGTCATCGGCCTGCGGCACCGAGGAGGTGGTGACCAGCACGATCGGGTCCTCGACGTCGTGCAACCACCCCGGAGTCCGGGCCGGCGGCGGGTCGAACGAGGCCGGGCCGATCATCGCGACCGACGGACCCCAGTCGGTGTGCGGGTATTCGAACGGTTTGCCGGTGGCGACCAGCACGGCCGGTGCCCGCCGCAGCAGCTCGTTGGCCGACCGTACATCGGGCAGTCCCAGGCCGGCCCGCACCGGGTGCATACCGCGCCGGAACGGGCGGTCGAAGACCGCGCTGGTGACCAGCCCGACGCCCCAGTCCCGGATGCGTCCCAGCGGCCCGGGCCACGGCCGGGCACCGGGCCCGAACGGCGGTGATCCCGGTGACCGCAGGTACGGGGTGAAGGCCGAGAACACCACGAAGGCAAGGTCGTTCGCCTCGGCGAAGGAGATCGCCCCCCAACAGTTGGAATCCACGATGACCAGGTCGGGGGCAACCTCGCGTACCGCCTGCTCGATATCGCCGACCTCGACCGCCGCGCATGCGGTCAGGGCCCGGACGGTGCCACCGGCCGCCCGGAGCACGCCGCCGGCGCTGTTCTCGTTGTGCAGCGACTCGATGCGGGCGTCCACGGCACCTGCCTCGAACCCGAGGTCCCGGCACAGTTGCACCCCGTCGGCCAGGGTGCGGACACGGATCTGATGTCCGCGGGCGGCCAGTTCCTGCAGCAGCGCGCAGAAGGGGTACAGGTGCCCCAGCGCGGGCGATGTGTAGGCCAGGATGAGCGCCACGGCAGAGCCTCCTCCTGTGTCGTCGATCTGTCAGGGATTCGGACCCCGTGGCGCGCCGGATGGGTTCAGGAACGCACAGGTTTCCTCGGGCGCCGCAGGAACTGCGGCGCCCACCAGTTCCATCGCCCCAGCAGGTGCATGAATGCCGGCAGCATCACCATCCGCACCAGGGTGGCGTCGACCAGCACCGCCAGGACGAGCCCGACGCCGAACATCCGCATGAAGGACACCTGCGCGGCGATCAGTCCGGCGAACGAGATGGACATGATCAGTGCCGCGGCGGTGACCACCCGCCCGGTGTGCGCGAGCCCCAGGGTGATGCTGCGGTCCTGGTCGGGTTGCTCCAGCCAGAACTCCCGGATACGGGCCAACAGGAACACCTCGTAGTCCATCGACAGCCCGAAGGCGATGCAGAACAACAACACCGGGATGGTGGCCACCAGGGTGCCGGTCGGTGTGGTCCCGAACGCCCCGAGGTGGCCGTCCTGGAAGATCCACACCAGTGCACCGAACGCGGCGGACAGCGACAACGTGTTGAGCACCAGCGCCTTCAGCGGCAGCACGACGCTGGCGGTCAGGGCGAAGAGCACCACGAAGATCACCGCCGCCATGAGCCCGAGCACCACCGGCAACCGCGCGGCGATCGCCTGCACACCGTCGCTGTTCACCGCGGCGGCGCCGGTGATCTCCACAGCGCGCCCGCCCGGACCGGGCAGTGCCCGCAGACTGTGCAGCTGCGTCTCGGACGCCTCGGTGAACAGGGCGGCCGCACCGGTGACCGTCAGGTAGGCGCTGCCGGAACGCATCTCGGTGCCACCGGCCGGGGGTCCGGTCATGCGACCCGCGACGAATGTCCCGGTCGGACCGGATACCGCCAGCACACTTTCGATCCGAGATGCCGCCGCGGAGTACCCGTCCCAGTCTGCCGGGCTCAGGCCCTGCGCGTCGGGCACCACGACGATGCTCTCGGTCCCGGAGCGGCCCGGGAATTGCGCGCGCAGCACGTCACCGACCTGGTGGGCCGACGCGGAGCGGGGCAGCGCCCGGTCGTCGGGGTTGCCCCACCGGGCGTCCAGGAACGGTGCGCCCACCAGCGCCAGTAGCAGGAATCCGCCCACCCCGAGGACCAGCGCGTGGCGGATGACGAACGCGGTACTGCGATACCAGAATCCCTGTCGCACTCCGGGTTGATGCCGACCGGGCCGGATGGTCAGGCGCTCGCCGAACACCACGATGCCGGTCGGCGTGAGGACCAGCGCGGCAAGCGCGCACAAGGACACCGTCGCCACCCCGGCATAGGCGAAGGACCGCAGGAACGGGATCGGAAACAGCACCAGGGTGGCCATCGACAGGGTGACGATGAATGCCGAGAACACGATGGTGCGACCGGCCGTGCGCATCGTGGCGCGGACGGCCCGATCGCGGTCGGCACCGTCGGCGCGTTCATCGCGGTACCGGCTCAGGATCAGCAGGGTGTAGTCGACGGCGAGCGCGAAACCCAGTGCCGTCGCGAGACTCAACGCGAATATCGACACGTCGGTCCACAACGTGATGCCCCGCAGTACCGCCAGTGTCCCGGCGATCGCGGCCGCCGCGACGATCAACGGCAGGGTGGCGGCGAGCAGCCCACCGAACACCCACACCAGGACCAGCAGGCTCAGCGGCACGGCGATCGACTCCATGATCAGCACGTCCCGCAACGTCTGGTCGGTGATCTGGGCGAACACCATCGCCGATCCGCCCGCCTGCACTTGCACCCCGGGGAACTGCGGGAGAATCTCGGCGCCGATGGCCGCGACGAGGTCCGCGCCGTATCCGGGCGCTCGGCTCTCCCCGCCACGCAGGTCGGCGATGACCAGACCGGAGCCGTCCGCCCCGTCCAGTGCACGGGCGATCTGCGGTGGTGAGGTCCACGGCGAGAGCACGCCGATGACGTTGGGGCTGCGTTCGAGCAGGCCCACCATCTGGCGTCCGGCGGCCTCCACGGCCTCGGCTGGCCGGCCGTCGGCGCGGCCGACCACCAGCACCAGCTGGACCTCGCTCTTGCCGAACACCTCGGTCAGGGTCCGGTTGGCCCGCGCCGATTCGGCTGCCGGATCCTGGAACCCCCCGGCGGTCAGATGCGAGGCCACGGGGACGCCGAGGATCGCCGAGGTGACCGCCGCGAACGCCACGAGGGCGGCGACTCGCCTGGGTGCCCGCAGCGCCCACGTCGCGATCCTGTCCAGCATCATCGGGTGCGGACCTGCTTGCTCACCACGGTCTGGTTGAAGTGCCACTGCTGCTGCACCCGAAATCCGGGCGTCCCCGGGCGGGCCTCGGCGGCGGTGACGACCCACACGACCGCACAGTCCGCGAGCGGCCGCCGGTCCACCGGAAGCCGCGAACCGAACAGCGAATTCCGTTGCCGGGCAGATTCATCCGTTCCGATATCGACCAGCCCGTCACGGTGGATCAACCGGGCGCCCTCGACGCCGTCGGCCGGCGACCCGCTGTCCCCGCCGACAACGGACAGGCACTCGCCCGGGGCAGAGTGCGCGGCCAGCACGCCGGCGATCTGGCTGTAATCGGAGCCGTACTTGGCGTACGGGCCCCGCTGGGCGAGATAGTTGGGTGCCGCCGCCACGGCCAGCAGTGCCAGGATGACGCCGATCCGGCGGCCGTTCTGCCCGACCACGACGACGCCGAGACCGATCAGCAGTGCTACCGCGGGCGTGCTGAAGGCAAGATAGTGCGGTTGGTAGAGCGGCCGGACGAGGGCCGAGAACCCGACCAACAGCGCGGTCGGCGCGACGATCCAGGTCACCGACACGGCAACCAACGACCTTGCGCCGGAAGGGATCACCGCGGTCCCGCGGCGCCACTTCCGCCCGGCTACCACTGCCAGGACGACGACCAGGCTGATCAGCGGCACGACGCGCAGCCAGGCCCGGACGGCCACCGCCAGCTGCTCGGCGGTGAACTGCCGTTGGCCGGGTCCGACGACCCGCAGGCTGTCCGAGTACACCGACGGGAAGTACTGCTCGGCGAAGATCTGCCCGGCGGTCGCCGGGCCCACCGGCCAGATCCAGCTGACCTGCCCCTGCTGGCCGGCGAGGATCAACACCACCGCCACCATGGCCGGCGCCGCCAGCGCGACGGCGGCGGTCCACGCGACGCGGGCCCGGCGCCCCGGGGTTGCGAGGATCACCAGGACCGCGTGCGGCAGCACGATCAGCAGCACCATCACGTTCACGGCCACCGCGATGGCGAGCGCCGACCCGTATGCGGCCCAGAGCCCGACGGACCCGCGCCGGATGGCGATGACCAGCAGCACGGTCAACCACACCGCACATGCCATGGTCAGCGCGTACGGCCGCGCCTCGATACCGGCCCAGGTGGTGCGCGGCAACAACGCGAACACCGCCGCCGAAGCAAGACTCACCGACCGCGTCGACAACTGCCGACCCAACACCACCACGCCGGCCGCCGCCACTCCCACCAGCAGCGCGCTGGGCAGCCGCAGCCACAGCTCGCCGGGCGGCGTCAGCGCCGACCAGCCGTGCAACAGCAGGTAATACAGGCCGTGCACGGCATCGACGCTGTGCAACAGCGCCCACAACTCCGGGAGCGGACGATCGGTTGCCGAGACCGTGGCGGCCTCGTCCATCCAGAGCGACGGGCGACCGGCGCCGGCGCCGCTGACGAGGAAGGCGAACAGGCCGAGCAGCAATGCGTCGGCGCGGCCGCCCACCTGCGCCGCCCCCGGGCGCGCCGGGGGTCGGTCAGCGGCGGCCAGGTCCGGCATTCGCGGCGGCACGGGCCATCGATTCGATGCGCCGCAACGCCACCGCGAGAACCGGCAGATACGCCGGAGCCCACAGTGGGGCGCTCATCCACACCCGACTGCCGTTCCCGTGCGGCTGCACCCCGTGCCGGGTGGCGGGTACCCCGGCGACATCCCAGCCCCAGCTCCGGCCGGGCTCGAACTCGGTGATCACGAACGGCAGCGGGATCCCGACCGGCGTCAACACCCGGCCGGTCGCCCCCAGCAGCAGCGCGCTGCCGTCCAGTTCGGCTCGCGACACGGTCGGGCCCCACCGCGGCCAAGCGTCCAGATCAGCCAGGATCTGCCACACCACGTCCGGGGCGGCGCCGACGTCGCGGTGCACCTTCCACATCGGCGCCGGGTACCCGCGCCGGGATCATCCGAACCCCGCCGTCAGGTCACCACCGCGACCGCGAAACCGTCCCAGCCCTTGGCGCCGACGGTCTGGATGGCCGCGGTGTCCAGGCGGGGATGCTCACCCATCATCGCCAGGGTGTCGCGCACCGCCGCGGCCTGCAGATCGTCGGGGGCGGGATCGAGCACCCGGCCGTTGCGGGTGATGTTGTCGACGACGATGAGGGCCCCCGGGGCGGCCAGCCCGACCGCGGCCTCGACGTAGGACGGGTTGTTCTCTTTGTCGGCGTCGATGAAGAACATGTCGAACGGGCCGTCCAGCGCCGCCAGGGTGTCCAGCGCGGCACCCACGATCACCTCGACCCGGTCCCCGACACCGGCCCGCGCCAGATTCGCCCGGGCCACCTCGGCATGACGGGGCTCGTACTCTAATGTGACCACCTGCCCGTCCGGGCCGACGGCACGGGCCAGGCAGATGGTGGAATAGCCTGCCAGCGTGCCGATTTCGAGCACCCGCCGGGAACCGGAGATGCGGGCGAGCAGGCCGAGCAGATGACCGTGCTGCGCGGACACCTCGATGGGAGGCATCCCGGCCGGTCCGGTCGATTCGCGCGCCGCACGCAGCGCGTCATCCTCGGTGTGCAGCAACTCGTCGAACAGTCTGTCCACCGCTGCAGGCTCGGTCATCCGGCCACCCCTTCTTTCGAATAGATCACCCGTAGGACGTGCCCGACCTCGGGTCCCATCACCCAGCCTGCCAGTTCGGTCATGGTCGCGACGAACTGCGGACCGTGCGGTGCGCCGCCGGCGCTGAGGTGGTGGGCGATCTCGTGCAGGACGACGAGTTCCCGCAGTGCCCAGGTGGTGTGCCGGTCCGGCACCGCGATGGTGGCCGGGTCACCGGGTTCGTAATGCGCCGCGGTCAACCCGCGCCGGGGCCGCACCGCGGGAACCCGCGCCCCGGGCCACCGGTCGCGGACCGCCGGCATCGCCAGGACATCCTCGACGTAACGGCGGACCGACTCCACCGAACCGAACCGGGCCTCCGGCGGCAGGGTCAGGGCGGTACCGAAGAAGTCCATGGCCCCGGTGCCGTGCTGGGCGGCCCGGTCGAACAGGGTGCGCACGAATTCCTCTGCGGCGTACACCTTTGCGCGCTGGGTATCGCGCACTAGCGTTCCAATCGTGCCCGGGGCCCGGACAGCTCCTGGCTCGGGCCCAGCCGGGCACTGCGGCCCGCCCGGTCCCCCGCTCGCCGCGCCGCCGAGGAATAGCCCGCCGACGCACTGGTCGCACGCCAGGTACCGCGCGCCGCGGAGGCCTGCCGGTAGAACGACTTCAGCTCCAGGTCCTTGTTACGCAACGCAAGTGCGGTGCCCGGGGCCCGCTCGGTGTCCTCGGTGGCCGTCCGGCGTGCCTCGTCCCGGGCTTCGGTGAGGCGCTGGCCGACCCGGGCGCCGAAAGCCAGGTGGAAGTTCAGCCGGGCGGTGATCGTCGGGGTGGGGCGATGTGCGCCCGAGCCGATGTAGGCATCCGACGCCCGCACCATCTGCACCAGCAGACCAGCGTAAAGCGCGTGGCTGGCGTCGATGTCCTCGGCGAATCCGTAGGCGTAGACGAAGGTCGAGTTGGACGCCACATCGCATTTCACGTCGTTGGCCATGGCGATCACCACGAACAACTGCACATAGGTACGCAACCCCCGGGTGCCGGGCTCACCGATGGTGATGGTGCGCTGCACCGGGACCTGCGCGGCGGTGCGCTGCGCGGAGTGCGCGCGGGCCACCGCCAGATCGATCGACGTCGCGGTGGCCAGTCGTTGCGCCGCGGCCATGAACGCCTCGGCCTCGTGCGTGTTGTCGGTGCCTTCGGCCTGGCGCAGCAGCGCCGCGATCCGGCCCAGCATCTTGTCGTTGCTCATGACCCCACGCTAAGAAGTCGCGCCGACAGGATCCCGCGCAGCGACTCCCCGGTGACGGCGGTTGTGCACATATCCGGTTTCATCCCCAGACCGACGACTTCACTTGGTGACGAACGTGTCCAGGGCGGCGGTCAGCTGGGCGGACAACGGACCGGGTTTCGCGTAGTTGGCCACGTTGTCGGTGGGGTCGTCACGCAGAACGTGATTGACGCCCTTGAGGTCCAGCACCGTCAGCGCGGTGTGCTTGAGCGCGGCGGTCAGCGGACGCACCGCCGCGCAGTTGGCCTGGCCGTCGGAGTCCGAGCAGGTCACCAGGACCGGAGTGCCGGTGGGCACCTTCGCCGCGAGCGCGATCGGGTCGATGGCGTCGGCTTCGACGACCGCTTTCACATTGCCCGCGTTCAGGATCGCGCCGAGACCGTCGGGCAGCTCCCGCGGGGCGGTGCCGCGGGTGCGGGCCTCCTCGACCGCGGCCGCCCAGGCGTCCTGGACGGTCTTGCCCTGCTCCGGGGTCTTGGCCCCGGCCTCGACGGCCGCCTCCACGTCCACCCGCACCCGCACGGTGATGATGTCCAGGTAGCGGCCGGGCAGCGGCTGGAACAGACCGAGCGAATGGATTCTCGGGGCGTCTGGCTCGATGTCGTCGGCCAGCGTCATGGCGTGGATGGTGCCCTCGCCGAGCGCGTAGACGGAGATCCGCGAGTCGTCGGTCCCCGGCCGGCCGGCCAGGTAACGCACCGCGGCGCGGGCCCCGGCGGTGTAGGCGGCACTGCCCACGGCGGCCGGATTCTGGGCGTGCGGCCCGAGCCCGGTCTTGCCGGTGCCCACCTTGTCGTAGCGCAGCGAGGCGATCCCCTTGTCGGACAGGTACTCCGCGAGTTGGCGCATGTTGCCGACCGGTCCGGCGACCGCATTGTCACCGTTGCGGTCGGTCTGCCCGCTCTCCGAGATCAGCAGGGCCGCAGGCCCGGCGTCATCGCCTTGATGGCGGTAGGTGCCGTGCAGGGTGAGACCGGCTGAGTCGGTGAAGGAGACCTCCTCCTCGACCCAGCCCTGCTGTTGCCCGGCCCGGTCTTCCCCGGACGAGCACCCGACCACCAGCATGGTGACCATCATCAATGAACCCAGTTGGCGGACAATGCGTTTCACAGGTGCGTCTCGATCCATGAGGTCACATCGTCGAGCACCACGGCGCGTTCGGGTTCGTTGAACACCTCGTGATAGAGCTGCGGGTACACCTTGAGCGCGACATCGGCGGACCCCGCGCACTCGACCAGCCGCCGGCTGCCCGCGACCGGGATCAGTTTGTCCTGTTCACCGTGCACGACCAGCAGCGGCGCGGTCAGCGCCGAGGCCCGCTGCGGCATGGTCTCGCCGATCCCGATCAGCGCCTTGGCCACCCCGGCGGGCAGCTTGCCGTGGTGCACCAGCGGGTCGGCCTCGTAGGCGGCCACCACCTGCGGGTCCCGGGAGACGGCGGAGGCGGGCAGGTCCTGCACCGGCAGGCCGGGCGCCAGGCTGCCGACCACCTTGGCCACCACGGTCAGCACCGGCGACACCGCGTCCTGGGCGTACACCGCGGGGCCGGACAGCACCATGGCCGCATAGTCGTCGGGATGCTCGACGCCGTAGGCGAACACCACCCCGCCGCCCATGCTGTGGCCGAGCACGACCCGCTTCAGTTCCGGGTGCGCGGCGGTGGCCAATCCGACCAGGTGATGGAAATCCTGGGTGTATTCGGAGATGTCGCGCAGATAGACCCGCTTACCCCCGGAGCGTCCGTGGCCGCGCAGATCCAGCGCATAGGTGATGAGACCGGCCTCGCCGAACCGCTGGGCGACGTGATCGTAGCGGCGGGCATGTTCGGCATAGCCGTGGCAGATCAGCACGACACCGGCGATCTCCGCCGGTGCCGACCCCCCAGTCGCTTCGCCCCCGCCCGCCGAGGGCGTCCACACGTCATAGAAGATCGGGACACCGCCGACACCGTCGAAACTGCGCTCACTGCGGGTAATCGCCACCGGGAGAGCCTATCGGCTGCGTCTGACGGACCCCACTTGTCGGGGGCGGTGAGTAAGCTGCCCAACGTGAGCGTCCTCACAGAAACAGATGGCCGGTTCGACTCCAAAGACGCCTTCCTCGCCGATGCCCAGCGGTACCGGCGGGAGTTACAGGCGCACTGCTACCGGATGACGGGTTCGGTGCACGACGCCGAGGACCTGGTCCAGGAAACGTTCCTACGCGCCTGGAAGTCCTACGACCGGTTCGAGGGCAAATCCTCGGTACGCACCTGGCTGTACCGGATCGCCACCAACACCTGCCTGACCGCGCTGGAAGGCAAGCAGCGGCGCCCGCTACCGTCGGGGCTCGGCACCCAGAGTTCGGACCCCTACACCGAGATTCACGAGCGTCACGAGATCCCGTGGCTGGAGCCGCTGCCAGACGCCGAGGACCCCTCGGATCCACAGGCCGTGGTGGGGACCCGCGAGTCGGTGCGGCTGGCGTTCGTCGCGGCGCTGCAATATCTCTCGCCACGGCAACGCGCGGTGCTGGTGTTGCGGGACGTGCTGCAGTGGCGGGCCGCGGAGGTGGCCGCCGCGGTCGGCTCGTCGACGGCGGCGGTCAACAGCCTGCTGCAGCGCGCCCGGGCACAACTCGACGCGGTCGGCCCCAGCGCGGATCAGCCGCTGACCACCCCGGAGTCCCCGGAGGCGCAGGAGCTGCTGGCCCGCTACATCTCGGCGTTCGAGGCCTACGACATCGACGCGTTGGAGAAACTGTTCACCGACGACGCCATCTGGGAGATGCCCCCTTTCGACAGTTGGTATGTCGGGCCGGCAGCCATCGGCGCCTTGTCCCGCGACAAATGCCCGGCCGAACGGCCCGGCGATATGCGATTGCTGTCGACCAGCGCGAACGGGCAGTCCGCGGCGGCGATGTACCTCCGCAACCCGGAGAACGGGGTGCATGAAGCGTTCCAGTTGCACGTCATGGACGTGACCGGGGCCGGCATCACCCATGTGGTGGCGTTCATGGATCCCCGGTTGTTCGAGAAGTTCGGGTTACCCGACCGGCTCTGACCGATGGGCGCGCTCCAGCGCGGCGATGTCGAACTTGCCGAAGGTGGCCATCACCGCGCTCATCAGCCGGGCGTTGGCCTCTTCGTCGCCGTCGGCCAGTAGGTCGTAGTACGCCGTCGGGGTGAGCTGCCAGGACAGTCCGTACTTGTCCTTGAGCCATCCGCAGGGTTGTTCCTCCCCACCCTCGACGAGTGCGGCCCACAGTTGATCCAGCTGTTCCTGGCCATCGACCCGGACCTCCAGGGAGACCGCCTCGGTGAAGTGGAAATGCGGGCCACCGTTGATACCGACGAACGGCTGCCCGTCGAGCTCGAACTCGACGACCACCGGTACGTCCTGCGGGGACGGCGAACCGGGGTACGCGGGGGTGGTGCCGAGGATCCTGCCATTGCCCCCGAAAGCGGCGATGTAGTGCTCGGCGGCTTGCTCCGCTTCTCGGTCGAACCACAGGTTGGGCACGATGCGGGCGTTGATCTGGGCCATCATGGGCCACCTTTCGGGTCGGTTCTTCGGCGTGCTGAGAAATAGACCCGCGCCACGGCCCGGACTCATCGCGAAGAACCTCCGGACGACGAAATGAAGCCGATAAACATGCAGTTCACACGCTGGATATCCAACGATTTGAAACGTGTTCTATTATCGGCTTCCATGAAGACCAAAGGTGCCCTGCTCTGGGAACTCAACTCACCGTTCAAGGTCGACGAGATCGACCTGGGCGACCCGGTGGCCGACGAGGTGCAGATCCGGATGCACGCCGCCGGTATGTGCCACTCCGACTACCACATCACCACCGGCGCGACCCCGATCGGACTGCCCGCCCTGGGCGGCCACGAGGGCGCCGGGGTCATCACGAAGGTCGGCAAGAACGTCACCGGCCTGGCCGAGGGCGATCACGTCATCCTGGCCTTCATCCCGGCCTGCGGTGAGTGTCCGCCATGCCTGAAGGGTTTCCGCTCGCTGTGCGACCGTGGCGCGGTCCTGCTCGGTGGTAAGGCCATCGCCGACGGCACCAGCCGCATCCATGCCGGCAGCCACGAGGTGTCGCCGATGAACCTGCTCGGCACCTTCGCCCCCTACATGACGGTGCACAAGGACTCGGTCGTCAAGATCGACGAGGACATCCCGTTCGAGACCGCGGCCATCATGGGTTGCGCGGTTCCCACCGGTTTCGGTTCGGCCACCAACGTGGCCGAGGTCAAGCCCGGCGAGACGGTCATCATCGTGGGCGTCGGCGGGATCGGGATGAGCGCGCTGCAGGGTGCGGTCATTTCCGGGGCCAAACAGGTCATCGCGATCGACCCGAACGAGTGGAAGCGCGATCAGGCGATCAAGTTCGGTGCCACGCACGTCTACCCGTCCATGGCCGAGGCCATCGCGCCGGTCATCGATGTGACGCACGGACTGATGGCGGACAAGGTGATCATCGCCGTCGGCGAGATGAAGGGCGAGTACATCGAAGAGGCGATGATCCTCACCGCCAAGACCGGCACCTGCGTGGTGACCGGTATGGGCTCGATGATGGACGCCGACGTCAAGCTGAATCTGTTCCTGTTCACCATGCTGCAGAAGACGTTGAAGGGCAACATCTTCGGCGGCGGCAGCTCGCATGTGGAGACGCCGCGACTGGCCGCGCTCTACAAGTCCGGCCTGCTGAACATCGACGACATGATCACCCGCAGCTACCGCCTGGAGGACATCAACTCCGGTTACCAGGACATGCTGGACGGCAACAACATCCGTGGCGTCATCCGGTACGACGAGGCCGACTGGTAGGAACTCCACACAGAAGAATCGCCCAATTCCGCATGGAATTGGGCGATTCTGCTTCGGAGTCAGGCCGCGTTCTGGCCGGCGCTGCCGGCGCTGCCGGCGCTGCCGCCCGCATCGGACTGGGTGCCCGAGCCGCTGTCCCCCGAATCATTGGCGGCCGTCTTCGGCGCCTTGTCGGCGGGCGCCTTGGCGGCCCGGAGTTCGGCGGCCGACTTCGCGGCCTCCCGGACTCGTTTCGGCGTCTTCGGCAACCGCTTGACCTCGGGCTCGACAGCCTCGACCGGTTCCTCGACCACCGCTTCCGCGGGCTGCTCGATGGGCTCCTCGGCCACGACACGGTTCGCCGACGGGTCGGCAGCTCCCGTATCACCGGCCGCGTTTGCCGTTTCGTCCGCGGTGACCTGCACGTCGGCCAGGACCTCGTCGGCGGCACCGGTCAACCCGGACAGCACGTCGCCGATATTGCCGTTGAGCAGGTCGCCCACCGACGAAAGCGCATTCGGCGCGGTGTTGTTGTCGGTCGTCATCGCCTTCTGGAATCCACCGGCCAACTGGCGCAGCACATTCGGCAACACCTGGCCCCAGTCCACATTCGGCATGGTTCCGAACTGCACCCGGGTCGCCGCGGAATCGAGCGTGCGCTCGTATGCGCCGGTTTCGGGATTGAAGAACGCATCGGAGTAGCCGAGATTCACCAGGCTGGTCAGGGCCGGGGACAGCGCATTGGCCAGTCCGTTCACCACATTCGCCACCGGCGCCAGGCCGGCCAGCCGTAGGACGTCGCCCACCAGGTACAGCGGCTCGAGCATCGGCAGGGAATTGGCCCGGACGGTCAGGTAGATGTTGGTGTCCGCCGCATTCTGGTCGGCGAGGCTGCCGATCAGTTCTTCCAGCTCGGAGGTCAGCTGCCCGGCCGCACCGGTGACATCCAGGCCCCGCAGCATGTAGGTCGGGAGCAGACCGGCCACCAGGTTGTTCACCAACGTGGCCGGGTTCGCCCAAGCGGCGAAGTCGGACATCAGCTGATATTCGACAGTGGCATCGATCTTGACCGGCACCAGATTCGCCCCACCCAGGGACAGCCCGGTATCGCCGATCGGCGTGCCACCACTGCTGGTGATGGCGACATCCGGTGTCACGGCGTCGATTCCCAGCATCGCGAACAGGCTGGCGAACCGGGCCATGATGCCGCCGTTGGCGCGTCCCGCATTGTTGAGCAGGATCGCGGGCAGGATCGTCAGGCTGCCCAGCAACGGGTTACCCCCGACGTAGTCCACGCCGCCGGGCTGAGATGACAGCTGCGCCAGCACATCCCGGTACGCCGCGCCCGCCGAGAACGCACCCATGCCGGTGCCGATGACGATCGGGATGCGCACCGAGGCGATCTCCTGGTCCGGGATGGCGTCGATGGCACCGTTGACGGCCTCGTTGAGGGCATCGCCGATGCTGCCGGTGCCGCTTTCCACCAGACCGTCCACCAGCTCGGAGACGTTGCCCTGCAACTGACCGCTCAGGTCGTCGGCGAGATCGGCGAGGAGCGGTTGCACCACGCCGAAGAGCAGATTCCCGGCCGGGACGTTCACACCCAGCACCCGGAAGTTCAAGCCGCTGAGCGCGCTGCGGATGCTGTCGGTCAGGTCGGCCTCGACCGTATCGGTCGCGTTGGCGACGATCTGCGCGACGACGTTGTTCAGGGCAGGCGTCAGGACGGTACCCAGATCGGCGGCCAGCGATCCGTCGGCCAACGCATCGGCCAGCGCCGCAGCGAGATTGGCCTTCAACGTTGAGGTGCCCAGATCCAGATAACCCGTGCTGTTGACCGACTCGGCGATCGCGGACTGGGTGCCCGGGACCCAGCCCAGGTCGACCCCGGCGAGCAGCCGCGCCATGGTGAACAGCGGACCGGCCGTCGTCATGGTCAGCGCACCGCTGTCGGCCAGGGTGCTCAGATTCAGGCCCACCAGCTCCAACAGGTTGCCGAGCTGGAAGTTGCCCTGGGCATCGGCCAGGTCGGCGGCGCTGAACAACGTGGTCAGCAGATCGGGCAGCACCCCGGTGATCTCGGCGGTCAGCTCGTCGGCGGTCGGCAGGATGTCGGTCAGGTTGTTCACGATGCTGCCCGCCACGGAGCCGGCGACCCCGTTGGCGATGTTGGTGACCCCGGCCGAGCCGACGACGTCGACCAGTCGGATGGTGACAGCGGGCAGGAAGCTGACCGGCTTCACCGAGACACTCACCGCGCGGAGTTGGGCGTCGACCGCCCCGGCGATCGCCGCCCGCAACTCCGCCTCCAGGGCGACGGCATTCTCACCCGTGGTCGCGGACGCCAGGAAGTCGGTCAACGCGGCGCTGATCGCCTCGGTGACCGCGGTGTTCAGATCCGAACCGGCAGTGTTCAACCCGAGGGTGCCCAGCAGGGTGGCCACGTTGATGGTGTTGCCGTTGGCGTTGAGCAGATCGGTCAGCATGCTGGCCGGCACCTTGGCCAGCAGCGTGTCCAGGGTGACGGTCGGCTGTGCACCGAATGTGTTGACCAGCGCGGGCAGCAAGGTGTTGACCACGTTCTGCGCCTGCCGATACGGCGTGCTCGCGGCGGTGAGGTCGACGGCGCGCTGGCTGAGCTGCTGCTCCTGGGCGAGCAACGCCGGTGGCGTCGGGACCGGCGCCGATATCGTCAGCGCCGCGGTGGTGATCGTTGCCGTCGTCAAGCCCAGCAACGATTTGCGTACCGTCTGGCTATCTTTCCTGCGATGCTTGCTCACCACGTGATCTCCGACCTCATCGTCCGAACTATTGGCAGTGGCGGTGACTATACAGCCGACTTGCAGCGTTCTTCGAGCAAATCAACAGGAGAAACGTGCCCAGAAGCCGATGGCTTCGCTGAGCGGACATACCGCACCTCGGCGACCTGAGCCCACCGACGCGGATCCGCAATTTGCACATAGGGCAAATTCGATCGCTAACTCGTCACAACCTCACGGAGCTCGCCAGTTCGGACCTGACGGGTGGCGGACAGCACGAAGCCCCCTCGCCCGGGAGCGGGCGGAGGGGGCTTCGCGGGTTGGTGCGTACGGGCTACTTGGGTGGCATCCGGATGCCACCGTCGACGCGGACGACCTCGGCGTTCATGTAGGAGTTGGTGAGCAGCTCGATGACCATCGAGGCCAGTTCCTCCGGCTTGCCCAGACGGTGCGGAAACAGCACCGACTCGCCCAGCTTGGCCTTGAAGGCCTCGGAGGCCTCGCCTTCCCCGTAGATCGGGGTGTCGATCAGGCCGGGCGCCACGGTGTTGACGCGGATGCCCGCGGCCGACAGATCGCGGGCGACCGGCAGGGTCAGGCCCACGACGCCGCCCTTGGACGACGAGTAGGCGGCCTGGCCGATCTGGCCGTCGAAGGCCGCGACGCTGGTCAGGTTGACGATCGCACCGCGTTCACCGGTCTCGGTGAACTCGTTGCGGCTCATCGCGGTCGCCGCCAGCCGGATGCAGTCGAAGGTGCCGACCAGGTTGATGGCGAGCACCTTCTTGTAGGCGTCCAGGTTGTGCGCCGAGTCGAACTCGCCGTCCTTGCCGATGGTCCGCTGGGCCCAGCCGATACCGGCCGAGTTGACCAGCGCCCGCAGTGGGCCCAGATCGGCGGCGGTGTTGACGGCGTCCAGGATCTGGTCGGTGTTGGTGACGTCGACGGTGACGAAGACGCCGCCGATCTCCTTGGCGAGGGCCTCACCGCGTTCGGCGTTGAGGTCGGCGACGACGACCCGGGCACCCCGGTCCGCCAGAAGACGTGCGGAGGCGGCGCCGATTCCCGACGCGCCACCGGTGACGATTGCGCTAGCTCCATTGATATCCACGTCGACAGACTAAGCCCTTTCCGGCCGCCACCCGACCGGTGGGTTGGCGCCTCGTCACCGGGTGGACCAGAAGTTCCTGACCACGCGCACCACGGCCACCACGAAGATCGCGATGAACGTCAACGTCACCACGCTGGCGACCTCGAACCACGGGCTCTGCAGCCGGCTCAGCACGACCGCCGCGGACGGCAGGAACAGCCAGCCCAGCAGGAAGATCCCCACGGCGCCCCGATTGCTCGGACGCGGCACGATCTCATCGTCCGGATCCTCGTACTCGCCGTAGTCCCAGTGCTCGTCGTACTCCTCGGGGACATCGTCGGGGTAGGGCTGGCCCATAGCTGCCAGCCTAGGTAGTTCAGCGGGCGACGGGCCAGTCCCACACCGACAGGTCACCGCGCGGGTATCCCATGCAGACGGCGGTCGCCTTGGCCACCACACCCTTGTTGTTGAAGAAGATCTTCGCCCAGTTGCCCCACCGGGTGGCCATCTGCTCGTAGTAGATGTTGGTGGCGGTGTCCTCGGAGTACTGGCGCCGGCCCGCCGCATCCAGCGAGTAGAACCAGTGGATGCGGTCCTGCGCGGCCCGCTGCACGTCGAGCGGGCGGTTGCTCTTGTCGAGCATGTAGCGCTCGAAGTAGATCGGGCTGGTGTCGCGGACGGCGGCGAGGTATTGCTCGGCGTCGCACTGGGTTTGGATCTGCTTGCTGGGGATCGGGTACTCGTCGGTGGCGTCGGCAAAGGCCTGCGGCGATGCGAGCAGGCCCGCGGCAGCGGCCGCGGAGGTGACCAGCAGCAGGGCACGCATCATCCACCGGAAGGTGTACCCGTTCATTTCACATCTCCCGACATGGCGGTGAGCGCCCCGATGTGTTCGGGACAGTAGCGGGGAATGCCGGCGCCCAGGAACTGCCAGACCTGCTCGGTGCTCGTCGTGCGGGCCAGGTTGCGCGACAGGAACACCGCGGAGGCCGCCGCGTCCGCATCGACTCCGGTGGTCAGCCGCTTACAGGTGATCTTGACCAGCCAGGCGTTGAAATCCCGCTGCCCGTAGATCCCGAACCCGTGCAGTTCACGCGCGAAGTCGGTGTCCCGGTCGGCGACCGCGGTGGCGGTCCCGATCGGCAGCAGCATCGCCGTCGCCGCTGCTGCGGCGATCACGAGTCGTCTCATGACAGCACCTCTTCCGGACTGCGCTGCAGCGGTTTCGGCCACGGCCTGGGCACCGGTCGCGGACGCACATGGAGCGGCCACCAGAACCAGCGGCCCATCATGGCTGCGATCGACGGCGTCATCAGCGAGCGCACGATCAGGGTGTCGAACAGCAGACCCAAGCCGATGGTGGAGCCCACCTGGCCGATCACGATCATGTCGCTGACGAGCATGCCGATCATGGTGAACGCGAACACGAATCCTGCTGCGGTGACCACCGATCCGGTTCCGGCCATGGACCGGATGATCCCGGTGTTGATGCCGGCGTGCACCTCTTCCTTCATCCGCGACACCAACAGCAGGTTGTAATCCGCGCCGACGGCGAGCAACACGATCACCGACATCGGCAGCACCATCCAGCCCAGCGGGATGCCGATGATGTGCTGCCACACCAGCACCGAGAGACCGAATGCGGATCCCAGACTGAGCACGACGGTGCCGACGATGACGGCGGCCGCCGCGATGGCCCGGGTCAGGATCACCATGATCAGGAAGATCAGGATCAGCGAAGCGACCGCGGCGATCAGGAGGTCGTAGTCCGCGCCCTGCTGCATGTCCTTGTACATCGCGGCACTACCACCGACGAAGATCGTCGAGCCCTCCAGCGGGGTCCCCTTGATCGCGTCGGCCACGGCGACGCGCATCGGATCGATGCGCTTGGTACCGTCCTCAGTCAGCGGGTCGCCCTGGTGGAAGACCGTGAACCGCACCGCTTTTCCGTCCGGCGACATCATCAGCTTCATACCGCGCTGGAAGTCGGCGGTCTCGAAGGCCTCCGGCGGCAGGTAGAACGTGTCGTCGTTGCGGGCGGCGTCGAAGGCCTCCCCCATCGCGGTGTTGTCCTCCAGGTTCGCCATGTTCTGGTCCTGCTGCATCTTCTGCGCCTGATACTGGTTCAGCAACATCTGCTTCTGGTTCTTCAGCGTCTGGATCTGCGCCGGCAACACCGCAGCCATCTGCGGTGTGAGCACAGCCATCTGCTGCAGATCGGGGACCAGCTCGGTGAAATCGTCACTCATGGTGCTGATGCCGTCGAGGCTGTCGAACACCGAGCGCATCGACCAGCACATCGGGATGTTGAAGCAGTGCGGTTCCCAGTAGAAGTAGTTGCGCAGCGGCCGGAACTGATCGTCGAAGTCCGCCAGGTGATCACGCACGTCGTTGAGATTGTCCGAGGTGTCGGACATCTTGTCCGCCATCCGCCGGGTCACCTCGGCGAGTTGCAACGTGACGCTGTGCATGGTTTCCATCGAGTCGATGCTCACCTGCAGGTCGTTGGCCTGCTGCAGCGTGTTGTCCAACACCGTCTGCTGGAAGTCGTTGTTCATGATCTGGCCGGAACCGCTCTGGCCCACCGTGTAGGCCAGTGTGGAGTGCTTGATCGGCTTTCCGTCGGGGCGCGTGATCGTGGTGACCGAGGCGATCCCGTTCACCTTGACCAGCGCCTTGGCGATCTTGTCGATCACCAGGAAGTCCGCCGGGTTGCGCAGATCGTGATCGGCCTCGACCATCACCAGGTCGGGGTTCATCTTGGCGTCCGAGAAGTGCCGGTCCGCCGCGGCGTAACCGACGTTGGCGGGCACCTCGCTGGGCAGATAGATGCGGTCGTTGTAGTTGGTGTGATAGCCGGGCAGGGTCAGCAGGCCCACCAGGCACAGCACCATCGCTCCGACCAGGATCGCGCCGGGCCAGCGAACGGTCGCCGCACCGAGCCGGCGCCAGCCGCGGGCCCGTCCGCTGCCCTTGGGCTCCAACGTCTTTCCGAACCGGGTCACGATCGAGATCAGCGCCGGACCCATCGTCAGGGCGGCGGCCACCACGATCGTCATGCCGACCGCGAGCGGGAAGCCCATGCTCTGGAAATACGGCAGCCGGGTGAAGTGCAGGCACAACGTCGCTCCGGCGATCGTCATACCCGAGGCGAGCACCACATGCGCGGTGCCGTGGAACATGTCGTAGTAGGCGTCTTCCCGGTCCAGACCGGTCCGTCGCGCCTCCTGATATCGGCCGATCAGGAATATCGCGTAGTCGGTGGCGGCCGCGATGGCCAGCGTCACCACCATGCTGGTCGCGAAGGTCGTCAGTCCGAACACCTCGTAGAAGCCGAGGAACGACACGATTCCCCGGGCCGACAGCAGGCCGACGAAGACCATCGCCATGATCACCACTGTCGTGACGAACGACCGGTAGATGATCAGCAGCATCACGATGATGATGCCGATCGTCACGCCCTCAATGGTTTTCATGCTGGCGTCGCCGACGATGTTCTGATCGGTGGTCAGTGCCGCGGGACCGGTGACGTAGGCCGCGACGCCGGGGGGCGCCTGCGTGCTTTCGACGATGTCGCGCACCGTCTGCACCGATTCGTTGGCCAGTGCCTCGCCCTGATCGCCGGCGATGTACACCTGCACATAGGCGGCCTTGCCGTCGATGCTCTGGGCGCCGGCGGCGGTCAGGGTGTCACCCCAGAAGTCCTGCACGTGCTGCACATGTGCGGTGTCGGCGTTGAGCTTTCGCACGATCTCGTCGTAGAAGGTGTGCGCGTCGGCGCCGAGCTGCTCATCGCCTTCGAGCACGATCATCACCGAACTGCTGGTGTCGTACTCCTGAAACTTCTCGCCGACGTGCTTGGTCGCGATCAACGCGGGCGCGTCGTTCGGACTCATCGAGACGGCCCGCATCTTGCCGACCTCTTCGAGCTGCGGCACGACGGTGTTCAGGATCGCGACGATGGCGATCCAGATGAGCACGATCGGCACCGCGAAGGCCCGGATGAAGCGCGGCAACGCCGGCCGTTTGGTGTGTCGGGCGGGCTGCAGAGGGCCGGTGGGCGCGTCTTCCACGGAGACGCTCATGCTGCCTTCACCAGGCAGTAGGTGGCGGCGTTCATACCCTCGGCCGTCCTTTCGTCTTTGACCTCGCCATCGACGGTGACGCGGCAGCTGATGGATTGACCGTCGCCCTGGGCCATGATGTTCGGCATCACCGACGGCAGCGTCGTCTCCAGGGTCAGCGACCAGGGCAGACTCACTTCGCCGGTGCGCTGCGGCTTACCGTCGAGGTCGGCGTAGTTGATGGTCGCCGACGAGCCGGTACCGAAAACCTCATAGGTGACGACCTTGGGGTTGAAGTTGTCCGCGGTATCCGCGTCCACCGGCGTCACGATGGCTCCGTCCGATCCGAAGACCGCACGCAGCTGGGACACGGTCAGCACGCCGATCGCGATCGCAGCGACGATCAGGACGGGCAGCCAGACCCGTTTGACGACAGCGAGCACCGGGGGGCCTTTCGGTAGGGGAACACCGCGAGCCACCTCTCGGCAGGCGATCTGTACAGGAATTTAAACCTACAAGTGGATAGAGTCAATCCGGTTAGTCCGGATAGGTAAGGCACATCACTAAACTGGCTTCCGTGATTGACAAACCCTGCCGCGGCCTGCGCAAGGACGCTGCGCGCAACCGGCAGCGCGTGCTCACCGCCGCACGCGAGTTGTTCGCCGTCAAGGGCATGGAGGCCACCCTCAACGATGTGGCCCACCACGCGGGTGTCGGCGTCGGGACGGTCTACCGACGCTTCGCCAGCAAGGACGAACTGGTCGAGGCCATCTTCGAAGAAGGAATCGACGAGGTGGTCTGCCTGGCCGAAACCGCTCTGCAACAAGAGAATTCATGGGACGGATTCGTCTGGTTCATCGAACGTCAATGCGAACTGACGGCCACCGACCGGGGACTGCGCGAGATGGTCTACAGCAAGGCCTACGGCGGCAAACGGGTCGAGCGGGCACGCGAACAACTGGTCCCGCTGTTGACGAAGCTGGTCGACCGGGCCCGCCGGGACGGCTATCTCCGGGAGGACATCGAGCAGACCGACACCCCGATCATCGGCCTACTGGCCGGCACGGTCAGCGAATGGGCCGGGCACGTCGACCCGCAGTTGTGGCGCCGCTACGTCGCGCTCCTCCTGGAGGGCATGCGTAGACGTCCGGACCAGCAGCCGTTGGGCGTCGATGCGCTGAAGCCCGACGGGATGCAGGCCGCCATGCACGGCTGGGATCCGGCCGGCTGAGGAACTACTGCGCGAGCCGGGCCGCCACCCGGGTCACCCACTGCCCTATCGCGCGGGATTCCGCCGGGGTCATTCCGTCGAACACCACCGTCCGCACCAGTTCGGCGTGCGCGGGAGCGGCGGCCGCCAGTGCACTACGCCCGGACGCGGTCAACTCGACGATGGCCGCCCGCCGGTCGTCGTCGGCATCGCGACGCTCCACCAGCTCCCGGTCGCGCATGCGGCGCAACTGGTGCGAGACCCGACTCTGCTCCCAGCCGAGATGCCGGCCGAGATCGTTCACCCGGCAGCCCGGCGACTCATCGAGCGCCACCAGCACGTCGTAGTCGGCCAGCGACAGTCCATGGTCCCGCTGCAGCTGCCGATTCATGGCCGTCTGCAGCCGTCCCGTCATCGTCAGGTACCCGCGCCACACCGCCTGCTCCTGCGCATTCAGCCACACGGAATACATGACACATCATTTAAGTTGTGCTGTCCATCGGCCCCACCTAGGCTGGGCCCTGAAATCGAGGAGCACGATGACCCGAACAGCATCCGTGGACATCCGGCCCGCGGCCGACCGCGCGGCAACCAGGATCTCCTGGCTCGACTCCAAGCACTCGTTCTCGTTCGGCGACCATTACGATCCGGCCAACACCCACCACGGCCTGCTGCTGGTGAACAACGACGACCGGGTCGCCCCCGGCACCGGATTCGACACCCACCCGCACCGCGACATGGAGATCGTGACCTGGGTTCTGCAGGGGTCGCTGGTGCACCAGGACTCCACCGGGAACAACGGCGTCATCTATCCCGGCCTGGCCCAACGCATGTCGGCCGGGCGCGGCATCCTGCATTCGGAGAAGAATGACTCCTGGACTCTGACCGGCTCCGAAAGCCACAGCGAGCCCGTGCATTTCGTCCAGATGTGGGTGGTCCCCGACGAGTCCGGGCGCGACCCGGGCTACCAGCAGCTCGAGATCGACGACGAGTTGCTCCGCGGTGGGCTGGTCACCATCGCTTCCGGGATGCCCGAGCACCGCGACACCTCGGCGATCGCCATCGGCAATCGGTACGCCGCATTGCACGGTGCCCGTCTACAGCCGGGCGAGTCGGTGCAGCTGCCGCAGGCGCCCTACCTCCATCTGTTCGTGCCCCGCGGTGCGGTGAACCTCGAGGGCGCCGGCGAACTGCGACAGGGCGATGCTGCCCGGCTGACGGCCACCGGCGGGCAGCGGGTCACCGCCACCGAACCGGCGGAGATCCTGTTGTGGGAGATGCATGCCGGCCTGGGCGGATAGCCTCCGGGTGATCGGCGGCCTGGCCGGTGCCGCCTTGTTGGCGGCCTGTTCGACCGAGCCTCCGGCGCCCGGTCCTGCCCCGACCCGGGAGTCCAGCACGCCTGTCCCGGCGTCGACGGCCCTGGCCGAGGTCGTGGTCGGGGTGCCCGACGGTATGGACCAGGCCCCGTTCGACCGGCCCCGGCGCGCACTCATACCGCGCGGTTGGACGTTGGCGGTGTGGGCCAGGACTTCGAAACCGCGGCTGGCGGTGTGGGCCCCGGACGGGCAGCTGCTCGTATCGATTCCCAGTACCGGACACGTCCTGTCGATGCAGGGCGGCCGCTCATCTGTGCTGCTGGACGGACTCACCCAGCCGCACGGGTTGAGCTTCTCCGGCGATGAGCTCTTCGTGGCCGAGAGTGATCGGGTCGACGCGTACACCTACCGCGACGGCGCCGTCGGCGACCGCCGCACCATCGCTGACGGGTTACCCGACGCCCGCAGTCCCGACCTGCGCGGCGCGTACTCCCACGCGCTGAAGAGTGTGACGGTCGGCCCGGACGGCGCGGTCTACTTCTCCATCGGATCGACCGGCAACATCTCGGCCGAGGACCGCGACGCCGACCCGCCGCGGGCCACCGTCATGCGGGTCCCCGCGGCCGGGGGTGCCATGAAAGCCTTCGCGACGGGGGTACGCAACGGAACCGGGCTGGCCGTCGCGCCGGACGGTTCGGTGTGGACGGCGGTGAACAATCGCGACAACGTCGCCGACCCGGACACCGGGCAGGTGCGTCCCGACTATGTCGACGACCACCCGCCCGAGTCGGTGGCCCGGCTGACCGAGGGGCGCGAACTGGGGTGGCCCTACTGCAATCCCGATGGCGGACCGGCAGATCTGGAGCTGATCCGCGACGTGCAGACCAACCCCGACGGGCAGGCGATGGACTGCGCGGCGCTACCGCGCATAGAACAGAGCCTCGCGGCGCACTCCGCACCGCTGGGCATGAGCTTCACCGTCGGGCAACTGCCCGCACCGTATGACAGCGGCGCACTGATGGGAGTGCACGGGTCCTGGAACCGACAGAATCCGCAGGCCCCCGAGGTGTCGTTCTTCGACTGGCGCGACGGCACTCTCGGGGACCAGCAGACCCTGGTCGGGGGTTTTCAGACCCCGGACGGAAACCGCTGGGGCAGGCCGGTGGCCGCAGTCAGCGGTCCCGACGGCGCGGTGTACATCACCGACGATTACGCCGATGCGGTGTACCGGCTCGCGCCGCCGGACTGACCCGCTCAGTGGTGGACGGGTGTGCCTCGACGGCCCGACATCGCCAGGTAGAGGGCGATGAGCACGATGGCCACCACCACGCCGACGAGGAACGGGATGATGGCAAAACCGCCGTTGCTGTTGGAGTAGCCGAGTTCGTACGTCACCCAGCTGCCCACCAACGAACCGACCGCACCGAGCGCGATGGTCATCAGAACACCGATGTTCTGTTTGCCAGGCATGATCAACCGCGCCAACGCGCCGACGATGAGGCCCACGACAAGCGCGCTGATAATTGTCCCGATCATTGCTGCTCCTCAACTAAGTGACAGGTTTCGCCTGCATACCCAATTCCGGTGAGGTTCAAGCACATAACTCGACGCACAACCGTGATTCAGTTGTGACGCAAGTTGACAGTGTTGCTGCTGTGATTAATCTGAGCGTTCGGTCACGCCTGTGGCCCGCCGATCCTGGAGGGAAAACCGTGCCGATCGTTGCCGCCCGTTTCCGGCGCCTGGCCGCCGGTCTCGTGACGCTCGCGGTGACCGCGGCGCTGGCCACGACCACCGGCACACCGATCGCGGGCGCTGCCGACGGCCGCACCCTGCTGGCCACCGCCATCGCCAACACCCGCGGTTCCTACCTGGTGTACAACTTCGGCGGCGGCCACCCCGCCCCTTTGCTCAATGCCGCGGGCAACTGGTACGAGAGCGGCGGCGGCGGTCACCTGATGATCATCAAGGCCGCCTCGTCGCGGTTGGCCCCCCGACTCCTGGTAGACACCCACAACGGCTATCAGGCCCGGTGCGAGCGCACGCCGGGCGCCCGCACCGGCGACGGCCTGGTGCAGGCATCGGAGATCTACACTCCGATCGCGGCCTGGCAGGCGCTCGGGCAGCCCACCATCGCGGTCAATGCCAACTTCTTCGACATCCGCGGACAGCAACGCGGGTCCTGGAAGACCACCGGTTGCAGCTCACCGCTGGGCGCCTACGTGGACAACACGCGCGGGCTGGGACGGGCGAACGTGCCGCTCACCGGCACCGTCGCCTACGCCGGCAAGCAGGGCCTGTCCGGTGGCGACGAGGTGTGGACGCCGCTGGCGACGATGATCCTCCCGGTCGCCGGTGCTCCGTTCATGGTGATGCCCCGTTCCGGCGACGACTTCGACGCTGCCGGGCCGGTGATCAGCGACCTCATCAACAAGGGCACCCGGTTCGTCGCGGTCAGCGGCTTGGGGCTGCTCGCCCCCGGCAAGACAGGTCAGATGAACGACCCCGGCCCGTCGGCCGCCCGGACCGCGCTGGCCTACGCCCGCGATCGCGACGAGATGTACGTGTTCCAGGGCGGCAGTTACACCCCCGACCAGATCCAGGATCTGTTCCGTGGCTTGGGCAGTGATACCGCCATCCTGCTCGACGGCGGCGGCTCCTCGGCGATCGTGCTGCGGCGCGACACCGGCGGCATGTGGGCGGGAGCGGGCGTGCCCAAAGGATCGTGCGACACCTACCAAGTGCTGTGCGATTCCCGCGAACGGGCGCTACCCAGCTGGCTTGCCTTCAATTGACCGCGGGTGGCGCCTTCGGTTCGTACGGGGTGTACCACCACCATTGGGCGCGTTCCCCGGTCGGTCCTTTGCACGGTGGTACGTCCGGTGGGGCTGTGGTCGGCGGGCGGGCCAGTGCCGCTCCGGTCAGCGGTCGGCCTTCTTCGTCGGTGATTGTGAGTCGGTCGGCCGGCCCGGTGAGGGTGATCCCACCCTGGTGGTGCAGTCGATGATGGAACGGGCAGAGCAACACCAGGTTCGACAGGTCGGTGCGCCCGCCGTCCTCCCAGTGCACCAGATGATGGGCATGCAGGCCGCGGGTGGCCCCGCAACCGGGCACCACACAGGTCGTGTCGCGGTGCTCCAGAGCGCGCCGCAGGCGGCGGCTGATGGTGCGGGTGGTGCGCCCGGACCCGATCGGGGTGCCGTGGCGTTCGAACCACACCTCGCAGGTGGCATCGCAGAGCAGGAACCGGCGCTCGGCGTCGGTGAGGGCGGGCCCCAGATGCAGGGCGGCGATGGGTGTGTGGGCGTGGCGGTCCAGGTCGAGATGGGCCACCACGGTGGTGTGTGCCCCGTGCGGGCGCGCGGCCACGTCGGTGTCCCAGCCGGCCTCGACCAAACTCATGAACGCATCGACAGTGTTGGGGAATGGCGGCGCCTGCTCGGGCGGGGTGTCCGGGCCGTCGTCATCGTCGACACCGTCGCGCGTGACATGGTCGGCGTCGTGATCGCGTCTCCAGTCCGCGACCAACGCGTCCCGGTGCGAGGCGACCGCGGCATCGAATTTCGCGGCCTCCAGCTTGGACAGCCGGATCTTGTAGGTGGTGAACTCACCCCTGGTGTAGGAGGTGATCTCGCGCCGTTGTTCGGGCTGGTGCTCGGGTTGGGGCCGGGGTTCCTGTTTGACCGCGGTCCGCAGTTGAGTCACCGTGGCTTACTGCACCAGATTCGCGTAGTGCTCATCGCAGCCCTGGCCGCCGCGCTCGGCGATCACCCCGATCTGATCAAGGGAGACCCGACCTTCGCGTAGTCCTCGTGTGCAGCGTGGTAGTTCGTCCATGCGGTGTGCGACGGCGACCATGGTTTCGGCTCGCCGTGGGGTGACGCCGGTTTTCCAGGCCACCAATGACTCGATCGACCGGCACCCGGTGGCACCCCACAACGAAGTGCCGTCCGCGGTGTTCCTGCCGTCGATCTCGGCGATGATCTCCACCAGCCGGCCATCGATGGCGTTGCGCTGCCCGGTCAGCTCGGCGATCTCGTCGAACAACACATCCAGCCGCGGTGTCACGTAGTGCTCGGCGAAAGGTGTTGTCGGCGGCGGCATACCAGAAGTCTTGCAACCGGGTCCGACACGTGAGGGCACACCGTGCGGGTCTCGATTACGTCAGGACAGAGTTATCCACAATCGCCGATTCATCCACAGCTCCCCGTGCCGGATCGCACCCAGATCGGACAGGCCGCGGACTTATGCGGCTGCCTTATCGGGCTGGTCGGCGTCGGCCTTCTTGGTCTCGGACTTCTCGGTGTCCGACTTTTTGGTCTCCGACTTCTTGGTCACGGGCTTCTTGGTGTCCGACTTGGTCTCGGACTTGTCGGTGTCGGACGTGTCCGTGTCATCCACGCTGCCATCGGCGGACTGCTGCTTCTTCTTCGGCGCGAATGCCTTGGTGATATCCCGCACGAGGTTGCGCAGCGGATTCTTCTTTGCGGTCGGCTTCCCGGTCACCTGATCGGTGTCGGCACCAGGTTCGGCAGCGATTTCCTCGGCCGCCGTCTCGTCATCAGGAGTCGCCTCGGACTCCACCGCCGGCTGCTCGGACTCCGCGGAGTCCGACTCCGGGGCAGCATGTTTGGGCGCAGTGCCCGAATCGGCCGGAATCTCCGCGTCCGGCGCAGCGGCGTGCTTGCCGGCCGATACGTCACCGTCGGGCTGCACCGAAAGGGTGACCAGTTTGGGTTCGGAGTCCGGCAGTTCCCCGGCCGCCGCAGCCAGCGTGCGCGACGTATTGGCGGCCTGCCTGCTCGCCTGGCCGGTGAGTCCACCGACCAGATCGTCGATCCCGTCCTGCAGCCCCGCCGTCAGGCCGCCCAGGTTCAGTCCGCGGGTGAGGGTCTTGAGCAGCTTGCCGAGGTTCTCCAGAACATTCGGCGGGGCGGCGGTGGGATTGCCGCTGAAGAACTCCTTGTGGAAACCGTTGACCAGAGAGGTCATCACGTCGTTCATCGCGCGGCCCCAGTTGACCTTCGGGAACGACAGGAACGGGGTGGCGGTGTCGGCGTCGTCCAGCGTGCGGGTATAGGTGCCGTCCGGATTACGCACCACGTCCGTGTAACCCAGGTTCACCAGACTGGTCAGCGCCGGTGCCAATGCGTTGGCCAGCCGGATCGGGATGGTGCCCAGCGTCCCGAAGCTCACCATGTTCAGCACGTCACCGGCCAGGTACAGCGGCTCGAGCAGGGGCAACGTCTTGGTGGCCAGCGTGAGATAGACGTTGAGCGCCAACGGATTGCCGAGGTTCAGCGCGTCGGCCACCGTCTCGCCGACCTCGCCGAGGATCTGGTCCAGTGCGCTGTCCAGTTCCACCCCGCGCAAAATGTAGGACGCACCGATGGTCCCGGCCAGCAGATTGTTGAACAACGTGAAGGGGTTCGGCCACGCCGCGAAATCGGAGTACGGCTGATACTGGACGGTGGCGTCCACCTTGATCGGCACCAGGTTGCCCGCGCCGAGCTCGATTCCGGTGCCCAGCACCGGGATTCCGACACCACGGTTGGAGGTGACGACGTCGGGGCTGATGATGTCGATGCCGAGGCGCTCGAACAGCGGGTAGAAGCGGGCCAGCATGCCACCGTTCGCGCGGCCGACATTGTTGGCCAGGATCAGCGGCAGGATCGTCAGGCTACCCAGTGGTCCACCACCGGCGCCCACCCTCGGCTGGTTGGCAAGGTCGGCGAGCACCTGGTGGTAGGCCGAGCCGGTCGCCATCGCACCGAAACCGAAGCCGATGGTGATCGGGACCCGCACATCTATCACGTCGAGCCCCAGATCCGGGGTGAGGACGTCGATCAAATTGGTGACCACGGCGAGCAGCGGCCCGACCGCGGGGATGTCGTCGACCGCAGCGTCGGCGAGGTCCAGGATCCCGTCGAGCAGTCCTTCCACACCGACCGACAGATACGGGGTGCTGTTGATGGCCTCGGCCACCGCATTCGCCGTGCCCGGAGTCCACCCCAAATCCAGGCCCGCGATCATCTTCAGCAGTGCGAAAGGTTCACCGGCAGTGACGAATTTGATCCCGGGGATGTCCAACCCGGACAGGTTCAGCGGATCGGACAGATCCAGGCCGACGATGCCGAGCAGGCCCGACAGCGTCACGTTGCCGGCCCCGTCGGTGATGCCGAGCAGCGATAACAGGTCGACCAACGGCCCGACCAGAAGGTTCGGCAGCACCTCCTGCAGCAGCGGGCTGAGGTCGATCGGGATGGCGCCCAGCACCTCGTCGAGCAGGCCGGCCGGAATCGCGGTCAGCAGATCCTGCAGGTTCAGACCCAGCCCGCCGGCGATGTTGAAGTTGCGCACCAACGCACGCTCGTAGGACTCGATGAAGTCCTGCACCGAGTTGTACGCGGTCTTACCCGCGCCGCCGGTGATGTCGGAGTAGGTTCCGGGCGGACCGAACGGGCTGACCGAGGCGCTCAGATCGACCGGCTGCTCCACCAGCCTCAGGTAGTGCTCTTCCGGGCGGGGCGTCGGGGTCGGTGCTGCGGCGCCCACGGTCAGCGCCGTCGCCGTCGCGGTCGCCGCCGTGACCACCGCAACCCGCCTGGTCCGCTCCGCCACGTTCCGGTGTTTCCCGGCCATATCCCCGCGCCTCCCCGATTGCCAGTGAACTCTCAGCGAAAACTTAACATCAAGATCGTCCGGACCGGGGCGTTTGTACCGGTAATTACCTCCGGCGTCGATCTGCTTTGCCGCAAGGCTTTTCGTGACGCCATGGGCCACACATTCGCCACAGCGTCACACCGTCGCGGCCCGAATGTAGCGGCGGATGCACTGTTGGGCCGGCGGCACCACGCCCGACCACGACCGATGCCGTCCCCCGCGACATGGCGGGCCTTTGCGAAATCGGCACGGTCGCGCACAGCCGGACTACTGCGCCTCGCCCGCTGCTTCGTTCCAACCGCCGCGCGGAAAACCATTTGACCGTCTCCGCGCGGTGCAGGATGGTTCGACGGTGCTCATTCGCCGTGAAACACCCGCCGATATCGAATCCATCAGTTCAGTTGTCGGCGCAGCCTTCCGCGGCGCCGAGCGCAGCGCACCTCCGGTCGAGCCGGGCGGAGCACCGGGCGAGGTGACCCTGGTGTCCTGGCTGCGTGAAGATGCCGGCTGGATACCGGAGTTGTCCCTCGTCGCGGTCGAGGACCGGACCGTCGTCGGTCACGTCGTCGCCAGCCGCGCCTTTGTCGACGACCAGCCGGCAATCGGCCTGGGCCCGCTCAGCGTGTCGCCCGAGCGGCAGAAGTCAGGAGTCGGCGCGGCCCTGATGCATGCCGCCCTGGGTGCGGCAGATGCGCTCGGGGAGTCCCTGGTGGGACTGCTCGGTGAGCCCTCCTACTACGGTCGCTTCGGTTTTGTACCGGCACGGACTGTCGGCATCGCAGGTTCGGACGCCTCCTGGGGCGATTACTTCCAGATCCGGACCCTGACCCGGTACACCGGTCAGAGCGGCAGCTTTCGGTACGCGGCGCCCTTCGACCGATTCTGAAGGCTCGGGACGGCTAGGGCACATCGGCCGCATTACCGATCGTCCGGCGCCTCCGGGCCGAACACGAAGATCAGCGCCGCCGCGGTGACGATCACGGCGGCCAACCCGATCACCGGTGCCACCACCTTCAGGGTGAGGGTCGCGCCGAGGACCGCACCCGCGCACATGGTGAGCACCACTGTGTAGCGCAGCTTCTCGCGCCGGCCGGTGCCACCGGCCAACCGGCTGTCGAACCCGATGCCCACGATGGTCTGGGTGAGCACCGTGGTGCTGAGTTCCTGGATGCCGAACTGGCGGGCACTCGCGTTCTGGATGCCGAAAGCAACTGCCAGCCCGGCGATCAGGATGAGTTTGGTGTCGTCGTCATAATGCAGCACACCGGCGCCGGCCAAGATGGCGAGCGTCACCAGCAACACCACTTCCACCGCCAGTGCGGTCGGCAACCAACGCCGTACCGACGGGCCCCGGTGCCGGACCAGACGGCCCCCGATGACGGCGCCGGTGACGAAGCTCAGGAAGGCCACCACCGCGGCCCACAGGTCGACGCCGGAATGGGGTACGAACCAGAAACCCAGGAAGATGACGTTGCCGGTCATGTTCGCCACGAACACATGTCCCAGCACCAGCACGCTGACCGCGTCCACGAGGCCGGTGGCGAACGTGAGCAGCAGCAGCGCCGTGACGGTGAGCCGGTGCGAGACAGGTGATTCCATACCGGCAATCCGCGGCACTAGAGCCGGGGTGTCAGATCCAGCGAGGTGATGGCGTTCATCTTCGTGATGAGCCAGTCGGTTCCGTGCTTCTCCATGATCAGACGGTAGGACAGGTAGCGCAGCGACGGGATGTTCTTGGTCACCGGGCTGGTCGCAACCGAGTTGGTGTACACGATCGCCGAGGCATTGCCGTCATCGAGGGATTCCACCGCGGTTCCGAGCACCTGCGTGTTGTTGGACACCTGGGCCTGCTTGTTGGGTGCGGCGATGGCATCGATGTACTTGCGGTACTCGACCTCGAAATCGCCGCCGAGGAACCTGGCGGCCCGGTCCGGCAGGGTCTCCATGTCCTCGGGTGTGTACGTCCACAGTGTGCTGATGGCGTCGGCGGCGGTGCCGGCGATGTCGAGCTTGACCTGCACCAGCGCCCGATCAGTCAGATAGGGCGCTGCACTGGCCCCGGCGAACGCGGCGGCGGCGACGAACGCCGCGGCCCCGGCGGCGGCAGCCACCTTCACCCCCCGACCCGGAGGGCGGTGCGGCACCAGGACCTCGGACGTGGCGGCCTCGGTTTCGGTCGCGGCCCCGGTGTCGGTGTCGGTGTCGGCCTGGGAGGTCAGATCACCTGAATCAGCCGGCTGATCTTCCACTGCTGTCCCTCCTTGATCGCTGTTGCCAGCCAACGACTTCCGGTCTCGATGGTCTGCTTGCCGTCCGGGGTGGTACTGGTCATCTTGGTGGCGACCAGGACATCGGCACTGCCGTTGTCGTTCCACCGCTGCACGCCCGCCTCCAGAACCTCCCCGGTGGTGGGCTCGGCGCGGGCCACCTGCAGCACGATCTCATTCTGCTTCTCGGTGAACGTCTGCACGAACTCTCCGGTGCCCTGGGCCCGGATCCGGTCGGCGTAGTCGTTGGCGTTGAACGGGTCCAGTGTGGTGTAGGCGGTCATGAACGCGCGGACATAGCCCAGCGCATCGGCATCCCGGATCTGTGTCTGCCGGTTCGACTCGTGCGCCACCGTCATGAACGACGCCCACCCCAGCGCCACCGCGACCAGCAGCGCGGCCAGCCCGGCGACCACCGGCAGCCCCCACCTGGCCGGCCGGTCGACCGGGGCGACGAAGAAGTCCGGGGCATCGGGATCGACGATGCGGCGCGGGCTCATCGGCCACCTCCGGCTTGCGCCGTGCTGGTGTACGGCCGGGTCAGCACGCTCAGATTCCGTACCTGCCAGCGGTCACCGGTCTTGACGAAGTCCACCCGGACGGTAGCGGTGATGAACCGCATGGTGTTCGGGTCGTTACCGCGCTGGCCCTGCATCGCCAGCAGCATCGATGCGGTGTCCGGCGTCAACTCCGGCTGCTCCAGCACCGCGCTGTTGACCGTCCAGTACTCGTTGGCCACCAGCGGCGCCTTCCGCAACGCCTCCTGCTGTTCGACGAGTTGCGGCCGGTAATCGTCGGCGGCCAGCGACTGCGCCCGGGCAAAGTCCTGCTCGGCGGTCTGCGGCGCATAGCTCAGGATCTGTTCGACGATGCGCGCGCCCTGTGCGCTGATCTCGGTGCGCGCCGCGTCCAGAGCCTGTTCGTGGCGGTACACCACCAGATACCCGGCCGCGGTCGCTGCGGCGCAGACCAGCGCGGCGGTCGCCAACCCGATCGCCACCGGACGACGCAGGTCCCGTTCGGGTTCACCGACCCGGCGAACTTCGGTGCGCAACAACAGGTCTGCGAAGGTGCGATGTCGCCGGTCCCACAACGGCCACAGCCAGCCGAGGAAAACCGCGGCGGTGTCGAGCAGGTGGGCGAGGTCACGGGCCAGCAACCGACCGGCGCCGGCGGGTGTGCCGTCGGCGCGCAGCACCCGGATTCCGGTCACCGCGCGGCCCACCGTCCACCCCGTCCGGGCCGGCAGGACCCAGCGGTTGGCCATCACCGCCAGACCGGTCAGGACCGCCAGGCCGATGTAAACCCACCACAGCCAGCCGAACAGCGGTGCGGACCACCCCAGCAACGCCAGGGTCCCGATCAGCGCGAGACCGAACAGCACGTCGATGCCCAGCGCGCCGGCCCGCGCACCCCAGGAGGCCAGAGCCGCCTCGTCGTGCGGTTGGGTCTGCTCGGCGTCGGTGCTGCTCTCGGCGAGGACGTCCGTCACGTGGTGACCTGGACCAGGTTGGCGATCTTGTAGGTGCCGTCGGCGCGCTGCATGGTGACCCGCAGCCGGTAGCCCTGCTCCTGGTTGGCCGTCTCGGAATTGGTCACCTTGGTGCGCACCGCCACCAGCACGTCGACCGAACCGTCGTCGTGGTGGCGTTCAACGGCGGCCCGCAGATCGGCGACCTCGACGGTGGCCTTGGCCGCCTGGTAGGCCTCGACCATCATCGAGCCGTAGAACACCGCCTGCGCGCCGAAATCACCGGTCGCGCAGTCCACGATCTTGGCCTGCGCCGCCCCCATCGAGGCGGTGTCGGGGGCCTGGGTGGCCGTCACACAGTCCTTGGCCGCCTGCAACGCGACGGCGTCGTCGCGGGCGATCTGCGCACTGCGGTCATTGGACTGCACCAGCAGGTAGCCGGTCACGGTGAGGCCCGCCGCGAGTGCGAAAAGTGCGGCGCAGATGCCGGTCAGCCAGCCGCGGCCGAGCCGGCCGTGGTTGGTTTCCTCGGGTGCAGCGGGAACCGCCTCCTCGGCGGCCGGGGTGTCGCTGGCGTCGTCGTCTGGGTCGGTGGGGTTCAGCCGGCTGGTGCCAGCATCTCCTTCCATCCGTTCTCTCCTGGGTTATTCGAGTTGTTGACCGAGTACTTGACCCCGTCGGGTCCGACCACCTCTCCGCTGGACGGGCTGTAGACCGCCGACGGACCTGTTGCCGGAGTGTAGATGCAGGGGTTGGGTTGCTGTCCACTGCAGGTGACCGTGCCCTGGCCGGGCGGGGTGAGCGGATCGCTGGTCGGCAGCGTCGCCTGCGGGGGCGGCAGCTGGCTGGCCGGCAACGGGTTGATCCCATTGTTGATCGACGGTGCCGGGATCACCTGGCCGGGGTTCACCGGTTGGGTGCAGCGCGCGCCGGCGGCCGGGCAGTCGACGATCTGGTTGGGGTCGCCGTACCAGGGGTTGGTGCCCAGCGGGATGTAGGGCTCATCGCTGCGGCACTCCCGCGGGCTGGCCGCCCGCTTACCCGGCACATCCACGCACGGATAGTTGCGCGCGCCGCGCACCGCGTTCGGCGCATCCTTGGGGATCTTGCAGTACAGCCCCTCGGGCAGCGGTTCGGTCTTGGTGTCCGCCGGCGACCGCCACTGCGAGGCCGGCAGGAAGCCCGTCAGGCACGGCGGCGGACTGTTGATGCCGAGGCCGAAGTGCAGCAGACCGTCCGGCGCGAAGATCGTCGCCGTCTGCGCGATGGCCGCACCCTGCGGCAGTACCACCAGCACCTGCTCGACGTTCTTGTTGTAGCGCTTGAGCATGTCGATGACGACTTCGAGGTTGGCCAGGGTCTGGGGCAACGATTCCCGCACATCGCCGAACACCGCGTTGAGTTGGTCGGCCGTCGGCGCCGCCTGCTGCAGCCCGCTGCGCAGCGCCGCGTCCTTCTCCGCGGTCTGCGCGGTGATGGTGTTCAGGTTGGCCGCCCACCGCCCGATCGCATCCCCGGACTGCACCTGCGATTCGATGATCGGTGCCGAGTTCTCGACGAGGTCGGTCACGCTGGGAAGGTTCTGCCGGAAGTCGCCGGCCAGGTTCTGGGTGGCATCGACGAGGCGCTGCAGGGAGGGGCCCAGCCCGCCGACGGCCTTGGCCGTCTCGTCGAGCAGCACGCCGATCTTCTCCTTCGGCAGCGCGGCCAGACCGCGTTGCGCCGAATCCAGCGCGGGCCCCACCTCGGCGGGCACCCGGCCCTCGGTGATGGTGTCACCATCGGTGAAGAACTGCTGGACGTCGTCGGGCGATACCAGGTCGAGGAACTGCTCGCCGACCGCGGACACCGAGTGCACGTTGGCGATGGTGTCGACGGGCACCTTGGTGTCGTCGTCGATGTCCATCGTCACCCGGGCGCCGGTCTCGGTGGGCTCCACCTCGATGACCTTGCCCACGGTGGTGCCGCGGAAGGTGACGTTGGCGGTCTTGTACAGCCCGGCCGAGTTGGGCAGTTCGGCGTAGAGCCGGTACATGCCGATGCCGGCGTAGGTCGGCAACCGCAGATATCCGATGGACAGCACGACCAGTGCGACCACGGTCAGCACAACGAAGATCAGCAACTGGGTCTTGATCATCCGGGTCAGCAGCATGTGTCACTCCGACCTTTCGATCAACGGGCCGCCGGGCACGTTGTTCGGGTTGGGGGTGAACCGCACATCCGGGATCATCGTCGCCGGATCGCGGCCCCAGGCCTGCTCGAGGGCGCGCAGCATACCGGAAAGCCCGGTCCCCGAGAGGAACCCGTTGTCGATGGCACTCAGCGTGAGGTCGATGGTGACGGACACGTTGATGTAATCACCGCGGATCGCCTTCGGGATGTTCTCGATGTTGAACGGCACCGTCAGTAGCAGCTTCAGCGCGCCCACCAGATACGGCGAGGCCTTGGCCAGCTCCCGCAGCGGACGCTGCAGGTTGGCCAGGTTGGTGTGCAGGTTGGCGTTGGTGTTGCTCAGGGTCTCGTCGGCCGTCGCGCTGAGTCGGCCCAGCGAGGTCACCGCATCGGCGAACAGGTCCCGGGTCTCCGCGAAATGCTGGATCAGCGGCGGGAACTCGGTCAGCACCCGGTCCAGCGTCTCGGTGCGCTGACCGACGATGGTCAGCAGCCGATTGGTCGAGTCGATGGCGCGGGTGAGGTCCTCACGCTGCTTGTTCATCTCATCGGTGAAGGTGTCCAGCCGGTTGAGGAACTCCCGGATCTCACCGGACCGCCCGGTCAGGATCGCGTTGACCTCGTTCTGGATCACCTCGATGTTCGGGATGCCGCCGCCGGTGAGGATGCCCGAGATGCTGGCCAGCGTCCGTTCGATGGTCGGGAACGCCGACGAGTTCTGCAACGGGATGGTGTCCCCGTTGCGCAGTGGCTCCGGTGAGGGATCCTCGGGCTCATCGAGTTCGACGTGCTGGGAGCCGAGCAGCGAGGTCTGCCCGATCCGCGCGAGCGCGTTCTTCGGCAGTTCCACGCCCGGTTCCAGGTCCACCGTCAGCAGTGGCACCCAGTTCTTCAGTTCGATCTTGCGCACCCGGCCGACGAACACGTCGGCGACCCGCACCCGGCTGTTGGCGTTGAGGGCCAACGTTTCCGGCATCTGGATGTAGATCGTCGAATGCCCGTCCTGGGTGCCGGGGCCGCCGGGCAGCGGCACGTTGGCGATGCCGCGCCACTGCCCGCAGGAGCTGAGCATCAACGCTGCTGCACCGAGAGCGACGGTGCGCAGACCCAGTCGTTTCCAATTGCGAGCCATCAGGCACCCCCTGCCTCGGCGGGCAGCGGGGGCCCCGCGGGTGCCGCGGGTGCTGCGGGTGCCGCGGGCGCTGCGGGACCGCTGACCGGAGCCGCCGGTGGCGGGTTCCCGGGGATCACACCGGGCGCCGGTCCCGGCGGCGGGCCGGGCTGCGGGTACCACGGCGGCGGCAGCGGACTGCTCTCGTTGTAGGCGTTGGGCGGTCCGGGCAGGTTCCCACCCGGGGGCACACCGAACGCCGGCGGCGCCGGGGGCGGCACGATGTCGGGTCCACCGAGCAAGGCCGCCAACGAATCGGGGGTCAGCATGTTCGCGGTGAACGGCTGCACCTCGACACCCTGCATGCCCGGCGCGACGATCCAGCCCGGCTCGTGGTTGCCGTGCGAGAACAGGGTGTCGCGGGAGAAGATGCCCGGGACGGTGGTGTCCTTGTAGCCCGGGGGCGGACGCAACCGATCCTCGGAGTAGGCGATCTGCTTGGGCAGCGTCATCGCACCGGCGGCCAGGTTCATGCCGAACGGGATGAAGTTGAACTTCATCGCGTCGAAGATCGGCGCCAGGTACTGCGCGCACAGTTCGGCGGATTCCTGGTAGCCCAGCCGGCTGCCGGCCTGGATGGAGCTGCAGATGAAGTTCAGCGGGTTGGAGAAGTTCGTGACGCCGGGCAGCACCGGCAGGCCGACGATGCCGCCCTGGTTGGGAGCCACCACGTTGACCACGTTGGACACCAGGTTCGGGTAGGAGTGCAGCGCGGTCTCCAACCCGTTGCGGGGTTCGGGCTGCAGGATCGCGTTGGTCACCTCGGCCAGATTGTTGACGTCGTTGGTGAGCGGGGTCCCGTTCTCGTCCAGGAACTTCCGGGTGGTGGCCAGCACCTTGTTCAGGTCGTCGAGCGCGGTCGCGACCTCCCTGTCGGTGTTGGTGAACGAGTTGGTGAACTGCGCCAGATCGTTGTTCAGCGCCACGAACTGTTGATCGCTCTTGTGCAGCGCGTTGACGAAGACGGCCAGGCTCTTGACGGTCCCGACGAGATCTCCGCGGCCCTCGTTGAGCGCGGTCACCGCATCCGAAAGTCCTTGCAGCGTCTTGTTGAACTGCTCACCCTTGCCCTCGAAGCCGTCGGCGAAGGATTCCACGATGTCGCCGAACGGGCCCTTGGGCTGTTCCGGGGTCGGGCCCAGGTCGGCCAGCAGGCGGGTCACCTGATCGCGCAGTTGGTCGTACTCGACCGGCACCTGGGTGCGGTCCATCCCGATCACGGCGCCGTCCTGCATGGCCGGGCCACCGGTGTAGGGCGGGGACAGCTGGATGACGCGGGAGGCCACCAGCGACGGGTTCAGGATCGAGGCGCTGGCGTTCTCGGGCACCTTGTACTTGCTGTCCCAATGCATCACCACACGCATCCGGTCGCCCTCGGGTTCGATCGAATCGATCGAACCGACCTTGACGCCCATGATGAGCACCTTGTCGCCGGGGTACAGCGCCAGGGTCTCGGGGAAGTACGCGGTGACCGAGGTGGTGGTCAGCTTGCGGTAGACATTCCAGCCGACCGCCGCGGCTCCCACCGCGACCACCAGCACGATGGCACCGAGGATGACCGCCGTCTTGGACAGGTGCGGCAACTTGATGTTGCGGATGTTGAAGATCGTCGACATGTGTTCGCCCCTACCCCTCTTGCGATCCGGGCGTCAGGAACGGCGGGTTACCGGGCAGCGGCGGGGTCCCGGCCGGGGACAGCTGCTGACCGGGTCCGGGCGGAGGCGGCGGTCCGGGCAGGATCGGCGCGGGCGGCGCGACTCCGGGGATCGGACCCGGCGGAGCGGGCACCCCGGGCGGCCCGACCGGGACCGTGCGCGCACCGGGCGGGCCGGGCGCGATCGGCACCGGGGTGCCGGGCACGCTGGGGGGCAGCTGGCCGGGGACGGCCGCGCTGGGGATACCGGGGGTGGGCCCGAGCCCGTGCGCGTTCGGATCGGAGGTCTGCACTCCGACCGGGCCGTGATAGTTCGGGCCGTACGGGTTGTCGCCGAACGGGCCGACGCTCAGGCCCGCACACGGCAACGGGTTGCCGGGCCGGGGCAGGCCGTCGGCCGGCGGGGTGTAGGAGCACGGCGATCCGGGCGGCACCGCGGGGCCGGGGAACTCCGGGGTGCCTTCCAGCACGCGCGGAGCCGGCGGCGGCGCGCCGTTCTCGAACCGGGTGCCGTTCGGGTCCGGGAACTGGAAGGCGGGCAGACCGGCGTTGCGCCAGAACTGTTCTGGATCGATACCGCGCTTCTTGAACGCCGCATCCACGAACGGCTGCAGCAGCGTCGGAGGCAGCAGGTTGACCAGCATGACCTTGAAGTACGGGCCGGAGGCCAGTGCCTCGGCCAGTGAGGTGATGAATTTCCCTGCGACGCTGAGGGTGTCGGCCAGATCCTGTTTGCGCTCCACCAGCGTGTCGCTGACGGTGTTGAGCTGGGTCAGCACGTGGTTGAGGTTCGGGTTGTCATCGATGAGGCCCGACACCTGCGTCGAGACAGCCGAGACCCGTTCCAGCAGCAGGCTGACGGCACGGCTGCGCTCGTTGACCGCGGCCAGCAGCGTCTGCGCATTCACCAGCAAGGCGTTCACCTGACCGCTGCGGTCGCCCAGGACGGAGGCGATCTTGTTGGCATTGGCGAGCAGCTGCTTGAGGTCGTCATCGCGCTTGCCCAGGGTATCGGAGAACTTCTGCACGCCTTCCAGTGCCGACTTCAGGTGCGGCGCGGTCTGATCGACGGTCTCGGACAGCACGTTCAGCGACTGTTTGACCGCCTGCGTGTCCCAGCCCGACGAGGCCCGGGTCACGTCGAGGAACGCGTCGTAGATCTGGTACGGCGTCTGGGTCTGCTCGACCGGCAGGTACCCACGCGGTTCCAGGACCCGGTCACCGCGGGGCTCGACCTCGATGTTCTTGCGGCCCAACACGGTATCGGTGCGGATCGCTGCCCGGCTCTCGGTGCCGATCTGCATACCACCGAGGGTGTAACCGATCTCCACCTTGTCGCCGGTGATCTCCATGCTCTGCACGGTGCCGACGTCCACGCCCGCTATTCGCACCTTGTCGCCGACGTTCAGGCCGCCGGTGTCGTTGAACTGGGCGTAGTAGGTGGGTACCGCGAACAGCATCGGCACGCTGGTGATGGACGAGCCCACCCCGATGACGAGCAGCACCGTGACGACGCCCATCACGCCCTTGCGGATACGGTCCGATCCCTGGATTGTCCTCATTGCGGCGTGCACCTGCCCGTCGGCTGGGTGGTCACCTTGACGGTGCGGACCGGGCCACCCGGCTGAGCCCCGTTGAGCCGCAGCGAAAGATCGCAGGCATAGAAGTTGAAGAAGTCACCGTAGATACCGCCGGCGCGCCCGATCACCTTCAGCGCGGCCGGGATCTGGGTGACGATCTTGCTCACCTCGTCGAGCTGATCGATCAGCGGCTCCTGGATGGTCTCCAGGTAGCCGACGGTGTCCCGCAGCAGCGGCCGATTGTCGGCCAGCAGGTCCGACAACGATCCCGCGGCGTTGCTGATGTCGGCGACCGAGGATCCGATCGGGTCGGCGCGGTTCTTCAGACCGGTGATCAGGGTCTCGAAGTTCTTCAGGGTGTCGTCGAGCTGCTTCTGATGTTTGACGGTGGTGTCCAGCACGGTATTGAGGTTGGTGATGACCTCGCCGATGGCCTGGTCGCGGTCGGCCAGCGCGTTGGTGAGTTCGGCCGTCTGGTCCAGGATGTCGCTGATGGTGCCGCCCTGCCCCTGGAAGATGGTGATGATCGAGGTGGCGATGTTGTTGACCTTGTCCGCGTCAAGGGATTTGAACAGCGGCCGGAACCCACCGACGAGCGCGTCGAGGTCCAGGGCCGGTTCGGTGCGTTCCACCGGGATGGTGCTGCCGCCGGGCAGCACGGTGTCGCTGTCGCCGCGGCGCAACTCCACGTAGCGGTTGCCGATCAGGTCCAGATACCGGATGGCGGCGGTGGTTTCGCTGAACAGTTGCAGGTTGCGTTCCACCGCGAAGTCGACGCGCACCTGCTCGCCACCGTCGATGAGCACGACGTCCTCGACCTTGCCGACCTCCACGCCGTAGGCCCGCACGAACTGACCGGCCCGCAGACCGCTGGCGTTCTCGAAGATGGCCGAGTACCCGGTGGTCCGGTCGAACCGTAGCTGCGCGAACACCACGAAGATGACCGCGGTGAAGGTGAGCAGCACCGCGGAGATCGCGGCCAGCTTGAAAAGTGTTCCTCTGATGCTCATTTTGTACTCATGGGTTGATCGTGTGCTCCCCCACCTGGCGTCCCCAGACGTACTCGTTCATGATCGGCTGTCCGAGCTCGAAGTGGTTGTACGGGGCCAGGCTGGCACCGGTGTCCATCACCAGGTAGGGCATCGGCCACAGGTCGCGGGTGATCGGCTGCCAGCAGCCGGGCCGCCCGCCCGGGCCGCCCTTGGCGTTGACGCGGGGCAGGTTGTCCGGGAACACGTACGCATTGCCGGCGCCGAGCACCGAGGAACGGGTCACCAGCGAGTACCCGTTACCGCCCAGGGCACCGGCGAGTTTCGGTGCGGCGTCGTGGTAATTACGGATGGTGCACAGCAACTCCGGGCTGTAGTAGTCCAGCAACTTGCTGGTGGGCAGCAGGTCCTGGGCGCCGCGGACCAGGTACGGGCCGCCGCGCTCGAAGATGTCGGCGCCGGTGTTGCCGAAGCCGACGGCCGACATCAGCGCGGCATCGATGTTGCCCCGCTCGTCGTTGAGTGCCTGGGCGGTGGTGACCGCGTTGGCCAGCCCGTCCCACAGGTCCGGGGAGGCGTCGGAGTAGACATCGGCCAGGTCGGCCAGACCGGTGACATCGCGACGGATCTGCGGCATCCGCGGATTCAGTTCGCCGAGAATGTCGTTGCCGTCCACCAGCGACTGGCCGAACTTGTCGCCCAGGCCGTCGAGCGCCTGAGCGGCGGCGGTGAGGGTCTGGTTGAGCTTGACCGGGTCGACCTGTTCGGCGATGCCCATGATGGTCTCGAACAGGGTGTTGAACTCGGTGGTCGTCCCCGATGCCTGGATCGTGGCACCGCTTTCGAGCCGGGTGGGCGCCGGGTTCTCCGGCGACAGGAACGAGATGTACTTGTTGCCGAACACCGTGGTGGCGCGCAGTTCGGCTTCCACGTTGGACGGAATCAGGTCAAGGTATTTGGGGTCCACGTCCAGGGTCAGCTTGGCCTTGGGCACGTCGCCGACGGTGACCACCCCGGCCTCGGCCAGACGCCCGATCGGCACCCCGTTGAAGGTGACCTTGGAACCCGGATCCATGGCCAGGCCGGCCCGCTCGGCGAGCACGGTCAGCTGCACCCGGTCCTCGAAGATCCCGCGGAACTGCAGCCAGGTCAGCGTCAGCACCAGTGCGCTGATCAGTAGCAGCACCAGGCCGGCCACCTTGTACGGCGGGGTCTTCGGCTTGTTCAGCGGCGCAGCGGTGTTCGTCATGACATCACACCGTCAGGTTGAAGTTCGGGTCGGTGCCGTAGAGCGCCAACGAAGCCAGCAGGACGACCACCACGATGGCGATCAGCGAGGTGCGCATCGAACGCCCGACCGCCTCACCCACGCCCACCGCGCCGCCGCTGGCGAAGTAGCCGAAGTAGCAGTGGTTCAGCATCACGATGATCGACATGATGATCACCTCCAAGAACGACCACATGACGTCGTCGACGCGGAGGAAGGTGTGGAAGTAGTGCTCGTAGGTGCCCACCGACTGCGCGTAGAACACCGTGGTGACCAGCTGGGCGGACAGGAAGGACAGCAGGATCGCCATCGCGTAGAGCGGCACGATGACGATGGCGCCGGCCATCAACCGGGTCGACACCAGGTACGAAATCGACTTGATGCCCATCACTTCCAGGGCGTCGATCTCCTCGCTGATCCGCATCGCACCGAGTTCGGCGGTAGCGCCGGCGCCGACGGTCGCGGCCATGGCCTGGCCGGTGACGACCGGGGCGACCACCCGGATGTTGGCCAGCGCGGCGAAGAAGCCGGTGAAGGCCTCGACGCCGATGTTGCCCAGTGAGGCGAAACCCTGGATGGCGATCAGCGAGCCCGCGGACAGCGTGACGAAGCCGATGATCGCGACGGTGCCGCCGATGACCGCCATTGCGCCGGTGCCCATCCCGATCTCGGCGACCAGGCGAAGCGCCTCGCGGCGGTAATTCTTGAACGCGTGCGGCAGGTGGCCGACGGCCTGCACGACGAACCATGCGACATGCCCGATGCTGTCCAGGAATCGCCCGGGCGCACCGGCAAAACCGCGGGTGCGGTCGAACGCGCGCGGGAAGCGGGTCCGCAGGACGGCAGCTGTGCTCATGCGCAATCCGCCTTCGGCTTCTTGCTCGGGGTGCTCATACGGCCTAGCCCCCCGTCCCGAACCGCACGCCGATGGTGGTCAGCACCACGTTGACCGCGAAAAGCGCGACCACGCAGAGCACCAGCGTCTCGTTCACCGCGGTGCCCACGCCCTTCGACCCGCCCGCCACGGTCAGGCCGCGATAGCAGCCGACCAGCCCGGCGATGAGCCCGAACAGGGTCGCCTTGATGACCGAGATCATCACCTCGGGGAATCCGGTGAGCAGCGTCAGCGTGGACACGTAGGCGCCGGCGTTGACGTTCTGGATGTAGACACCGAAGAAGTACCCGCCCACCAGACCGATGGTGATCACCGCGCCGTTGAGCAGGAAGGCCACGAAGGTGGCGGCGACGACCCGGGGCGCGACCAGCCGTTCGATGGGATCGATGCCGAGCACCTCCATCGCGTCGATCTCCTCGCGCACGGTGCGGGCACCGAGGTCGGCGCAGATGGCGGTCGACCCGGCGCCGGCCACCACGAGCACGGTGACCAGCGGGCCCAACTGGGTGACCGCGCCCAGCGCGGCACCCGCGCCCGAGACGTCGGCCGCACCGAACTCGGCCAGCAGGATGTTGAGGGTGAAGATGATGAGCACCGTCAGCGGGATCGACACCGCGAGCGTGGGCAGGAACGCCACCCGGATCAGGAACCAGCTCTGAAGGACGAATTCCTTCCACTGGAAGGGCCTGGTGAGCAGCGCCTTTCCGGTCAGCACAGACATTTTGAAGAAACCGCCGACCATGGTCAGCGGTTTGTCCAGCTGGTCTTTGAGGTAGTCGACCAGGCCGTTGCCCGCCGTCACCGGCGCACCGCCGAACTGAGCTCGTCGCGTGGCGGCATCACCTGTCGCACGCCCCCTCCTCCACTTATTCCGAGCCCCGTATCCGTCGGTGTGATGCCCACCTACCTACTGGCCGGTAGTAAGGCGGACCACAGGACTGTACCCGATCCGGTACCGGCGGTGTCGCGCAACTGCTTTATTGACCCCGCAACTGTTAGCAAAGAAATCCCGTCCGGTTACCACTCCGAGGCCACCTTCAGAAACCATTGCCGCAGTAGAACTTTCGCCAGCGTCAATCAGCCGGTGCGTCACGACCCGTAGGTGGCCCGCAGGTCGGTCTTGAGCACCTTACCGGCGGGATTGCGCGGCAGCGCGTCCACGACCTCCAAGGCCTTGGGGTGCTTGTACCGGGCCAACCGCTCGGTGAGGAACTCGTCGAGCGCCTCCAGGGTGAGGCCCGGTTCGGAGAGTGCGACGACCGCGACCGGTACCTCGCCCCACTTCTCGTGCGGGCGCCCGATGACCGCGACCTCCGCGATGGCCGGGTGAGCGGCCAGGACGTTCTCCACCTCGGCGCAGTAGATGTTCTCCCCGCCGGAGATGATCATGTCCTTCTTGCGGTCGACGACCCAGATGTAGCCCTCTTCGTCCTGGCGCACCAGATCGCCAGAGTGGAACCAGCCGCCGGCGAAGGATTCCGCGGTGGCCTTCGGGTTGTTCCAGTAGCCGGCCATGAGCGTCGGTGCGCGGTAGACGATCTCACCCACCTCACCGATTCCGACGTCGTTCATGTCCTCGTCGACGATCCGGGCCGAGACCGTCGGGATCACCTTCCCGACCGAGCCGAGCTTGCGAATTGCGTCTTCCCCCAACAACATACACGTGACCGGCGACATCTCTGTCTGCCCGAACGCGGCCAGGATGTTGGCTCCCGGGAAGGTGTCGGCCATCTCCTTCAGCAACGTGTCCGAGGCCGGCGCCGCACCCCAGGACAGCACCCGCAGCCGGAGGTTGCGCGGTTGGGCGCGCTGGGCGGCGCAGACCGCCTGCCACTGCGCGGGCACCAGGAAGATCCCGGTCACCTGCTCGGCCTCCAGCACGTCGAGCAGTGCCCCCGGATCGAAGGCACCGAGCGGGTAGAGCACCGTCGGGCGGCCCAGCAGCAGACCCGGGATCATGTTGCCGATGCCGGCGATGTGGAACAGCGGGACACCGATGAAACCGACGTCGTGGTTGAGGTCGGCGCCGTTGGTGAACAGGAACGTGGTCGCCTGCCCGCTGATGTTGGTGTGGGTGAGCACCGCGCCCTTGGGTCGTCCGGTGGTCCCCGAGGTGTACATGATCAGCGCCGGTGAGTCGTTGGGGATGTCGACCGGGGCGGGCGTCGGGCCGTCCTCGGCCAGCAGATCGTCGTAGCCGAGCACGCCCTCCTCGGTCGAACCGCCCGCGACGATCACCGTCGACAGGGTGGCGTCCAGCTCCCGCACCGCGGTCGCCACCGGTGCCAGCACCGCTTCGGTGACGACGACCGCGGCCTCGCAGTCACTGACCAGGAAGGCGATCTCGGGCGGGGTCATCCGGAAGTTCACCGGCACCGCGATCGCGCCGAGCCGGTTGGCGGCCAGGAACGATTCGATGAACTCGGTGCGGTTGAGCATCAGGATCAGCACCCGGTCACCGGGGCCCACCCCGCGGCGCTGCAGCGCGCCGGCCAACTTGGTGACCCGCTGATCGAGTTCGGCCCAGGTGGTGGTCTGACCGAGGAACCGCAGCGCGGTCTTCTCGGGCTGCATCAGCGCGTGCCGGGAAAGTTGATTGGACCAGTTCTGTTGCCGGGCCAGGTAGGGCTGTTCGGTGCTCTGAGCGGTCAACGCGGAGGCTCTTTCGTCGAGGGTGCGCAACGAGGCTTGCGCAATGTTGATATTTGATCAAACATTGTGTCGGCCCGGTCACACTATGACGACACCGGCCGGAAGAACAAGCCGTCCGACCCCCGCACCCCGCTCGAAAGGACGGCGCCGACAGACGTGGAAGCACCAGTGAAGCGCCGCCGCGAACAGCTCTCCGACGAGGTCGCCGGCCATCTGCGGGTCGCGATCATGTCCGGGACGCTACGTCCGGGCACCTTCGTGCGCCTCGACGAGACCGCGGCCCGGCTGGGCGTGAGCATCACCCCCGTGCGCGAGGCGCTGCGCACCCTGCGCGGTGAGGGCCTGGTGCAGTTGGAGCCGAACCGCGGGCACGTGGTGGCGCCGTTCACCCGCGACGACATCGCCGACATCTTCTGGCTGCAGGGGGCGATCGCCGCCGAACTCGCCTCGACCGCGGCGGTGCGCGCCGACGCGGCCGACATCGACGAACTGGACCGGCTGACCGATGCGCTGGACACGGCCGTGCAGGGCGGGGACGTCGAAACCATCGCATTGGCGGAGTTCAACTTCCACCGTGCGTTCAACCGCTCGACGAATCGGATGAAGCTGGCCTGGTTCCTGCTCAACGCGGCCCGCTATCTGCCCCCGCACATCTACGCCTCCGACCCGCAGTGGGGTGTCGAGGCGGTGGCCAACCACCGACAACTGGTGGCCGCCATGCGCCGCCGCGACGTCACCGAGGTGGTGCGGCTGACCCGCAGCCAGTTCGACGACGGCGCGCGCCGGCTGACCAGCCTGCTCGACGAGCTCGGGCTGTGGACCTGACTCCGCCCAACGTCGATCTCGGCGTCAGGCCAGTTCTTCGGCCCGCTTCTTCAAGTTGCCCGCCAGGTGCTCCAGGGCGTCACCCGCGACCTTCTTCACCATCATCGACGGCACCCCGGCCATCGACACCTCGACATCCATGTCCACCGTGAGCAGACTCACCGGCCCCATGTCGACCACGGCGAACAGCTGCTCCTGCTTGGAGAACAGGTTGCCCTGCTGCATCACGGTCTGGATCTGATTTTCCCCGGGGTAGTAGACGGCCTGGATGTAGGTGCCCTCCATGCCCTGCACCTTCGTGTCGAGGCGCAGCTGACTGGGCCGGCCGTCGTCGTAGCGGGCCAGCACCCAGGCGCCGGTGACCTCTTCGTTCCATTGCGGGTACGCCTCGAAGTCGGCGACGATGGCCATGATGGCGGCGGCAGGTGCGGCGACCTCGACGGTCTTGCTCACGATCGGCATCGGGCGAGCATATCGCCGCGCGTACCGAGGCCGATTCCGCGGTGAGGGCACGCGACTTCGCACTTTCACACCCGGCTGCGCTCAGATCTGCACGGACCCGCCGCGCTCGACCTCGATGATGCGGTCGCCCAACCGGCGACGCCCCATCTCCTCGCGGAACTCGCGCAGCGGGGACGCGAACACGCCGTAGTCGTCGAAGTGCACGGGAATCACCTTGGGAAGGCCGAGCGCCTCGACGGCGGCCGTGCCCTGGACGCCGTCCATGGTGACGGTGAGCCCGAACGGCAGGCGGTCGCCGGCGGGCAGCCGGGTGCCGCCGAGGTGGACGATGCCCGCCTCGATGGCTGTGAATCGGACCGGGATCTCCTTGAGGTCCTCGATGAACAAGGTGTCCCCGGAGATGTACAGCCGACGATCAAACTCCTCACCCACCGGGCCGAACTCCAGCATGGATCCCATCACCGGCGGCAGCAGGCGCTGCGTCCAGGTGGGCGCGTGCCGCCCGGGCAGCGCGGTGACCCGCAACCGGGTGGACCCCTTGGTGACCTCCCGGAAGTCCCACGTCGAGAGTCCGAGGGCGGCGTCGAAACCGCGCCGGACCAGACGCTTGGCGGCGTGCGGGGTGGTCACCACGGGCAGGGCGTGGTCGAGACCGCGTTGCGCGACCCGATCCCAGTGGTCGCCGTGCATGTGCGAGAGCACGATGCCGTCCAGCGGTGGTAGTTCGTCGATCCGCAGCGCGGGTGGACGGCGCCGTTTGGACACCAGCCCGTATCCCAGGTAGGCGTGCTGTCCCCGGTGCAGGAAATTGGGGTCGGTCAGGACGGTGATGTCACCGCACGCGATCAGCGTGGTGGCATTGCCGATGAACGTGACGGTCAGGTCCACCGGGATGCCACTCGGCGCACGGTCCGCACCCCGAGCACACCGGCGAGCACCCATGGCCCGGCGATCAGCAGCGGATCGATCCAGGTGTGGGCGTTGTCGACCCGGGTGGTGCCGGCCCGGGCCTTCCAGCCGTTGTGGGTGAACTCGCTCTTGATCCCGGTCTCGCTGATCGGGTTGTCCGGGCGCAGCGTGAACAGCGATGCCAGATGGCTTTCCGCGGCGTCGATGCGGTCGGCCCCGATCAGCAGCAACCAGTGCGCGGCGCGGCCTTCGCTGTATCGGTAGGCGAATCTGCGCACCAGGCCAGAAGCCCCACGCAGCGGCGCGGACGTTCCGAAAACCGGGGTCAGGCGCGCATGTTCGATGGAACGTTCGCGGGGCACCCGCTCGGGCTGCTGCTCGGGCAGGTCCCAGTGCGCCCCGGAGGCGGACGGGTCGAATCGCATCCGCGGTACCGCGGGCCGGTCGGCGGGGTCGAGGTCGACACCCCACCCCGGGATCCGGGCCCGCAGGTCCTCGCTGTCCGGTACCGGTGGGTGTTCGGCTGTGTAGACCATCGCAGTGCTCCTGTCAGCTGGCTTGCGGGAGAATGACCGGCTTGATGCAGTCGTCGAGTTTGGCCGAGAAGATGTGGTAGCCCTCCGCAATGTGTTCCAGGGGAATCCGGTGCGTGACAATCTCATTGGGTTTGAGATAGCCGTTCTGGATGTGTGAGAACAACCGCGGCCACTGCCGTTTCACCGGGCATTGGTTCATCCGCAACGTCAGCCCCTTGTTCATGGCGTCGCCGAACTTCACCGCGCTGAACATCGGCCCGTAGGCACCCATCACCGACACCGTTCCGCCCTTGCGCACCGAATCGATCGCCCAGTTCAGCGCCACCGGGGATCCGCCCTGCAGTTTGAACTTGGTGGCGGTGACGTGCTGCAGGAAGTTGCCGTCGGCTTCGGCACCGACGCAGTCGATCACCGAGTCCGCGCCCAGCCAGCCGGTGGCTTTCTTCATCTCCACCACGATGTCGTCGTACTCGGCGAAGTTGCGGGTCTCGGCGTGCGCGAAGATGCGGGCCTTCTCCAGTCTGTTCTCCAGATGGTCGATCACGATGACGCGTCCCGCACCCATCAACCAGGCCGACTTCGCCGCGTAGAGGCCGACAGGCCCGGCACCGAACACCGCGACGGTGTCACCTTCGGCGATGTCGGCGAGCTGCGCGCCGAAGTATCCGGTGGCCAGCGCGTCGGTGCACAGCAGCGCGTCCTCGTCGTCCATCCAGTCCGGGATCAGGGCCGGGCCGACGTCGGCGAACGGGACCCGGACGAACTCGGCCTGCCCGCCGTCGTACCCGCCACAGGTGTGCGAGTAGCCGTAGATGCCGCCGACGGCGGTGGCATTGGGATTCACATTGTGGCAGTTGGAGTACAGGCCGCGGGCGCAGAAGTAGCACGACCCGCAATAGACGTTGAACGGCACCATCACCCGGTCGCCGGGTTTGAGGTTCTGCACCGACGGCCCGACCTGCTCGACGACGCCGATGAACTCGTGACCGAACGTCATGCCGACCCGGGTGTCGGGCATCATCCCGTGGTACAGGTGCAGATCGGAGCCGCAGATCGCGGCCATCGCGACCCGCACGATCGCATCGTTGGGATGCTCGATCGTGGGCATGTCCTTCTCTTCGACCCGCACCTTGTACGGGCCTCGGTAGACCATTGCGCGCATGGCGCCTCCTCCGTGGATGTACCTCGGCGGCTACCCACTGGGCGGGACGGGAAACACCCGCCGGTCAGGGCTTCGCGGCGCGGACAGCCGCCCCCAGCAGCGTTCGGATCGCGTCGGGGATGGGGACCGGCCGGCGGGTCCGGCGGTCGACGTAGACGTGCACCCAGGACCCGACCGCGGCGACCGGACCACCGTCGGCCCACAGCCCGGTGCGGTAGGTGACGCTGCTGGTGCCCAGCCGGGTGACAGCGAGGCCCACCACCAGATCCGACGGGAACTTCAGCTCGGCGAAGTAGCGGCAACTCGACTCGGCCACCACGCCCAACCAGGGCGCGGACATCGGATCCACGCCCGCCCCGGAGCCGATCCAGGCGTTGATGGCGGTGTCGAACAGCTGGTAGTAAATCGCGTTGTTGAGGTGGCCGAACATGTCGTTGTCGGTCCACCGCGTCTGCACCGGCCAGTGCACCTCGAAGTCCGCGTTCGAATACTCCATGCCGGTCAGCATGTCAGGCTGGAACCATGAGGATTCGTGGTGCGGTGCTGGAGACGATCGGCGCGTCCCGCCCCTATGCCGCGTCGCGGCCGCTGTCGGTGACGGAGCTGGAACTCGACGATCCGGGCGAGGGTGAACTGCTGGTGCGCATCGAGGCGGCCGGGTTGTGCCACTCGGACCTGTCCGTGGTCGACGGCAACCGGGTGCGACCGATCCCGATGCTGCTCGGGCACGAGGCCGCCGGGGTGGTCGAGAAGGTCGGCGGCAGCTCGGATCTGAAACCCGGGCAACGGGTGGTGATGACGTTCCTGCCGCGCTGCGGGGAATGCTCGGCCTGCGCCACCGACGGCCTCGCACCCTGCATTCCGGGTAGCGCCGCCAACGGTGCCGGCACGCTGCTCACCGGCGCGATCCGGCTGGGTGGCGGGGTGCTGCACCACCTGGGGGTGTCCGGGTTCGCCACCCACGCGGTGGTGGACCGGCGGTCGGTGGTGCCGGTGGATTCGGACGTCCCCGCTGTGGTGGCGTCGCTGCTGGGGTGTGCGGTGCTGACCGGCGGCGGGGCGGTGCTCAATGCCGGTCGGCCGGTGCCCGGGCAGACCGTGGCGATCGTCGGGATGGGTGGTGTCGGGATGGCCGCCATGCTGACCGCGCTCGCCCACGACGACGTCCGGGTGATCGCCGTGGACCGTCTGCCCGACAAACTGGCGCTGGCGGCAGAACTCGGCGCACACGAGACGTTCACACCGGAGCAGGCCGACTTCAAGGCGCAGGTGGTGATCGAGGCCGTCGGGCATGCCGGCGCACTGGAGACGGCGATCGGGCTGACCGCGCCGGGTGGGCGGACGATCACCGTCGGCCTGCCGGCCCCTGATGCGCGGATATCGTTGTCTCCGTTGAGTTTGGTAGCCGAGGGCCGCACGCTGATCGGCAGCTATCTGGGCTCCGCGGTGCCGGCCCGGGACATCCCGCGCTTCGTCGAGCTGTGGCGGGCCGGACGGTTGCCGGTGGAGAAGCTGGTGTCCTCCACCATCGCGCTCGACGAGATCAACGCCGGTATGGACGAACTCGCCGACGGGCATGCGGTGCGCCAGATCATCAACTTTTAGCGCCGAGATCGACGAAAAGGTGTGAGCCTCTCGCACTTCGGCGCCCGTTTGTCCGTGTGGGCGGGGATCAGAACCAGGCGTCGCGCATCTCCAGCGTGGTGCGGTCCAGACTCTCCAGCAGGTCCAATTGCGGTGCGGTCCTGGGCAGTTCGTAGCGGTAGAAGAACTTTGCAGCCTGGCGCTTACCGGCATAGAAGTCGCCGTCCTTGCCGGCGCAGGCCAGGTACTGCTCCAGCCATATCCAGGCGATCACGATGTGCCCGAACGCCTCCAGATAGATCGCGCTGTTGGCCATCGCGGCCTCGAGGTCACCGGAGGCGAACATGCCGGCGGTGACGGCCACCAGCCGCTGCGAGGACGCGTCCAGTTGCGCGCCCAGCGGGTCGTCCCCGGCGGCGGCCACCGTCGCGGAAATCCGCTCCGATAAAGCGGCCAGGCTGGCGCCGCCGTTCTGGGTCACCTTGCGGCCCAACAGGTCCAGGCTCTGGATGCCGTGGGTTCCCTCGTGGATCGGGTTGAGCCGGTTGTCCCGGTAGTGCTGCTCGACGTCGTACTCGCGGGTGTAGCCGTACCCGCCGTGCACCTGGATGGCCAGACTGTTGGCCTCCAGGCACCACTGCGAGGGCCAACTCTTGGCGATCGGGGTGAGGATGTCCAGCAGCGCGGTGTTCTCCTCGTCGGCCAGCTTCGCGCAGTACAGCGCCAGCCCGAGGGCTCCCTCGACATAGGACTTCTGCGCCAACAGCATTCGTTTCACGTCGGCGTGCTCGATGATCGGGACCTGCGGGGCGCTCGGATCCTTCACCAACCGGCCCTGCGGACGCTCCCGGGCGTACTGGAGGGATTTCAGGTAGCCGGTGTAGCCGAGTGCCACCGCGCCCATCCCCACCCCGAGGCGGGCCTCGTTCATCATGTGGAACATATAGGCCAGGCCGCGGTGCGCTTCGCCGACCAGATAGCCGACCGCCCCGTCGAAGTTGAGCACGGTGTTGGTGATCCCGCGTTGACCCATCTTGTGGTTGAGCCCCGAGATGGCCACGTCATTGCGGCTGCCGACCGAACCATCCGGTTCGACAAGGTATTTCGGCACGATGAACAGCGAGATGCCCTTGGTGCCGGCCGGCCCGCCCGGGATCTTGGCCAGCACCAGGTTGACGATGTTCTCCGAGAGTTCGTGCTCGGCACCGGAAATCCACATCTTGGAGCCGAACAGCCGGTAACTGCCGTCGTCCTGGGGTTCGGCGCGGGTGGTGATGTCGGCCAGCGAGGAGCCCGCCTGGGTCTCCGACAGCGCCATCGTGCCGGTGAACCGGCCGGCCAGCATCGGCTTGACGAAGCGCTCGATCTGCTCGGCGGTGCCGAACCTGGCGATCAGGTTGGCATTGGCTATGGTCAGCATCAGATACCCGGAGCTGCTGGTGTTCGCCGCCGAGATCCACGCGAAGCCGGCCTGCGCGACGGTGACCGGCAGCTGCGCGCCGCCGAGTTCGGCGTCGAAGCTCATGCCCAGCAGATCGGCCTTGGCGAACGCGTCGATGGCCTCTTTCACCTCGGGTATGACGGTGACGGTCTTGCCGTCGAACTGCGGCTCGTTGGCATCGCTGAGTTTGTTGTGCGGGGCGAAATAGCGTTCCGCCACCTGTTCGCACAGGTCGAGCACCCCGTCGAAGGTCTCCCGGGAGTGCTCGGCGAACCGCTCCCGTTCGGTGAGTTCCTCCACCCGCAGCCATTCGTAGAGCAGGAAGTCCAGGTCGCGGCGGGAGAGGATGGTCGACTTCATGCCCGCCAGGCTAGCCCTCCGGATCGGGCGCCGGCAGGCTCATCCGGGCCAGCCGGGCCGGGTCGATGATCGACACGATCCCGACCAGGCGCCCGCCCTCGACGGTGCAGGCCATCACACCCAGCGGCCGCCCGGTCGGGCCCCAGGCCAGCACCCCGGGCTCCCCGTTGACCGAGACCCGCCGGGCCGTCACCCGCCCGCCCAGCCCGCGCCGCACCGCGTCCACCACACCCTCGGCGCCGGTGCCGACGGTGACCCCGGTGGCGGTGTGCCGCTGCCAGTGCACCTCGGGATCGAGCACCCGCAGCAGCGCGTCGAAGTCGCCGTCCCGGGCCGCGGCCAGGAACGCGTCCACCACGGCGCGCCGCTCGTTGCGGTGCCGCCGGTCGGCGACCGGGGTCGGGACGTCCTGCACCTTGTGGCGTGCTCGGCTGGCCAGCATCTTGGTCGCGTCCACCGATTTCCCGAGGATCGACCCGATGTCGGCGAACGGGACCGCGAACATGTCGTGCAGCACGAACGCGAGGCGCTCGTCCGGGCGCAGCGACCCGAGCACCACCAGCATCGCCAGCCCGACGCTGTCGGCGAGCATCGCGGCGTCCTCCGGGGTGTCGACGTCCTCGGTGACGACCAGTTCCGCGACCGGCACCTCGGAACGACCGGTCCGCGCCCGCAGCATGTCGATGCAGATGCGCCCGATCACGGTGGTCAGCCAGCCGGCCAGATTGTCGATGGTGTCCGGATCCTGACGGGACAGCCGCAGCCACGCCTCCTGGACCGCGTCCTCGGCGTCGGTCCGGGAGCCCAGGACGCGGTGCGCCACCGCGAGCAACCGGTGCCGCTGCTCCTCGAAGAGCTGTGCCAGCGCTGCGTCCGTCATGTGTTACCTCTCGTCGCCCTCATCCGTCATAAGGATGACGAGCCGGACCGGGCTCGGGTAACGACCACGGAGGGAAATCGATCATGTCTGCCACGTTGTGGACCATCACCATCGTCGTCGCGGTGGCCTACACCGCCGGCGGGGCCGCCCTGCTGCTGATGTCGCGGCAGCGCTACCGGGCGTTGGCGACCAACCAGCAGTGGGTCGACGACTTCGGCGACGGGCACCTCAGGACGATCGGTGTGCTCAAACTGGCCGGGGCGGCCGGGCTGGTGTTGCCGGTGGCCGTCGGCGTCGCACCGGTCCTCACCCCGCTGGCAGCCTGCGGGCTCGCGTTGTTCATGGCGGGGGCGGCCACCACCCGGTTCCGGCGCAGCGAGTGGCTGCCGATGTTCGGCGATACCGTGTTCCTGGCGGTGTTCGCGTTCCTGGCCTGGGGCTGGTTCGCCCTGCTGATCGGTTAGCGGCCGAGTCACCCGACGGCGACCGTGTCGCTTTCCAATTCGCGCAGCGCGGTGCGCAGCCCGCGTCGCCTCCCGGTGCGCGGATCGATGCCGAAGGTGTCCCGGACGCCACCGCGGATCCGGAACTTCAGTTCGGAATTCGTCTCGGGAGCATCGTCGGCGGTCGCCTTCAGAAACCTGTTCGGCAGGGCCAGCTTGGCGATCGTCCAGAACGACTGACTGTATTGGCGCACAAGCGAACCCGTGGTGTACGGCAGGTCGTACTTGTCGCAGAGCGCGCGCACCCGCTGCGCGATCTCGGCGTAGCGGTTGCTGGGTAGATCCGGGAACAGGTGGTGCTCGATCTGGTAGCAGAGGTTGCCGCTCATGAACGCCATCACCGGACCGGCGTGGAAGTTGGCCGAGCCCAGCATCTGGCGTAGATACCACTCGGCGTGGGATTCCTGCTCGAACTCCTCCTTGGTGAATTTCTCTGCGCCGTCCGGAAAGTGGCCGCAGAAGATGACCATGTAGGCCCAGTAGTTGCGGATCAGGTTCGCCACCGCGTTGGCGGCCAGCGTGTGCTTCCAGTTCCGCCCGGTCAGCGCGGGGAAGACCACGTAATCCTTGCCTACCTGCTTGCCCACCTTCCGGCCGATGATCTTGAGGTCCTTACGCACCTCGGCCATCGACTTCTCACCCTTGCGCCACTTGGTCGTCTCGACTCCGTGCAGCGCGACACCCCACTCGAACAGCGTGCCCAGCAGGATGTTGTACAGCGGGTTGCCGATCATCCAGCGTTCCCAGCGCTGATCACGGGTCAGCCGCATGATGCCGTAGCCGATGTCGTCGTCGAGGCCGACGACGTTGGTGTACTTGTGGTGGATGTAGTTGTGGGACTTTTTCCAGTGCACGGTCGGCGAGGTGGTGTCCCACTCCCACTCGGTGGAGTGGATCTCGGGGTCGTTCATCCAGTCCCACTGGCCGTGGGTGATGTTGTGCCCCAATTCCATGTTCTCGATGATCTTGGCGGTGGCGAGCATGCCGGTGCCGGCCACCCAGGCGTATCTGTTGCGGCTCGCGAACAGCGCGATGCGCCCGCCCACGGCGAGCGCCCGTTGTAGTCGGATGGCCCGGCGGATGTAGCGGGCGTCGCGTTCACCCCGGGACTCCTCGATATCGGCCCGGATGGCGTCCAACTCACGTTCCAGTTCCGTGACGTCGGCGTCCGTCAGGTGTGCGTACGCCTTAATCGGTGATCGCCATGCGGAATTCTCCTAGACGTTGATGGTGCAGTTTCCGGCTGCCGCCGAGATACAGGTCTGGATCCTGTCGCCCGCGCCGTGCTCGGTTCCGGAGCGGAAGTCCCGGACGTGGCCGTCTTCCAGTGGCAGCACACAGGTTTGGCAGATGCCCATCCGGCATCCGAACGGCATCTGGATACCTACCTGCTCGCCGGCCTCCAGGAGCGAGGTCGCACCGTCCACCTCGACGGTCTTGTCCGAGATGGCGAAGGTGACGGTGCCGCCCTGCCCGCCCTTGTCCGTGCGGGCGATGACGAAACGCTCCATGTGCAGTTGATCGGCGGGGACCCCCGCTTCGGACCAGGCCCGTTCGATCGCGTCGAGCATCGGCGGGGGTCCGCACGCCCAGGTGGGGCGCTGCTGCCAGTCCCCGACGATCTCGTCGAGCCGGCCGACGTCGAAGTGCCCCATCCGGTCGGTCAGCTGCAGGTGCAGCCGGTACCCCTCGGCGCGATCGTGAAGTTGCTGAAGTTCGGCGCGGAAGATGACGTCCTCATCGGATGGCGCGGAGTGCACGTGCACGATGTCGCGGCCGGTCTGGCCGCGCACCGCCAGTGACCGCAGCATCGCCATCACGGGCGTGATGCCGCTGCCCGCGGTGATGAACAGCATCTTGTCCGGCGGCGGATCGGGCAGCGCGAAATCCCCCTTGGGGGCGGCCAATCGGACGATCGTCCCGGGTGCCACCCCGTCGACCAGGTGTGTCGACAGGAAGCCCTCCGGGGTGGCCTTGACGGTGATGGAGATGAGCTTGTTGTCCCGGACGGGCACCGAGGTCAGCGAGTATGACCGCCAGTGCCAGCGGCCGTCGACGCGCAGCCCGATCCCCACGTACTGGCCCGGTCGGTAATCCGCCCGGAATCCCCAGCCGGGTTTGATCGTGACGGTGGCCGAGTCCTCGGTCTCACGTCGCACGTCGACGACCTCGCCGCGCAGTTCCCGGGCCGTCCACAGTGGGTGGACCATCTTGAGGTAGTCATCGGGCAGCAGCGGGGTCGTCGCGCGGGCGGCGAGACCGCGGATCAGGTTGATCTTCGGTGTGCTGGCGGTGGGGACGTCATGGGCGGGTGCCGCACTCCACCGGGCAAGACCGCGAAGGCTGAGTGAACACATGTACACCGGCTACCCGGGTGTCGCGGCGTTCACACATCCGAATCTCGAATCAGCGGATGACGCTGACCCCGCCGTCCACGGGGATGACGGCCCCGGTCACGTAGCTGCCGGCGCGGCTGGCCAGAAAGACCGCGATGCCGGCCATGTCGTCGGGTTTGCCGACCCGCTTGAGCGGCAGGGCGGCACCCACCGCCTCCTCGCCGGCGGTCAGCAGCACCTTGGTCATCTTCGACGGGAACAGGCCGGGTGCAATGGCATTCACCAGGATCCGGGGCGCCAGCTCACCGGCCAGCTGCTGGGTGAGCACGTGCACGGCGGCCTTGCTGGCGGTGTAGGAGAAGTTGTTGCGGCCGACCTCGGGGATGTGGAATCCGTCCACGCTGCCGGTGTTGATCACCCGGGCCGGGTCGTCCTCGGTGGCGCCGGCGGTCAGCAGCGGCGTCAACGCCCGGGTCAGCAGGAAGACGCCCTTGACGTTGACGTCGAAGACCCGGTCGAACGCGGCGGCGGGGAACGTCTCGTACGGTTCGCCCCAGTTCGCGCCGGCGTTGTTGAACAGGGCGTGGATCTTGTCCTCGCGGGCGGTCAGCTCCTCGGTGAGCGTCTGCACGCCCGCCTCGGTGCCCAGATCGGCGGGGATGGCGTCGACCGCACCGAACGGGGACAGCTCCTCGACCGCGGCCGCCAGTTCGGCCTCCTTGCGCGCGGACAGGTACACCTTGGCCGCACCGGCCTGCAGCAGCCCGCGGGCGATCATCACCCCGATCCCGCGGCCACCTCCGGTGACCACCGCGACCTTGCCATCGAGCCGGAAGAGATCGGTCATTTCGGCGCGGCGCCCTCTCCGCTGTTCTGGGCCGCGCCCAGCGGCTGCTCGTTGCGGACCGTCTCATCGCGGATCAGCCCGCGCAGCAACGCGGTACTGAATTCCACCGCGATCTCCTGGGCGGTGCGGCGGCCGTGCGGACGCAGCCACCGGTAGGCACCCAGCGTCATGCCGATGTAGCCCAGCGCCAGGACGTGGGAATCGCAGTCGTAGAACTCGCCGCTGGCGATGCCGCGGTCGATGACGTCGCGGACGTGCTCGTAGACGGTGGACTCGGCCTTGCGGATGTAGGCGACCTGCTCCTCGGTGAACCATTCCGAGATGTAGGGGCCCTCCTGGAAGTAGACGGCCGCGGCCTCCAGGTCGGTCGCGATGCCGGTGAGCAGGCGGCGGGTGAAGTGGTAGATCGTTTCCCGCGCGGTGGCGGTGGGATCATCGTGCAGGGCGTCGACGGTGAAGTCGGCGGTGCGCTTGTAGATATCCCAGAGGATCAACGATTTACTGGCGTAGTAGTGGTAGACGGTGGCCTTGTTGAGGCCCACCGCGTCGGCCACGTCATCCATCCGGGTGCCGTGGTAACCGCGGGCGGCGAACAACTTGGCGGCGACCGCCAGCAGTTCGTCGCGCCGGGTCGATCCGTTGGGTGCGGACTCGGTGGACATCGCTACTCACTATCTACTGACCGGGCGAGCCCGGGAAACCAATCAACTGGTTGGCCAGTTTAAGCAATAAGGCAGATCCGGTGTCCCGGTGTGTGCCGGTCGGGCTAAACTCCCCACAAAGTGGCCGTGCCTGGGAGGTACTCATGGATCCGAATCCCGATTACGACATCAGTGATGAGGGCGAGTTCTTCTTCAGCTGGTTGGCCTGGGGCCTGCGCGGCGTCTACCCGCCGCCGGCTTACCCGCCGGTCTAGATCCGGCCGACACGAAAGCACCCGCACGCCTGAGCGTGGCGGGTGCTTTTTTGCGTCTTTCGGGGTGCGCGCCGATTTCTACGTGTGGGCTGCGCTCTCGCGCTGAGGACCACCCTGACGTAGAAACCGGCGTGCCGAAACTCAGGCGGCAGCCGCCTTGACCGCCTCACCGACCTCGTTGCGCAGCTTCAGGAACTCCGGCGAGCGCCGCAACTCGTCGGCGTCCACCCCGGTGCGCGGCAGCTCCGACGGCAGATCCAGCGCCACCTGGCCCGGCCGTCGGGTCAGCACCACGATCCGCGAGCCGAGGAACGCTGCCTCCTCCGCGCTGTGCGTGACGAACACCGTGGTGCGCCCCGACTCCGCACTCACCTGGCGGACGTCGTCCTGCAGCCGTTCCCGGGTCAACGCGTCCAGTGCGGCGAAGGGTTCGTCGAGCAGGAACAGCGGGGTCTCGGCGGCCAGCGCGCGGGCGATCGCGACGCGCTGCTGCTGCCCGCCGCTGATCTCCCAGATCTTGCGGCTCGCGGTGCCTTCCAACCCGACCCGCTCCAGCAGCTGATCCCGCCGTTCCGCACGCCGGTCGCGCGGCACCTTGGCGTACTTGAGCGCCAGGTCGATGTTGCCGCCGACGCTGCGCCATGGGAACAGCCGCGGCTGCTGGAACACCACCCCGGAGGTGACGCCGGGTGTCGGTGCCGCACCGCCGACGTGCACCTGACCCTCGCTGGGTGATTCGAACCCGGCGATCAGCCGCAGCAGCGTGGATTTCCCGCAGCCGGACGCCCCGACGAGGACCAGGAACGCGCCCGGCTCCACGTCGAGGTCGACCGGCCCCAGCGCGGTCACCGCGTCGGCGCCGCTGCCGTAGCGGTGCGCCACGTTGGCGATCCGCAGGCCACCCCGGCGGTCAGCTTCCGGTGATGGCACCGGGCAGTCCCGACGTGTAGATCGCATCCTGGAAGGTCTTGAGATCCGCGGCGGCCGGGATCTGCTTCTGGTCGGCCAGGAACTGCGAGGCGCTCTGCAGGTTCGCCGCGATATTGCCCGGGGCGCCTTCGGATCCCAGCCACTCGGGCGAAGCCACCTGGGCCGGGGTCAGATACACGCCCTGCTTGAGTTGGCCGGCGACATCGGATTCGGGCAGCCCGATCTCGGCGGCGATCGCCTTGGCCGCGGCGGCCGGATCGTCGGCGATGGTGTCCAGCGCGCGGGCCTGCTGCTCGCGCCAGGTGTCGATCACCTCGGGGTTCGCCTCGGCGAACCCGTCGGCGACCACCGCGAGGTCGAGCGTGGGCTTGCCGTCGGAGGCCAGTTGGCGGCTGGTGATGAGGTCCTTGCCGGTCTTGCGCAGCTGATCCAGGGTGGGCAGCCAGCTGTAGGCGGCGTCGATGTCGCCACGATCCCAGGCCGCCAGGATGGCCTGCGGCTGCAGGTCGATCAACTGGACGTCGCTGGGCGAGAGACCGTTCTGGGCCAGCGCGGCCAGCAGGCTGTAGTGCGCGGTGGAGGCGAACGGGGTGGCGATCCGCTTGCCGCGCAGATCGGCGATGGTGTTGACGCCGGCCTCGTTCCGCACGACCAGGGCCTCGTTGTCGCCGGCCACGTCGAGCACGAACGCCACCTTGTACGGGATGTTGAGCGGGGCGGACAGCCCGCGGGCCACCGGGCTCGAACCCAGTGCGCCGAAGTCGAGTTCCTTGGCGATGAAGGCGGTGTTGACGTCGGCGCCCGAGTCGAACTTGATCCACTTGATGTTGAATTCGGGCAGCGCCTCTTCGAGCCACTTGTTGTTCTTGACGATCAGATCGCCGCTCGGAAAGGTCTGATAACCGATCCGCAGGGTGGGCTTCTCCGGGTCGTTTCCGGCGCCGCCATCGCCGCCCACCGCGCAGCCGGCCAGCGCGAGAACGCCGGCAGCCACGGCCACAAGGGATTTGAACTTCATCTAGATCTTTCCTCTCCAGGGGACGGCGCGCCGTTCCAGCGCCCGCAGGAATCCGTCGATGACCAGACCCGAGATCCCGATGGCGAAGATCCCGACCAGCACCACCGGGGTGTTGTTGTAATTGCTTGCGTCCTTGACCAATCCGCCGATGCCGGGGATACCGTTGAACAGCTCGGCGGCCACCACCGACGAGTACGCCATGCCGACGGCGAGCCGGATACCGGTGAACGTCTCCGGCAGCGCCGAGGGCACCACGACATCGCGGATCACCTGGGTCCGGGTGGCCCCCAGCGCGCGGGCCGCTTCCTGGAGGCCGACCGGCGCGGCGACGACCGCGGCGGTGGTGGCGACCGCCGCGGGCGGCAGGGCGGCCAGCGCCAGCAGGGTGATCTTGGGTGCCTCGTCGATGCCGAGCCAGATCACCAGCAGGAAGAAATAGGCCAGCGGCGGCAGCGCCCGCAGAAAGGTCAGCCACGGTTCCAGCACACTGCGCAGCCAGCCCACCGACCCCATCAACAGCCCGAGCAGCACGCCCGCGACGACACCGATGACGACGCCGGCCAGCACCCGCCGCAACGTCATGTAGAGGTGTTCGTAGAGCACGAATCCGGCGTAGCCGCGGACACCGTCATGAGTGGTGGAGACATCGATGAAGGCGCGCCACACGGTGCTGGGATACGGCACGAAGGTCTGGTTCCAGATGCCCAGGGTGGCAACGAGTTGCCAGACCGCGAAGAACACCAGCACCGAGAGCAGCGGCAGGCCCGCCTTGGTGAGCAGCCCACGCCAGCGGGCAACGGATCGGCTCGCCGGGGCCGCGACGGCCGTGGGCTCGTCCGGCACGATATCGACGAAGACAGACACTGCGGACCGACTTTCTCTTGCTGTGAGAACTACTGAGGGACTGAGGCTTATGGCCTCAGCAACAGCAAGAGTCGACGGACAACGCGGTGTTCACCCGCGTATTACTACCCGGGCGGGAGGTGGCTGCGAAGGGCTGGAATCGCTCTGATTTTTATCCGACTTTCGATCCGGCGTCGCGGGGGATGCGTTCGAGCAGGGCCGACGCCCACGCGCTCCTGCGTTCCCACGCCGTAATCGTCGCGCCCCGAGCGGATTCCACCCAGATCTGCAGACGCTCACGCACCGGCACGGGCGGTGGCGGCGGGACCGGGGGCCATACGTCGACGGTGGCGAGCACACCCGCCGGTTGCGGCACCGGCCCGAGTTTCTCTCGGTACTGTTCTCCGCAGCCGTGGCAACTCACCTCGTAGCGAAGCAGTTCCGGCCCCAGCTCGACGAAGGCGTAGTCCGCCACCGCGACACAGCGGGGGCACCGGGCCTGCCCGCGTTCGACCACCAATTCCATGGAGTACATCGTGGGGTCCCCGGCCGGCGATGCGATCTCCTCGCCCCATGTCGATGCACGTTCGCTGCGCAAACGAGATCCTCGGGACCGGTCAGCGCGGGTGCTCGACGCGCCGGGGCGGCGTGTCGATCACCTGTCGGTCGGGTTCGTCCTCACCGGCCCGGCCCCGATCGGACCTCACGTCGGGATCGATGTGGTCGATGTGCTTGCGCCGTTCGTCGAGTTCGTCGCGGTGGGACTCCAGGGTTTCCTGATGTGCGGCGGCCCGCTCACTCAGCCGACGCGCCTCGGCGGCCTTCGCCTCGGCCTCGGCCGCGGCCGCGCGGGCGCGGGCGTCGGTCTCCTCGGCCAGCGCCTGGCGCTTGGCGACCTGTTCCTGCTCGGCCTTGAGTTCGCCGCGCATTTTCCGGGCCTGCTCGCGCTTGCCCTGGGTGCGCTTGCGGCTGGCCGCGATGAACAGACTGATGACCACCACGATGGCCAGGATGGCCGCGCCGATGACCACCACTGTTTCGATGTCGGACATGTTGGCTCCTTCGACAGCTGCGGCGCCCCGTAATCGACGCGCATGCAAATTGGGGCATTCCCGCCCGCCGGTCCCACGAAACGTCGCCGCCGCAGGGAAAGATGACCGGGGTGACGAAGGTGACGGGCCGGCTGTGGCGCAGCGGCGAGCCCCACGACGACGAGTTCAGCCTCGATGCCATCTCGGATTGCCTGGCATCCGAGGACCAGTTGGTTTGGGCGGACATCTACGACCCCGACCATGACGCCCTGAGCCTGTTGGCGGCCGAGATCGGCCTGAACGTCTGGGCGGTCGAGGACGCCGTCGCCCCGAAGGAACGCACCAAAGCTGCCGTCTACCAATCGCATACGTTCTTCACGGTGTACGCGCTGGGCACTCACGAGCCGACCCGGGACAGCGAGTCGATGTTGGTCAAACACCGCATCTCCGCCTTCGTGCTGCCGCACGCACTGATCACCGTGCGGCTGCCCGGCCTCAACAGCGGCCCAGGCGAGTTCGACATCGGCGAGGTCTCCCGCCGGTTCGACGAACTCGGCGGACAGTCGCACGGGGTGGGCGCGTTGGTGCACGGACTGCTCGATGTGGTGGTGGACGGTCACTTCGACGCCGTCCAGGTGCTCGACGATGCCATCGAAGAACTGGAGGACGAACTGTTCTCCGACTCCGGCACCCGGGCCGGGCCGCCACATGGCCTGCAGCGGCGTACCTTCCGGGTCCGCAAGGATCTGGTGGACCTGCGCCGCGTGGTGCTGCCGGTGCGCGAGGTGGTGAGCACCATCCAGCACCGCAGACTCGACGCCAGGACCTCCCCCGAACTCGACCCGCTCTACGCCGATCTGTACGACCACGTGCTGCGCGCCTCGGAGTGGACCGAATCGTTGCGCGACATGGTCACCACGGTCTTCGAGACCAACCTCTCGCTGCAGGACGCCCGGCTGAACACCGTGATGAAGAAGCTCACCGGCTGGGCGGCCATCATCGCGGTCCCCACCGCCATCACCGGCTTCTACGGCCAGAATGTGCTCTACCCCGGAATCGATACCGTCGCAGGTTTCCTGACCAGTTCGGCAGTGATCGTCGTGCTGGTCGTGGTGCTGTACGTGATGTTCAAACGGCGCGACTGGTTGTGATCGCGGGGAGAACTGCACCGGTCAAGATCAGCGAAGGTGGACGGGGTCGCCTACCGCCCCGCACTGTTTCCTACACTGACTCTTTTGACCCCGTCCTGGGCCACACAGATCGGATCGGAACAACGTGATCATCGGGATACCGCGCGAGTCCCTGGCTGGGGAGACTCGCGTCGCGGCGACACCGCAGACCGTCGGGCAGATTATCAAGCTCGGCTACACAGTAGTCGTCGAGAGTGCAGCGGGCGCGGCATCCAGCTTCTCTGATGCCGCCTACGTGGAGGCCGGTGCGACCATCGGTTCGCCGTGGAATGCGGATGTGGTGTTGAAGGTCAACGCGCCCGACGATACCGAGATCGCCGCGGTCCGCGACGGCGCGACGGTGGTGGGACTGATCTCGCCCGCGCTGAAGCCGGAGTTGGTCGAGAAGCTCTCGAGCAGGCCGATCACGGTGCTGGCCATGGATGCGGTGCCGCGGATCTCACGGGCCCAGTCCCTGGACGTGTTGTCCTCGATGGCCAACATCGCCGGCTACCGTGCCGTGGTGGAGGCCGCGCATGCCTTCGGACGGTTCTTCACCGGTCAGGTCACCGCGGCGGGCAAGGTACCCCCGGCCAAGGTGCTCGTCGTGGGTGCCGGGGTGGCCGGGCTCGCCGCCATCGGTGCCGCGGGCAGCCTGGGTGCCATCGTGCGGGCCACCGATCCGCGCCCGGAGGTGGCCGATCAGGTCGCCTCCCTGGGCGGGGAGTACGTCTCCGTCGATCCCGACGCCGGGGAGGTCTCGGCCACCGGGTACGCCAAGGAGATGGGCGAGGACTACAAGGCCCGCGAGGCCGCGCTGTATGCCGAGTTGGCCTCCGAGGTCGACATCATCATCACCACCGCGCTGATCCCGGGCCGGCCCGCGCCGCGCATCATCACCGCCGAGATGGTGGCCTCGATGAAACCCGGGTCGGTGATCGTGGATATGGCCGCGGCCAACGGCGGCAACGTCGAGGGCACCGTCAAGGATCAGGCCATCGTCACCGACAACGGGGTGAGGATCATCGGCTACACCGATCTGGCCGGCCGGCTGCCCGCCCAGGCCTCCCAGCTCTACGGCACCAACCTGGTCAACCTGCTCAAGCTGCTCACCCCGAACAAGGACGGCGTGCTCACCCTGGACTGGGACGACGTGGTGCAGCGCTCGATCACCGTGGTCCGCGACGGGCAGAGCACCTGGCCCCCGCCGCCGGTGCAGGTCTCGGCCGCCCCGGCGGCCGCCGCGGCGGCCGCCGGGGCCGCCGCACCCGCCCCGGTGGTCAAGGAACCCAAGAAGCCGATGACGACGCAGCGTCGCCTCGGGATCACGTTCGCCGCGGCGGCCGCGCTGTTCGCTCTGATCGCGCTGTCCCCGGCCGCCCTGCAGGTGCACCTGGTGGTGTTCGCGCTGGCGATCGTGATCGGCTACTACGTGATCGGCAACGTCCACCACGCGTTGCACACCCCGCTGATGTCGGTGACCAACGCGATCTCCGGGATCATCGTCGTCGGCGCACTGCTGCAAATCGGCACCGGTGACCCGGCGATCACCGCCCTGGCCTGCGTGGCGATCCTGCTGGCCAGCATCAACGTCTTCGGTGGCTTCGCGGTGACCCGCCGCATGCTCGCCATGTTCTCCAGAAGCTGATGTTCTCCCGCAGCTGAGGCTGCCCCACACTCCCTTTTCCTGGAAACGGATTCCTGCATGCTTTCTCTAGAAACCGCTGCCACCGCGGCGTATGTGGTCGCGGCACTGCTGTTCATCCTGGCGCTGGCCGGGCTGTCCAAGCACGAGACATCGAGGGCCGGCAACACCTTCGGCATCGCCGGCATGGCCATCGCCCTGATCGCCACCATCGTGCTCGCTCTCGGGCGCGGCATCGAACCGCTCGGGCTGGGCCTGCTGATCGGCGCCATGATCGTCGGCGCGGCGATCGGCCTGTGGCGGGCCAAGGTCGTCGAGATGACCGGGATGCCCGAACTGATCGCGCTGCTGCACAGCTTCGTCGGTCTGGCCGCCGTGCTCGTCGGCTGGAACGGCTACCTGCACATCGAGGCCCATCCCGACGGCCCGGACACCACCGCGATGGCCGCGGCGGGCATGCTCGGTATCCATTCGGCCGAGGTGTTCATCGGCGTGTTCATCGGCGCGGTCACCTTCACCGGGTCCATCGTGGCCAACCTCAAACTCTCGGCCCGGATGAAGTCCGCCCCGCTGATGCTGCCGGGCAAGAACATCCTCAACATCGGCGCCCTGGTGGTGTTCTTCGCGCTCACCGTGTGGTTCGTCATCTCACCGGCGCTGTGGCTGCTCATCGTGGTCACCGCGCTGGCCCTGCTGCTGGGCTGGCACCTGGTCGCCTCCATCGGCGGCGGCGACATGCCGGTGGTGGTGTCCATGCTCAATAGCTACTCCGGTTGGGCCGCCGCCGCGTCGGGCTTCCTGCTGGGCAACGATCTGCTGATCATCACCGGTGCGCTGGTCGGCTCCTCGGGTGCCTACCTGTCCTACATCATGTGCAAGGCGATGAACCGCTCCTTCATCTCGGTGATCGCCGGCGGTTTCGGGATCGAGGCCGGCCCCGCGCAGGACAAGGACTACGGCGAGCACCGCGAGATCACCGCCGAAGCCGCCGCCGAAATGCTGGCCGGCGCCAGCTCGGTGATCATCACCCCCGGCTATGGCATGGCCGTGGCCCAGGCCCAGTACGGGGTGGCCGACCTGACCCGCAAGCTGCGCGACCGCGGCGTCACCGTGCGCTTCGGCATCCACCCCGTCGCCGGCCGGCTGCCCGGGCACATGAACGTGCTGCTGGCCGAGGCCAAGGTCCCCTACGACATCGTGCTGGAAATGGACGAGATCAACGACGACTTCCCCGACACCTCGGTGGTCCTGGTCATCGGCGCCAACGACACCGTCAACCCGGCCGCCTCCGAAGACCCCGGATCACCCATCGCCGGCATGCCCGTGCTCACCGTGTGGAACGCCGAAAACGTCATCGTCTTCAAACGCTCCATGGCCTCCGGCTACGCCGGCGTGCAAAACCCACTGTTCTTCCGAGACAACACCCAGATGCTCTTCGGCGACGCCAAAGACCGCGTCGACGCCATCAACGCCGCGCTGTAGTAGGGCTCAGGCCCGCAGCCCCTCGGTGAGCAGCGTGGCCAACTCCGCGTAGGCCTCGGCGTCGCTCAGCCCGGTGGCCTCCCGCACGCTGCGCTGCTGGATGCGCACCATCATCGTGGCGATCAGATCGGCCGCGAACGAGGTGTGCACCGCGCGGTACTCCCCCACGCCGACGCCGTCCTCGATCAACTCCCGGACCCGCTGCGCGGCCGCCCGGGTGTTGGCCTCGTACACCTCCCGCGCCGGCGCGAAGGCGTTCATATCGGCCATGAACGCGTCCGAGGCGACGGCCAGTTCCTCGCCGACCCCGGTCAGGTAGGCCGCGACGCGCTCGCGGGCGCCGCCCGCCTGCGCCAGGCTCGCCTCCACCCCGGTGGTGGCCCGTTTGAAGAAGTACACCGTCACCCGCCGGACCAGCTCGTCCTTGCTGGTGGCCAGCGTGTACAGGGTGGATTTCGAGCAGCGCAGCCGGGCCGCGATCTCGTCGAGGGTGAGGTGGCTGAAGCCTTCGGCCAGGAAAAGCGCCAGCAGCGAGTCGAACAGCGCTGTGCGGCGGCGCGTCGCGAATCCGGTTTCGGCCAGGTCGGACATCGCTCGATAGTACTGGCTTACCCCTTTCAGTACTGCAAGTGATACTCTAGTCCTGTCCCCAGTACTGTTTTTGCGAGGTGCCCGTGCCCGTCGACCGCCTGCTCCCCACCCCGGAAGCCCACGAGCTCATCGAGCTGACCCGCGATATCGCCGACAAGGTGCTCGACCCGATCGTGGACAAGCACGAGAAGGCCGAGACCTATCCCGAGGGTGTCTTCGCCCAACTGGGCGCGGCCGGGCTGCTGAGCCTTCCGCAGTCCGAGGAGTGGGGCGGGGGCGGCCAACCCTACGAGGTGTACCTGCAGGTACTCGAGGAGATCGCGGCGCGCTGGGCGGCGGTCGCGGTCGCGGTCAGCGTGCACAGCCTGTCCTCCCATCCGCTGCTGGCCTTCGGCACCGAGGAGCAGAAGCAGCGTTGGCTGCCCGGAATGCTCTCCGGCGACCAGATCGGCGCCTATAGCCTGAGCGAACCGCAGGCCGGTTCGGACGCGGCTGCGCTGCGCTGCGCTGCGGTACGCGACGGCGATCAGTACGTGATCAACGGGTCGAAGTCCTGGATCACCCACGGCGGGATCGCGGACTTCTACACGCTGTTCGCGCGGACCGGGTCGGGCAGCAAGGGCATCAGCTGCTTCCTGGTGCCCGGCGATCTGGACGGGCTGACCTTCGGTGCGCCCGAGGAGAAGATGGGCCTGCACGCGGTGCCCACCACCGCGGCGTTCTACGACGACGCCCGCCTCGACGCCGACCGGCTGATCGGCATCGAGGGCCAGGGCCTACCGATTGCCTTCTCCGCCCTGGATTCCGGACGCCTCGGCATCGCCGCGGTGGCCGTCGGTATCGCCCAGGCCGCTCTCGACGACGCGGTGCGCTACGCCAACGAACGAACCACGTTCGGCCGCAAGATCATCGATCACCAGGGGCTCGGTTTCATGCTGGCCGACATGTCGGCCGCGGTGGCCAGCGCACGGGCCACCTATCTGGATGCCGCACGGCGCCGCGATCTGGGCCTGCCGTACGGCTCGCAGGCCAGCATCGCCAAGCTGGTCGCCACCGACGCCGCGATGAAGGTCACCACCGACGCCGTCCAGGTGCTCGGCGGGGTCGGCTACACCCGCGACTTCCGCGCCGAGCGGTACATGCGGGAAGCCAAGATCACCCAGATCTTCGAGGGCACCAACCAGATCCAGCGCATGGTGATGGCGCGCAGCCTCAGCGCCTAGCCACGAAATCGGCGATGGCCGAGACGAATTCGGCCGGCTTCTCGACCATCGGGCTGTGCCCCGCCCCGGCGATGATGCGCGGCGACATCCCGGCCGCGGTGTAGCGGGTGACGTTGGGCGCGGTCGGGGTCAGCACATCGGTCTCACCCCAGACCACCAGCACCGGCTTGCCCAGCGCGGCGAGGGTGTCGGCGACCGCGGGCCGCGAGGACTCCTTGGAGTCGCATACGCCGGCGTAGGTGAGCCGCTCCAGTGAACGGTGCGCGAAGTCGGGCACCGGGTACCCGGCGTCGAACCCGGTCTGCAGGGAACTCCCGGTGATCGCATCGACGGGGCGGAACCGATCCAGCGCGGGCCCGATCACGGGCCAGCACACCATTTTTCCCAGCAACGGCATGGCGACCAGGTCGGCGGCCCCCGGGGTATCGGAGACCACCACGCGCTCCACCACGTCCGGGTACTGGTCGGCGAGAGCCGCGGCGACCGCACCGCCCATCGAATGACCCACCAGCACGGCGCGACGTACCCCGAGCGCGTCCAGCGCCCTGCGCACCGCCTCGGCCTGCCCCTCGGCCCGGTAGGGTTCGGTCTCCCGCGGCGCCTCGGATCCGCCGTGGCCGACGAGGTCGACGGTGATCACCCGCTGCCCGTCGGCCAGCAGCGGCGCCACCTTTTCCCACCACTCGATCGATGACGAATACCCGTGCAGCAGAACGACGGCGCGCTCTCCCGGCGGACCGTACTCCCGGACGTTGAGGTCCGGCCCGTCCAGCTCGAGGACGCGGCCCCCGCCGAACGGCTGCGCGGCGCGCGCCGTACCGGTGACGACCCAGGCGTTCACCAAGACCGCGCACACGACCGCAACGAGCAGCACGAGGGCGACACGGGACTTCACCGGCGTGAGGTTACCCGCCGGAAAGCGGTGCGGGCGACGCATTTATCGGCGGCTCGGGTGGCGAGGTCACCGTCACCGTCGTCCCCCGCCCCGGCGCCGAGTCGACGGCCATCGATCCGCCCATCGAGTCGACCCGAACCTGGAGAGAGCCCAGCCCGATGTGCCCGGCGGCGAGCCGTTCCGCCACCAGATCCGGGTCGAAACCGGCACCGTCGTCGGCGACGGTGAGCACCACCCGGTCCCCGGCCCGGTACAGCCGCACCGTCACCGCGTGCGCCCCGGCGTGCTTGCCGATGTTGGCCAGCAACTCGCGGGCGGCCCGGTAGAGCAGCGCTTGGGACTGCGGTTTGCCCACCTCGTCCAGCTCGGCATCGACCTGGCACCGGGTGCGGGACTCGAACTGGCGCAACAGCTCCCGCACTCCCTCGGTCAGGCCGAGTTGCGCGAGTACCTGCGGGTGCAGTTCGGTGACGGTCGTCCGTAGTTGCTTGGCGGTGTCCTGCAATGCCGCACGCACCGCGTCCAGACCCGGATCGGAGATCCGCTCCCGGATCTCGTCGAGTTCCATCCGGGCCGCCAGCAGGTTCTGCAGCGGGCCGTCGTGCAGATTCTCCGCGACCTCACGGCTGTGTTGCTCGTCGGCATGCATGGCCTCGGAGACCAGCTGATTGCGTATTCCCAGCAGCGCCTTCACCCGCGCCGCGCGCATCGACAGCACCAGGCACAGGGCCGTGGTGGCGACCGCCAGCCACAGCAGGAACCCGAAGTGGGTGTAGACCATATCGGGCAGGCCGATCCGGTCGTCGCGCTTGGAGTACACGATCCACACCGTCAGATACGCACCCGCGGTGACGGTTCCGATGATCGCCGTCAGCCAGGGCTTGTCCTGGAACGCCACCGAGATGGGCAGCAGGAAGAACACCGGCAGCAGTGCCGCGGTGGCACCCCCGGACACCAGACAGAGCACGACGATCAGCAGTACGTCGACGCCGGTGGAGGCCCAGTCCGCCCACTGCGGTAGCGGGCCCCGCAGCGCCGCCAACAGCCATGCCACCGCGATGACGGCGTATCCACCCAACACCGCCGCGTACAGGCCGGGCAGCCAGTGGTCGACATCCCAGATCCACACCAGCACGGCGATCAACGCGATCAGCGGCAACCGCAACACCGCCGACACCCGTACCGGTTGGGCGGCGAAGAACTCGACGAGGCGCGTCACGTCAGTCGAGCAGCTTGCGGCGCATCGCCTCGGCGACCGCGGCCCCGCGGTCGCCGACACCGAGCTTCTCGTAGAGCCGCTGCACGTGCGTCTTGACCGTCGACGGGGCGAGGTAGAGCTCCTTGGCCATCGCCGGGATGGTCAGACCCCGCGCGATCATGGCCAGCACCTCGCGTTCCCGGCCGGACAGCGCCGGGGTGTCCGGCTCGTTGCGGCGACGGATCTCTCCGGCCAGCGACGCGGCCAGTGCCGGGGTGATCACATCCCGGCCACGGGCGCAGTCCAGCACCGCGTTGACCAGCTCCCCGCGGGTCGACTCCTTGGACAGGAACCCGGCGGCACCGTCCTGCAGCGCCTTGTAGACGATCGCGGACTCGTCGTGGGCGGAGATGAGCAGCACCCGGGTGGGCAGGTCGCCGCGTGCGACGGCGGCGGCCACCTCGGAGCCGTCCATCCCCGGCATCCGGTAATCCAGGAGCGCCACCGCCGGCTGGTGGGTACGGATCAGTTCCAGTGCGGCCACGCCGTCCTCGGCCTCGCCGACCACCTCGATGGAGCCGCTGGCCGCCAGCGCGCGCACCACACCGTCGCGGAACATCGGGTGGTCGTCGCCGACCACCACACTCACCTTCTGCGCCGAATCCTGCATGCCGTGCAGCTTGTCACGACACGCGGGTCCGAAAGCCGATTTGGGGCGGCGCTGCGGGAAAATTCGCACCGATGAACATCGAAGAACTGCAGTGGTTCGTGACGCTCGCCGAAACCGAGCACGTCACGGACGCGGCTGCCGAACTGGGCATCAGCCAGCCCACGCTGTCGCGGTCATTGGCCCGACTGGAGGCAGCGGTCGGGGCTCCGCTGTTCGACCGGCTCAACCGCAGGCTGGCACTCAACGACTACGGCCGGATCCTGCTCGAGCATGCGCGGCGCAGCATCGACGAAATGCAGTCGGCCACCGAGCGCATCGCCGCCCTGCACGATCCGGAGACCGGGACGGTGCGGCTGGCTTTCCTGCACTCCCAGGGCAGCGGTCTGGTGCCCGACGTGCTGCGCCGGTTCCGCGCCGAGGCGCCCCGGGTGCAGTTCGACCTGTTCCAAGGTGCGGCGCACGAGATCGTGGCGCGGCTGGCCGGGGGCCAGTCCGATCTGGCCATCACCTCGCCCCGCCCGCCCGGCTACCCGTGGCGGGTCCTCGATGTCGAACGACTGTGTTTGGCGGTCCCGCGCGATCACCGGTTCGCGACCCGGACCCGGTTACGCCTGGCCGACGCCGCCGACGAGCCCTTCGTGGAGCTGGCGCCCGGCTTCGGTCTGCGCAGGCTCACCGACGAGTTGTGCCAGCAGGCCGGCATCGCGCCGCAAGTGGTGTTCGAGGCGATGGAACTTCCCACCGTCGAGGGTCTGGTCGGCGCCGGCCTCGGGGTGGCGGTTGTCCCGGTGCCCCGGCCCGATCACGCCGATCCCGGTGTCGCCTACATCCCGCTCACCGAGACGACCGCCAAGCGGCAGATCGGGCTGACCTGGAACGCCGACCGCGAACTGTCGCCGGCGACCCGTCGGCTGGCGGAATTCATCATGCGTGATCGTCATGAATCCACCTAACTTCATGCATTAGACACATCGAACTTGGGCACCTACCGTCGTCTTCGTGACGACCACTCTGAGCCCCGTTGACTGGCAAGGCCATTCACGCGGATCCTCGGAGTACCGCCGCCTGCTCGCCGCCCTGTTCTTCGGTGGGGTCGCGACCTTCGCCCAGTTGTACTCACCCCAGGCGGTGCTGCCGCTGATCGCCCGCGATCTGGGTACCGGCGCCGCCGACGCGGCGCTGACGGTGTCGGCCGCCACCGTGGGCCTGGCCGTCGGCGTGATCCCCTGGGCGGCACTGGCCGACCGTATCGGCCGGGTCCAGGCGATGACGTTGTCCATCACGGCGGCAACGATTCTGGGATTGCTGGTGCCGTTGGCGCCGACCGCGGGGATGCTGCTGTCCGGGCGTTTCGTCGAAGGCCTGATGCTCGGCGGCGTGCCGGCCATCGCCATTGCCTATCTCACCGAGGAGATCGAATCCGGGCACGCCGCACGAGCCGCGGGCAGCTACGTGGCGGGCACCACCATCGGTGGGCTGGCCGGCCGGCTGATCACCGGCCCGCTCGCGGAGCACACCGGATGGCGGGTCGGCGTGCTGACCGTGGCCGGGTTGTGCGCGCTGTCCGCGGTGGCCTTCGTGCGGTTGGCGCCCCCGGCCCGCCGTTTCCGGCCGAGCAGCGGGGGTGACCTGATCCGGCGACTGCGCGCTAACCTGCGCTCACCGCGCCAGCTCGTCCTGTACGCGCAGGGCTTCCTGCTGATGGGTGGCTTCGTCGCCATCTACAACTTCCTGGGATTCCGGCTCACCGCCGAACCGTTCGGGCTGCCGCACACGCTGGTCAGCCTGGTGTTCCTGGCCTATCTCGCGGGCACCTGGGCCTCCGCGCGGGCCGGGGCCGAGGCCGGGCGGTTCGGCCGCCGCACGGTGCTGATCGGGTCCATCGTCACCATGGTCGCGGGCACCGCGCTGACCCTGAGCACCCACATCGTCGCGATCCTGGCCGGGCTGGTGATCGCGACCGCCGGATTCTTCGGCGCGCACGCCATCGCCTCCGGATGGGTCGCCTACGCATCCGGGGCCGGCAAGACCCAGGCTTCCTCGCTGTACAACCTGTCCTACTACGCCGGATCGAGCGTCGTGGGCTGGCTGGGTGGGCTGGCGTTCGACGCCGCGGGCTGGACCGGCGTCGCCGGGATCGTCATCGGGCTGGCCCTGTTGGCGGGCGTGCTGGCCCTGCTGGTCCTGCGACACGCGCCCAGCTGCCAGTTGTCTAACCAGGTGGCCTATCGTGACGGTCATGGACTTCGCGATGTCCGCCAAGGCGGCTGACTACCACAAGCGGCTCACCGACTTCATGGTCGAGAACGTGTTCCCGGCCGAGGCCTCCTACCACGCCTACCGCGAGGAGAAGGGCCCGAAGGACCACACCGTGCCGCCGGTGGTCGAGGAGCTCAAGGTCAAGGCCAAGGCCGCCGGGCTGTGGAACCTGTTCCTGCCCTCGGAGTCGGGTCTGACCAACCTGGACTACTCGCCGCTGGCGGAGGTGACCGGCTGGAGCATGGAGATCGCCCCCGAAGTGTTCAACTGCGCGGCCCCCGACACCGGGAACATGGAGACCCTGCACCTGTTCGCCGACGAGGCCCAGCGCAAGCAGTGGCTGGAGCCCCTGCTGGCCGGTGAGATCCGCTCGGCGTTCGCCATGACCGAGCCCGCGGTGGCCTCCAGCGACGCCCGCAACATCGAGACCACCATGCTGCGCGACGGCTCGGACTACGTGATCAACGGTCGCAAGTGGTGGATCACCGGGGCGGCCGACCCGCGCTGCAAGATCCTGATCGTGATGGGGCGCACCAACCCGGACGCGGCCAGCCATCAGCAGCAGTCCATGATCCTGGTCCCGGCCGACACCCCCGGTGTCGACATCCAGCGCTCGCTGCCGGTGTTCGGCTGGCAGGACCAGCACGGGCACTGCGAGATCAACTTCGACAATGTCCGGGTGCCGGTGGAGAACCTGCTGCACGAGGAGGGCAGCGGTTTCGCCATCGCCCAGGCCCGGCTCGGCCCGGGCCGCATCCACCACTGCATGCGTGCCCTCGGCGCCGCTGAGCGTGCCCTGGCGCTGATGATCGACCGGGTGCAGACCCGCATCGCGTTCGGCAAGCCGCTCGCCGAACAGGGTGTGGTGCGTGAGTCGATCGCCAAGTCTCGCAATGAGATCGATCAGGCCCGGCTGCTGTGCGAGAAGGCGGCCTGGACCATCGATCAGCAGGGCAACAAGGCCGCCCACGTGCTCGTCAGCCAGATCAAGTCGGTGGCCCCGCAGATCGCGTGCAACGTGCTCGACCGCGCCATCCAGGTGCACGGCGGCGCCGGGGTCAGCGATGACTTCCCACTGGCCCGGCTCTACGCCTGGCACCGCGCCATGCGCCTGTTCGACGGGCCCGACGAGGTGCACATGCGCACCATCGCCCGCGCCGAACTCGGCAAAGAGAAGAGCCCCCTCGCCGCGGCGGTCACCGGACTGTGACCGAGATGCTGGCGGGAGCGTGGAACTTTAGAGATGTTGCCGAGTCCGCCGGCATCCGGCCGGGGCTGCTGTTCCGGTCCAGCGAGCTGAGCCGGCTCACCGATGACGGCCGGGCGGCGCTGCTGTCGCTCGGCATCAACGATGTGGCGGACCTGCGGTCGCGGCGCGAACTCGAGCGCCGCGGTCCCGGACAGGTGCCCGCGGGGGTTGCGTTGCACCACTTGCCATTCCATTTCGAGGACGACTCCGCGCAGGACGCCCCGCACGAGGCGACCTTCCATCGGGTGATGTCGGAGTCGCCGGACGGCGAGGATGTTGCCGAGTCGGCCAAGCGGTACATGACCGAGGTGTACGAGGAGTTCCCGACGCTGACCGGTGCGCAGGTGGCGGTGCGCCAGGTGATCTCCCTGCTGGCCGAGGGCAGGCCGGTGATCGCGCACTGCTTCGCCGGTAAGGACCGCACCGGGTTCACGGTGGCCACCGTGCTGGAGGCCGTCGGCGTCCCGCGCGAGGCGATCCTGACCGACTTCCTGCGCAGCAATGACGCGATCGACCCGCTGCGGGACTCCATCATGGAGTCGGTGAAGGCGCGGGCCGGCGAGGCCCCCGAGGTGCTCACCTTCGCCGAGGCCCGGCTCACCGACGCCGTGCTCGGTGTCCGTTCGGAATACCTCGAAGCCGCGCACCACAAGCTGAGCCAGACCTACGGCTCGGTGAACGGATTCCTGGAGGCCGCCGGCGTCACCGGAGAGCAGATCGGGAGGCTGCGCGCCACCCTGGTCGGGTAGCGCGGGCCGACCCGCCGCTCAGGCCTCTTCGAGCGCCTCGCCGATCTCCTGGACGATCCGGTTGTGGTCGTCCTGGACCAGCATGTGCCCTACACCGACCAGCAGCGCGACCGGCCAGTCGATGATCTCCACCACGGCCAGCACACCGAGCGCGCCGTAGAACGCCAGCTGCTCGGGATGCGGCACCCTGACCCGGCCCACGCACGGCAGCGTCATGGTGAAACCCCGTGCGCGGCTCACCGTGTGCACCGCGTCGCGGTGCCCCTTGGTCCGCTGCGAAACTTCGGCCATTCGTCACCTCTCCGTCATGTCGGTTTCGGCTTCTGGACGCCTCGATTGCCGACGGTGGCGGGCGTGAGTGATTCCGGCTCGGGCGTGCCGGCCCTACCGTTGGCAGATGCCCTGACCCGCGTCCTGACCGTTCCGTTACGCGAGGTGTACGCGGTGTTGTGGCGTTGCGGGGTCATCGACATCGACGACTGAGCCGACGGCGGTTGCCCCGGGGCGAGCGCGGTGAGCAGCTTCGGTGCGACCGCGGCAGCACCCGTGGCCACCCCCGCCGCCGCCAGGGCCGTCGCCCACCCGATCGGGTCCAGCGGTGTGCACCCCAACAGCTGGCTGACCCCGGGCGTGCTGATCAGTGCGCCCAACGACACCAGCGAGCCCAGCGCAGTGGCCACCACCAGCGGGCTGCGCGAATCGATCAGGGTCTGGGCAAGTTGGGTCGACACCAGCGCGACGAGTGCCACCGTGGAGGCGCGCCGCGGGGCCAACACGAATCCCGCCGACAGCCATGCGCCGGTCGCCGCGCCCGCGGTTGCGGTGCCCCGGATGGCCACGGTGCGCCACAGTTCCCCACGGCTTGGGCCGGAGGTCGTGCCGTCGGTCGAGCGGGCGGGGCTGACCGCCAGCGCCGCCGCCGGTAGTGCGTCGGTCATCATGTTCACCAGCAGCAGCTGGCGGGTGTTCAGCGGCGACCGTCCGGTCAGCGCACTGCCGATGACCGAGAACACCACCTCCCCGGCGTTGCCGCCGAGCAGCACCGACACCGCGGCGTGCACCCGCCGCCACAACTGACGTCCCTCGTCGAAGGCGTCGTTCAGCGATCCGATCCGCCCGTCGAGCAACAGCACATCGGCCGAGCTGCGCGCTGGATCGCTGCCGCGGGCCGCGACCCCGATACCGATGTCGGCTGCGCGGATCGCCGCCGCATCGTTGGCACCGTCGCCGACCATGGCACACACCTGCCCGGTGCGCCGCAGAGTCTGGACGATCTGCACCTTCTGCTCCGGCGACATCCGGGCGAACACCAGCCGATCCTGGACGGCGCGCTCCTGTGCCCGGCGTGGCATCGCCTCCCACTGCTCACCGCTGATGACCTGGCCGGCCGTCACCGGCATGCCCAGTTCGGCTGCGGTCGCCATCGCGGTCACGGGGTGGTCACCGGTGATGATCCGCACGCCGATAGCGTTGTGCTGCAGGGATTTCAGGACCTGTGACGCCTCCGGCCGGGGCGTGTCGGACAGACCCAGCAGGCCGATCAGTTTCAGTCGGCTCCCACACATTTCGGCGAACGCGCCGGAATCGGCGCGGGCCCGTGCGACCCGTGCGGTGGAGAGGTCCCGCCGGGCCACCGCGATCACCCGCAGCCCACCACGCGCCATCGTTTCGACCTCCCGGCCGGTGGTCGCATCGAGACCGCTGCACGCGGCCAGCACGACCTCCGGCGCTCCCTTGACCAGCAGACCGTCCTCCGATACCGCGGCCGAGAACTTCCGGCCGCTGCGGAACGGCAGGTACGCGCTGCCCGAGGACGGCCGGCTCGCCGGGTTGCCCGCCTCGGCGATGGCGGAGTCGGTGGCGTGTTCATGGTGGGCACCGTTTCGGGGTTGGGTGGCGCCGGCGGCCGAGTCCAGGACGTGTTGACGCGACACCGCGCTGCCGGCCGGGCGTACCTGCGTCACCCGCAACCGGTTCTCGCTGAGCGTGCCGGTCTTGTCGAAACACACCACCCCGACGCGGCCCAGCACCTCGACCGACCGTGGGCTGCGCACCAGCACACCGGTGCGGGTGAGACGGCGCGCCGACGCCTGTTGGGCCAGCGTGGCCACCAATGGCAGACCCTCCGGTACCGCGGCCACCGCCACCGCGACCCCGCTGGCGACCGCACTGCGCATCGGCAGTCCGTGCACCAGTCCCAGTCCGCTGACCAGGGCACCCCCGGCGAGGCTGTAGGGCAGCACCCGATCGGTCAGATCCCGCAGCTGGGTCTGCAGACCGACCGTCGGCCCGGCTCCGTGTCCGAGATCCACCGCCCGGCGGGCCTGGGTCGCCGAACCCACCTCGGTGACCACCGCGACCGCGCTGCCGGTGACCACCGTCGTGGTGGCGTAGAGCATGCAGAGCCGGTCGGCGAGCACGGCGCCGGGTGTGGCGCCCACCTGTTTGGCCACCGGCAGCGGTTCCCCGGTGAGGACGGCCTCGTCGGCCTCCACGTCGGTTGCCTCGACGATCCGCGCGTCGGCGGGTACCACCTCCCCCGCCCGCACCTCGATCAGGTCACCGGGCCGCAGCGCTGCCGCCGCGACGGTCGCCGCCCGGCCGCCGTCGAGCCGGCGGGCGGGCGGGTCCTGTACCGCCAGTAACCGGCGCAGCAGCCGCTCGGCCCGCACCTGCTGGGTGGCCGCGAGTACCGCGTTGCCGGCCAGCACCGAGCCGACCAGGATGGCGTCCACCGGTGATCCCAGCATGGCACTGGCCACCGATCCCACGGCGAGCACCGGCGTCAGCGGGTCGGACAGCTCACCGGCCAGCGCGGAGACCATCTCGGCCGTCCGGCTGCGCATCGAGGCACCCAACCGACCCGCGGATTTCTCCGGTTCCGCTGAATCAGCGTGCGGGACAGTAGATTCAGGTAGCAGACGGCGGACCTGTTCGGGTGTCATCGCATGCCAGTCCTCGACCGTCGCCGGTCGGGGTGGCCGGTCCAGGAGAACCCTGCGGGCCAGCCAGAAGCCGGTGACGAGTCCGGCCGCCGCGCCGGCGGTGACGGGGCCCGGACCCTGGCCCCGGACGCCCGGGACCATCAGCAGCATCCCGAGCGCCGATCCCCCCAATGACAGTTCGACTCCGCGCTCGGTCGCCCGCCGCGCCGCGGGCAGCGCGTGCATGATCCGCCACACGGCAAGCAGGTCGTTCACCAAAACATCGGCGTACCACGGGGGTCGACTGTCCGGATGGCACACTCCGAGTGCGAGATCGGCGGCCAGAAGGGCGCGCGCAGAGTCGGCGGACACGACCGCCACCGTGTGGCCGTCGCGCTGCAGATCGTCGACCGCCCGGGCCAGCGCCGCGTCGAGACCGCCGTCGGCACTGTGCAGATCGTCGAAGGAAGACCGCAGGTCGTCGAGTTCGTCGAGATCGACCGACACCACCGAGGCACCGGACCGCCGGATCTCACCGAGCACGCCCGATGCCAACGGGTCGTGGCGCGAGCACACCAATACCTGCCCGCCGACCCGGCCATTGGTCTCGTCTCGCGCGAAATCCTTTGCGACGCGATGCCATCCGGCTGTCAGTTCGCCCGTCTGGAGTCGCGCCTGCGCCCACTGCCATACCGCCGCGCGGTCCCGGTCGGCGACGTGCCGGAACCGGCCGATCCGCAGTTCGTCGGTGGCCAACACCCGCGGGTCGACCACGACGGTGTCGATCCGGTCGAGCAGGCGCAGTGCACCGGATCGCAACGGCAACGCCCCGCAGCGATCGGCCAGTCCACGGCCGAAGGTACTCACGAACGCCTCGCGGGCGCATCGCCCCGCCTTGGGAACGGCGACGCCGAGGGCGGTGGTGGCGGCGCCGGGATCACGGGTCAGCAGGCCCGCCACGGCGGCCGCCGCGCCCTGCGCCTCTCCGCAGCGGCGGGCATACCGTTCCAGCGCGCCGTCGGGCACCGGTCTCGGGCGGGGTGTCGCCGGTATCGCCTCCACGCATTCGGCGTGACGGGCGAGGGTGGGTTCCTGCGCCTGCCACGCTGTCGATGCGGCCATGGCCTCGCCCATCTGCGCCAGGTGCCGGACGAACTCGACCGCCAGTGCCGCGGGTGACTGGGTCAGGGTGTACACGGTGGCGGCGCCGACGGCTGCCACGGTGTCCGCGGCCTGCTGCCCCAGGCCCGCTTCCAGCATGGCGCGGACTCGGGGCTGGTAGTCGACGACGGCCACGACGGCCGTCAGTCCGGCGGGCATCCGTGGCCAGCGCAGCGCCCGACCGGCGACCGCCGCACAGGCGCCGATCCCGCTCGCCGCGGCGGCAATGGCCTTCTCGGCCAGGACGATTCCGTCGCCGGGCAGATCCACCGGCCGGGCGGCCGACCGGGTGTTCCGATACCGGTCTTCGATCTGCGCCACCTGCTCACACAGCGCCGCCAACCGAGGGGATTGCAGATCGTCGCCGACCTCCACGATGACGCGGGACAGCGGATAGTTGACCTGCACCGAGCGGACGCCGGCCCGACCGCCGATATCGCGTCTCAGGGCGGCGGCGATGAACTGATGCTGCTCGGTGTCCAGACCGCGGACCTCGATCCAGCTACGGTCTCCCCCCTGCCAGCACCGCCGTGCCGGTGTCGCACCGACCAGCTCACCCAGCGGCGCCGCGGCCAGGTCCACTGCACCGCGGATCGCCCGCCCGATGACGCCGATCACTTACCGGCGGACGATCCTGTACGTCGGGGCGCGCTCCGGCGGGTGGCTGCCTTGGGCGCGGCTCTCGAGGTGGATGCCTTGCGGGCGGTTCTCGCGGCCGGCGTCTTGGGCGCGGATCTCGCGGTGGTGCGCTTGACCGGCGCCGCGGTGCGCACCGGGGCGTGGTCGTCCGATTCCGCAGTCTGACCATCCCGGGTGCGCTGATTTATCTCGTGCACCAACAGTGTTGCCCCGCCGACGGTCAGGAGCACCGGCCACTCGATGAGCCCCGCCGCGCCCACGGCCGCGAAGGTGAGGGCGGCAGCGGCCGAGGATCTGCTGCCCTGGCTCATCCCCGAACGAATTCCGGAACCGGTGCCCTTGATCCCACCGATCACGCCGTTGACGGCGGCACCCCCGATGGCTCCTGCCGTGGCCGCTGCGGCGTCAGCGGTGCGGCCGATGGCCCCTACAGTGCCTGAGACGATGTTCATGATTCGCACTCCTCACGCTCACCTCTCCCATCACTACTCCCTCCGGCCGCGCCGCACACCGGTATGCACAAACTGACAGGAACCTGTGCGAATACCCTTGACGGCGGACCGCCCTCCGCGCACGGTGGATACCAACCGTGCCTACGGAAACCGCTGCACCCGAGATGATTTCATCACCTTGGCGGCTGCCGGCGTCTTCTCCCGGCCCGACTGCGGGGTCACCCCCGCTTCGCCGCGCATCCGGCGTCCCAGCGATCCCGACTCGGTCACCAGGTGATCACCAGCGCGGTCACCCAGGTGAGGGTCGCCAGCAGCGCCCCGGTCAGTTCCACCCCGACCGAGAGCGCAACGCCTTTGAGCGCGTGCACGGTGGACGCCCACGCCCGACGCTGATCCCGACGCTTGCCGAGTTCAGCCAGGTACACCCCGAGCACGAAGCCGAGCAACAAGCCGAGCACCGGCACCACGAAGAACCCGATGACGCCGAGCACGCCGCCGGCGACCAGGCTCCAGGTGCTCACGTCGGCGGCGCGCATCCGGCGCACCGGCCAGAGGTACTTGATCACTTCGGCGCTCAGGAAGAACGCCCACGCGATACCGAGCGTCACCCAGGCGGCGGTACCGCCCTCGACCACCGCCCACACCGTGATGGCGCCGATGACCAGCAGGCCGCCGGGCAGGACGGGCACGATGATGCCGGCCAACCCGACGGCGATCGCCAACGCGACACAGACGACGCCGAGGGTGCTCACGCTTTCTGCCCACGCACCCACTGGATGAAGCCCAGGGTCCTGGTGCGCACCCGCACCAGCCCCAGCGCCTCGAAGGCATCGCCGAGCTCGTCCTCGGTGAAGAACCGGGCACCTCCGCGGGCCAGCACGCGCATCGGGGCGGCAGACCCGACGGTGGGCACCATGATCGCGATCCGGCGCCCGGGCCGCAGCACCCGCACCATCTCCGACAACGCCGCGACGTGATCGGGGATCAACTGCACGACGGCCGACGAGATCACCGCGTCGAAACTGTCGTCCCGGAACGGCAACCGCTGGGCATCGGCCCGGACGAAACCCACGTGCGGACCGGCCTCGGCCTTGACCGCCCGTTCCAGCATCGGTTCGGAGATGTCGACACCCAACGCCAACCCGTCCTGACCCGCGGCGCGGGCCAGTTCCGCGGTGATGTTGCCGGGGCCGCTGCCGATGTCCAGCGCGGTGCCGCCGGGCGGGATGGCCAGCCAGTCGATGGGCGGCCGTGCCGCGGCCAGCAGGCGGCGGTTGAGCAGTTGGGCGCGGTCGTAGAGCATCGAGCCGACCGGGGACGCCCACGCCTTCTGGATGGCGCCCAAGTTCCTGGGCGCCTCGGTGCCGGTCGGCAGCAGATCGAGGTAGCCCCGGCTGACGTCGGGGTGGGCAGGCGGATCGACCAGCAGGTCCATCGCCTTGCGCAGTGCGTCGTCCACGCATCCACGCTACCCACCGAACCGCCGTTAGGGCACCAGGACCAGCTTGCCGCGCACCTTCCCGTCGGCGAGCGCCTGCAGACCTTCGGCACCGTCGGCCAGTCGGTAGGTCACCGGGGCGGGCGGGCGCAACCCGGCCGCGACCAGTGCGCCGAGCCCGGCGCCGACCTCGGCCTGCGCGGCGGGCGTGTGCCGGACGAACTCCCCCCAGCCGACACCGACCACGCTGACGTTGCGCAGCAGCAGCCGGTTCACCTTGACTGTCGGGATGCCTTGGCCGGCAGCGAATCCGATCACCAGTAGCCGGCCTTCCGGTGCCAGCACCCGGATGGCGTCGTCGAAGGCGTCACCGCCGATCGGGTCCACCACCACGTCCACACCGCGGCCGCCGGTGGCGTCCAGCACGGCCTGCTTCCAGCCTTCCGCGAGCGGCAGCACCACATCCGCGCCGACGCCGGCCACGAAATCCTGCGCATCGGCGCGGTGCACCAACGCCACCACCCGGGCACCGAGTGCCTTGGCGATCTGGATGCTCGCGACGCCGATACCGCCGGCGGAGCCGAGCACCAGTACGGTCTCTCCGGACCGCAGTGCCGCACGGCGCTGCAGCGCGAAGTACATGGTGTAGTAGTTGCCCAGCAGGGCGACTGCCGAAGCGTCGTCGACCCCGTCCGGGGTGGGCACCACGTTGGCCGGCACCACCGCCGCCTGCTCGGCGTAGCCACCGATCATGGAGAGCCCCGAAACCCGTTGGCCGACGGTGAAACCGGATCCGGCCGGTGCAGAGCGCACCGTTCCGGCGACCTCCATACCCGGGATGAAGGGCGGCTCCAGCCGCAGCTGGTATTCGCCGCGGGTCAGCAGCAGGTCAGGGAAGCAGACGCCGGCCGCACCGACGTCGACGACGACCGCATCAGCGGAGACCACATCGTCGACGTCGGTGTAGACCAGCCCGGCAGGACCGGTGAGTTCCTGCGCTACAAGGGCTTTCACAGATTCCTAACCGAGCTTGAAGCTGGCCTGCTTGGCCGCCGACAGATCGGTGATCTCGCCCCACTTGGCCGCGATCTCGTCCACCGAGGGCACCTCGGTGAAGGTGATGCCATCGTTCTGGAACAGCGCGGTGCGCTGCACCTTGCCGCCGCCGACGATGAACACCGAGTCCGTGTCGGGGAGTTCTTCGGTCATCAGGTAGGCGACCACGGGCGCAACGTATTCCGGGGTCAGCTTCTCGAAGACCTCGGGCGGCAGGATGTCCTGCGTCATGCGGGTGGCGGCGATCGGCGCAACCGCATTGGTCTTGATGTTGTACTTCGCGCCTTCCTGGGCCAGCGTGTTGATCAGGCCGACCAGACCGAGCTTGGCCGCGCCGTAGTTGGCCTGGCCGAAGTTGCCGAACAGACCGCTGGTGGAGGTGGCGACGACGACCCGGCCGAAGCTCTGCTCACGGAAGTGCGGCCACGCGGCCCGGATGACGTTGTAGCCGCCGTAGAGGTGCACCTTGAGCACCGCATCCCACGCCTCGTAGGTCATCTTGTGGAAGGTGCCGTCACGCAGGATGCCGGCGTTGCTCACCACACCGTCGACCTTGCCGAACTCGTCGATCGCGGTCTTGATGATGTTCTCGGCGCCCTCGGGCTCGGCAACGCTGTCGTAGTTGGCGACCGCCCGGCCACCGGCGGCCTTGATCTCCTCGACCACCTGATCGGCCATGTTGTGTCCGGCGCCGGACCCGTCCCGCGCACCACCGAGGTCGTTGACGACGACGCTGGCACCCTCACGGGCCAAGGTCAGGGCGTATTCACGCCCCAATCCACCACCGGCTCCGGTGACGACGACGACGCGATCCTGCACTCCGGGCATTGCGTTCCTCTCCTGTTGGTCAATCCGCGGCTAGAAGAGCCGACGGGCCAGTTTCCACGCCTTCTCTGTATACGGCGGGTAGATCAGCTTGCCCAAGTCGGGTCGGGTCGTCTTGCTCAGCACGGACTTACGGTGGCTGAACTCCTCGAACCCGTACCGGCCGTGGTACGCGCCGATCCCGGACGGGCCGACGCCGCCGAACGGCAGCTTGGTGGTGGCGAAATGGAAGATCAGATGGTTGACCACCATGCCCCCGGCGGACACGTCGCGGATCACCCGTTCCCGGGTCTCCTTGCTCCGGGTGAACAGGTAGGCCGCCAGCGGCTTGGCCCGGGCGTTGACGAAAGCGATTGCCTCATCCAGGTTTTGGACAGTGACAATGGGCAGCACCGGGCCGAAGATCTCGTCGGTCATCAGTGGTTCACGCACCGAGGGATCCACCACGACGGTCGGCTCGATCTCCAGCTTCGCCGCTTCCGAGCCACCCCCGATGGTGACGTCGCCCTCGGTGGCCGCGATGGCTGCGGTGAGCCGGTCGAAGTGCCGCCGGTTGACGATCCGCTTGCCGCCGGTGGCCTGCGCCTCGAAGCGCCGGATCGCGGCCTTGACCAAGGCGACCAGTTCGTCGCGCACCGAGGCGTCGACGAGCACATAGTCCGGCGCGATGCAGATCTGGCCGGAGTTGATCAGCTTGGTCCATGCGATGCGTTCGGCGGCGACACCCAGGTCGGCGTCGGCGGCCACGATGACCGGACTCTTGCCACCGAGTTCCAGGGTGACCGGGGTGAGGTGGGCGGCGGCGCTCTGGTACACCTTGCGCCCGATCTCGGTACCTCCGGTGAAGCAGATCTTGTCGAAGCCCTGCTCGATGAGTTCCTGGCTGACCGAACCGTCACCCTCGATGACGACCACGGCCTCGGGGTCCAGGTACCTGGGCACCAGTTCGGCCATCAGCGCCGAGCAGGCGGGCGCGAGTTCCGACGGTTTGAGTGCGACGGTGTTGCCGGCCGCGAGTGCCCCGACGGCGGGGCCCAGGGTCAGCGCGAACGGGAAGTTCCAGGCACCGATGACCAGCACCGTGCCGAAGGGCTCGTACTCGACCCACCCGCGGGCCGGCAGCTGGGAAAGCTCGAGGCGCCGATACCGGCGCTTGGCCCACTTCCCGACGTTCTTGGCGGCGTCGGCGGCCTCGGCGGCGGTGCTGGCGACATCGGCCAGCCACGCTTCGAACGGCTGGCGACCCAGATCGGTGGCCAGCGCTTCGGCGATGGCGGTCTCGTTGTCGACCACCAGCTTCTCCAGACCGCGGAGCTGCTGCCTGCGCCATTCCAGGTCACGGGTGCGACCGGTGGCGTAGGCCGCGCGGAGTCCGGCGACCACCGCCGGGATATCCGTCACGGCTGGTGACGTGGGTGCATCTGCATGCGTGGTCATCGTCGCGTCCTTCCAGACCGAGGAAACCTGATCCTAACCATCCGGTCGGTCGGTCCAGAAGACCTGAATTCGGCGCGACGGGAACCGTCAGTTCCGTACTGCGGTCACAAACTGGGAAAACGCATTGTCATCGGGGGTGTCCGGACCGTCCGGCAGCGCCCAGCGGTCCAGCCTGCGCATCTCCGCCGCCGCGGCGACCGCCGAGCTGTCCCACCCGTTCTCCGCGAGCCAGACCGCGACATCGGCCCGGTCCGGGTCGTTGTACATGAGCTCGCCGACGTCCAGGCTGTCCTCGATGCCGAACTTCGCCTTGATGAGTTCGAAGCGCTCCTTCATCTGCCGGCGCCGTTCCTCCGCCTGCATCGGGGCGGTCTCCACCGCGATCCGGCTGCCGGTGGCCGACAGCTCGGTGATCTGGGCGAACAACCGGTCCTGCGCGTCGGCGGGGAGGTACATCAGCAGGCCCTCGGCCAGCCAGGCGGTGGGGGCAGCGGCGTCGAATCCGGCCGAGCGCAGCGCCCGGGGCCAATCGTGGCGGAGGTCGACGGCCACTTCGTGGCGGCTCGTGGTGGGTTGCACGCCGTGACCGGACAGCACCGACGTCTTGTACTCCAGCACCTTGGGCTGGTCGATCTCGAAGACGGTGGTACCCGCCGGCCAGTCCAGCCGGTAGGCCCGTGAGTCCAGCCCGGAGGCCAGGATGACCACCTGGCGGATTCCCGCCGCGCCGGCCGCGATGAAGAAGTCGTCGAAGAAGCGGCTCCGGACGGCTTGGTAGTTGCCCATGTGGGCGAACATCGCGGCACCGTCGGGATCGATGTCGGCCGCGCGGGCCACCCAGTCCTCGTCCATCATCAGGCCCCACGGCCCGCCGCCCGCACCCTCGACCAGGATGCGTGCGTAGGGATCGTTGATCAGCGGATCGTCGCTCGCCGTCTCCGCAGCGCGCGCGGCGGCGACCATCACGGCGGTGGTTCCGACGCTGGAGGCGATGTCCCAGCTGTCGTCGTGGGTGCGCAGTGAACTCATACCGGCGATGCTACCGATCAGTTAGGTCAGCTATCCGGCGTCACAGCGCTATGCCCGCCCGGCTATCCGCTGAGCTCCCAGAGCTTGTTGGACATCAGCAATTCCAGCTGAGCCACCACCGACACCAACTCGTCGTGGCTGCCCACGTAGCCGGCGTAGAAGCCCATCCCCCACATGACCGCCACCAGCATCTCCACCACCATCGACACGTCCGTGTCGACGGTCAGCTCGCCGCGCTCGATCGCATCGGTGACCGCCCAGTGCACGAACGCGCGGGAGTTCGCCAGCGGGTCGTACTCGTCCTCCTTGAGTTCGGGATGACGTTGGGCCTCCAGAACCGAGGTCACCAGAAAGGCGGCCACCGATCGATCCTTGGTGTCGACCTGCACGGCAATGGAGAAGAACGCCGACAACCGCTTCAACAGCGTCGGCTCCGCCCTGGCCTCTTCCTCGCCGGCGCGGACCAACACCCCGTTGGTGTGTTCGACAACTTCGCGGTAGAGCAGGCGCTTGCTCTGGAAGTAATGATTGATCGCCGGCCTGGTCAGATCGGAGCGCACCGCGATCGCCTGGAAAGTCGCTGCGTCATAACCCAGTTCGCTGAACACCTCTCGCGCAGCCCGCAGAATCCGCTCGCGGGTCTCCGCTGCCTTGGCGGCTGGCGGGCGTCCCGGCCCTCTGCTGGCTATATGCGGCACAACAAAAATTGTGCCACAGATCACCCACCCGACTAGTGCGCCAAAGTTGCGAAGGCGCATCGAAATCGCATTTCAGCAAACACCGCCGGGTGGGTTCAGCGCACCCGGTACGGTGTCAGCGCGTCGGGTGGCAGCGAGCCGAATCGCCCAGCGTTGAAGTCCTCCAATGCCTGCAGAACCTCGGCTTTGGAGTTCATCACGAACGGCCCGTACTGGACCACCGGCTCCCGGATCGGGCGCCCACCCAGCAGCAACACTTCCAGATCGGGTCGGTTGCCGTCCTGCTTGGACGTGGCGGCCAGCGCGATGCGGTCACCGGGGCCCAGCACCGCCAGCTGCCCCTGCTGGATCGGATGTCCGACAGGTCCGACGGTGCCACGCCCGGACAGCACGTACACCAAGGCGTTGTAGGTCCGGTCCCACGGCAGGTCCAACCGCGCGCCCGGCGCCACGGTGGCGTGCGCGAGCGTGATCGGGGTGTGGGTCCGGCCGGGGCCGTCATGCCCGTCGATGTCACCGGCGATGACACGCACCAGCGCACCACCGTCCTCCGACGACAGCAGGGTCACCGCGGGCCCGTCGATGGATTGGTAACGCGGGGAGGCGAATTTGTCCTTGCGGGGCAGGTTGACCCACAGCTGGACACCGTGGAACAAGCCTCCGCTCTCCACCAGCTCGGCGGGGGGCGTCTCGATGTGCAGGATGCCCGATCCCGCGGTCATCCACTGGGTGGCGCCGTCGGTGATCAGGCCGCCGCCTCCGTGCGAATCCTGGTGTGCGAAGCGCCCGTCGATCATGTAGGTGACGGTTTCGAAACCGCGGTGCGGATGCCAGTCGGTACCGCGCGGCTCCCCCGGCTGGTATTCGATCTCACCCATCTGGTCCATGTGCACGAACGGATCGAGATCGGCGGCCGCGACACCGGCGAAGGCGCGCACGACCGGGAAACCTTCCCCTTCATAACCGCTGGGGCCGGTGGTGATGGATCGGACCGGGCGCGCGGTCTCGGCCGTTGTGGCGGCGGTGATCCGGGGCAGGGTCAGGGTGTCGGCGGTGATGGCGGGCATCGGTACCTCCTCAGGACGATGGAACTGATACCCATATAACCGGACTACGGTCCAGTTATTCCTGATCTTGTTTGAGAACAGACCGCACTGGCAATTCTCCCCAGGTCAACGTTTTTTCAGCCCTGAACAAAGGACGGACAGCCATGATCGTGCTCGGCATCATTCTCCTGTTGATCGGATATTTCACGAGCTTGTCGATCCTCTACACGATCGGCGCGATCCTCATCGTGGTCGGCGTCGTGCTGTGGATCCTCGGTGCCGTCGGCCGCCCGGTGGGTGGTCGAAAAGTCTGGTTCTAGCGGGAGGAACGCCTACCCCAACGCTGCGAGTGCCGCGGACCGTGCGTCCGCGGCACTCGCCGTCTGGACCGCCGCCTGCGCCGCGGCACGGCAGCGTTCCAAGGTGACCGCGGCCAGCGCGGCACCGACACCGGGGACGGCAGTCGCGGCCGCGGACAACGAGGTCACCCCCATCCCGACGAGCACGCAGGCCAACAGCGGATCGGCAGCCGCTTCCCCGCAGACGCCCACCGGTTTTCCGGCGGCCGCCCCGGCCCGGGCCGTCATCTCGACCAAAGTGAGCACCCCGGGCTGCCACGGGTCGGTGAGCGTGGCCAGTTCCGAGGACATCCGGTCCGCCGCCATCGTGTACTGGGCCAGGTCGTTGGTTCCGATCGACAGGAAGTCGACATGCTCCAGGATGTGCCGGGCCAGCAGTGCCGCAGCGGGCACCTCGATCATCACGCCCGGCGTCAGGCCGTAGGAACGCGCCTGCGCGGCAAAGGTCTTCGCCTCATCGGCGGTCGCGATCATCGGCGCCATCACCCACGGATCGGCACCGGTTGCCTGTGCGGCCGCGGCGATCGATTCCAGTTGGCGGGTCAGCAGCCCCGGGTTGCCGAAGGAGATGCGCACCCCGCGTACACCCAGCGCGGGGTTGGCCTCGTCCGGGTGGCCGGCGAACTTGAGCGGTTTGTCCGAACCCGCGTCCAGCGTGCGGATCACGACCTTGCTGCCCTGGAACGCCGTCAGCACCTCACCGTAGATCCGGGCCTGCTCGTCGACCGACGGCTCGGTATCGCGGTTCAGGAAGCACAGTTCGGTGCGGAACAGACCGACGCCCTCGGCCGGGGTCTGCCGCGCGGCCCGCGCCGCGGCGCCGTCCTGGACGTTGGCCAGCACCGCCACCGGATGCCCGTCGGCGGTGCGGCCGGGTCCGGTCCACTGCGCGACCCGTTCGGCTTCGCGGCGCGACTCCTCCACCGCCCGCGCCGCCGCGGTGGCGTCCGGCGCCACCGTCACGGTGCCGCGCACCCCGTCGACCATCACCGGCACCCCGGCGGGCACCGCATCCAAGCCGTCCACCGCCACCACACACGGGATGCCGAGCTGGCGGGCGATGATCGCGGTGTGGCTGGTGGGGCCGCCCAGCGTGGTGGCCAGCGCCACCACCAGCGCGGGATCCAGACCGGCGGTGTCGGCGGGTGCCAGATCCTCGGCGCACAACACCGACGGCGCATCGGGCACCGGCACCCCCGGTTCGGGCAGTCCGGCCAGCTGTGCGAGCACCCGGTCGCGCACATCGCGCAGATCGGTGACGCGCTCAGCCATCAGGTCTCCCGCCCGGGCCAGCGCGTCGGCGATCTTGGCTATCGCCCCGCCGACCGCCTGCTCGGCGGAATTGCCTGCAGTGATCCGCTTTTCGGCATCACCGAGCCAGGCGCGGTCCTGCGCCAGGGCCGCGGTGGTGGCCAGCACCTCGGACGCCACGCCGGTGGCGTGCGCCGCGCGCTCGCGCAACCGGTCGGCCACCGCGGCGGCGGCACCCTTCATCCGGGCGACCTCGGCGGGACGATCGCCCTCGGCGATCTCCTGCCCGTCGGCCGCCGGCGCCGGGGGCCGGGCTCCGGGCCGGATCACCGGGGCGTAGGCGACACCGGCCACCACCGGGACCCCGCTCAGAACCTGTGTCGTCGTCGACGAAGTGCTCATGTGACCCAGATTACAGAAAAGCATTGACAAGTCAACAGAAACAAGCGTAAAACCACACATATCAACATTTGAACTGGTGGATTCGCCCGAACGGAGCCCGATGTACGCCGAGGAACGTCAGCACGCCATCGCCGCCCTGGTGATGCAGCAGGGCCGCGCCTCGGTCGCCGAACTGGCGCAGGCCTACGACGTCACCACCGAGACGGTGCGCCGGGATCTCGCCGTGCTGCACAAGGCCGGGCTGGTGCGCCGGGTCCACGGGGGCGCGGTACCGGCCCGCGCGTTGCACCTTGTCGAGCAGGATGTGGACGAGCGCGACATCACCCGGGCGGCGCACAAGGACGCCATCGCCGCGGCCGCCACCGATCTGTTCCCTGCGGGCGGGGCCAGCGTGTTGCTGGACGCCGGCACCACCACCAGCCGGGTGGCGGCGCTGCTGCCGACCGATCGCGACCTCGTGGTGGTGACGAATTCGGTGCCCATCGCGGCCCGGCTCTCGGCGGTACCCTCGGTCACGCTGCAACTGCTGGGCGGACGGGTCCGCGGCCTCACCCAGGCCGCCGTCGGCGAGCAGGCTCTGGCGACCCTGGGCCGGCTGCGGGTCGACATCGCGTTCATCGGCACCAACGGCATCACCGGCCGGCACGGCCTCTCGACTCCGGACGGCGAGGAGGCGGCCATCAAACGGTCCATGGTGCGGTGCGCGAATTACGTTGTCGTGGTGGCGGACTCATCGAAGGTCGGCCGCGAGGACCTGCACAGCTTTGCGCCGATCTCCAGCGTCGACGCGCTCATCACCGATACCGAGATCGACGATTCGGCCCGCGACGAGCTCATCGGGCTGGGCGTCGAAGTCACCTGTGCAGGAGCAACCGCATGATCGTCACGGTCACCCCCAATCCCAGCATCGACCGCACCGTCACGCTGCCCGGAACCCTCACCCGCGGTGCGGTGCACCGGGTCAGCTCGGTGACCGACGAGCCCGGCGGCAAGGGGGTGAACGTCGCGCGGGCCCTCGGCCTCGCCGGCCTGGACGCACTCGCGGTGCTGCCCGCCGCCGACGACGATCCGATGCTCGCCGCACTGCGTGCCACCGGCGTCCCGTTCGCCGCGGTGCCCGTGCACGGCGCGGTCCGCACCAACATCGCGATCACCGAAAGTGACGGCACCACAACGAAACTCAACGAGCCCGGCACGGCATTGACCGCAGAATCACTGTCCGCTCTGACCCGTAGTGTCGTGGAAGCCGCGCATCGGGCCGACTGGATCGTGATGTCGGGTTCGCTGCCGCCCGGTGTCCCGGCGGACTGGTACGCCCAGGTGGTCGCCCAGCTCGCGGACCAGAACTGCCTGGTCGCGGTGGACACCTCGGATGCCCCGCTGGCCGCGCTGGCCGCCGACTTCGGCCGGGCCGCCCCAGACCTCATCAAACCCAATGCCGAGGAACTGGCCGGCCTGACCGGGGCGTCCGCTCAGGAACTCGAAGACGCCGCTGCCGCGGGAGATCCGAGCCCGGTGATCGACGCGGCACGCCGGCTGGTGGACCGTGGCGCCCGCACCATTCTGGTCACCCTCGGGGCGGCCGGAGCGGTACTTGTCGACCCGTCCGGCTGCTGGCTGGCCGGCTCCCCCCCGATCACCCCGCGCAGCACCGTCGGCGCAGGCGATTCCGCGCTGGCCGGATATGTCCGGGCCGCCCTGTCCGGTGCGGACGCCCCGGATCGATTGCGGATGGCCGTCGCCTACGGCAGTGCGGCGGCCGCGCTGCCCGGATCCGCCCTGCCCTCCCCCGACCTGATTGACCTCAATGCGGTACCGGTGAAAGCCATTTCGCCGGCCCGGACCGACTCCTGAACGAAGAGGCCACCATGCCCAGTACACCCTCGGTGATCAGCACCGACCTGGTCCTGCTCGACGCCGATGCCGGTGCCGACAAGCAGGCCGTCATCTCGCGCATCGCCGGTCTGCTGGCCGGCGCCGGTCGCACCACCGACGCCGACGGACTGATCGGCGCGGCGATGGCCCGCGAAGCCCAGTCCGCCACCGGACTTCCGGGCGGCATCGCGATCCCGCACTGCCGCTCGCCCTACGTGGACACCCCGACGATCGGGTTCGCCCGGCTGTCCCCGAAGGTCGACTTCGGCGCTCCGGACGGACCTGCCGACCTCGTATTCCTGATCGCTGCACCGGACTCCGGTGGTCAGGAACACATGAAGCTGCTGTCCAGCCTGGCCCGCGCCCTGGTGCGCAAGGACTTCGTCGAGTCGCTGAGGACCACCACCACGGCCGGCGAACTGGTGGCGCTGGTCGAGGGCGTGGTCAATCCGGCCCCGGTCAGTGCGGCCCCGGCCGGTGCCGCACCGGCCGGTGTGGCACCGGCCGCTCAACCCGCGCAGCCGCCCGCACGCCGGAGGATCGCGGCGATCACCGCCTGCCCCACCGGGATCGCGCACACCTATATGGCCGCCGACGCGTTGAAGCTGGCCGCCGAACGCGCCGACGTCGATCTGGTGGTGGAAACCCAGGGATCCTCGGGCAGTACCCCGCTGCCCGCCTCCACCATCGCCGGGGCCGACGCCGTCATCTTCGCCACCGACGTGGGCGTCAAGGACCGCGGCCGCTTCGCAGGTAAGCCGGTGATCGCCTCCGGCGTGAAGCGCGCGATCAATGAACCAGACGCCATGATCGCCGAAGCGGTTGCCGCCGCGGACAATCCGAAGGCCCCCCGGGTCGAGGGCAGCGCCGGTGCGGCGGAGGAGAGCGAAGGCTCCTCGAACGTCGGCTGGGGTACCCGCACCCGGCAGATCCTGCTCACCGGCGTGAGCTACATGATCCCGTTCGTGGCCGCCGGCGGCCTGCTCATCGCGCTGGGCTTCCTGTTCGGTGGGTACGACATCTCCGACAACGCCAACGACATCGCCCTGAACAACTCCCTGAGCAATCTGCCCGACGGCGGATTGCGGATCTACCTGGGCGCCATCCTGTTCACCCTCGGTAATCTGGCCTTCAACTTCCTGGTGCCCGCCTTGGCCGGCTTCATCTCGTTCGCGATCGCCGACCGGCCGGGCATCGCACCCGGTTTCACCGCCGGAGCGCTGGCCGTGTTCGTCGGCGGCGGGTTCATCGGCGGCATCGTCGGCGGTGTGATCGCCGGCTTCACCGCGCTGTGGATCAGCAACCTCAAAGTGCCGCAATGGTTGCGTGGCCTGATGCCGGTCGTGATCATCCCGCTGGTCGCCTCACTGGTCGTCGGGCTGATCATGTTCCTGCTGATCGGGCGCCCGCTGGCCCTGATCAACACCGGCCTGACCAACTGGCTCAACGGATTGACCGGCACCTCGGCGGTGCTGCTCGGGGTGATCCTCGGCCTGATGATGTGCTTCGACCTGGGCGGCCCGGTGAACAAGGCGGCCTACGCCTTCGCCACCGCCGGCCTGGCCGCGGCCACCACCGGGTCGTTCCAGATCATGGCCGCGGTGATGGCGGCGGGTATGGTCCCGCCGCTGGCGATGGCACTCGCGACGACCATCCGGCCGGGACTGTTCAGCGAGCCGGAGAAGGAGAACGGGCGCGCCGCATGGCTTCTCGGCGCCTCCTTCATCACCGAGGGCGCCATCCCGTTCGCGGCGGCCGACCCGCTGCGGGTCATCCCGTCGATGATGTTCGGCGGCGCCATCACCGGCGCGCTGTGCATGGCCTTCGGTGTGACGCTGCGGGCCCCGCACGGTGGCATCTTCGTGTTCTTCGCGATCGGCAACCTGCTGTGGTTCCTGGTCGCCCTGGTGGCGGGGACGGTCGTCTCGGCCCTCGCCGTCGTCGCCGCCAAGCAGTTCGTCTCGCCCCGCCAAGCTGTTTCCGCCTGAACCGCACCACCCAACCGAGAAGGAGTTACCCAATGCCCGAGAAGACCGTCACCGTCGGATCGTCCATCGGCCTGCACGCCCGGCCGGCCGCGATCATCGCCGAGGCCGTCGTCAACGCCGGCGCGGAGGTGACCCTGTCCGTCGACGGCGGTGAACCCGTGGACGCCGGCTCCGCCCTGATGATCATGACGCTGGGCGCCGGGCACGGCGCGCAGGTCACGGTGGCCTCCGAGGACGAGGCGGCGCTGGCCACCATCGCCGACCTGGTCACCCAGGATCTCGACGCCTGAACCCATCGGCCGCAGACCGAAGATGGCCCCCTCGTTTCCGAGGGGGCCATCTCAGGATCACGGGGTGTGACTAGGCGTCGCTGCCCGAGCCGCTGTCGGAGGAGCCGCTGTCGGAGGACCCACCGGTCGACGAGTCGCCGCCGGTCGAGCCGCTACCCGACGACGAACCGCTGCCCGACGAGCCGCTGCCCGACGAGCCGCTGCCCGCACCGGCGGCGGAATCGTCATCCGACGAGTCGTTGTCCGCGGAGTCGTTGTCGGTCAGCGAATCACGGTCGGTGTCGGTGTCGCTCGCCACGTCCTCGGTGGCGTCCTCGGACAGGTCCGCCTCGTCCTCGTCGGCGACCTCGGTTTCGTCGACCTCGGTCTCGTCGGCGACTTCGTCCTCGTCGGCGACCTCGGTCTCGTCAACCTCGGTCTCGTCAACCTCGTCGGTGACGGCCGCCGGGGTCTCCTCCGGGGCCTCGACCGGCGCCTCGGCAACCGGCGCTTCCTCGGCAACCGGAGCCGCCTCGGCCGGTGCCTCGTCGGCGATCTCGACGGCCACGGTGGCACCCCCCGTGGAGATGGACGTCACCTGCGCCAGTGCCGGGGTGGTGACCGGCGGCGTCGGGTAGACCGGGTTGTTGATGGCGTCGAAGAGCGCCTTGGGCAGGTCATGCAGGAAGTAGGTCAGCGTGCCCTTCGGGCCCAGGATGCCGGTCCACGGGCTGCGGGTGGTGAACGGCGGGGTGAACCCGTTGACGAAGGCGTTGACGACCTTGATCGGCAGGGCGACCAGTTCGCTGATGGCGGTCTGGGCGTCGCCGGTGACGACGGCGTGCCGCACGGTGTCCAGGATCAGCGAGAACTGCAGCATCGCGGTGATCGGGGGGCCCATGATCGACCGGGTGAACTCGGTGAAGATGCCGCGCTTGAGGATGGTGTCGAACACCGCCGAGAGGCGCTCCCCGCCGGGCAGCGCCGCCAGGATGTCACCGGGGATGCCGAGCGCCGGCAGCAGCGGCACCAGGGCGCGCTCGATGCTCACCAGGAACCAGACGTTCATCTCGCTGAACGCCTCGACGAACTGACCCTTCTGCAGGAACTGGAAGGTGTTGGTCAGGATGGTCGGCAGCTGCTCCAGGCGCAGCTGGAGTGCCTCGGCGCCGTTCTTCAACCCCGCACCGATGGTGCTGCCGTACAGCGAGTTCAGGCCGATGATCTGCTGCAACGCGGGCAGCGGGTTCAGCACGTTGGAGCCCAGGAACTTGATGAAGTCGGCGTACAGCTCGGGGTTGGTGATCGCCTGCGCCACGGCGGGGATGGTGCTGGTCAGCACCTGGTTACCGAGGGTGAAGGAGTTGGTCAGGGAGTTCTTGACCAAGCCGCCCAGGTCGGCGATCGGGTTCGCGGCGAGCTGGACGGCATGCTGCTTCACGTCCGGCAGGGCCGGGACCATCGGCGCGACCGGGTTGATCGCCATGGCCGCGGCACCGGCCGCCGCCACCCCGGCAATCATGAATCGATTGGGGCGGGAGGCCGCCGAGGCTGCGGCGCAGGGCGCGCCGGCGGGGGCTGTTACGTACACGTTCTCTCCTGGATGATGACTTACTGACGCGGCAGTTAAAATTTGCCGGGGGCGCGAGAACATTAACTTAGCCTTAGTTAATTAGCAATAGGACTGCCTTACCTAAATTAGGAGCCCTTAATTTTGCGTTCGGCAACAGTCCCGGAGGCCCGGTCACCAGCGGGTTCGCCCGGCGCGGCCCCGAACCTGGCCGGACGAGAAAGCGGAACGTGGCGGGTCGGTACACCCGTAAACTTGCTCTGGCAAAGGTGACAGCTCGGCCGACGGCGTTGGATACGCCGCCGGCCGGTGGCTTTCTCTCTGCCGTGGGTCGTGTCGGCACGACCCGCGACCGGAGATTGCAAGGGGGAGAACAACTGTGCGACGCATCGGTGCGCTGCTCGCCGCCATGACGCTGGTCCTGCTGACGGCGCCGCCGGCGGTCGCTATCGAGCCACCCGTCATCGACGCGGCCGCCGTTCCCCCCGACGAGACCGGGCCCGACCAGCCCACCGAGCAACGGCGCCAGTGCTCGTCCCCCATCACCTTCCCGGACTCGAACTTCACCGACCGGCCGTGGGCGAACGATTACCTGCGCATCGCCGACGCCCAGAAGTTCGCTACCGGGGCCGGGGTGACCGTCGCGGTCATCGACACCGGGGTGAACGGTTCGCCCCGGGTGCCCGCGGAACCCGGGGGCGATTTCGTGGACAAGGCCGGCAACGGGATGTCGGACTGCGACTCGCACGGCACGTTGACCGCGGCCATCATCGCGGGCCGGCCCGCACCCACCGACGGGTTCGTCGGGGTTGCCCCGCAGGCCCGGATACTGTCGCTGCGGCAGACCTCGGACAACTTCCAGCCGGTGGGTTCACGCAGCGACCCCAACGATCCGAACACCACCCAGACCGCCGGATCGCTACGCAGCCTGGCGCGTTCCATCGTGCACGCGGCCAATCTGGGTGCCCAGGTCATCAACATCAGTGAGGCCGCCTGCTACAAGTCGACCCGGCCCATCGACGAGGCCACGGTCGGGGCGGCGATCAACTTCGCGGTCAACATCAAGGGCGCGATTGTTGTTGTGGCCGCAGGCAATACCGGCCAGGACTGCGCCCAGAATCCGCCTCCGGAAGCCGATTCGCCCAACGATCCACGCGGTTGGAAGCAGGTGCAGACCATCGTGTCGCCCGCCTGGTACTCACCGCTGGTGCTGACCGTCGGGGGTATCGGGCAGACCGGCCAGCCCAGCCCGTTCTCGATGTCCGGGCCCTGGGTCGATGCCGCCGCGCCCGCGGAGAACATCACCGCGCTCGGCTACGACGGCAATCCGGTGAATGCCCTCAACGGTGCCGACGGTCCCATCCCGATCGCCGGGACTTCCTTTGCCGCGGCCTATGTCTCGGGCCTGGCCGCGTTGCTCATCCAACGCTTTCCGGACCTGACCGCCGCCCAGATCAGCAACCGGATCACCTCCACCGCCCGCCACCCGGGTGGCGGGGTGGACAACTACGTCGGCGCCGGCGTCATCGACCCGGTGGCCGCGCTGACCTGGGATGTCCCGGCCGGCCCGAAGGTGGCGCCCTACCGGGTCAAGCAACTGCCACCCCCGGTGGTGATCGAACCTCCCGACCGCGGCCCGATCACCCTGGTCGTGTTGACCGGCGCCGGCCTGGCACTGATCCTCGGGATCGGCGCGCTGGCCCGACGAGCCATGAGACGCCGATGAGAGAGTTCCTCGGCCAGTTCGGTTTCCGCTTCAGCACCGGCCACCTGTTGTGGGCGGCGATCCTCATCCCGGCCTCCGTCGCGATCTTCTCCGCACTCGACCTGCTCTGGCTCGGAATCACCCTGGCCGTACTGATCGCCACCGCCACCACGCTCACCGTCCGTGGCCGCCGGGCGACCGGATGGATCGCGGCCCTGTTCTCCTGGCGCCGACGGCACACCACGCCGCCACCCGCACCCTCCGAGCCCGCCGTGGGGTCGACCGTGCTGCCCGGCGATCACGTCGCGGTGCGCTGGCAGGGCGACCATCTGGTCGCGATCATCGAGCTGATCCCCCGTCCGTTCACCCCGACCGTGCTGGTCGACGGCGAGGCGTTCACCGATGACGTGGTCGACACCCGCGTGGTGGAACAGCTGCTCTGCGCGCACTGCCCGGAACTCGAGGCCGATGTGGTGTCGGCCGGATACCGCGTCGGGAAGACGGCGCCGGCCGGGCTGGTCGCACTCTACGAACAGGTGGTCGGGCCCTACCCGGCACCGGCCAACCGCCGCACCTGGATCGTGCTGCGCGCCGACCCCGAGGCGACCCGCAGGCCCGCGCAGCGCCGCGACGCCGGGGTCTCCGGCCTGGCCCGGTATCTGGTGTCCTCGGCCACCCGCATCGCGGATCAGCTGGCCAGCAACGGGATCGACGCCCGCTGCAGCCGCAGCTTCGACGATTTCGACCGCGCCACCGAGATCAGTTTCGAACGTGAATCCTGGTCCTCGATCAAGGGCCGCAGCACCTTCACCGCCGCCTACGTGGCGCCCGGCGGTCCCGACATGTGGTGGTCGGCGCGCGCCGATCACACCATCACCCGGGTGCGGATCCGGCCCGGCCAGCCGCCCACCACCACGGTGCTGCTCACAACACTCGCCAATCCCTCGACACCACGCGGCTTTTCGTGCCTGTTCGGTGGCCAGCGGGCAGCCCTACTGGGTGAGAGTCCGGTCACCGACCGGCATTACGAGTTGCCGATCGGCTCGGCCGGTGTGCTCATCGGGGAGACCGCCGACCGGTACCCGGTGTACATGCCATTCGATGATGTCGACGTCAGCATCAATCTGGGCGACGCCCGGCTGTTCACCCAGTTCGTCATCCGATCCGCTGCGGCAGGCGGCATCGTCACCCTCGGCCCGCAGTTCGCCGAGTTCGCCGGTTTCGTCAACGGCCGGATCGGGCAGGTGTCCAAGGTGTCCTGGCCCAATGCGACGACCTATCTCGGCCCGCATCCCGGTATCGGCCGGGTTGTGTTGCGCAGCAACTGCATCGAGACACCGCGGCACAGTCAGCTACCGATCCGGTTGATCAATCCGCGCGAGGAGAGCCGCTACCAGATGGTTTTGGAGGGGGTGTCATGACGGCGCCGTTGGAGGTCGAACCCGCGGACCTGCGCAGGAAGGCCGCCCAGCTCGACATACCGTTGCCCGCCGCACCGGCGCAACCGAATCCGCCCTGCGGCCTGGACCTTGCCGGGGTCGCCGTCCGGCAGGTCATCGCCGAGGGGGACGGTATGAAGTCCTTCATCCAGGCCGGACAGGAAGAAGCCAAGCTGCTGTCCCTGGCGCTGCAGGGTGCCGCCGCCACCTACGAGGCCACCGACGCGGCCGGGGCGGCGGCACTGGACGGCACCGTGGCCGAGATCGCGCAGGCCGAGATTCCGCAGCCCGAAGCAGCGATTCCCATGCCGCAGATGCCCATTGCGGGCTGCCCGGCACCGCCGGGATACCTGGACGTCGAGGTCGCCGCCAAGCAGATCGCCCAGCCCGACCAAGCCACCACCCTGGACGGCTTCGCCGCGGAGTGGACCGCCTACGCTGCCCAATTGGACGCGCGCGCGGAGGTTTTCGACCTCGATGCCACGGACTGGGAGGGTACCGCCGCCGAGGTTGCCGGTACTGCACTGGGCCGTCACAAAGCGTGGCTGCAGGAGATGGCGGACGCCGCGCGGACGCTGGCCGAACATGCCAGGCATCTGGCCGGCGTGCACCGCAGCGCCGTCGCCGCGCACCCCACCGAGGCCGAGGTCCAGGCCGTCACGGTGCCATTGCGCCACACCACCGACGCCGCGCAGATGTCGGTGCTGATGGCCCAGTATCAGCAACTGCAGGCCCGCTCCGAACAGGTACTCAGCGAGTACGCCGCCGGATCCGCGATCACACCGGTGAAGCCGCCCACACCTCCGATCCGCACGGCGTTGAGTTCGCCCGGCAAGAAGCTCGACCGCAGTGGCAGGTTCAAGAAGATGCAGGAGAAACCGACCGGTGGCGACACCGGCACCGGTGGAACCGGCGGTGGATCGGGCGGCGGGTCGGGAACCCCGGCCGCACAACAACCCTCGACGCAGCCGATGACCTCGACCGCCCCCGGACAGCCCCCGGGCACCCCGCCCGGCAGCGGCACACCCCCCGGCGGCGGGTCACCGTCGGGTGGCGGTTCCCCGGCCGGCGGCGGGGCACCCTCGGCGGGCGCACCCGCCGGCGGCGGCCTGCCCGCTGGAGGCCTACCCGGGGGCGGCTTACCCGGTCGCGGCGGACCCGGGTCCGACCTGCCGGATCTGGGCCTCGACGATCCGGGTGTCTCCCCGGCGGGTGCCGGTGGTGGCTCCGGCGGTGGCTCCGGCGGTGGCGGCGTCCCGTCGATGCCGTTGCAGCCCAACGTCGGACCCGAGACCGTGGCACCGGGACCGGCGGCTGCGCGCGGTGGCGGGTCCGGCGCCATTCCGTCCTCGGCTATGGGCGCCGGCATGGGCGGTATGGGCGGCGGGATGGGCGGCATGGGCCACGGCGGCGGTCAGCAGGGCAAGGAGAAGCGCCGCGACCCGCGATTCGCGCCCGATGAGGAACTGTACGTGGAGGACCGGCCCTACACTGAGCCCGTGATCGGGAACCGACGGCGCAGGGACGTGCAGGACAAGGACGCCAAGTGAGCACCGATCCCGCCGACGATGCCGGGATGCACCCCGAGGTGGCAGCGGTGCTGCGCCAGGCGGGCCGCCTGCAGGAACTGATGGATCAGCAGCTACACAAGATGGCCAGTGAGTCCTTCACCGCGACAGACGAATCCGAGACCGTCGAGGTCACCCTCAACGGCCATCACCATCTTGTCGACGTGTTCATCACCGACGGTCTGCTACGCCTGGGCGCGGACACCGTCGAGCGCCGCCTGAACGAGGCGCTGCTCAACGCCACCTCCGAAGCGGCGGAATCCATCGCTGCCGACCAGGACCGCCTCAACGAGGCGGTCGCCGAGATCACCGGGACACCCTAGAAACGCAGATTGCGCAACAGGTCGTAGACGCCGGCGATCCACAGCAACAGCGGGATGACGGCGGCGATCGAGGCCCCGTCCAACAACTCGAAGATCCGCTTGGTGACGGGTGACAGCCGGTTGACGTCATCGGTGGCAGCGACGGTGATCAACGCGACCACCGCCACGAGCAGATAGATCGCCAGCACGAGCCAAGCGCGGTCCGGGTACCACTGGCACAGCCGGATCGCCACCCCGGTCGGGACGGCCACGGTCACGGCCATCAGCGCCCACGCGCACCACCGCTCGGCGTACAGCCGGGACCGGAATCCGCAGATCAGGGTGACCAGCCCGGCCACGATCATGCTGTGCACGAAGAAGTGCCCCTGCACCACAACCGAGATCGCACCGGTGGCCAGGACCACCGACCCGGCCGACAGGAACCCGATCAGCAGTTGCTTGGACAGCTGGCTGCGTTCGGTGAGCCGCGCCGCCGAGTCCGGTACCGAGGCGATGATGGCCTGCCAGGTCGGCGATTCCTCATCGGCGATGTCGGGCCGCGAAACCGGTTCCAGCAGTTCGTCGTTGGTGACCGCTTCCCCCGGCGCCGGGATCGGCGGCAGTGCGATACGGGCCACCGCGACCGTCAGCTTCGCGGCGTTGGTGACGACGATCAGTCCGAACGCGATGGCGCCGGCGGGCACCCACTCCTGGCCGCCGTAACCGAAGGTGACGGCAGCAGCGGTGATCGCCACCGTCAAGACCGCGACGAAGGAGGCGACATCGGCCCGTCTGCGCGGCCCACCGCGGGTGGCCAGCGTGAAGAGCAGTGTCAACCCGGCCGCGGCGGCCAGCTGCGGGGCGCCCAGTCCGTCCGCCTCCCGGGGCAGCGGCACCGCCAGCGCCGCCGCCGCAGCCAGCGGTGGCAGCGCGGCCAGCATCAGACTCTCGGCCAGGTCGATGTTCTGATACCGGTTCTGCGACACCATGCCGCCGGCCAGCAGACCGAGACCCAGCACCGCCAGCGCGACCGCCCACCACCAGGACTGGCCGGATTGCGCCCAGGCCGCCAGCGCGGTCAGCGTGCCGATGGTCGACACCGTCGGAATCGCCAAGCCCACGAACCGGTTCAGCGAGCCTCGGTCGAATTCCGGGGACTCGTCCAGCACCGCGATGGCGTCGATGACGTCCTCGACGAGCGGTCGGTACCGTTCGGTCCGGCTCACCGAGACCAGCGTCAACAGGGAGCCGTCGACCACCCCGGAATCGTCCAGCGATTCGCTCGCCTTCAGCGGCGGCGCACCGGGCCGGGCGAACGCCCAGACACCCTGTGCCTTGAAGTCGAAGCCCGCCAACACATCGGCCGGGGCGTCGTCGAGCAATTCGGACAACACCGACACCGTCTCGTCGATATAGGCCTCGATCGGTGCCGACGCCGGCAACACCAGGTCCGTCATCCGCCGGCCGGTCAGGATGGTGACCCTGGTAGTCGCGGGCCGGCCCGGAGTGACGGCCGACGGCGCGGAGGCCCCGGACGGGGCTGCGGTGGCGGTCAACGCCGTTCGAGCCTGTCGAAGTCGTCGGACAGTGCCGCGGCCAGCTCCAGGATGCGGCGTTGGAACGTCTGGCCGAGCAGTTCCAACTGGATCTCGGTGCCGGCGGCGATGTGCTTGTCCCAGGGCAACACCACGACCCGGCCGGGGGCCACGTGCCGTTCGAACTGCTGGACCAGGTCCTCGACGTCGATGTTCGTCTTTCCGGGGGTGACGTGGTTGATCACCACACACGACCTGCCGAGCAGGTCCTGGTATCCGTTCTGGCGCAACCAGTCCATGGTCACGGCCGCCTGACGGGCCCCGTCGATAGAGGCGCTGGCCACGATGACCATCCCCGAAACGGTGGACAGCACCCCGCGCGAGGAGGTGGTGAACAACCCCGCACCGCAGTCGGCGAGCACCAGGTTGTAGTACCGGGACACCACCCCGATCGCGGCCTTCCAGTCCTCGTCGTTGAACTCCCGGCGGGCCGCGCTGTACTCCTCGGAGGACAGCACCTCCAGGTTCGCCGCGTTCATGCTGGTGTACGCGCGGATATCGTTGTATCGGGACAATTCGTTGTCCGACAACAGATCCGAGATGGTGGCGGCCGACTGCCTACCCGCCCGATCGGCGAGGTTGCCGCCGTCGGGGTCCGCGTCGATGGCCAGGATGCGGTCACCCCGGACCCGGCTCAGCGCCGACCCCAACGCCACCGTGACGGCGGTCTTGCCGACTCCGCCCTTCAGGCCGAACACGCCGATCTGGTAGGAGTCCCTGGCATTTCGGCGGACGCGTGCCTGCAGGTCCATCTCGTACAGCTCGTCGGGCGAGGGACCCATGTTGATCCGGGTCAGCAGGTAGAGCCAGTGCCGCCAACCTCGTTGCGAGGGCATCTTCACCGCGGTGCGCACGCCGACATGCGACAACGCATCGATCGCGCGGTGGTTGCCCATGGTGGCCGCCGACGTCGGTGCCGGCTGCCCGGTCGCGGACGGCGGCTGTGCCGGGGACCAGCTGGATTCCGGTGCCTCAGCGCTGAAGTGCTGGCTCGGCGCCGGGGCAGGGGCCGAGCGCGGCTGCGGCGGCGGCGCGGCGTACTGCTGTTCGAAACGCGCACCGGCCGCGGGGCTTCCCTGTGGTGTACGCAGCATCCCGTTCTGCACACGCTGCGGCCCGGTGGCCGCCGGCGTCGCCGGAATCTGCGTGGTCACCTCGGTGGCGCGTTCCGGCGGGGCCGCGGACGTCTGCGTCGGAGGCGGGGCCGCGGAGGTCTGAGCGGGCGCGATCGGCATGGGCGGGGCAGCGTGCTCACCGGCGTAACCCGGTGCGCCCGCACCGGATGCGCTGATCGGCATCGGGCCGGCCCCGGTGGGCGACGATCCGCCGTCGCGGTGCGCGGCGGCATCCTCGTCGGCCGCGTCGGCAGCGCCGGAGGAATGGAAGAGCCGGTCATAGTCGGCCGACATGGCAACCTCTCACAGTGGTACGGAACCTGAAACGCACGGGTGGGCGGACATGCCAAAGGCTAGTCCGCCCACCCAACGTCGCGTGGTACTAAGCGAACATCCCGGTGACGCCCTGTTCGGTCTGCAACATGGACGAACCCGCTTCGCTGATGGTCTGCGCGAGGTTCTGCAGCGCAGCGTTGAGTTCGGCCGAGGTGCTGTCCCAGCGCATCTGAACCGCCTGGTAGGCCTCCGAGCCGGAGCCTCCCCACACCGAGGCCAGTGAGGCCAGCGATGCCTTGCCCTCGTCGAGCAACCCCTGGGTCACTCCCACGGCGCCGTTGATCTCGCCCGAGGCGCCTTCGATTCCACCGAATTCCCAAACCTGATTGGTCATATGTCAGCTCCTTCTGGAAGTTGTCGAGGTCAGAGGTTCATCGCCGAGGACAGGTTCGCAGCCTGGTCGTCGTCGGCGGTCGTGTACTGCATGCCGGAAGTCTGGATGTTCGAGGAGATGTCGTTAAGCTCCTGGACCTGTCGCGCGGCGGCCTCGTGAAAGCGCATGAGCGCGGCCTGCGCGGCGGTGCCGGCCTGGCCCACCATCTGCGCCGACAGTGCGCCACCGGTCGCCTCGACCTGGGCGATGACCGTCTTCAATTCCCCGGAGATACTCTCGAAGTTCGCTGCCTCCTTGGCGAGGACAGCGGCATCTGTATTCATCTGTGCCATGCTCGGTACTCTTTCTGTTTTCCTGTGTCCTCACCACGGATGGCGAGTCTTCCAGCCCCCTCGGCCGGGAAGTCTTGTGTGAGTTGACGGTTCACCAGCCGTCATCGTCGTCTTCATCCTCGCCCAGATCGTGGGCCAGCTGGGACGGCGCCGCGAGGCTCTGTCTCTTTCCCCCGCTCTTGCCCGCGTTCCCCATCGCGCCCATGGGTCCGCCGCCGGCTCCGCCCACTGGGGCCAGCCCGCCGCCACCGCCGCCCGCGGCAGCGCCGACCGGTGCGGCGGCCGTGGTCGACGGTTGTGCGACAAGGCTGTTCATCAACGGCGTACTCGCCATGGTGCCACCGGCGCCGGGCAGTGAGGCCGCGCGAACCAGACCGGCTCCGGCGGCCGGACCCGCTCCGCCGGCCAGCGGGTGATTCGAGAACGGGCTCGCACCCATCAACCCGAACTGAGCGCCGTTGTTCAATCCACCGGAGCCCATCTGCCCGAACATCGAGCTGACCTGCTGCAGGGGTGCTACCAGCTGTTGCATCGGCTGGGCGACGGTCTGCATCATCTGCTGCGGCGCCTGCATCGCCATGGAACCCAACTGGGATCCGAGCTGCATACCCATCTGCGCGCCCTGTTGCACGGAGCTCATCAACTGCTCGGGCTCCCCTTGGGCCTGCTGCGCGGTGTTCTCCGCTTTGCGGGTCTGGCTCTGGGCAGCAACAGCTGCCTGATTCGCCTGCGCGGCAGCGCGTCCGGCATGCAGGGCCGCCGACTCGACGGTGGCCTGCGCGGACACATGCGCGAACGCCGTCTCCCGCATGACCGATCCCGGCAGCGTTGCGGCGAGCCGGCCGGAGGCCGATCCCAGTGCGGCCTCGCCGACGCCGGGCATCACGATGGGCTTCAGCGGCGAGATCGGCTCGAACACCGTGTTCGCCGCCGTCTCCGCCTGATAGCCGTGCATCGCGACGGCGGCCTGCGTCCACATCCGCACGAAGTAGTCGAACTCGTTGATGCCGATCGGGATCGCGTTCACGCCGAGGAAGTTCGTCGCCTCCAGCACCGCGTGCGTGACGTGGTTCAGTTCGATCTCGACCAGCGGCGGCGTGACTGCCATCGCCAGCAGATACGAGTTTGCCTGCGCAATGGCCTGCATGGCCCGCTTCTGCGCCTGCAGCGCGCTGGTCCGCAGCCACACGACCATCGGCATGGTGGCTTGCACGGCGCGCTCGCTCGCGCCGCCCTGCCAGGCTCCGGCCAACGACGCCAGACTGGCCGACAACTCCTCGGCCTGGGTTTCCATCGCGATGGCCAACATCTCCCACGCAGCCGCGGCCTGATACATCGGCGCAGCACCGGCACCCGCCATCAGGCGGCCGGTGTTGACCTCCGGCGGCAACGATGCATACAGCATCGGCACAATTGCGGGTACCGTTGTCATAGTTTGCTGACCATGATCTGCGCTCGGCCTCGTCGGGAGTTCGGAGCCGGATCGGCTAGGACAGAGTCGCGGCGGCTTCGCCGTCCACCGTGGTGTAGATGCCGGTCGCCTCCAGATAGGCCGCGCCGGCGCGCGCCAGTTCCTGCTGCGCGTACGCGTTGAGTGCGGCCATCTGCACGCTCTCACTGGCGAAAGCCAGCACAGCCTGCGCGGATACCTCTTCCGCCCCGGCCGGAAGCAGTGCTGCCGCCTCGGTGGTGGCGGCCGTCCCGGTCGCCAGTCCGCGTGAACCGTTTGCGACCACCTGGCCGCCGATGCCTAGCACCGCGGGGTTGTGCTGCATGGGTTGCATGTGCCGTTCCTCCTCACAGATTCCAAAACCGCTGGAAATTGCTCCTACAAGGGGGGACGTAGCCGTTGCTGCGTCGCATCAGAATCGTTCCCCCCGACCCGTTGCTGGCGCCCAACCGTAAATTTTGCTGAAGCGCCTCGAATCCATACTAACCGCGGTTTGGGTGTGCTACGAGCACTTCTTCTGCGGGGGGATCGATATAGGCCGCCTGCACGACCTCCTTGCCGTCCGGTGACACCAGAAGTGCCTGGCCAGGGGGCCTGCGCTTGAGTTTGAACTCGCTCGTCGGGAACTCCGTCTTCTCCCCCGACAGGAACAGGGTGGGGGATCCGGCGCCGTACGCGGCGCCGACGAACTTGTCCATGGTGGCCCGATGCGCCTGACTCATCTGACAGGTCACCACGATGTGCAGCCCGATATCGGCCGACGCCGGTAACAACGGGGCCAGCGGGGCCATCGGCGGCATCATGCCGCCGGCCGCGACGATCATGTGCCAATCGTCCACCAGCAGCACCACGTCCGGGCCCGTCCACCAGGACCGTGAACGCAGTTGCGCGGTGGTCAGATCGGGCGGCGGCAGACGTTTCTTGAGGTTGACCGCCAGCGCCTTGATGGATTCCTCCAGCGTGGTGCTGTTGCGGTTGACGGCGCCGGCATCGAGGAGGTGACTCTGCGGCACCGCATCCAGCAGTCCCGACCGGTAGTCGGCCAACATGAACCGCACCTGCTGCGGGCTGTTGCGGGCGCAGATCGCCTGTGCGACGGCATGCGCGATCGTCGTCTTACCCGACTTGGGCGCACCGAAGATCAGCAGATGCGGGGTGATCGCCATGTTGTTGAACGCGACCGACAGGTCGGATTCGCGGATGCCCAGCGGAATGGTCCATCTGGTGCGGTAATCCGAGTCCGGCCCGGGCGGGGCCGGGTCCAACTCGCGTAGATGGATCCGCTCCGGCAAGACCCGGACCCGCGGCGCCTCGTCGGTGTGCAGTGCGGAGATGTGGTCGACGGCCGCGGTGATCGCGGGGACGATGTCGGCGGCGCTGTGCACCCCGTCCAGGCGCGGGACGCCCATCATCAGGTGGTGCTTCTCCATCGAGATGGCGCGGCCGGGCCGATTGGCCGGGATATCCCGGGTCATCCGGTCGACCTGGGTCTCGTTGACATCGCCGAGGCGGAATTCGACCTTGGTGCCGAGATAGTCACGGACCCGGGACTTCAGCTCGGTCCAGCGCGGTGTGGAGATGATGGTGTGCACGCCGAACGCCAGCCCCTGCCCGGCCAGATCCTGCACCACCGGTTCCAGATCGGGGAATTCCGCCACGAACGCCGGCCAACCGTCGATCACCAGGAAGACATCCCCGAACGGGTCGCCCGAGGCCGGATGCTGCGGGTCCTCCCGCATCTGCCGGTACGTGGCGATCGACCCCACCCGGTACTGCTTGAACATCGCTTCCCGCTGCCGCAGTACGGCTTTCATCTCCGCGACGGCGCGGTTCACCCGGTCCGGCTCGGAGCGGGTGGCCACCCCACCGACGTGCGGCAGGTCCTCCAGATACATCAGGCCGCCGCCACCGAGATCGATGCAATAGAACTGCACCTGGCGCGGGGTGTGGGTGGCGGCTGCCGAGAGCACCAGCGTCTGCAGGAAGGTCGACTTTCCGGTCTGCGGCGCACCGCCGACCGCGATGTTGCCCGCGGCGCCGGAAACATCGATGCCCCACACCTCTTGGCGATGGCGGCGCGGTTCGTCCATGATGCCGAGACCGAAGCGCAGCGGTTGGCGCTGATCGCGTTCCACGAGTTCGTTGACCGGGGTGGGGTCGGTCAACGGCGGTAACCACATCTTGTAGGCGCGGGCCTCCCCGGTGGCCAGCTGACCGAGCACCACCTCGCGCAGCACCCGCGGTTCCTCTGCGGTGGTCATCGCGACGTCACCCCCCTCGCATCCATCATCGGCGCGGCGGTGAACGGCTGGATCCGCACCTCGCTGGGGGGATGCTGGCGGGGTGCCACCTCGCCGTCGGCGGTGATCGCCGACGCCGGTACGTAGTTGGTACCGGTGTAGACACTGCGGAACTTCACCGGATCCTCCATACCGACCCGCAGGAAGCCGACACCACTTTCCTTGTTGGTGATGTACTGCGCTTCCGGGGTGCCGATCACCGCCTTGGACTCGGCAGAACTCGTGGTGCGCAACGCGATCCGGTAGGTGAGGTTCGGCTCGAGCTTGTCGATGCGGACGCCGCCGGTGTTCAGCGACTGCGTCGCCAGCAGCAGATGCACCCGCAATGAGCGGCCGACCCGGCAGATCCGGTCGAACAGCGCGATGAAATCCGGGTGGTTCTGCAGAAGTTCGGCGAACTCGTCGACGACGACGAACAACGTCGGCAGCGGCGCCAGGTCGGCGCCCCGCTCGCGGTGCTTCTCGTACTCGGCCACGCCGGAGAGCGCACCGGCCGCACCGACCTGGATACCGGCCTGGCGCAGGATGGACTGGCGGCGGTCGAGTTCACCGGAGAGCACCTCGCCCATGCGGCTGACCAGCTCGGCCTCTTCCTCCATGTTGGTCACCACCGCCGCGGTGTGCGGCAGCTTCTCCATGCCCAGGAAGGTCGACCCGCCCTTGAAGTCGGTCAGCAACAGGTTCACCTGATCGGGATGGTGGGTCGCCGCCAACGAGAGGATCAGCGTGCGAAGGAATTCGGACTTTCCCGAGCCGGTGGTCCCGATCAGCATGCCGTGCGGACCGGCACCGAACTCCGCGCCCTCCTTGATGTCGAGGTACATGATGTCGCCGGTCTTGAGCTCGTGGCCGAACGGGATCTTCAACCGGTCCCGGTCGGTGTCGGTGAACATCCGCCAGCGCGCGGGCGTCACCTCCTCGACGGACTGGGCACCCACCAGCTGATGCCATTCGGTGGCGACCTTCTTCTGCACCCGGGTGTTGCGGTCGATGATCGTGCCGGTGATCGACCAGCCGGCCAGCTTGCGCGCCAATCGGCCGGCCTGGGCGGATGTCATCTGGTCGGCGGAGTTGGCCACCAACCGGAAGGTCTGGTTGGGCAACCGGTCATCGGCGGAACCGTCGGCGTCCAGCCGGATCCGGTAGGCCGAACCGCGGTGGTTACCCAGGGTGATGACGGTGACCCCGGCCCGGCCGTCGACCGGGAAGCCGGCCTTGCCTCCGGTCAGATCGATGACGACGACATAGGGCCCGCTGGGTGCCGCGTCGGCGGTGTGCGGTCCGCGTGCGGTGAGGTCGGCCAGGGCGTCGGGGCGGGTGAAGACCAACCGGGTCGGGCCGGCCGCATCGGTGTCGGTCTGATGCTGCACATGCGGCAGCCACTTCAGCCAGGTCCACTCCGGATCTTCCGGATTGTCGGTCAGCACCCGGATCTGCATCAGGTCCGGCGGATGGAACACCGCCAGATGACAGATCATCGCGGTCAGCAGCCGGGCCGCCCGTTCCCGGTCACCACCGACGGCGATGGTGGGAAAAGTCCTCAGCTGCACCAGTTTCGGACAGTCATGGATCAGTCCGTGGGTGCGCAGGAATTTGATCAGCCACATGTGACTGACCGGCTCCAGGTGCGGCTGCGGCGCGCCCTGCGGGCCGGCGAGCTCACCGCCGACCGACGGTTTGAGCAACCGGTCCACCGCGGGCTCGGCGCCGACCCCGATTCGAGTGGCCGCGTAGAAGTCCGCGTTGGCCTGCCGCGACCACTGCCGGTGGGTGCCGACGATGGACAGCAGATCTTCGGGATGGGGCGCGTGGTAGTTGAAGAAGGTCACCTGGGCGGCGGCCGAGGTCGTCACCCGGGTGCGCAGACCGGCCAGGTAACGCAGGTATTCCTTGCGGTCGGCATTGATCTCGGGCACCTTCTTGCCGCCCGGACCTCCGCCCGCCATGAAACCGACGGTCGCCATGATCATCATCAGCGGCATCATCAGCATGTAGGGCGACAACTGCCGGATCCCGGTGAAGATCATGATCGCGATCATCCCGAGCATGCCGCCGCCCATCACCCAGGGCAACGCCTTCTGGATACCGGACGGGGGGATGTCGATGCCCAGGTCATCCGGCGGGGTGATGTTGATTTCGCCCGGCGTGAGCCGGGGCCCGCGCTTGATGATCGGGGTGAACTTCTTGGTCGTCATCCGCCTGCTCCTTCGGGAGGGAGGGGGGAGCCCGGTGCCGGCGCGGGCAATCCGGCTGCCGGCGCACCTGGCGCGGGGGGCGGATTGACCGCCCCCACAGGCGTCGCCTGGTTCGGGTCGCCATCGACCTTGCGGGGGTTGGGGTCCGGCGGCAGTGTGTCGTGCTCGAGCAGCGCGGCCTGCTTGGTCAGCACCGGTCCGTCGATCAACAGGCTCACCACCTGCCAGGGTGCGGTCGACGGCCCGCTCAGACCCAGCGCGGCGGCGGTGTCCTCGTTGGGCAGTCCGTACCGTACGCCCTGCGGGTCGATGTAGTAGAGGCTCTCCCCGTATCGGGGATCCGGTGACTGCAGCCGGACGAACTGGCCACCGTCGATGAACACCGTTGCATCACCGGCGATCTGATCGATGCCGCCGTTCATCCGGGAAGCCGGTACCGGAAGATGCCTGCCGCTGATGACGGTCTGCCGGGGCGCCTGGTCGCCCGGTTCGCGCTGCCAGGACCAGCACAGCGTGGGAGCGTCCTGCGGCAGCCGGATGTCCATCGCTTCATCGGGCAGCGGGGACACGAACACCTGCTCCGGGATGGCCGCCACGTCACTGGCCTCCACCGAGGGTGAGGTGATCAGACCGAACGAGTTGGTGGCCCGCAGTGCGGCCGCGGTGGTGCCGTTGACCTTGGCCACCCCGTCGGGCAGCACCACGTAGCGCTGCTCGGTGTTGTCGGTGATGGTCTTGAAGACCGACCCGATCACCAGATTCGGCGGCAGTCCGACGGTGTTCGGCGCACCAGCGGACGGCACCGCGGGCAGTTGCCAGGGCCCGACATTCGGCAGCGCGTTGAACAGCGCGGTCGAAATCGGGGTCGCCTTGGCCTTGACCGGGATTCCCACCGCGGAGGTGACGGCCCGGTTGGCCAGGTCGATGGAATGCCGGCCGTCCTGGGTCACCAGCCAGGTCCGGTCCTGATAGGTGACCAGCACGCCCTGGTTCGGTTTGATCGGTCCGACCGAGGCGTCCATCGCCAGCGGCATCACCAGGGCCGAGGTCTGCACCTCGGGGGTCACGCTGTCCGGTTTGACGACGGTGTCGCACAGCGACCAGCTCGAGGTCGGGGCGCCGAGTGGGGTGGCGTACGGCGCACCCGGGATACCGATCGGCTGGCCCTTCGGCATCCGGTTCAGCTCTTCAGATTTCACCGCCGACGGGTTGGCGGGATTACCCAGCACCAGCCGCGCCGAGGTCAGGTTGTACACCGGTCGCAGATCGTCGGATCCGGGCACCAGCACGTACAGCTGGTTGGTCGAGCGGTCCACCAGCAGGGTGTCCGAACCCCGCTTGCCCAGGGGCTTGAAGTAGGCGAGCAACACCGCACCGATGCAGACCACCACGGCGATGACGACACCGGCCATCACTGCCCGGCTGTAGAACTGCAGCGGGTCGTCGAACATCCGGGTGTCGCGCCGCACGATCGCGTGCTCGACACGGCGGAGCAGGAATCGCCAGCCGCTGACCTGAACCTTGGTGGTGAGCCGGAAACCTGCCATCCTCAGTCGCCGATGTTCAGCCGGGCGTGCACCGCAGCGATGGCGGAGGTCATGTCCTCGGCACTGATCTCGCTGAGTTGTGCCACATCGAGGCTCTCGATGTCCAGCGAGCGGGCCAACCGCATGTCCCGGCTCTGCTCTCCGGCTTCGACGAGTTGCCGGGCGTACCGGCCGTTACCGGCGATGTCCAACGCCGGCTTGCCGTTCAGCGTCCGATCCTGCAGCAGGGTCGCGGCGTCGAGCACCCGCTTCGCGGCTTCCTCGCTCAGCTGCGAGTCGTTGGCCTCGGCGATGACCTTCGAGATGTCGACGATGTCCTCGGCGGAGTACGAATCGAACTCGACCCGGGTCGAGAAACGGGACCGCAGACCGTCATTGGTTTCCAGCAGCCGGTCGATGTCGGCGCTGTAGCCGGCGATGATGACCACCAGGCGGTCACGGTCGTTCTCCATCCGGGCCAGCAGCGTGTCCAGCGCCTCGGTGCCGAACGGGTCCGCCCGCCCGTCGCGCTCCTGGACCAGGGTGTAGGCCTCGTCGATGAACAGCACCCCGCCGACCGCGCGGTCGATGGTGCGCGAGGTCTTGACCGCCGACTGGCCCTCGTACTCGGCCACGAAGTCCTTGCGGGAGGTCTCCACCAGTTTCGGTTCGGCGATCACGCCCAGCCCGGCCAGGATGTTGGCCACCACCCGGGCGATGGTGGTCTTACCGGTCCCGGGCGGGCCGGTGAAGATCATGTGCTTGGACTGCTGGCCGACCTTCATACCGCGGGCGGCACGTACCTTGGCCATCTGCGTTGCGGCACGGTACTTCTCGATCTGTTCCTTGACCCGGCTCAACCCGATCTGGCGGTCCAGTTCGGCCTGCGCATCGGCGAGCAGCTTCTCCCGGCCGGAGTTGTCGGCCTGCACACTGCCCGGGTCCCAGGGGTCGGTCCGGGCGGCGATCTTCTCGGCCGTGGTGGTGATCAACCGGTAGGACGGATCCTTCAGCGCGGCGGACACTTTCGGTGACGGGTGGGTGGCCTGCAGCCACTCCAGCAGCGCGACGGCGGCCTCCTCGTTGCCCTGGCTGCGGCGCGCCATCGCCAGGTACCAGGCGATGGCCGGGGCGCAGGCCTCCCCGGCCGGTGCGGCATTGGACTCGGTGAGCCGGCGTTCGGCCTCGGTGAACAGGCCGAGGTTGGTCACCGCGACACCGTGTGCGACACCGGCAGCGGCGCCGAGGAACTTATCCGGCCACCCGGACGCCGTGCGGACCTCGTCGATCACATCGGTCCAGCGTTCTGCCGCACCGTAGATCACCGCCCGGATCCAGGACACCAGGTACTCGGCCCCCATCGCCGGCGCGTCATCGAGGGCCTCCATCGCGTCGGCGAAGTTGCCTTCGGCGGCCTCCCGCACCGCGAACGCCATGGTGATCGCCAACGGCGAATTCACCGGGTAGGTGATGTCGCCGTACATGCCGCCGATCGGAATCCGGGCGTTGACGCTGTTCATCGAGATCTCGGCGCTGCCGGCCAACTGACCGAAGTTGTTGCGCGAGTACCAGGCCCGGAACAGGGTGGCACGGTCGGTGTCCCCGCAGCGCAGCCTGCCGACCCAGGCGTCACAGGCGGTCTCGTCGGCCGAGGTGATCTCGGTGAAGAGCTCCAGGGACCGGGCCGGAGCGGTCGGCAACATGCCCACCGCGGTGCCGAAGAGGCTGGAGAGATGTTCAGTCATGTTCACCCGCATATCGAGTCGCGAAGACCGCCGCCTGCGCGGCGTCGGCCTCCTCCGGGGAAGGCAGCCCGACGGTGCGGTGCAGGAAGTCCCGGGTATCGACGGTGTCGTGCCCGTTCCCCTGCATCCCTTCGAGCATGTACGAGAACTGGGCGGCCTTGGCGCGCTGCGTTGCCAGACCGGCGATCACCACGATCTCGGCGGCCAACTCGTCTTCCGGTGTGGCCGCCGCTTCCGGCGACAGCTCGATGCGCTGCACCCGCCCGTCGAAGTACGCCGAAACCGTCACCGTTCCAGGCGGATTGGTGACGGAGAACAGAGCATCGCCGGCTTCGGCCGCCGTACCGGCTGCGCCGTCGTCCTCGGGAAGGCTCGGCAGATAGTCGTCGAAGGCCGCCAACCCGTGGTCGCCGGCCTCGGGCACCGGCAGGTCCAGTGCGCCCAGCCCGGTGTCCTGGTCGTCGTACGGCGGGTTGCCCATCCAATCCCTCAATCGCCGTCGTAGTAGAAGTCGGTATCGGTCTTGGCCTCGAACCACGCCCCCGAGGGCAGGAAGGTCATCAGCTCGTCCAGGGCCCGCTGCAGGTTGTCCTGGGTGCCGGCCAGGAAGCTGCCGAACAACTCGCCGTTCACCTTCCGCGGAATGGACACGATGCGGCCCTGTTGCGAGTCCAGCACCCCGGCCGCGACGTCGGCCTGGGTGAAGGTACCCCCGGAATGCCGTTCGGTGGCCGTGATCTCGACCCAGCTGCTCGGGTTGGCGGTCGCCTCGGCGTAGATCCGCGCCGACGCCGGCGCGATCCCGAACTGCGCCAACTGATTCGGCGTCCTCGACTCGGCGAGGCGGGCCGACACCCCGGTCATCGGCTCCACGTCGGCCGGTTCGGCCACCCCGAGCACCGCGGTCACCATGCCGGCCAGGCCGACCTGCGGCGCCACCCGCTGCAACACCAACAGGTCACCGTCGCGCGCGGCGATGACGTGCCGGTCACCCTTGCGGCACACCACGAAGCGGACCATCTTGCCGCCGGCGTCGCGGCGCCACCACCGGCCCTCGAGCATCCGGTCCGAGCGCGAGAGCGTATCGGACATCGCGGCGACCTCGGGATGCGGTTTGCCGAAAGCATCCAGCACACCCTGTTCGGTGAGATCGCGGGCCACCATGTCCCAGACCTTGTCCCGCAATTCCGGCTGCGGAATGTTCGGCCGGATGCCGAGCGCGGGCGGGAACTCCTCGAGCTGCAACCGGTCGGCGATCACCAACATGCCGTCGATGGTCACCTCGACCGCGACGACGTCGTCGAAATGCGTGGGCTCACCGTGCCCGGCGAACGAACTGGTCATCGGCTATGCCGCCCACGTGCCGCCGGACATGGCCGACCGGGCCGAAACTCCGAGTACAACCACTTCGCCCCCTAACACCACGTTGCCGGCTCGCCATGGCGAGTCGGCTGCCGGCTCCGGTTTCTTACCCCTGCCGACGACATTAGCAGCGCCACGGCACCCCCGGATGCACGAATTTGCGCCCGGGTCGGGCCGGCTTCCGGCTTTGCCGCCGCGGTTGCGGCGCGGTAGCGCCCGGCACCGGATAGCCGTGGTTGATACTGGTGCAGGCCGTAGTACGCCGACCCGACAGCACAGCAGGAGGCCCGCGGTGAGCGATCGCGACGACGCATTGCGCCGGGAAATGGGCTGGACCGGGCCGGCCGGGACCGACCACGAGCACCCCGAAGGGGGCGCCGATACCGGGCCCATCGCCTCGCAGCCACCGGGCTGGCCGCCACCGGGTCCACCCGCGGCACGTCCGCACGTTCCGGGGCCTCCGCCCCAGGGCGCCCGGCCCCCGGGCCCGCCACCCCATCCCGGCGGCGGGCACCACCCGATGCCGCCGGGGTCCTACGCCGATCGGATACCGGTGCGCGATCTGCTGCCCGAGCGACCGGTGCCGCCCGCCCGCGGCTGGCGGCGGCTGCTGTTCCGGGCGTCGTTCGGTCTGATCAATCCAGGGCCTTCGCCCGATGAGCTACGCCAGGCCGAGTTGCAGGCGCGGATACGCGGGGTGCTGCGCGGCCACTACAAGATCGGCGTCCTCGGCAAGGGGGGCGTCGGCAAGACAACGGTATCCGCCTGTGTCGGTTCGGTTTTCGCGGAGTTGCGACAGGAGGATCGGGTGGTGGCCATCGACGCGGACACTGCCTTCGGCAAGCTCGGCAGCCGAGTGGACCCGCGGGCCGTCGGCTCGTACTGGGAATTGGCCACCGATCAGCACCTGGAGACGTTCGCCGATATCCGCGGCCGGGTCGGCAACAACGCTGCCGGGCTCTTCGTGCTGGCCGGCGAGGGCACCCCGGCACGGCGCCGGGTACTCGACCCGGCCATCTACCGGGAGGCCACCTCGAGGCTGGACCGCTACTTCAGCATCTCCATCGTCGACTGCAGTTCCACCATGGACAGCCCGGTGACCCAGGAAGTACTCCGGGACCTCGACGCTCTGATCGTGGTCTCCTCGCCGTGGGTGGATGGCGCCGCCGCGGCCGGGCAGACGATGGACTGGCTGGCCAACCGCGGGCTCACCGGCCTGCTGCGACGCACCGTGGTGGTACTCAACGACTCCGACGGACACGCCGACAAGCGCACCCGCGGCATCCTGGCCCAACAGTTCGCCGGTCAGGGACAGACGGTCGTCGAGGTGCCGTTCGACGGTCAGCTGCGCCCCGGCGGGGTGATTGCCGGGACCACCGTGATGTCCACGCAGACCCGGCGCAAGTTCCTGGAGATTGCCGCCGCGCTGGCCGCCCACTTCCCGACCAATGCCGACCGGCACCGGGAACGGTTCTGAATCTGGTTCAGCGCCAGTCGATCTGATCGATGACCTGTTCGACATCGGCCACGTCGGCATCCGACAGTGGGTGTTCGGACTCCGCGGCGACGATGACGTCCTCGACGAGACCCGCGGCCTGGGCGGTTTCACCCACCGTCAGGTTCGCGCGCCGGCGCGCGGCGTAGAGCCGCTGCCCCAGGGTGGCGGTGGGTGCGGTCGCCGCGCGCATGGTCAGCTCGTCGATCCGGCGGCGCACCGTGCTCAGGGCCCGGATCAGCTCCGGGGTCACCTGGATGCGTGCGGCCCGGGAGGCGACCGCCTCGAGCTGGCGCAGATCGGCCAGGATCGCGGTTGCCCGCCCGGTGAAACCGGGGTCGACCGGCGCGGGCAGGGCCTCGACCGTGGCGCCGATCGTGTTGGCGGCGGTGGTCACCGCCTGGGCGATGAGCCCGACGTCGGCGGCGGGCTGGACCGCGGGGGCACCCGCCGCCGGGGCGCCCCGGACCGTTTCCCCGCGCCGGACCCGCTCGATGGTGCCCGCCGGCCACTGGAGGACTTCCTCCAATTTGGCCCGGGTGGCCTGGCGCGGCCAGCTGCGGCCCTTCTCGAAGGCGATCAGCGCACCGGCATTGATCACCCCGTCGGAGGCCAGGCTGCGCTGGCTGATGTTGAGTTCGCGGCGACGGGCCGCCGCGGCGGCCCCGGCCCGCACCATGCCGGCGTCGGCTTCGACCACGCGCGGCACCTCCTGAACCGAGACTCAGACGCTGAAGATCCTAGCCAAACCTGGAGCACTGCTATGGCTTGGGGCAGACGTACACCCCGTGGATCACCGTCCAAAACCGTATCAATGCGATGCCGTAAAAGCTGCGCACTCGCGGGCTCCGACACACAGACGACCTCGTCGATCATGATTATGCGGGTAAGCCACGGCGAGTCTCGCGATGGTGCGCTACGGAAGGTCGCCGATCAAACTGTTGCATCGCTACGGTTTGTGTTCTACATTCGTCTGCAACGCGGCAGTCCCGCCGCCGCACACGGGGAGACACACCATGAACGCACTGGGGATGGATGGCCTGCCGATCGGCGAATGCACCCGCGATCCGGATCTGTGGACCAACACCGCCGACGAGCAGGCCAAGGCGATCTGCCGGGCATGCCCGCGGCGCTGGCCCTGCGCACGGGAGGCCTGCGAGCTGCCCCGCGCGGAAGGAGTCTGGGCCGGGATATCGGTGCCGGAGTCCGGCCGGGGACGCACCTTCGCGCTTCGGCAGCTGCGCTCGCTGGCCGAACGCAACGGCTATCCGGTGCGCATGCGGCGGCTCTTCTTGGAGTCCGCCTAAGTACGGGTCGCCCTCGCTGCCGTTTTTCGAGGGGCCGGCAGCGAGGGCGGCACCCCACCGTCAGACAGACCGGACCAGCTCAGACCTTCGCGATGAAATCCGAGGTGTAGACCTCGGCGGGCAGCTGCGAGTACGGGTCGGGACGTTCGACCGAGACCCACACTCCGGTGGTGGACGAATCGATCGGGGTCGTCACCGTCACCGACATCGCGCCCGCGGCGTCGGTACGCACACCGATCGGAGCGACGCCGCAGTCCGCGGATCCGCGCGGCATGGTGAACACCTTCACGTAGTAATCGGTGTTCGGCACCGCGGTCAGCAGTTGCACGTCGATGGTGACCGAATCCGCCGTGGCCGGATGCACGTAGGCCACCGCGCGGGCGTAACCGGTCCGCCAGGTGCGCTCGGAGACGCTGTAATCACAGGCCCGCACGATGCTGGTCATGGGCATGACCGCGGCCCCCTCGGGAGCCGCGGCGGCAGTCCCGGCGCCGGCCACCGTCAGCCCGGCCGATGCGGCGATCAGCCCCGCAACCAGCACACTCGCGCCCCGACGCGCCATCGTCGTCAACCCTCCAGAAGCTGTTAGTCCATCGAATCGTACCTTCCCGTAACGTCAATTTTGACGGTCGCCGAGGGTGGTGCTGCTCACTACGCACCCCTCGGAATAGTTCCGGCCGGTTGTCCGTTGAGAAGTCCGACGGTGCCGGTCATGCCCCGGGGACCACTCAGAGAACCGTCGCTGCGAGCGACCACTTGCGCCAGAGGCGTCATGCCGGCACCGTCCCCCGGTCTACTATCGTCAGGGTGAGCAACGTCGATCCCGCCCCCGACGAAGTCGATTGTCGGGCATCGCGTTTCACCGGTGTACTGCCCGCCCGCGAAGTTCCGCTCGGCGGCCCGAGGGCGATGCCGGTACGCCGGACCCTGCCCGCCAAACAACGGTCGATGATCGGCGCGTGGTGCTTCGCCGACCACTACGGACCCCGGGACGTCCGCGCCGGCGGCGGGATGGATGTGCCGCCGCACCCGCACACCGGATTGCAAACCGTCAGTTGGCTTTTCGAGGGCGAGATCGAACACCGCGACAGCAACGGCGTGCACGCGATGGTGCGCCCCGGCGAGCTCAACCTGATGACCGCCGGCGCCGGCATCTGCCACTCCGAGGTGTCCACGCCGGCCGCGGCCACGCTGCACGGTGTGCAACTCTGGGTCGCCCTGCCGGACACCGACCGTCACACCGCCCGCGATTTCGCGCACTACGCGCCGGGGATCGCCGACGTCGGCGGCGCCACCCTGCGGGTGTTCCTCGGCGAGCTGGCCGGCAGCCGGTCCCCGGTGCACACTTTCACCCCGCTGCTGGGTGCCCAGCTCGATGTGGCGCCGCACGCCGTCGTCTCCCTGGATGTGGACCCCACCTTCGAACACGGGCTACTTCTCGACGACGGCAACGTCGAGTTCGGTGGCACCGCTCTGAACCGCGGCGATCTGGCGTATCAGTCCCCCGGCTTCGACCGCCTCGAGATCGTCAACCGCGGTGCCGCGCCGGCCCGGATGATCCTGCTGGGCGGGCCGCCGTTCGCCGAGGCGCTGCTGATGTGGTGGAACTTCGTCGGCCGCACCCACGACGAGATCGCCGAATACCGCGGTCTGTGGCAGGCCGGGGACGACAGATTCGGCGCCGTCACCGGGTATCGGGGCGCGGTCCCCCGACTGCCCGCACCGGCGTTACCCAACGCTAGGCTCAAACCTCGTGGCCGATAAGCACACCGACAAGACCGGCGCGCAGGCGATCGTGCGTGCCGGCGAGGACCAGTTCACCATCTCGGTCGAAGGCAGGCAGGTGGGCCTGATCGACTTCTATGACCAAGACGGCGTGCGCACCTTCACCCACACCGAGGTCGACCCCGCGTTCGGCGGGCGTGGCCTGGCCACCATCCTGGTGGCCGACGCGCTCGCGGCGGCCCGCGAATCGGGCCTGCGGATCGCCTCGCACTGCTCGATGGTCACCCAGTACATCGCCAAACACCCCGAGTACCAAGGGTGAGCACGACACCGACGGCCTACTTCTTCGCCGACGGTGACACCTTCGTCCCCACCGATATCGCCCAGGGTCCGTGGGGCGCGACCATCAGCGGAAACGTGCTGGGCGGATTGCTGGGATTCGTCCTCGACCGCGAGCACGGTGACCCCGCATTCCAGCCCGCCAGGCTGACGGTCGACCTGTTCCGCCCGGCGGCACTGGCTCCGCTGGCCGTGCGTACCGAAACGGTGCGCGCCGGACGTCGCATCAAAGTCGTTGACGCCCATGCCATCCAGGACGGGGCGCTGGTCGCCCGCGCCAGCGTGGTGCTGCTGCGCCGCGGCCCGGCCGGACCCACCGACATCTGGACCTCACCGATGCCCATCCCGGACCCGCCCGGGGAAGACCACGTCGGCGGCGGTACGCCGATGGAGTTGGTCGCCCACGGCGCGGGCAGCAGCATCGATCTGAGCGCCTGGCGGTACACCGGGCCCAAGCACATCTGGGTGCACAACGTCACCCCGCTGGTCGGCGGCGAACCGATGACGCCGTTCACCCGGGCCGCCATGGCCGGCGACGTGGTGAGCTCACTGACCAATTTCGGACCCGAGGGCCTGGCCTACATCAATGCCGACTACACGCTGACGCTGAGCCGGCTACCGGTGAGCACCGACATCGGCCTGTCCGCGCTCACCCATTACAGCGACGCCGGGGTGGCCACCGGAAGCGCGACACTGTTCGACCGGTCCGGCCCGATCGGCAGCGGGATGGCCACCGCGCTACTGAGCCCGGGATTCGCGCCCCGGGATCACTGACCGAGGTACTGCGCGGTGTTGCCGCCGACCGGCATCTCGGGCATGCCCAGCTTGCGGTGGTCCCAGCTGCGGGTGCGGCCCGGGATCACCCGGACACACACCCGATTGTTCATCATCTGCTCGACGAACGGCTTCATCTCGTCGGTGTAGGGGCCGGTGTAGCGCTCCCAGACGCTGATGCCGACCCGCAGGTTGGTCTCCGGGTCGTCGATGATCTCCGCGGTGCCGTCGATGGACACCCCGCGCAGCGTGTCGTAGGTGAGGCCGTCCTCGATCATCACGGTGATGGTGGGATCGCGGCGCAGGTTGACCGCCTTCTGCGATTTCGCCTTGGTCTCGAACCAGATCTCACCGTCGATCAGCGCGTACCACATGGCCACCAGATGGGGCCGGCCGTCGGGCAGCACCGTCGCCATGGTGGCGGTGCGGCTGCGCTCGATGAACTCGGCGATCTCGTCATCGGACATCACGATCTTGGCGCGCTGGTTGGTTCCCATCATCAATCTTTATCAGGCTGTCGCCGCAGTGACCGTCACCGGGATGCCGTTGAGCCGTCGCCCGACGGCTCCGTCCAGCAAGGTGGGCAGGGACAGGATGTCGGTGTCCGAGCTGGTGCTCAACGGGGTGCTGCGGCGGCCGCGAGTGTCTCGGCGGCCGGACCGAACATCGTCGTCTTGATCGCCCCGAGGGTGCCCGGGTCCTTTCCGGCCAAGGGCCGCAACAAGCCCAGCGCGGCGGTGGTGACCCCTCCGTCTTCAGCGACGGCGTCCACGATCCCGTACGTCTGGGCCTCCGGCCCGCCGAACCGGCGCGCAGTGGTCATCGACGCGACGGCCGCCTGCGGTGTCAGCTTGGCTTGGATCAGCGCAGCCATGCCGGGCGTGAACGGGATCCGGATGTCGGCTTCGGGGAAACAGAAGTATCCGCGGTCGGTGCGCATGACCCGGAAGTCGTGGGCGGTGGCGAGCATCGCCCCGGCCCCGAAGGCGTGCCCGACGATGGCGGCAACGGTCAGGATCGGCAGGGTGAGCACGCGTGCCAGTAGCGTCTGCACCTGCCCGACGTACCACTGGGTCCGCTCACCGTTGGCGGCCAGCCAGTCCAGGTCCAGGCCGTTGGTGTAGAACTTGCCGGTCGCGGTGGTGACCAGACCTGTTGCCCCGTCGGCCAGAACCTGGTCGAGCAGTGCGTGCACGGTCTCCAGGAAGTCGGGGGTGAAGCGGTTCTCATCATCGCCGAGGGTGAGACCGGCAATGCCGTCCACCTGGTCCAGGGTCGGGGTCATCGGTGCTTTTCCTTTCGCGGGGGAGGTCCGTGGTCGAGCACCGCGCGCACGGCGGCGCGCAGCTGGGCACGGGCGGACGGGTCGTGCAGCCGGTTGCGGCTGAGCAGGATCGCGGTGGGCAGATCGACGATGCAGATGGTGATGGTGTCCACCGCGGCGGCGTCGCGGCGCCCCCACAGCTGCTCGGCGAGCTCGATCATCACCTGCACCAGTAGGGCGTCGAGACCGAACAGCTCAGCGGTGAGCTGCTCCGACAGCTCGTGTCCGAGGATCTCCTCGCGCCGCACCGTGAGAACCAGCCGTGCCGATCCCGGGTGTCGCGCGGCGAACTCGGCCGGGGCCTCAGCCGCGGCCACCACCTTCTCGACACCGGACGCGGAGCCGACAGCCTCGCGCTGCAGGGCCAGGAATCGGGTGCCGGCTCGCATCCAGGCGCGGCCCATCAGCTCCGAGCGTGACGAGAAGTTGTGGTAGAGCGCGCCGTTGGACAGTCCGGCGGCCGAGGCAACGGCCCGCACGGTCACTGCCGCGTGGCCCTGGGCAGCCACCAGGCCTTCCACCGCGTCAAGCACGGCGTCCAGGTCGTACACACGAGGGCGGGGCACCGCACGACCGTAACAGAGCAATCGCTCTGTTACAAAGAGCTGGTACGCATCGCCGTGCGGCACCGGCTAACCTGCGGTACATGAGCGCAGGGCTGTTCGGACTCCTCGACGACGTCGCCATGCTGGCCCGCCTGGCGGCGGCCTCGATCGACGACGTCGGCGCCGCGGCGGGCAAGGCCACCGTGAAGGCCGCGGGCGTCGTCATCGACGACACCGCGGTGACGCCGCAGTACGTGCAGGGCATCAGTGCCTCGCGCGAGCTGCCGATGATCAAACGCATCGCGATCGGTTCGCTGCGCAACAAGCTGGTGTTCATCCTGCCCGCGGCGCTGCTGCTGAGCATCTTCGCGCCGTGGGCACTGCCCTACCTGCTGATGGCGGGCGCGACGTTCCTCTGCTTCGAGGGCGCAGAGAAGGTATGGGGCTGGATCTCCGGCGAAGACGGGCACGCCGCGCCGGCCGCGGTCGCGGGCGGGGACGTCGAAAAGACCATGACCTCCAGCGCCATCCGCACCGACTTCATCCTGTCCGCCGAGATCATGGTGATCGCGCTCAACGAGGTCGCCGACCAGACCTTCTGGATGCGACTGGCCAGCCTGATCGTCGTCGCCATCGTCATCACCGCTGCGGTGTACGGCGTGGTGGCGCTGATCGTGAAGATGGACGACGCCGGCCTGGCACTGGCGCAGCGGTCGTCGGCCTTCGCGCAGAAATTCGGCCGCGGACTGGTGTCCGCGATGCCCAAGGTGCTCTCCGCACTGTCGATCATCGGCACCGTGGCGATGCTCTGGGTGGGTGGGCACATCCTGCTCGCGCAGAGCTACGAGGCCGGCCTGCGGCCGCCGTATGACCTGGTGCACGACGCCGAGCACTGGGTGGCGCACGCCGTGGGCTTCGCCGAGGGCGGTATCGGCTGGGTCGTCAACACCGGCATCTCGGCGGTTCTCGGACTGGCCGTCGGTGCCGTGGTCGCGGTGATCGTGCACCTGCTGCCGTTCGGCAAGAAGCACTGACCGACCCCCGAACCACATCCAGGCCGGCCCCCGAGGGGACCGGCCTGGAATGAGGGCTGCAGATTAGTCCAGATCGAACCGGTCGGCGTTGGCGAGCTTGGCCCAGGCGGCGACGAAGTCGTTGACGAACTTCGCCTCCGCACCGTTCTCGGCATAGACCTCGGCCCAGGCCCGCAGCTGCGAGTTGGAGCCGAACGCCAGATCGTTACGGGTACCGGTGTACTTCTGCGCACCGGAGGCCCGGTCGACGCCGACGTAGGTGCCGTCGTCGGCCGGTGCCGGCTTCCACTCGGTGGCCATGTCCAGCAGGTTGACGAAGAAGTCGTTCGTCAACGCGCCGGGACGGTCGGTGAACACACCGTGCTTGGTGCCGCCGTAGTTGGTGTCGAGCACCCGCAGACCGCCGACCAGAGCGGTGAGCTCCGGGCCGGAGATGTTCAGCAGGTTGGCGCGGTCGACCAGGTAGAACTCCGCGGGCAGGCGCAGGCCCTTGCCCAGGAAGTTGCGGAACCCGTCGATCTTGGGCTCCAGGTAGGAGAACGACTCCACGTCGGTCTGCTCCTGGGTGGCGTCGCCACGACCCGAGGTGAACGGCACGGTGACATCGTGGCCCGCGGCCTTGGCGGCGGTCTCGATGCCGACGTTGCCGGCCAGCACCACCAGGTCGGCGAAGGACACGCCGGTGCCCGACGCCGCCTGGATCTCCTCCAGCTTGGCGATGACCTGAGCCAGCTCGTCGGGTTCGTTGACCTCCCAGCCCAGCTGCGGCTGCAGGCGCAGGTGCCCGCCGTTGGCGCCGCCGCGCTTGTCGCTGTCGCGGAAGGTCGAGATGGCCTTCCATGCGGTCGAAACCAGCTGCGAGACAGTCAGACCCGAGTCGGCGATGGCTGCCTTGAGCTTGGCGACCTCGTCGTCGGACAGGGTCTTGCCCGCCGGGACGATGTCCTGCCACAGCCAGGTCTGGCTGGGCACCTCGGGCCCGAGGTATCGCTCGACCGGGCCCATGTCGCGGTGCAGCAGCTTGAACCAGGCCTTGGCGAACTCCTCGGCCAGCTCCTCGGGGTGATCCAGCCAGCGCTTGGTGATCTCGCCGTAGATCGGGTCGAAACGCAGCGCCAGGTCGGAGGTCAGCATCGACGGGTGGGTCTTGCCGGCGCCGTGCGCCTCGGGCACCGAGTTGGCCCAGCCGTTGTCCTTGGGCCGCCACTGGTTGGCGCCGGCCGGGCTCTTGAACAGCTCCCAGTCGTTGCCGTACAGGATCTCCAGGAAGCTGTTGTCCCACTTGGTGGGCGTGTGCGTCCAGGTGACCTCCAGGCCCGAGGACACCGTGTCGTTGCCGTGGCCGGTGCCCTGCGGGTTGTGCCAGCCCAGACCCTGCAGCGTCAGGTCCGCCGCCTCGGGCTCGGGGCCGACGAGTTCGGCGTCGCCGTTGCCGTGGGTCTTACCGAAGGTGTGGCCACCGACGATCAGGGCCGCGGTCTCGATGTCGTTCATCGCCATCCGGCCGAAGGTGTCGCGGATGTCGGCGGCCGAGGCCAGCGGATCCGGATTGCCGTTGGGGCCTTCGGGGTTGACGTAGATCAGGCCCATCTGGACCGCGGCCAGCGGGTTCTCCAGATCGCGCTCACCGGTGTAGCGCTTGTCGTCGAGCCATTCCTGCTCGGGGCCCCAGTAGACGTCCTCCTCCGGCTCCCAGCGATCCTCGCGGCCGAACGCGAAACCGGCGGTGCGGAATCCCATATCCTCCAGGGCAACGTTGCCGGCGTAGACCAGCAGGTCGGCCCAGGACAGGTTCTGGCCGTACTTCTGCTTGACCGGCCACAGCAGGCGGCGGGCCTTGTCCAGGTTGACGTTGTCGGGCCAGCTGTTCAACGGGGCGAAGCGCTGCATGCCGGTGCCCGCGCCACCACGGCCGTCCTGCACGCGGTAGGTGCCCGCGGCGTGCCAGCTCATCCGGATGAAGAACGGGCCGTAGTGCCCGAAGTCCGCCGGCCACCAGTCCTGCGAGGTCCGCATGACCTCGACGATGTCGGCGCGCAGCGCGGCGACATCGAGCGACTTCACGGCCTCGCGGTAGTCGAAGCCCGGGTTTGGGTTGATGACCTCGGGGTTCTTCTGCAGGATCTTCAGGTTCAGCTGGTCGGGCCACCAATCGCGGTTGCCACCACCGGCGACGGGAGGCTTGACCTTGCCGAAACCGGCCGGGCAACCACCCTCGGTCTGATCGGTCTGTGCTTCACCGATCGGCGGGGTCTCTTCGATGGGACGATCGTCAGTCAATTTATGGATCCTCTCCGGGGCTGACGGACTGGTTTTCTTACTTCGAACCGGTTTGCGGCTGAAATTCTTGTGCGGTAGCACAATCGGGGCACAGGCCCCAGTAGATGACCTCGGCTTCGTCGATCGTGAAGCCGAGATCGTCGGAGGCGGTCAGGCAGGGCGCCGCCCCGACCGCGCAATCGACATCGGCGATCACCCCACACGCCCGGCACACGACGTGGTGGTGGTTGTCCCCGACCCGCGACTCGTAGCGGGCCACCGAACCGGACGGTTGGATGCGACGCACCAGGCCGGCCGCCGTCAACGCATTGAGCGAGTCGTAGACGGTCTGATGCGACACGTCGGGCAGTTCGGTGCGCACCGCGCGGATCACCGCATCGGTATCGGCATGCGGGTGCGCGGCGACCGCGCCGAGCACCGCCAGCCGGGGTCGCGTCACGCGTAGCGAGGCTTCCCGCAGCATCTGCTGAAAGTCCGCTGTCGTGGTCACGCAGCCAGTATGCCCGCTTTCTGGAATTAGTCAAGATAAGCAGCGGGGCGTGTCCGGAGCGTGGAACGAATCGTAACCGGCCTCCCCGGAACGGATCTCGAAGGCGAGCGGTGCCGCCGGTACCCGGCGGGCTTAAGGTTGCGGGCATGTTCGGTCTCCGACGCGCGCTGCGCGCCACCCTGTTGGTCGTCCTGGCGATGGCACTCACCGTCCCCGCCATCGCGCACGCCGCCGCGCCGAACTGGTCCGGTCTGGACGCCCGGTTCTACAGCGGACCGATCCCCGCGGCCGGCACGTTGATCGACACCGTGCCGCTGGCACCGGAACTGTCCGTCGCCGGTGCCGGTGCGGCCTACCGCATCCTGTATTCGACCACCGACCAGCACGACGCGCCCGCGGTGAGCACCGCGGCGGTGTTCGTCCCGCACGCTCCCGCACCGGCCGGCGGCTACCCGGTGCTCGCCTGGGCCCACGGCACCGTCGGTCTGGGTGACGACTGCACGCCGTCGGCGTTGCCGCGCACCCCCCGCGACAACGAATACCTCACGCACTGGCTGGACCAGGGTTACCTGATCGTCGCCAGTGACTACGCCGGACTCGGCACCCCCGGCCTGATGAGCTATCTCAACAGCGTCAGCACCGCGCACGGCGTCATCGACTCGGTGATCGCCGCGCATCAGATGGACCTCGCGCTGTCTCCGAAGTGGGGGATCGTCGGACAGTCCCAGGGCGGTGGCGCGGCAGTGGCCAGTGCGCGCTGGGCAACCGAATTCAGCCAGGGCAGCGGACTGGACTACCGCGGTGTGGTCGCCACCGGCACCCCGGCGAACATTCAGAAGTTCGTCGCGCAGGCCGGCCCGAACCTGCAGCTCCCCGAGTTGGGTCCGGTCGCCAACGCCTACACCGCCTACATCCTGGCGGCGCTGCGGGAGGCCCGGCCCGATCTCGACATCGACCGGGTGCTCTCCCCCGCCGGCCTGAACGCCGCGGCCCGCGCCGAAACAGTGTGCGTGCACCCGCTCACCGACGAGCTGGCCCACCTGAGCCCGGCCGCCATGTTCGATGCGCCGCTGAACTCCATTCCGGGGATCGCCGAGGCGCTCGACGAGTTCATGGGGACCCCGGTGTCCGGATACGACCGGCCGATCTTCCTCGGCGTGGGTCTGCTGGACCGGGACGTGCCGCCGGCATCGACGCTGACGTTCTACGAGCAACTGGTCGCCAACAACCAGAACGTCGAGCTACGGATCTACCCCGAGGAGGACCACAGCGGTACGGTGCTGGCCTCGCTGGTCGATTCGACGCCGTTCCTGCGCAACGCCTTCGGCTAAGGTTCGCCGACCAGGAAGCGAGCGTCGACGGTCGCCGTGACCTCGATGTCCTCCGGGAGCAGCTCGACGTCACCGCCCCCACCCGCGGCGGCCGCCGCACGCAGGAACGTGGCGCCGCCACCGCCTTCGGGTTGCAGTGCCGCGCCGAGCATCCCGGCGTCGGCGATGGCCACCGGCCGCACCGTGCCGAGGTCCAGCGCGTCGGCGTACTGCTGCGCACGGGCCACCGCGTCACGCACCGCGCGGGTCCGCGCATCCGCGGTCAGGGTCTCCCGCCGGACCGCGGTGAGCGTCCAGTTGACCGCTGCCACATGGAATCCCCCGGTGTTGGCGATGTGCTCGCCGACCCACTGCGACAGCACACCGAAATCACGGAACTTCACCTCGACATTCACGCTCGCGTGGTGCACCAGCGGTAGCTGCTTACCGTCCTTGTGCCAGGGCCGTCGCGACCAGGTGCGCAACTGCTCGGCCGACCACCACGTCACCGGTGCCGGATCACCGCTCTGCAGGCGGGTGACCGAGGCCTTCACCGCGCCGAAATCATGGGCCACCCGGTCGTAGACCGAGCCCATGTCCGGTCCCTCGTAGGCGATGCCGGCGCGCACGGTCCCGCGCTCGGGCGGATGAAAGGCGGAGAACGCGCCCCGCACCGTGATCTCGGTCGGCATCAAATCAGCCTAACCGCGCGCCGAGATGTTGCTGGGTTTCGGCCGAGAAACCAGCTGGCCATCGCCGAGCGGTTTCGGTAGGAATAGAGATCAGTTTGCCAGTGGGCGGCGAGGGTGAGGTGGGCGTGCCGGTTCTGAACACGCTGCTGCGCCGGCGCATGCTGGTCATCTATCTGATCACCGTGCTGGTGCTGTACGCCGTGGCGATCGCCGCCGCGTCCGGGCGATCCGATGTGTGGGGCGAATGGGTGGCCGTGGCCCTGAGCGCGGTCGGACTTCTGGCAGCTCTGCCCCGCCCGTTGTGCGGCTGGCGCTACACGGTGGCGTTGGCCTGCGCATGCCTGGTTCCGCTGGCCCCCGTACTGGGTCACCGGGAACTCGCCGCGCAGGTGTGGGCCTTGATCCCGGTCATCATGATGGCGGTGTTCATCAGGGGCTGGCACCGGCCCGCCACCGCGCGCCTGCTCGCCGTGTTGCTGGCCGGGGCCCTCGCCCTGTGCCTGTGGGTCGCGCCGGCGCCCGCGCCGGCGCTCTGGTACGTCCTGTTCCCGGTCTGCGTCCTGGGCAGCGCGGAAGTGATGGGGCTGTTGCTCTCCGCCCTGATCGAGGCCGCCCTGCGTGATCCGCTGACGACGGTGTGGAACCGTGCCGGGCTGAACCGCGAACTCGACGAGTTGCTGCCGCGCGCTCGGCGGCGTGGCGAGTCGCTCGCGGTGATCGTGCTGGACGTCGACGATTTCAAGTCCGTGAACGACCGCGACGGACACGCGGCGGGAGACAGCGTCCTGATCCAGCTGACCCGCCGCTGGACCCGCCAACTGCCACCGTCGGCGGTCATCGGCCGGCTCGGCGGTGACGAGTTCGTGGCCGTCTTGACCGGGCGCACCGAGAGCGCGGCCCGGGCGGTGGCCGATACCCTCAGCGGGAGCGGGCCCGTGCAGGTCAGCACCGGCGTCGCGGTGGGGTCCGGAACCGCTGCCGGCTCGTTCCCCCGGCTGCTCACCGAAGCGGACCGCGACCTGTACCGGCAGAAGAATCTGCGTAAGAACATCACCTCGCCCGGGGGCGATCCGCAGGCCCCCTCGCGCTGAGCGTGTGACCCCGGCCCGCAGCGGGCATACATAGGCCCGTTGCCCTGTCTTGTCGTCCCGTCTTCGAACCCGGGGGTTGTGGTGTCCCGCTACCTGGACGCGCTCGGCCGATTCAGTTTTCACCGCCGATGGGTGGTGCTGGGAGTCTGGCTGGCCCTGCTGCTGGCGATGGCGGCCGCCTTCATCGGGTTCCGCGGCGAACCCAGCGACAACTTCACGATTCCCGGCACCGAGTCGCAGCGTGCCGTCGAGCAGTTGCGGCAGAACCTGCCCGCGTTCGCCGGCGCGCAGACCCAGCTGACCATCGCCGCACCGGACAACCTGCGGGTCACCGATCCCGCGTTCGCGCCCGCCATCGACCGCGCCGTCGCGAACCTGTCCGCCATCGGAGACATCGCCGCGGCCGCCGGACCCGGCCAGACCCGCCAGATCTCCCCCGATGGACGGGTCGGGTTGGGCACCGTGCAGTGGAAGGCCCCCCTCGGCGAGGTGAGCGATGCCGCGTTACATGAGTTGGAGGCCGCGATGGCGCCGGCCCGGGACGCGGGGCTGCAGGTCGAGTACTCCGGCAGCGTCTACCCCGGCTACCAGGTGAAGCCGCCGATGGTGGCCGAAATCATCGGCGTGGTGGCCGCCTTCGCCATTCTGCTGATCACCTTCGGCGCCGTCGTCGCGGCCGGACTGCCGATCGTCACGGCGGGAATCGGGGTCGGCATCGGCCTTTTCGGCATCTTCGTCGTCGCGGCCTTCGTCGAGATCCCGTCGGCCACCCAGTCCCTGGCCCTCATGCTGGGCCTGTCCTGCGGTATCGACTACGCCCTGTTCATCCTGCACCGCTACCGAAACAACCTGCTGTTGCTGATCCCCCGCGACGAAGCCGCCGCGCTGGCCGTCGGCACCGCCGGAGGGTCGGTGGTGTTCGCGGCGCTCACGGTGATCATCGCGCTCTGCGGGCTGGCTGTCGTCGGCATCCCCTTCCTCACCTATATGGGTGTGGCGGCCGCGGTAGCGGTGTTCATCGCGATGCTCATCTCCCTGACCCTGCTGCCCGCACTGTGCGGGTTCGCCGGCGGCAAGGTCGCCGCATTCATCGAGACACCGCTGCAGCCCGGGCGGGCCAAACAGGTCGCCCAGGTCGCCGCGTACACGCCGCAACGCACCATGGGTGCGGCGTGGGCCCGCTTCGTGGTCCGCTTCCGCACCCCGCTGTTACTCGGCGGGATCGGTGCGCTGGTGCTGATCGGATTGCCCGCCACCGGAATGCATCTCGGTCTGCCCAGCGGGGCGTCGCAGCCGACCTCCAATACCTCACGCCAGGCCTACGATCTGACCGCCGAACATCTCGGACCCGGATTCAACGGCCCGCTGCTGGTGGTCGCCGATACCTCCGAGGCGGTGGACCCGAATGCCGCCGGGGTGATCGCCGCCGCTCTCGACCGACAACCGGGTGTGGTGCTGGCCGCGCCCGCCGGCGGCGACGACCGCACCGCGGTCATCCAGGTCATCCCGGAGAGCGGGCCCAACGACCTGGCTACCGCCGATCTGGTCCGTCAAATTCGCGCAGACCGCGAGAACATCGAAAGTGACACGGGGGCAAAGATCCTCGTCGGCGGTACCACCGCCTCGAACATCGACACCTCCGACAAACTCGCCGCCGCCCTGCCGGTGTTCGTGGTGGTCGTCGTGGGGTTGGCCTTCATCCTGCTGACCATTGCCTTCCGGGCGGCACTGGTGCCGCTGACCTCGATCGTCGGATTCCTGCTCTCGGTATTCGCCGCCCTCGGCGTGCAGGTCGCGGTGTTCCAGTGGGGCTGGGGCGCAGGACTTCTGGGCATCACTCCCGGTGAGACCATCAGCTTCCTGCCGATCATCGTGCTGGCCATCATCTTCGGGCTGTCCAGCGACTACGAGGTGTTCGTGGTGTCGCGGATCAAGGAACAACTCGGCGAGACCACCGATGCGCGCGACGCCGTGCGCAACGGCGTGGGCCTGTCGGCCCGGGTGGTGACGGCGGCCGCGGCGATCATGTTCTCCGTGTTCATCGCCTTCCTGGCCGGAGCCGATCCGATCATCAAGGCCATCGGCCTGAGCCTCGCCGTCGGTGTTTTCCTGGACGCTTTCGTGGTCCGGCTGACCCTGATCCCCGCGGTGATGAGCATCCTCGGCGACAAGATGTGGGTTCGCTCGAGGTGGTTCGACCGCTACGTACCCGACCTGGATATCGAGGGCACCGCGCTGGAACCGGCCACCGCGGGGCACCCGGGTCAGCCCAGTTCGACGTCCACGGCCAACGGCCGGTGATCGGAGATCCCGACGACCGGTGCGGTGCAGTTACGGGTGCACAGCGCGGGGTCGTCGGTGAGGATGTGGTCCAACTGACGGGTCGGTGCGTCGGCGGGGAAGGTGAGCGCGTTCGCCAGCGGCCGCAGTCCCGACCATCGGGTCGCCGCGTCCGGGGTGAGGTTGAGATCGCCGGCCAGGATGTGCGGTCCGGGTAGGCCCTTGAGATCACGGACGAGTCGGCTCAACTGTCGGCGGTTCCAGCCCGGGACGAACGAGAGATGGGTGTTGGCAACGGACATCGGGCCCAGAGGGGTGTCCAGTTGGGCGATCACCGCGGCCCGGGGTTCCTCGTCGACGATCTTGACCCGGTTCGGACCGGGCAGGTACATCGGGAAACGCATCGGGATCCGCGGTAGCCGGACCACCTGCCAACTGGTCGCCGGATACCGGGACAACAGGGCGATGCCGTAGCCGGCGGTGCCCGGTTGTTCCTCCCCCGTGGCGGCCATCCACGTCGCGCCGGGCGTGCCCGCGATCGCCGCGACGAAGCGGTGGCTCACCGCACCCATCGCCTCGGCGGCCACCGCGGTGAGGTCAGTGCGCCCCGATCGCTGCTGTTCGAGGTCGACTTCCTGCAGGGCCAGAATGTCCGGGTCCAGCCGGCGTACGCATTCGATCAGGCGCGCCGGGTGGACCCCGTCACCAATGGTCCGGCCGTGCAGGATGTTGAAGGTCGCAATCCGCATGCCGGGTGGGTACCCAGGTTGGATGTCGACACATGAGGAATTACGCGAGGCGTTGCGCACCGCCGCGTCGGCACTCAAGGAGCACGGGCCCAGGTTCGCGTTGGCGGGCAGCTACGCGCTCTGGGTGTCCGGTGGCCCCGAGCCGGTCCATGACGTGGACTTCGTGGTCGCCGAGACGGATACGGAGGAGGCGGCGAGGACACTCGCCAAGGCCGGATTCCGGATCGAGAGGCCACCGGAAGACTGGTTGTTCAAGGCGCACAGCGGCGACGTGTTGGTCGACATCCTGCACCGGATCAACGGCGTGCCGGTGACGACCGAGACGCTCGACTGCGCCGAGGAACACGATGTCATCGCCATCCGCATGCCGGTACTGCCGGTGACCTTCGTGATCACCCAGAAGCTGCGGGCACTCAACGAGCACTACTGCGATTTCGCGGCGCTGCTGCCCGGGGTCCGCGCGGTCCGCGAGCGCGTCGATTGGGACGCGGTGCGCCGGGACACCGCCGACAGCGACTTCGCGGCGGCCTTCCTGACGCTCGCCGACCGGTTGGGGATCACCGCGTGATCAGGCACTGGTCAACCGGTGCGGATCGGCGACCGGCGCCACCCACTCACGGTCGCGGTCAGTGGTTACGCAATTTGTCGACGAGCTTGTCCTTGGTCAGTCCGGAGTAGCCTTCCATGCCGAGTTCCTTGGCGCGCTTCTTGAGATCCGCGACCGTCCAGTCCTCGTAGGAACCCGACTTCCCGCCCTTGCGCCCCACCGCGGACTTGCCGCGGGCTGCGGCGGCATTGGAGATGCGGGCGGCCTTCTCCTTGGAGTTGCCCTGTTCACGCAGGTCTTCGTACATCTTTTCGTTCTTGATCGACGAGTTCGGCATCGTCACCACCTCTGTGTACTCGGGATTGGGCAGGGATTCCCCTCCCGAGGAGACCCGAAACTACGTTCGCCCGGGCTCAACTCCTGGCGACCCTGCGGACCAGGCTGCGGGTGGCCTTCTCCAGCGTGCAGGCGGCGTCGGCGGCGTCCTTCTGCCGGGCGGCCCGCTGCGCGGCCGCGGCTATCGTCATACCCCGCCGGTATCCGGTGACCACGCGCGGGTCCACGTAGGCACTGCGCGCCACCGCCGGGGTATTGCCCAGGTCCTCCGATACCTGTTTCATGACCGCCGACACCGCGCGTTTGGCAACCCGTTCGGAGTCCGGCGGATCCGCTTCGGCCAGCGCCGTGGCCGCCAGCACGGTGCCGTGCCAGGTGCGCAGATCCTTCACGCTGTACTCGTCGCCGACGAGTTCCTTGAAACGGATGTTCAGGTCGTTCGCGTGAACGTCGGACCATCCGGACCCGTTGCGGCAGACCAGCAGTCGTTCGGTGCGATCGGAGCGCCGCAGCAGCGCGCGGACCGCGCGCACCACCTCGGGGTCCTCGATCTCCAGGGTGCGACGAACTCCGCTCTTGGCCGGGTAGTCGAACGCGACGATGCCGGCCCGCAGCGTGACGTGCTCACACTGCAAGGTGGCCAGCCCATACGATTCGTGCTCCTCGGCGTACTGTTCGCCACCGGCGCGGAAGTACCCGCGGTCCAGTAGCTGCAAGGCCAGGGCCAGCACCCGGTCCCGGGTCAGCCCCCGTCCGGCAAGGTCGCTCGCTATCTGTTCCCGCCAGGCGGGCAGCCGGGTGGACAGTTCGAGGACCCGGTCGAACTTCTCCTCGGCTCGCTCGTCCTGCCACGCCTGGTGGTACAGATACTGCCGCCGTCCCGCGTCGTCGGTACCGACAGCCTGGATGTGCCCGTTGGGATGAGGGCTGATCCACACCTTGCGCCAGGCCGGCGGTATGACGAGATCCTTTATCCGGGCGAGATCGTCGGCGTCGTCGAGGCGTTGCCCGTCCACACCGATGTAGCTGAAGCCCTTGCCGGCACGTCTACGCGTGATACCAGGTTTGCTGAGATCGCTTCGCCGCAAGCGCATATCGGCCTCCTGTCCGTCAGCGACGGTATTTCAGAAACAGATAGTCCCCGTGCGTTACGGCGTGTTGCAGGCGCATATCGCGCGGCGCCGGCATCGCCGAGGCCAGGACCGAGTCACGAACAGGTTGGCTGGCAGCAAGTTTCGGGGCCAACGTGACGCAGAGCTCATCGAGGACATCCTTTTCCACCAGCTCATCGAGGAGCGTGGGTCCACCCTCGCACAGGATGCGCGGCATCCCGGCCGCGGAGAGCATCCGTACCGCGGCGCCGACATCGACGCTGTCCGCACCGGCGTGGAACACGCGGCGGTCCGGATCGGCACGGTGGTCCTCGACCGATCGGGGGTGCCCGCACGTCACCAGGATCGGCGGCTGGTCGGGATTGTCGGCCAATCTGGACGGAAGGTTGCCGGACCGGGTCACCACCGCGATCGGGGGTGTGTCCGACCGTCCCTCGGCACACCGTTGCGCCCGCCGCTCCTCGGAAAGCCGTACCGGCCCGTAGTTCTCGGCGCGGGCGGTGCCCGCGCCGACCAGCACGACGTCGGCGAACCCGCGAAGGATTCGGAGTAGCTGTTGGTCGACCGCGTTCGACAGCGGACCGGCGCGGCCGGCGAATGCCGCCGCACCGTCGGCGCTGAAGATCATGTTCGCCCGGACACCTTCCGGCGGTTCCGCATAGAAGGCCGCCAGATCGGTCACGGTGTCCACGGTCGCGAGGGCCGGAGGCATCAGGTCACGCCTGCTTGCCGGGCTCGATGTCACGGACGTCGTTGAAGGACACCCAGGGCCGGTCACGCTCGGGTGCCTTGCCGTCGACCGGTTCCAGGAAGTGCCCGACGTGGTCCCCCAACTCCACCCGGTCCAGTACCCGCCCGACGAACCACGCCGCGGCATCGTCGAGGATCGGTAGACCGTGCGGCCCGGCATGCCACGCGCAGTCGGCGAATTTGTCGTAGGTGTCGCCGGTCTTGCTGCCGAACAGTTCGGCCAGGTCCAGGTTCTCGCGATCGATCAGGTGCACGGCCAGGTGGGTGGCCTCCATGGCTATCTGGAAGGTGTGGTTGCGTTTGGACATTCCGACGAGGAAACGCGGCGGGTTGATGCTCGTCTGGCTGGCGAACCCGACCAGACAGCCCGCGGGCTGCTCCGCAGACCCTGCGGTGACCACGAACATCGGATAGTCGAGTGTGGCAACGAGATTCTCGAACGCTTCGGTTCCCGGTGCGGACATGCGGTCTATATGCCCACTGCCCCCGGTTCCCAACCGCCGGGCCGCAGCGCTCAGGAGGTTTCGGCCGCTGCCGCTGCCCTGGCCCGCTCCCGCAATGAGGCCACCACGCCGCCGTCGTTGAGGATGTCGGTGCCGGTGAGGTAGCCGGCCCTGTCGCTGACGCAGTAGGCGAACAGCTCGGCCATCTCTTCGGGCTTGCCCCAGCGGGGTACGGCGGCATCGACCACGAGCGCACCCGCTCCGGCGGCCTCTTCGAGCCGGCCCATCTCGGTGTCCACCGACCCCGGCGACACCGAGACGATGCGCAGCCCACGACCGTTGAACCGCTCGGCCTGTGCACTGCTGTACCACTTCACGAAGTTCTTGCTCACCGCGTAGGCGATGCCGGAACGCGCATCGGCGCCGGCGATGTCGCACGCGGCGAGCAGACCGGCAAGAAAGGCCTGCTGATCGGTCAGCGCCGACGGGAACGCCGCGACCGGGATCAGCTCTTCGGGCATCAGGTGCGCCGCCATCGAGGCGACGTTGACGATGGCCGCGCCCTCGGCGGCCCCCGCGAAGAAGGCCTCGTTGACGTTGAGCGTGCCGATGGCGTTGGTGCGCAGGACGTACTCGGCGTCACCCATGGCGGGACTGACCCCGGCGGCGTGCACGACCGCCGCGACCGGACCCAGACCGGCTGCGGTCGCGAACATCTCGTCGACCGCCTGCCGGTCGGTGACATCACAGTTGACCGCCGTGGCCTCGATCCCGAGAGCGCCCAGGGCGGCAGCCGCCGCGTCCAGCCGGTCCTGGCGGACGTCGCACAGCAGCACCGGGTTGCCCTGTCCGACGATCTTGGCTGTCGCGACCCCCATACCACCGGCGCCGCCTGTGATCACCGTCACTGCACTCATCCCTCGACGATATACTAAGACCAGCTAGCAATCCCGGTGCGGGATGCGCTCGGCGCGTCAGCGCGCCGCGTCCTGCAGGATCTGTCGCAGTCGCTCCATCGGATCGCCCTGCCCCGGATCCAGTCGGTCGAGCCGGTCGGTCTGCGGTGCGCCGCCCGGGCCCGGCGCTGCCGGTACCACCGTCGGCGGCGGTGGCGGGGCCTGCGGTGCCGGCGGTGGCGGGGGTGTCGCCACCGCCGCGATCTTGGCGTCCAGCCGCGCCGGCACGTCGGGGTGGGCGGCCAGGCAGTCGGCCGGGGCCTGTTCGAGCGCCCGTTTGGCGGCCAGGTAGTGATCGACGGCGGTCTGCGCTTCGAACGTCGCGGCGGCCTTGTCGCCCAGCGACTCCCGCACCAGTGCCAGATTCACGCGTACCGGGCAGGACGCATCCTGCTCGGTGCGATCCAGCGCCAGGGAGAATTCCCGGTCGGCGTCGGTCAACCTGCCCTGCAGTGCTGCGGCCGCGCCGGCCACAAAATGCGCCTTGGCCGGTTCGATGACGTTGACCAGTCCCATGACTCCGGCATCGCGGTCGAGTGCCGCGCCGTCGGCCTCGGCGAAGTGGGACACCGCCGCGTTGCCTGCGAGCACCGCGGATATCAGTTTGACCGCGAACAGCAGGACGATCACCACCACCGGCGCGGAATACCCCAGCAGCCGGCGCCGAGTCTGCGTCATCGGCCCACCTCGATCCGGTCGAGGTGGGTGCGCCGTAACCGGTTCAGCGCGCGATACAACTCCACCAGGATGAGCACCGCCGCCAACCCGGACAGCACCCAGTACAGGTCGAGTCCGCCGGGGGCCGACACGATTTCGGTGGACGGTTGCGCGGCGTCGGCCGGGGTCTCCTCCCCCGGCGACGGAGTCCCCTCCCGTTGCAGGTAGTCGACGCCGATCTGTTCTGCCACCGAACGCAACCGTGCCGAGCCGGCGTCGCCGTATCCCACCACGGCCCCGCCGTCGACCGCAGCATCGGGAACCTGGAACTCCCGTTGCGGCACCGTGGAATTCGGCGCACCGGAACCGAAGTAGTACACCAGGTTCTGTGCCTTCGGGAACTGTTGGACGGCGCCGATCAACTGATACCGCAGCACGGTGTTCGCCGCGCCTGCATTGGCAGTCGTCTCATCGGCCGGCGGTGCCAGCGCCGCGACGATCGGTTGCAGGGTCCACGCGTCGGCGGACAGCGGCCAGTCCAACGATGCGCGCTCGTCGAAGGCGATCAGGGCGAACCGGGCGCCCGGGTAACGGTCGATGACAGCCGCGATATCGGCCTGTGCGGTGGCCGCAACCGATCTGTCCACGAGCAGGAAGACGCTCGGGTCCCGCTCCCCGGCGATGACGGTCGGCCCGGGGCCGGTGTCACCGATCGTCGGGCGGAGCACGGCCACCAGCAACAGCGCAGCAGCGACCCACGGCAGGTACCTGCGCCCGGACTCCCGCGACAGGAATGCCGCCAGGACCGTCAGCAGTGCGGCCGCCACCAGCAACACCTCCGGCGTCTCGGTCGATCCGACCCGGGCGTTCCGGTCCGGGTCGGCGGCGGGCGGGTGGCTGCGGATATCGCCGAGTTGGGCGGCGACATCGCCACCCCCGGAATGGATCCGGCCGCCCGTGGTCCGGGCGAGTTCGGCCGGCAGACCTTCGCTATCGGTGCCGGCGTCGTCGGTGACGACATTGATCTGGACGCCGGAATCGGTGGCCCTGTCGCGCACCTGCTGCGCGGTGAACAGCGTCGGACCTGCCTCTCCGCCCAGCGTCGGGGGGCCGACATAGATCAGCGACCGGCGCGGCACGCTGTCGGAGTCGGGGTCGGCTTCAGGAAACCCGGTCAGGCACAGGGTCAGCAGATCCTCGATGTTGGCCGCGTAGTCGGTATACGACACCGGAGACACCAGGGGCGCGGCCGCACCGGCGAAGCGTGCTGCCGCGTACTGATAGTCGCGGGTGAGCGGGACCAGTCGGCGGTTCGCCGAGGTGAGTCCGATCCGTTCGGTCCCGAATTCGCCGACCGCGGCGGCGAAGTAACGCAGCGTCTCGCCGACCGCCGGGTCGGTGGCCGGACCGCCCAGGCAGATCATGATGTCCTCGGGCTGGTTGGCCGCGGTATCCCGCCCGGGCGCGAGCAGACCCGTCGGGCGCGCCGCCGCCATGGTCGCCGCACCGAAGGCCGCGGTCAGCAGGGCGACCACCAGGACCGCGGACCGCATGTGCCGGCGCGCAGCGCGGGCGTACTCGGGCAGCCGGGTGAGCCGGCCGGTGTTTGCCAACGGACGCAATGTTTCCGGCCGGTCTCGCCGGGGCTGCAGCATCGCCGCGGCGATGCAGCCCGCCAGTGCGAGGCAACCGACGATCGCCACGGCCCACCAGGTCAGGTCCACTGCCGCACCAGTTCCCGCGCCGCGGTGCCCACGGCCCCGAGGTCGACCGCCGTCTCCGCATTGAACTGGACGTCTTCCAGGTCAGCCAGGATCGCTGCCGCCGGCGCCAGCCTGCCACCGGACACCGAGGTGAGATCGGGGACCTGGACGTATTCGGCACGCAGCCCGGTGGCATCCCGCAAGAACCGACGCAGCTCCGAACTCACCGCCGCACCCGCGGCCGCCGGGGTCAGATCGCCGGTGCCCAAACGGCTTTCGATTCCGTCGAGGGTCCGCATGGTGCGCCGCCGCAGCAGGGCCAGCCGCGCAGCCTCGATCATCGACGGTTGATCCCGTTCCCGGCCGGGCGCGGTCCAGCGCAAGACGGCCAGATACCACAGCACCGTCAACCCGATGAGCAGCCCCGCCACCCACAACCAGGAACTCGAGTACGGCGTCGGTCCGACGAGTTCGCCGACGAGATCATCCGGCACGCGTGTACACCCCCGTCATGGCGACCAGCGCTGGCATGATGCCGTGGCTGGACGCGATATAGGTGTGCGGAATCCGTTGATTGGTGAGGAGTTCCGAGAGTTGCTCGCGACGGCGCTGTTCCGAATCCCGGTACGCGGCGATCACCCGTTCACCCAACACGCCCGCCGCGAGTATCGGCCGGCCGTCGGCGACGTCGTAGCCCCGGGCGGTGTCCTCGGCGCTCACCGCGGGCATATCGGCGACCATCGCCCAGAGCAGGTCGTGGCGCGCGGTCAACGGACGCAGCACGTCCCGCAGCCGGTCGTCGACGTCCGGTTCATCGGAGACGACCACGATCAACAGCGGATGCCGGTGGTGGCGTGCCACCCACTCCAGCTGGGTGACGATGTCGCTGGCGCCGGGTCCGGCATCGACCATCTGGAGATGGCGATGCAGTATCCGCTCGATATGGGTCTCGCCGCGGCGCAGCCGGATGTCGACACAGCCGCGCCGGTCCCCGGCGACCATGCCGATCTCGTCGGAGCGGGGTAGCGAGATCAGCCCGATCGCCCCGATGATGTGCGATGCCACTTCGCATTTTCGTTCTCCCGAGGGTGCCAGAGCCGATGCGTTGCGACCGGTGTCGGCCACGATCAGGATCTTGTGGTGTTTCTCGGAGACGAACTGTTTGATCAGGGTGTGGCCGGTGCGGGCGGTGGCCTTCCAGTCGATGTCGCGGACATCGTCGCCGGGGACGTATGGCCGGAGCTCGTCGAATTCCAGGCTGCGGGTGTGCACCAGCGCATACCGGCCGCCGGCCAACAGTCCTCCGCCATCGCGGACGAAATATGCCTTGGCGGCATCGAGGTACTTACCCATGATGTGCTCACGGCACCGGAACTGCCTGCAGCACAGCGTCGATCACCACGTCAGGGGTGACACGTGCGCTGGCGGCCTCGAAGCCGAGGATCAGGCGGTGACGGAGGACCCGGTGCGCGAGCCGGGCGATGTCGTCGGGCAGGACGTGGCTGCGGCCGCGCAGCACGGCCATCGCCCGGGCGGTCCGGCACAACGCAATGGTCGCCCGCGGGCTGGCGCCGTATTCGATCAACCGGGCGAGATTCGGGGACAGGTACCGCTCCGGGTCGCGGGTCACCCCGACCAGGCGGCTGGCGTACTGCACCAATGCCCGGTCCAGGTGTACCGACTGCGCCGCCGCCTGCGCCCGGCGGACATCGGCGAGGCTGACGACCGGGGCGCCGTGATGCCCGCGGTCGTACAGGCCGGCATCCATCCGGCCGATGATCTCGACCTCCTCGTCCACCGACGGGTACTGCACCAATTCCTTGAGCATGAATCTGTCGGTCTGGGCTTCGGAGAGTGGGTAGGTGCCCTCCTGATCCACGGGGTTCTGGGTGGCGATGACCAGGAACGGCTCGGGGATCGGATGTTCGACGCCGGCGATGGTGGTCTGGCGTTCCTCCATCGCCTCCAACATCGCACTCTGGGTCTTGGCGCTCGACCGGTTGATCTCGTCGAGCAGCACGATGTTGGCATGCACAGGTCCCAGCTGCGTCACGAAAGTGTTGCTGGCAGCCTCGTAGATCTGGGTGCCGATGATATCGCTGGGCAGCAGGTCAGGGGTGCACTGGATGCGCCGGAACGATCCGTCGATCGCCTCGGCGACCACCCGGGCGGCGGTGGTCTTCGCCAGGCCGGGGACGCTCTCGATCAGCAGGTGCCCCCCGGAGAGCAGCACGAGCAGCATCGATTCGCGTAGATCGGCCTGTCCCACGACCTTCGCCGAGAAGGCTCTGGCCACCGCCGAGACGACATCTCCGGCCTCCGGGCCGGCGGCCGGATCGGGCTGTAGACGAGGTGTGGTCATGGGTCCTTCCGGCTCTGGGTCACTGCCGACCCCGGGTACCCAGATTTGCTGAGGCGTAACCTGCCGAGGACCGCAGAAATATGTATGTGCTAAACATATTTAGTGTTCCCGCCCGCCGACCCCGATGCCGCGCAAACGCGTTACGACCATCTGGACGACCTGCTGACCCGGCTGCACATGGCCCGTCAGCGTCCGACCTGGCGGCGGCGGCTGCTCGACGGCGCGGACCCGGTCACCTCGGTGGCCACCCTGCGGGCCCTGCGCGCGGTCGAACGCCGTCAGCAGGTCGGTGACGGGGCCTCGATCCGCGACGTCGCCGACCATCTGGCGGTCGAGCACTCCACCGCCAGCCGCACGGTGTCCGGACTGGTCGCCGCGGGACTGCTGGTGAAATCTGCTGCCGCCGACGATCAGCGCCGCAGCGTGCTGATGCTGACCGAACTCGGGGTCCACGCGCTGGCGACGGTGACCGAACGCCGCCGCGAACTGGTGGCCGAGACCATCGCCGACTGGCCGACCGCCGATGTCGACGTCCTGGTCGGCCTGCTGGAGCGGCTGACCGATCGGTTCGAAGTGGCGGCCGGCCGGTGAGTGCACAGACCACCGCTGCCCTCACCCGGCCCCGGGGCGCCCTGGGGTTGATGTTCGACCCCGTCTTCGGCGCCCTGTTCTGGGGCAAGATGTTCTCGGTCGTGGCGGTGTGGACGCACAGCATCATCGCCGCGGTGGTGATGTACGAGGCGACCGGGTCAGCGTTGATGGTCGGGTTGGTCGGCGTCGTGCAGTTCGGGCCGCAGCTCATCCTGAGTCCGATCAGCGGCAAGTGGGCCGACACCGGGAACCCGGCCCGCCAGATTCTGCTGGGCCGGGTGTTGTGCATCGCCGGTTCCGGGTCGGTCGCGGTATGGATGCTCATCGAGCCTGGGCTGCAAGGTTTCTCGGCCGCTGCGCCGGTCCTGATCGGCTCCACCCTGGTGGGCTTCGGCTTTGTGGTCGGCGGACCGGCGATGCAGTCGATCGTGCCCGATCTCATCCGTGACGGCGAATTGTCCACCGCCATGGCGCTCAACAGCATTCCGATGACCATCGGCCGGGTGCTGGGCCCGGCCGCCGGCGCCTATCTGGCCGCACATTTCGGTGCGGCCACCGGTTTCGCATTCAGCGCCGCGATGCACGTGGTGTTCGCCGTGCTGTTGGTGATCGTGCGCCTGCCTGCACCGCCGGCACGGGCCTCCGGCACCGACTTCCGGGTCCGTACCGCACTGCGTTACGTATGGCGGGACCGACCGCTGCTGTTGGCTCTGGTGGCGGTGACGACGGTGGGTGTGGCGGCCGATCCGTCGATCACCCTGGCGCCGTCGCTGGCCGACGCGCTGGGCGGCGGTACCCGGATGGTCGGGACCCTGTCGGCGATCTTCGGCATCGGCGCCGGGATCGGCATGGCCGCGTTGGCGCTACTGGGCGGCCGGGTGGCCTCCGCGTTGGTGTCCTCGATCGGCCTGACCGGGCTGGGGCTGGGCTGTGCGGTGCTGGCCGGCAGCGTGGTTCCCGCCGTGGCGATCGCGGGCTTCGCGCTGGCCGGGTTGGGTTTCGGGTGGGCGCTGACCGGACTGAGCACGGTCGTACAGGAGCGTGCCCCGCAGGAGCTGCGGGGCCGGATCATGGCGTTGTGGCTGGTCGGGTTTCTCGGATCTCGCCCGATAGCCGCAGCACTGCTCGGCGGGACCGCCGACCTGGTGAATGTGCAGGTGGCGTTCGCGCTGGCGGCGGCCCTCACCCTCGGGGTGGCGGTGCTGTGCCGGCCTTCCAAGCTCACCGGTGACCTGCCCGCGCGCTGAGGCGCGGACGCAATCCGGAGATCGAATCGTTATCGAGGTTTGCCTCGATTGTCACTCGGGTAACTCTGGTCACAGCACGGACGCGTTCCGTGCTCACCGCAAAAACGACAAGAGAGCCGAATGGATCATCTTCATGAACACCGTCCTTTACCTCAGCGCCGACGGCGCCGCATACGAGACCCGCGCCTATAGCACCGCCGACATCACCCGGTTGGTACGCGATCAGGGTCTGCAATCGCTCACCAGCGCCGACCGGCAGTTCGACTTCTGGTTCAGCCCCAGTACCCGTCGGTGCCAGCGCCGCGTCAACCGAAACGCCACCGATCTACTGTTGGCGACAACGACTTTCGATGCCAAGACGGTGCCCCTGCTGCGCGGCGGCGTGGTCATCGCCACCCATGACTTCGACGGCGACCTCGACGGACTCAGCTGGCAGCAACTCGACCAGCTCGCCCGGCTCAGCCGCACCGTCACCGCCCGCGACGACCGGCGCCTGAACCGGCGGGTGCTGCGCGCCGAACGCCAGGGCCGTCGCCCCGCCGTCCCGGCCGCCACGGCAGCGGCACCGACGGTGGTGGTACCCCACCCCGTCTCCTGATGAGCTAGCTGTCGCGAGCGCGTTCGCTCTGCCGCTTGTGCTTCTCGGCGTGCTGCAGATCCTCGATACGGTCGGCCTGCACCCGCTGTTCTCGGGCTGTCTTCTGCTTGTCCCGAGAGGCGGCGAGCTTGGACTGCGCGGCGGCCTCCCGGTTCTTCTCGGCGGTGTTGATCCGCTCGAGTTCGGCCGCCTCGGTGGCCTGCCGGGAGTCCTTCAGTTTCGCCGCCGTCTCCTCGGCGTTCCGTTTCGCGGCCGCCGTGCGTTTCTGCGCGGTCTGTGCCGCGTCGACGCGCCGCTGTTGTGCCTGTTCCCGGGCGTCCTCGACCGCGCCGTCTTTCTCCGCGCGGGCCGCGCTGCGGTCAACTGCGGCCTCCTGGCTCACCGCTCGCAGCTGGGCGTCGGCCTGCTCCTGCTGGGCCGCTGCCTGGGCGTCGAGTTGCGCGGCGCGGCCGCGGTCGGCGCTGCGCTGGGCGAGCGCTACGCCGTTGCGGCGCAGCTGCGGATCCCCCAGCATGTTGCCGGCGGCAGCGTCGAGTGCTCCCAGGGACCGCTCGAAGAGCAGCCGGGCCGGGGCCTCGGTATCCATCCGCGACATCACCCGCTGCTCGAAAAGATCGAGCGGAAGCCGGGCGATCCGATATTGGGCACGCAGCACGGTGCGCGGGATTTCGATGATGTTCATCTGGCGACTCCTAAGTCGGACTGTGTCAGGGCAGGTCGGATCGGTCGGTCAGCCGGTCGGCTCGTTGCCTGAGGCGCTCGGCCTCGGACTGTTCTTCGGCAGCCTGGCCGACCTGCTCATGGTGTTCGTCGAGGGCTTCGACGACCTCGGCGTCTGCAGCGCGGACCGCCGAGCGTTCGTCACGTCTGGCCTCCTCCACGCGGCGTTGCGCGTCGAGATCGGCCTGCACCTGCTCCTGCACGGCCTCGTTACGGGCATGCCGCGCGGCTGACTGTTCCTGCGCGACCTGCTGGGTCTGTACCGACTGCTCGACGGCCGCAGTGGTCTCACGCACCGAATTCCGTTGTGCGGCAGCATGAGAGCGGACGTCTGCCGCCTCGTCGTGGGCCGCGGCCGCTTCTGCATCGGCCACCGCATCCACGGCGTTGGCCTCCCTGCGGTGTTTGGCCTGGGTCTGTTCCAGCTGGCCTTCGGCGGCCAGCGAATCATTGCCGGTCACCGCACCGGCAATCTCCTTCGCCTTGCCCTTGACCGAATCGATCAGGCCCTTGCGGGCCTCGTCGGCCTGATGGTGCTCACTCATGGTTCTCCTCTCGGCGCATGACTCCACGTCACCCGATCGGGCTATCTGCAGATATCTGGTGCAGGGGGCACTGGTCTCGGCCCGCTACATACGTGTGCGCACAGTGCATTGCGCGTCGGTCACTGATTACCGCTCCCGCAGGATGCTCCGATTCCTCCGATCTCAAACCTGGCGTGCAATCGGTGGCCGCGGGGTACTACCAGGCGATGACCTCTGAGGTGCGGGCCGAACCGCAGGATGCCGCCGGCCGGGACAAGCTCAAACGCCGGATCACCGGCCCGTTGTTGTTCCTGTTCATCCTCGGCGACGTTCTGGGCGCGGGGATCTACGCGCTGATGGGCGTACTGGCCGACCAGGTGGGGGGCGCGCTGTGGGCCCCACTGCTGGCGGCGTTGCTGCTGGCGCTGCTCACGGCCGGGTCCTACGCCGAACTGGTGACCAAGTACCCCCGGGCCGGTGGGGCCGCCGTTTTTGCCGAACGGGCCTTCGGGCGCCCGCTGCTGTCGTTCCTGGTCGGATTCTGCATGCTCGCCGCCGGTATCACCAGCGCTGCAGGCCTGTCGCTGGCGTTCTCCGGTGACTATCTGGCCACCTTCGTCGACGTGCCGGCAGTGCCGGCGGCCATCGTCTTCCTCGGGTTGATCGCCCTGCTCAACGCGCGTGGAATCAGCGAATCGATGAAGTCGAACGTGGTGATGACGGTCATCGAGCTGAGCGGCCTGCTGCTGGTGATCATCGCCGGGGCGGTCGCGGTGGGGGCAGGTCGAGGCGACGTCGGGCGGATCGTGGAATTCCCGGCGGATTCGGCTCCGGCGCTGGCCATCCTCGGCGGCGCGATCATCGCCTATTACTCGTTCGTGGGCTTCGAGACCTCGGCGAACGTCGTCGAGGAGATCCGCGATCCCAGCAAGGTGTACCCCAAGGCACTGTTCGGCGCGCTCATCTGTGCCGGGCTGGTCTACGTGCTGGTCGGGATCGCCAGTGCCGCAGTGCTGGCGCCGGGTGATCTCGCGGGGTCCAGCGGCCCGTTGCTGGACGTCGTGTCCGCCGCCGGAATCGGTGTGCCCGAGTGGGTTTTCAGTGCGATCGCGCTCATCGCGGTCGCCAACGGCGCGCTGCTGACGATGATCATGTCGAGCCGGCTGACCTTCGGGATGGCCGAGCAGGGGCTGCTGCCCGGGGTGTTCTCCCGGGTGCTGCCGCGCCGCCGGACGCCGTGGGTCGCCATCGCGGCGACCACCGTCGCGGCCATGCTGCTGACCTTGATCGGGGATCTGGCCACCCTGGCCGAAACTGTGGTGCTGTTGCTACTGGTGGTGTTCATCTCGACGAATGTCGCGGTGCTCGCGCTTCGCCGCGATACCGTCGCGCACCCGCACTTCCGGGTGTGGACGGCGGTGCCCGTGCTGGGAGTCGGGTCGTGTCTACTGCTGCTCACCCAGCAGACGGCCAAGGTGTGGTTGTTCGCCGCGATCCTGCTGGCCGTGGGGGCCGCGCTGTTCGCGGGGGCGCGGGCGGCGAGCAGACGGTCCGCCCGCGCGACCACTGAGGGGCGCTACTGATCGACCGCGGACGGCGGGCGCCGTTCGGCGATCGCCGCGAGCCGTTTCGTACACTCCCGGTTCCGCGGTACCGCCGCAGCCAGTGCCAATCGTTCCGGAATCCAGCCCATCGGGAAGCCGACCGGCACCTCCGCCATATCGATGCGACAGCCACCGTCGGCGGTGTCCTCGAGCCGCAGGGTGATCCGCGCCTTGCCGAACGGTCTTCCCTTGGCCAGCAGGACCAACTGCCGTTCGGGCTGGCAGTCCTCGACGACCGTGTGATCGTCGAGCAGCAGGGGCCAGACACCGATCGAGTGGTGGATGGTGCTCCCGGGCGCCGGCCAGTTCGGGTCCACCGCCCGCATCCGGCTGTTACCGACCACCCATTGCGAGTAGGTCCAACCGTCGGCGATCACGGCCCACACTTGCTTGCACGATGCGGACGTCTCCCGGGTTACGGTTAAAGCACTGTCGGCCTCGTCGGGGTGCGCCATGCGCCAGTGATACCCACCACCGGCGGCGGCCAATCAGCATCAACCTCGTGCACGAGCACCGGGACAGCATTCAACTCAGGCGAGGTGACCATCGGCAATGACAGGGAACCCGCACAACGACATCACTCTGCGATTCGCGGAGTTGCTCCGCGATCTGGAGCGGTCCCAGCCTGCGGACACCGAAAGCGCGTTGCGCGAGCTCACGGTGATGGCGGCCGGGGCGGTGCCGGGAACCATTGCCGCCGGAATCACCCTCGTCGATCGCGACGGCAAGGTGCGTTCGGTGGCGTCCTCGGATCCGGTCGCCGAAACGGTCGACGACATCCAGGACCGGACCAAGGAGGGACCGTGCCTGACGTCGGCCTGGGAACAGCACACCGTCCGGGTGAACGACGTAGCCGCCGAGGTCCGGTGGCCGCTGTTCTGTCGGGAGACGCTCCAGAGCACCCCGGTGCGATCTGCCCAGTCCTTCCAGTTGTTCAGACACCGAGAGTCCATGGGCGCCTTGAACTTCTACGGCGGTCTCCCCGGCACCTTCGATGACGAATCCCTCGAACTCGGCCTCACCCTGGCAGCGCACATCGCCATCGCCTGGAACCTGTTGTTGCGCGACGATCAATTCCGCAGCGCGCTCGCTTCCCGCGATGTCATCGGCCAGGCCAAGGGCATCTTGATGGAGCGGTTCGGCATCGACGCCGCCGCCGCATTCGATCTGCTCAAGAAGCTCTCTCAGGAATCCAACACCCCGCTGGCTGCCCTGGCAGACAAGGTCGTCGCGAGCGCCGGGGATCGCTGACCACGTGTCCGCAGCGCACACTGGAAGCAACCCAGGTTAGTATCAGGGGAACGTGGGTTCAGGTCGATGCCCATCCGGCGCTGTTTTGTGGAGCCCAGATGAAATCCGACCGTTTGGACGTTTTCCCGGACCGCTTTGGCATTGAGTCCAGCGACCCCGACCTGATTCAGAAGCACCTCGATCAGACCTATTCCGCGCGTTTCGCGATTTCCCGCCCCGGTACCGGGGGGTGTTCGCTCGCGCACTCGCGAATCGATGTCGGCGGCTACGCCATCGAAGACATCCGGCACACCGGTGAGGCACTGCTGCGGGCCGACCGGGTTCCCTCCGTGGTGGCACTGTTCGTACTCAACGGACACGTCGAGGCCGAGCACGGGAGATTGACCGGGTCCGCGGGGCCCGGGCAGTGGCTGCTGGCGTCCAGCGGTGTGGGCGGGGTTCGGGTCCGCCTGCGGGATGCCCAACTGCGCTCCGTGGTCGTCGCCCGTCCGCTGTTGACCGAGGTGGCAGCGATCGACACGGCCGCGGCCGCGGTGCCGCGGTTCACCGGCCTGGTCCCGGTGAGTGCCGGTGCAGCGCGCACTCTCGCCACCACCGAACGCTTCCTGAGCCGGCTGCTCACCGACCAGGAGGACACCGACAACCGGATCCTGCTGGCGTCGGCCGGGCGGCTCCTGGCGAGTGCGCTGCTCACCGCCTTCCCGAACGATCTGCCACCGGAGGACGTCCCCGCTGACGCCGACGCATTTCCGGTGCTGTTGCGCCAGGCCATCGAGTTCATCCAGGACAACGCCGCCCACGACATCGGAGTCAGCGATGTGGCGGCCGCGCTCTACCTGTCGCCGCGCACCGTGCAGTACATGTTCCGGCGGCACCTGGACACCACGCCGACCGCCTACCTGCGCGATATCCGGCTCGCGCGGGCCCGTGAGGAGCTCATCGCCAGCGACCGCAGCGTCACCACGGTGGCCGCGACCGCCGCGCGGTGGGGTTTCGCCCACACCGGCCGGTTCGCGGTCATCTACCGGCGCGCGTTCGGGGAAAGTCCGCACGAGACGCTGCGGCGCTGAGCAACCCCGCCATCGCGTCCAGCGGATACCAGGTCTTCGCTTTGTGGATTCATGACACCCCATTCGTTACGAACCGCGGGTATCATTGCGGCAGGTTCAGCAGCAGCCCTATAAGTCGCACATTCGCGACATCATCTACACCACAGAAGTCAAAGTGGAGCGGAGAAGCTGCCATGACGGACACAATTGCCAGCGGCACACACTCGCGGCCGACGCCATTGGAGATGGCCACAGAGTGGCGCGATATCGATCTGGCCGTCATCACGGTGGCCGGCGATATCGACGCTGCGAATACCCGGGTGCTGCTGGACTACACGCTGGGCAAGCTGTTGCTCTGCCGGCGGATGATTCTCGACCTGACCGCGGTCAGCTTTTTCGCCACGGACGGCTACTGGGCGCTCAAAACCCTCGAATCTCGCTGTGTCCTGGCCGATACCGAGTTCACCCTCCTGCCCGGGACCCAGGCCGGGCGGGCGTTGCAGGTCTGCGAACGGGCCGACCAGCACGCGCTCTGAGGTCGATCACCGGATCCCGGCCGCGAGGACACCGGCCCCCGCCGGGGACGCGTGGTGGTAGGCGGGGATGGTCTGGACGGTGTTGGAGTCCGGGGTGATCGCGGTGGCCGCCATTGCCTGGTTGGTGGTCATCGCCCCGATGGCGAGGACCGCCGCGGCAGCGAGCATGGCGAATCCGGCAACGAACTGGTGGGCGATGCTCTTCATGTCGTGATCTCCTGTGCTGCTGGGCCTTTGAGTTCGGTGCCGGTGTTCCGGCGATGACTCAACAATGCCGCAGTCAGGAGTCGCGGTCTGTCGGCTGACCGGACCCCAGCCGGGGGGAATCGACTGTCCCCCGATCGGAGGAATCCGGTGTGGTGCCCACCCTAGGAATCGGGGTCCTCGGACTCATCGGTGGGCAGCGCCTCGGCCCCCGGAGTCGCCGGCGCCAGCGCCTCTTCCTCGTCGGCCTGGACCTCGCTCGGCTTCGGTTCCGGATTTGTCATCGTTTATCTCCTCACGGTTGACGACATCGGTTCGGGACACCTGTACCCGGGCCGGCACAGACGTAATCAGCCGCTCCCGCCTATCCGCGCCCGGGCGATCTCGGCCGCGCCATTTCCGGTGACCAGCCACAGCGTGGCCAGGCTGGCGACCAGGTCCCCGACGCTCACGTCGGTTGCTCCGTTGACGAACGCGAGGATCGCGTCTGCGGTGCCGCCGATGATGAAGGCCGGCGCCACCAGGGCCAGCGGGTCCTTCTCCAGCTCCACATCGTGCACGGTGCGCGCGTGCCCGACCAGGACGCCCGTCAGGCCGCGCAGCACACTGTCCCGATGTTGTTGCACGGCGGCTGAACTCGCGACCGACCCGAGAAGCACCCGGGCCCGCCTCGGATCCCGGGTCAGGGTGCGCACCAGCGCATCGACCGCCGCGAAGGCTTGTTTGTCCAGAGGTTCGGCGAGCGTGGCGGCCACCGCGGCCAAGGTGCTCGCGCGCACCTCGTCGGCGATCTCGTCGACGGCCGAGGTGGCCACCTCGTCCAGGCCGGAGAAGCTCTCGTAGAAGTACCGTTTGTTCAGACCCGCTGCGGCACAGAGCTTGTCGACGGTGATGGTGCGCCACCGGTTGTCATCCATCGCATCCAGCGCGGCGTCGAGCAGGCGGGCGCGTCGTTGCAGGCGTCGCGCGTCGGCACTCTGGCCGCCGTAGCTGCGCTGCGGAGTCTCGGGCACGACACGATCGTCGCACTCCCGCGCATTCCGCCACGACGGACCCGTTGACACCACCACCAAACTCTGGCACGGTTCCGTACCAGATAGCTAGTGGTACGAAATCGTGCCACATTGGAGGAGGCCGCAGATGACCACATCCCCCGTTTCGGCGGCACCGCCCGCCGACGTCACCGCCGGAGCTTCGGTGCTCGATGAGTTGCGCGGTCTGTCGAGCACCAGCCCCGGACTGGCCCGCCGGTTGGGCTGGGACTACCTGCGCGAACTCGGCGATGCGGGCCGGCTCGAGCAGCTGGCCGAACTGTTCGCCGCCGGAAGCGCACCCGACGGACCGGACGGCGCCATGGAGGGCCTGATCATCGGCAAGCTGTTCGGCATCCCGGAGGCCACGCTGGCCAATCCGCTGATGAAGATCGACCCCACCTGGCGCGGGAAGACCTTCGACCAGGCATCTGGCACCGGCTTCAACCGGCTGAGCCGGCTGGCGATCGTCTCGTTGCGCGCCGTTGCCCCGCTTTACACCGGCCTTCGGCGCAGCGGAGCGGAGGTCTGCGGGTTCGACTTCCGGCACTGCATCGACACCGCGGCGGTCGCGCCCTTCATCAAGGTGCGAGCGTTGGACTACGCGGTCCCGGAGTACCGCAACCCCAGCGTGCGAACCTTCCCCATCAAGCGGACCCGCGACGAAATCGTCGAGCTGCTGCCCGGCCTGTACCTGGGCCGGGCTCTGTTGACGATGCCCAGCGGCGAGATCCGGTTGATCGCCTACTTCGGGCTGCGGGAGTTCAGCGACGAGAAGACCGGCCGGCCGTGATCGGCCTCGACGGTGCGGTGTGTTGCATCACCGGCGGCGCCCGCGGAATCGGCAGGGCCACCGCCGCCGAACTGGTGCGCCGCGGTGCCACCGTGTGGATCGGTGATCTCGACGCCGACGAAGCCGAGCGGACCGCTGCCGAGATCGGCGCGCGCGCAACGTACCTCGACGTGACCGACCCGGCCGGCATGACCGCCTTCCACGACGCCGCGTCCGCGGACGGTCCGCCGGCCATGCTGGTCAACAACGCCGGGATCCAGTACATGGGACCGTTCGCCGAGCAACGTCTGGAGCTCTACCACCGCGAGGTCGCCGTCAACCTCATCGGCGTGATCAACGGCCTGCACGTCTTTCTGCCCGGCATGTTGGAGCGCGACCACGGCCACATCGTGAACGTCGCCTCCATGGCCGCCAAGGTGACCACCCCGGGCATCTCGGTCTACTGCGCCACGAAATACGCGGTGGCCGCCCTGTCTCGTTCGATTCGCGCCGAAATCGCCTCCACGTCAGTCACACTGAGCACCGTGATGCCCACGGCCGTACACACCGAGCTGACCGCCGGAGTCGGGCTGGAACTGCTGCCCACCCGCCAACCGGCCGATATCGCCGAGGCGATCGCCGACAGCGCGCGCAGTCCCCGTCGTGAGATCACCGTGCCCCGCTGGCTGGCACCGATGGGCACGATCGAAGAAGCGGCACCGGAACCTGTTCTGCAGGTGCTGAAACGGATCGCGACGTTCCGCCGGCCACCAGGACATTACGACGAGGACGCCCGGAGACGCTATCTGGACCGGATCGGGCAATGACCGTCGCGCTCCCGGCAGAGACGATCGCCTCGGCGAAGCTGCAACTGCAGGCCGTCGCGGCCGCCGCGGCATCGCGCTACCCCAGCCCGGACGAACCGCTGGCGGCGCCGCCGACGGGATCCGGACTCGAACCCGTGATGGGTAACTACGGATTCCCGGTCCTCGGGCACATCCTGGACACCATCGTCGACCCGTTGGACTTCGCCCGGCGGCGTTATGACCGTTACGGCCCGGTGTCCTGGGCCGGTGGAATCGGGTTCCGCGTCGTGCAGTTGATGGGGCCCGAGGCGCTGGAAACGGTGTGGATCAACAAGGACAAGGCGTTCTCCAGCACCCGGGGTTGGGCGCCGGTGATCGGACCGTTCTTCCACCGCGGGATCATGCTGCTGGACTTCGAGGAACACCGGGATCACCGGCGCATCATGCAGCAGGCGTTCACCCGGCCGGCGCTGGAAGGCTATCTGGATCTGATGCGTCCGGGAATCGCCCGGACCGTGGGCGGCTGGCCCGCCACGCGTCGCTTCCCGTTCTATGACGGCGTCAAGAAGCTGTTGCTCGATCAGGCCGCCGAAGTGTTCGTCGGCACACGGCTGGGCGCCGAGTCCGACCGATTGTCCGAGGACTTCCACCACACGGTGTACGGCGGGCAGGCCGTCATCCGGGCCGACGTCCCCGGCGGTGCCTGGGCCCGCGGACTGCGTGCACGCGAACGCCTGGAACGCTATTTCGCCACGCAGATCCCGGCGCGCCGCTCGGGTGCGGGCACCGATCTGTTCTCGATGTTGTGCCGCAGCAGAAGCAGCGACGGGGACCGGTTCTCCGACGAGGACATCGTCAACCACATGATCTTCCTGCTGATGGCTGCGCACGACACCAGCGCCATCGCGATCTCCATGCTGACCTACGAACTCGGCCGCAACCGCGATTGGCAGCAGGCGCTCCGGGACGAAGCCCACGCCAAACCCAATGACGAACTGGGACTGGACGACATCGACCGGGACTACCCCCTGCTGGACTGCGCGTTCAAGGAAACCCTGCGCATGTACGCCCCGGCCGGCACGTTGTTCCGGCAGGCGATCAAGGACACCCAGGTCGCCGGACGCTACATTCCCCGCAAGGCGCAGGTGGCGATCAACGTGTACGCCTCCATGCGGCTGGCGAACTGGTGGCCCGAACCCGACCGGTTCAACCCCGACCGGTTCACCGCAGGCGCTGATTTCGGCGCGGTCAGCCGGTACGCGTTCGCGCCGTTCGGCGGGGGCGTGCACAAATGCCTCGGCCAGCAGTTCGCCGATATGAACGTCAAAGCCGTCATGCACCAACTACTTCGGACCTTCGAATGGACGGTACCCAAGGGTTACCGTCCGCGGATGGGATGGGGCACCGGCCCAACCCCGACCGACGGGCTGCCGGTGGCCATGCACCGGCTGGGCGCTCAGCGGCGGTGGTAGTAGCCGTGGTGGCGGTGGCGCACCGTGGTGGCCCCGGCCTTTGCAGCCTGGTTGTACTTGGCGTCGACGACCTGGCTGGTCGACGGCCCGGGATTGACTGCGGCCGTGGAGGCCTGGGACGTGGTGGCGGCACCGACGGCGATGATGGCCGGGGCAGCCAAGGCGATGATTCCGGTGGCGACGCGGCGCGTGATGATGTTCATGGGTGAAATCCTTTGTTCGGAAGAGTGATTCAAGGATCTCCCGCCCGCCGCCCGGCGTCTGTCGGGCATTCGGCCCGGCTACCGGGGGAACCGGCTTCCCCCGATCGGAGGATCAGTTCGCGGTCAGCAGGATGTACTGCGCCGCCATCTGCTGGTGGGCGTCGGGCAGTGTCTCGGCGTTCACCTCGACGGCGTAGCGGCCGGCCGCAGCGACACAATAGAAGCCCTTGCCGCGCGCCGTGCACCGACTGTCGGGCAGCCCCGGTACCGACTCGGCCGCCGTGGCGCCTTGGCCGGCGACCTCCTTATCGAACGACCCGACCACCATCGATGCCAGCCCGGGGCTTTTCGCCTCGTACACATTCGTCAGCCCCATCGCCACCGCCGACACCCCGGTATCGGTGAACAACGTCTTGGACCCGATCGGGTTGCTCTGGAAATGCATGGCACCGCGCCTGGTGTAGACGGCGTTCTTGGTCTTGGCGGTGCTGTTGGCCGCGGGCAGGGTCTTGGCCAGCAGACCGGTCGGATCCAGCGGCACGTCGGCGAGGGCGTCGGCCGGGGCCGGGCCGAAGTCGTCGATGCGCGGACCCTGCACGTCGATCACCTTCTGGATCAGCGCGGTCGCCGCGTCGACACCGTCGACGGACTGGACGAGTTGCATGAACACGAACGGGCCGTGCGGGGTGAACGATCGGACCACCGCCCATTCCCGGTCGGATTCCGCTGGGGTGAACGGGTATGTCGACGCGGCCGCTTCGGGGTGGCCCGGAATCGTGGCGGGTGCGGGCGTCGCGCCGCGGATGGCCTGTGCCGCCGCAGCGGTGTTCATGTCCGTGGCCGCGGCGGTCGCTGCGGCAGGATCGGGGAACCGGAACACCGCGTTGATCATCACCGCCTTGTCGGTGTTCTGCCGGGCCGAGGCGAATCCGTTGACGAATCCGTGCCCGCCCGCTTGCTGGGCCACGCCGTCCGGTGCGAACTGGGTCAGCGCGACGGCCGTGTCGAGCAGGTAGTAGGTGGACAGGTACGGGCTGATCAGGTCGGCATCGGCTTCCCAGGGGCCCGCCACATGGTCGGCCATGCGCTGGGCGTCGGCGATCGCGCCGATGTGCGGGTCACCGGCGTTGCCCAGGGGCGGCCGCGGCGCGGTCGGATACTTGCCGGCATCGAGTGCAGCGGGACTCACGATGGGCGGTTCGGTGGTGGTGGCCATCGCCGGGTTTGTTGCGGTGGTTGCCGAATCATCGGTCCCGCCACATGCCACGAGGACTGCGGCAACCACTCCGGCGATACCGAATTTGCTGAAGCGGCGCAACGCTTCCGAGGTGTCCATGCTGCATAGACCCTATCTGGGTCGCCGCAGATCAGAGCGGGGTATGGGCCGAATTGATCACCAGGTCATACAGCGGGGCACCCCAGGCGTGCGCGCCGCTGGTGGCCGGCGCGTAGGCCGTGTGGATGGCGATGGCCGAGGCCGGGATCTCCTCGGCTTCGCCGTCGTAGTCGCAGACCGGGTCGCCGACATCACAGACGCTGACCGTGCGGGCGCCGATCTGCGGTGGCAGCGGTGAGGTGTCGGTCGAGGCCAGGAAGGAGTGCTCCTGCGCCACTCCCTTCCCCACACCGGGCACCACCGCAGTCGATCCCATGTTGACGGTGGTGTCGGTGGGCAGCCGGTCCCCGTCGGCGACCAGCAGCGCGGCCACCACCTGCGGGGCGTCGGCCAGGTCGTGCAGATTGCGGTGGATCACCATCGCGCCCTGGGAGTACCCGGCGAGCACCACCTTGGTCTGCGGGCAGCGCTCGGTGAAGGCCTCGAGTTGTTCGGCGGTGGCGTCGGTACCGTCCTCGACGCTGTCCATGAAGTCCATCCAGCCGCCGAGACCGCCGCCGAGCGGGACGGGTGCAGCCGGGTACTGCACGGCCTCGGCCGTCATCGTCTGTCCGCCGGCCGCCAGTTCGGTGGCCAACTGCTGATAGGACTGGTAGACGACGTCGCCCATGCCACCGTTGGCGGCCAGCGCGGCACCGTCACGCTGCCCCGAACCGGCGGCGCCGATCCAGTGGAAGTCCGCGCAGGCCGGCGCGGCGGCGGCGGTGCCGGCGGACAGTCCGGCCAGCGTCGTGGCGGCCACCGCGACCGCCATTCCCAGGCGAATGATCATCTGAGCCCCTCCCACGGCACCACGCGGTACATCGCTACGTTGCACATCGTTGCCGGGGCGGGCCGCCGTTACGGCCGGGTGAGAACCGTCACGCGAGCCGGATATCGCGCAGGATCGCGGCGGGCACATTCTCTACGCCGTGTTGATACGCCGGAACTCGCTGGGATTGACGCCCCGGTGCCGTTTGAACGCCGCACTGAAGGTGAACGGATCGGCGTAGCCCACCGCCCGCGCGACCTCCCGGACCGTGGCTTCCTGCTGTTCGATCAGCAGATCCATCGCCAGCGTCATCCGCCATCCCGTGAGATAGGTCAGCGGTGGCTCCCCCACCAGTTCGCTGAACCGCTTCGCCAACGTGGAGCGGGATACGCCGGTCGCGGCGGCCAGCGAGGACACCGTCCACGGCGCCGCCGGATCGGCGTGCACCAGCCGCAGCGCGTCGCCCACCACCGGGTCCCGTTGCGCGGTCCACCACGCCGGTGGCTGCCCGTCGGGCCGGTCGAACCAGGTACGCAACGTGCACACCAACATCCAGTCCAGAAGCCGATCGAGGACGACCTGTTGCCCCGGGACGTCCAGCGCCGCCTCGGCGGCCAGTTGGTCGAGCACCGGGTCGCCGGCATCCGCCCCGGGCAGATGCAGCACGGTCGGCAGCGCATCCAGCAGTCGGCGGCTGATCTCACCGCGCACCGGATAGGCGCCCACGACCAGCGTCGCGCCCCCGGAGACCGGGTCGGCGCGGTCACTCCACCCGAGCCGGTGCCGGGTGCCGCCGAGTTCGGGCACCGCGCAGAACTCCCCGCAGTCCACCGGCTGCGCGGCCGTGTCGACATCGTCGACGAAGGTGAACGGTGCCGGCCCCTTCACCACGACGGTGTCGCGGTCGCGCATCCGGATGGGTTCTGCGTGCTGCGGCACCAGCCAGCCCTGACCGCCGATCACCGCGCACAGCGTCAGCGGGGCGCCGTCGACGAAACGCAGCGCCCACGGCGCTTTCAACTGCGTGCTGCCGAACAGCGAGCCGTGGGCGCGGACACCGCGGCACAGGTCACCGAACACATCCATCCCACGAGATTAGACGAATTCACAGGCATACCGGCTTTCTGCCCATGGAATCGTCCGCCGCCGCCCGGTTCACTGGAGTCCATGAGCCACGACACCACCCTCGTTCCCGGCATTCTGACACCCGAGGACGTCGAGTTCCTCGGCCGGCCGCTGCACGGCTTCTTCACCGTCGCCGCGGGTGCGGTTCCACCGCAGCCCCGTCCGGTGTGGTTCGAGGTGAGCGCCGAGCAGGCTGTCGAGTTGATCACCGAACCCGGCGCGGCGAAGGTCCGGCGCCTGCACACCGATCCCCGGGCCTCGCTGGTGGTCACCACCCCGGTGGGCGAGCGTGAGCGCTGGCTGTCGGTGGCGGGCCGGACCACCATCGAATCCGCCGGAGCACATGACCTCACGGCCCGGTTGGCGGCGCGCTACTGGGATCTGCGCGATGCGACCCGGGCCGCCGAGTTGGAGGCCATGCTGGGCGCGGATCTGCTGCGGGTGGTCATCCACCCGGAGAAGGTGGCGCGCTACTCGATGACCTGACCCTTCTCGACCCGCCAGGTCCGGTCCAACCGCACGTTCTGCAGCATCCGGCGGTCGTGCGTGACGAGCAGCAGCGCGCCGTCGTAACTCTCCAGAGCCTGCTCGAGCTGTTCGATGGCGGGCAGATCCAGGTGGTTGGTCGGCTCGTCGAGGACGAGCACGTTGACGCCGCGGGCCTGCAGCAGGGCCAGCCCGGCGCGGGTCCGTTCCCCCGGCGACAGTTCCTCGACCGCGCGTTCCACGTGATCGGCGGTCAGCCCGAACTTCGCCAGCAACGTCCGCACCTCGGCGGTCGGCCAGTCCGGCACGAACCGCTCGAACCGATCGACCAGGCGCCCCGGTCCGGCGAATTCCGCTCGGGCCTGGTCGATTTCACCGATGGCGACGCTGGCTCCCAGACCGGCCCGGCCCGAATCGGGAACACGGCGTCCCAGCAGCGTGGCCAGCAGGGTGGACTTCCCCGCCCCGTTCGGCCCGGTGATACCGATCCGCTCGCCGGCAGCTACCTGCAGAGACAGCGGTCCGAGCACGAAATCCCCTTGTCGTACAACGATATTGTCGAGGGTGGCGACCACCGAACTCGACCGCGGCGCGGCGCCGATGCTGAACTGCAGCGTCCACTCCTTGCGCGGTTCCTCGACCTCGTCGAGGCGGGCTATCCGGCTCTCCATCTGCCGGACCTTCTGGGCCTGTTTCTCACTGGACTCGCTCTGCGCGCGGCGGCGGACCTTGTCGTTGTCGGGCGACTTTCGCATGGCGTTGCGCACACCCTGACTGGACCATTCCCGTTGGGTCCGGGCACGGGCGACCAGGTCGGCCTTCTTCTCCGCGAACTCCTCGTACTGCTCGCGGCGGTGACGCCGATGGACCTCGCGCTCCTGGAGATAGCTTTCGTAGCCGCCCCCGAAGACGGTCGTGGTGTTCTGTGCGAGGTCGAGTTCGAGCACCCGAGTCACGCTGCGCGCGAGGAACTCCCGGTCGTGGCTCACCAACACCACGCCGCCGCGCAGGTCACCGACGAATCGTTCCAACCGGTCCAGGCCCTCCAGATCGAGGTCGTTGGTCGGCTCGTCGAGCAGGACTATGTCGAATCGGGACAACAGCAGGGCCGCCAGCCCCACCTTGGCGGCCTGCCCACCCGAGAGTGCGGTCATCGGCGTCTGGTCGGTCGCGATGCCGTTCAGCCCGACGTCGGCGAGCACGGCGGGTAACCGTTCGTCGAGATCCGCTGCGCCGGTGGCCAACCAGTGCTCCAGCGCGGCAGAGTAGGCATCCGCGCTCGCCCCCGAGTCGTCCAGCGCGGCGGCCGTCGCTTCCATCTCCCGGGTCGCGGCCGCGCAGCCGGTGCGGCGGGCGATGTAGCCCGAGATGGTCTCGCCCGGCACCCGCTCGTGTTCCTGGGGCAGCCATCCGACGAACGCGTCGGGCGGCGCGATGCTGATCGTGCCGCCGAGGGGCGCGAGCTCACCGGCCAGGATCCGCAGCAGGGTGCTCTTGCCGGCGCCATTGACGCCGACGACGCCGATCACATCACCCGGCGCCACGGTCAGGTCGACGTTCTCGAACAGGATGCGGTGGGCGTATCCGCCGGCCACATCCTTGGCGACGAGCGTTGCGGTCATGGGCCTATCGTCGCATCACCGCGGCGGCGCCTATTGCCAGCCCGCCAACTCGTTGAGCAGCCTGCGCACGCTGCCGCTCAGCGAGCTCGGCACATGGTCGGGGTCCATGAGTTCGTTCTCGGCCAGCGGTCCGGCTTCGTCGGCGACCACCTCGGCGGTCATCGGTTCGACCGTGCGGCCATGCCCGCGCAATGCCTCCAGTGCGCGCAGGAATGATCCGTGGTCCGCGACGGCGGCCCGGAACGCCTCGGTGGGCACTCCGAGATGTTCGCTGACCAGAAGCTGTCGGAAATCGGCAATGAATCTCCCTACAGTTCCCCCTGTTTCGGTGGTTTCGAGCGCGATGTCACATTCGCTGTCGAATCCCAGGGACCGGTTGTTCAGGTTGGAGGAGCCGATCCGCAGTAGCCGGTCGTCGACGACGATGACTTTCGAGTGCACATAGATCGGCGTCCCGTTCGCGGTCACCGGCCAGTAGATGCCGAGATGCCGGTGTTCGTCGGCGGCCCAGAGTTCGGCGATGAGCAGGCTGCGCGCGCTGTCCATGGATTGCTGTTCCAGACGGCTTTCCGAGCGGCGGGGCAGGATGATGACGATCTGCGGTCCGTCGGGTTCGCGCAGCCGGTCGATCAAGGCCTCGGCCAGCGTGCGCGAGGCCAGATATTGGTTCTCCAGATAGGTGACCTGTCTGGCGGCAGCGATCGCGGCCAGGTCGAGCGCCTCGACCTCGCGGGCTTCCTCGTTGTCCGGCAGGGCCGGGATGGTGCGGACGATACCCACCTCGACATCGCGCAGGCCGGGTTCCAGGCCCCGCGGCCAGGCCACATGCGCCACATCGACTTCGGGCAGCGACTGCCCGGTGGCGCCCTCCCACCTCTCCCGCGCCACCCTGCCCAGGGCGCGGGCGGCGGCACCGTCCACCGCGGCGGCGACTTCGTGGCGGGGCGTCACGTTCGGTCGCAGCGGATGATCGTCGCGATGCTCGGAGGTGTCCCACCGGCCGAGGGTCAGATCGATACCGCCACAGAATGCGACGGCGTCATCGATGCTGACGATCTTCTGGTGGTGCACCGCACCGGTGGGGTGCGCACCGTCCACCGCGAAGCGAATCCGGCGGCCGCTGAAGCGATTCAGGACGGAGACCGGTGTGATGCCGTACCACACGTCGTCGAACATCGACAGCAGTCGCAGGTTGGATTTCAGGACGTGGATCTGCAGGCCGGACCGCTTCCACAGCAGCCAGTACAGGAAGGCCCCCAACTGATTCGGGCCGGGCATGGTGGGCTCTCCGGGCTCGAAGGTGGTGCCGGCGTCGAAGTCCCAGCCGACCAGGATGATGCGGCGCCGGGCCCGCAGCATCGCGGCCTTGACGTGCCGTAGGTAATCCGCCCCGTCGACGATGCAGGCGAACCGGTCGGCGTGGGCCAGCTCCCGACAGGTCTGACCTGGGACGAGGATCGGATCCTCGGATGCCGCCATGCGCTCCCCCCGAAGCTTGCGCCGACTGCCACTCGGCGACACACTGTGGTGTCACTAAGTGTCAGGAGATCTTCATCATCGTCACCCAGGATATGCGCGGCACGCACAGACCGAAGCAGGAGCAGGCCCGCCTCGCCGTCTCCCGGCATGCCTGCGCGCTGTTCTGTGCGCACGGGGTCTCCGCCACCAGCGGCGACGACATCGCGGCTGCCGCAGGCCTTTCCACCCGCACGATCTGGCGCTACTTCCGCAGCAAGGAAAGCTGTGTGGAACCGGTGCTGTCGCTGTCGGTGCAGCGGTTCCTCGCGGTGACCGACCGCTGGCCGGCCGAGTTGTCACTGGCCGATCACCTGGCTGCGGACATGGCCGCGCACCCCCTCGACGAGCAGGAGATCGCCGACGAGGTCAGCGCGCTGCGGATCGCGACGATGTCGGCCGACGAGCCCGCGCTGCGGGCGGCGTACCTGATGGTGCACGACGAGATGGAACGCGGGTTGATACCCGTGGTCGCGAAGCGGTTGGGTCTGCCCGAGGACGATCTCACCGTCCGGCTCTGCGCCGCCGCGGTCACCGGCGCGTTCCGCGTCGTCGACGAGGATGTGGGCCGCCGGGTCATCCTGGAGAAGGAGGCCGTGAGCCAGCAGGAAGCGCTCGGGCTGATCGACCGAGCGGTCCGGGATGCGACCAACGGGCGGTTCGGCGGGCCCGTCGCGCGCTGAAGGCTCTGCCTACTTCCCGGCCTACTTCCCGGCGTTGCGGGCCAGGTCGATGGCGTACTGATTGACGAAGGTGCCGGCGCCCGGCTCCCCCCGGCCGCACGAGCCGTCGGACTCGCCCACCCGCTTCACCCACAGGTAGGCATCTGCGTGCGGGCTGGCGGTGGCGGTGGTGGGCGGGATGCCCAGCGCGCGGCCCTTGGGGTTGCACCAGTTGAGTTCGCCGTCGTGTTCCGGGCCGAGACCGTTGCGCGAGGTGTCGATGACGTAGTGCGCGCCGCCGGTCATGCCCGAGATGGCTTCGCCGTAGCCGGCCTGCTCTTCGGTGGTGTAGTAGTTCGTGGTGTTGAGGCTGAAGCCACGCGCCTTGGCGACGCCGACGTCGTTGAGCATGGCGGCCATCTTGTCGGCGGGGACCCAGCGGGAATGCCCGGCATCGATGTAGACCGCGGCGGCCGGGTCGCGGGTCAGGGTGTCCACCGCGTAGCGGATCAGATCGAAGCGTTCCTGGCGCTGGTCGGCGCTCAGGCAGTCGGCCATCGCCAGGGCGTCGGGTTCGAGGATGATCGCGGCCGGGGCGCCACCCAGGCCGGCGGCGATGGAGTCGATCCACTGCCGGTAGGCGTCGCCCGATCCGAAGCCGCCGGCGGCGTAGCTGTAGCAGTCGCGGTGCGGCAGCGCGTAGATGACCAGGACGGGCGTGGCGCCCGCGCCCTGTGCGGCGCCGACGAGCTTGCTCACGGTGCCGTTGACCGTGCCCGCCGGGAAGGCCTGGTCGAGCCAGTAGGCCTGCGGCGTGTTCGCGACGTAGTCCAGTTGCGGGCTCGGTGGGTTGGCGCTCTGCGCGGCCCGCATCGCCTTCGAGATGGGGTCGACGTAGAACGGCTTGCCCGCCAGCGGGTTGGCCTCGCTGACGAGGCGGACCTGCGGCGCCGCCGGCGCGGTCGCGGCGAATCCGGCGGTGGCGGCGACGGCGGTGGCGGTCATGGTGGCCGCGACAAGGGGGGCCAGCCACCGGACGGCGGTGCCAGCAGCTGAGGACTTCACACCAGAGAAAGTTAGTGCGGCTTCGCGATCGGCGCCAATCGCGGATTCCCAGGTCACCGCCGGAAAATATGCTCGGCAAATCGGAGCCACGCGCCCGTCCGCCGGGCTTCTTGGGCGGGTGTGCGGGAAGCGATCGGCTCAGCAACGATGGAGACGTTGCCCTGCTTCAGACGGTCCCGAGCTGTCTGCGCAGCCGCAATTGCAGCCCGTCGATGACGACGTCGAGGCTGAACTCGAAGTCATCGGCCGTCCCGGCGACGGCCCGACGGGCGATCACCTCGCCGAGGAGGGGGAACTGCCCGACCGGCACCTGGCCCAGTACCCGCGTCACCTCGGAGGTGTGATGGCTGCGGGAGTGGTCATCGCCGAGCAGGTCGCGGGCGGCGGTATAGGCCACCCCCGACACCATCGACAGGACGTGGCCGCCGTCCTCGGCGCTGAAGCCCGCGGCCGCCAGTGCGGCCAGGACCCGCTCGGCCAGTGCGAGGCTGTTGGTCCCGCGCAGCTGCACGACCGCGGTGGTGGCCCGCAGGTGCACAACGCCCCGGTGCAGCGCCTTGCCGTAGGCGCGCAGTATGTCGGCCCAGTGCGCGTCCTCCGGCAACGCGAAGTCCCGCAGTTCGGCATCGAAGAGGTCGGCGACCACCAACTCCAGCAGGCCTTCGCGATCTCCGACGTAATAGTTCAGCGAGGTGCGGTCCACTCCGAGCGCATCGGCCACGGCCTGCATGGTCAGGTCCCCCGGCGCGATGGCCCGGGCCGCGGCGACGATCCGGGCGCGATCGATCCGGGGTGGACGACCGCGTCGGGGCCGCTCGCCCTCGTTCCCCGTCGCCACCTCATGAAGATAGCGGCTCGGCCATTGCGACGCACGTCACATTCTGCTATTTTTCCACGGGCGTGGATAAATAGGCGGCAGAAGGAGCCCTGGGCAATGCGTGTCATTCAGTGGACAACCGGCAAGGTCGGAAAGCTAAGCCTGCGCGGCATTCTCGACGATCCCCGCCTCGAACTGGCCGGGGTCTACGCGTACTCCGCGGAGAAGGCCGGTCTCGACGCCGGGCAACTGTGCGGACGGCCGGACACCGGAGTGACGGCGAGCACCGACATCGACAAGCTGCTCGCGCTGGGCGCCGACGCGGTGATCTACACGCCGTTCATGGCAGATGTGGATCACGTGGTGAGGCTGCTGGAAAGCGGGCTCAACGTCTTGAGCACCAACCTCTTTCTCAACGTCGGTGGCGTCCAGGGGCAGACCCGCGACGCCTTGGAGCAGGCCTGCGCCCGCGGAAACAGCTCGCTCTACATCACCGGTATCCATCCCGGCTGGGCCAACTCCATCACCACCGCGCTGACCGCGGTCTGCCGGGACGTGCGGTCCATCTCGATCGTCGAGGCGGCCGACGTCTCCGTGTACGAATCCGTCGAAACCTGGGAGATGCTCGGCATTTCCAAACGGGAGGCATCCCCGGACGTCATCGAGATCGCCAAGCTGGGCATGATCAGCTTTCGGGATTCGGTCGAACGAATGGGCGTCGCACTGGGTTTCGAGGCATTCGACAGCATCGATTTCGACATCGAGTTCGCCACCGCATCCGAGACCGTCGACCTCGGCTGGATGTGCATCGAGAAGGACACCATCGCTGCGCTGCGCGGCGGCTGGAGCGCCAAGATCGGCGAGGACACCATCCTGCGTACCGCCGTCGTCTGGCACCTGACCAAGAAGCTCAACGCGGACTGGGACCTCGATGAGGACCACTACAACATCACCATTCACGGCGAACCCGAGGTGCGCACCCGAATCCGCTTCGTACCGCCGGAATCCTGGGGCAATCACGAATGGGACACCATGACCGCGATGCCCGCGGTGAACGCCGTGCACGACATCGTGGCCGCACCCGCGGGCATCCTCACGCTCAAGGACGTCGGACTGACCTGCGCCCCGGCGCGGGCCTGGCGCGACAGCTGACGCATGCCACCTCTGCGGCTCAGATTCCGTAGCGCAGCTTGACGCTTCGGTAACGGTCGAGCAGCTGACGCGCGCGTTCGGCAGGGTCCACCCGCACGGTCGTCGGCGGTAGGACATCGAGGATCTCCGAGTGCCGCACCAGGCGGGTGCGCAACGTTGTGGCGTTCCTACTCAACAGGTTGCGGTAGGTGAGGTTGCCCGCCGAGAAACCCTGGGTGTCCAGCCAGTTGTGGATACCCGGGTCCTGGTGGGCGATGACGAATCGCACGACACCGTCCTCGTCGACGACGGTGCGGGCCGGGGTGTAGCTCACCGCCCGGTAGAGAAAGTCCATACTCCCCACGAACGCGCCGCCCATACCGAAGATCCAGAAGCCGTCATGGTGGTCCATCTCCACGATCAGTGCCTCGTCGGGCGCCAACCGCCACACCATGTGGGCGGCCAACCGGCCCCGTTTCACATCGTCGTCGGTGTCGGCGATCTTGTCCGGGGGGAACTGATTCGGGTATCGCGGATCACACACTCCCGCGGAGTACTTCCACGAGTGCTCCGGCCAGTCCCGCATCGCGCCGGTCAGGAAATCACCGGCCCACCCCATCGCCTCGATCATCGTCTCCGGGTCGGGTTGTGGTCGCGGCGTCCGCATCCCGATGCGTTCGATGGTCAGCTCGGTCGGCGACTCGAACCACGCGTCGAATGCTTCGCGGATGAACAGCTTCCGGCTGCCGGGTGTGGTGGGTAGCCAGTTCTGCGCACGTTCGGGGCCACCGATGTACAGCTCGAAATTGCCTGCCGCATCGGTGGCCAACTCATGACCGAAGATGTTCGTCTCCGGAATATCACCGAACGGTTCGTGCAGCGACGGCCAGTCCGTTCCCGGGATGGTCTCCGGGCGGGGCCCTTGGACCGTCACATTGAGCCACCGCGCTGTCCCGCGTCTACCGGTGATCTTGTACTCGTGTCTGCCGTCGATCCATGCCTGCCGGTAGGTGAAGTCGGCGACGTCGCCGCCGAGTTTCCTGGTGGGCGTGCACAACGGGTGAATCTGCGGGTAGGCAGCATCCCGGGTCTCCAAGCCGAGATCGAATGCCTGCCCGAGATTCTGGGTCAGGAAGCGCATCGCGTCGGCACGCTGTACGGGCGTGCTGGGGTTGGCGTCCTTGAACACCAGTTCCCCGGCGTCTTTGAGCCTGTCACAGAACTGCCGCCATGCGTCGCGCAGCGCCGCATCTTCGGGTGCATCGCCGAAAGCCACCTCAGACTCCCCACTCGGTCAGCATGTCCGATATGCGTTGGGCCGCACGAGCGGTGGCCGCGCGCGGACCCTCCTCGTCGATCCGTGGTCCGACGAGTTCGATGTCGAAGACTCCGGCGTAGCCCGCCTCCAGGGCGTCACCGATGATGCGTTGCAGCGGGATCACACCGTCACCCGGTACAGCCCGGCACGGTGCGCAACGATCACCGAGGACATAGTCGCTGACCTGCATCAGACCGGTCATCGGCAGGGCCCGGCGGATCAAGTCGCTCAGTCCCGCCTCGGCCCAGCAGGCGTGCACGTCGACACACACCCCGATGCCGGCCGCGGTGGCCAGGGTGATGGTGTCCGGGAGAGTGTGCGCGATGTGGATGTCGGCATTGAAACTCGATGCGTTCTCGACGAGGAGGCGCACGCCCGCGGCCTCGGCCCGGACTCGGCACGGTGCCAGGAGTTCGCTGAATCGAGCTGCCGCCCGCTCCCAGGTCAACGCACCCCGCGCGCCCGTCAGGAGATAGATCTGCGGGCATCCGAGGGACGCGGCCATATCGATGACCTCGCAGAGGGCCTCGGTGGCCCGCGCGCCGTCGCGTTCGAGGTCCGGGTGCACGGCGAAGGGATGGTTGATGCTGGCGATGCGCACGCCGGCGCTCCTCGCCTCGTCGATGCCGCCGGCTCCCGTCAGAGCGGGGCTGACCAGTGTCGCCTGCTGCACCCCGATCTCGCGGCAGTGCGCCAGAAATGCGGCCGTGCGCTGGTTCAGGAAGGCCACCTGGTGCAGGCTCACCCGGGGATGCAACGCTCAGCCCCGGTTCTCGATCTCGACACCGAAACGTTCACGGAACGGCCGGAACTCCTCGTGCAGCGCGTCGAGGTCCTCCCCGATGTCGGTTAGCAGGGTGGTCGAGTAGCGGAACTTCCCGTGCCGGTCACCCTTGTTGTGCGCCAGGTAGTTCCGCATCGCCTGCTCGGCCGCGGGGGTCAATGCCCGGCCGCTGAAGCGGTAGTACCGCCGGATGGTGCCGATCGGGTCGGCGACGAAATCGAGGTAGCGGATGTGCAGAATGCGCGGATCGTCGGTGAGCGGATTGCACATCGTGTTGGCGATGCTCGCCCGCGTCAGGTCCAGGTGTAGCCGGGCGGTGGCCGCCAGGTCGACCGGGCCGGTGATACCCTCGGTGATGTCGGCCATCATCATCGTCCGCGATGCCGCCACCTGTACCGGGTCGCGGTGCAACCAGACCAGTGTCGCGTCGGGATAGACGTCGAAGAACTCGCGCAACCGGAAGCCGTGGAATCCCTTGAGTACCCAGTACTTCTGCGGCCGGGCAAACTGGCACTGCTGCAACATCATCCGGTGGATCCGGTACTGCGCGGCCGCATCGGTGGGCAGGCCCTGCACCACGCTGGGCACCGGGACCCGCCACCACGCCGTCGGTGTCATCACCCGGAAGTCGAAGGCCCACGTGCGCTCGTCCTCGGGCAGGCCGTCACCGAGCATGTCGTTGTAGGGATGCGAGTGCAGCCATTTGGGCAGCTTCTCGTTGATCTCGCGCCAGTCCGCGTCTGCGCGCGGGGGACGCGGGTCGTCTGAGCCGGCAAGTCCCGGCGGTCCCGACGGGTACATGACCTCCCAGAACCGGAGCGCCCGCGCGTCCGGGTCGACGGCCATCAGCGCGTGCATCAGCGTGGTGCCGGTGCGTGGTTCGCCGGTCACGAACAGCGGTGCCACCACGGCCTCATCGGCCACCGGGTAACGACGGCGATCCTCGAAGAACTCCAGCCGCGCGGTGAGCAGGCCGGTACACACCTCGGCGGCAGCGCGGCGGCCGTCGGCGTCCATACCTGCGGCGTCGAGATGCTCGACCGCGGTGGCGAATCGCGCGGGCAGCGTATCGTCACCCCAGTCGGAGAGCCCGGTGCGGGCTTGCGCGTCGGCCAGCAGGGTCGCAGCGTCCAGTTCAGCCATGGCTTGCGCCGACCAGCCGCAGGATCTCGTCCTCGGTCTCGCGCACCTTGTCCGCGGAACCGGCACTGAATCGCAGGCCGGCCATGCTGCCGTACTCCATCAGTTTGAACACCCGCATGCCGGCATCGCAGAACCCTTTCACTCTCTCCGCCACCTGTTTCGGTGTCCCGCACGGGAAGACGTCGGTGATCGACCGGGTGTCGACCTGTTCGCAGAACTCGATGATCTTCTCCCGGGACAGCCGGACCGGGTCGAAGTCCTGCACGCCGCGCCACCGCGGTCCCATCGGATGCTCATACCCGAATTGGCGCAGGTCCTCCGCGGTGACGAGCAGGATGATCGCCTTCACCAACGGTGCCTGCAGCATCTCGGCGATCTCGTCGTCGTCGCCGATCAGGCATATCTGGGTGACTGCGGGGGTGATGGCGTCGGGGTCACGGTCCGCGCGCTCGGCGGCCTCACGCACGACGCTGAGCTTCTGGTGGTAATCCTCCGGGGTGTAGGCGCCGTTGGGCCACCACCCGTCGGCGTGGCGGCCGGTGATACGCAGCATCCGAGGCCCGGCCGCGCCGATCCAGATCGGCGGGTACCGCCCGTCGTAGGGCTCGGTATCCAGCCTGGCATGGGCAAGCTTGTGGAACCGGCCCTCGAAGTCGACGGGTCCGTCGCTCTCCCACAGCATCCGGATGACCCGCAGTGCCTCCTCGAACCGGGCCACCGGCGCCTCGAAGTCGAATCCGTAGGGCACCGTGTTCTCCAGCTCCCCCGAACCCAACCCCAGCACGAACCGCCCCTGGGACAGGTGATCAAGGGTGAGTGCCGATTGCGCCAGCATCGCCGGGTGCCGGCGCACGGTGTCGACCACCGTCGTGGCGATCGGGGTGGTGCGGGTCAGTACGGCGGCTGCGGCCGCGACCGCCATCCCGTCGAGGTGGCGGTGCGGTGACGGGGAGACGGTCGCGAGATCGGTGAACTCCGGTGTCCAGATCGAGTCGGGCCAGAAGCTGACCATGTGGTCGGGCAACCAGATGGAGTGGTAGCGACCCGAGTCGTACTGCTTCAGTATGTCCAGACCGAGTGGCAGCGTGGTTCGTAGGAAGGCGGCGGGTGCGACGTTCACGCGAGCATCCGCTCCAATCCGGCGATGACGACGGCCAGGCTGAATTCGAACTGATCGGTGCCGTCCTGATCGGTGCCGGTCGCGGCGACGACTTGACGCAGGATCGAGAAGTCCTGCGCCGCAGCATGCTCCAGTGCATCGGCGACCTCGGGGACGTTCGGATGAACGCGGTTCTGGGCCGCCAACACGGCGGTCCGGCCGGCCGCGTATGCCGTCTCACTGATCTGGGTGAGCGCCCGGCCGGCCTGCACGGCGTCGAATCCGGCATCGACCAATGCCTGCAGCAGGCACTCCACCGGGGCCAGTGCGCCGAGTCCACTGGCTGCGGGCAGATGGAACGACGTGGCCAGTACCCCGACCTTCAGGTAGGCGTCCCGGATCGCCGCCGCGTAGGAACGGGCGACCACCCGCCAGTCACCGTCGGCGGGCAGTTCGACCCGTCGGAGTTCGGACTCGAAGACGTCCAGCGCGACGAGTTCACGCAGTCCCTCACGCCCACCGACGTGATAGTTCAACGCCTTCGGATCCACCCCGAGGGCCCCGGCCACCGCCTGCATGGTCAGCGCATCGGGCGGGAGATCGCGTGCCGCAGAGACGATCCGCTCTCGGCTGATCTGCCGCGGCCGTCCGCGCCGGCGAGTGCTAACCGCGTCGCCCGGCGGCCCGCTCATCTGTCCGACTCCGTCCGCATACGGCGAGTCTAGTATTTTTTCCCGGTCGGGAGTATGAATATTTCCGTGTCAACGCAGACGACGACGCGTCCGGGTATCTGCCGGATCTGCTCAGCGCATTGTGGGGTGCTGGCCACCGTCACCGACGGGAAGCTGACCAAGGTGACCGGGGACCCCGACAACCCCATGTTCAAGGGCTATACCTGCGCCAAGGGCCGCGCGCTGCCCGACATCCACAACAGTCCTGACCGGCTGCTACACAGCCAGAAACGACAACCCGGCGGCAGCTACACCCCGATCGGGGCCGAGGTCGCAATGGACGAGATCGCCGGGCGCCTGCAGCAGCTGATCGCCGCACACGGGCCCCGCTCGGTGGCGGTGTACCTTGGCACCAACGGACTGCCCTATCCGGCGTCGGCGTTGATGGCCAGTGCTTTCATCCGGGGCATCGGATCCCCCATGTTCTTCACCGCCAACACCATCGACCAACCCGGCAAGCAGATCGCGCTTGCCGCGCATGGCCACTGGCTGGGCGGAGACGTCGACTTCCACGAGGCCGACAGCTGGATGCTGATCGGCACGAATCCGCTGGTGTCCAAGGCCATTGGCATCCCGGGGCAGAACCCGGGCCAGGGGTTACGCAACGCGCTGGGGCGGGGTATGAAGCTGATCGTCATCGATCCGCGCCGCTCCCAAACCGCTGCCCGGGCCGCGATTCACCTGCAACCGCGTCCCGGTGAGGATGTGGCCATCCTCGCCGGCATCATCAACTTCGTCATCTCCGAGGGGCTCTGCGATTCCGAGTTCATGGCTCGCAACGTCACCGGATTCGACGAGTTGGCCGCAGCGGTGCAGGATTTCACTCCGGAGTACGTGGCCGCCCGCGCCGACGTGCCGGTCGCTGAGTTGATCGCCGCCGCACGGCTGTTCGCGACACATGGGACCCGACGCGGGATGGTCAACGCCGGCACCGGCGCGAATTTCGCGGGTCACGGCAGCCTGCTGGAATACCTGTGCCTGTGTCTGACCACCATCTGCGGCCGTTGGCAACGGGCCGGGCAGCGGGTGGTGCGGCCGAACACGCTGATGCCGGCGTTCACCGCGAAAGCACAGGCCCATCCGCCCTACGAGGGGTGGGGCTACGGCGAGCGGCTGCGGGTGCGCGGGCTCACCGACACCGTGGCCGGGATGCCGACCGCGGCTCTGGCCGACGAGATCCTGCTGGAGGGTCCGGGACAGGTGAAGGCGTTGATCTGCATCGGCGGAAACCCGATGGCGGCCTGGCCGGACCAACGAAAGACGCTGCGCGCCCTGGAGAATCTCGACCTACTGGTCACTCTCGACACCGAGATGTCGCTGACCTCGCGGCTGGCCGATTACGTGATTGCGCCGAGAATGCAGATGGAGACCCCCGCGATGACGATGGGCAGCGAGCTCATCAAGTACTACACGAGCGGTACCGGCATTCCGGCGGCGTACGGGCAGTACGTGCCACGGATCAGCGAGCCGCCGGCGGGCTCGGATCTGACCGAGGAATGGCAGTTCTTCCTCGGGCTCGCCAAACGCATGGAACTCGACCTCTGGTTCGTGAACTTCTTCGGCGGCGGCCGCTTCATGGAATCTCCGCCGGTGGTGATCAACATGAACGGCGACACTTCACTGACCACCGAAGAGCTGTTCGCGCAGATGTGCTCGACGTCGCGTATCCCCCTCGACCAAGTCGCCGCCCACCCCCACGGGCAGATCTTCGACGTCGGCGACGTGGTCGCCGAACGCGACGCCGACTGCGATGCACGTCTCGATGTCGGCAACGCGGTCCTGCTCGGTGAGTTGGCCGAGGTGCTGACCCAGGGTGTCACCGCCGGGCAGACCGACGCAGCGTTTCCGTTTCGACTGATTCCGCGGCGGCACGGCAATTTCATGAACTCCTCGGGCACCAATCTCGCCGCGCTGAACCGGGGCAAGCCCTACAACCCGGCATACATGCATCCCGACGCCATGGACGCGCTCGGCCTGCGCTCCGGAGACCTGGTCACTGTCACCTCACCGCACGACAGCATCCCGAGCGTGGCCGAGGCCGACGAGACGCTGCGCCCCGACGTGATCGCGATGCACCATGCGTTCGGCGGGCTGCCGAGCGAGGACGGCGAAGTCCTGGCGCGGGGAAGTAACGTCGGACGCCTCGTGCCGACCGATACCGACTACGAACCGATCACGGGGCTACCGCGGCAGGGCAACATCCCGGTACGGGTGACCGCCGGGCCCCCGGATTAGCGGGATTGTTCCGGAAAGGTTCAGGCGGCGATCGACGCGCCGCAGATACCGCACGCCTCGAACTGCCGGCGTTTCCAGCGCGCGACCGGGATGAAGAACACGCTGAGCTGATTGAACTGCCGCAACCGCATCCACTGGGTGGTGTTGTGGCAGCGCGGACAGGTCCGCACCTGGCCGGCGCCGAGCGGTTTCTGCTTGGTACCGAAGCCGAACAGGAAGAACATCACACCAGGGTAGATGCGGTGGCCGGGCGACCACTCAGTCCTGGTGCTCCGATGCCGGCGCCGAACGCGGAATGAAGATCGCGATGGCGGTGCACAGCGCCGCGGCTGCGAGCCCGAACAGGAACGCCGCCTGGAAACCATCGGCACTCGGCACGGCGGCGCCGCCCAGATCGGTCGAGTACCTGGCGAGCACCGCGGCGATGACCGCGGCCGCGGTGGCCGTCCCCAGCGACCGCATCAACGTATTGAGCCCATTGGCGGCCCCGGTCTCCGAGGCCGGCACCGCGCGCATGATCAGGGTCGGCATGGCGGCGTAGCCCAGCCCGATCCCGATGCCGATCAGCAGGTTGATGACCAGGATGTGCCCGGCGTGCAGATCCATCAGCACAGCGATGGCGTAGCCGGCCGCCATGATCATCGCGCCGGCCACCAGCAGCGGTTTCGGTCCCCACCGCCGCGAGAGCCGGCCCGCCACCGGCGACATGGCCAGCATCGCCAGTCCCGCGGGCATGAGATGCATGCTCGCCTGCAGCAGCGGCATCCCCAATCCTCCCGCCTCCGTGGGCAGTTCGAGCAGTTGCGGGAAGGCGATCTGGGAGGAGAACAGGGCGAAGCCCATGGCGATCGACGCGAGGTTGGTCAGCAGCACCGGCCGCCGGGCGCTGACCCGCAGGTCCACCAGCGGCTCCCGGATGCGCAGTTCCAGCCAGCCCCACACCAGCAGGACTGCCAGCCCGCCCACCAACGACCCCACCGTGCGCGGCGAAGTCCAGCCCCAGTCGTTGCCGCGCGAGATCGCCAGCAGCACCCCGGTCAGACCGATCGCGAGGCCGACGATGCCGATGCCGTCCACCCGCCCGCCGACGCGCAAAGTGCTCTCCGGCACCAATGTCACGATCAGGACGAACGCGGTGGCGGCGAGCGCGGCCGCGAACCAGAACAGCACGTGCCAGTCGAAATGCTCTGTGACGAAGGCGCTTATCGGAAGCCCCAGCGCGCCCCCGACGCCCAGGGTGGCGCTGACCAGTGCGATGGCCGACCCGAGCTTGTCGGCGGGCAACGCGTCCCGCAGGATCGCGATACCCAGCGGGATGACGCCCATCCCCATGCCCTGAAGTCCGCGTCCGACGATCAGCGGAACCACCGTCGGCGACAGTGCCGCGACCACCGACCCGAGGATCAGCACGCCGAGCAGGGTGAGGGCGATCCGGCGCTTGCCGTACATATCGCCCAACTTGCCGGAGATCGGTGTGCAGATCGCCGCGACCAGCAGGGTGATGGTGATGACCCAGGCGGTGTCGCCGTTGGAGGCGTTGAGCAGCTGCGGGAGCTCACCCTGAATCGGGATGAGGATGGTCTGGGTGAAGGCCGCGGTCATCCCGGCGAACGCCAGCGGCGCGACCACCCGGGCAGCCCGTACCGGAGATGTCGGGGTACCGGGCAGCGGCTCGACCGTCCGAGTCTCCACCGTCATCCGTCCACCTTTCGCCTGCGTACCTCGCCACCGTACCGGCGATTGAGACTGAGTATCAACTTGCATTCGCCGTATCGATTCTGACATCGAGCATCAGAATCGGCTATCCTGGGCCGATGACCGCAGGCGTACGTGAGCGCGCGCGACTGGCACTGCGCACCGAGATCGCCCAGGCGATGAGCATCCTGTTCGCCGAACGGGGCTTCGACGCGGTGACGGTCGAGGAGGCCGCCGGCGAGGTCGGCATCTCCCGGGCGACGTTCTTCCGCTACTTCGGCTCCAAGGAAGACGCCGTGCTCGCCGCCATCGAGGCCTCGTCCATCGACTACGCGGCGCACCTGCAGAGACTGCCCCCGGTCGAGGATGAGAATGCCTGGCAACTACTGCTCCGCGCCTTCCAGAGCGCTCTGACCCACCTCAACGAACACTCAGAACGGGAGCGCTCCCGCGTCCGGATGATCAATGCCAACGTCTCACTGCGCACCCGGATGGCCCAGCGGCGTTTCGCCCACGAGGATGCGCTGACTCCGGTTCTGGCGCAGCGGATCGCGGACCCAGACGCGGCCCGCACGATCACCGTGGCCGCGCTGGCCGCCCTCGATCTCGCCTGGCGGCGCTGGGCCGACGGTGCCGAACCGACCATCGCCGGCTCACTGGACCATGTCTTCGCGCACCTCGTGGCGGCCAATTCCGCTATTCCACAACGGGATTGACCGATACGTCAGGCACGCAGATAGGCCAGCACCGCCAGCACCCGGCGGTGCTGTTCACTGTCGGGTGGCAGCCCGAGCTTGGTGAAGATGCTGCCGATGTGCTTTTCCACCGCACCATCGGTGATGACCAGGGCACGGGCGATATTGGTGTTGGACCGGCCCTCGGCCATCAATGCCAGCACTTCCTGTTCCCGCAGCGTGAGTTGGCGCAGAGGATCGTCCCGTCGCCGGCGCACCAGCAACTGGGCGACCACATCCGGGTCGAGCACGGTGCCTCCGGATGCGACCCGGTGCACCCCGTCGAGGAAATCGGCGACGGCGGCGACGCGGTCTTTGAGCAGGTAGCCGATCGCGCCGGCGCCGTCGGCCAGCAGGTCGTCGGCGTAGGAGACCTCGACATACTGCGACAGCACCAGAATCGGCGAACCCGGTACCAGATGGCGGGCCTGGACCGCCGCACGCAACCCCTCGTCGGTGTGCGAGGGCGGCATCCGCACGTCGACCACCGACACATCCGGCCGGTGTGCCTCGACCGCCGCCACCAGCGACGGGCCGTCACCGACAGCGGCGAGCACCTCATGGCCGTTCTCGGTGAGCAGCCGAATCAGGCCCTCTCGCAGCAGGACCGAGTCGTCGGCCACGATCATTTTCATGCCGGCAGTTCCACCCTTATCGTCGTCGGTCCACCGTTCGGACTGGTTACCGACAGGGTGCCGCCACCGCCGCGCACCCGGTCGACGAGACCGGACAGTCCGTGTCCCTTGGCCACGTGGGCGCCGCCGTCGCCGTCGTCCACGATGTCCGCGGCGACGCGCATCGGCCCCGACGCGACCGTCACCCAGCAATTCGTCGCACCGCTGTGCTTCGCGACGTTGGTCAATGCCTCGGCAACCACGAAGTACACCGTGGTCTCCACGGTGGGATCCAGTCGGCCCACCGGTGTGCCCAACTCCGGATCCACCACGAGTTCGACCGGCACCGTGCACCGAATCGCCAGTGCGGCAAGCGCACTCGGCAGGCCTCGGTCGGTGAGCACCGGCGGCGCGATGCCGCGGGAGAGCGCGCGCAACTCGTCCAGGGTCTCCTGGGTCTGGGCGATCGCCTCGTCGAGTGTGTCGCGCACCGGACCGGGCGCACTGCTCTGCCGGGCGCGGCCCAGATCCATGGCCAGCCGGATCAGACGCTGCTGCGGGCCGTCGTGGATATCGCGTTCGAGGCGGCGCAGGGCGTGGGCCTCCGCGGAGGCCGCGGCCGTTTTCTGCTCCGACAGCACGGTGATGGTCTGGCGCATCTCGGCCACGCCGGTCAGCAGCACCCGCGCGAAGGCCGCCTCCAACAACGCGCATCCCCGCACCACCAAGGGCAACGTGCACAGACAGCCCAGGCCGACAGCGGTCTGAAATCCGATGCGGGCCAGCGCGCTGTCTCCGAGCCCGATCAGCTGGGCCAGCGAGGTGTTGTCCGGACCGCGCGGGATGGCCCAGTCCCAGGCGACGGTCAGCGTGCCGGCCACAGCCGTGGTCCACCAGGTGATCAATACGCAGAAGGTGGCCACCGAGATCGGAAACCGCAGCACGCCGTGAACCAGGTCCAGCCAGGACTGCCCGTCGGCCAGCGGCATGACCATCCGCTTGAACGCCGACGCTCCCGGGGCCGCCGTGCGGTATGCCGGCCGGGTGCGCGGCCGGTGCAGCACCGCCGGGAACCGCAGTCGTTCGATATCGGCGAAAACCCGCGCGACGAGGACCGTTGCGACCAGGATCGGCAACCCCACGAGGATGACGAGCGCGCCCAGCCCCACCGCCACCCCGGTGACGATGGCGGTGAAACTCAGCAGGGCGAGCGGGAATCCGAGCAGCACATACCCGGTGTCCACACCGAGCTGGCGGATGACTCCCGGGCGTTGGATCGTGGTCACGCGTTCGACGCTAGGCACCGCTGCCCTCCACCCCCATCCCGTACGCCCGCGTCTTCAGGGTAGGGCTGGCCCTACTCCGCGAGTATCGCCGACACGGCCGCCTGCACACCATGCCCCGCGGCGACGACCGGTTCGACCGACCGGAGCGTCCGGCACAGCACGAAGGCGCCCTCCAGGGCGGTCAGGGTGATCAGGGCCATCCGGCGGCTCTGTTCCTCGGTGACGTCGAGTTGGGCGAACCATGCGGCCAGCCCGGACAACCAGCCTTCGAACACCGTCGCCGACTCCTGCCGGAGCACCTCGTTGGTACTGGCCACCTCCAGCGCGATGGTCTCGATGGAACAGGCCTCGCCGTAGTCCTGAGAGGCCATCAGTTCCCCGGCGCTCACGAACAGGGCGGGGATCCCGGTGGCCGGATCGGTGTGCGCCAGTTGCGCCCCGACGAACGCCCCGTAGCGAACGCCCTCGCAGCGGATGACCTCGGCGGTGATCGCCTCCTTTCCTCCGGGAAAGTGGTGGTAGATGGACCCGAACGGCGCTTTGGCCGCGCCGGAGATCTGCTTGAGGCCGGTGGCTGACATGCCCTGGCGCCGGTACAGCTCGGCCGTCGCCTCCAGGATCCGGTCGCGGGTACCGGGCTCGGCCATGAGAACTCCTCCTTGCGCAGTGGGTGCCCGCAGCATACCGTGGGCCCGAATAGAATGATCTATCTAGGAGCGTGGATGCCCACCGTCGATCTTTCGTCCGGTCCCATCGCCTACGCGGACACCGGGGGTGACGGTCCCGTCCTGGTGTTCGGTCACGGCCTGCTCATGGACGGCCGGCAATGGCGCAAGGTGATCCCGCACCTGCCCGAATACCGCTGCATCACACCGACACTGCCGATGGGCGCCCACCGGGAGCCGATGCACCCGGACGCGGATCTCACCGAGCAGGGCGTGGCCGCCGTCCTGGCCGACTTCCTGGATGCGCTGGAGCTGGAGGATGTCACCCTGGTGCTCAACGACTGGGGCGGCGGACAATTCCTGATCTCTGACGGCCGAGACAAGCGCCTCGGCCGCCTGGTGCTGGCGTCATGCACGGCATTCGACAACTATCCGCCGGCGCCCGCCCGCCCGGCCGCCCTGCTGTGCCGGCTGCCCGGCGGTGGCTGGGTGCTCTCGAAGTTTCTGGGCACCAGGTTCTTTCGGCACAGCGACCGGGCATACGGTGCACTCACCAAGTACGGGATACCGGATGCGCTGTTCGACGACTGGTTCGCGCCCGCCGTCGAGAACCCGGCGGTACGCCGAGATCTGGTCAAATTCGCCACCGGCGCCCCGCCGCGGCAGCGGCTGCTCGAATTGTCCGAGCAGATGCGGACATTCACCCGCCCGGTCCTGATCCTCTGGGCCCGCGAAGATCGGATGATGCCGCTGGCGCATGCCGACCGATTGGCGCAGCTGTATCCCAACGCGACGAAGGTGATCGTCGAGGATTCCTGGACCCTGATTCCCGAGGATCAACCCGCGGCGATGGCGGTGGCGTTGCGCAACTTCGTGGGGTAGTTCCGCGCCGGCTGTCCGACCTCCCCGGGCACAGCGGTTTTTTGCTGCCAGGCCCTGCGCGTTAACCTGCTGTATCCGCCTCAGCGAACAAGCAGACAGAAGAGTTGGGCACAGCCATGACCGCAGCAGCAGAAACGACGCCACTCGAAGACCGCGTCGGCCACTACTACCAGATGGACGACACCTACCTGGTCGGGCGCGAGAAGGTGCGCGAGTTCGCTCGTGCCGTGCAGGACTACCACCCCGCACACTGGGATGTCGCCGCGGCGCAGAAACTCGGATACTCCGGCCTGGTGGCCCCGCTGACCTTCACCTCGGCTCCGGCCATGGCCTGCAACCAGAAGATGTTCGAACAGGTCGTGGTCGGCTACGACATGTATCTGCAGACCGAGGAGGTCTTCGAACAGCACCGCCCCATCGTGGAGGGCGATGAGCTGACCATCGACGTCGAGTTGACCTCGGTGCGTCGGATCGCCGGCCGCGACCTGATCACCGTGACGAACACCTTCACCGACACCGCCGGCGAGGTCGTGCACACCCTGCACACCACCGTCGTGGGGGTCGGTGCCGAGGAGGTCGACGCCGCCATCCGGCCGGCCGTGGCGAACGTGATGATGCACGGCATCAACATGCTCGGCGCCGACTTCTCCGGGATTGCCTATGAGAAGGCCGTGCGCCCGGCAGGCGAGCAGCGCATCGCCCAGGCCGGCCTGACCCGGACGCCGGCCTCCCCGTCGTTCGACGACCTCAAGGCGGGGGACACCCTGCCCGTCCATCAGGCCCGGCTGTCCCGCGGCGACCTGGTCAACTACGCCGGGGTGGCCGGTGACGCCAACCCGCTGCACTGGGACGAGAACGTCGCCAAGCTCGCGGGCCAGGAGGATGTGCTGGCCCACGGCATGCTCACCATGGGTCTGGGCGCCAGCTACGGCTCCTCCTGGACCGGTGACCCGGGCTCGGTGACCCGCTACGCGGTGCGGCTGTCGCAGCCCGCGATCGTGCCGGTCACCGGCACCGAGATCGAGTACTCCGGCAAGATCAAGTCCCTCGACCCGGACGGCCGCAGCGGCGTCGTGCTTGTCGGTGCGAAGTCCGGGGGCCGCAAGATCTTCGGGCTGGCGACCCTGAACGTCCGGTTCAGCTGAGCACGCCGCTCACCACACCGAGAGGGTCAACGACGCTGTCGAGCTGTTCACCCCGTCGGTGTCGGTGGCGACGATCGTGATCGTCCGAGTGGTCCAGCCGCCCTGGGTGGCGGTGAACGTGACGGCCTTCAACGCCTCCTCGTACTGCTGCTTGGTCGCGATCCCGGACAGCGTCAGGGTCCGGGTCTCGGCGTCGTAGGTCGCGGTGATCGGATTGTCGGTCAGGCCGGCGAAGGTCAGGGTGTCCCCGGACTTGCCGAAGGTCGTCACGCGCATGGTGACCTGTTGCAGATGGCTGGAGTCGGCGTCGACGATGTCGACCCCGGCCACCGGCTTCGTCGGCGACTCCCCGATCGTGTACGACCGCCCACCGATGGGCGTCACGAGCGGCAGGTAGCGCGTGGGCGAGGACACCGCCACGGTGACGAACCCGGGCGCGATGTTCGAGACCCCGTGCTCGTCGATGGCCGAGATGGACAGTCCGCGCACCAGTGCCGCACCCTGGGTCGCCGAGAAGGTCACCGCCCTGAGGGCCTCCTCGTACTGTGCCAGGGTGCCCGGACCCGACAGGGTCAGCGTCCGTTCGGCCGCGTTCCACACGCCGATGACCGGATTACCTTCCGGAGCAACGTAATTCAGCACGTCTCCGGCCTGTGCCATCGTGGAGATCTTCACCGTCACCTTGGACAGCCGGCCCGAATCCACATCGACGATGTCGATCGCCGAGACGATCTTGGCCGGGTTGCCACCCAGCGTGAACCCGCCCCCGGCGATCGGGGTCACCAGCGGCGGCAGGGTGGGAGCGGCCCAGACACCGACCGTCACGAACCCGGGGGCGACGTTGCCCACGCCGTCCTCGTCGGTGGCCGAGATGGCGATGCCCCGCACCACCCCGGCGCTCTGGGTGGCCGAGAAGGTCACCGCCTTGATGGCCTCTTCGTACTGCGCCAGTGTCGCGTCCCCGGACAAGGTGAGCGTGCGGGTGGTCGCATCCCAGCTGCCGATCACCGGATTTCCCTGCGGTGCAGAATAATTCAGGGCGTCCCCGGACTGCGCCAGCGTCTCGATGCGCAGCGTCACCTTCGACAGTCGGCCCGAGTCCCCGTCGACGATGTCGATCGCCGACACGATCCGCGCCGGGTTGCCGCCGAGCGTGAACCCGCCCCCGGCGATCGGGGTGACCAGGGGTGGCAGCTTCGTGGCCGGCCACACCGCGACGGTGACGAAGCCCGGCGCGATGTTGTCCACATCGTCCTGGTCGGTGGCCGAGATGGTGATGCCGCGCACCAGACCGGCCCCCTGGGTGGCAGCGAAGTTCACCGCCTTGATCGCCTGCTCGTACTCGGCCAGGGTTCCGTTGCCCGTCAACGTCAGCGTCAGCGTTTCCGCATCCCACGAGCCGATGATGGGGCTGTCAGAGGGAGCGTTGTAGGACAACGTATCTCCGGCCTGGGCCAGCGTCGCGATCTTGATGACCACCCGCTTGAGTCCCAGGGTGTCGCCGTCGACGATGTCGACGGTGGAAACGATGGGAGCGGGATCCTTACCCAGTTGATAGCCGCCGCCCACGATGGGCGTCACCAGCGGCGGCGCCTGGACGACCGGGTCGACGGTGACCGGGATGGTGACGGTGAGGTTGTCCGCCTGGGCGATGCCGAGGAAGCGGGTGACCTTTTCCACCACGGCCTGGATCTGGCCGAGCACGCCGGGCAGATGTTCGGAGTCGTCGCGGATGACGACCTTGAAGCTGTCCACCAGAGGCTGACCGCTGACCAGTGCCCATGGCGTGTAGACGAACTTTCCGCTGATCAGATCCCGGTACACCCAACCGTGTTCGGGCTGGATGATGTCGTAGGCCAGCACGTCGCCGTTGGGGTCGGTGGCGTTCAGGTCGATATACACCTGGCCGAGCAGATTCTGCTCGTAGACGATCGGACCCGCGATCGGCGTCCTGTTGACGAACGTGTGGCTGATCTGGCGGGCGACCCACGCCATCATGGTGTTGACCAGTAGGTCCAGCGGGTTCGTCGTCGCGGTTCGGGTACCGAGCGTGGAGCTGGCCGCGGTCATCTTGGGCGTGACGGCCTCGACGGTGGCCTGGGTGTCCTGAATTGCCGGTGCGGGAGCAACTTCGGTGGTCACCGGCGCCGCGGCGGAGGCGTCCTGCGTGTCGGTCTCCACCTGTGGGGCGGATTCGACCTCGGGGTCCGGTACCGCCTGCACGACGGCGGTGACACTCTTGTGCACCTGCATCGGTTCGACGGTCGGGGCGTACGTACGCCCTTTCCTGCTGCCCTTGACGGCGTCGGTGGCGACGTCGTCGGTGACGGCCTCGGTCGGCGTATCCCCGGTCTCCGACGCGGTTTCGTCGGGCTCGGTCCCGGCCGGCTCCGTCTCGTCCGGTTCGGTCGCGTCCGGCTGTGTCTCGTCCGGTTCGGTCGTGGGCTCGTCCGGTGGAGTCAGGCCGGCGGCGCTGTCGGAGTCGTCGCCGGTCGCGTCGGCGTCGGCGGTCGGCTTGGTCGCGGTCCTCGGCCCCCGCTTGCGATCGGCCGGGCCGGAGCCGGCAGATGACGAGCCCGCGTCCGACGCGGACGCCGACTCGTTGCTGGAGCTCGCACCGGTGTCGGCGTAGGCCGGCTGTGCGGAATCGGCGATCGCGAAGCCGACACCCAGCGAGACCGCCAGCGCTCCTACCCGGCCGATGTGCTGGGCGATAGTCGATGACGATGCACGGGCATGGCGCGCCGCTCCGCCGGTCGCACCCGCTGTCAGAAGTTCGGTGGCCATCCAGAATTGCTCGCTGGGGCCGTGGGCACGGTGCCGGGCGGGGGCTGCACACATAGTGATGACTCCATGAATCTGTCGGTGCCCCCGGGATGGTTCATCCGGCCGCGGACGGTCTCCCCGCCGTCCTCAGTGGTATTCCGCTGCTCGGCCACGCCGAGACTGTAGAGGTAATTACGCTCCGGCCGTAGCGGAATTGCAGATTTACTTAACTGCGAAAGCATCAAGCTAACTGCATTCTGGGCTGATCTCCTCGTAAAAGGGCCCTGGCAGGCTCGCGGCAAATATACACATGCGTCAATGTGACGATGTCGCCGGGTGTGCCGAAACCACACGATCCTCATGGGGCACATCCACCACGGGCCGGGCCGGCCGGCCGGAGCGCATCCAGCCTTTCCGAAGGAGGTTCTCAGCAGTCTGGACCCAAGCCGAGAAACTGCACGTCAAATCTGGTTAGCTCAGCAGGTCAGGAACACCACTCCCGGTGACCTGGAATTCGGGCAACCATCCCGATGACTGATACGAAGGAGCCGATCAATGTCGCTCAATGTCCGCCGCACGGTCGCCGGAATCCTTGGAGCCGGCGCATTCACCGGCGCGACGCTGTTCGCCGCCATCCCCAGCGCGTTCGCCGAGCCCGTCCCGCCGCCGAACTGCACCGCCGCCGACCTGGCCGGAGTGGCCTCCGGTGTTTCCGCCGCCACCTCGGCCTACCTGTTCACCCACCCCGAGGCCAACAACTTCTTCACCAGCCTGCACGGTCTGCCGCACAACGAGATCGAGGCCAAGGTCGACGAGTACTTCACCGCGAACCCGCAGATCGGCGCCGAACTGAAGAATATCCGGAAGCCGCTGCAGGACATCCGGATTCGCTGCGGCGACGTCGACAGCGACGGCGACGTCGACATCCTCTGAGACCCAGCGGTAATCAACAAACACGCTTCACCCATTCGATGAAAGGGATCCCTGTGATCAAGTCACGTTGGACCGCCGCCGCACTGCTCGCCGCCGCGGGTGCCGCCGGGGCGATCGTCGCCGCACCGCTGGCTTCGGCCAATCCTGTCCAGACCGAGTGCACGAACGCCGGCAACATCGTCTCCGGCACCAGCACCGTGTGCCAGAGCCCGGGCAATGCCCAGATCACCAGCTCCCCGGGTCAGCTCGGTGAGACCCAGTGGGGCATGTGGCCCTGGGGCTACGGAGGCGGTTACGGCATCGGCGTCCTGTAGCCGGTAGCACCTCACACGACAGCGGTCGCAGCAGAACCGAGAGGTTCCGCTGCGACCGCTGTCGTGTGTCCGGGCGTCGCGCTCAGTTGCGTACCGAGGTGTCCACCTGCGGCACCTTCACCCTGGGGAACAGCTGATCCCGCCACGGGTAGTTGCTGTCGTTGTCGTAGACACCGGATCCGGGGCTCAGCGCGATGACGTCGTGCGTGCCCACCGCGGCCTGTGCCGGACCCGCGAAGCCGATCACGGCTGCCGACAGTGCTCCGACGATCCCGCCCACCAAACCGATCTTCTTCATCGATCTCGCCTCTTCCCGTTCGTAGTCCTGCCGGGAGTAACAGAGGCGACCGCGCGTTTGTTTCCGGCTCAGCCGTAGGTCGCGTCCAGGAAGCGGCTGCGCACCTCCGGCGCGGGGATCGGGCAGGTGTCGTACTTGCCGCCGACCCGGTAGCGGACCGCGGCGAATGCGGCGTAGAGCCGGTCCCGGACGATGGCGGGTATGACGCGTGCGGCCCGGGCGAGTCTCCAGTACCCGCCCAGATAGTCTGCCACCTCCAGCAGCGCGGCCGATTTGGTGCTCACGGTTTCGTTCTGCTGATCCGGATTGCGAACGAACACAACCGAATCCAACCCTTCCAGATGCGGATGGCGCCCGATGATGTCCCGCGCGACAGCACTGTCCAAGGCGGCGAATCGCAGCGTCCCGCGACGGTCGAAGCGCAGAATGCTGCGCACGGCGCCGTTGCAGACCCCGCACACCCCGTCGTACAGCAGAATCGGCTCGGCCGGAGTCCCGTTCACATTCCCTCCCGTCGTTGATCACAGTCTTCCACGGTCGCCTCGGCTACCGCGTCGATGACATCGGCCGCCTCGCCACGACGCAGCCAGGCGGCGCGCTGACGCTGGGCTCCGTTACCTCGTTCGAACAAGCGGGCCAGCTCGTCCTCGACGAACTCGAAATCCCCGACCGTTCGCAGCGCCGGAGCGATCCGGTCGACAAGGGCCCGCAGCAGATCGGCTGCCGGTCCAGTGCCCTTGCCGCCGTCGGAGAACGGATCGACCGCCGGTCCGTCGAGTCCGTACCGGGCCGAACTCCAGTACGCACCCGCCAGTTCGTGTGCTCGCACATCGGGGAGCGGGACGCCGCGCCGCTCCTCGTCGAGGGCCGTCATGACCGCGGCGCGAGTCAGCGTGGCGTGCAACACGGTGTCCGCGACGGTGGCAGGGACGTCCGCCACCCGCACCTCGACCGTCGGGAAGTTCGCCGACGGCCGGATATCCCAGTAGACCATGCCGTCGTCGAGCATCGCGCCGATGTCCTGCATCCTCTGCACCGCAGCGTCATAGTCCTCGGCGGAATCGAAGTGCGGGGGTGGACCTGCGCTGGGCCAGCGCGACCACAGCACCTGCCGAAAACTCGCGTAGCCGCTGTCGTCGTTGCGGTAGATCGCCGAATTGGCCGTCATCCCCAGCAGCAGCGGCAGCCATGGCCGGAGCCGGTTGCTGACCTGGATCGCGGCGTCCCGGTCCGGTACCGCCACGTGGACGTGGCAACCGCAGATCCCCTGTTCGTGGGCGACCATCCCGAATCTGTCCGCGATCCGGCCGTAGCGCTCGGATTCGGTGATCGGGAACTCGTGCGGCACCGTCGGCGGCAGGCCGGCGGCGAGCAGGCGGGCACCGGCCTTGTTAGCGGCGTCGCCGGCGATCCTGCGCAGGCGGGTGAGCTGGGCACGCAGATCCGCGGTGTTGTCCGACACTTCGGTGGCGGTCTCGACCTGGCAACTGGTCAGTTCCAGCTGCAGATCGACCCCGTCGTCCTCGGCCAGCACGGCCACCCGGGTGTTGAGCGGTACGGGTTCGCCGCAGTCCGGGTCGACGAGGAGGAACTCCTCCTCGACACCGAAGGTGGGATGGCCGGCCATGCTCTCCTCGCACTGTGCGTCAACGGGTCGGACACCTGATGTGCCCGGTTATCGCGGTAAGGAAACGTGAGCGCCATCCCACACCGTAGCCTGACCAGATGGGATCCGCGCAGGTCAGCTGGCGCGAACGGAGTCGGCTGGTGCGTGCGGTACGCCTGTGGCGCACCCGCAATCCCCACACGTTCCGCGACAAGGTGCGCTACAAGATGCTGCGCGACCGCCGCGAGCTCATCGTGACATTCGCCGACAAGGCCGCGGTGCGTGACCATGTGGCGACAGTCGTTGGCCGGCAGTATCTTCCGGCCGTCTACGCCATCGTCGACGAGCCCGCCGACCTCTACCACGCAGTCCTGCCCGATACGTTCGTTGTGAAACCGACCCACGGCAGCGGCGCGGTCATCGTGGTCTCCGACCACGCGCCCGCCGAGGCGCGGCTGCCCGGCGACCGGGGTGACTGGTCCTACCGGTTCGTCCGCCCCGAGCACGCGGGCCGCGGGGACATCGTGCGGATCGCCAAGGGTTGGGTGGCGCAACTCTACGGTCAGGGCCCCAACCGGGAGTGGGCATACGGGCAGATACCGCCCCGGGTGCTGGTCGAAGAACTACTCACCGACGCCGCGGGTGAGATTCCCGATGACTACAAGTTCTTCGTCTTCCATGGCAAATGCGCCTATGTGCAGGTCGATATCGGCCGGTTCGGCCGGCGCACCCAGGACTTCTTCCGGCCGGACTGGGAACATCTGCCGCTGTCCGGGGGGCCGCCATGGGCCGACCCGCAACCCGAGCCTCCCTCGCGATTGGACGAGATGATCGCGGTGGCGGAACAGCTGGGCGCCGGCACCGACTTCGTCCGCGTCGATTTGTACTGCGTGGACGGTCGCATCGTGTTCGGCGAGCTGACCAGTTTTCCCGCCGGCGGGGACAGCCCGTTCGATCCCGAGTACTTCAATGACGAGTTCGGCAGTCACTGGACCGTTCCGCGCCGATACCGGGAACCAGGCTTGGAACGCCCGTTGCCGGGGCATCCCGTGTTCATGACTGACAAGACAAACCCACCCGGACCCACCGACCAGGGCCGAACGGGCGGGATGGCCACCCGGGAGGTCGCCCCGGACGTGGTGGAGAAACACCGCCGTGAAACGCCCATACCTGAGGACGCCACCGAGGCCACCGACGAGCAACGCCGCGAGCAGGAGCAACTCGACCACCAGGACGACGATCCTGAGGCACCAGGCGCGCACCAGGACCGCCACCAGCTCGCGGACGAGACCTAGCGGACGGCTCGAACGGCCAGGGCGACAACGCGTCACGCAGCCTATAGTTCTGCGGGTGCTCTTCTCACTGGACGCCGACGCACGGCCCTACGCTGAGGAGATCATCAAGAAGTCCCGCTTCATCGGTCGCCTGCGTCGGGTGGAGTCCGACGAGGCGTTCGCTGCTTTCCTCGCCGAGGTTCGTGAGGTCGAGCGTGGCGCCGGGCACCACTGCTATGCCTACATCGTCGGCGACGACGAGGAGAGCCGAATCGAGCGGTTCTCCGACGACGGCGAACCGGGCGGCACCGCCGGATCGCCGATGCTGGCAGCACTGCACGGGCGCGGCCTGGTGAACGTGGCGGCGGTGGTGTCGCGCTACTACGGCGGGGTCAACCTCGGGGCAGGCGGTCTGGTCCGCGCCTATTCGGGCACCGTCATCGCGGCTGTGGAGACCGCCGACCTGCGGCCCCGGGTGCGCGCGCAGCTCTTCCGACTCCAGGTGGAGCGCGCCACGGCCGGCTGGGTGGAGGCCGAACTGCGTCGTCGGGGCGTCGAGGTGGTCGAGGTCGGCTACGGCGAGCACGCGGTGATCACCGTGGCATCCACCGACCCGGATGGTCTCCAGACCGCGGTCGCCGAGATCACCTCGGGCGGGGCCGAACTGGTCTCCGTGGGCTACTTCTGGCGTTGACGGTGGGACCGTGCACACAGCCGACGAGGAACTGATCGCCCGGGTCCGCCGCGAACTGTCCGCCGCTGGGGACCCGGACCGGGCGGTCGCCATGCAGCGGTACATGAAGTCGGAGATGCGCTTCCACGGTGTCCGCCGCCCCGAGGTGCGCAGCATCTGCCGCATCATCTTCGACGAGCACCCGCTGCACTCCGAGCGCGCCGTCGAGGCCACCGTCGAGCAGATGTTCACTACCGCGGACCGGCGCGAAGAGCGCTATGCCGCACTGGAACTCGCCCGACACCGACGCTACCGGTCCTACCAGACCCCGGACCGGGTGCCGCTGTACCGCGCCCTGATCGTGGCCGGCGCCTGGTGGGACATTGTCGACGAGATCGCCGCGAACTTGATCGGACCGATCCTGTGCTCGGATCCCGACCGGGTTCGCCCGACGATCGTCGGGTGGGCGACCGACCCGGATCTGTGGCTGCGCCGCACCGCGATCATCGCCCAGCTTGCGGCCCGGCAGAACACCGATCTGGACCTTCTCACCGCGGTGATCGATGCGAACGCGGACGACCCCGACTTCTTCATCCGCAAGGCCATCGGCTGGGCGTTGCGACAGTACGCCAGGACCGAACCGGATTGGGTGCGCGCGTTCGTGGCCGCCCGCGAGGACCGGCTGAGCGGGCTGTCGAAGCGGGAGGCGTGCAAGCACCTGTGATCAGAAGGGTGGCGGGTTGGCCTCGTAGTGCGCGCGGTTGCGGGCGCGTTCGTGCGCGATCCGGTAGGCCCGCTGCCGCGCACGGGTGCGGGCGCGTCTGGGGGCGGCCAGGTCACGGTGCTGGCTCGGCGGCGGATCCGGTGGAAGCACCAAAGTCGCAGTCGGTGTGGACAACTGGGGGAAGAACAGTTTTCCGCCGGGTGCGGTGGTGTAGGTGCGCCCGTTGGGGGCAGTGATGGTGATCGTGCCGTCGGGATACTGCCGGTCGGTCCAGCCGCCTGGCCCGCAGTGAAAAGTCTTGATCACATGGTGGATTCGGCAATACAACTTGGTGTTGCTCGGGTGGGTGGGCCCGTACGGCCACGGGGTCGTGTGGATGCTCCTATGCAGCGTCAAGTACCAGTTTTGGACGGTATAAATCGGCCTGAAGTGCACGGTAGAGTTCGCGAACAACGGCACGCTTAAGGCAGCGGATGATGTCTTTTTTGGTCTTTCCTTCGGCTGTGCGGCGGGCAACATAGGCTTTGGTGGGCTCGTGCCAGCGCAGGCGATTGATCACGATCAGATGGATCGCACTGTTGGCATCACGGTCACCACCGCGATGTAATCGGTGCCGTGTCGTGGCGCCGCTGCTGGCCGGGATTGGGGCGACCCCGCAGATCCGCGCCAGGGACGCCTCAGATTTGAGCCGGTCGATGTTCTCGCCGGCCGTGGTGAGGATCTGGCCCGCCGCCTCGGTCCCGACGCCAGTCACGGCCAACAGGTGTGGTGTCATTTGCTGGAGGATCGCCTGCAGTTCGACATTGGCTTCAGCGATCTCCTCGTCGAGGAATTGGACTCGGCGGGCCAGGCGACGCAGCATGCGGCGCGCTGCGGCGGCGGCGTCATCGGCGGGCGCTGCCGAGGAGAGCCGTAGTCGTGCGCAGCGGGCGACGAGCGCTGCCCGGTCGTACTGGGACAGCTTGCTACGCAGGTCCTCAGGAGCGCACCACAGCAGTCCGTGGATCTGGTGTAGGGCTGCCTTGCGTGCTTTGACGGCACTGCGTCGGGTGGCGCGGATCATTCGCACGGTTTCGACGAAACCGTCACGATCTTTTGGTGTGCCAGTCGCAGTTTCAGCGACCACGGCTCGGGCTGCGTTGATGGCATCGATTGGATCTGACTTACCTCGCGCTCGACGGTCCTGACGGTTCGGGCGGGATACTTCGACTGTGACAACACCGTGGGCCGTGAGGTATCGGTTCAATCCCGCACCGTAGGAACCGGTTCCTTCGATACCGGCTTTGACCAACTGGCCCAGGGTGAGGACCCAGGCTAGGAGCTTGCGGTAGCCAGCTGCGGTAGCAGGAAACTCATGATCGCCAAGCAGTTTGGCGGTGCCGGCGTCGACGACGGCCACGTGATGGGTGGCCTTGTGAGTATCGACTCCGATGACGACGTGGCGGAATCGCTGTTGAGTTGTCATGCTGGTTCAACCGTCCTCTGCAGGTGGATGGTGACGTCACCGGCGTTGACGGTTGGACAGGACAGAGATGGGTGGCTTGTTGCCGCAAGCTCCTATTAGGTCACCGCCGTCGCGTCGGTGACGCTTACGACGCCACCCGCGGCGCCGGCCGACAGATCCACACAAGGACAGCCTGTCGGCGTCAATCGATATCCGAGCCAGACCGTCACCGCGAGTGACACCTTTATCCTCTCTGTCGACATCGCAACGCTCAGCGGGCACCTGGCAGCCCGGCCACCGGCAGGTCAGGTCGCGGCAGCGCACGAAATCCGCCAACTTCCTCGACGGCTGATAGCCGTTCTCCGTACCCAGGCCGGCCAATTCGGGCAACGGCCGCACGTGCGCGTACGCAAGCCTTTCCCGGATCTGCTCGGCCGGGATGGCGCCGTAGCCGGGGAGCAGCGCCGGGCGGTCCGACGCCCCGGTGACGGTGGACTGTCCGGCCAGCACGTGGATGACCAACGATCCCGACGGAACCTCGGCACCCGCGGCCGTACAGGTGTCCTTGCCACACAGACACGCCATCCGCGTCGCCCCCGCCGACAGCGGTTCAGCGGCATCGGCACGCCGCTCACCGAAGGTCCGCGGATCATCCGGGCACACGGTGCGCGCCAACGCATCCAGACGCTGATCGAATACCGCGCCCACGGCGGCATCGACACGACCGTGGATCTCGACCATCCCCTCCCCGACGGGCTCGACCGAGATGTAGCGGTTGCGTCGCGCGTCCCTGGCCCGGCGCACCGCGTCGGGATCGACGTCCAGGATCATCCAGTCCACCAACTCGGTGATCCGGTTGTCCGAGAGCGCGTTCCATGATGGCGCCGCAGCGGCCACCTGGGCGTCGATGACGGCCATGATGTCGGGATCGGTGACCAACGCGGTGCGGTGGAAGATACTCAAGAACACCCGGAAGTCCACCGCGCCGGTGAGGAAGACCTTCGCGAACTCGGGTAGCCGCTGGATCAGGTCCCGGCCGTGGGTGATCTGCGTGCACGCGCGACCGCGACTGATCCCCAGTTCGACGCCGAGTTCGGCGGCCGCCAGTTCCCAGTCATCGACGATGCAGTCCTCATAGCTGTGGCCCATCTCCGCCATCCGGGCCAGCGCGAACTTCCCCGCGGCCACCAGCTTGTGCGCCAGCGCTTTACGCTCGGCAGTCAGCTCCGCACGCGCGGCATCGAGGTGGGTGAGCGCACCTCGACTTTCGAACATGTGTTCTAGTATACGCCTCTACACTGACCGCGTTGACTTGTTATGTCTCAGGACATCGGTGACAGTTCTGCATCAGGACATCGGTGACACTTTGAGGGTTCTTGGTGGTGACACTTCTTCCTCGAGGCTTAGGCGGTGGCTGTCAATGAACCCATCGATCCTCGTGTCCGCTTGGCGATCTCCCAGTGGCCCGACGACGCGCCTCGCGGCGCGGTCTCGACGTTCTGTGTCGAGCATGGCATATCACGAAAGTCGTTCTACGAGTTACGTAAACGAACCAAGGAAGACGGTCCGGCTGCGGTGCTCGAACCCCGGACACGCCGACCGAAGTCGAGCCCTTCGACGCTGAGCGATGAGATCAAAGCACAGGCCGTGGCTGTGCGGTCCGCGCTGGAGGTTTCCGGTCTGGATCACGGGCCGATCAGCGTGCACGAGAAGATGCGCGCGATGGGCCTCGATGAGGTTCCGTCCACGGCGGCGCTGGCACGCATATTCCGGGAGGCCGGTGTGGCTCGTATGGAGCCGAAGAAGAAGCCCCGCTCGGCGTGGCGGCGGTTTGTCTACCCAGCCCCGAACGCGTGCTGGCAACTTGACGCCACCGGGTACGTCCTGGCCGGTGGACGCACATGTGTGATCTTCCAACTCATCGACGACCACTCCCGCTACGCGGTCGCTTCCCACGTGGCCTGGAGCGAGACAGCCGAGGCGGCGATCACGGTCTTCGACAAGGCCGTAGCCGCCCACGGCGTACCCCAACGACTGCTCTCGGACAATGGACTCGCCCTCAACCCCTCACGGCGCGGATATGTGGGCCAACTTGTCGGTCACGTGAGTGCACTCGGGGTCGAGGCGATCACCGGAAAGCCCTACAAGCCGACCACGCAGGGCAAAAACGAACGCTTCCACCAGACCCTGTTCCGCTATCTCGACAAACAGCCACTGGCCGAGACACTGGCCGAGCTCCAAGCCCAGGTCGATGCGTTCGACCACATCTACAACACCGAGCGCCCTCACCAAGGTCTACCTGGGCGCGTCACACCACTGACGGCATGGGAAGCGACCCCCACGGCAGATCCACCCCGCCCCGCAATCGACCGGCCGACCTATGCACGGCCTGTCCCGAGTCGATACCAATTCCCCCGAGCGAAGTCGCCCGTGGATCTACCCTCGGACACAGTCATCCGCACGGTGAGCTCGGTGGGCAGCATCGGATTGGACTCAGTCACATACCGAGTCGACGCACAACGCGCCTTCCAGCAAGTCCTGGTTGTCAGCGTCGACGACAAGATCATCGTGGCCGATCTGGACGGCGAAATCCTTATCGAACACACCAAACCCGCACCGGGTGTGAAGTATGTCGGCAACGGACAACCACGCGGCCCACGCCCCAAAACCCGACAACCGTCACCGATGTCCTGATACATCAACTGTCACCGATGTCCTGATACATCACACTGACCGCGTTGACTCATCAGAAATGCGCGCGAACGGGTGATTCGTTGCCTCATTGAAAATGCGCGCGTAAGCCCGATTGATGGGGTTGACGTTGACCGGGCGCAAAGCCGTGGCGGAGACGCTCCGCAGTCCGGTACATCCTGGCGCGCAAGGGTGAGAAGGGCCGGATTCTGGACGAGCTGTGCGCCACGACGGGGTGGCATCGCAACCATGCCCGCAAGGCGCTGAAATAACGAAGACCCCTACGCGCGCATCTTGACATGAGGCAACAGGCCGACTCAAGCTTTTGTCCGGGTCAAGACACTTCGCGCGTCCGCCCCCTACGGGGCGGCAGGCATCACGGGCGGCACGAAATCGAAGGTCGTACCGAGCAGCCACACCAACAGCAGCACCACCGGCAGGTGGAAGATGAACTGCAAGAAGGTGAATCCGACCAGATCGCGTGCCCGCAGACCCAGCACCGCCAACAGCGGCAGCATGAAGAACGGGTTGACCAGATTGGGCACCGCCTCGGCCACGTTGTAGATCTGCACCGTCCAGCCCAGATTCATCTGCACGTCGGTGGCCGCCTGCATCACGTAGGGCGCCTCCACCAACCACTTTCCACCGCCCGACGGGATGAAGATGCCGAGCACGACCGTGTACAGGCCGATCACCACCGCGAACCATCCGGCGCCGACATCGGTGAACAATTCGGCCAGCCGATCCGAAACCGTCAGTCCACCTCTGCCTTCGGCCCGGGTGATGATCGCGGCCATGGCGGCGTACAGCGGAAACTGCACCAGGATGCCCCCAACCGCGGGCACCGCGTTGGCGACGGCCTGTAGAAACTGCCGCGGTGTCCCGTGCAGCACCAGGCCGAGGATGAGGAACACCAGCAGGTAGCCGTTCAGACTGCTCACCACCGTCAGGACCGGTTTGGTGAGCAACTGGGAGATCAGCCATCCCAGGGTCAGCACGCCTGCCAACACCGGTAGCACCCGGCTGTATTCGAGCCACTCCCCCGGTCGTGACCGCGGAGGCGCCGGCTCGGTCCGGTCGTCGAGGTCGACGTCCATATCCTCCGCGGTCCTGATCGCGGCACCTCTCGGTGCGGAGAAGTGCGCGATCACCACTGTCAGCACGATGAGGATGGCGCACATGAGCAGCGACTGCCAGGTGAAGATCGTGGTCCCGAAATCGAGCACGCCGGTGATCTGCAGCAGTTCCTCGGGCAGCGACGCGGGCGTGGCCTGCAGCTGGGCCGCCGAGGAGGACAGCCCCAGCGCCCACACCGCACCCACCCCCATGAAGGCCGCGGCACCGAGGGCGCGGTAGTCCACCCGCAGATCGGTGCGGCGCGCGATCGCCCGGGCCAGCAGGCCGCTGAAGACCAGACTCAGTCCCCAGTTGAGGAAGGAGACCGACATGGACAGAAACGCCACCAGACTCACCGCGGTGCGCGCCGAACCGGGCATCGTTGCGAGCCGGTCGATCAGCTTGGCCACCGGCGGGGAGGTGGCCACCACGTATCCGGTCAGCACCACCATCGCCATCTGCAGGGTGAACGCGGTCAGATCCCAGAAACCGCCGCCGAAGGCATCCACGACGGTCTGCGGAGAGGACCCGTTGACGAACGCGGCGACAGAGACCAGCACAACGCCCGCCAACGCCACCACGTAGGCGTCCGGGAACCACTTCTCCGTCCACCCGGCCAGCGACTGGGCTACCCGCGCCAGCCCCTTCTCCGAGTCGGCACCTCTGGTGGCAGTGGTCATTGTGGCTACCCCTTCTCCGTGGACATCGGACTGATCAACCGGGTGAGAGTGGGTACCCCCTCCCCCATGACGCAGACGCCAGACCAGGAAACCGCCCGCGACCAGACGGACAACGAACAGCCGGACGCCGTCGTCATCTTCGCCCCGCTGCCCATCCTGACCGTGACGGTGGAAAACCGTTCCGGTTCCGCCGACATCCACGTGCACGCCGGCGGCCAGGGCGTGTGGCAGTCACGCATGGTGTCCTCACTCGGTGTGCCGGTGGTGCTGTGCGCCGCCACCGGTGGTGAGACCGGTGAAGTCCTGAGCCACCTGCTGCCCATTCCGGACGTCACCGCGCGGCTCGTGCCGGTCAGCTCACGCAACGGCGCCTACGTGCACGACCGCCGGGGCGGGAGCCGGGAGATCATCGCCGAGAGCCCGGGCAGCCCGTTGGACCGGCATGAGATCGACTCCCTCTACGAACTCACCCTGACCGAAGGCCTGAACCACGGCTGGGTGCTGCTGTCCGGGCCGCAGGAGGACGACGTGCTGCCCCCCGACCTGTACCGACGGCTGGCCACCGACCTCGGCGCCAATGGCTGCCAGGTGGCGGCCGATCTGTCGGGCGAGCGACTCGAGGCGGTGCTCGCCGGCAACCCCGCGCTGATCAAGGTCAGCCACGAGGAACTTCTCGATGACGGCCGGGCGAAGTCCGAGGACGCCGAAGATCTCGTGGATGCCATGCGGATACTGCGCAAAGAGGGCGCAGGCACCGTGGTGGTGTCACGTTCAGGATCCGCACCGGCCCTGGCGCTGCTCGAGGACACCAAGCGGGGCGAGGACGTCGTCGAGATCGTGATGCCGAAGTTGGAGCCGGCCGACTCTGCGGGTGCGGGTGACTCGATGACCGCGGGCATGGTCGCCGCGCTGGCCGGCGGCCGCCCGATTCGCGAGGCCTTGCAGGTCGGTGCCGCCTGCGGGGCGCTCAACGTGGTGCGGCACGGATTGGGAACCGGCGGTGCGCGGGCCGTCGACACACTCGCCGAACGAGTAGAGCTTCGGCCGTGGAAATGACGGGAGGCACGACGTGCGACGCGCTCTGGTGACCAACGACGACGGCATCGATTCGCCGGGCCTGCACGCGCTGGCCGCGGCGGCGGTGGCGGCCGGATTGGACGTGATCGTGGCCGCCCCCGCCGAACAGTCCAGTGGCGCCAGCGCCGCCTTGAGTGCGATACGCCGGGACGGCCACACGGTGGTCGAACGCCGGGCCCTGCCGCAACTCGACGGGGTGCAGGCTTGGGCGGTGCACGCCCAGCCCGGACACATCGTCGCCGCCGCGCTCAACGGCTGGTTCGATCCGGTACCGGAGCTGGTGCTGTCCGGGATCAACCACGGCGCGAACATCGGTCGCGCCGTGCTGCATTCGGGCACCGTGGGGGCTGCCCTCACCGCGAAGATCAACGGCACCCGGGCGGTGGCGGTATCGCTGGATGTGGCGCTGCACCCCACCGGCGAGCGGCACTGGGCCACCGCCGCCGGGCTGCTGCGCCCGGTGCTGGAACTGGTCTTCGCGGCACCGCAGGACACGGCGCTGTCCCTGAACGTGCCGGACCGGCCGGCCGACGAGCTGGGCCCGATCCGCCACGCGCGGCTCGCTCGCGGCGGGGCGGTACAGACCCGGGTCGAGGAGATCCGTGACGGTGGTCTGCGGCTGGCCGAGGTCGAGATGTCCAACGAGCCGGAGGAAGGCACCGACAGCACCCTGCTGGCCGCCGGGCATCCGACACTCACGGCGCTGCGGTCGGTGGACGCGGACGAAGGCGATCTGGTGCGTCAGTGGTTGGACGATGGTGACCGTGCGGGCTCGCGCCCCTAGGACAGGCTCGACACGAAGTCCCGGACATGCACCGCTGCCGTGGAATCCGGTGGGATCGCCCGGTGCGCAATCTGCACCAGTAGCGGGTCCTCATCGAGCAGCAGGCGGCTGAGCCCCAGGGCGGCACAGGTTTTCAACGCAGGCTGCAGCACATCGGCGGCGTCGTCACCTCGCCCGGCGCCGGCGAGGCAGCCCGCGAGCTGTACGGTCGCACGCAGATACGCCCGCGGTCGGTTGGCCCGATCCACCCGGCGCCGACGCGCCCGCGCCCGCTCACACGCCTCGGTCAACGCCGTCGCCGAGCCGCCTGCCCGCAGCAGACGGATCTGGGCGTCCTCCATGAATTCAGCAGTGTCGCTACTCATGTCATCTGTTGCACCGGCCGCGATCCGGCAGGCGACGGCATCGGTTACCGGCTCACCGGACAGGGTGGCGATCCGCGCGCTCTCGTACAACAATCCCGCCTGCAGCCGCGACAGGTTCAGCATCCGGGCCACCTCGAGGCCATCGGTCAGCCGGCGCTGAGCACCGGGAAGGTCACCGCGGGCGGCCGCCAGCCGGGCGCCGGTGCCATGGCAGGCCAGCATGAAGTCGACGAGTCCGCCCTCGGCACCCAACTCGCAGGCCTGGTCGAGCAGCGTCTGTGCCTCCTCGAATTCTCCGTGCTCATAGAGCAACTCACCGAGCAATGAACCCGCCAGCTTGGCGACATAGCTGGGCCCGCCGGACTCCGACAGAGCTATCCGCCGCGCATGTCGAAGGTGCGCTTCGGCTCCCGCGATGTCGAGTTGCTCGTTGGCCGCGATGGCGGCGAAACAGTACCCGTAGCTGGCGCTCAAGGCCCCCGATACCCGGGAGTGGAAGTCTCGTCCCCAGCGCTGCCAGCGCAACGCTTCATCGAACGCGAAGGTGCGCACCGCCCGGTGCGATGCCAGATCCGCGGTACGGCACAGGATGAACGGGCTCAGCCGGTCGGACCTGGCCACGCAGGCCCGGACTGCGGCATCGATCGTCTCGGGATCGATCCGGTCCTGAAACGCGGCCATCACCGAACGAATCAGGTCGATCTCGGCGCGCAGGTCGGCCGCCTCGTCCGTCGCGAGACCGTCCAAGCCGAGTTCGGCGAGGCGCAGCGCATCCAGCGCCGCGGGCAGACGGTGCAACACCACGTTCGCCCAGGCCAGGTCGACCTGCAGCCTGGGCCGCGCATCCCGTTCGGCGGCGGGTAGCTTGTCGGCGAGCCCGATCAGCGTCCGCATCCGGGACTGCTCCATCAGGTCGGTGGCCACCTGCTCCACGGTGTCGACGGCCACGGCCGGGTCACCGGCCAGCAGCAGATGATCGACGGCCTGACTGAGCATCTGGTTGTCGGTGAACCACCGCGCCGCAGTGCGGTGCAGCTGCGGGATCCGGTCCTCGGCGTCGCGTTCCAGTCGGTGCAGCAGGTACTCGGCGAACAGGTGGTGGTACTCGAACCACGACCCCTGAGCATCGGTCCTGCGTAGGAACAGATCCCGTCGCTCGATCTCTTCGAGCATGGCGCGGCTGCGCCGGTGGCCGGTCAGCGCGGTGGCCAGCCCACTGCAGATCTGCTTGGGAATGCTGGTGGCCAGCAGGAAGTCGAGCACGTCAGGTGCCAGGTTGTCCAGGACGTTGGAGGCCAGGTACTCCCCGAGCGCGGTATCCCGTCCGGTCAGTTGCCCGATGACCGCGGCCGGCTCCGCTTGTTCACGCAGGCTCAGGGAAGCCAATTGCAGGGCGGCCGCCCACCCGTCGGTATGCTCCTCGATCGCGGCGATGTGGTCGGCACTGAGCGTGATACCGCACTGATCGACCAGCATCGACGCGGATTCGGCTGTGTCGAAACGCAATTGCGATGCGTCGATCTCGACCAGTTCACCCTGGACGCGCAGGGTGCCGAGCGGCAGCACCGGACGGGTCCGGCTGGCGACGATCAAATGCAGGTGGTGGCAACTGTTTTCGACCAGATAGCAGAGCGCATCGGTGGTCTCCTGGCTTTCCGCGCGGTGCCAGTCATCCAGAATCAGCACCAGAGTGCGCTTGTCCTCGTGCAGCCGGGTGATCAGCGTGTTCAGCACATAGGTCGGCGCGTTGTCCAGGTGCCCGTCGAGTTCCTGTTGCAGGATGTCGGCCAGGTCGGGCATCGTCGTGCGGATCGCCTCGATCAGGTGGGCCAGAAACCAACCCACGTTGTTGTCGTCGGCATCGATGGCCAGCCAGGCGCCGCTGAGCCCCTCGCGGATCAGTTGGTCGGCCCACTGCGCGGCCAGGGTGCTCTTGCCGTACCCGGCCGGGGCGTGGATGAGGACCAGTTTGGACCGGTCGGTCGAGCGCAGCCGGTCCAGGATGCGGGTACGCGCGACGGTCGGCCGGTTGCAGGGCGGCGGCCGGAACCGCGTCGGGGCGCTGGGTGGATACCGGCGGCGGCCGCCCGAGGACCCGCCGGTTACCCGCATCGGCGGTTCGACACCCACCGGTAGCCCCGCGGCGTCGGCGACGGGCGGCAGCTCGAGCGGGACCTCGGCGATGACGAGTCCGATCTCGGCGCCCGCGGCGCGCAATGATTCCCCGAAATCAACGGCCGAGGCCGGCCGGCGGGCGGGATCGATCTGCAGTCCGGCCTCCAGCGCCGAGGCCACCGCCTCGGGGACACCGGCGGGGCGCAGGTCCGGGATCGGCCCCTGCTGCACGCGGCGGACGAACGCCACGACGTTCTCGGTCGGTTCGAAGACGAACGGCGGGCGGCCGTGGAGCAGGGCGAACAGGGTCGCCGCCAGACCGTAGACATCGGCGGCGACCGACGGCGCGCCGCCGTCGTACAACTCCGGCGCGGTGTAGGACGGCGACCCGGCGACCACGTCCTTCGCGAGATCGCGAGCGCCGGCGATCCGGGCGATCCCGAAGTCGCTGAGCTGGGGTTCTCCGTAGTCGGTGAGCAACACGTTGGGCGGCTTCACGTCCCTGTGCAGCACACCGGCGCGGTGCGCGGTCTCCAACGCCCCCGCCAGCCGCACCCCGATGGGCAGGACCTCCTCCAGCGCCATCGGACCGTGGCCCTTGACCCAGGCGCCCAGGTTGTCGCGGCGGTAGTAGGGCATCACGATGTAGGGCCGGCCGGCGAAGGTGAGCCCTCCGTGCAGCACCGGCACGATATTGGGGTGCCCGGACACCCGTCCCATCGCGCGCTGCTCCCGATTGAACTGCTCGATGTCCATGTCGTCGGGATCGGAGTTGAGCACCTTGATCGCGACCACGCGGTCCATCGACGGCTGCCGGCAGCGGTAGACCACACCGAATCCGCCGCGGCCCACCGGTTCGGCAACCTCGAAGCCCTCGGCCTCCAGTTCGGCCACGATTCCGGTCGAGGACCGCTGCTGCGTGACTTCGATATCACCCATCGATATCACCCATCGCCAACCCCACCACCGCATCGGAAGCGCACGTCGCCGCTATCTTCACGGTACTCCCGGCACTACCGTCGAGGAGGTGTCGAGGCGCCAAGTCATCCGGGCCTGTGCCGCGGGATTGCTCTCGGTCGCGGCGCTCTCGTCCTGCGGTCATCCGGCGGCGGTTACACCGCCGGCCGCCATACCGCAGAACCCCAGCACCTCGGCGGTCACGCCGGGGACGGATTTCGCGGCGGTGTCCCGATCGGTGCGCGACGCGATCACGGCGCACCGACTGCCCGGCGCCGTGGTCCAGATCGGCCACGACGGCAACATCGTCTACCGGCAGGCCTTCGGGTCGCGCAAGCTCGACGGCGAACCCGGGTTGAACGGGTCGCCCGCACCCGCCGAACCGATGACCGAAGACACCCTGTTCGACCTGGCGTCGTTGACCAAGAGCATCGCGACCTCGACCGCCCTGTTCCAGCTGTACGAACGCGGTCTCGTCCGCATTGACGAACCGGTGCAGGACTATCTGCCCGAGTTCAACCCCGCGCACGATCCACGACGCGAGCGGGTGACGCTGCGCATGCTGCTCACCCACTTTTCGGGTATCGCAGGCGATCTGAGCCTCGACGGGCCGTGGGGACTGGATCGGCCCGCCAAGGATGAAGGTGTCCGCCGCGCCCTCGCGGCCTGGGTGGTATTCGAACCCGGGACGATGTTCCACTACTCCGACATCAACTTCATCCTGGTCGGCGCGATCATCGAGAAGATCACCGGTCAACCGCTGGACAGCTATGTACAGGAGCACGTCTTCGGGCCGCTCGGCATGGCCGACACGCACTACCTGCCGGTCGGCAAGGCGTGTGGCCCGCACCGGGTTCGGGGCACCGCCGTCGCGCTCGACGGTTATCCCCCCTGGGCGGGACGGTGCCCGCCGGGCACCTGGAACACCGGCTTGTTGGCGCGGGTGGCGCCCACCGCGCTCGACGAGGACACCCCGGGCCTCAATCCCGATCACGGATTTCCGTTGCGGGGCACCGTGCATGACCCGACCGCGCGGCGGATGGGCGGGGTGAGCGGCAGCGCCGGGGTGTTCTCGACGGTCGATGACGTCGGCCGGTTCGCCCAGGCGTTGCTGGACCGGCTGGCCGGCCGTTCGAGTGCCTTTCCGCTGGAGCAATCCACCCTGGCGTTGATGACGTCTCCGCAACAACCCGGGCACACCCCTCATCAGCTGGCCGCGGCGAACGACGCTGCCCGTCAGGCTGGTTCGGCGCCGGCCTATCCGGCCGTCGCCGGTCAGGATCTGCGCGGTTTCGGCTGGGATATCGACACACCGCATTCCCGGCCCCGCGGAATGCTGTTCCCGATCGGCAGTTTCGGCCACACCGGCTTCACCGGGGTGACGCTGTGGATCGATCCCGGATCGGACACGTACGTGGTGGTGCTCGCGAACGTGATCCACCAGCGCGGCGGCCCACCGATCATCGGACTCAGCGGCACGGTGGCCACCGAGGCCACCCGGGCGCTCGGGCTCTACCGAAACTAGCTGCTACGCGGCAAATTTCGGCGGACTGGCTTTTTATTTTTTCTTGGGTATGGTCGGGGACGAAGCACTCAAGAAAGGCGCAGGAAATGGCTGATAAATCCCCGAATCGCGTCGCCAAGAAACCCTCGATGGACATCAAGGAACGGCGCGCCCTCAAGCGCGCGAAAGCCGCCGAAGTGGCACTCACCCAGACCCGGCGCAAGCGGCCCGAGCGCGCCTGATGTCCTGGTAAGGACCTTTTCGAGGGGTCGAGGGGCGACCGCGCTGACGCACGTCGGCGTGCGGTCGCCGCCCGCTCTGCTCGCCACTCCCGCACCACAATTTCTGTTTTTCGCGGTAGTCGCATTGATGGCGCGTCGAAATAATCGACCGCAATTGATCCCGATTTCTTTTCGGACCGTTCGACGTATTCGCTTTTTCGGCGTCGGAATTCTCGTACGTCGGCCACGGTCTGCGGCAACCCAGAGCAGGAGGTTCTCGTGAGCATGCGAGCGCCCGACCATCCACCGGTGATCATCCTTGGCCGGCATACCGAACTGGTCGACGCCTTCGTCACCGCATTCGAACGCCACGGTGTGATGGCCCTGCACGGGGACACCGCGGTCGAACAGGCCGACGATGCCGCCGACTCGATCATCCTGATCCTCGACGAGACCCGTGGCGATTCTCTGTTCTCCGGCCATCGTCTGGCTACATCCAAGCGGCGAACGCGGTTGTACCAGAACGCTGTCTGCGAGTCGGCGGTCGCCGTCGCGCTCAGGACGGGTCCGCGGCGGCTGCTCGTCGTGTGCGATGCCCGACACCTGTCCTTCGGCCAGCGGATCCGAGTGATCAGCTGGATCCGGCAGTTGCTGCACCGCGTCGGCTACGAATGCGCGATCAACGGTCTGCAGAACCTGGTCACCCGTTACGCCCTGATCGACCATGCCGACGAGGTGGCCTGCACGGCGGAACGCGCCGTCGATTGGCACCGCGGGCACCCGGCAGACGGATCTGCGCCACAGGTACGGGTGTCGCCCTGTGGTCCGTGATAGGCAGAACAGGTGGACACCCAACCCCCGCTGTTGTTCGCGCTGGATCTGACCGGCACGTTCGTGTTCGGGCTCAACGGCGCCCTGACGGCGCTGCGTGCCACCCATCTCGACGTGGTCGGCGTGGTCACACTCGGCATGATGACGGCGCTCGGCGGCGGGGTGATCCGCGACATCCTCATCGGCGCGCTGCCGCCGGCGACCTTTCTGTACTGGCCCTACTTCACCCTGGCGATGGTCGGTGCGCTCATCGCGTTCGTGCTCAACCGCCCGCTGGCCCGATTCGAGATGTCCCTGACGACACTCGATGCGATCGGGTTGAGCGTGTTCGCGGTCATCGGGGCCAGTAAGGCGGTGGCGGCCGGGCTCGGGGCCGGTCCGGCCGTGGTGCTCGGGGTCATCACCGCGGTGGGCGGCGGCACCATCCGCGATGCGCTGGTCGGGCAGGTTCCGACCGTGTTGCGCAGCGAGCTCTACGCCATCCCGGCGCTGGTGGCCGCCGCCATCACGGTGGCAACCATCGGTACCGGCACCTACGGGTTGCCCGCCGCGCTGGGGGCCGTTGCGGCGTGCTTCGTCATCCGGATGCTCGGGGTCCGCTACAACATCAACGCCCCGCGCCCACCCGGGCACTCCGGGGATATGCCGGGGTGACTATGCCCGGTACTGCTCGACAAGGGAGGCGTACTCGTCGAGTAGTTTCAGTGCTTCGTCTCGCGGGACAGACGGCAGCAACAGTCCCAGTTGGCCGAATCCCAATTCCTCGGCGGCGCTCCAGTATTCCCGGTCGATGGGGGTGCCGAACATCGCCAGCGGGATATCCCGGCCGGCGCCCTCGCGCATCTGTGTGATGCGCGCGGACAGGTCCTTCGGGGAGAGCGGATTGGAGATCCATCCCGCCTCGTGCCGGATGACCCGCCTCACGGTGGCATCCGAGTTGCCGCCGATGAAAATCGGTGGGTGGGGTTTCTGCACCGGCTTGGGTCGGCTGTACGTCAGCTCGAAATCGACATGACGACCGTGGTATTCGGCAGGTTCAGAGGTCCACAGCGCCTTGACGGCCTCGATGCTCTCGTCCAGTCGTGCGCCACGGGTCTTCGGGTCGGTGCCGTGGGCCCGCATCTCCTCCAGGTTCCAGCCGGCGCCCACCCCGAAGACGAATCGGCCCCCGGAGATCAGGTCGATACTCGCGGTTTCCTTGGCGGTGTGGATCGGATCGCGTTGGATCAACAATGCGACACCGGTGAACAATTCGATCGTCGACGTGACTGCGGCCGCGGCGGCGAGCGTCACGAACGGGTCGAGGGTCTTGTAGTACTTCGCAGGAAGGTCACCACCCGAGGGGAAGGCCGACTCCCGGCTGACCGGGATGTGCGAGTGTTCGGCCACCACCAGGGAATGGAAGCCGCGTTCCTCGATCGCGCGGCCCAGCGATACCGGGTCGATACTGTCGTCGGTCACGAAGGTGGATATTCCGAACTTCATACCGTCAACCGTAACGCCGACCGAGCGCGGGAGATACGGTCACAACACCGACGTGCGCGCTCCCACCGGCGGGTAGGCGAACCACGGCGCAGGAACCACGGTGTATCCCAGATCCATCAGGATCCCGAGCTCCACCGGGCTCAGGGCGATGTTGTCGGGCCCCATGCCGGCGGCCGCATGATCCATCATCACGTGATTCGGCCCGGAGAACACATTGTCGTCCAGGTGTGAGATCGAGCTGCCGCCCTCCCAGACTGCCGGTGTGTACAGCGGGACCGGCCGACCACCATAGGCGGCCATGGCGTTGGCGCCGCTGAAGAACATGCCGCCGTCGAACCCGGTCAGGTATCGGTCGTAGGTGGGGTCCCAATGGTAGGTCTCGTCGTCGATCGGTGAGTCTTCCTGCCTGGTGGTGACGAAACTGGCGTAGATGGACCAGGCCGTCTGCTCGGTGTTACCTGGGTTTCGGAAACCCGAGGTCCACCCGAAGGAGTGCAGGAGTTCGTGCATGACCGTCGAGGTGAAGTCGTAGTCGTCGCTTCCGACCGAGGGGTAGAAGCCCCAGTCCCAGGCCCAGTTCCAGTCGATCTCACCGTCTGTCTCGTCACCGTTGGCGTCTACGCCGTCGATCAGCTTCTGTTGGACCACGGTCTGCCAGAACCCCGCGTCCTCACCGGCCAGATCGCTGCCGGCGGCGGCCAGGTAGCCGTCCGGCGTGAACTCGCTGTTGACGGTGTAGGTCAGGACGGTCTTCTGATTCACAAGGAAGTAGACCGCCAGCCGCCTGGCCGACTGGTACAGCTGTTCCCTGGCCTCATCGGTGAAGTAGCCGTCGGGATCGTTGTAGGTGAACTCGAAGTCGATCGCGTTCTGGTTGACCAACATGCTCGCCGCAGCGCCGGAAGCGCGGAACGGCTGGATGAGGTTGACGTGCAGGCCCCGGTCGACGGCCCCGATGACGAAGGTGTCCACGCCATCGAATTCCGCTGCGGGCGTGTAGGTGTAGGTTCCGTCGACATTGAGTTCCAGCGTGCCGAACCGCGGCCCCTTCACCACCCGGTAGACGATCTTGTCCCCTTCGGGATCCGTTGCCCTGGCTTGACCGACGATGGTGCCCAGGCCACTGCTCACCGAGTAGGTCTCGTTCATCGTGGGCGCCAGGTTGAAGAACGTCCGCCGCATCGTCCACATCGTGCCGATGAATGCGTCCTCCAGTGGCTGCGGCAACGGCAAGGACAGAATCACGAGCCGGATGTTCGACGTCGTCGCCGCGATGATCGCGGAGGTGTTGGCCTGCCAGGGATTTCCCGCCTTCGCGACCTGCTTGATGGCCCATGGGTCACCCACGGCCGGTACTGCGGCGGCAGAGATGGATGGCTGCGTTTGGCCGCCGGTCGTGCCGGGAACGAGATGCGACCTGGGTGCGGCCGATGGCCGGGGCGCCGGAGTCACCTCGTCGTCGGTCGTGGTGTTCTCGATCGTGGTGTCGCGGGTCCCGGTGTCGTCGAGATCGGTGGCGCCGGCCTCGGTGTCGTCCAGATCGAGATCTACGGCGTCGGTGTCGTCCAGATCGGTGTCGTCCAGATCGGCGTCATCGGAACCGGAGTCCGTGTCACCGAACGTGTCGTCTGAGTCCGTGCCGTCTGAGTCAGTGTCGTCGCCGGAATCGGTGTCCGAGTCGCCGAGCGTGTCCTTGGAGTCGGAGTCCTCGCCCTGGGCGTCGGACGATTTATCCTGTCCCGCTTCGCTCTTCGATGATCCGCTGTCCGAGGATGCACTCGCCGAGGAGGACGAGCTGCCGTCATCGGCGGCGGCAACCGCCGCCTGCGGACCCACCAGCGACATGCCCCACAGCGCGGCGCCCATGCCCGCGGAGGCGGCGCCCATCTGCAGCCAACGTCGTACGGCAAAGTCCTCGGAACGGCGAGCGCGACTACGACGGGCCATATTGTCCTCTTCGTCAATTTTTGAAATTTGAACGGAAATGTACAACGCAGTGGACCCGGCGTTGAGCCAGTTTCCGAAAAACATGCCGACGCGCGCGCAGTTTCACCATCCGCGCCCGTGGGCATGTCCTCGGGATGAAAACGGTGATGGCCGCGACCGGCGGACTTGTGGCCGGTGTCCTGATCGGCAGGCGGGTGCCGGCACCGCATGTCGAGGAGCGCAGTCCGGACCGCGGCGACGAGCAGATCGCGATCGCGGCGCCGGACCCCACGGACGCGCCCGATCCCGACGATCCGTCCAAGCCGGATTCGCCCGCCGACCTGACCAAGCCGTCGGTGTTCTACGTCCTGCGCAAGACGGCTCGCGAGTTCACTTCCGATCAGTGCACCGACCTCGCCGCCGCCCTGACCTACTACGCCGTGCTGTCCCTGTTCCCGGCGTTGGTCGTGATGGTGTCGCTGCTCGGCGTCTTCGGTCAGGGCGAACGAACCACCGACGCGGTCCTGCAGATCGTCGACGATCTCGGCCCGTCCTCCGCCGTCGACACGCTACGGGCGCCGATCCAGCAACTCGTGGAGGCACCGTCGGCAGGGTTCGCGTTGATCATCGGCATCGCCGGCGCGCTGTGGTCGGCATCGGGATACATCGGCGCGTTCGGGCGTGCGATGAACCGGGTCTACGAGGTCGACGAAGGCCGGCCGGTCTGGAAGCTGCGACCCATCCAGCTACTGCTGACCTTCGTCGGGTTGGTCTCCGCAGCGGCGGTCGCATTCATGCTGGCAGTCAGCGGCCCGATAGCGGCGGCGATCGGTGACGTCATCGGGCTCGGGCCCGCGGCGCAGACGGTCTGGAACATCGCGCGCTTCCCGGTGATCCTCATCCTCGTCACCGGCGCCGTCGCCGTGCTGTACTACGCAGCGCCGAACGTCGAGCAGCCCAAGTTCCGCTGGATCAGCGTCGGGGCGGCGGTGGCCATCCTGCTGTGGGTCGCCGCATCCGTCGGGTTCGGTTTCTACGTCGCCAACTTCGGCAGCTACAACAAGACCTACGGCGCGCTGGCCGGGGTGATCGTGTTCTTGCTGTGGTTGTGGATCACCAACCTGGCTCTGCTCTTCGGCGCCGAGCTGGACGCCGAACTGGAGCGTGGCCGCCAGCTTCAGGCGGGTATCGCCGCCGAGCGCGACCTCCAGTTGCCGGCCCGGGACGACCGCGTCTCGGAGAAGAACCGGGCCAAGGAGGAAGCCGACGTCCGGCAGGGGCGAGCGCTGCGTGAGTCCCTGGGACGCCACAGTGATGACCAGCACAGCACCGGCTGACCTGAGACGTTTCCCCTGAATCCCCCCGCATGGATGCACAGGGATGTCGTCCGGGCCGACTACCATTCCTCCGGCACCCCCTTGGCCCCGACGGAGAGAAACCAGCAGTGAGCTACACCGCCGCCGACATCACCGAGCTCGACGATGTCCAGCACACCCGCCTGCGGCCGGCGGTGAACCTCGGGCTCGATGTGCTCAACACCGCCCTGCGGGAGATCGTCGACAACGCCATCGAAGAGGTCGCCGTCCCCAGCCACGGCGGGTCATGCGTGACGATCACCCTGCACACCGACGGGTCGGTGAGCGTGGCCGACGACGGGCGCGGGCTGCCCGTCGACACCGACCCGACCACCGGCAAGAACGGCATCGTCAAGACGCTGGGCACCGCGCGGGCCGGCGGCAAGTTCTCCGCACACACCGATGCGGCCAGTACCGGCGCCGGCCTGAACGGAATCGGTGCTGCGGCAGCGGTGTTCATTTCCGCACGCACCGACGTCACGGTGAAACGGGCCGGCAAGACCTACCTGCAGAGCTTCGGCGCCGGCTATCCCGGTGTGTTCGAAGGTGACGAGTTCGACCCGGACGCCCCGTTCACCCGGGCCGACACCCAGACACTCCGTGGTGTCGGCAACCGCAAGCCCAACGTGCACGGCACCACCGTGCGGATCCTGTTCGATCCGAGCGTGGTGCCCGATTCCAGCGTGGACGTCGGCGAGGTGCTGCTGCGTGCGCACGCCGCGGCCCGGATGTCCCCCGGTGTGCACCTGGTCGTGGTCGACGAGGGTTGGCCTGGCGAGGAGATCCCGCCGGCCCTGCTCGAGCCGTTCAGCGGCCCGTGGGGCAGCGACACCCTGCTCGATCTCATGTGCACCGCCGCCGGCACCCCGGCCCCCGGGGTCCGCGCCGTGGTCGAGGGCCGCGGCGAGTACACCACCGGCCGCGGACCGACACCTTTCCGCTGGTCCCTGACGGCAGGGCCGGCCGAACCGGCGACGGTCGCGGCGTTCTGCAACACGGTGCGCACCCCCGGCGGCGGGTCGCATCTGACCGCCGCCATGAAAGGCCTGTCCGAGGCGCTGGCCGACCGGGCGTCCCGGATCCGGGACCTGGGCCTGGCCAAGGGTGAGGACGGGCCCGAGCCGCAGGACTTCGTCGCGGTGACCGCGCTGGCGGTGGACACCCGCGCCCCCGATGTGGCGTGGGACTCCCAGGCCAAGACCGCGGTGTCGTCCCGATCGCTGAATGTGGCGATGGCCCCGGACGTGGCACGCAGCGTCACCATCTGGGCGGCCAACCCGGCCAACAACGACACCGTCACGCTGTGGACGAAGCTGGCGCTGGAGTCCGCCCGGGCCCGGCGCAGCGCCGAGGGCGCCAAGGCCCGGTCCCGGGCCGCGTCCAAGGCCAAGGGCCTGGGCACCAACCTTTCGCTGCCGCCCAAGCTGCTGCCGAGCCGGGAGTCCGGACGCGGCTCGGGCGCCGAACTGTTCCTGTGCGAGGGCGACTCGGCGCTGGGCACCATCAAGGCCGCCCGCGACGCGACCTTCCAGGCCGCCTTCCCGCTGAAGGGGAAGCCGCCCAACGTCTACGGCTACGCGCTGAGCAAGGCGCGGGGCAAGGACGAGTTCGACTCCATCGAACGCATCCTGGGCTGTGGGGTGCGCGACAACTGCGACCCGGAACTGTGTCGCTACGACCGGATCCTGTTCGCCTCCGACGCCGACCCGGACGGCGGCAACATCAACTCCAGCCTGATCTCGATGTTCCTGGACTTCTACCGCCCGCTGGTCGAGGCCGGGATGGTGTACGTGACGTTGCCTCCGTTGTTCGTGGTCAAGAACGGCGACGAGCGGATCTACTGCCAGGACGAGTCCGAGCGTGACGCTGCGGTGGCCCGACTGAAGGAGAGCTCCAAGAAGCGGGTGGAGGTGCAGCGCAACAAGGGCCTCGGCGAGATGGATGCCGACGACTTCTGGACCACCGTGCTGGATCCGGAGCGGCGCACCGTGATTCGGGTTCATCCGGACGACGGCGAGAAGAAGCTGCATCACACGCTGTTCGGTGGGCCGCCCGAGGGACGACGCACGTGGATGGCCGACGTGGCCTCCCGCATCGACACCTCCGCACTGGATCTGACCTGAGAGATCGTAGGTAGAAGACTGTGACCGCCACCCTGGACGTTCCCGAGCAGAACCCGGATCTGGTGCTCGACCAGAGCGCCGACGACTACTGGAACCAGTACCAGCTGACCTTCGCGCTGTACAGCGTCAGCGACCGCGCCATCCCGTCGGCCTATGACGGGCTCAAGCCTGGTCAGCGCCGGCTGCTCTACCAGATGCACGACTCGAAACTGTTGCCCGGCAACAAACCGCAGAAGTCCTCGAAGGTGTGCTCGGCAGTCACCGGCAACCTGCACCCGCACGGCGGCGCGTCGATGTACGGCGCGGCAGCACTGATGGCCGCCGAGTTCCAGCGCGTGAAAGTCATCGACGGACAGGGCGCTTTCCCGCGCATTCAGGGCGACATCCCGGCCGCCGACCGGTACACCGAGATGCGGTTGTCTCCCCCTGGCGCGGCGCTGACCGCCGAGCTCGACAGTCACGCGGTGCCGATGGTGCCGACGTTCGACGGCGAGTGGATCGAGCCGACCTGGCTGCCGGCCCAGTGGCCGGTGCTGCTGTGCAACGGTGCGGTCGGTATCGCCGAGGGCTGGGCCACCAAGGTGCCGGCCCATAATCCGCGCGAGATCATGGCTGCCTGCCGGGCACTGCTGAAAACGCCGAACATGACCGACGACCGGCTGGTCAAGCTCATCCCGGGTCCGGACTGGGGCTGCGGCGCCCGGGTCATCGGCGAGAACGGCCTGCGCGAGTACATCACCACGGGCCGCGGCCAGTTCACCGTGCGCGGCACGATCTCGGTGGACGGCAAGAACTGTGTTATCACCGAGCTGCCGCCGGGGGTGGCGAGTAACACTGTGCAGGAACGGATCCGGGCCCTGGTGGAGTCCGGTGAGATGTCCGGTGTGGCCGATATGTCCGACCTGACCGACCGCCGTAACGGGCTGCGGATCGTGGTGACCGCCAAGCGTGGTCACAGCGCCGAGCAGATCCGCGACCAGTTGCTGGCGTTGACCCCGCTGGAGTCGACCTTCGCCGCCAGCCTGGTCGCCCTCGATGAGAACCGGGTGCCGCGCTGGTGGTCGGTCCGCGAACTGATCGCCGCGTTCCTGCATCTGCGGGACTCGGTGGTGTTGCGCCGCAGCGAGTACCGGCTGGAGAAGGTTGCCGCCCGCCGACACCTGGTGTCGGGCCTGATGCTGATCCACCTCGACATTGATACTGCTGTCGCGATCATTCGAGCGTCCGACACCGTCGACGACGCCCGCCAGGGCCTGCAGGAGCGGTTCAAGATCGACGCCGAGCAGGCCGACTACGTGTTGAGCCTTCAGCTGCGCCGGTTGACCCGTCTCGACGTGATCGAGTTGCAGGCCGAGGCCGAGAAGTTGGACGCCGAGTACGCCGAGCTGACCGAGCTGGTGACCAATCCGGACGCGCGCCGGGTGGTGATCGACAAGGAGCTCGTCGAGACCGCGAAGTTGTTCAAGGGAGCCGAGTACGACCGCCGCACCGTGCTGGATTTCGAGGCGACCCCGGTGACCGCCGGCGCCGGCGAGGACGGGCCACGCGAGCGGAAGGTCAACGCGGCCTGGCGCCTCGACGACCGGGGCGTGTTCTCCGACAGCCACGGCGAGCTGCTCAGCTCGGGTCTGGGCTGGGCGGTGTGGACCGACGGCCGGATCAAGTTCACCACCGGCGGTGGCCTGCCCTACAAGATCCGCGACATTCCGGTGGCCCCGGACATCACCGGGCTGCTGCGTTCGGGGATGCTGCCCGACGGTTATCACCTGGCGCTGGTCACCCGGCGCGGGAAGATCCTGCGGATCGATCCGGCCGCGGTGAACCCGCAGGGCGTGGCGGGCAACGGGGTGGCCGGGGTGAAGCTCAGCGGCGACGGGGACGAAGTGATTGCCGCACTGCCGGTTTCATGCGCCAACGGCGAGGCGATCCTGTCGCTGTCGGAGAAGAGCTGGAAGGTCACCGACGTCGCCGACATCCCGGTCAAGGGCCGCGGCGGTGCCGGTGTCGGGTTCCACCCGTTCGTCAAGGGCGAGGATGTCCTGCTGGCGGCGACGATCTCGGCGACGGGATACGTGCGCGGCAAGAAGGCGGTGCGCGCCGAGAACCGGGCGAAGGCCTCGATCAAGGGGTCCGGCGTGGATGTGACGCCGGCCGAGTAGGCGGGGCGGTGCACCGCCGATATTCGAGTGGTGCACTACGCAGGTGACTGCCGCCGGCCTCAGCGATATTCGAGCGGACGCCGGTTCACCTCAGGAGCAGCCATGGCCACAGTTCCCCCGCCGATCCCGCGGCTGACGACGATCGACGAAGTCATCGACGCGATCTCGTCGATCATCGACTGGTCGGTCGTCGAGTCCAGCAGGTTCGGCTACTTCGCCGCGCTGTACAAGCGGATCACCATTGCGGTTGCCACCGCGATCGACGACGGCGCGTTTCACGATGGACCGACGATGGAGCGGTTCGACGTCGCCTTCGCTCAGCGCTACTTCGACGCGGTGAACGGTCATCTCCACCCCGGACGCTTCAAGCGCCCGACGCGGTCCTGGCAGGTCACCTTCGATGCCGCGAACAACGGTGGACCGGTCATCCTGCAGCACATGCTCGGCGGCATCATGGCGCATATCCTGCTCGACCTGGGCATCATCGCCCGCGACATGGCTCCCCGGCTGGGCGACATCCGTGCGGATTTCAACACCATCAACGCGGTGCTTGCCAGCCAGGTCGAGGCGATCGTCGAAGACATCAACGAGCTCTCACCGGCACTTGCCGACGTCTATGCCGTCCTCAAGCAGAACCAGATTCTGGTCATCAACGAAACCATCCGACAACTGCGCGACAGCGCGTGGCGGTTCGGCACGGTGTTGGCCGCCGAGCCCGGATTCGTCCGCCCAGCCACGATCTGGGTCCGCGACCATCAGATCGCCGGGCAGTCCGACGCCGTCTACCGACCGCCGTTGCTGATCGGCACCCTGCTCGATCGTGTCGGGGACCGCGAGAGCCGCGACATCGTCCGGAATCTACGTGTCCTCGACGAGATCGCCTCCACCGCAGCGCCGATCAAGACGGCGTTGTGAGGTCGGCGACAACCTCAGTCGGGTACCCGCCCTCACGACGGGGAAACGGCCCGGCCCGGGCAGCGCGCTTCGAACACCCGTATGCCGGGTATCCCGTCGCCCTATTCGGCGGGCGAGGCAAAGGAACTCCCATGAGTCAGACGAGGCAACGCGATCTGGGCAGTTCCGACAGCCCGATCGAGGACGAGCTGGAAGACGCCTTCAACAGGATGATCGACGAGGGCACTCAGCGTCTGCACCGCAGTTGGCGCGAGGTGCTGGTGACCGGCTTCTTCGGAGGCACCGAGGTGGCGATGGGGGTGCTGGCTTACCTGGCGGTGCTGCACGCCACCGGTGATCCGCTGCTGGCCGGTCTGGCGTTTTCGATCGGTTTCCTAGCTCTCTTGCTCGGCCGCAGTGAGCTGTTCACCGAGGGTTTCCTCGTCCCCATCACCACCGTGGCCGCCAAGCGGGCGAGTGTTCGGCAGCTGCTCAAACTCTGGAGTGGCACGTTGGCCGCCAACCTCGCCGGCGGGTGGGTCTTGATGTGGTTGATCACGCTGGCATTCCCCAAACTGCATGAGCAGGCGGTGGAGTCGGCCGGCCATTACGTCACGGCCCCGATATCCATTGAGACGGTGGCCTTATCCCTGCTCGGCGGGATGGCCATCACATTGATGACCCGTATGCAGCACGGCACCGATTCGATGGTCGGCAAGATCGCGGCCGCCGTCGCCGGCGCGTTCCTGCTCGCCGGCCTGCAGATGTTCCACTCAATCCTGGACTCGCTGTTGATCTTCGGCGCGATCGCCACCGGTGACGCCCCATTCGGGTACCTCGACTGGCTCGGCTGGTTCGGCTACGTCGTCGTCGGCAACGTCGTCGGCGGACTGGGCTTGGTGACACTGCTGCGACTGTTGCGCAGCAAGGACCGTATCGAGGAAGAACGCACCAAGGCCGACGCCGACGAGCCCTAGAAACGAGTCGGCCAGGCTCCCGCACGGCACCATCAATAACAACCGTCACTTTGTTAACATCGCGCGGTGCGCGATATGCCCAGCATCCCTGACCTGCTCTCAGCACGTCGGATTTCCAGGCGTGACGCGCTGCGCTACGCCGCCGCAGCGTCGGCGTTGGCCGGACTCGGTGCGGCCGTAGCTGCTCCGCCGGCGTCGGCTGCATCCTCCACCCTGATCGACTACGCCATGAAACAGATCCCGGCCCAGGACATCCGGGCGGCTGGGCACGCCGGGGTGATCAACTACGTGTCCACCTCACGGCCCGGCTCCTCGTTCGGAGCCAAGCCGATCACGCTGCCATATGCGCAGTCGCTGGCCGCCGCCGGTCTGGTGATCGTCAGCAACTACCAGTACGGCAAGCCGGGCGGGACGGCACCGTCGGACTTCACCCGCGGCTATCCGGGCGGTGTCAGCGACGCACGCACCGGATGGCAGCTACACACCGCCGCCGGGGGCGGCCAGAGCGCACCCATTTACTTCAGCGTCGACGACGACATCGATCGAAACCAGTGGGACAACGTGGTGCTGCCGTGGTTTCGCGGCATCAACTCGGTGATCGGCGTCCAGCGCACCGGAATCTACGGGGGTATCAAAGCCTGCCAGTGGGCGACCGCCGCCGGTGTCATCGGCCGGTCGGGCACGCCCGGCAAGGTGTGGGCCTGGCAGACCCGGTCCTGGTCGGGCGGGCAGATCTTCCCCGGCGCGACGCTCTACCAACGCATCATCGACACCGCGTCGAATCCTGGACCGGTGGTCGGCGGCATCCGCGTCGATGTCAACGACGTGCTGGCCCAGGATGTGGGCCAGTGGAACCTGCATCCGTAACCAGCTCGACCAGGGCGCCACCGGAACCGGTTGCGCCACAGGCTGAAAGCCGAGATCGGCCAGCACTCCCGGGCACCGTCGAAGATCTTGCCGGCCACACCGGCGTACTCGCGCCGGAATAGGTCAGCCGCGCGTGACGGTGATGTGCACGTGATCGTAGTGCCCGTAACCGGAGGCCTGCGGACCGGCCGGCGTGTAGTAGGTGCCCCGCCAGATCACGTCCTGCAACCCGAAACGGCCCGCGTTGGCCAGCGCGAAGTCCCGGATCTGGTCGCCGAGGGCGATGCCCTCAGGGCTGCCGTGGTTCGGGATCATGATGTCGATCGCCAGGCCGCTCGGATGCCAGGGCTTGGAGTCCGGACGTACCCCGCCGATCTCACCGATCTGCGGGAACCGCTGGCTGACGGCCCGGGCGGCCAACACCGCTTTGGGCTGCAGCCCGGCCTCGTTGGCAACACCGACGGGCAGCGCCTCGGGAATGTCCATGACCGCGGCGGCGAGCGACGGGGCCGGGGCGACCGGGGGCTGCTGGCCGGGCATCGCGACGATCGCCGGGTCCTGCGGGGCGGGGGCGTTCGGCGGTGGCGGGGGCGCGGCGTCGACCACCGCCTGCTGCTGCGGCGTCAACGCGGCATACTGCGCCTCCGCGGCAGCGATCTGGCGCAGCAGGTCCTTCCACTTGGCCTGCAGCTCGGCGCGTACCGCGGCCGCCTGCTCGGCCTTGGTGCGGGCCTCGGCAGCCGATCTGTCCGAGGCGGCGGCGGCGGTGGCGGCACGCTCCCGGGCCGTGCGCAGGCCGGCCAAGTGGCTGGCCGCGCGTTCGGTGACCGTTCGCTGGAGCGCCAGTCCGTCGATCAGCTGTTGCGGGGAGTCCGCGGTCAGCACCGCCGCGAGCTGACCGGTGCGCCCGCTCATGTAGGTCATCGAGGCCACCCGGTCGACCCCGTCCTGGTAGGGCTTGAGTTCGGAGTTCGCCACGGCGAGGGCGTCCAGGTCGGCGCGGTGCCGGTCCAGGGCGGCGGTCTGTTCGGCCAGCCGGGCATCGGCGTCACGCTGGGCTACGGTGACGGCCTCGCGGCTCTCGACCGCCTGCCGGGACAACTCGTTGAGTTTGGCCAGCGCGTCGGCGGCCGGGTCGGCGTTCACGGCACCCATCGAGGTGGCCAGGACCAGGAGCGCGGCTGCCGAACCGGACACCGTTCGCCGCAAGGAGTGGCGCACCCGGGTCATACGGATTGTCACGATCCTTCACTTCAAGGACCGATCCTGGCCCGCAATTTCTGTGTCTCGGACAGGCTACGAACAGATACCGGCGATGTCCACCCGGTCCGGAAAGAGCGCCAAAGTTTGCTGGATTCTCAGGTAAATGTGCAGCTAGAAGCGTTTCGGCCGCGCAACTAGGCTCAGAGTCACCGGTGCGGGCCGCGAGGGTCCCGCCGACTCGGTCCGGACGGCGCGAAGGAGACGTATGCATCGGCGGCGACGACCGACCCGGGTGATGACGGGTACCGCGTTGGTCTGGGCAGCGTTGCTCGCGACGGGCTGTATGGCACAGGTCTCGGGTGCCCCGCCGACCGTCGAGAACACCCCGCGACCCACGGAGGCCGGCTCGCCCGCCGGGTCGGCTGCGCCGCTGGCGGGGCTGGACGCGCGGATTCGCCAAGCCACCGCCGACGCCGCCGAGACCGGGGCCGAGATCGAGGTGGCCGTGCTGGACCGCCGCACCGGCCAGACCGTGTCGAACGGTGTCAACACACCGTTCCCAATCGCGTCTGTGGTGAAGCTGTTCATTGCCGATGACGTGTTGCTGCAGGAGTCGGAGGGCAGGACGGAGTTGTCGGTCGCCGACCGGCAGGCGCTGGACCTCATGCTGCGGTCGTCCGACGACAGCGCGGCCCAGATGTTCTGGGATCGCAGCGGCCAGAACGCCGTCATCGCGCGCATCAAGGCTCGCTACGGTCTGACCGGTACGACGGCGCCCTACAACCAGCACTGGGACGTCACCCAGAGCACCGCCGACGATCTGGTTCGGTACTACGGCATGCTGCTGGACGGCAGCGGCGGACTGCCTCGCGAGCAGGCTGATTTCATCCTCGGCAACCTGGCGCGGTCCACACCGACGGGAACCGACGGTTACCCGCAGCGGTTCGGAATCCCCGAGGGTCTCTACGGCGAGACGGTTGCCGTCAAGCAGGGTTGGTTCTGCTGCTGGAGTGGCCCCAACCAGTTGCACGTGTCCACCGGCGTGATCGGGTCCGACCGTCGCTACGCGATGGCGATCACTTCTCTCGACCCCACCAGCGCCGCGGCCGCCCGCGCGAACATCACCCAGGCCGTCAAGACGATGTTCCCGGACGGCAGGATCTGAACGGCGGCCACCGCCCGGTTACCCAGCGCGGCAGGGAGTTTCGCGGACCGCGATACACCCGGTCCTTGAGACGATCAGTCGTTCGGACCCTGGACGGTCTGCTGCGGTGCGGTGACCGGCGGGGTGAAAACGTTCCCGCCGGTGGGGTTGATCGACTTCTCGGTCGGAGTCAACGTGGGCTCCGTCGTCGTCGTGGTGGTGGTTGGCGACTCTTCCGGCTCGTCGCTGTCACTCGCGCACGCCGCGGTGAAGCCGATCATCGCGATGATCGCTGCGCCGCCGATTGCGGCCGGAATCCGCTTACGAACCAAGCTGTGTGATGCCATGTCCGGTCCTTTGCTCGTTACCCAATGTCGGCGCGCGGGGTCTACGGAAGGCTTGTGCAGCAGTCACGTTGGAACGGCGGCCTCGCCAAGTGAGCCTAGCGCAGCTACTGGAGTGCCGCATCTGCTTTATCACTGGCGTTGGCCGGGCTGACCTGCGCGTCTGCTCGACGCGGATTGTTCGAGTCGAGCGGCGCGGACGGCAGCCCCTTTTCCAAGGTTCAGCTAGGGCAACGCCGAACTGTCGCGCGGGTGCCGCATAATCGATACAAGTTACCGTCGTTGTATACACAGGAGAACACACATGCTGCCGCCGCGACACCAGGTGGTTGCCGCGCAGCTGCGCGAGGAGATTCTCGCCGGCAAGCGCAAGCCCGGTGAGGCGCTGCCGTCCGAGGCGCAACTGTGTCAGCAGTGGAGTGTGAGCCGCGGTCCGGTCCGGCAGGCCCTGGCCAAACTTCGGGCGGAAGGGCTGATCACCGGGTCGCAGGGCAAACCGGCGGTGGTTCGGCAGCCCGATACCACCCAGACCTTGGCGTCCTTCACACCGTTCTCGCAGTGGGCACGGCAGTCCGGCCGGTCCGCCGGGAGCAAGACCCTCGAGGTTTCCCGCCGACGAGCCTCCCCCGAAATTGCGGCGGCGTTGGAACTGTCCGATCAGTCGTTCGTCGTGGAGGTCGTGCGCGTCCGCTATCTGGATGGGCAGGCAACTATGTTGGAGCGCAGCAGATTCAACAACGATGTCGGCAAGCACCTGTTCGACTTCGACCCGGATTCCGGTTCGATCACCGACTTTCTGACGGCCAGGGGTACGGAGTTCGCCGCCATGAAACACGTTCTCGACGCGGTTGCCGCCGACGCGGTCGATGCCGACGCCCTTGCGATACCCGGCGGGTCACCGTTACTGCGGGAGCGACGCACCAGTTACGACGCTTCCGGGAGTCCGTTCGAGTACTCCGATGACCGCTACCGCCCCGACGTCGTGACCTTCAGCATCATGAACTCCATGACCGACGACCCACGGGTATTCAACGCCCCGCCGACCATATAGTTATATGTTGACCGCTTGTATTGACAAGTAGGTCCGGTTGCGGCCATTGTGGCCGGGTGCGGAAACACGCTTACGATCTGGTCATCGCGGGAGCCGGCATCGTCGGCCTGGCACACGCCTATCACGCCTGCCGGCGCGGACTGTCCGTCGCCGTCGTCGACAAGGCAGAAGGGGTCTTCGGCGCCTCGGTCCAGAACTTCGGGCACTGCTGCATCACCGCACAGTCCGGCATCGCACACGAGTACGCGCGAGCCGGCCGGGCGCACTGGCTCGACCTGTCCCGGGCGGCACAGTTCTGGTCGCGTGAGTCGGGCACCGTGGCGGTGGCGCGGGCCGAGGACGAGATGCAGGTGCTCCGCGAATTCGCCGAATTGCGGGGCGAGGAGTCCGTGCGGTTGCTCGATCGCGACGACGTTCATGAGCGCACGCCGGTCGCCGACTCGTCGGTGCTCGGCGGCGCGTGGTTTCCACTGGACATCCAGCTGGACCCCCGCGCTGCCGCGCCCGCGATCGTCCGGTTCTTGACCTCGCAGGGCGTCGATTTCTATTGGGACACCGCTGCTGTCGGCGCCAGCACCGGAACGCTGCGAACGTCCCGCGGAGTCTTCGAAGCTCCGCTCGTCATCTTCGCGCTCAATCACGACATAGATCTGCTCTTCCCCGAACTCGCCGATGAGTACCGGTTGCGGCGCTGCCGTCTTCACATGCTGCGCGTCGATCCCCAGTTCGGGAAACCACTGACCGCGCCGCTGTTCACCGGATGGTCCCTGGTGCGGTATACAGGGTTTCTCGAGTGCCCGACATCGGCCGCGCTCCGGGAGCGGCTCGCGACCGAATTCCCCACGCACGTCGGCGTGGACCTGCACCAGATGTACACACCGATGCCCGACGGGACACTGTTGGTCGGCGACACACACGTGCGCAGCCGTACCGCCTCACCGTTCCAGAGCGAGTTCGGTTTCGAGCTGCTGATCGATGAAGCGGAGAAACTGTTCGGCGTGCCGCACCTGCGTGTGCTCGAGCGCTGGCAGGGTGTCTACAGTTCGGCGCCGGACCACGAATTCCTGATCCACCAGCCATATCCCGGTGTTCAGATCGTCACCGTCACGACCGGGATCGGGATGACCACCAGCATGGGCCTCGCCGCGTCCGTCCTCGAGCGTGCCTTGGCGCCGGCATCGCCCTGATTCGCCGGTGTCGGCGGATAGCGCGACCGCGATCGGGTCACCCCTGCTCGGTTGGGCTCAGTGCCGCCAGCGGGTCCAGTTGATCGTGGGTCGCGTCGTCGGCTGCGGTGGAGACGCTCAGCGCTTCCCATTTCTGGTCGGCGGCCAGCAGTTGGCGTCCGGCGGCGGTGGCGTAGCGGTAGGCGTCGGGACCGACGAGCAGCCGCAGGGGTGGTTCCTCCATGTCGATGATCTGCAGTAGCAGCGCGGCAACCTTGACCGGATCGCTGGCGGCGAGGGTGTCGGGGCTGCTCAAGGAGGCGGCTGCGCCGACGGTGGCGGCGTAGTCATCCCTGACGGGATCGATCCGCATGGAGGAACCGGCCCAGTCCGTACGCATTCCGCCGGGCTCCAGCACGGTGACCTTGATCCCCAAGGGAGAGACTTCACGAGCCAACACCTCGGAGAATCCAGTGACGGCCCACTTCGACGATTGGTATGCGGCCAGGCCCGGCCGTACGATGCGTCCGCCAACCGAGGAGACCTGAATGATGTTGCCGTAACGCTGTTTACGCATGATCGGCAACGCAGCGCGGGTGAGGCGCACGACGCCGAAGAAGTTGGTGTCGACTTGGGCGCGGAAATCGTCGAAGTCGACGTCTTCGATAGCACTCATATTGGCGTAGCCCGCATTGTTGACCAGGACGTCAAGCCCGCCGAACCGGTCGACGGCGGTGCCGATCGCGGCGCGCACCTGACTGTCGTCGGTGACGTCGAGTGGCACGACGGCGAGGCGGCCGGGATGCCCTGCCAGCAGATCGTCGAGCGCAGAGGTCGTCCGCACGCCCGCGACGACGCGGTGCCCGGCGTCGAGGGCCGCTTCTGTGATGGCGCGCCCGAGGCCCCGTGAAGCCCCGGATATCAGGATCACGCGTGAATGTGTGTTCATGGCACTACCTTTCACTGATGGGTTCTTGGATCGCGGGTCAGGAGACGGTGCGTACGACGCCGCCGTCGACGCGGAGGTCGGCGCCGCTGATGTAGTCGGCGTGACGGCTGCAGAGAAACGTGACAGCGGCCGCGATCTCGTCGGGTCGTCCGAATCGGCCGATGTCGTTGGGAAACCACGCAGCGGACGCCGCGTGTTCGATGTCCGGCCAGTCCGTGCCCCAGGAGCATGTCCATCCACTACCCCTTATCTACGGCTGTAGACTACTAACGGTTATACATACGTAGACTTGGAGCGATCTATTCCCTAGCTTGGAGTCCCGTGTCTACTGGTACGTCACGACCGCGTAATGCCGCAGCGACCCGCGAGGCGATCCTCGCCTCTGCGATCCGCAACTTCGCGCGTGCGGGTTACGACGGGGTGGGTGTGCGGGAGATCGCCGGGGACGCCGGCGTCACCGCCATGCTGGTGAACCGCTACTTCGGCTCGAAGGAACAACTGTTCGCCGAGGCGGTCGAAACGTCGTTCGCTCCAGCGGTGTTCATCAGCGAGAGTCCGCAGTCGCTCACTCGTGACGCGGCGTCGAGCCTGGTGTCGCGGTCGGCGCCCGATGCCGACGAACTGATGCCCTTCCTCATCCTGATTCGGTCGGCATCCAACCCGCGTGCCACCGAACTCGTCCGGGATGCGATCGAGCGCCACGTCGGCAAGCGACTCACCTCTCAGTTGCCCGAACCGGGTGCCCGGCTTCGCAGCGACGTGGCGCTCTCGCTCATCAGCGGAGTGCTGCTCATGCGCCGCGTCGTCGGTGCCCGCGCGATGAACCTCAAGAACGCCCCCGACCAACTCGCGAAACTACTGGAGGCGGTGCTGGACACGATCGTGGAGACGCCGCTGAGCTGACGCACCGCCGTGTTTCACAACGGGAGAACACGTGGCGCGGACTACGTGTCCGGCCGGCCGCGTCCTGCGTTGGCTACCCGGGCTCGACAAGGCGCCCGCGCCTGCTGTGGCTCTCCTATGCTCTACGCATGTCTTTCACAGGTGATGTCGCGTTGGTTACCGGAGCTACCAGAGGAATCGGTGCGGCCACGGCAAAGCTGTTGGCCCAACGCGGAGCTCATGTGCTCGTCAGCGGACGCGACAAGGAACGGGGAAATCGCGTCGTCGACGAGATCCGTAGCGCCGGAGGCACCGCCGACTTTCTCCCTGCCGAGTTGACCGATGCCGAGCATTGCCAAGCCTTGGCAGCCGCAGCGCTCGACGTCACCGGGCGCGTAGACGTCTTGATCAACAATGCTGCCATCGCGCCCTTCGGAGCCACTCCGGCCGTGGCAGAGACGGACTTCGATGCCTGTTACGCGCTGAACGTCAAAGCACCGTTCTACCTTGTCGGTGCGCTCGCCCCGTCCATGGTTTCGCAGGGGCGGGGCGTCATCGTGAACATCACCACCATGGTGGCATCGTTCGGTACCGCAGGTTCAGCGGTGTACGCATCGAGCAAGGCCGCGCTCAACCACTTGACCAAGTGCTGGGCCGCCGAGTACGGCCCCCGCGGGGTACGGGTCAACGCCGTCGCTCCGGGCCCGACGCTGACCGAAAACACCGTCGCGGTCTTCGGTGAGGACGGGCTCCACAAATTGGGGCGGCAGGCACCTGCGCGACGCATCGCCACACCGGATGAGATCGCCGAAACCATCGCGTTTCTCGCCAGCGATCAGGCCGCCTTCATCCACGGCGCCATTCTGCCGGCTGACGGCGGCCGTACCGCCATCTGAAGCAGATCACGCCGCGTCCCACCGCAGGACTCGTGCTTCGGTACACCTGCAGTGTTTCGCTCATCCATGCCATAGCTGAAACCTATGACGGTGACGACAACGGCGCGCCCCAGCTCTAGATCACCTGATCTATTCTCAGATCACCTCTTCTAAACGTCGCGAGATCGGCTTACCGTCGGGTCATGCCACCAACCCAGGTGCGTCCGGATTCCTTCACCCGGTCAGCACGCAAAGCCCAGATCGTGGCCGCTGCAATAGATGTGATCGCCGAGGTCGGCTTCGCCCAGGCCTCCATCCGCCGAATCGCTGAGCGGGTGGGCATCGCGATGAGCGCGGTGCTCTACCACTTCGGCACCAAGGACAACCTCGTCGAGGCGATCGTCGAGCACATGTACCGGTCGATGATCGCCCAGGTGGCGCCGGCAATCGCAGCCGAAGACACCGCAGCGGGCAAGCTGGATGCCTACATCCGTTCGAGCATCGCGTATTTCGGGAACAACCGGGTGGCGTTGAAGGCGCTGGCCTCACTGAGCACGTTCTACGTGCCTGCCGACGGACGACGTTTCGAAGAGCTCGGCCTGGGACCCGACATCGCCGAACAACTCACCGCGCTCGACCCCGTTCCCATCCTTGCCGCCGGCCGCCGTGACGGCGAGTTCACGGAGTTTCCGCTGCGGTCCACCGCAGTGGCGCTGCGCGGCGCAGTCAACGGCGTCGTGGAAATGGTGTTGCACGTACCGGGCTACGACGCCGGCGGGTACGCCGAGGACTTGATCGATATCTTCGGCCGCATCGTGAGCACGCCGCGATGAGCATCGTGGCGATCGCAGCTGTCGGCAGCCGTGGCGACGTCGCTCCGCTGGCCGGCCTGGGCGGCGCACTGAGAAAGAACGGACATCGAGTCGTCATAGCGGCCTACACCCCGTTCGCCGAACTAATTGCCGATGCCGGCTGCGAGTTCCGGGAGCTGCCTGCTGATTTCACTCCGGGCGTCGACCACGCGGACGCCTCCTCGACGGACACTGTCGCCGCGATGTTCACCTCGCGCGGGCAACGTGACACCGGGCAACTGCTGCTCGACGCCCTCGGTGACGTGCGCGCCGACATCCTGCTGTTGCCCCCGCTGGCCGAACTGGCCGGCCTGTCTTGGAGGGATGATCGCGGTGCTCCTGGTATCGGCAAAACACACTTGGCGATTGGGCTCGGAGTCAAAGCCGCACATGCCGGCTACTCGGTGTTGTTCGACACCGCAAGCAACTGGATCGCCCGCCTCGGGGCCGCCCATCACGGCAACCGGCTGGAGGCCGAGCTCAAAAAGATCCGCCGCTATAAACTGATCATCATCGATGAGGTCGGTTACATCCCATTCGACCAGGACGCAGCGAACCTGTTCTTCCAGCTGATCGCCTCCAGGTATGAGATTGGCTCGATCATGGTGACCTCAAACTTGCCGTTCGGGCGCTGGGGCGAGACCTTCTCCGATGACGTCGTGGCCGCAGCCATGATCGACCGCCTGGTCCACCACGCCGAAGTCTTGACCCTCACCGGGGACTCTTACCGGACCCGCACCCGCCGCGAACTCCTCGGCAAGAACCGAACGAACAACAGCTAGAACCTTGCTCGTGGTTGGCTGACGGCCTGGCCAGATTGGCCTACCGGGTCGGCCTGCCTAGGCGGCACGGTCGAGCAAGGAAATGATGTTGCTGCGCAACACATCTTCACTGACATGGGAGGTGATCAGTGCAGACGCCAACGGATCGCCACCCCGCAGAACCCCTAACAACAGGTGTTCGGAATCAATGGTGGAGTCATGATGGGCGACCGCTTCCCGGAGTGCGAGTTTGAGCGCTTCTTTGGCGGGCTTGCTGAAAGCAAGATTCCCGCGCCGAGATCTGCTACCTGAGTCGCTCACCGCGTCGTCGAACGTTCCCTCACCGAACGCATGATTGATGCGCTCTCGCACACGGTGCAAATCGATTCCGATCGACTTCAATGCGTCGGCGTCTGACTCGAATGATGCTCCGCTTGCGTTGGCGCCCAGTTGCTCGCGCACCGAATCGACGGTCATCCCCACCCCAGCAAGCTCATCCAAAAGCTCTCTGCTGGCGCTCTGCACAATCCCGGCCACCAAGTGTTCAGGCCCAATCAGTTTGGCACTGAGGTCTTTTGCTTCTTCCTGGGCCAAAACCACAGCCACACGGGCATGCCGGCCAAAACGTTCAAACATCGTGTCATCTCCTCCGGTTGTACTTCTGATGGACTGCCTGGCGACTAACCCCGAGAGCGTCGGCGATCGCCTGCCAACTCCAACCCTGCGCACGCGCACTGCGAACGTGGATCGCTTCCAGCCGCTCCTGCAGCCGTTGCAGCGCAAGCACCGTACGCAAACCCACCTCCGGGTCCTCACTGGACGCCGCGTCATCGAACGCATCGAGATCAGTCACACTGTCAAGGTAGATTGACGGAATCCGTTTGTCAATCAAGATTGACAGAGGCAATGTTCATCCCGAAGGTGGGTCAATTTCACGAGACCCGATGGGGGTCAATTTTGAGAAATCGTTGACACCGCGGTCACCGCCATCGAAGCAGCGCTACATCCGTCGCAATCAAGACAAGGATCGCACCGGCCGGAGAAGGGCCCAGCTCCGTCCTGACCGACGGCCGCGTTACAAGCCTGGTGTGGCGAAGACGAACAGTGCCATGAAGGCGACGTTGATGAAGAATGTGGCTTCGACGAGGCTGACGGTGATGAAGAACGGGGTGTAGAGCCGGGGCAGCGCTTCGGGTTGGCGGGCGACGCCGGCGATGAGTTGGGCGCCCGCCATGCCGTCACCGACGCCGGCTCCGATGGCTCCTCCGGCCAGCACGATCGCGCCGGCCAGGAGTGCGTTGCCCATGAGTTCGTCAGCGGCCATCAGGCTCCTCCTGTGATCAGCGGCGTATCCAGTTGTTCTGCGATGATGCGGACTGCCTGGTCGGCTCCGTCTTCCTCTGCGATGAGCGTTGAATAATGCTGAGCCGCTGTGCGATACGAAGTACCTGCGGAAGCCGCGGAAATGGACTCGGCCAGCCCTTCTGCTGTAAGTCCGATACGACGCAATGGTGCAGTGGCAGCGCCGAGCATATGCAACCGGCTCGACCAGAACGGCTGATCCATGATGCCGGCGACCGGGACCGAGGGCCTACCGGTGCGCAGTGCGGCGGCGCTGGTACCAGCGCCACCGTGGTGCACGACAGCAGCCATCCGTGGGAACAGCCAGGCATGCGGCACGGCGTCGACGGTGCAAATATCATCTCCGTCGGCGTGCAGGCCTGCCCACCCTGACTGGATGACGCCCCGGACTCCCGCGATACGCAACGCCCGCGCGACAATCTCGGACAGTTCGCCACTGTGAGCGGTGGCGGTACTCCCGAAGCCGACGAAGACGGGCGGCGGGCCGGCGTCGAGGAACTGCGTGAGGTGTGATGGTGGCCGCCAATCCGGATCAGTTGCAGGCCACCAGTATCCGGTGACATCAAGGCCGGGGCGCCAATCCTTGGGCCGAGGTACGACATGCGGGCTGAAGCCATACAGAATTGGCCAGCGCGCAGCCCTCGCGGCTTGGTAGTCGCGGCGCGAACACGAGGGCAGTCCAAGGTTGGAGCGAAGGTTGTCTATCAGCGGGGCGTACACCCGCTCGCCAATGTCGGCCGCTCGCCACACCAGCCGGTTCCCTAGTCGACCGAAGGACCTCGTGGTCAGCGGCGGCGGCGCAAAGTCAGCTGTCGGACTGGCCGGTTGCAGCAGCGCCCCCACGCTCGGGATGCCCAGTCCTTCTGCCACGTGGTAGCCGAGCAACGAGCCGACAGGTCCGCCGAGAACGAGAAGATCGGCATCTCCTGATGTTTGTGCCATGGCTTCACCCACGCCGGCCAGATCCTCACGCATCGCCGACATCATCGCTTTGGACGGGATCATTCGATCCCCGTCGATCAGTGCCTGCCCGTAGCCCGAGTCGCGAGTATCTCGCTCCGTGTCTTTGGGGAGCGGACGAAATTCCAAGCCGGCGCGGGTGATCAGCTCACGGTACGGCAGTTGAGCGGCAATCGCGACGTCCACTCCGAGACGTTCGCGCAACCGGGTTCCCAGTCCTGTGAACGGGGCTACATCTCCATGGGTGCCGAACGCCTGGACCACGATTCTGGTCATGAGCGCAGGGCCCTGTCGAACATGACGACGAGTTCCTCGCCATAGCCGACGACATCGTATTCGGAGTCGCGGGCGATTTCCCACACAGCCCCGTCCAATGCGGCGCGCAGCGCATTCTTGGCGAATACAGCAGATATAGAACGGAATTCACCGCTTTCGATACCGGCCGTGATGAACCCCGACGGATCCAGCAGTTCGAGCTCGCCGGTGGGCGCAGCACTGCCTACCGCTCCAGCGACGGCCTGCTCGAAACGCAGGCCGGTGTCGCTGCGAAAGCTCGTCGTGATTTCGAGCATGGCGACCGCTGCGATCCGACTGTCTGCGATGAACCGGGCGTTTGCACGTATGTACGCGGCCAGCTTGCCCCTGGCGGTGCTTTCTGCGACAACAGCCGGGCCGATCAGGGTGCCGGCTCGGCCCAACACCGCGGCCACTGCGGCCACGATGATGTCGTTCTTGGTCTTGAAGTGATACAGCACAACGCTTTTGGCGACACCGACGTGTTCGGCGATTTTGGCCACAGAGGCTTGCGGGTATCCGTCAGCCGCAATGATCGCGAGCGCGGCTTCGATGAACTGTTCGCGACGCGCACGCTCGGTGAAGGTGAGTCCGCCGTTAGACCGCATGGTCTAACCATAGACCGATCGGTCAGATTTGCGCAACCGGCCTCGGCCCGTGAATCCGATCGCCTCAGTCGAGCCGTGCGACCGCTCTACGCTCCGCAGCCATCATGCGAGATAGTCCGCTCCGCCGACATACGTCGTCTCGTGAACATCGGGCCGGAGTGCCGCCGTCGCGATGGCTGTGGCGAACTCCTCGACAGTCGGCAGCGGGGCACGGTCGCGGCGGGCATCGACGGCGTCGGGATCCTTCCGGTGTAGCAGCCGCACGATGATGGTGCCGTCGATCATGTCTCCGGATACCACCCTGAGTTCGATCCCCCGCTCTGCCAGAACGGGTTTGGCGGTCAGCAGGCCATCCTCGCCGGCCCGCTTGCTCGCAGCGATGGGCTCGTATCCGTCGGGCACCGCCTTGGCGGGGTAGAAGTGCGCTTGGTGGCTGGTGACGAACACGATCCGTGACCCTGGCGGCATCAACGGCGCAGCCTGTGTCGCCAGGCGCAGCTGCGCGTCACGGTTCAAGCGCATCGCATACCCAGGGTCAGCGTCACGCTCCAAGCCTCCCGAGGCGTTGAGAACCAGCACATCCAGCCCACCGAACCGCCCTGCCACGTCCGCCAACAGGGCCTTCACTTTTCCTTCGTCGCAGACGTCGGCACAGGCAACTGACGCTTGCCCCCCGGCCGCCCGGATCTGATCGACCACGGCGAGGGCCCGCTTGGACTTCTCGCGGTAGTTGACGACCACATGCAGGCCCTGCGCGCCAAGCTGTCGTGCCACTTCGGCCCCGATCCCCCGAGAGGCCCCCGTAACCAACGCAACCGGCGTTCTGCACCGACGCTCCGTATCAACTTCCGTTGGGCAATCCGCCATGCCCGCCCCCTTTCGCCGGAGCGCAATCTTAGAGTTAGCTTAATCTACTCTTAGTTTTCTTAATTTGGTGTTAGCGTCGGTGCACTGCTCAACAACGCAAGGGGGCGTGCACGACATGACCGAACATGCTGTTGTTCTCGGGGCCGGGATTGCCGGCCTGCTCGCTGCGGCCGTGCTCGCCGACGCGGGCGACCGGGTCACGATCGTGGAACGAGACAGACTGCCCGACACTCCCTCTCAGCGTCGCGGCATCCCGCAGGGTCGACACCTACACAGCGTGCTCTCCAAGGGCTGGCAGACGATCGAAGGACTGGTGCCCGGCCTGATCGGCGATATGGTCAACGCCGGCGCCCACGTCCTCGACGACGCACGCCTCGGTGCGCGGATGCACATCCAGAACGGTCCGTATGGGTTCAATCGCACCGACCCGGTCGCTGATCCCGCCGCACTGGCCAATTACCTGGTCACGCGCCCCCAGTTGGAATACGCACTGCGTCGCCGCGTCGAAGACTTACCGAATGTGGCCATTGCCGACGGGCAAGATGTCATCGCCTTGGTAGCCGGAAGCCCTGACCGCATCACCGGGGTCACCGTCACCGACCGGCAAACGGGCGCCACACGAACTCTCGATGCCGGACTGGTTGTCGATGCCACCGGGCGCGCCACCCGGACACCCCTGCTGCTCGAACAGCTCGGCTTCCCGCGGCCACCGCAACGCGCCTTCGCCGCCTGCGGCGTGTACTACAGCCAACACATCACGATCGGCGAGCAGGACAGTTTCCCAGAACGGTTGGTCCTGGTCATTCCGCCCGGCGGCGCCGGGCGCGGCGGGCTCATCGCCGGCGAGCAAGACACCTGGACCCTCACCATCGCCACCCGCGCCGACGACCACCAGCGACCACCGGAATGTTTGTCGGACATGCTGACCCGCGCCGAGACCTTTGTTCCAGCACACATCATCCCGGCGCTGCGCCGAGCCCGAGCCCTGACCGACGTCGCGGTATACCGCTACCCCGGTGGAACCTGGCACCGCTACGACCAATCCGACCGGCTTCCTGTTGGCCTGCTCGTCGTGGGGGACGCATTGTGCTGTCTGGACCCCATCCACGGGCAGGGAATCACCATGGCCGCCCGGCACGCCCTCGCGCTGCGCGAACACCTCCGCCGGCACGGATCCGCTGACCCGAAACTCTTCTACCAAACGTTGGCCGACATCATCGCCCCTGTGTGGGCCACCAACCGGCCGCCGGATCCACACCGGCACCGCAGCGTCGCCGACCGTGCTCGACACCGGTTGCTCACCTGGACCCAGCACAAGGTGTTGGAAGCTGCCGCTGACGACATCGTGGTCACCGAATGCCTCGTGCGGATCGTCAACATGATCGACCCGCCACAACGACTACTGCAACCCCGCGTCATGGCCCGTGTCGCTGCCCACCACGCCCGCCGCACCCTGCCTCTCAGCGACCGCCAGCCGACCCACAGGACCACAGCCGATGCTTGATACCTCCTACCGCCACGCTCGCCACCGTGTCGCGACCCTCGCAAGCACACTCGGTACTGACCAGCTGCGTAGCACGGTCCCGGCGACACCCGGCTGGACTGTGCACCAGTTGGTTGCTCACCTCGTCGGAGGTGCCGCCGACGCTGCGGCCGGACGCACCGACGACGCCGGCAGCGACCACTGGACCGCACGCCATGTCGCCGAACGGCGCCACACCCCCATATGCGACCTCCTGGTTGAGTGGCACCAGGTCGGACCGATCGTCGAATCGCAACTCAGCGGTGTGCAATTCACCGGTCCGAACCTCGCAGCTGACCTGATCTGCCATGAAGCCGACCTCCACGAAGCACTCGGACTGCCCATCGTCGATCGAACTCACTGGCAGGATCCGTTCCTGGACACCATGATGCGACTACTGATTCGCCGACTTACGCCGATCGCTTCGATCAAGATCCGCGACGAACACGGCGACGAATGGCACTGCGGGTCAGACAGCCCGGCCATGACGCTCCACGCCGACGGCTACGAGATGCTGCGCGCAATGTTCAGCCGCCGCTCCCGCAGACAAATAGCCGCCTGGCAATGGAGTGCCGCGCCACCTCCACCGGTCATCGACAGCTTCGGAATCTTCGGCCCCCGCGACGACGATCAGCCGCCACGCTCCCGATGATCTGCGGTCATTTCAGCAACGAGGACAGCCGCGAGGCGTCGATGCCAGGATCCACCGGAGCGCTCATACGGTGGGTTCGAGGTGTCGAGTGTCAGCGAGTGCGGTCACCTGGCGATTGTGGAAGTAGTCGTCTTGCTGCAGGGTCGTGATGCTGCCGGGGATTGATCGGAAGTTCGCGTAGCCCACGGACTCCGGAGGCATGCGTATCCAAGCGGTGACAACGAAGGTCAGTGCAAACCCGTGCGTCACGATCACCTGGTGTTCGGCTGCGCCTTCCTTCGTGAGGCGATCGGGCGCGCGCGGATGCCTTCCCGCAAGAGCTTCGACCTTGCGGTCGTCGATACGGGGTCGCAGCTGTTAATCGGTGCTGCATCCTTGTCGGTGACTAGCCTCGAACACCGCCGGGGCGAGATCGGTTACGTGATCCACCAAGACTTTTGGTCGCAGGGGTACGCCACCGAAGCTGCTCGCTTACTGCTCGGGTTCGGATTCAGTCGGCTACAGCTACGCAGAATCGCCGCAACCTGCCACCCGGACAACCACGCTTCGTCCAAGGTGCTGCGGAAAGCTGGTCTCCTCTTCGAAGGCCGCATGCGCAGCCACCTATTCACGAAAGGGGCATGGCGAGACTCCCTGCTCTTCGCCGCCATCAGCGACGACCACGGTGACTGAAACCCCGCCCTGCGGGTGACACCGGGTTAGACACCTGCGGCGGCGAGCAGTGCTTCTGCCGCCGCACGGCCGACGGCGGCGCGGCCGGTGTCGTTGAACACCATCGCTCGGCTGGCGACGCCGTCGGTGAGGATCGCGAGCTGTTCGGCCAGGCCGGCTGGATCGTCGGCGCCCATCTCTTCCAACAGATCGGCGATACGAAGTGTGAAGGCGTGCTTGCGTTCTCGGGTGTAGGCATGCGCCGGGCTGTCCGGGTCGGGGAACTCGGTGGCTGCGGCGGTGAAGGGGCAGCCTCGGACCGGACGGTCGGCCGGTGCGGGCACGGTGAACATCGCCAAGATGCGTTCACGCGCGGGGACCTCGGAGTTGTAGAGCGCACTTTCCACGGTCGTTCCCGACTCGTAGACGTACTGAAGATAGGTGACGACCAGATCGCCCTTGGCTGGAAAGTACACGTACAGCGTGCGCTTGGAGACCGGCGCCGTCGCCGCGATCTGCTCCATCGTGGTCGCGGTGATGCCCTGCCTGTCGAACAGCTCTGCAGCTGCGGCGACGATGCGTTCGCGGGCTCCCCGGCCGGCGGTGTTCCCCATGAACGCAGTATACGTTGCCGTTTACATCGGCCGGCGCAGCCGCTACTCTACAGACGGTAAACGGAACCGTGTACTTGGAGGAGGCTCACGTATGACCAGCTGCGTTCGGGCGGTGGACTTGATCGAACCGGGTGAACGACTCATCCGCTCCAGGCGCGCCACCCGCGCCTTCCGTTCCGATGAGGTGCCCGAAGCTACTCTGCGCGCAGTTTTCTCGCTGGCAGGCGCTGCGCCTTCGAACTCGAACACCCAGCCGTGGCACGTCGAGGTGGTCAGCGGCGCGACCCGCGACCGATTGGCGGACGCGCTGGTGGAAGCGCACCATGCCGGTCACCAGTCGGTGGACTTCCCGTACCGGGAGGGGTTGTTCCAGGGAGTCCAGCAGACCCGACGGTCCGAGTTCGGCGCCCGACTCTATCGGGCGCTGGGCATTCCGCGTGGCGAGACGGATCTGCTGGAGGGCTACAACGTCGAGAGCTTGCGCTTCTACGGTGCCCCGCACGTCGCGATGCTGTTCGCACCGGCCAACACGGAGGCGCGGGTCGCGGCGGACATGGGCATCTACGCACAGACCCTGTTACTCGCGCTCACCGCGTACGGCATCGCGTCTTGCCCGCAGGCACTGCTTTCCTTCTACGCCGACACCGTGCGCGAGGTCCTTGGTGTGACTGACCGCAAGCTGCTGATGGGCATCTCGTTCGGGTACGCCGACGAGGATGCTCCGGTCAATACCGTGCGGACGCCCCGGGCCGAGTTGGCCGAGACGACACGGTTTCACCGCTGACGGAGCCCGGCGCCTCCACGAAGACCTGGGCTCTGGCCTTGCGCGCTTCGAGACGGACCGAGGAAATTTCGGGTCCACTCGCATGTGCGCACCCAAACCGAGCCCGTCAATACAACGTGGCCGTCCACCGCGAGGTGGTCGATCTCCAGAGCGACACACGTGCCGCGCTCGGAGAACGCGGTCATCATTTCGCGAATCGCTTCGTGCCCCACCACACTGGGGTAGTCGGGTCCGATATCGAACGTGGCGTCCTCGCCGAAATGACGCATTACCTCGTCGGCGTCATTGCGACCCCATCCGGCGATCTCCGCGCGCACGATTTCTTCGACGCCCATACGCTGTCCGCGTTGGGCAACGAGTCGCGGGCGATCCTGGTCAGCCCGGCAGCTTGATGACCGACGTGTACATCTCGATGATCGGACGGTACAGGTCGACGTTGTCGAGCTCGCTGCCCAACACGACGGAATCGCTGGTGGCGACCAGCGTCTGGGCGAACGTCAACGGCGGGATGAGCAGTGTCGCGCCCAGACGTTCGATCCCGTCGACGATGAAGTTCGCGAGTTCTTCCACGACTTCGGATCTCTTGGCTGCGATCCGTTCTCGCGCATCCGGATTCCGCAGCAAGTAGAGCGAGAACTCTATCCCCAGGGCTGCATGTTCGGCGCCGCGGTCGCGACTGAGCTGGCGCCAGCGTTGGGCGATTTCGTCGAGTTCACGCTCGCCGACGACGGTCGACGCCGACATCACTTCAGCGAAGTTGTCGAAGTACCGACGCCAGTAGCGGTTACTGACCGCGAAGAAGAGATCCTCCTTGGCCGCGAAGTGCTTGTAGATCGCGCCTTTCGTATACCCGGCTGCCCCGGCGATATCGTCGAGAGTCGCTGATGTGAAGCCTTTTTCAGCGAACACCTCCTCGGCGGCGTCCAGCAGGACCGAGCGCGTGTGCTCCAGCCTGCGTTCTCGCGTCCACCGCTCCACCATGGCAACATTCTGCCATAGAATCTAGATGTCCTATTGGACTCTCAGATACTGAGGAGTATATTCGCTCCCGATGCCGAACCAACGAGCTGTCAAATACTGCGATCGCCAAGGGGTTACCGATGAGTGATCTGTCCAAGAAGCCCGCCGTCACCGAGTCGATCGGTATGACTGCCGAGCTGGGGAGGCAGCAACCGTCGTCCTCGGTCGCCTTCAAAGTCTGGGCGACCGTCGGCGCCATCTTCCTGGCCTACACGATCTACGTATTCGTCATGTGGGTCACCGGCCCCTACATCGAGCCGGTTTCCGGCGGTCCCAGCGAGCCGCCGATGTACATGCAGATCCCGCTGATGATCAATGCCATCGTGCTGTGGATCGGCCTCCCATTCGCCCTGTGGTTCTTCCTGATTCGGCCCTGGGTGCGGGAGAGGCGCATCACGCTGGACGGCATGCTCTTGGTGTCGATGGGCCTGATGATGTTCCAGGACCCGATGCTCAACTACTACAGCACGTGGTGCACGTACAACGCATGGCTGTTCAACCTGGGCTCGTGGGCCCCGCACATTCCCGGCTGGGTCGCCCATGAGGAACCCGGGCACACGGTGCCCGAGCCGATACTGACCAACATCCCCGGCTACATGTACGGCGTGCTGCTGCTGACCATCGTCGGATGCTGGATCATGCGCAAGATCAAGAACCGGTGGCCCGGGATCAGCAATCTGCGTCTGATCCTGGTCACCTACGCGATCGCCATCGTCTTCGACTTCGTGATGGAAGCGCTGATCATGCTGCCGATCGGCTTCTACTCCTACCCCGGCGCCATCCAGTCGCTGTCGTTCAACGCCGGCACCTACTACCAGTGGCCGATCTACGAGGGCTTCATGTGGGGCGGCGTGCAGGCCGCACTGTGCTGCCTGCGCTTCTTCACCGATGACCGGGGCCGCACCGTGGTGGAACGCGGAATCGACAGCATCCGTGGCGGATTCGTCAAACAGCAGTTCATCCGCTTCCTGGCCATCTTCGGTGGCGTCAGCGCATGCTTCTTCCTCTTCTACAACGTGCCCGCGACCTGGCTCGGTATGCACGGCGATCCGTGGCCGGAGGACGTGCAGAAGCGCTCGTACTTCAACCCGGGGATCTGTGGTGAGGGAACCGACCGGCCGTGCCCGAATCCGGATCTGCCGCTGCCGACCAAGCACTCGGGATACATCAACCACGACGGTGAACTCGTCCTGCCCGAAGGGGTGACGATTCCGACGGTGGTCCCGATCCAGCAGGGGCAGCAAGGATGACGGTCAGCGAGTTTCGCCCGGTCCCCGAACCGGGTTCAGCGCCACCGTTCTACCGTGCCGTCGGAGGGGAGGTCGAGGTCTTCCGGGCAGCGGCCCGCCGGGGATCGCCGGTCCTGTTGAAGGGACCTACCGGATGCGGGAAGACGCGTTTCATCGAGGCGATGGCGCACGAACTCGGTCGTGAGCTCATCACCGTGGCCGGTCACGAGGACATGACCTCGGCCGATCTGGTCGGGCGTTTCCTACTCAAGGGTGGGGAGACGGTGTGGGTGGACGGCCCGTTGACCAGGGCCGTGCGCGAGGGCGCGATCTGCTACCTCGACGAGATCGTGGAGGCGCGCCAGGACACCACGGTCGTCATCCATCCGCTCGCCGATCACCGGCGCGAACTGCCTATCGACCGGCTGGGTACGACCTTGTCGGCAGCGCCTGGGTTTCAACTCGTGATCTCCTACAACCCCGGTTACCAGAGCATCCTGAAGAGCCTGAAGGATTCCACCCGTCAACGCTTCGTGGCGATCAGCCTGGATTTTCCGACTGCCGATATCGAGTCCGAGGTGGTGGCCCGCGAGGCAGGCATCGACGAAGCCACTGCAGGGGCGTTGGTCGTGCTCGGAAATGCCATCCGGAATCTGGACGGCTCGGCGCTCACTGAGGTCGCCTCGACCCGCATGCTCATTCTCGCCGGCGGTCTCGTCGCCGAGGGACTCAGCCTGCGCGCCGCGGTGCAGTCGGCCGTCGTGGAGGTGCTCTCCGACGATCCCGACGTGGTCCGAGGACTCGGCGAACTCGTCGATGCCGTCCTGCCCCGGCAGTGAGCACCGAACCCGCTGCCCCGCAGCGTTTCCGGTTCCTGGCGCAGTTCCTCGCCGGGCGACCTGTCGACGTCGCGGTGGCTCCCGAGGGTGAGTCCGCCTACACCGACGGGCAGGTCGTCTACATCTCGGCAGATGCCGATCCGGCGGGGCAGCGTCGCGAAGTGCTGATCCAGAGCGCGCTTCTCGGCGCCGGCAGCCTCGACGGTCGTTACCTCACGCGGTTGCGGGCGCGACCTGCGCTCGCGCGCCGCTACTTGGCACTGGAAGGTAACCGTGTCCTGGCCGAGCTCGCGCCACGCATTGCGTTGGCGGCGGCCGTCACACCCGCTCACTCAGCACGGACCGAAAGCTCCGAGGAATCGCTGACGCTCGCTGCGGGCAGAACGCAGCTCCCGCCCCCGCCGGCCTGGTACGGAACGATCAAACCATCGAAACTGGTTCGCGCCCAGCGAGAAACCGGATCGAGAGCGACAGATGCCGATCTCCGCATTAACGTCGCGGACACCGACCTGTCCGAGATGGACGGCGAGGACGACGATGAAGGACCGGCCGAGAAGAGCTGGATCCTGAAGCTGTTCGAGGTTCCGATCGGCTCACAATCACCCGCGAACTTCCTGCGCACATTGTTCGGCAGGTCTCGCTCCGCTGAAAGCGACGGGGCCGGCGGCGAGTTGCAGGTCGGTTCGATCCAGCGAACCACGCGAGCCACATTGAACGCCCGCCCCACACCGACCCCGATCCGGTTCACCAGCGCCGAAACCCCCGGTGCCGCAGTGGGAGTCGGTGGTGCCCTCTATCCCGAGTGGGATGTGTTCGGACAACGGTACCGGCAGGACTGGTGCCGCGTCATCGACTTTCCGGTCACGGCCACGGCGGGGACGGGCATCTCCCGTGCCCCGCATGACGCGGTGCTGCGGCGCAGGTTGGCCCGAGTCGGGCTGGGGCCGAAAGTGTTGCGCGCCCGAGCCGACGGCGACGATGTGGACAGCGACGCGCTGATCAACCTGTTCGTCGACCTGCGCTCCGGGCACTCACCCCCAGAGCATGTGTACACCGCACGCCGCAAGCTCGACCGTAACCTCGGTGTGCTCATCCTCGTCGACGCCTCCGGATCGGCCACCGACGCCGACAGCCACGGGTTGGCCGTCCACGAACACCAACGCCGTGCCGCAGCGACGCTGGCCATGACACTTGACGAACTGGGCGACCGCGTCGCGGTATACGGATTCCGCTCGCACGGTAGACGCGCGGTGCACCTACCGGTGATCAAGACCTTCGGGCAGCGATTCGGCGCAGGCGCTGCGGCGCGCCTCGACCAGTTGCAGCCGTCAGGCTATACCCGGCTGGGAGCCGGCATCCGCGGCGCAGGTGAGATCCTCAAGATGCAGGCCGGCACCCCGCACCGGTTGTTGCTCGTGCTGTCCGACGGCTTTCCCTACGACGACGGCTACGAAGCCCGGTACGCCGAAGCGGATTCCCGCAAGGCGCTCGACGAGTTGCGTGCAGACGGCGTCGGGTGTCTGTGCCTGTCGATCGGCGCCGCCACCGAAGCGGACGCACTCGAGCGGGTGTTCGGATCGGCGAGCCATGCCAGCGCTGCCACCCTGGCCGAACTGAGCCCCCGCATGGACGAACTGTTCTTGTCGTCGCTGCGTGAACTCGCGGCACCCCGGCAACGAGCATCGCATCGTTGATGGAGTTTCACTGCAGCAAGCTGGCACCGGCTGTTACACGGCCGGGGTCCCAACCCCCGGGCGCCGGGGTATCCCCGTCGGCCTTCTTCCTCGTACTCCGCACACTGCGATTGTGTGATCGTCCTGACGGGTCACTGATCGGTACAGGGAACCCAAATCACTGGAGCCGTCCTCGAAGCACCGACACGGCCGCCCGGACAGTTGCTCGAACGCTACGGCGCGACCACATGCCGCCAGCATCAGCGATTCCCCCGGACCCACCAGAGGTGCACCTTCCCCCCATGTTCGGCCGGTCACCTCATCGATCAGAGAAATCCCGCGCAGGCGCGCGCGTGGGAAGAAATCCAGTTGCCTTCGGCTGGTGAGGAAATCAAGCACCCAAGCCACGTGCTCCGGGTCCGCCGTGTGCGGAATACCCAACGGAATTCGTATGTCAGCCGCATGCACCAACACATCGGTGAGTCCGGCCAACGGTCCGGTGACCGGTGGACTGAGGCGATGATCCGCCCCCTGGCGAAGAGCGTCAGCGATTTCGGTAGCAGGCGCGTCAGCACGATGACTCGCCAATGCGTCGATCCCTCGGTCCATGCTGCGATGACGGATCCCACTCGCGACGAAGCCCCAGAAGCCATCTTCGAAGTCGCTGACCAGATGCGCCGCGACGGTTTTGACGTCCCAGCCGGAGCACAAGCTAGGCGTGGCCAGCTGATCGGCGTCCAAACCTTCGATCAATGCGGCGATCGCTCGTCGCCCGTCCGCAACGGCGACGAACACACGCTCGCGGTCTGGTCGACGTGTCCCCACTCGGGCAGGGTATCCCCCTTGGCCGGGTCGTCTGGTGACCGAGTCGCGGGCCAGGCCTAGTCGCCGCCAGTCCTGCACTACCAGTCTGGAAGCAACGACCTGTAGCCGATGGCGTACACGAATGCCGCGTACACCGCCCCGAGAACAGAAAGTGGGGCTAGAACCCGGGCAGGCAACGGCCACCACGGAGCGAACACCAGAGGTCCCCCTCCCCGGAGCAGCAGTACGGTGGTCCGGCACTCGGAGGACGAGCCACGACACGCTCTTAGCATTTATTTAAGATTTTGTTTTGTCTGCGTATGGTCGAAGCCATGGCCGCTTTCGACCCCTCCCCGGCGCATCCATGCCCGCGAAGTGGCGGTAGGCCTGGACAGCCTTGATGGCGGGCCTCCTGCTGGCGCTGACAGGTCTTGCGTTCCTTGACTCCCTGAGCGTGCTCAATATCGGCGTTGTCTCGGCCGTGGTCTACGGCAGCCGCCTCAATCGTCAGTCCGCCCTGCCCGCGGGACTGAGCTTCATCGGCGGTGTACTCCTCGTGACGTCCATCTTCGGTCTGTGCGCGGTACTCGGCATCAACTTCCTCACCGGTCTCACCAACTTCGAGCTCACCCCGGGAGTCAGATACTGGGGCCAGCTAGCCGTAGGCCTCACCCTGATCCTGCTGGCGTTCTTCCCACTTACCGCACAGACTCCGGCCCCCGGCTGGGCGATGGCCACCCTGCGCCAACGCCCATGGCTACTCGGATTCGTCGGAATCGCAGTCGGTTTAGGTCAAGCGCCAACCGCCATTCCCTACTTGGCCGGCCTCGCGATGATCGCCGCACACCAACCCCTACCCACAGCGTGGCCCGTCATCGTCCTCGCCTACTGCGCGATCGCCCTGCTGCCCTGCGCACTGGTCCTCGCCCTATCAACCAGCCGCAGCAGACGGGCGGACCGAGCACAGCGATGGCTGGTGCGAACTCTCACCCGATACGGGCCCATTGGTGTGCGCACACTCTTCCTCATCGCCGGCGTGGCACTCATCGCTCACGCGCTCTTTCACCGGACAACATGGCTGTGACGACTCGTGCGCAGACGGGTGGATGGTCGCTCACGTCAACCGCGACGGCTATCTCGAACCCCCGCGCCGTGCCGGCCTGGGAGTATCCATCGGTGAGTCCTAAGCGGGCGCACACACAGACGGCTCCTGGGTACCGAAGCCTTCGGACGAGACGGCACCATCATCGGCTGGTGACTCGAACTTCCCTCAACAGAGCACCGTGGCCCTCGAAAAAGTCACTACCGGATGTGCCGGAGCGCTCGGGCGTGTCGTTCATCGCGTCGGCACGGTGGTGCTGAAGATCGGCCAGCAGATCTCGGTAGCGGTGAATACGAACGGATCTGTGGGAGTGCCGCCGAGATAGTGCTCGCGGATGGGCCCCGGACTACTGATCAGATGCTCGTTGACGTAGATACCCAGGGCGGCGTAACTGCGGTCGATGCCGTTGTGACCGCCCGGGTGGGTGAGCACCGCGAATTCAGCCCTGGGTAAGACCTCGGCGTGAATACCCTCGGGTGGATCTGCGGATGGTGGTGCCTCGACGAACATGGTTGCATGGCCTCGCTGTTCGAGAAACAGCGCGCGGTCGTAGAGGCCGCCCGGCACCACCGCGGTCGGCTCACCTGCTGCCATGGCAACGGCCCGGTGCAGTGTCCGCAGCGACGCCGTGAACCAGTCGTCGATCCCAGACGTGTCGATGGTGTCGCTGACGGACCACACGGCGAGGGCCGGTTCGTGGCGCGAGGTGACCTCGGTGGGAGTGCGTACCGGGGAGAGCAGTTCGCGTAGGGCACCCACGGTGTCACGGGTCTGCTGCAGCTGAGCCTCCATCTGTTCGAGGTGAGTGGTGATGATGTCGGTGCGGGCCCCGGCGTCTTCGGTGCTCAGTAGCGCCTTGATGTCGGGAATGGACATGCCGAGCGATCGGAACCGGCGGATGATGTGGGCGTGATCGACCTGGCCGGTGTCGTAGAAGCGGTAGCCGGTGTAGGGGTCGATGTGGGCGGGTTCGAGAATGCCGATGTCGTGGTAGTGGCGTAGCGCCTTCCTACTCAGACTGGTCATCACTGCGAAGTCTCCGATCGAGACCTGTGCGCCCATGGCGTCCTCCTCTGCGTTCGCACCGCCCACGTGATGGGTCGCGTCCATCCTCAAGCCTCCCCCTGGGGCAGGGTCAACATCACGACGCGCGTCGGTTGGGGTTGACCTTCCCCTTACGGCAACTTTCATCGTGGGGTCATGACCAACTCCACAGGCTGGGATGCACTCCCAGAGACCGTAAGAACGTTCATGACTGCGCTCGATGCCCGTGAGGTGGATCGAGCGCTGGCCACACTCAGCACCGACGCCGTGGTGACCGACGAAGGCCACGACTACCAGGGCCATGACGAGATCGGTGCCTGGGTGGCCACCGCGGCCGCCGAGTACACCTACACCACCGAGTTCACCGGCGCGACGACGACCGACGCAGGCGTCGACGTCGGCCAGCACCTGAAGGGCAACTTCCCGGGCGGGGTCGCCAACCTGCACTACCGCTTCACCCTCGACGGTGCTGTGATCAACCGGGTGGTGATCGAGCCATGACGCGGCGTTGGTTCATCACCGGAGGCACCCCCGGCAACTTCGGAATGGCGTTCGCCGAGGCTGCACTTGCGACCGGCGACCGCGTGGTACTCACGTCCCGGCGCCCGCAGGAGCTGGCGGCGTGGGCCGAGCAGTACGGCGACCGCGTTCTCGTCGTGCCACTGGAACTCACCGATGCGGCGCAGGTGCAGCGTGCGGTGCGTGCCGCCGAGCAGCACTTCGGCGGTATCGACGTGCTGGTCAACAACGCCGGCCGCGGCTGGTACGGATCGATCGAGGCGATGGACGAATCCGCATTGCGGGCGATGTTCGAGCTGAACTTCTTCGCAGTGCTGTCCGTGACGCGTGCGGTGCTGCCGGGGATGCGCGCCCGCGGAAGCGGCTGGATCGTCAACGTGTCCTCGGTGGCCGGGCTCGTAGCAGCGCCCGGCTTCGGGTACTACAGCGCGACGAAGTTCGCCATCGAAGCCATTACCGACGCGCTGCGCGACGAGGTTGCAGCTCATGGCATCTCGGTGTTGGCCGTCGAACCGGGAGCGTTTCGCACCAACGCCTATGCCGGATTCGCCAACGAAGCCGTCGAGGAGCGAATTCCGGACTACCACGACATGCTCGAAGAGGTCCGTGCCATCTTCGTCGGGATGGACGGTATGCAACCCGGCGATCCGCGCCGCGGTGCCCTTGCGGTAATCGCAGCGATGGCTCAGGACCCACCGCCCCGTCGGCTGGTCCTGGGCAACAGCAGATACGACGCCGTGATCGATACGCTGGAGAAGAATCTGGCCGACATCCGGGCCAACGAAACACTCTCTCGCAACGCCGATTTCCCCACCTGACCGGCGGCCCGAGCGGGACATACCCCGCGCCACGTGGCGGTCCACCGCTGGTGCAGACGCCAGTGGCTCTCGGCTGGGCCCCCACTGGATCAACACATGATCACTCAGCCGCGATCAGCGCATCGATAGAGGTGTCGCATGCTTAGTCCGTGACAAAACCCTGGCTTCAGCCGATCGAGTGATAGATAAGCACGGTCATGCTGGTCGTGTGTTCTGTTCGACGGCTTCGCGTGCCAATGCCGCCAGGATGTCGATCACTGTGTTGACCGCCGGCCGCGCTTTGGCGCCGGCGCGGGTGACCGCTTCGATCCGGCGCGCGATGCGAACGCCATCGAGAGGCTTGCGCACTAGTTCCCGAGCGGTAAGGACGTAGCGAGGCAACAAGGCAATTCCCACCCCGGCCATAACAAGCTCCTCGACGACTCGAAAGTCGTTCACGCGTTGAACTATTCGAGGATTGACACCCGAAATGGAGCGCTGAGCTTCGAACTTCGAAATCGGTGTCAGTGGCTGAAGGCGGACCCTCCCAGTTCAGCGCCGGTCAGTGCGTTTCGGTGGCCCTGACTGTCTGATGAAGCAACACCGCGATCGTCGTCGGACCGACCCCTCCCGGGACCGGTGTGATGAACCCGGCGCGCTGCGAGGCCGCCGCGTAGTTGACGTCGCCCACGTCGCCGGGGTTGTAGCCGGCGTCGATGACAGTCGCACCGGGCTTGATCCAGTCGCCTTTGATCAGTTCGGGTTTCCCGACCGCGGCGACGACGATGTCCGCGTCGGCGACCCTGGACGCGAGGTCGGTGGTGCGGGAATGGCAGTAGGTGAGGGTCGCGTCGCGGGCGAGCAGCAGCATGCCCACTGGTCTGCCCAGGATGGGGCTGCGTCCCACCACGACGGCGTGCCGACCAGCGATGTCGATGTCGTAGGCATCCAACAGCAGCATGATGGCCGCCGGGGTGCATGATCCGAATCCATTGCTGCCCAGCGCCATCGAGGCAAACGAGGCACAGGTCACGCCGTCGACGTCCTTGTCCGGACTTATTGCCTCGAACACCGCGCGTTCATCGATGTGGGCGGGCATTTGGATGCTGCACGAGAACGCCGTCCACACCGGGGTCCTGGGAAAGGCCGTGCACCAGCGCGACAGCCTCGCTAGTTGTTGTCGTCGCGGGCAGGCGATGGCTGCGTGAGTCCAGGCCCGTGGCTCGGCAGCGATTGGCCTTCATCCGAACGTAGGTGTGGGAGGCCGGGTCCTCGCCGACAAGGACGGTGGCCAAACAGGGCCTGCGACCGATCGCCGACTCGACCTGCACTGCAGGCTGCCGTGTCTGGGCAAGAAGATCATTGGCGACGCGGGTGCCGTCGATGATGACTGCGGGCATAGCGATGCTCCTCACGAGTCGAGAGGAGCACCCAGGCGGTCGATGCTTCCACAACTGTTGCTTCCCGGTGGTGTCCCACCTACGCCAGTCGCTGCCGCTTACTCTACCGTCGATGTCGTGAGGTCCACGTCCAGGTCACGGAGCAGCAAGATCTGCTGCAGGCGCAGCAGCTGGATCTGCTCGTAGACCCGATGACCGTTTCTCCCGATCCGGACCGGTGTTGAGGCCCTCACTATCGATGCTCCAGTCAATCCTGATGCGGTCGATAATGGTGTGATGACCGATGCGGTGGGAGAACACCCTCAGTACGACGTCTTCGCCGATGAGTTTCTAGAGCATGCCCAGGAGGGCCTGTTCAACGCGCACTACGACCGTCCCGCGTGCCTTGACCTTCTCGGTGACGTTGCCGGCGCCAGCGTCCTCGATGCCGCGTGCGGACCGGGCCTCTACGCCGCGGAACTGATCGCACGGGGCGCGCGAGTCACCGGGTTTGACCAAAGCCCCCGCATGATCGAGTTGGCTCAACAGCGTGCGCCCTCAGCCACCTTCCGCACCCACGATCTCAGCCACCAGCTGGATTGGCTCGCTGATCACTCCGTCGACATTGTCTTGTTCGCTTTGGCATTGGAGTACGTCGACAACAAGATCGCGGCACTGAGCGAGTTTCACCGCGTCCTTCGCCCCGGTGGTGCACTCGTCTTGTCGCGGCTGCACCCCACCGGCGACTGGCTGCGACACGGCGGGAACTATTTCACTCCGCGAGTGATCGAAGAGACGTGGAGCCGCGGATGGCGATTGAGGTACTGGCTGGAGCCACTTGAGAAGACATGCGAGGACCTTCACCGTGCTGGTTTCCTCATCGAAAGGCTTGTGGAGCCACGGCCCACACCACCGGCGGCCGTGATCGATCAGCAAAAGTACGACCGCCTGTGCCGAGAACCCACCGGCTTCCTCGCCATCCGAGCAGTGCCCGATCCTCGCGGGAAGCCACCCGTGACCGCGGCCCTGGGCCAACGACCAAACGTCGGCACATTGTGAGCAAAGTGGAAAGTCTCGACGGAGTGCGGGCGGTCGTCTTCGATGTGGGCGAGACACTTGTCGACGAAACACGTATGTGGACAGCACATGCGCGCAGTGCCGGTGTCACCCCGTTCACGCTGATGGGTCTGATCGGCGCGCTCATCGAACGCGGACACGATCACCGCGCCGCGTGGACCATCCTCGGCCTCGATCCCCCGACAACCTCTTCGCCCATCTGTCCCGAAGACTTCTATCCTGATGCGCTGGATTGCCTGCGCCGAGTCAAACATGCGGGATTGAAGGTCGGCATTGCCGGTAACCAGCCGCGGGGCACCGCCTCCCAGCTTAGAGCTCTTGGCGTTTCGGCGGACTTCATTGCGTCCTCGGCCGACTGGAACGTCGTCAAGCCCTCCCCCGAGTTCTTCGAACGAGTCATCAGCGCCGCCGACGTCGCTGCCCACCAGATCCTCTACGTCGGCGATCGCGTCGACAACGACATACTGCCCGCCCACCATTCCGGTCTGCGGACCGCATTGATCCGTCGCGGACCATGGGGTTACCTCCACTCGGCTCTACCTGAAGCGACACATGCTGATCTACAGCTGAATTCGTTGATCGAACTCGCCGCAGCACTGCCCGGCACCCGATGAACTCCGGATCCACCCCGGCTGTGCGCTGGAAGGTACTGACGTGCAATGCCCGTGGGGGTGGATGTTGGCTGGTGTGAGCCGGATACGGGTCGCCGCCTACGTCCTCCGGGAACGAGGCTCGTGGCAACTTCTGGTCTTCGAGCAGTCAGCCCACCCCGATGCCGGACTCCAAATTCCCGCTGGTGGCGTCCGACCGGACGAATGCCTCCCAGATGCGGTCCTGCGAGAAGTCGGCGAGGAAACCGGTTTGGTCGGCCTGACCATCCGTGGCCAGCTCCATACCGAGAACGCACCCCACCCCATTAGCGGCGGTCTCCGCACCACCAGGTATTTCGTGGTGGATGCCCCGCCTGACACTCCAGATGCGTGGACGCACCGAGTCCACGGTGACGGTTTTGACTCGGAAATGATCTTCCACTGCCGGTTCGAGTCGCTCCCGTTGCAGCATCCCCTCGCCGATAACCAGGACGCCGGGCTTGGTCTCGTCCACCCGACCTTCACCACGACGTCGCGGCGGTGATCACACCGTTGGCGCCCCGTACGGGAGTGAGCTCCTGGTGGACTCGTCGAGTACATGCCGCTGCCGCCATCGACAACGACACACATATCTGGGTAACGCAACGATCGGGACGATACGCAGCAATTAACCCTGAACGGCAGTGGCAGGCCACACTGCGATGACACGGAACTCATATCCGTCCTGCGGGTACTGCTCCCATGTGAACTCCACTGGCTGGCCGTCGCTGAGAGTGCGGAATCCGCGAGCAGCCATATCAGCATCGGCCTGAATTTGGGTGTAGTGAGCGAAACAACCGCCGGGTGTCTCAGTCGCATCGAGAACACCCCAACCAAGATCGGCGTGCCAAAAGCGCACAGTGCCGGTGGTCGCCATGACCCGACTGTAGGTCATTGGGCGCGTTATCGTCCCGCTAGCCCAGGGTGTAGCTACCGGTGCGTCGATGACAGCCTGGACATCCCGTTCGTGCGAGAGGCTCAGCGCTGTTGTGCCGGTTGGCCTGTCGGCGTGCTCGACTTTCATACTGCCCCTAGCCCGAGCGGGAAGCGAACGGTTTGACGATCACCGGCTCGATCAGCTTCATCACGACGATGAACACGATGGCGTAGGCGATCATGTCTTCCGGGCGCAGGAACCGGAATCCTTCGTAGATGCGAGCGCCGATCCCGTTCGGCATGGTGAGAGTCTCCATCAGTACCACCAGCTTCCAGGAGAACGCGAACCCCGTCTTCAGCGCCGCCGCGAGTGCGGGCTTGAGCTGTTCGAAGAGCACATGGTGGGCGTAGTCCATCTTGGTGAACCGGTAGGTGCGAGCCATCTCGTCGAGACCGCTGTCCCGGTCGAGCACGGCCGCAATTACCACGTTCGCGACCAACGGCACGATCGCGATGGTCACCGCGACCAGACCCGACATCTCGGTGGCGCCGAGGATCAGGATCGCCATGATGATGTACACCAGGTCCGGCACGGCGAGCCCGATCACCAACACCGGACGAAGGAACGCCCGTACCGGCCACCAGAACCCCGCGGCCAACCCGATGAGGACGCCTGCCAACGCCGATGCCACGGTGACGATCGCGACCCGCCGCAGCGTGATCAACCCGTCGGTGATCGTCGAACCACTGGTGACAACGGTGATCAGACTCTCGCCGACCTCGGCCAGCGACGGCACCCACTGGCCGGAATAGAGGCTGATCAGCTCCCAGGCCGCCAACCCGACCGCTGCCGCGACGAACCACGCGGCAGCATTGCGCCAGATTCGGCCCAGGCCCGAGCGGCGGCTGTCCGACGATGACGACGCGGTATCGATCCCGACCTGAGTGCGCGCGAGTGTCGTGGTCATGACCGTTGGGCCCCGTTCGGTGCCACCGGATCGATCTCCCACTGCTCGAGAACCTCGGAGACCACGCGCTGTTCCATCTCGAGAATCCGCGGATCGTCGTACAACCGCGGCCGCGGCAGGTCGACGGTGACCTCCTTGATCACCCGCGCGGGACCTCGACTGAGGATGAGCATCCGGTCCGACAGGTATAGCGCCTCACGAATCGAGTGCGTCACGAACACCGTCGCCGGGTGCTCCGCTGTCCGCGTGCAGTCGAGCTGACGTCGGATCGTGCGGGCTGTCACTTCGTCGAGACCGCTGAACGGTTCGTCCATCAGCACCACGTCGGGTTGCACACACAGCGCGCGGGCGATCGACACGCGCTGGCGCTGACCACCAGACAGGTTCATCGGCATCGAGGATTCATAGTCGGCAACGTGGAGCAGCGACAGATAACGGCGCCGGGACTCGGCCCAGTCGGCTTTCGGGACGCCGGCGTTCTTCATCGCGATGTTGAGGTTCTCCGCCACCGAACGCCAGGGGAGCAACCGGTGGTCCTGGAACACGTATCCCACCTTGAGTTTCGACCCGACCGAACCGGTCGCGTCGAAGCCGCGGATGGCGATCGACCCAGCGATCGGTTCATTAATACCGGACAGCACGTGCAGCAGTGTGGACTTGCCGCAGCCGCTGGGGCCGATGATGGAGACGAATTCGTTCGGACGCACAGCGAGGTCAATTCGCTCGACAGCCACCCGACCCGGATAGCCGATCGAAACCCCTTCCACGTTGATCAACGGATCTGCGCTGTACACAGTTGTATCGAGTTGTGCGGTCACGACTGTTCCTTCCAACGGAATGCCCGCTTCTCGATCGGGCGGATGATCAGATACTCGGTGGCCAGCAGGATGGACACGAACAACAGCAACCAGTGCACGACGGTGATCAGTTGGAAACGGTCGAACGCCTGGGAAAACTGCCATCCCATCCCGCTGTTGATGATGAACAACTCGGCAAGAACAACCACCTTCCAGGCATGGGAGTACTCGTTGCGCAACGCCGTCAACGCGAAGGGCGCCATCTGCGGCACAAAGACGTGGCGGAAAGCGTCGAACCCCCTGATGTGATACACGGCGCGCATTTCGTCGAGTGAAGCGCTGGTGGCCTGCAGCCCCTCCCGCAGCAACACTGCGACGAACGGGAACGTCGTTGCGGCGACGACGAACACGACACCGGCGTCGGACTTACGGAAGATGAACAGCGCGAGCAACGCCAGAATGGTGCTGGGCACAGCTGTCGCGATTGCGACGTAGGCTCCAGCAACCTTGCCCCAGAACGGCATTCGCACCATCGCCACTGCGCACACGGCGCCCAGTGCGAACCCGATGGCGAGCGACCCCACCACCCGACCGAAGGTGATGGCCACTTCCTGCCACACCAGCGGATCGGCAAGGAACTGCGGCAAGGGACGGACGACGTCGCCGATTCCGGGTAGGAATCGCGACGAGTCGCCGGCCACCCACCACACCGCAACCAACGACGCCAGCCCGGCGATCGACAGGGCAGCCTGTGCTCGGTTCCGACTCCCGTTGCGCGCCGGGGGCATCGAGACCATCGACGTTGTCATGTGTGCCTCCTCGGATGTGTCCGGGCCGTCGACATCGTCAGCCCTCGATCACGCTGTCGAGCGTCGCGACCGGCGGGTTCTCCGGCAACCGGTCGAGCATCCCCTGCTGGACCAGCAGATCGAGGTAGCGCATCTGTTGGTCGACATCGCCCTGGTTCCATTCACCGGTGTAGCACGGCAACTGCGCGCAGTAATCGGCGAGTGCCTGCAATTCCTCGGTACTTTCCCGGTCGAGGAAGCCTGCATAGGGTTCCTCCAGGAACATCTGGTACCCAGAGTCGGCCACCAGCTGCTCGGCCTCCTGCCACGCCGCGAGCACGTTCTTGGCGAGATCGGGGTTTTCTGTGATCCATTCACGATGCGCGGTGAGCATCGCCAGCGCGGGTGACCAGCCACTGGACTGCTTCCAGTAGGGGGTCACCTGAAAGACGTATTTGCCGCCGGTGAGTTGGATGGCCTTCGCGCCGTACGGCTCGTAGTCGAAGATCGCATCGACCTCGCCGGCCGCCAACAGCTGCGGAAGCGAGGAAGGAGAGGACTGCACCAACTCGAAGTCGTTGATGTCGATTCCGAACCCTTCGCGGAGCGACACACTGATCGCCTGGGTGGTACCAGAGTCCATCCCGAAGTGTCCCACCCGCTTGCCGACGAGATCGGCCGGTGTGTTGATACCGCTGCCCGGGCTGGCCACGATGGCTGCCGTGTTGGCCAGCGCCGGGTAGAACGACACGACGTCGTGCCCTTCATTGTTGGCGATCGTCGATCCGACCGCGTCCTGGTCGACCGCGATCTCGCTCTCACCCATCAGGAACGTCGTCGTCGCCACATCGGGATCGACCTCGAGGAACTCGGCGTCGAATCCATGCTTCTCGTCGATCCCGTGCTCCTGCATCACCAGCACCGGAAGCGGCGCGGGGTCAGGGAGAGCGGAGAAGCGGACCACCGGCAGGCCACTGTCTCCCGCCACCGGGCTGGGGCCCGACGAACAGCCCGAGAGTGTCAAGGCCAGCACAGCCCCCGCGGCCAGCGATGCCGTCAGCGTTCTGTTGATCCGTGTCATTGGAGTTCCTTCGATTTGTCGTGTGGTGACGGCGGCTACGCCGTCGCCATGGAGGGGTCGTCCTCGAGGGGGGTGCCCGCATAGATCCAGTCGAACGACACATCTGACTCCTGATGGTGTTCACGGAATTTCGCGTCGCGCTCGCGCTGTAGCGGCCCGTCGGGCAGGTGGAACAGCGCGCGGTTGCCCAACGCACCGTTCTGTACGACCGCTGCGTGCTCTGCGCGACGGTCGGTATATCCGGTTAAGGCCTCGGACACCGTGAGAGTCCCGCCGTCGGCCTTGGCGAGTTGTTCGGCGAGCACAGCCCCGTCCTCGATTGCCTGCGAGGCGCCCTGCGAGAAGTACGGCAGCATCGAATGGCAGGCGTCGCCCAACAGTGCGACGTGGGCCCTGTTCCACTGCTGGAACGGCCGCTGGTAATTCAGTGCCCATGCCATCACCCGCTCGTCGGAGTAGGACAGCAGGTGGGTGAGCCGCTCGTCCCAGCCGCGGTACTGGGTCCGCATCTCCTCGGCAGGCACTTCCGCACGCAAACGTTCGCGCACGATGTCCGTAATCGGGACGACCGCAACGATATTCACGAATTGCATGTCACGCACCGGGTACGCCACGACGTGACGGTCTTCACCGAGCCAGAAGTTGGCCGCCGGCCAGTCGAACAGCCACCGCGTTGCGTTGTCGCGGCGCACCGACTCGGCAGGGATCAGGGTGCGGTACGCCATGTCGCCGCTGAACTCGATCTCGGTCGGTCCCCCGATTACCTTGCGGACCTGCGAGTTGATTCCGTCGGCGCCCAGGACCACGTCCGCGTCGAAGCGTCGACCATCCTCGGTGACGACAACCGGGTTCGGCCCGTCGAGGTTCTCGACCGAGGCGACGCGGCTGGCGGCCTCGATCCGCGCCGGCCTGCCGAAGCGTTCGGTGTCGGTTGCCGCTTCCAGCAGGATGCGGTGCAGGTCGGCTCGATGCAGATGCAGATAAGGGGTGCCGAAACGCGCCTTGGCACTCGAGCCGAGCGTCGTTTTCGTCAAGATCTCCCCGGTGCTCCACCGGCGCCGCACCGACTCTTCGACGAACAAGGCCGCAGTCGACAGCCGGCTTTCGAGGCCAAGCCGGTACAGGATGCGCGATGCGTTGGGGCCGATTTGCAGTCCCGCACCGATTTCGCCCAGATGATCGGCCTGTTCGAGCACAGTGACGTCGATACCGCGTGCTCGAAGGGTCGCAGCGGCAGTCAGTCCACCGATTCCGGCGCCGACGATGACGACCTTCATATCCGTTGTCTCCTCAATCCTTTGGTTGGTGGCAGGCACAGGTCAGTCGACGAGCACGCCGTCGACGACGACCGGTGTGCGGTCGAGCGAAATACTGCAGCCGCGCATCGCGATGTCGAGGTGGGCGTAGGAGTCTCGACCGAGAAACGGGTGCGGTCCTGTAGACCACAGGAAGTTCCCAGCGAAAGCCCTTGCGTCCATGCCCATCAGCTCGTGTTTGCCGTACATTTCGGTGGCGAACCAGTCTCCGGTGCGCATCAGCCCCCAGCCCATGTGCGAGGTGTAGCGGGCCCACTTGTCATCCGAGTCGGACATGTACATCTCCAACAGTTCGGCGTCCGCACCGCCGCTGATCTTTTCGATGTGTCCGTCGGACACCTCGAGTACGACCTCCGATCGCACGAATTCCTTGAACGGAAGCAGGATGTCGCCGGGAGCCAGCACGATCACACCGTCCGACGACTGCGGCCAGAACAGGCACATCTTTGACGGCCAGTGATCCCAGCGCCCCGGGTCGTCGGAGAATCCGGTCTGGAAACCCGGATGACAGTTGTCCAATCCCACTGTCAGGTTCGTACCCCGGGCCGAGGTGACCGTCATCGTCGACGCCGAGCGCACCAGTTCTGCCGCCGCAACCACGTCGGCCTTGTCGTCGGGGCTCGGCATGTTGCGGGTGAGCACTTCCGGTGGGTCACACACGAACAGGATCCGGGTGCCGTTGTCGAGAATCGACTGCTGCAGCGGGGCATGGATGAACCCCTCGCGGGTCAGATCGACCACGAAGTCGGCATCCTTGAGCAGCTGTTGTGCGGTGGTGTCACGAAGGACGGACAGCAATCCGGGTCCAGCGCCGGTATGTGTCGACGGCGTGGGGGAAGGGCTGCCAGAGGGGACTGTCGCGACGATGACATGGGCACCGCACTCGCGCGCGGCGCCGAATGCTGCTGCGACATAGTCGGGACGGCTGCCCGGCTCGGCAAGCACGACCACGTGTTCGTCCTGGCGGACCTTGCTCAGTTCGAACTGCTTCTTGAAAGCATGAAGAAGATCGACGGACTGTAGGTCAAACATGACGGCTCTCCTGTGTTGGTCGAGTCAAGGACATGGTTTGCAGCGCATCCCGCAGCGTGTCGATGAATCCGGCGAGGCTGTCCCACGGCACCATGTGGCCGGCGCCGGCAACCGCGTACATCGGGATCTCGGGGTTGGTGTCGCCCAACTCGGCGACTGCGCTTTCGGGCACGACGGGACTCTGTCGGCCGTAGATCAAGGCCACGTTCCCGCGCAGGCGCTGCCAGATCGCGAAGAAGTCGTCGTGCTCGAAGCCGTAGTGCGTTTCGGCGACAGCGAGTGGATCGCAGTCGGCGAGCACCTCGACGCGCAGACGCAACTCACGCTCGGGCCAGGCCGGGAAGAAGGCGCGCACCTGATCCGGCGTGGTCCCGGCTCGCGCCTGCTCGATCTGTCGTGCGAAAGACTCGGCGCTCATCGGGTACGGCGCGCGACCCGGGCCGGATGTCGGCGGGTCGACCAACACCACTCGGGACTCGACGGGCTCCTGCTCCGCGGCCCACGCCGCGGCGATCCGCGCTCCGAGAGAGTGGCCGACGACAGTCGCGCTCTGCAGGTCCAGGGCGTCGATGAGCGCCGCGAGGTCGTCGCGGTAGTCGCCGAGGCGGTAGTGGCCCGACGCCGCCCGGTCCGTCTGCCCCCGTCCACGCAGGTCGGGTACGTGGACTCGGTACTCGGGCAATGCGGCCGCGATGAACTGCACCGTCTCAGCGGGACTGGTGATCCCGGGCACGAAGAAGAGATCCGATCCTTCGGCGGTACCGAAGGTCAAGACCCTATGCCGTAAGCCATTCGCGTCGATCATCCTGCTCACGCACTGTGCGAGCACCTCCTCGCGAACCGACCCGTTGCGCGCTGTCATCGCACCGGCCCAACCGGCTCGCTTCGGAGGGCACGTCCGCCTCCGGCGGCCACGGCGGGCAGGTCGAGCGCGCGCAGGATTTCCCGGGTGGTCGCGGTTGCCGCGGTGAGGACCGGCATACCGAGGCGATTCTCGACCAGCTCGACAGCGGGCAGCGACGGCATCTGCACACACGCGGACAACACGACTCCTTCGGCTTCCGACAGGTCGAGGCGTTGTGCGTGCTCGAGCAGCGAGTCGGGATCGAGCCGACCGACGTCACAGTTGTCAGCGACACCGAGCGTCACCCAATCGACGACATCGACGCCGTATCCGCGCAGATACGCGATCACGGTCTCGGTCAGTGCGGGCATGTACGGCGCGACCACGGCGACCTTCTTCAGCTGCAGATCGGCCAGGGTGCGGATGAGGGCGCCTGCGCTGCTGACGACCGGTGCCGCGCATCCTTGGGCCCGCACCACCGCGGTCAGCTGTTCTTCGATGCGCTCATGAGCGCCCGGGCCTGCGGCCATCACCGCAACCAGACAGGCGTACGCGATGACGTCCACCCGTGCGTCGGCCAGTTCGGCCGCGCAGCGATCGCCGTCGGCGACCATCGCCGCAAGTGACTCGGCATCGACCGTGTGCAGGCGAGCCCGGCTCGAGTGATAGGTGTGTGGCTCGCTGATTCCTGCCAGCAGTTGGGGGATTTCGGTCTCCATGGTGGTGTTCGAACTGGGCACCACCAGACCGATTCGACGCGGTGCGGTTGTCGCGAAAACCGGTGTGGCGAGGTGGGATTCGGCAGTCATGCATTACTCCTCTGGCTGGTAGCGGAAAGGTGGTCGAAGAAGCCGGTCACGTCGGTGGAGGTGATCACGTCGGCGTACTTCGACTGCAGATCGAACAGCGCGGCGTCGTGCGGCCCGGGCGCCCGATCACCGACGCAGTCACGCGGGACGAGTACCGGAAAGCCGTACGAGACCGCGTCGACGGCGGTCGCGCGGACACACCCGCTCGTGGTCGCCCCGCACACGACGACGGTGTCGACCTTCGCCGCGATCAGGTGCGACACCAGACCGGTACCGAAAAATGCGGACGCGTGGTGCTTGACGATCACGGTGTCGTCGCTGCTGCGGTCACAGCGTGGATCGATTTCCACGAGTGGGGATCCGGTCCTCAACGCGGCCATCCCGCGGGACTTCTGTAGCCATGTCGCGGCCTGACGCGGTGAGTCGTAGGCGATGGTGGTGAACAAAACCGGCGCCTGGATCGCGCGGGCGGCCGCGATGACACTGTTGGTGGCACGGATCTGTTCGGTCAGGTCGGCACCCGTTGCGGTCGTCGGGTCGGTGAATCCGATGCTGAAATCGACCACCACCACGGCCGGCGCCGTGCCACGCTCGAAGGAGCCGCCGAAGCCCGCCTGCTGGTAACGGGTGGATACCGGGTCGAGGGCCAGATCGCGCACGGATTGGTCCGGTGGTTCTACCTTTATTGGCATCATGAGTCCTTCCTTGGTCAAATGGAGGTTGCTATCGGCTGGCGGATGAATCTCCGTTCAGCAGCACTTTCCCAGGGCGCTGGACACGTCATCGAGGTGATCACGCATCGCGGTAGATGCGGCCTCCGGATCTCTGGCGGTGATTGCTTCGTAGATCAAGCGATGGCCGGCGACCGCGCGGTCAGACGGTGCGTAACTCGACCGATCCAACTTGCTCCGAAAATCGCGCAGGAGTGTGTACAGAGCGGTGTGTACCCCGATCACCGTCGGATTGCGTGTGGCGTGCCCGAGCGTCAAATGAAAATCGGTGTCAGCCGACTCGATTTCGACGTCGGGCACTTGCCGGTCCACCCGGCCTTCGAACGCGACCAGTGCTGCATGCAACAGATCACGACCCTCGTCGGTGGCGTTCTGCGCCGCCAGCGCTGCCACCCCCGGTTCGAACACGCGACGGAACTCCATGACCGATTCAGCCGCGGTGCTCGACAGTTCGATCACGGCGCGAAACGGCGCCAGCAGCGTCTCCGCCGACGGGTCTGCGACGAACGTCCCTTCCCCGTGGCGACTTTCGACAACCCCCAGCAAGTCGAGCTCCCGAAGAGCCTCCCGGATCGAGTTGCGCCCGACTCCGAACTGCTCGGCCAGTTCACGCTCGGGTGGCAGCCTGTCGCCGGGTTGGAGCTTGCGTGACCGCATCTGCGCCTGGAACTGCTCGACCACCTGACGCGATACCCGCCCCAGCTTCACCGCTGTGAACTCGGGACGGGTCGGATCGGACGCTTTGGCCATCAAGGATTCCTCGATCATCTTTGTTCGCTAAGGAGTGTGACCGCGGGAACTTACCGCGTTCGTTGTGATCTACGACGCAACAATAAAGGTCCTACCACCGGACCGCAAGGGGGAGTGTTGGACGCTAGCGGCAGTGACCTTCCTGGCCTCCGAAGACGCACGCTTCATCACCTGAGTAATCCTGCCCGCGACGCCGGCGTCTCCGCCGCCAGCGGCCAAGCCGATTCTTCTAAGCACTCAGCGTCCCGCAGCCAACTCATTGCCGACGCGGTCCCATACCGTCTGAACCGAACGATTACTTACCGGCCGTCAAGTAATGGAATAGGGGGAATATGGCTTCTATGGACAGCGTTCTGCCCGGCCCGGCCCTGACCGCCATAGGCGTGGCGATGATCCGATCGACCGAAAGTTGCCGCCCGGACGCGCTTTACCGCGATCCGTGGGCACAGCGATTCGTTGACGATGCTCGCGCATTCGTGTCGCCGACCGATTGGACGCAGGTGAGCACTCTGGCCGACCGGATGTATGAAAGCCGCACGATCGGTGTCCGATTAGTCGACGATGTCCTGCTCGACGCCGTCGCCGCCGGATGCGTCCAGGTGGTGCTGCTCGGAGCTGGTCTGGATACGCACGCGTTCCGCCTGTCTTGGCCGCGAGCTGTCACTGTCTTTGAAGTTGATCTGCCCGCGCTCTTCGACTTCAAGGAGCGCGTGATGTCCGGCGAGGATGTTCAGCCACAGTGCCAACGTCGCATCGTTGCAACCGATCTGAGATCAATCTGGGCGCCACAACTGCGAGACGCCGGTTTTGATGCAAATTTGCCGACCTGCTGGATCGATCACGTCGGCGTGAGCCTTCCGCGCAACGACGCGCTTCGCATCGCGAGCCGGGTCACCGAACTTTCTGCTACCGGCAGTCGGTATAGCGTTCCCGCCGTGACGACTGACGCGATGAAAGAGCTGATCGGCACTGTGGCAGGGGCTGAGCGGCTCTACCGCGGCGACACGCTACGCCAGCAGCAAAGCGGCCTCGGTGCACCTGGCATCGCAGATCTGCAGAGGACAGGCTGGACCGTGGAGTTTCACGATGTCGCAGACATCGCGACCCGCTATGGTCGACCACACGCGGGAGGTGCTGGCTCTGTCAACGTGATTGCCGTTCGCTGACCAAAGCTTCTACAAATCCGCCCGACAAACGCTCATCTGTCCCACAACTCTCACCCAATGTCTTCATCGATGGGTGCGAGGGTCCTGCGCGGGAAGAACCCGCGTCACAAAGTCCCACTTTCATATCCAAGCGGACAACGTGTAGACACCTACAACGGGATGTCGACATGAAACTCGGGAAGCCAGGAACCTGCCGGGTTCGCCGATGCCGCAGGGACTTCCGCAGGTGTGCACGACGACGCCGGGCTGAGACAGTATTTGCTGCCGTACGAGTTCGCACGCCGGGCGAAAGACCGGGACGCTGCGGTGATCGACTTCCTCTGGTTCACCTGCGGCGCTGCCGCCGAACTGATGGCGTGAGACCGGCCGGCCCTCGAAGACCGACCGGCCCGTTGGACGCACAAGTCATTGTCGCGCTCGCGTTTTCGGGTGCCAAAGCTCGCCGAAGCCGGCACCCAGGTCGGCACCGATCTGCGCCAACGCCACGTTCGCCACGGTGCTGTCGATCGTCACTACCGACGGCTCTCGGCGCAGGTCATGGTGAGTGCGGGACAGCTGATGCGGCGGGACTGCCCTGAGGTGAATGATGCCCGCGGACGTCGAGTTCTCCCGAGGCTATTCGCCGTCCGATGCCGAGTCGCCGTAGTCCCAAGACAGGGTCCGCACGGGGGTCACATAGATGTAGGTGGCACCCGGTCTCGGCTCGGTGGGCCACTCGGACTCCCGCACGCCGCGCGACCGGGCACCGTGCCGTGCGAGCTCCAGCGTTTCAGCGGCTTCCCGAACGATGCGCGCATGACCTTGGAACATCACGCCGCGGATATCCGCCATGGTGGAGCCGTCTTCGAGCATGACGCTCACGGCCGGGTTGCGCTCTATGTTGGCCACTTTGCGCGTGCCATCTCGCACACCCATGACGACGTCACCGCCCAGCCGGAAGTATCCCAGCGGCACGGTGTGTGGGAACCCGTCCTTGTCGATGGTGGTCAGGATCGCCCAGCCCGGACGGCTGTCAAGGAGCGCCGTGATTTCGTCGTCAGTCAGTTTGCGCGGCATGTGGCGAGGTTACTCGTGAGGCTGCTCTCGCCCGCAATGTGGCGAAAAGCTCCACGGCAAACCCCTCATTGTCGGCCAGCCACAGCAAGCGGCGCCGCTCACTTGCGGCTTCGGAGTTCTTCGAGGTCTAACGTTGGCCGAATGGGTTTGTTCAGCCATGAAGAGTTCCGGGACTCCGCCGACCGCGCTGTTGGCGGCGATCGCGGTGGTGGGATCGTTGAGAGGCCGCGCCGTACCGAGGTGGACGAATTCGGGGCGAATGATCCCGTCGTGGTAGGTCCGGGGTTGGCACCCGAGGATGGTTCGTGCGGTCAATTCGCCGTGCAGTTTCACGTGTCTACGTCAATGCTGATCGGGTTGAAACGTATTGCCGATATGCGTGGGGTCGGCGTGCCCGAGGTATGCCGCCAAGTGATCGGTGTGTTTGTTGCCCAGCAGGAAGGCGAATTGGGTGCGCTTCTTGCTGCTGAGTCCGAGGTAGCTGACTACCGGCCGAGTTTGGGCCACTCGTAGTTGAGTTCCGCTACGGAAGGATCGCGCGCACGAGGTCGAGCCGTTGAGACGCCTCGCAGTCTCCACTGAGGGGTTTGCATTCGGAGCCGAATGGGTGTTCCGGGCCTTGCATCGGCGTGCCCGTACGCCTAAATCGGCAAGCACCTGCTGCCCGCCGCTGCTGCAGCCCGCCAGTGTGGTGGTGGGTGGTGATGACACATGTGTGTTGCGTGGACGCCCCGAGTCGCTAACGCGCCATATTCGTGAACCGCGACAAGTGCAGCTGGTGTGCCACAGTGATATTCGCCGTCGGGCCGTTGCGGTGCTTACCCAGGATGATGTCGGCCTCGCCGCCGCGCGGGTCCTCCCGGTCGAACGCGTCCGGCCGGTGCAGGAGCATGACCATATCGGCGTCCTGCTCGAGCGAGCCCGACTCACGAAGATCGGAGACCTGCGGGCGTTTGTCAGTGCGCTGCTCGGGACCACGGTTGAGCTGACTGATCGCGATCACCGGCACGTGCAGTTCCTTGGCCATCAGCTTGAGGCTTCGGGAGAAGTCCGAGACTTCCTGCTGGCGTGAATCGTATTTCTTACCCGAGCTCATCAGCTGTAGGTAGTCAACGACGATCAGTTGCAGATCGGCCTTCTTCTTCAACCGCCGCGCCTTGGCCCGGATCTCCATCATCGTCAGGTTCGGGGAGTCGTCGATGTACAGCGGTGCCTCGCTGATCTCGCTCATCCGCCGCGCCAACCGCGTCCAGTCGTCGTCGTTCATCCGGCCGGCGCGCATGTCGCCGAGTTTGATGTTGGCCTCGGCCGAGAGCAGACGCATGACGATCTCGGACTTGCTCATTTCCAGCGAGAAGATGACGCTGGCCAGACGGTGTTTTATGGAGCAGGACCGCATGAAATCCAGTCCCAGCGTGGAGTTGTGCGTCGGCACCATGGCGCGGCTCGCCAGATACATGTGGCTGTCGTTGTCCACCTCGACGCACCGAACAGGCACGGAGGCCACCGGCCGGACATCGACGATGAACCGCGAGCCACGGCGAGCCGAACCCCTGTTGGCACGGCGCTCCTTGTGCAGCAACGCCTTCCGCTCCAGTCCGAAGACGATGTCGTCGGTGGAGAACGTCAGCGTGTAGGCGGTCGAGGAAGCCTCCGTACGGCCCGAGACCCGCTTGGTGGACATTTGGCAGCAGTAGCCCAGGCTCACGATCAGTTCTTCGACGTCGGTGACCAGCCGGCGGTCGGTGACGCTGAACTGCACCGAGCCACCGTTGGTCACGGTGCCGTCGGTGTCGAGCAGACCGGCGAGCAAAGCACGTCGCTGCGGCTCCGAGGCGCGCAGGTACTGGACCGGAATGTGCTTGTTGCCCAATACCCCAATCGTGCGCAGCCGGGCTTGCAGCGTGCGATGCGCGACGATGCCCTCCGCCTCGATGCGCATGATGATTTCCGGGTCAGCGGAGGTGATCTGCGCCGCGGCACTGGTGCCGTCACCGAGCCAGGCGCCCAACGTGTAGGGCGGCACCAGCAGGTCGGCTTCCGTCCCCGCCAATGGTTCGGCGTTGACCACCGAATGGTTCAGTCGCCGATCCGCGGTTTGGCAGCGAAGCGACCCGGCGATTTCGCCGGTCGTCCGGATCTCTGCGAACGTCCGCTGGTTCTTGTAGCCGTTGTATCCGGCGGCCGCCGCCTGTGCCGATGTGCGGGAGGCCCGGGTCTCGGTGAGCCACTGGTGCTGCTCGTCGGCGACGATCACGGTGCCGTCGGAGAACTCGACCTCGTAACACGGGCGGTCCGACATCACCTCGGTCGCGGCCACCACCCGCGTCGGCAGGCCGTCATCACCGATTAGTTCGTCACCGACCGCGACATCACCCATGGTGGTCCAACCGGTCGGCGTCGGCAGCGGCGTATCCAGGGCCAGGGCCTTACCCACACCCGGCCGCGCCGCGATGATGATCATCTGCCCGCCGTGCAGACCGTTGGTGATCTCGTCGAGGTCGACGAACCCGGTCGGCACGCCCTGGGAGATGCCACCCGAGGACGCGATGGCGTCGATCTCGTCCATCGTGGGCTGCAGCAGGTCCTCGAGCGCGACGAAGTCCTCGGACTGGTTGCGGCTTTCGGTCACGTCGTAAATTTCGGCCTGCGCGCGGTCCACGATCTCGGCGACATCGGCGCCGTCGGCGCCGGCATAGCCGTACTGGACCACCCGGGTGCCGGCCTCCACCAGGCGGCGCAGCAGTGCCTTCTCCGCCACGATGGTGGCGTAGTAGCCGGCATTGGCGGCGGTGGGCACGGTGGAGATCAGGGTGTGCAGATACGGCGCCCCACCGACCCGACGCAGCAGCCCGCGCCGGTCGAGATCGGAGGCGACGGTGACCGCATCGGCGGGCTCGCCGCGGTCGTAGAGATCGAGGATGACCTCGGCGACGTCCTGGTGCGCGGGGCGGTAGAAGTCGCTGGGCTTCATCTTCTCCAGCACGTCGGCGATGGCGTCCTTGGACAGCAGCATGCCGCCGAGCACGGCCTGTTCGGCCGCCATGTCCTGGGGAGGCTGCCTGCCGATGTCCTCACGTGGCGGTTCCTGCAGCCCCGGGTCACCGGCATGACTGAAGTCGTCTACGACAGCCACGAAGCGTCCCACCTCCCCCAAAACTCAGTCGAACACATATTCGAGAATAGCCGTCGTCAAGCTACGCCGCACCTCTGACAAGCGGGCGCGGCGGCGACTGCGACGGTTAACGTAAGGCTTTGCTACACGGCTTGCAACCGGGCCCTGTTGATAGACCTGTGGATGGCGTGTGGACAGCTTCGGTCAGCGGTGTTGACGGGTTGGGGAGAACTTGTGGACAAACTTCGGATTTCAACGATGGTGTCCAGGTCAGCCGGCATTTGTGATGGGGAAGACCTGTGGACATCAAGTCCTACGGCGTGTCGGGCCGGGTTGACAGTCCGGGCGTGTTGAGTTGCGTCTGGAAGCCGGACAGGTTAACAACCGGTTGACGTTGCTGTGGGCAGAATACGCCAAAATGTTCGCTGCACAGAAAACGCCCGGATGGTAAGCGGTGCGCTTACCATCCGGGCGTTCTGAGACCGGCGGGGTTCTTACTCCGCGGTGACGTTCAGCGACACGGCGGCGGAGACGCCGGGGTGCAGCTTCACGCTGATCTGGTAGGTGCCGGTGGCCTTGATGTGGGCCTTGGGCAGCTCGACGGTGCGCTTGTCCAGGTTCGGTCCGCCGGCCTTCTTGATGGCCGCGACCACCGCGGACGGGGTGACCGAACCGAACAGCTTGCCGCTGTCGGCGGCGGCCTTGACCGCCACGGTCACCGCGCCGAGACCCTCCAGCGCGGTCTTGAGCTCGTTGGCGTGCTCGACGCCGCGAACTTCCTTGATCTCGCGGGCGCGACGGATCTCGGAGGCCTGGCGCTCGGCGCCGCGGCTGGCCACGATGGCCAGACCGCGGGGCAGCAGGTAGTTACGGCCGTAGCCGTCCTTGACCTCGACCGAGTCCCCGGCGATACCCAGGTGTTCCACCTCAGCGGTGAGAATCAGCTTCATGGTGTGTCTCTCCCCTACCGCGTCGACGAGCCGAAGGGCAGCAGAGCCACCTCACGGGCGTTCTTGACGGCGACGGCGACGTCGCGCTGGTGCTGGACACAGTTGCCGGTCACCCGACGGGCACGGATCTTGCCGCGCTCGCTGATGTAGGTGCGCAGCAGCGCGGTGTCCTTGTAATCGATGATCTGGTTCTTGCCCTTCTTCGAGCAGAACACGCACTTGCGGGTCTTGACCGGCTTTTCCGGTGCAGGCCGCCGCTTGTTGGTCTTGGCCATGGGTCAATCTCTTTCTTGAAAAACGCTGATTTCTGTCAGAAGGGCGGTTCGTCGTCGCTGCCGCTGTAGGAACCGGCCGCCGGGGCGCTGCCCCACGGGTCGTCCTTGGGCTGCTCGGATCCGCCGCCGCGCGGGGCACCACCGCTGTTTCCGCCGCCGAACCCGCCGCCGCCACCGCCGCCACGGCTGGCCTTGTTGACCTTGGCCGTGGCGTAGCGCAGCGAGGGGCCGATCTCATCGACCTCGAGTTCGACAACGGTGCGCTTCTCACCCTCACGGGTTTCGAAGGACCGCTGCTTGAGCCGACCGGACACGATCACCCGCGAACCGCGGGTGAGGCTCTCGGCCACGTTCTCGGCTGCCTCCCGCCAGATGTTGCAGCGGAGGAACAGCGCTTCGCCGTCCTTCCACTCATTGGTCTGACGGTCGAACGTCCGCGGCGTGGAAGCCACGGTGAAGTTCGCAACGGCTGCACCCGACGGCGTGAACCGCAGTTCGGGGTCAGCAGTCAGGTTTCCGATAACAGTGATGACGGTGTCACCAGCCACGAGGTCCTCCTGGGCATCTGGTCTTCAGCGGCGTATGCGTACAAGGGCAGTCGCAGGCGAGCCTACGGAACTGCACCGACGTACACGTGTTGTCGCGCGACTTGAACGGACTAGTGCTTGTCGGTCCGCATCACCTTGGTGCGCAGCACGGACTCGTTCAGGTTGAGCTGGCGGTCCAGTTCGGAGACCGTCGCGGGCTCAGCCTTCACGTCGACGACGGCGTAGATGCCCTCGGCGTGCTTGGCAATCTCGTAGGCCAGCCGGCGGCGGCCCCAGATATCAACTTTGTCGACAGTGCCACCGTCCTTGCGGATGACGTTGAGGAACGTCTCCAGCGAGGGAGCTACGGTGCGCTCGTCGAGTGTGGGGTCAAGGATGACCATGACTTCGTATGGACGCATAAGGAACCCATCACCTCCTATGGTCGTTGCGGCCACGGCGTGTCCGTGGCAGGAGGGTCGCCTGCGTCGGCAACCGCTCCAAGGTACAGGAAATCCCCTGGTGAAACGAAATCGGGACCCCACCCGCCGCAGTTCAGGGCAGCACGAGTGTCTTCAACGCTCGGCGACCGTCCGCCGCCTCCCGCAGCGCCTCCTCGATGCGGTCGAGCCGGTGCACGGCGACCGGGAACCGCGACAGATCCACCGTCTGGCTCTCGACGATCCGGATCGCGTGTGCGACATCGAGTGTGGAGTAGACCCGGGTGCCGGTCACCGTCTTCTCCGACCGGGACAGATCTTGCAGATCCAGCCCGACCGGTTCGCGCTTGTGCAGTGCGACCAGCACCACGGTGCCCCGCACCCGCGTGTGCGCCAGCGCTGCCTGGGCGGCCGGTGCCACACCCGCGCATTCGAACACGACGTCGAAGACCGCGCCCTCGACGTCGGCCAACGCGGCAACCGTGGTCAGGCCCAGCCGGTCCAGCATGGTGCGACGGTGTCCGTTGGGTTCGGCCACCACCACCTCGCCGGCCACCGATCTCGCGAGCATCGCGCACAACGCGCCGATGGGGCCTCCGCCGACGACCGCGACGGAGTCCGCCGCGGTGACGGTGACGCGGCCCATCGCGTGCACGGCGACGGCCAACGGTTCGACCAGTGCGGCGACGTCGAGCTCGACGTCGCCGCGCACCGGGTGCAGCTTCTCGGCTTTGTACGCGGTGAATTCGGCCAGCGCGCCCGGCTCCTCGACACCGTAGAGTCGCAGGTCCTCGCAGACGTGGGCGGCTCCACGCAGGCAGGTCACACAACCGCCGCACGGTAACAGCGGCTCCGGGATCACCCGGTCGCCCACCGCGAGGCCGGTGACACCGCCACCGGTGGCCACCACCGTCGCCACCGACTCATGGCCGATGATCTGTCCCACCGACGCGCGCGGGTGCCGGCCGGCGATGATCGTCAGGTCCGACCCGCACAGGCCGACGCGCTCATTGCGGACCAGGACCTCGCCCGACCCGATCTCGGGCACCGCGCGGTCCACGACCGCAACGGAGCCGGGTCCGGCGTAGATGACCGCGCGCATCACATCACCGCCGTGGTACCGCCGTCGACGAACAAGATCTGCCCCGTCACGTAGTCAGATGCCGCCGAGGCCAGAAACACCACAGGTCCGTGCAGATCACGCGGAGTGCTCCAGCGTCGCATCGGTGTCCGACGTTGCACCCAGGCATCGAACTCGGGATCGGCGGCCAGTGCGGTGGTGAGCTCGGTCTTGACGTGCCCCGGCGCCAGAGCGTTGACGCAGATCCCGTGCGGCGCCCATTCGGCGGTCATCGCCCGGGTGAGCATCCGCACCCCGCCCTTGGCCGCGCTGTACGGACCGACATCGGGGCGGGTGATCTGCGCGGCCAGCGACGCGACGTTGATGATCTTGCCACCGGCCCCGCGGGCCAGCAGGCGGCGAACCACCTCGCGGGACACGATGAACACCGACGTCAGGTCAGTGCGGATGACCTCGTCCCAATCCTGCTCCGCGAGGTCCACCAGCGGGCCCCGCCGTTGCACGCCGGCATTGTTGACCAGGACATCGATGTTCCAGCCGGCCTCGTCCAGCACATCGAGCGCGTCCCGGACCTGTTGTGCGACAGTGACATCGAATACGGCAGGACGTGCCTGCCTCCCAGCGGCGTGCAACTCGGCCACCGCGGCATCCACCTTCGCGCCGTCGCGACCGTTGACGACGACGCGGGCCCCCGCACCGGCCAATGCCTCAGCGATGGCGAAACCGATGCCGCTACCGGCACCGGTGATCAGCGCGGTCCGACCGGTCAGGTCGAACAGGTTCACAGCAGGCCCCGGCCCGCCAGATTGCGCATCAGATCGGCGGTACCGAACGTCCATGGTTCGCAGTTGTCGCTGGTGCGCACCCGATTGACCAGGGCACCGAGCTCGGGGGCGCTGATCGCCACCAGATCGTCGATGTGGTGTGTGAACCCCAGTCCCGGTTCGCCCCGGTCCTGAACCGGGGCGAACATGGTGCCGAGAAACAGCACACTGCCGTCCGGGTACTGGTGATGGGCGCCCATCAGTTGGGCCACAAGGTCTTCGGGATCACGGCTGATGAACCGCATGGAGGAACTGCCGTCCAGAACGAAACCGTCGGTGCCCTCGACCCGCAGCTGCACCTCGGTGCTGCGGACGTCGGCCAGCCCGAAGCCATCGTCGAACAGCCGGATGAACGGACCGAGCGCCGCCGACGCATTGTTGTCCTTGGCCTTGGTCAGCAGCAGCGCCGACCGCCCCTCGAAGTCCCGCAGGTTGACATCGTTGCCGAGCGTGGCACCGATGATCCGACCGGCGGACGAAACGAGCAGCACCACTTCGGGTTCGGGATTGTTCCAACTCGATCGCGGATGAAGACCTACGTCCACGGCGGTCCCAACGGTGGCCATCGGCGAGGTCTTGGTGAAGATCTCGGCATCCGGACCGAGGCCCACCTCCAGATACTGGCTCCACGCCCCCTCGGCCATCAGAGCGTCCTTGAGCCGGGCGGTGGCGGGCGATCCGGGCCGCAGGTCGGCGAAATCGGTGCCGACCAGATCGGCCAGCTCAGCACGCATCTGGTCGGCCCGGCCGGGATCACCACCGCAGCGCTCCTCGATGACCCGCTCGACCATGGACACCGTGAACGTCACGCCGGCGGCCTTGACGGCCTGCAGGTCGATCGGACTGAGCAGCCGGGGTGCCCCCTCGGTGCGGCGTTCCACCGGTGTGCCGGCCAGCGTCTCATCCACGGTCGCCAGCACGGGGCCATCCGCGGCCCGCACCGCTGCCGCCGGTTCCGGGTGCTCCCCCAGATCACGCATGGTGGGGAAAACCGTTGAGATGTCGATCAGTTCGCCACCGCGGACCGTGACCACCGAGGGCCCCTGCGGGCCGTACACGCGACCGACCAGGGTGGCATCAGCCGATTTCGGAAGGGTGGTCTGCGCGGTGGGCGGCCATACCGTCACGGGGCTGGGAAGTGCGGTGCTCACTGTTCTCCTTGCTCTGGACGCGTCAACGCCGATGAAAGACCGGGGTGCGCCGCTCGGTGAAGGCCAGTCGGCCTTCGCGGGCGTCTTCGGTTGCGAAACAGATGGTTTGGAGGTCACGCTCGTAGGCCAGCGCCTGGTCTTCGGCCATCCCCGGTGCGGCCCGCAGGTTGATCTTGGCGGTCTCGACGGCGATGGGTGCCCGGCTGGCGATGGTTTCGGCGACCTGTTGTGCGTGGGCCACCAGGAGGTCCGGTTCCAGTACCTCGGTCACCAGATGCCAGTCCTGTGCCCGCCGGGCATCGATCGGATCTCCGGTCATCAGCATCAGCGCGGCATTGCTGGCACCCGCCGCCTTGGACAGCAACGCGGACATGCCGCCGCCACCGATCCAGCCGAGTTTCACCTCCGGAGCACCGAGTTTGGCGGTGTTGGACGCGAACCGGATGTCACAGCTGAGCGCCGTCTCCAAGCCGCCCCCGAGGGCGTAGCCGTTGATGGCTGCGATGGTGGGTTTCAGACAGCGGCGCAGCGCATCGCAGTAGTCGGTCCGGTTCCGGAAGTCCCACGGGCTGGCATAGGCATCCAACGCCGTGATGTCGGAGCCGGCACTGAAGGCTCGGTCGCCCGCCCCGGTGAGAACCAGCGCACGCACCTCGTCGGACCGGTTCACCCACTCGATCACCTCGCCCAGGGTCGCCGCCATCGCGGGAGTCATCGCGTTCAGCTTGTCCGGGCGGTTGATGGTGACGGTCAGGACGTGCCCGTGCAGACCGGTCTCGATCTGCGCCGAGGACGGGACGTTGGTCATGCGTTCTGCTCCTCGATCTGCCGGCTGCGGTGGTGTAAATCGGTCAGCTCGTCGGCGAGGGTCGCCGGGTTCGTACCTCCGAAGACCGCCGCTCGGACCCGTTGTGCGGCCTGCTGCTGGAAGGCCACCGCACCGTCGTGGCACGGGCGGATCCAGGCGTCGTCCATCGTGGCACGCGTGCCGACATAGAACCGACCAGCGCCGGCGTTGACGTCCGGGTCCTCCCATGCCGCCGCGGCAGACGGCTGACCGGCGTGACGCGGTATGAAGGACCGCTGGACGGATTCCGACATCAGCCACCGAATGTGTTCACGCAGCGCATCATCGGGTTCACACCGGGAGCTGATCGCAATGCCGGTGCCGCCCAGTACGGACCCTCGCCGGCCGGACCGTCCGCGCGGAGCATCGTGGAAGCGCACCGGCCGGGCCACCGCATCCTGGCTGTAGTTGACGTAGCCGTAGACGTGCGGGCAGTACACCGGACCGCCGGGGCGCGACATCTGATCCAGCACGGTGATCGGGTTGTGGATGGCGGGGTGGTCGGCCTGCACGTCGACGAAGACGGCGATGGTGGCCAGTGCCTCGGCAATCGTGTCGGGCGAGATGAAGTGCTGCGCACCGCCGCCCGGTTCCTCGCCCTGCCCGACAGCGATGGAGCACAGTGTCAGGAACAGGTGCGGACCGGTGGTGGGCAGGACCGCGGGCACCTCGCGCGCCAGCGCGACCGCCTCTTCCCAGGTGTCAGGGACCGGCAGCCCCGGCTCGGCCAGCGCCGACACCTGGGTGGCGGCGTCCAACGGCAACGCCCACGACTTCCCCTCGGCCTCATAAGATTCGAAGGATCTGCCGACGGTCGCCCGCCGCCACCCGTCCAGTTCGGCGGCGTCGAACACCTCCTCGAGCGCCCGGAGCGACCCGTGGCGCAGCGCCTCCCCCTTGTGCGGGTGATCCAGCACCAGCAGGTCGTAAACGGCGGCATTCTCGGCGATGGGTGCCGACTCGAACCCCTCCAACGGTTGGACATCCCAGGCGATGGAGCAGGCCGGCGCGGTCGGCTCGGTGACCGCGGCACGCAGGGCATCGGCACCGCGCGGATGGTCCCACGTCAGTCCGCGGTATCGACGGCTCATTCCCGCAGCTCCTCGGGAAGCCCTGCGGCAGGGACGTTCTGGTAGGCGACCGGCCTGGCGAAGCGCTGCGCGGCGGCCGTACCGACCGACGTCGAGATCGATGCGGTGGTCGCCGGCCAGGGTCCGCCGTGCTGCTGCGCGTCGCTGACCGTGACCCCGGTCGGCCACTCGTTGTAGATGACGCGCCCGGCGATACCCGCCATCACCTCGAGCAGAGGCTGAGCGTCGGGATCCAGCTCGGTGGTGCCCTGGATGGTCGCGGTCAGCGCTCCGCCGACGGACGCCACGACGGCGAGTGCCTGTCCGATATCGGTGTAGGACACCAGGACCGAAGCCGGGCCGAACATTTCGGTCGTGACGATCGCCGGGTCGGCCAGCACCGCGTCCGCGGTGGTGCCGAGCAGCGTCGGGCCCGGCGCGGCATCGGAGCCGGGGACACGCGCGAGGACCCGCACATCGGGATGCCCGGACAGTCCGGCGACCGCATCCTCGAATCCCTCACGGATTCGCCCGTTGAGCATCGGGTGCACCGTCGGCAGCTCGCAGCTGTCGACGAAACCGTCGAGATCCGGTACCAGGACGACGCCCGGTTGCGTGCAGAACTGACCCGCGCCGAGGGTGAACGAGTTGGTGAAGCCGGCCGCGATCTCGGCGCCGCGTTGCTGCCAACCCGCCGTGGTCACCATCACCGGGTTGGTGCTGCCCAGCTCGCCGTAGAACGGGATGGGATCGGGCCGCGAGGTGGCCAGATCGAACAGGGCGCGGCCGCCGGCGAGGCTGCCGGTGAACCCGGCCGCCTTGATCCGGGGATCCTGAATGGCGGCCACCCCGTCCTGGCGGCTGCTGATGACGGCGAACAGTCCGTGCGGGGCGCCCACCGACGACAGTGCGTTTTGCACGACTTCTGCTGTGGCAAGCGATAACTCGGCGTGGCCCTCATGGGTCTTGACCACGACCGGGCATCCCACGGCCAGCGCACTGACGGTGTCGCCGCCGGCGACACTGAACGCAAACGGAAAGTTGCTCGCCGCATACACCAGCACCGGTCCGATCGGCACGTGGCTGCGTCGGATGTCCGGGCGCGGGCCCATCGGCCAGTCGGGGTCGGCCGGGTCGATACGGCTGTCGAGCAGATCACCGGCCGCAACGCGATCGGCGAACAGCCGCGCCTGAAACACCGTGCGGGTCAGCTCACCGCGCAGCCGGGTCTCCGGAAGGTTCGTCTCGCGGCCCGCGATGCCGATCAGGCGGTCACCGTCGGCCTCCAGACCGTCGGCGATGGCGCGCAGCCATTGCGCGCGCGCGGCCGACGTGGCGTTGGCCGCGGGCCTGCGCGCGGCATCGGCGGCGGTCAGGATGGTGTCGAGACCGGTCATGTGATCACTCCTGTTCGGGTCGTCGGTCGACGGCAAGGATGTGCCGACAGACCAGTACCGTGTTGCCGTGCTGGTTGACCCCGGTGTAGGCCTTGGTCACCAGCCCGATTGCGGTGTTGCGGGGGTGGGCGGCGACGTCGACCACTTCCGCGGTCGCCCGGATGACGTCCCCGGCCAGAACGGGTGCGGGAAAACGGATCCGGTCATAGCCGTAGGCGACGGCCCGCCGGTTGTGTTCGACGGTCAGTCCCACCACCACAGCAAACGTGAGGACACCGTGGGCGAGCACACCGCCGAATCGCTCCGTGGCGAACGCCGGGTCGACATGCGCCGGGTGGTCGTCGAGCGAGATCCTGGCGAAGTCGGCGATATCCTGCGCGGTGATGGTCGCCGTGCCGCCGTCCTCGATCTGGCCCACCCGGTATTCATCGAACCAGCGGTCGATCAGCGGCCTGGCGCTCATTCGGCGTGATCGGTGGTCAGCAGCGAGGTGTCCCGGTGGATGGCGCCGTCGCGTTCCAGCTCATCGAGTTCGGCGTCGGTCAGGCCGATCTCGGCAAGCACCTCGGCAGTGTGCTGGCCGTTGACCGGGGTGGGCCGGTAGACGTCCTGCCGGCTTCCGCTGAGCCTGAAGGGAAAACCGGGAGTGGTGACGGCGCCCTCGGTGGGATGTTCGTAGGTGACGAACGAGCCGTTGTGCACGACCTGCGGGTCCGCGGGCAGGGTGGCGTAGTCGTGGACCGGTCCCACCCAGATTCCCTTCTCGCCGAGCACCGCCAGCCAGTGTGCGGTCGTGTGGCGCGCGAGGTTCTCGGTGACCAGGGCCGAGATCTCGTCGCGGTGGGTGAAGCCGTCGCGTTCCGCATCGAAGGCAGTGAATCGCGGGTCGGCGAAAGCCTCGGCAAGGGCCGGCATTTCGGCGAAGGACAGCGCGATGTAGTCATCCGAGGTGGGGTAGATGCCGTACGGAGCCCGGATGTAGGTGTGTGCGTGGATCTCTTCGGTCGGGGTCTGGGCGACCTGACCGACCGTCGATACGCTCAATTCCTGCATCTGCGCGGCGACGATGGTGTCGAGCATGTTGACTTCGACCAGTTGCCCCTCGCCGGTGCGCTGGCGGTGGAACAATGCGGCGAGCGCACCTTCGAACGCCGAGCTGGCGGTGAACGCGTCGACCATGAAGAAGGGGGCCGGCCGCGGCGGCTCACCCTTGCGCCCGGCGCTGGCCAGGCCGCCGCTCATGGCCTGCAGCAGGATGTCCTGTCCGGGCCGGTTGACATACGGTCCGCTCTCGCCGTAGCCGGACATGCTGACATAGACCAGGTCCGGCTTGATGGCCCGGAGCGAGTCGTAATCCACGCCGAGCCGCACCGCCACCCCGGGCCGGTAGTTCTGCAGGAAGACATCGGCGGTTGCGACCAAGCGCCGCAAGGCTTCCCGGCCCGCCGCGTGTTTGAGGTTCAACGAAACGGATCGCTTGTTGCGGTTGAGCGACAGGAACGACGCGTTGATCTGGTTGCCCCTGGCTCCACCGGCGGACACGTGGCGCTGCCACTCGCCGTCGATCGGTTCGATCTTGATGACGTCGGCACCCAGATCAGCGAGTTTCTGCGTGGCGAACGGACCCGCCATCGCGATCGACACGTCGATGACCCGAATTCCTTCGAGGGCCTTCATTACAGCTCCTTGCTCGTGGCGGCAGCCGTCACCGGCCGCCGGCGCATATTAGCGCTAACACTTCGGACCATCATATGTTCAGAGCGCCTGCGCGTGCCTCCGCTCGGCATCGCCGGCCGCCACGTGGTTGAACCTGTCGTCGCTGTCCTGATCGCCATCACTGCGATAGCGCTTGGACAGGTACACCGAAACGAAGGCCACCACGGCCATCACCACCATCCAGGTGGCCACCGGCCACCAGTGCCTGGTGGCCGAGAACATGGCCGTCGCGATCAACGGTGCCGTGCCGCCCAGCAGCGCGCCGCTGACCTCGCGGGCGAAGGCCACGCCCGAGTAGCGCATTGCCGGCGGGAACAGCTCGGCCAGGAACGCGGCCTGCGCGGCGTAGCAGGTGGCGACCGCACCCACGAAGCAGATGACCAGCGCCGCCACCGTGATCCCGGTGACACCGGTGTCGATCAGCATGAACATCGGGAACGCCCACACGACGCCGAATCCGGCACCGAACATGAAGAGCTTGCGGCGGCCGATCCGGTCACCCAGTCGCCCGAAGAACGGCATGAACACCGCTCCCATCGTCAGCACCACGACGTTGATTCCCAGCGCCGCCATGGCCGCGATACCGATGTCGTTGGTGAGGTAGCTGAGCGCCCACACCTGGGGGATATAGGAGAAGCCGGACAGCATGAAATTCGAGCCCAGCGCGACGGCCAGCCGGCCCTTGTCAGACCTGAAGAGCTCAAGCAGCGGGATCTTGGCCGTCTCGTCCTCGTTCTTGACCTGCTCGAAACTCTGCGTCTCGCTGACCCGTCGCCGGATGTACATGCTGATCGCCAGCATGACCAGACTGAGCAGGAACGGGATGCGCCATCCCCACTCGAGGAACTTGTCGCCACTGAGCCAGAGCGCCACCTGGAAGGATCCGAGGCCCAACGCCGATCCGATCCACACGCCGGCCCCCGACCAGGACGCGTAGAAACCGCGGTGGCCCCGGGGAGCGGACTCCGCGGACAGGATGATCGCTCCCGCGTACTCGGCGCCCGCGCCCAGGCCCTGGGCGATCCGCAGCACCACCAACAGGATCGGCGCGGCGATGCCGATGCTGTCGTAGCCCGGCAGCAGGCCGATCAGCGCCGTCGACACGCCCATGATGCCGAGCGTGACGACCATGACCGGCTTGCGGCCGATCTTGTCGCCGAGATGCCCGAAGACCACACCCCCGAACGGTCGCGCGAAGTAGCCGACGGCGAAGGTGGCGAACGAGGCCAGCAGCGCAGTGGTGGGATCGGTACCGACGAAGAAGTACGTCTTGAACACGAGGGCGGCCGCGGCGCCGTACAGCGCGAAGTCGTACCACTCGACGAGGCTGCCGACGGCTGCCGCGGCGGAGGCCCGGCGGGCCTGCCGCCGGTTGGGGGTTGGCGCTGTGGTCATGCTGGCTCTTTCGGTTCGGATTGGTGCGGTACGCCGAGAGGTGAACTGTTCAGCGACTGGATGTTTCAGTTGTCAGAGTCTGATCGCGATGGACCAGCCCGGCCGATTCGAGGTGCTCGATCTCCTCGGCCGACAGTCCGAGTTCGCGCAGGATCTCGTCGGTGTGCTGCCCGTTGAGGGGCGCCGGGCGATAGACCTGCTGCGGCTGCCCGGACAGCCGAAAGGCGAACCCGGGTGTTGCGACGTCGCCCTCGGTCGGGTGGGTGTATTCGACGAAGGACCGGTTATGGCGGACCTGCGGGTCGGCGCGCATCTGCGGGTAGTCGTACACCGGCCCAACCCATACTCCGGCGGCGGACAGCACCGCAAGCCAGTGTGCCGCGGTATCGGTCAGCAGATGTTCAGCCACCAGTGCCGAGATGTCATCGCGGCAGGTGAAGCCGTCGCGCTCGGCGTCGAAGGCCAGGAAGCGCTCGTCGCCGAACACCTCGGCGAGAACCGGCATCTCCGAGTACGACACAGCGATGTGGCCGTCGGAAGTGGGGAACACACCGTATGGCGCCCGGATGTAGGCGTGTGCGTGGATCTGGTCACTGGGTGTCTGCGGCACATTGCCGACGGTGGCGATCGTCAGCTCCTGCATCTGGGCCGCGATGAGGGCATCCAGCATGTTGACCTGCACGTGCTGTCCGTCGCCGGTGCGCAGTCGCAGCAGATAGGCCGCCAGGGTTCCTTCGACCGCGGAGTACGCGCTGAACGCGTCGGCCAGGTAGAACGGCGCCGGCCGCGGCGACTCGCCGGCACGTTGGCCGCTGGCAAGCGCGCCGCTCATCGCCTGCAACAACAGATCCTGGCCCGGCCTGGTCGCGTACGGTCCGGTTTCGCCGTACCCGGACATGGAGACATAGATCAGGTCGGGTTTGATCGCGCGCAGCGTCTCGTAGTCCATACCGAGACGGTCGGCCACCCCCGGTCGGTAGTTCTGCAGGAAGATGTCGGCGGTGGCGACCAGTCGATGAACCACGGATCGGCCCTCGTCGCTCTTGAGGTCGACCGACAGCGATCGCTTGTTGCGGTTCAAGGACAGGAACGAGGCGTTGACGACGTTGCCGCGCGCTCCGCCGCCGGCCTTGTGCCGATGCCACTCCCCGGCCACCGGTTCGACCTTGATCACCTCGGCTCCGAGGTCCCCGAGCTTCTGCGCCGCGAACGGGCCTGCCATCGCGATGGACATGTCGATCACGCGGACGCCTTTCAGGACTTTCACGGACCTACCTTCCTCGGGCGCGTCGCAGCCTGCCGTATGTGACCGCGGTTACGTGGATGCCCGAGACGGTAGCGCTAACATCAGCCGCAACGCAACCGTCCTGCCGATGCCGGCGCCCGGCCGGCACGGGCACCGCCGCGCCAGGGCGCCTGCGCCGCAAGGGTTACTCCCGGTGAACTGCGCAGATCCGACGTGCGGGCAGGAGGCCTTGACCGATGTGAGCCAGCCCACTATCGTCCCGAACCGTCGCGCCGTGCGTTAGCGCTAACTTCCTGTCGCTTGAGAAAGTAGGGCCATGAATCAACGCCAGACCGCGAGAAAGCGGTGGGTCCCGGTGTCGGCGAGTGCCGCCGGAACCGTGATCGAGTGGTACGACTTCTTCCTGTACTCGTCGGCCGCCGTGCTGATCTTCAACAAGCAGTTCTTCGGAGACGTCAGCCCGACCGTCGGCACCATGATCGCCTTTGCGACATACGCGATCGGCTTCGTCGTGCGGCCACTCGGCGGTCTGGTCCTGGGCAATCTCGGCGACCGGATAGGCCGCAAACCCGTTCTGCTGCTTACGGTCACGATCATGGGCGTCAGCACAATCCTGATCGGACTGCTGCCGAATTTCGACGCCATCGGATACTGGGCTCCCGCCCTGCTGATACTGCTGCGCATGGTGCAGGGATTCGGCGCCGGCGCCGAATACGGTGGTGCGGTCGTCGTCGCGGGCGAGAGCGGACGCACCCGCAGAGGCTTCTTCACCTCGATCCCGGCCGCCGGCGTCGACGTCGCCATGATGCTGGCCACCGGGATGTTCGCGTTGTTCGCACTCCTGCCGGAAGCCGACTTCCAATCATGGGGTTGGCGGATCCCGTTCCTGTTCAGTGCGGTCGGGCTGTTCATCGCACTCTTCATCCGGGTGCGGATGGACGAGACCGAAGACTACAAGCGCATCGAGAAGAAGGTACGCAACCGCGACGAATCACCGATGCGGCTGTTGCTCACCAAACACCCGAAGATGGTGCTGATCGCCGCCGGCGTCAACTTCGGTGGTTCGCTGACCTACATCTTCCAGACGTTCGCGTTGTCCTATGCGATCAACACCCTCGGCTACCCGACGGTCGCATCACTGGTGGGCATCATGCTCAGTGGCCTCATCGGATCCATCGCCACCGTGTTGTGGGGCCGTCTCTCCGACCGCGTCGGGCGCCGGCCGGTGGTGATCGGCGGGGCGTCGTTCCTCATCGCGTTCGTCGTCCCGTTCTTCATGATCATCCACGTCGGAAACATCGGACTGCTGTACCTGGCGGTGATCGTCGCCCATATTGCCGACCGGGCGATCTTCGGAGTCCAGGCTTCCTTCTATGCCGAGTACTTCCCCGCCGCCGTACGGTTCTCGGGCATCGCCGCCGCCCGCGAGTCGACCTCCGCGCTCGTCGGTGGGCCGCTGCCGCTGATCGCCACCGCACTGGTGGCCGCGAGCGGGGGCAGCCCGTGGTTGGTGGCCGGCCTGGTCGCCATTCTGGCCGGGGTGTCGGCCTTCTCGATGTGGCGGGCGCCCGAGACGAACTTCGACATCAGTGGCTACGAAGCAGATCCGGTGCCGGCGGCCGACGGATCCGTCGTCGTCGAGGACGCGGGAGCCCGGGCCCAATGACGCGGTAGCCGCTACCGGTCGATGACCTCGGCCGCGGCCCCCGCCGATACGATCGGTCCGGCGTCATCGGAATGCCGACCGTTCGATCGAAGGGGGCCGAGTGGCTGAACCGACCCAACGTCGGACGCGCGGCGCCTCGTCGACCCGTTCGGTCACGATGTTGGATGTCGGGCAGGCGGCCGGCGTATCGGCCCAGACGGTGTCGCGGGCGCTGAGCAATCCGGACCGGGTATCGCAGGAAACCCGGCAACGGGTCCAGCGGGCGATCGAGGAAACCGGCTACGTCCCCAATCTCGCGGCCAGCCACCTCGCGTCCAACCGGAGCCGCTCCATCGCCGCAATCGTCCCGGTCATCTCCTCGTCGATCTTCTCCGACACCCTGCGTGCGGCGGCCGCCAGGCTCGGACCGGCCGGCTACCAGCTGACGGTCGGCTACACCGACTATCAAGAGGACCGGGAAGAAGAGCTGATCCGCGGCGCCATCTCCCGGCGTCCGGACGGTTTCTTCATCGTCGGCACCCTGCACACCGAGCAGACCACCCGATTGCTGCGTGCCTACGGCGCACCAGTGGTCGAGACCTGGGACTGGAACACCGAACCACTCGACACCCTGGTCGGGTTCTCCAACCGCGACGCCATGATCGACATGGTCCGGTACCTGGTCGACAAGGGCCACCGCACATTGACGTTCGCCGGCGTGATCCGTCGCGGCGACTCCCGGGCGATCAGGCGGTTGGAAGGTTTCAGCGCCGGGATGCGCGCCCTGCTCCCCGACGAACCGTTGCGCATCGTCGACCTGCCCGGCCGCGATGTCTCCATGGACACCGGGGTGGAATTGCTGGACACCGTGCTGGAACGCCACCCGGAAACGACGGCACTCGTCTTTCCCTCCGACGTCTTCGCGGCATCGGCCGTACTGGAGGCCCAGCGCCGCGGGGTGTCTGTCCCAGATCGATTGGCCATCACCGGTTTCGGTGATTTCGAGATGGCTCGCCATTTGATTCCGGCACTGACCACGGTGAGCGTGGACGTCGACGATATCGGCGCGCGGGCGGCCGACCTCCTGCTGGCCCGTATCCACGGCGACGACGTGCCCACACCCGCCGTCGATGTCGGTTACCGAATCGTCTCCCGCGGAACCGCCTAGCAAAACGGTTCGGCACCGTCGACGCTGCGCTCAGGGGGCGAAGGTGCGAGCGGGCCGCATCACGGGCGCGGTGTCAACGGCCGGGCGTAGCCACGCCGGCAGCCAGCCCGGCGGATTGTCGGGCGCCCGGTCGAACACGCCGCCGGCCGGATCGTCAACCGCGCCGCGGTGCCGGACCAGGTCCAGCTCGGGTCGCCGGATCTGCCGGATCACCAGCACGATCAGCGCCACCACCGCGATATCGCGCAGCAGCACGGTGGCGGTGAACCACTGCTCGGGCAGGCCGCGGTTCTGTTCGCCGTACAGATAGAGCATCCGCGGCACCCAGACCAGCGCGTCGGTCGTCATCCACGCCAACAGGATTCGCCGGTGCGGCAGCGCCAGCACGGCCAGCGGTATCAACCACAGCGAGAACTGGGGGCTCCACACCTTGTTGGTCAGCAGGAACGCCGCCACCACCAGGAACGCCAGCTGCGCGAGCCGCGGGCGTTGCGCCGCGGTGAGCGCCAGATAGCCGATCCCGGCACAGCACAGCGCGAACAGCACCGCGGTCACCGCGTTGGTGACCGTCGGCGGCTCCCAGAACCCCAGCCCGGGATCGAAGCCCCGCCATCCGGTGAAGGACTTCACCACGTTGTAGATGGAGTCCATATCGTCCCCGCGCCGGGCGTTGAGCCGGAAGAACTCCGACCAGCCGCGCGGAAACAGCACCAGGATCGGCAGATTCACCACCAGCCAGGCCGCTACCGCGGCCACCGCGGTACGGGCGAACTCACGCATCCGGCCGGTGCGCAGCGCCAGCACCAGCAGCGGGCCCAGCAGCAGCAACGGATAGAGCTTCAACGCCACCCCGACGCCGATCAGCACACCGGTGAGCACCGGTTTGCGTCGTGCCCAGGCCAACATGGCGCCGGTCGCGCAGGCGACGGCCAGCGCGTCGAAGTTGGTGAAGATCTGGAAGATCAACAGGGGCGAGGCGGCCACCAGCGCGGCGTCCCAGATCCGTCGGCCGGCCAGCAGCGCGGTGGCCCACACCGTGACCAGCCAGGCCAGCGCCAACCCGAACGCCGAGATGTTGAAGAACATCACCACCTCGGCCACCAGCGGCACCGAGGCCACCGTCGTCAGCGCCGAATACGTCTTGGCCAGCGACATCGACAGGTACTGGTAGATGCCGGTGAGCACCGGATACTCCATGTAGCGGACGGGTTCGCTGCCGTCCCACACCACATGCGGCTTGCCCTCGCCGTCCTTCTCGATCCAGCTCGACTTGTACGGGAACTTGCCCTGGTTCAGCAGTTCCGCGGTGTAGAGCGGGACGGTGTCGGAGTAGCACAGCGAGTAGTAGGCCCGCTGATTCTCCCAGTTGGCGACGCGCTGCGCCGCGGTGCCGGTATCGGTGGATTGCAGGCAGGCCGCCTTGGTGGAGTAGCCCAGCGCCAGGAAGACGACGCCGATCAACAACATCACCCGCAGCGGGGTCCAGAACCGGGACCGCCCGATCAGCGCATGCCGACCGACCGGACCGCCGACGGTCTGCGCGAGCGCGGCGCCGAGGGCGTCGTTGCGGCTGGGCATGTCGCGGCCGTCATCGCTGCGCCGGTCCTCGGCCGGCGGTGCCGGCGATACAGTCCCCGCGAGCGGTACCGGCGAGACGACCGCGGCCCCCTCCTGGCCCCCCGCTGTCACGGCGCCGGGATCGGCACACCCGGGGGCGGCACACCCACAGGCGGCGCACCCGGCGGCGGTGGCGGAAGCGGCGCACCCGGTGCGGGCGGCGGCACATTCGGGTCACCCGGCGGCGGGCCGACCGGGACCGTCGTCGGCGGGCCCCACGGGATCGTGATGCCGGGCGCGATCTCCAGGGTCGGCTGGATGACCGTCTCCGACGGTGGCGGCGGGACCTGGGTCTCCGGGGCCGCCGGCCGCGGGGCCGGGGCCGCCGGGGGACCCGCGTAGCCGCCGATCTCCTTGGGCTTGGGGAACGTCTCGTTGTCGGTGCCGTCGAGGGCACCGTCCATGGTGGCCTTCCAGATGTCCGACGGGAGCCCCGACCCGTACACCGGACCGCCCCACTGGTTGACCAGCGGCTTGTCGCCGCCGGTGGTGCCCACCCAGACCGCGGTCGACAGCGACGGGGTGTAGCCCACCATCCAGGCGTCCCGGTTGGCGCCGGTGTCACCGAGCTGGTTGGTACCGGTCTTGGCCGCGGACGGGCGCCCGCCGGCCAGCGCGTGACCGTTGGAGTAACCGGCGATCGGCTGCATCGCGGCGGTCACGTTGTCGGCGACGTCGGCCTCGATGCGTTGCTCACCCTCGTCGCCCCCGTCGGCGGCGTCGAAGAGCACGTTGCCCTCCGAGTCGACGACCTTCTGCACGAAGTGCGGCCGGTGATAGACACCCGAGTTGGCCAGCGTCGCGTACGCGGACGCCATGTCCAGCACCCGGCTCTGGTACTGCCCGAGCACGATGCCGTTGTTGGGCGGGCCGCCCTCACCGTCCTCGCTCAGGGTGTGCTCGACGCCGGGGAAGCTCTCGGCGATACCGGCCTGGTGGGCGGCGTCGGCGACGTCCTGCGGACCGTTCTCCAGCTTGAGCATCAGCCGGTAGTAGCTGGTGTTCAGCGACCGCTTGAGTGCCTCGGCGATGTTGCAGGTGCCGCAGCTGTTTCCCTCGACGTTGCCGATCTTGATGCCGTTGAGTTCCAGCGGGGAGCTGTCGATGTTGTAGCCCAACCCGATGCCCTGCTGCAGGGCCGCGACCAACGCGAACACCTTGAAGGAGGAGCCGGTCGGCAGGCCGGCCTGCGCGAAGTCGAACCCGTTGGCATCCGAGCCCCCGTAGTAGGCCTTCACCCCGCCGGTCTTCGGGTCGATCGACACCACCGCCGAGCGCATGTCGGGGTCCTGGCCGTCCAGCGTCTCGGCGACCGCCTCCTCGGCGGCCTGCTGTGCCTGCGGGTCGATCGTCGTGGTGATCTGCAGGCCCTCGGTGTTGAGCGTCTGCTCGGTGATGTCGAAGAGCTCCAGCAGTTCCCGGGTGACCTGACGTTCGATCAGGCCGTTGGGCCCGGTCGTCTGGTTCGCGGTGCTGGCGAAGTCCGGCGCCACCGTCGGCGGGAACACCTGTGCGGCCCGGTCGGCCGGCGGCAGCGCGCCGATCTCGACCATCCCGTCGAGCACCCAGTTCCACCGGTCGGCCGCGCCCTCCGGGTCCACGGCCGGGTCCAGGGTGGACGGCCGCTGGATGAGTGCTGCGAGCAGCGCCCCCTCGGCGACGTTGAGTTGTTCGACGGGCTTGTCGAAGTAGGCGCGGGAGGCCGCCGAGATGCCGTAGGCCCCGCGGCCGAAGTAGATGATGTTGAGGTAGGACTCCAGCACCTGGTCCTTGGACCACTCCCCCGACATCTTGGTGGAGATGACGAGTTCCTTGGCTTTTCGCACCAACCCGCCGACACCGGAGCGTTCGTCGCCGACCAGGGCGTTCTTGACGTACTGCTGGGTGATGGTCGACCCGCCCTGCAGTCCGCTGCCGCCACCGAACAGGTTGTTCAGGAACGCCCGCGCGAACCCGGTGAACGAGAAGCCCGGATTGTCGTAGAAGTCCCGGTCCTCGGCGGCCATCACCGCGTCGCGCACGTGCACCGGGATCTGGTCGATCTTCACGTCGACCCGGTTGCCCTCGGGCGGAATGATTTTCGCGAGTTCGCTGCCGTCGCTGGCCAGGATGGTCGACACCTGCGCGGTGCGGATGTCGCCGGGTTTGGGGACGTCGACGATCATGTACGCCATGCCGAAGGTGATCATCGGCAGTGCGACGAACAGCACCAGCGCGGCGTACAGGGCGCGGCGCACCCACTTCCACTCGAACTTCTTCGCCGCCGGCGGCCGACCGCTCGGCGGCGGCGCACCACCCGGACCACCCGGACGCCCCGGAGGCGGCGGCGGTGGCGGTGGCTTGCGCGGCGGCCCGCCGTCGAGGGCGGCCTTGACCACGTCGATCGGGTCACGCAGATGCGGCGCCACATCACCGCGCACCGGCGGGATCAGTGCGGTCTTGCGGTCGTCGGGCACTCCGCCCGGACCCGGCCGCCGGGACGGCGCAGCACCAGCGGCCCGCTCGTTACCGGCATTGCCCGCTGACCTGCTTTGGCGCCCTTCGCTATTCACTGGCCGTACGCGCGTCGGAGCGCGCCGATCGAGTGCCCTTCGCGCGCTGCGTCCCCTTCGGGCGCGGCGTGCCGAGCACGTACGACTTGACCAGATGATTCCAACTGCAAGTGCGGCATACCTCCACCACATGGACGGCGAATTCGTCGTATCGGGTCGCGAGCAGCACCAGCTCCTCGGCTGTGCGTGCCGAACCCGACACCGGACCGAGGTGCTCCCCGAAGACCCAGGACACCAGTGTCAGCTGTTCCTTACGGCAGATCGGGCACATCACCGAACTGGTCTTCCCGTGGTACTTCGCGGCGCGCAACAGATAGGGGTTCGCATCGCACACCTCGGAGACCCCGGTCCTGCCGGAGTACACCTCGGCCAGCAGGGACCGACGCCGCAAGGCGTAGTCCACCACCTGTCGCTGCAATCGCACGATCACCAGAGTACGTCGGTGCCCCAGCTACCGAGGCGCGACGGCAGCGCGTTGACCGCAGAACTTCTACCATCATTCGTCGTGGCAGCACGGCAGACAGCGCGAACACGGGCACGAGACTCCGACCGCGATGCCGCCTGCAAGGCGCTGGACACCGCGCACAGCGAAGGCCAGCTGACGATGGCCGAGCATCAGCGCCGGATCGACGCCGCGATCACGGCCACCACGCTCGACCAGCTGCGCGAACTCCTCGACGACCTGCAGATACCCGACCCGCTGCCGCCGCAGGAACCGCCGGCAGCGCGGTCCCGTCGGGGGCCAATCCTCGCGGCCGCAGGCGGTGCCGTCGTGGTGCTGGCCCTGATCGGCTGGGCGCTGTCCGACGGTGCCGACGGTGACCCCGAGTCCCCGGCGGCCGCGGTCCCCGCCGCCCCGGTGGCCCCGCCGGCCATCACCAAGGGGCCCGTGGTGCCCGTCGACGATGTGCCGCCCGCGGTGCTCAAGCTGCCCCGCGAGTTGAACACCGTGGCCGGAATGACGGCCATCATCGACGAGATCCGCAAACGCTTCGGCAGCACCATGGGCTACGAGCTGGCGCTCACCCCCGAACAGGCGTTCCTGGCGCTGCCCGACCCGGCGGACGACGGCGCCAAGCTGGTCTACACCTACCGCGGCGGCTGGGGAAACCCGTCGAGCCGGCCGCGCTCGGATTCCGATGAGCTCGCCGACCTCGCCGCCTTCGACGTGCCGGCCGCGGTGGCCGCCTGGGCCGCGGCGCCGGCCACCCTGCAGATCGCCCCCGGGGATGTCGAGGACACCTACTTCGACGTCGACCACATCGCCGGCCCACCCGGACCCGGCGGTCTGGAGATCCTGCTGCGGGTTTCCACGCGGTCGGGCACCGACGGTTACATCCATCTGGACCCGGCCGGTCAGATATTGCGGGTCGAGCAGCCGAGCTGACGCCCCGCGCCTGCGAACGGTTGGTTTTACGATCAGCGGCGTGGCGACACGGCAGACAGCGGGCACCCGGGCACGGGATGCCGACCGCGATGACACGTGCAAGGTCCTGGACAGCGCGCTGAGCGAGGGTCAGCTGTCCATGGAGGAACACCGGCAGCGGGTGGCCGCGGCGACCAGTGCGGCGACCCTCGGTGACCTACAGGCGCTGGTGTCGGATCTGCAGACCGCCAGTGCGCCGGTCAAGCTGCCGAACCTGGCACCCGAGCGCGGCCCGATACAGCTCGGCCCCGGCGCGGGCTGGGGGCTGCGCATCGCCACGGCGGTGGTCCTGGTCCTGCTCGGCATCGCCATCGGCTGGGGCCTGTACGGCAACACCTCCTCGCCGCTGAGCTTCCAGACCGATCCGGGCGCCAAGGCGGACGGCATCCCGGCGACGGTGCTGACGCCGCCGCGGCAGCTGCAGTCGCTCGGCGGGCTGACCGGGCTGTTCCAGCAGATGAAGGAGAAGTTCGGTGACACCTCGGGCTACGACCTGACGATCTTCGACGACTACGCGTCCCTGGAACGCCCCGACCCGAGCGAGCCCCGCCGGGTGTTGCGGTACAGCTACCGCGGTGGCTGGGACGACCCGTCGGAGACCAGTGTCGGCAGTGACGCCCGGGTCGTCGACCTGGCCGCCTTCGATGTGCCCACCTTCGTCGGCCTCATCCGCGGGGCGCCCGAGACGCTCGGCATCGACCCGGCCGAGGTGAAGCAGATCCACGTGAGTGTGGGACCGAACTCCGACGTCACGGCGCCGCCGGAGAGCATCGAGATCAGCGTCTACGTCACGCCCGAGTTCGGCAACAGCGGGTACATCGAGTTCAACGGCGATGCGTCGGTGAAGCGGATCAACTACCCGAGCTGACGCCCGATGTAGCGGGATATATATCGGCGCGATACAGTTGCGCGAGGTGTCGGCCCGTCGTAGCGGCCGACAACGGGGTGGGGGAGGTGACTCGATGCTGGAACTTGCCATTCTGGGACTTCTGCTGGAGTCGCCGATGCACGGCTACGAACTTCGTAAGCGGCTGACCGGCCTGCTGGGTGCTTTTCGCGCCTTCTCCTACGGCTCCCTCTATCCGGCGCTGCGCCGCATGCAAGCCGACGGCCTCATCGTGGAGGACGCCGCGCCGGACGGAACCCCCAAGATGCGCCGCGCCCGGCGCGTCTACCAACTCAGCGATGCGGGCAAGGCCCGGTTCGCCGAACTGGTGGCCGACACCGGACCGCAGAACTACACCGACGACGGCTTCGGCGTGCATCTGGCGTTCTTCAACCGCACACCCGCCGAGGCCAGGATGCGCATCCTGGAAGGCCGTCGCCGCCAGGTGGAGGAACGCCGCGAGGGCCTGCGGGAAGCGATCGCGCGGGCCAGCACGTCTCTGGACCGCTACACCAAGCAGCTCCATCAGCTCGGCTTGGAGTCCAGCGAGCGCGAAGTCAAATGGCTCAACGAACTGATCGCGGCCGAACGCGTCGCGCAGGGCAACCCGGAAGCACAGCCGTGAACACCACACCGACCATCGAGGATCCGAAGGAGAATGACCATGTCCAAGCCTGAGTCCACCGAGGTCAGGGTCGCGATTGTCGGAGTCGGCAACTGCGCATCCTCCTTGGTCCAGGGTGTGCAGTACTACCGCGACGCGGACGAGAACGCCAGCGTCCCCGGCCTGATGCACGTGAAGTTCGGCCCGTACCACGTCCGCGACGTCAAGTTCGTCGCCGCGTTCGACGTGGACGCCAAGAAGGTCGGCTTCGACCTGTCCGAGGCGATCGGCGCCTCCGAGAACAACACCATCAAGATTGCCGACGTGCCGCCGACGGACGTCATCGTGCAGCGCGGCCCGACCCTGGACGGCATCGGCAAGTACTACTCGGAGACCATCGAGGTCTCCGACGCCGACCCGGTGGACGTGGTCAAGGCCCTCAAGGACGCCGAGGTCGACGTGCTGGTGTCCTACCTGCCCGTCGGTTCGGACGAGGCCGACAAGTTCTACGCCCAGTGCGCCATCGACGCCAAGGTCGCGTTCGTCAACGCGCTGCCGGTGTTCATCGCCTCGGACCCGGTGTGGGCCAAGAAGTTCACCGACGCCGGTGTGCCGATCGTCGGCGACGACATCAAGAGCCAGGTGGGCGCCACCATCACCCACCGCGTGATGGCCAAGCTGTTCGAGGACCGCGGTGTCACGCTGGACCGCACCTACCAGCTCAACGTCGGCGGCAACATGGACTTCAAGAACATGCTGGAGCGCGAGCGCCTGGAGTCCAAGAAGGTCTCCAAGACCCAGGCCGTCACCAGCAACCTGACCGGCTCGCTGGCCGACAAGGTCTACGACAAGAACGTGCACATCGGCCCGTCGGACTACGTGGCCTGGCTGGACGACCGCAAGTGGGCCTACGTCCGCCTGGAGGGCCGCGCCTTCGGTGACGTGCCGCTGAACCTGGAGTACAAGCTCGAGGTGTGGGACTCCCCCAACTCGGCAGGCATCATCATCGACGCCGTGCGCGCCGCCAAGATCGCCAAGGACCGCGGCCTGGGCGGCCCGATCCTGCCGGCCTCGGCCTACCTGATGAAGAGCCCGCCGGAGCAGCTCGCCGACGACGTCGCGCGCACCCAGCTGGAAGCGTTCATCCAGGGCTAGATTTCCGCTGACTCTGCGCTCAGGGCGTGCGTATCTCGCACTTTCGGACCCTGAGCGCAGAGTCAGCTGCGTTGTAGGGTCCACACCGTGGCCTTTTCAGACGATGAACTGCTCGACCTCGACGAATTCGCGTTGCTCCAGGAGAACGCCGAACAGCTCGGGCTGACCGGGCCGTTGCCGACCGCGCGGCGCCTGGACCTCGGCCCGATCAGCGCCATCAAGTGGGGCGATGCCGATCCCGAGGTGGTGTTCCTGCACGGCGGCGGGCAGAACGCGCACACCTGGGACACCGTCATCCTCGGGCTGGGCCTGCCGGCGCTGGCCATCGACCTGCCCGGGCACGGCCGCTCGGCGTGGCGCGAGGACGGCGACTACGGCCCGAAGCTCCACGCCGAAACCGTCAAACCGGTACTGCGCGAGCTCGCCCCCAACGCCCGGCTGGTGGTCGGCATGTCACTCGGCGGCCTCACCGCGCTGCGGGTGGCCGCAACCGAACCGGCACTGGTCCCCGAACTCGTACTGGTCGACGTCACCCCGTCGGCGCCGGAACGGCACGAGCAGATGTCGAAGGCGCAGCTGGGTGCGGTCGCCCTGGTGCAGGGTGAGCGCACCTTCCCGACGTTTGCGGCCATGCTCGAGGTGACGGTGGCCGCCGCCCCGCACCGGGACCGTAACTCGTTGCGGCGCGGGGTGTTCCACAATGCCAAGAGGCTGGAGGACGGCACCTGGACCTGGCGCTACGACTCGATGCGCAAGGGCGTCACCGATAAGAGCGCCGGCATGCCGGAGTCCTTCCTGGGCCTCTGGGACGACGTCGCCCAGATAACGATGCCGACCACCCTGGTCCGCGGTGCGAACTCCTACTTCGTCAACGACGAGGACGCCGCGGCCTTCGCCGAAGGGGCCCCCGGGTTCCGCACCACCCACATCGTCGAGGGCGCAGGGCATTCGGTGCAGGGCGATCAACCCGGCAAGCTCGTCGAGATCCTGGCCGGCATCGTCTCGCGCTGAGCACCCCGACAGTCAGGGGAAATCTCGGTCGTCGACTGCCGTTCACCTGCTGCTTGCCTGCTGCTCGTCCAGCCCCCGTAGCTTTCGCCGCATGACGCTCGCACCGTTGAATCTGTTTGTCGCCCATCGGGGCCGGTCATCGCGGCAACACATCACCTGCCGCAACCGCTGTGGCGACGCCTGCGCCAAGCCGGCGCCGAACTCCAGCGACAACGAGTACTTCGGTGACATCGTCGCGTCGATGTCCCGTCGGTCGGCGTTGCGCATGGGCGGGGTCGCCGTGCTCGCAGTCGGTGCGGGTTCGGCGTTGGCCGCCTGCGGAACCGACGAAAAGCCCTCCCCCACCGAGACTTCCGTCTCGCCCGCCGCCGCTGCCGAAACCCCGGCCGGGATGCGCTTCGACAGCGTCGCCGTCAACACCGAGGACGCGGTGGTCATCCCGGACGGCTACCAGCAGCGCGTGGTGATCGGCTGGGGTGACCCGGTACTCCCCGGCGCACCGGTGTTCGACGTCGCCAGACAGACCGGCGCCGCCCAGCGGCAGCAGTTCGGGTTCAACAACGATTTCGCCGCGCTGCTGCCCGTCACCGGCGCGCCGGGCCGCTTCCTGCTCGTGGTCAACCACGAATACAACAGCCCGCAGTTCATGTTTCCCGGCTACGACCCCGACGCCCCCACCCGGGAGCAGTTCGACGTGGAGATCGCCGCACTGGGGCTGTCGGTCGTCGAGGTGGAACGCAGCCCACAGGGCGGCCTGCGGCCCGTGCCCGGGCGCTACAACCGTCGCATCACCGCCGACACCCCGTTCGTCCTGGACGGCCCGGCCGCCGGTGCGGACACCGTCAAGACCGCCGCCGACCCCACCGGGCGGGCCGTGCTGGGCACCTTCGCCAACTGCGCAGGCGGTGTAACACCCTGGGGCACCGTTCTTTCCGGTGAGGAGAACTTCCACTCCTACTTCGGCGCGGCAGAGGGCATCGAGCTGTCCCACCCGGACGCGGCCAAACGCTACGGCCTGGTGGCCGAAGCCTCCGAGCACAAATGGGAGTCCTTCGACCCGCGCTTCGACCTCGGTGCCACCCCCAATGAGGTGAACCGGTTCGGCTATGTCATCGAGCTCGACCCGTGGAATCCGGCCTCGGTACCGGTGAAGCACTCCGCCCTGGGCCGGTTCAAGCACGAGGGCGCCAACGTCCACGTCACCGACGACGGCACCGTCGTGGTCTACACCGGCGACGACGAGCGCTTCGACTACATGTACAAGTTCGTCTCGGACAAGAAGATCCAACCGGGCGACACGGCGCACAACATGACGCTGCTGTCCGAGGGCACGCTGTACGTGGCGCGACTCTCCGACGACGGCAGCGGAACCTGGATCCCACTGCTGCACTCCGGGCCCGGCGGCGCGGCCGAGTCGCGGGTCGAGGGCATGAGCGCGCAGGACGTCGCCGTGTTCACCCGGCTGGCCGCCGACCGGGCCGGTGCCACCAAGATGGACCGACCCGAGGATTTCGAGGCGAACCCGAAGACCGGCAAGGTCTACGTCGCGCTGACCAACAACGACAAGCGCGGTACCGAGGGCAAGCCCGGACCTGACGGGGCCAACCCGCGCAGCGAGAACAAGAACGGACAGGTCCTGGAGATCACCGATGACCACGCGGGCACCGCGTTCACCTGGGACCTGTTGCTGGTGTGCGGGGACCCGGCCGCGGCCGACACCTACTACGGCGGCTTCGACAAGTCCAAGGTCAGCCCGATCTCGTGCCCGGACAACCTGGCCTTCGACAGCCACGGCAATCTGTGGATCTCCACCGACGGAAACGCGTTGGAGGGCAACGACGGACTGTTCGCGGTGGCCCTGGACGGGCCCAACCGCGGTGAGACCAAACAGTTCCTCACCGTGCCGATCGGCGCCGAGACCTGCGGGCCGGTGATCACCGACGACCTGATCACCGTCAGCGTTCAGCACCCGGGCGAGGGCGACGAGAACAGCCTGGACGACCCGCTTTCCCACTGGCCGGACGGGGGCAGCGCCCCGGCCCGGCCCGCGGTGGTGGCGGTCTGGCGCGACAGCGGCAACATCGGCGTGTGAATCGGGGTAGTAGTGGAACCATGACAACCTCCGCGCGCCCCATCCGCATCGCCGTCCAACTGCAGCCCCAGCACTCCCCCACCTACGGTCACATCCGCGATGCGGTGCGCCGGGCCGAGGACGTCGGCGTCGACGTCGCCTTCAACTGGGACCACTTCTTCCCGCTGTACGGCGACCCGGACGGCGCGCACTACGAGTGCTGGACGATGCTGGCCGCCTGGGCCGAGCAGACCTCACGGCTGGAGATCGGCGCCCTGGTCAGCTGCAACTCCTACCGCAACCCCGAACTGCTCGCCGACATGGCCCGAACCGTGGACAACATCTCCGACGGACGGCTCATCCTGGGTATCGGATCCGGTTGGAAGCAAAAGGATTACGACGAGTACGGCTACGACTTCGGCACGGCCGGCAGCCGGCTCGACGACCTCGCGGCGGCACTGCCACGCATCAGCGCGCGGCTGGGAAAGCTCAATCCCGCTCCGTTACGCGAGATCCCGATCCTCATCGGCGGGCAGGGCGAGCGTAAGACGCTGCGGCTGGTCGCCGAGCACGCCCACATCTGGCACGGTTTCACCGACGGCGAGACCTACCCGGACAAGGCCGCGGTGCTCGACCGGCACTGCGCCGACGTCGGCCGCGATCCCGCGGCCATCGAACGCTCCTCGGGTGTCCCGGAGAAGAGCGTCGAGGCCGCGCTGGCCGGCGCGCAGACACTCGTCGACCTCGGTGTGACGCTGCTTACGGTCGGCGTCAACGGTCCCGACTACGACCTGAGTATCGCCGAGGCGCTGGTGAAATGGCGCGACGACCGGGCCGCCGGCTGAGCGTGAAGGGAGCGGCCCACGCAGCGTTTCTGCGTGAGACACTGCACCCGCTATGCCCAAGAAGTACGGGGTCAAAGAAAAGGACCTGGTAGTCAGCTATGTGGTGAACGCCATCCTGAGCGGGAAGCTGCGCTCGGGGGATCGATTGGACCGCAACGAGATCGCCACGGATCTGGGAATCAGCAGGGTTCCCATCCAGGAAGCCGTGGTGCAACTGGAACACGACGGTATCGTCGCGACCCGGTATCACCGCGGTGCCTTCGTCCAGCGCTTCGACGCCGAGGTGCTGCGCGAACACCACGAGCTCTACGGCGTTCTCAACGGCATCGCCGCGGCCCGCGCCGCGACCGATGGCCGGCCCGAGCTGCACACCACACTGCGGGCATTGACCACCAACCTGCATAACAGCCGTGATCCCCGGGCCTTCCACGAAACCGCGCAGCAGTATCGGCAGACCGTCACCGCAGCACACACCGGCCCGCGGCTGCAGGCCGCCATCGCCGCGGCGCACACGTTCATCCCGCCCGCCTTCTGGGCCGCCCACCTGGACGCACCGGACGAGCTGCTCGACCATTACCGGGCACAGACCGCGGCCATCACCGACCGGGACCCCGGTGCGGCGCGCGCGGCCTGCGTCGCCGCCTCGGAGGTGCTGGGCACCGTCATGCTGACCGAACTGGTGCGCCGTGGAGTACTCGAAATGAGTTGAAGGCTCCGACCGCACCACCACAGCGACTAGCTTTTCTGTCATGACCCCGTTGCTTCGCCGGACCGTGCACCCGCTGCTGGCGGTACTGCTCGCCCTCCTGGCCTGCTCGATCGGGCTGGCCGCACCGGCCGCCGCGGATCAGTGCGCCCCGCCCGGTATCGACAGTGCCAGCGCGCTGCCCACCAACCTGGCCGCCGCCGCTCAGGGCCCCGGAGCCGACAAATACACCACCCCCGACGTGAGACCCCTGGACAGCATCGACACCGCCGCGTTGCGGCTGGCCACCCCGGGCGTGCTCACCGTCGGCACGCTGTCCGACGCCCCGCCGAGCATCTGCATCAACGCCGCGAGCCAGTTCACCGGCTTCGACAACGAGGTGCTGCGGGCCATCGCCGACAAACTGGGCCTGCGGATCAACTTCGTCGGCACGGACTTCTCCGGGCTGCTGGCCCAGGTCGCCTCCGGCCGTTTCGACGTCGGATCGTCCTCGATCACCACCACCGATGCCCGGCGCCAGACCGTCGGCTTCACCAACGGCTACGACTTCGGCTACTTCTCGCTGGTGGTGCCGACCGGCTCGCCGATCACCAGCTTCTCCGAACTGGCTGCGGGCCAGCGGATCGGTGTCGTCCAGGGCACCGTCCAGGAGGCCTATGTCGTCGACACCCTCGGCCTGGATCCGGTGAAATTCCCGGATTACAACACCGTGTACGGCAGCCTCAAGACCCGCCAGATCGACGCCTGGGTGGCCCCCTCACAACAGGCCGTCGGCACGGTGCAGCCGGGTGACCCGGCCGAGATCATCGAAAACACGTTCAGCTTGGACAATTTCGTGGCGTACGCCGTCGCCAAGGAGAACCAGCCGCTGATCGACGCGCTCAACTCCGGGCTGGACGCGGTGATCGCCGACGGCACCTGGTCCAAGCTCTACACCGACTGGGTGCCCCGCGCGCTGCCCCCGGGCTGGAAGCCCGGTTCCAAAGCCGCACCCACACCGGAACTTCCGGATTTCGCGGCGATCGCCGCGGAGCGGCCGCAGGCCACCGCACCGGGCGCGCCGGCCGCACCGAAATCGGTACTCGGCCAACTCGCCGATTCCTTCCTGGACTGGGACCTGTACCGCCAGGCCATTCCGGACCTGTTCAAGACCGGCCTGCCCAACACGCTGATCCTCACCGCCGGTGCCGCGGTCATCGGCGTGGTGCTGGGCCTGGTACTGGCGGTCGCCGGGATCTCCCGGTCCCGGCTGCTGCGCTGGCCCGCGCGGGTCTACACCGACGTGTTCCGCGGTCTGCCGGAGGTGGTGATCATCCTGCTGATCGGGTTGGGTATCGGTCCGATCGTGGGCGGCATCACCGGCAACAATCCGTACCCGCTCGGCATCGCCGCCCTGGGCCTGATGTCGGCGGCCTACGTCGGGGAGATCTTCCGGTCCGGCATCCAGAGTGTGGAGACCGGGCAGATGGAGGCCTCCCGCGCGCTGGGCTTCAGCTACTCGTCCTCGATGCAGCTGGTGATCATCCCGCAGGGCATCCGCCGGGTGCTGCCCGCGCTGGTCAACCAGTTCATCTCGCTGCTGAAAGCGTCCTCGCTGGTCTATTTCCTCGGCCTGGTCGCCAACCAGCGTGAACTCTTCCAGGTCGGGCGCGACCTGAACGCCCAGACCGGAAACCTGTCCCCGCTGGTCGCCGCCGGGCTGTTCTACCTGATCCTGACCATTCCGCTCACCCACCTGGTCAACGTCATCGACGCCCGGCTGCGCACCGGTAAACAGCCCGCCCCCATCCAAGAGGAGATGATCTGATGGCGACCCCGGAGTTGGCGGCAGTTTCGCTGGGTGCCAAGGACATTCATCTCTCCTTCGGCGGCAACGCGGTGTTGCGCGGCGTCGACCTCGACGTTCCCGCCGGCACCACCACCGCGGTCATCGGCCCGTCCGGATCGGGCAAGTCCACCCTGCTGCGCACCCTGAACCGGCTCTACGAACCCGACAAGGGCGACATCCTGCTGGACGGCCGATCGGTACTCGGGGACAACCCCGATCAGCTCCGGCAACGCATCGGGATGGTGTTCCAGCAGTTCAACCTGTTCCCGCACCGCACTGTGCTGGACAACGTGACACTCGCACCCCGCAAGCTCAAGGGGATGTCCGCCGAGGCCGCACGCGAACTCGGCCTCGCGCAACTGGACCGGGTCGGGCTGCGGCACAAGGCCGATGTCCGGCCGGCCACGTTGTCCGGCGGGCAGCAGCAGCGGGTGGCGATCGCCCGGGCACTGGCCATGGCGCCGCAGGTGATGTTCTTCGACGAGGCCACCTCGGCGCTGGATCCCGAGCTGGTCAAGGGCATCCTGGAACTGATCGCCGACCTCGGGTCGACCGGGATGACGATGGTGGTGGTGACCCACGAGATGGGGTTCGCCCAGTCCGCCGCCGACGCCGTCGTCTTCATGGACCACGGCAAGGTCGTCGAGTCCGGCCCGCCGGAGCAGATCTTCTCCAGTGCCGAGACCGAGCGGCTGCAGCGGTTCCTGGACCAGGTGATCTGATCTTGCGCGGGTTCCTGCCTGACCGGACCCGACAGGTTAGACTGGCGAATTATGGTCGAGACCGATCCGCAGGCCGGCGAACTGGCGGGAGAGCTGCAACGTGTGCTCTCCAAACTGTTTTCGGTACTTCGACGTGGTGACACCAACCGCGGCGCCAGCAACACCGGCGCCGGGGACCTCACGCTGGCTCAGCTCTCGATCCTGCTGACCCTGCTGGAATGTGGTCCGATCCGGATGACCGACCTGGCCGCCCACGAGCGGGTCCGCACACCCACCACCACCGTGGCCATCCGGCGCCTGGAGAAACTCGGTCTGGTCAAGCGCTCCCGCGACCCGTCGGACCTGCGTGCCGTGCTGGTCGAGGTGACCCCGCGCGGTCTGGTGCAGCACCGCGAGGCGCTGGAGACCCGGCGTGCCTTCCTGGCCAACATGCTGGCCGGTCTCAGCGCCGAGGACCAGGCCACCCTGGCGTCGGCCCTGGGTTCCCTGGATCGCCTGGCCGATCAAGCCCAGTCCTGATTCAGCCCAACCAGTCCAGCACCGCCGCGGCGGTCCACGACTGCTGCATGCTGCCCAGCGGTTCCCCGGTGAACGGCTCGTAGTACTCGGCGAAGGTGCCGTCGCTGGCCTGGCGCAATCCCTCCTGACGCAACGCCAGCGACCGCTCGGACCAGCCGCGCCGGGCGAAGCACCAGGAGAACAGCCACGTCGTCACCGGCCAGACCGGCCCGCGCCAGTACTCGCGGGGGCGGAAGTCGCGCGACACCGGCGACGTGGTCGGGATCAACGCGTAGCGCAGATCGGGGTGACTGCAGAAGCGCGGGCCCTCCAGCAGCTTGAGCAGCGCCCGTTCCTTGTCGTGGGACAGGCCGCCGCACAACAGCGGGGCGAACTGCGCAACCGTCTCGGTCGGCACCCAGCGGTCCGCGCGGACATCGAAATCCCTTGCTGCTCCGGTCCGTTCATCGGTGGCGTCGATGACACCGGCCCGGAACCGATCGGCCCACCCGTACAGGTCGCGGACATCGGCCGGTGAGCGCTTGTAGTCCTCGCCGATCTCGGCCAGCACGGTGCAGGCCACCGAGAAGATCGCCGAGACGAACACGTCCTCCACCGCGAAACTCATGCTCTTGGCGAGCAGTTCGTCGTCGTAGCGGGCGGTCTTCATCTCCTCCAGCAGCCACAGGTAACGGTCGTACTCCAGATCCGAGGGCCGCTGAGTGGCATCGGTGTTGATCTTGTTGTCCTCGCGCTGATACTCCGGGACGTTGCCGGGGACCACGTTCGCGTAGGCGCTGTCCCAGCGCGGCGAGTTGTCCATCCCGGACTCCCAGCCGTGGTACAGCGTGACACGGCCGCGCCCGCGCAGGTCGCGGCACTCGGCCAGCCAGCGGTGCCACCGCACCAGATCGTCCCAGCGGCGGTCCAGGAAGGCCTCGGCGACCGCGCGGGTGGAGCGGCCGCGGGTCTTCGCCCGGTCCAGGATGCGCTGCACGGCGATGGCGTGCACCGGCGGCTGGGTGATGCCCGAGGTGTGCCGGGTCCGCGGCGCATGCTCGGCCAGCGCCGAGGTGGCCCAGCGCGCCGGGCCCGGGAAGTATCCGTCCACCCCGTTGGCGAACACGATGTGCGGAATCATCCCGTTGCCCCACTGGGCCGACAACAGGGTGTCGAGTTCGACGACGGCGCGTTCCACGCTGAGCGGGGCCAGGCCGATGGCCACGAACGCCGCGTCCCAGCTCCACATGTGCGGGTACAACAGGGGCGCGGCGGTGGTCATCACGCCCAGGTCGTTACCGCGCAGCAGGTACGCCGCGCGCGCTGCGAGCTGGGTGGGAGCGAAGCTTGGGTCCGGTGGCATCGCATCAATAATGCGATGCCGGGGCCCGGCGTGCAGGGTCGGTAGGGTTTTGGCGTGCCCACAGCCCTGATAACCGGTGCCGGCGGCGGGATCGGATCGGCCGTCGCCGCCGCTCTCGCGCCCACCCACACGCTGCTCCTGGCGGGCCGCCCGTCGGCGCATCTGGACGCGCTCGCCGCGCGCCTCGGGGCGCCGACCTGGCCACTGGATCTGGCCGACCAGGAGTCCATCGAAGCGGCCGCCGAGCCGCTCGCCGAACTCGACGTGCTGGTGCACAACGCCGGGGTGCTCTACCCCGGGACGGTCGGCGAATCCAGCGCCGAGCAGTGGCGGGCGAGCTTCGAGATCAATGTCACCGGCGCCGTCGCGTTGACGCTGGCCCTGCTGCCCGCACTGCGCGCCGCACGCGGGCAGGTGGTGTTCATCAATTCCGGTGCCGGCCAGAAGGTCTCAGCCGGCATGGCGTCATATTCGGCGAGCAAGTTCGCGCTGCGGGCGTTCGCCGACTCGCTGCGCACCGACGAACCGTCGCTGCGGGTGACGACGGTCTTCCCGGGCCGGGTGGACACCGAGATGCAACGCGATCTGGTGGCGTACGAGGAAAAGGACTACGACCCGGCGAAGTTCCTGCGGCCCGAGACCGTGGGCACGGCCGTCGCGCAGGCGGTGCTCACCCCGCCCGACGGCCACGTGCACGAGGTGGTCATCCGCCCGCGGGTCTAGACGACGAGGTTCACCAGCCGGCCGGGCACCACGATGACTTTCTTCGGGGTGGCTCCGTCCAGGAACGCCTGTACCTTGTCGTCGGCCAGCGCCGCGGCCTCCAACGCCGCCTTGTCAGCATCCGCGGCGACGGTGATCTTGCCGCGCACCTTGCCGTTGACCTGTACCGGCAGCTCCACGGTGTCGTCGACGAGGTAGCGCTCGTCGGCCACCGGGAACGGTCCGTGCGCCAGCGAGGTCTCGTGCCCCAGCCGGCGCCACAGCTCCTCGGCCAGGTGCGGTGCGAGCGGGGCGACCATCAACACCAGCGGCTCGATCGCCGTCCGCGCCGTCACGCCCTCCTTGGTGAGGTGGTTGGTGTACTCGATGAGCTTGGCGGCCGCGGTGTTGTTGCGCAGTGCCGCATAGTCTTCGGCGACGCCGGCGATGGTCTTGTTCAGCGCGCGCAGGGTCTCGTCGGAGACCGCCGCATCGTCACTGACCCGCTGCTCGCCGGTGGTCTCGTCGATGACCGCCCGCCAGACCCGCTGCAGGAACCGGTGCGCGCCGACCACGTCCTTGGTGGCCCAGGGCCGCGATGCCTCCAGCGGGCCCATCGACATCTCGTACACGCGCAGGGTGTCCGCGCCGTACTCGTCGCAGATCTCGTCGGGTGAGACGGAGTTCTTCAGGCTCTTGCCGATCTTGCCGAACTCCTGGTTGACCTCGATCTCACCCTCGGGCGCTGGGTAGAAGAACTTCCCGTCCCGTTCGATGACCTCGGCGGCGGGCACATAGGAGCCCCGCGCGTCGGTGTAGGCGAAGGCCTGGATGTAGCCCTGGTTGACCAGCCGCCGGTAGGGCTCCGACGAGCTGACGTGGCCCAGGTCGAAGAGCACCTTGTGCCAGAACCGCGAGTACAGCAGGTGCAGCACGGCATGCTCGACACCGCCGACGTACAGGTCCACCCCGCCCGGGTCCTGCGGGCCGTGGATGTCGGGCCGCGGACCCATCCAGTACGCCTCGTTCTCCTTGTCGCAGAACGCGTCCTGGTTGTGCGGGTCGGCGTAACGCAGTTCGTACCACGAGCTTCCCGCCCACTGCGGCATCACGTTGGTGTCGCGGCTGTAGCTCTGCAGGCCGTCGCCGAGATCGAGTTCGACGTGCACCCAGTCGGTGGCCTTGCCCAGCGGCGGGGACGGCTCGCTGTCCGCGTCGTCCGGGTCGAACATCACCGGCGCGTAGTCCGGGATGTCCGGAAGTTCCACCGGCAGAGCCGATTCCGGCAGCGGATGGGCACGGCCCTCGGCGTCGTAGACGATCGGGAACGGCTCACCCCAGTACCGCTGCCGGGCGAACAGCCAGTCCCGCAACTTGAACTCGACGCGCGCCTTGCCGGTGCCCTCGGCCTCCAGCCGGGCGATGATCGCCTCCTTGGCCGCAGCCACGTCCAGGCCGTCGAGGTAATCGGAGTTCACCAGGGTGCCGTCACCGCTGTAGGCGCCCTCGGTGATGTCACCGCCCGGCTGATCCCCGGATCGCTGCGCTCCTGCCCCAGGAACGACAACCTGCACAATGGGCAACCCGAACGCGGTGGCGAACTCCCAGTCCCGCTGATCCCCGCTGGGCACCGCCATGATGGCGCCGGTGCCGTAGCCGGCCAGCACGTAGTCGGCGATGAACACCGGAATCCGTTGCCCGTTCACCGGATTGACGGCGTACGCGCCGGTGAAGACGCCGGTCTTGGACTTGTTCTCCTGGCGTTCCAGATCCGACTTCGCCGCGATGTCGGACCGGTAGGTCGCCACCGCTTCGGCCGGGGTGGCGCCGCCGTAGGTCCAGCGGTCATCGGTGCCCTCGGGCCACCCGATCGTTCCCCCGTCGCTTCGCTCGCCCCCAACGGTGACCAGCGCGTCGACCAGCTCGTGCTCGGGTGCGAGCACCATGTAGGTGGCACCGAACAGGGTGTCGGGCCGGGTGGTGAACACCTCGATGTCGCCTGCCTCGGTGGCGAAACGGACTTCGGCACCGGTCGAACGGCCGATCCAGTTGCGCTGCATGGCCTTGACCTTGTCCGGCCAGTCCAGCACGTCCAGGTCGTCGAGCAACCGGTCGGAGTACGCGGTGATGCGCATCATCCACTGCCGCAAGCGTTTCCGGAAGACCGGATAGTTGCCGCGGTCACTGCGGCCGTCGGAGGTGACCTCCTCGTTGGCCAGCACGGTGCCCAGGCCGGGACACCAGTTGACCACCGAGTCGGCGCGGTAGACCAGGCGGTGGGAGTCCACGACATCAGCCCGGCCGGCGGCGTCGAGTTCGGCCCAGCTGCGACCGTCGGGCAGCGCCCGCGCACCGGACTCGAACTCGGCGACCAGCTCGGCGACCGGCCGTGCGCGGTTGAGCTCGGGGTCGAACCAGGCGTTGTAGATCTGCAGGAAGATCCACTGCGTCCACTTGTAGAAGTCGACGTCGGTGGTGGAGAAGCTGCGCCGCGAATCGTGGCCCAGGCCCAGCCGGCCGAGCTGACGGCGGAAGTTGACGATGTTGGCTTCGGTGCGGGTGCGCGGGTGGGTCCCGGTCTGCACCGCATACTGCTCGGCGGGCAGCCCGAACGCGTCGAAACCGAGCGCGTGCAGCACGTTGCGGCCGGTCATCCGGAAGTAGCGGGCGTACACGTCGGTGGCGATGTAGCCGAGTGGGTGACCGACGTGCAGGCCGTCCCCGGACGGGTACGGGAACATGTCCTGGACGAACATCTTGTCCGCCGGTACCGGGGCGCCGTCGGCGGGCGCCAGCGACCCGACCGGGTTGGGCACGTGGAACGTCCCGAGCCCATGCCAGCGTTGCTGCCAGGTCTGCTCGATCTCACCGGCCAACTGCGCGTTGTAGCGGTGGCTGGGGGCGTCGGCGTCGGTGGCGGCTGGGTCAGCCGGGGAGTCTGTCACCCGAACAGGGTATAAGCGCCGCTCGCGCGCCCTTCGGCCACGGGTTGGTATCGGTTGCGTTGCGGGGCGCTCACCACCCGGTTGCAGCTCTATTCCAGCCCTGGTGAGCAGGCCCGGCGCGTGGATACAGTCGGCCCCTGACCCAGGCACGTGCAACTCGGAAGGACCGGCGTCAGATGAATCACAGGCACAGCTGGCGGATCGCGATCGCGGGGACCGCCGCCGGATTCGCCGGCGTGGTGGCCATGTCCGGCACCGCCGCCGCCGAACCGCTTGCTCCGCAGCCGTCCGTGCCCACTCCTGTCACCGTCACCCAGACCGTCACCGTCGCCCCGCAGGCCGCTCCCGCACTCGCACCCGCGGTGCCCGGTCCGTCCCAGCCGGTCGGCCCGGCCGCGGTGCCGGCCGCCGTCACACCCGGGGCGGCCACCGGACTCGGGACCACCACCAGCACCGCGACGGCCCCCGCGGCCGCGCCCCGCCCGGTATCGGTGCCGTTGTCACCGAACCCGGCGGGCACCATCCGGGATTACCTGGAGAGCCGCAAGGTGGCGATGGAGCCGCAGGTACCCACCAACTTCTCCGCACTGAACATCGTGCTGCCCCGGCCGACCGGATGGACCCAGGTGCCGGACCCGAACGTGACCGACGCCTTCGCGGTGATCGCCGACCGGGTCGGCGGTGACGGGCTGTACACCTCCAACGCGCAGGTGGTGGTCTACAAGCTCGTCGGTGACTTCGATCCCCGCGAGGCCATCCGGCACGGATTCACCGACAGTCAGCAGCTGACCGCGTGGCGGGCGACCGGCGGGTCGATCGCCGAGGTCAACGGGGTGCCCACCTCGCTCATCGAGGGCACCTTCCGTGAGAACAACATGACGTTGAACACATCGCGGCGGCACATCATCGCCACTTCCGGTACCGACCGCTACCTGGTGTCGCTTTCGGTGACGACGGCCGAGTCGCAGTCGGTGGCCGCGGCGGACGCCGTCGACGCGATCGTCAACGGTTTCCGGGTGTCCGCCCCTGCTCCGGCCCCGGCCGCCGCCCCCGCGCCGGCCGGCCGGATCCCGCCCGCCGCCCCGCTGAATGCGACCGCGGTCCCGGTCGGTCTCGGTGGAAGCTCCGGGGCGGGCCCGATCTTCTCACCGGTGAGCGGCCTCCCCTGAGCGCGCCGCCAGGGCCGCCCCTTATCCTGGGTCCATGCTCATCGCCGCGGTGCTCTGCCTCTGCGTGGCAGCGGCCACTGCCGGTGCCGCCGCCTGGTCGCTGAATCGTCCCTACGCCGCCGACCCGGTCCGGCAGGTGCTGCGGGCCGTGGCCCCCACCCAGTTCGCCGCGGCCGCCATGCTGGCCGCCGGCGGTGTCGTGGGCCTGGCCGCGCCGGCCGAGATGGGTCTGCTGGTGCTGGTGGTCTGCGTGCTCGGCGCGATCGGAACCGTCGGGGCCGGCTGCTGGCAGAGCGCGAAGCTGGTGGCGATGAAGGAAGCCGAGCAGGAGGCGAACCGGGAAGCGGGCGGCGGCTGCGCCGGCTCGTGCGGTTCGTGCACGCTGGCCTCTGCCGACTCGTCGGGCCGCTCGATCTGCGGTTGAGTCAGTTGCGGCTGAGGTCGATCGGGTGGGTTGCCAGCATCGACAGCGGTAGCGGCTGACGTCGCAGCACCCGCGCCCACAGATCCACCCTCGGTTCGACGAGGACATCCGAGGGCAACGCCGACAGCACGATCCAGTCGTCACGCTCGATCTCGCCGTCGAGCTGACCGGTGGTCCACCCCGAGTACCCGGCGAAGATCCGCACCCCGTCCAGCGCGGGGGCCAGCACATCGGGATCGGAATCCAGGTCCACCATGACCACCCGGCCCTGCACATGCCGGATCCCGGGCACGCCGGTGATGTCCACACCCACCCGGACGGTGGCCAGGCACAGCGCGGAGTCCCGCTTCACCGGCCCGCCGACGAACATCGTCTTCGGCTTCATCGCAAGCTTGGCCCACTGCGGCAAAACGTTGTACACCGCGGTTTCACTGGGCCGGTTCAGCACCACCCCGAGGGTGCCGCCCTCGTTGTGCTCGATGATGTAGATGACGGTGCGGCGGAAGGTCGGTTCGTACAGATCGGTATCGGCCAGCAGCAGGGATCCGGCGCGCACATGCGGTGCCGTCGGAGTGAGGTGATCCTCCGGTTCCTCGTGCTGTCCCACTGGTCCATCATGTCACCAGCACCCCCTCGCAGCAGCGAACAACAAGCGGTCCGACGAGATATTTGTACTGTGGATTCGGGTGCCGACCGCAGTCCCGGCCCGGACAGGATCTGAACTGATGACAGACGCCCGCAATCCGCCGGGAACCTGGCAGAGCGTGCGTGATCTACCCGAGTTCCGGCGGCTGCTGGAACTACGGGCGGTCAGCCAGTTCGGTGACGGACTGTTCCAGGCCGGACTGGCCGGCGCCCTGCTGTTCAACCCCGAACGCGAGGCCGATCCGTGGGCCATAGCGCTGGCGTTCGCCGTGTTGTTCGTGCCCTATTCGGTGCTCGCTCCGTTCGCCGGGGCGCTGTTGGACCGCTGGGACCGGCGCCTGGTGCTGATCGGTGCCAACACCGGCCGGCTGCTGCTGATGCTCGCGGTCGGCGCCGCCCTGGTGGTCGGCGCCGACGATCTGGTGGTCCTGCTGGGCGCCCTGATCGTCAACGGCTTCACCCGGTTCGTGTCCTCTGGCCTGTCTGCGGCGCTGCCGCACGTGGTGCCGCGCGAGACGGTGCTGACCATGAACTCGGTGGCCACCGCCACCGGATCGATTGCGGTGTCCCTCGGAGCCGTCTGCATGTTGGTGGCGCGGGCGCTGTTCGGCGCCGACGATGCCGGCGGGGCGGTGGTGATCTTCCTCAGCGTCCTGCCGGTCCTGCTGGCGCTGGTGCTCTCGGTGCGGTTCTCGCCGCACGTGCTCGGTCCGGACGACAGCGCCCGCGCGGTGCACGGTTCGGTGCTCTACGCGGTGTCCACCGGCTGGGTGCACGGCATCCGGACCGTGGTCGCGGTCCCGAAGGTGGCCGCCACTCTCGGCGGGCTGGCCGCCCACCGCATGGTGTTCGGGATCAACACCCTCCTGGTGCTGGTGATCGTCCGGCACAGCGGTGATCACGACGTCGCCGGACTGGGGCTGGGCACTGCCGCCCTGTTCGTCACCGCCACCGGCACCGGGTCGTTCCTGGCCACCGTGTTCACCCCGGCCGCGGTCCGGCGTTGGGGCCGGTACCGGTCCGCCAACGGTGCGCTGGCGCTGGCGGTGGTGGTGCAGCTGTTCGCCGCGGGACTGCACCTGCCGGTGATGATCGGCTGCGGTTTCCTCCTCGGCGCGGCCGGCCAGGTGGTGAAACTGTGCGCGGACAGCGCCATGCAGATCGACGTGGACGACGCGCTGCGCGGGCATGTGTTCACCGTTCAGGACTCGTTGTTCTGGGTGACGTTCGTCGCCGCGATCGCCGCGGCGGCGGCGGTGATCCCGGGCGACGGGCTCTCCGTGCCGCTGGTGCTGTCCGGTTCCGTGATCTACCTGCTGGGGCTGGCGGTGCATGCCGGGCTGGGCCGGCGGATCCCGGCGGATTAGGGTTGCGCCATGCCCGCTGCCGAACCGATGGTGGCCGACCTGCGCGCCGAGAGTGACGTGCTGGACGCGCTCGTGACCGATCTGCCCGCGGCCGGCTGGCAGACCCCGACTCCCGCGCCGGGCTGGACCATCGCCCATCAGATCGCGCACCTGTGGTGGACCGACCGGGTGTCGCTGCAGACGATCACCGACGAACAGGCCTTCGCCGAGGTGCTCGGCCAGGCCGCCGAGAATCCGCTCGGTTTCGTCGACGCCGCCGCCGAGCGGCTGGCCGCCACCCCGCCGGCCGAACTGCTCGACGGGTGGCGCGCCGACCGGGCAGCATTGCACGCCGCCCTGCTGGAAGTCCCCGACGGTCGCAAGCTGACCTGGTTCGGACCGCCGATGAGCGCGCCGTCGATGGCCACCGCGCGGCTGATGGAAACCTGGGCACACGGCCTGGACGTCGCCGATGCGCTCGGGGTCCATCGCCCACCCTCGGCACGGTTGCGCTCGGTCGCCCACATCGGGGTGCGCACCCGCGATTTCGCCTTCCACACCCACGGCCTGACCCCGCCTACTACGCCGTTTCACGTGAAACTGCAAGGGCCAGAAGGTGATTGGTGGACATGGGGACCCGAGGACGCCGCTCAGACGGTGACCGGCCCGGCCGAGGACTTCTGCATGCTGGTCACCCAGCGGCGCGCGCCCCAGGAGCTCGACGTGGTGGCCGTCGGCCCCGACGCCGAGAAATGGCTGACCATCGCGCAGGCCTTTGCGGGGCCGCCAGGCGCCGGTCGCGGCTGATCGCGACCAGATTCACCCGAACCCTTCCGTGCGGCACCGATCGGGCGCACCATGAAAACGAGCCCCACCGATCGAGCCACCTGTCATGGACTTCTATGCCGTCGTCGATGCGGTCATCGACCTAGTTCGGACCCGGAGCCGGGTCTCGTTCCCGGCACTACAGGAACAGTTCGGGCTCGACGGCGAGAAGCTCGACGCCCTGCGCGCCGAACTGCGCTACGCCCACCCCGACACCATCACCATCGACGGCGCGGGCCTCACCTGGACCGGGGCCCCCGGACCGGACGCCGAACGGCGACAGCTCACGGTGCTGTTCTGCGACCTGGTGGACTCCACTCCGCTGTTCGGCGCGGTCGATCCCGAAGACCTGCGGGAGGTGATGCGCGCGTACTTCCTGGCCTGCGACAAGGTGATCGGCCGGTTCGGCGGATACACCGCCCAGTACCTCGGCGACGGGCTGCTGGTCTTCTTCGGCTACCCGCAGGCGCACGAGGATGACGCAGCCCGGGCGGTGCGCGCCGGGCTGGGCATCATCGAGGCGATCGGCGGTCTCAACGTGGCGCTGCAGCAGCAGTACGGGTTGATGCTGTCCGTCCGGCTGGGTTGCCACACCGGCATGGTGGTAGTCGGCGAGGTCGTCGGGGAGAACCGGCACGAGCAGATGGCCCTCGGCGACACTCCCAACATCGCGGCCCGGCTGCAGACCGTCGCCGCACCCAACACGCTGGTCATCGGGGAGCTGACCCATCAACTGCTGCACGGCTTCTTCCACACCGTGCCGCTCGGGGCACCTCCCCTGAAAGGGGTGGCCGAACCTGTGCAGGTGCACCGGGTGCTCGCCGAGGACACCACCCGGACCCGGCTGGAGGCGATCGGTACCACCGGGACCGGACCGCTGGTGGGCCGCACCGCGGAACTGCACGCGCTGGAAGGACTGTGGGGCGACGCGGTGGACGGGCAGGGACGCGTGGTTCTGGTGAACGGGGAGGCCGGTATCGGCAAGACCCGGCTGGTCTACGCGCTGACCGAGCGTGCCGGCGCCGACCTCGGCTGGTTGGTGCCCTGCCAGGCCTCGCCCTATCACCGCGACACCGCGCTGTACCCGTTCGCCGACCTGCTCGACCGGCTCGTCCTGCGGCCGGACGGCACCGCCAGCACTGCCGAATCCCTGCGCAATCTGGAGGGTTTCCTGGTCCAGAACGGGTTGGTGCTCGAGCAGGCGATGCCGGCCATGTGCGCGATGGCTGCCCTGCCGACCGGCACCGTCACCGACCACAGTCCCGAACAGTTGCGGCAGGGCGCCATCGATGCGCTCACCGCCATCCTCGTCAACCGCGCCGCGCACCAACCGGTTCTGCTGGTGGTCGAGGATTTGCACTGGGCCGACGCCAGCACCCTGGAACTACTCACCCAACTCATCGGCAAGCTGTCCGGCACCCGGATGCTCATCCTGTTGACGGGCCGGCCGGAATTCGACTCCCCCTGGCCCGATGACGTGGTTCCTCTGCTGACGCCGACCCGGCTGATCCCCACCGAAGCCACCGAACTGACCCTGAACATCGCCGGCAGCAAGCGGCTGCCCGAGGAGGTGCTCGAGCAGGTGGTCGCCAAGACCGACGGGATACCACTGTTCATCGAGGAGATCACCAAGACCGTGCTCGACTCCGGGCTGCTCACCGAGCGCACCGACCACTACGAACTGGCCGGTCCCCTACCGCCACTGGCGATCCCGAACACCCTGCACGACTCGTTGATGGCCCGGCTGGACCGGCTGTCCACGGTCAAGGGCCTCGCTCAGCTCGGCGCCGTGCTGGGCCGCGATTTCTCCTACGCCGTGCTGCGGGCCGTCGCGCCCTGGAGCGATGCCCGGTTGCGCGACGGACTCGCCCAACTGGTGGACGCGGAATTCCTGACCCAGCAGGGCAATCCGCCGCAGTCCTCCTACCGCTTCAAGCACGCACTGATCCAGGACGCCGCCTATCAGTCCCTGCTCAAGAGCACCCGCCAACAGCACCATCAGCGGATCGCACAGTGCATCGAACAGGCTTTCCCCGAAACCGCCTGCGCCCAACCGGAATTGCTGGCCCACCACTACACCGAGGCCGGGCTGACGGCGCAGGCGATCCCGTACTGGGAGGCTGCCGGCCGACGTGCGCTGCAGCGCTACGCCCATGTGGAGGCGGCCAACCACGCCAACCGCGGCCTGGAACTGCTGCGCACCCTGGCGCCGAGCACCGAACGATGCAGGCAGGAACTCGCCCTGCAACTGATGCTGGGACATGCCATCGGGTTCATCGACGGGCCGCACTCCCCCGAGCACATCTACGCCCGGGCGCGTGAACTCGCCCGCCAGGTCGGCAGCACGCCGGAATTGTTCCCGGCGCTGGCCGGCTTCGCCTACGCACAGATCGTGCGCGGCAACATGCATCATGCCCGGCGGCTGTCCGAGGAGTTCCTCGAGTTGGCCCGCCCGCTGCGGGATCCGACGCTGCTGGCGGTGGGGCACTGGATACTGGCCTACACCGCTTGGTGGCAAGGCGATTTCACCGATGTGCGCACGCACAGCCGGGCCGGGCTGGGCTACTACCGTCCGGACCGGCGCGCCGCCTTCATCACCGATTACGGGCAGGATCCGGGCACGGTGTGCGGGTACCTCGACGCGCTCAGCGACTGGGTACTCGGCTACCCGGACCAGGCCGAGGCGGCCATGCTGCGCACGCTGGCGCAGACCGCCGACCAGGACCATCCGTACGCGGTGGGGATCGCCCTGCTGTTCGCGGCGCAACTGTCCCAACTGCGCCGGGAGCCCGCCCTGGCCCGGGAACGGGCCGAGGGTGCCATCGCGATATCGGAGGCCAACGGGTTGCACGCGGTCGGGTTGTGGTGCCTGCTGCCGCGGGGGTGGGCGCGGGTGCAGCAGGGCGACGTCGCCGCCGGGATCGCGGACATCCGTGAGTCCATCGCGCGCCGGGAGGCGGCGGGCATCGGAGCGGTGTGGCCGTGGTTTCTGGCCCTGCTGGCCCAGGCCTACGGTGTCGCCGGGCAGGTCGGGGACGGTTTGCGAGCCCTCGACGAGGCGCAACGCTGGGAGCAGAGCACCGACGAAAAGCTGTACGCGGCCGAGGTGCGCCGGATCCGGGGTGAACTCCTACTCGGATCCGATTGCGTTGCCGCGCAACGCTGTTTCGAACAGGCCCTGGACATCGCGCGGGACGCCCACGCCAGGTCGTGGGAATTGCGGGCGGCGACGAGTCTGGCCCGGATGTTCTGCCGGGCCGGCCGTGATGTCCAGGCCCGGACCGTGCTGCTGCCGGTGTACGAACAGTTCACCGAGGGTTTCGGCACCGCCGATCTGCGTGACGCCCGCACCCTGATCGACGCGCTCGCCTAGAGCTCACCCGCCGAGTCCGCGCGCCCGTCCCCGTCGGTGTCGGTCAGCTTCACATCCCAGTGGCCGTCGCCGTCGCGGTCGGCGTAGGCGGTGTCCCCGTCCCCGGCCAGTACCCGATCGGCGAGCCCGTCGCCGTCCGCGTCGAGCAGGTGGTCGTCGGCGTGGCCGTCGCCGTCGAAGTCGACCATGGCGCCGAACGCCGAACCGACCTCCACCCCGTCCAGCCCGAACCAGCGCAACTGCCCGGTCCGGTCGACGGCCACCGCCCAGGTGCCCGACCCGTCATCGGTGAAGTAGGCCGGCGCCGGGCCGTCCCGGTCGTGCAGGGCGTGATCGGCCATCCCGTCCGACGGCGGCCCGTCCAGATCGGCCAGCGCGTCATCGGCACGCCCGTCGCCATCGAGGTCCAGCGGAAAAGCGTCGAGCACCCCGTCGCCGTCGATATCCAGCGTCGGCTCGGCCGACCAGATCGCCGCATCCCCGGCCCCGTCCCCCAGGCAATAGTCCATGCCTGTTCAGACGCATCAGGACTGCTGCGCGTTCCACCACTTGTGCAGTTCGGCGATGGCTTCGTCGTGCTCGAGCGGGCCGCGGTCCAGCCGCAGCTCCTTGAGGTGGTTCCAGGCCTTGCCCACCAGCGGGCCCGGCGGGATCCCGAGGATCTCCATGATGGCGTTGCCGTCCAGGTCCGGACGCACCCGCTGCAGATCCTCCTTGGCGGCCAGTTCGGCGATCCGCGCCTCGAGCTCGTCGTAGTTGGCCTGCAGCCGGGCCGCGCGGCGCTTGTTGCGGGTGGTGCAGTCGGCGCGCACCAGCTTGTGCAGCCGCTCGAGCAGCGGCCCGGCGTCGGTGACGTAGCGGCGCACCGCCGAGTCGGTCCACCGGCCGTCGCCGTAGCCGTGGAACCGCAGATGCAGGTACACCAGCTGGGACACGTCGTCGACCATCTGCTTGGAGTACTTGAGCGCCCGCATCCGCTTGCGGACCATCTTCGCGCCGACCACCTCGTGGTGGTGGAAACTCACCCCGCCGTCCGGCTCGTGGCGGCGGGTGCCCGGCTTGCCGATGTCGTGCAGCAACGCCGCCCACCGCAGCACCAGATCCGGGCCGTCCTCCAGATCGATCGCCTGTTTGAGCACCGTCAGCGAATGCCAGTACACGTCCTTGTGCTGGTGGTGCTCGTCGATGGCCATCCGCATCTCCCCGATCTCGGGGAGCACCACCGCACCCAGACCGGTCTGCACCATCAGGTCGATCCCGGCCACCGGGTCGGCACCGAGCAGCAGCTTGTCCAGCTCCGCGGACACCCGCTCGGCGGTGATCCGCTCCAACTGCGGGGCCATCTCCAGCAGCGCCTCCAGCACCCGCGGCGCCACCGAGAACCCCAGCTGGGACACGAAGCGCGCGGCCCGCAGCATCCGCAACGGGTCGTCACCGAAGGAGACCTGCGGCGCGGACGGAGTGTCGAGCACCCGCTCCCGCAGTGCGGTCAGCCCGCCCAGCGGATCCAGGAACTCGGCCGGGCCCGCCTCGGTGATGCGGACCGCCATGGCGTTGACGGTGAAGTCGCGGCGCACCAGATCGTCGGAGAGCCGGTCGCCGAACTGCACCTGGGGATTGCGCGACACCTGGTCGTAGCTGTCGGCACGGAAGGTGGTGATCTCGAACCGGTGCCCGGCCTTGCCGACACCGATGGTCCCGAAGTCGATGCCGGTGTCCCACAGCGCGTCGGCCCAGCCGCGCAGCAGTTTCTGCATCTGCTCGGGGCGCGCGTCGGTGGTGAAGTCGAGGTCCGAGTACAGCCGGCCCAACAGCGCATCGCGGACGCTGCCGCCGACCAGGTACAACTCGTGACCGGCCGCGGCGAACACCGCCCCGATGTCACGGAGGACCTCGCCGTAGCTGTTCAGCGCAACCCAGGCTCCCGCCAGCAGTTCGGCCTCGGCGGCATCTGGAGTCGGGTCGTTCGGCACGTTCGGTGAGCCTAATGGTCGATAACGACCCGGCGACAGCCCGGCTACGACCGGCGCGTGTGGCGAGCAGGTAAAGCCGCGGCAACTACTATCGCTTGGGTGTCGGACGGTGAGCACGCCAAGCCTCGACGGCGCCGGGGGCGTCGCCGCGGTCGCCGGGCTGCCGGTCCGCCCGAGGCCGACACCGAACGCACCGGCAGCACCGCCGAGTCGGGCACCCAACCCGTCGGCCAGCCCGGCAAGGCAACGAACTCCGGCCCGTCCCCGAGCAACACCGCCCAGCCGGCCAAGCCCGGGCAGAACCGCAAGCCGCGCCCGGTCACGCGGCGCGCCCCGGACCGGCTGCGCACCGTGCACGAGACCTCGGCCGGCGGCCTGGTCATCGACGGCCTCGACGGCCCGAAGGACACCCAGGTGGCGGCGCTGATCGGTCGGATCGACCGGCGCGGACGGATGCTGTGGTCGCTGCCGAAGGGGCATATCGAGGTCGGCGAGACCGCCGAACAGACCGCCGTCCGCGAGGTCGCCGAGGAGACCGGTGTGCAGGGCAGTGTGCTCGCCGCACTCGGCAGCATCGACTACTGGTTCGTCACCGAGGGCCGCCGGGTGCACAAGACCGTGCACCATTACCTGATGCGCTTCCTGGGCGGTGATCTCTCCGATGAGGACATGGAGGTCACCGAGGTGGCCTGGGTGCCGCTGCGCGATCTACCCGCCCGGCTGGCCTACGCCGACGAACGCCGGCTGGCCGTGGTGGCCGGCGAGCTCATCGACAAACTGCACACCGACGGCCCCGGTGCGCTGCCGCCGCTGCCGCACAGCGCGCCGCGCCGGCGTCCCCAGACCCATTCGCACACCCGCAACCGCCGCCCCGAGGATTCGCCACCCCGGCGGGCGAACGGTTGCGGACAGGGCCCGTGAACCGGGCCCGGGTGCTGGTTCGCGTCCTCACCGCCGCTGTACTGCTGCTCCTCCTCGCGACCCCCGCCGTACTGCCCGGCGCCGCGGCCGCCGAACCGGATTCCGCCGCGTTCCTGACCCTGCGGATCGACCGCGTCACCCCCGACATCGTCACGACGACCAGCGGCGCGGTGGTCACCGTCGCGGGCACCGTGCGCAATGTCGGTGACCGTCCGGTCCGCGACGTGGTGGTCCGGCTGGAGTCCGCGCCCGCCGTCACCGGATCGGCGGGGCTGCGGACCAACCTGTCCGGCAACCTCGACCAGTACACCGCGGTCGCGCCGTTCATCACGCTGTCCGCCGAGCTACAGCGCGGCCAGGAGGTGCCGTTCACCCTGGCCTACCCGGTGCGCGGCACCGGAGAACCGTCCCTGCGGATCGACCAGCCCGGCGTCTATCCGCTGCTGGTGAACGTCAACGGCACCCCTGATTACGGTGACCCGGCCCGCCTCGACGACGCCCGGCTGCTGCTCCCCGTGCTCGGTGTCCCCCCCGACCCGGCCACCGGTGACTCCGAGGGCCTGTCCGCAGTGGTCGCCCCGGACACCTCCCGGCCGGTGGCGATGACGGTGTTGTGGCCGCTGGCCGACCGCCCGCGGCTGGCCGCCGGCATCCCGGGCGGGACCACCCCGGTCCGGCTGCTCGACGACGAACTGGCCACCTCGCTGGCGCCCGGCGGACGGCTGGACACCCTGTTGTCGGCCGCGGACTTCGCCACCAGCGCCGAGGTGGACGCCGACGGCGCCGTCGGCGGCGCACTGTGCCTGGCGGTCGACCCGGACCTGCTCATCACCGTCAACGCCATGACCGGCGGCTATGTCGTCACCGACGACCCCGACGGCGGGCTGGCCGCACCCACTCACCCCGGCATCGGTCAGGAGGCGGCGGTCACCTGGCTGAACCGGCTCCGGGGACTCGCGCAGCGGCTGTGCGTGACGTCCACGGTGTACTCCCAGGCCGACCTGGACGCGCTCAAGCGGGTCGGCGACACCGCCCTGAGCGCGGTGGCCACCACCGGCGCCGCCGACATCGTGGACCAGATCCTCGGGACCCGTTCGGTACGCGGCGCCACCCTGATCGGGGACGCACCGCTGACCGCGCCGGCGGTGTCGCTACTCGGCGCCCGGGGGCCCACGGTGGCCGTCGCCGCCGCCGCGCTCTCGGCACAGGACCCCGGCGGGGCGGACCTCACCCCGCAGCGCAACTCCTCCGACGTCGTCACCGCCCCGTTCGACCCCGCTCTGGGTGCCGCGCTGGCCGGGGCCGGGGGCGCGCCGATCACCCCGACCCACCTCGACGAGGATCTGCGCATCCCGCTGCAGCACGACTCCCGGACAGCCCGGCTGCAGAACGCGCTCGGCGCGCTGCTGTGGCGCGGCTTGTCCCCCGACTCCGAACCCCGCACCCAGATCGTGCTGCCACCGCTGACCTGGGATCTGAACCCCGGCGAGGCGCAGAGCCTGCTGACCTCGGTGGCGAGCGCCATCCGCGCGGGTCTGGCCGAGCCCCGGCCGCTGCCGGCCGTGATCCTCGAGACGCCGCGGGCCGCACCACCGGAGCCCAATCCGGTCCCCGAGCCCACCCTGGACCCGGACGCCTTCATCGACAACGGGGTCACCTCGGGAATCTCGGCGGTCACCGGCCGACTCTGGGGGCTGACCTCGGCGCTGACCGCCGATCAGCGGACCGGCCTGACCGGTACCCAGTACACCGCCCCGCTGCGCGAGGACATGCTGCGCGCGCTCAGCCAGTCGATCGCCGCGAACAGCCGTAACCAGGCTGCCCAGCAACGACTTTCGACCGTCAGCCGCACCGTTGCCGATCTGTTCGCGGCAGTCACCGTGGTCAACCCGGGCGACTCCTACACGCTGGCCACCGAACGCAGCCCGCTGCCGCTGGCGCTGCGCAACGATCTGCCCGTGCCGATCCGGGTCCGGCTGCAGATCACCGCACCGCCCGGCGTGGCGGTGACCGACCCGGGCGAGATCGAACTGCCGCCGGGTTTCCTGCCGCTGCGGGTACCGATCGAGGTGCACTTCACCCAGCGGTTCGCCATCGACGTGAACCTGAGCACCGCCGAGGGATTGCCGCTGGGCGATCCGGTCCGCCTGTCGGTGCATTCCAACGCCTACGGCAAGGTGCTGTTCTTCATCACACTGACCGGTGGTGTGATCCTGGCGCTACTGGTCGGACGACGGCTGTGGCACCGTTTCCGCGGTCAACCCGACCGGGCCGACCTGATCCCGCCGACCCCCCGGCGCCCCGATCCACTGGACACCGCGCTGGCCCACGGCAACGACCGACCACCACGAACAGACGAGCCTCGATGACCAACCCGCAACGGGTGCCCCGCGGGCACACCACCCGCCGCCGGGCAGGTGGCGCCGCACCGACCGCCCCCCGGCCCGGTCAGCCGCGCCAGGAACTGTCCGATTCGGCGGTCGTGTCGCGGTCATGGGGCATGGCGGTGGCCACCCTGGTCAGCCGGCTCACCGGGTTCGCCCGCATGGTGCTGCTCGCGCTGATCCTGGGCGGCCCGCTGCTCAGCTCGTTCACCGTGGCCAACCAGCTGCCCAACCTGATCGCCGCGCTGGTGCTGGAGGCGACCTTCACCGCGATCTTCGTGCCGGTGCTGGCCCGCGCCGAACGTGACGACCCCGACGGCGGCACCGCGTTCATGCGGCGCCTGGTCACGCTCGCCACCGCACTGCTGATCGTGGCCACGATCCTGTCGGTGGCCGCCGCTCCCCTGCTGGTGGATCTGATGCTCGGCAGCGACCCGCTGGTCAACCGCCCACTGACCACCGCGTTCGCCTATCTGCTGCTCCCGCAGGTGATCTTCTACGGGCTCACCTCGGTGTACATGGCGATCCTGAACACCCGCAACGTATTCGGGCCGCCGGCCTGGGCGCCGGTGCTGAACAACGTCGTGGCGATCCTGACCTTGGCGGTGTACCTGCTGGTACCCGGCGAACTGTCCGTCGACCCGGTCGAGATGGGCAACGCCAAACTGCTGGTGCTGGGCATCGGCACCACCCTCGGCGTGGTCGCCCAGGCCGCGGTGCTCATCCTGGCGCTGCGCGCCGAACGCATCAGCCTGCGCCCGCTGTGGGGTATCGACGACCGGCTCAAACAATTCGGCATGATGGCGCTGGCGATGGTGCTCTACGTACTCATCAGCCAGATCGGCCTGATCGTCGGCAACCAGATCGCCAGCGGCGCAGCGGCTTCGGGCCCGGCCATCTACAACTACACCTGGCTGATCCTGCAGCTGCCGTTCGGCATCATCGGGGTGACGGTGCTGACCGTGGTGATGCCACGGCTGTCCCGCAACGCCGCCGCCGACGACGGCCCGGCCGTGCTGGCCGACCTGAACCTCGCCACCCGACTGACCATGATCACGCTCATCCCGATCGTGGCGATGATGACGGTGGGCGGCCCCGCCATCGGCAGCGCGCTGTTCGCCTACGGCAACTTCGGCCAGACCGACGCCGGATATCTCGGCATGGCGATCACCCTGTCCGCCTTCACCCTGATCCCGTATGCGCTGGTGCTGCTGCAGCTGCGGGTGTTCTACGCGCGGCAGCAGCCGTGGACCCCGATCGTGCTGATCCTGGTGATCACCGCGGTGAAGATCTCGGCCTCGGTGGCGGTGCCGCATCTGGTCTCCGACCCCGGCATGGTCGCCGGGTACCTGGGCCTGGCCAACGGGCTCGGGTTCCTGGCCGGCGCCACCGTCGGGTACCTGGTGCTGCGCGCCAACCTCAACCCGCCCGGCGGCAAGATGCTCAACCTGGACGTGCTGCGCACCATCCTGGTCACCATCGCGGCGTCGATGATCGCCGGGCTGGCCGCGCACGTGGTCGATCAGCTGCTCGGGCTGGAGGCGCTGACCGAGCACGGTGGCGGCCTCGGATCGCTGCTGCGGCTGTTCGTACTCGGCGTCATCATGCTGCCGATCCTCGGCGCGGTGCTGTGGGCGGCCAAGGTACCCGATGCGGTCGCCGCGGTGGCCGCCGTGCAGCGCCGGCTGCCCGGCCGGACCCCGGCCGTTTCCGCGCCTGACCGGCCACGAGCGCAATCCCCGGTCACGTACTCTGATCACAGCAATTCGCATCCCATGCGGCCTGCACGCCCCCCGGCTGCGCGCCGGTACGGACCGCACGCGGGAATTGCACAGCAGCAGATGCCGAAAGGACCACCAGCGGTGAGCGATGACCCCGTGACCGGATCGGCACCCCGGGCAGGCGGGCGCTCCGACCAGGGACCGGCCGCTGGCGACTTCCAGCCCGACACCGGAGGTTTCAGCGCACCGCCGCCGGCCGACCGGCCTCCGGCCGACGGACCCGGACAGCGGCCTCCGGCCGACTACGGCGACGACCCGACCCGGGCACCCCTGGCCTTCGACCCCCCTCGGGAACCCGCGCTCGAGACCGCCACCGCCGACGAGGATGTGCATCTCATCCCGGGCGCCACCATCGCCGGTGGCCGCTACCGGCTGCTGGTGTTCCACGGCGGGCCCCCGCACCTGCAGTTCTGGCACGCCCTGGACACCGCCCTGGACCGCCAGGTGGCCCTGACCTTCGTCGACCCCGACGCAGTCCTGCCGGACAAGGAACTGCAGGAAATCCTGACCCGCACCATGCGGCTGTCCAAGGTGGAGACCCCGGGCATCGCCCGGGTGCTCGATGTTGCCCGCACCGGTTCCGGTGGGCTGGTGGTCTCCGAGTGGATCCGTGGCGGCTCGCTGGCCGAGGTCGCCGAGACCTCGCCGTCGCCGATCGGTGGGGCCCGCGCGATCCAGTCGCTGGCGGCGGCCGCCGAGGCCGCGCACCGCGCCGGTGTCGCGCTGTCGATCGACGATCCGAGCCGGGTGCGGGTGAGCATCGAGGGCGACGTCGTGCTCGCCTTCCCGGCCACCCTGCCCGACGCCACCCCCGAGGACGACATCCGCGGTATCGGCGCCTCGCTGTACGCCCTGCTGATCAACCGGTGGCCGCTGCCCGAGTCCGGCCTGCACAGCGGTCTGGCCCCCGCCGACCTCGACGCCGCGGGCCAACCGGTGGAGCCACAGTCCGTGGACGGGGACATCCCGTTCCAGATCTCCGCGGCGGCCGCCCGGGCGGTGCAGGAAGAGGGCGGTATCCGGACCGCACCGACCCTGCTCAACCTGCTACAGCAGGCCACCGCCGTGGCGGACCGCACCGAGTACATCGCGCCGGTCGACGAGACCGCGGAACCCGCTGCCCGCTTCGGTACCGGCGACCTGGATGCGGAGGCCGCGGCGCGGCGCCGCAAGGGCATCATCATCGGCCTGGCGGCCGGCGGCGTCGTCGTGGTCCTGGCCCTGGTGCTGCTGGCCACCATCCTCAGCCGCATCTTCGGCAATGTCGGTGACGGGCTGGGCCGCGACGAGCTCGGGCTGAACAGTCCGACCAGCACCTCCGAGCAGGCGGAGGGCGGGACCGTCGTCAAGCCGGTGCGCGCCACGGTGTTCTCCCCCGAAGGAGAGGCCGATGCGCCCGCCGAGGCGGGACTGGCCATCGACGGCAACCCGTCCACCGTGTGGCCCAGCGACACCTACTCCGATCCCTCCCCGTTCCCCGGGTTCAAGAACGGTGTCGGTCTGATGCTGCAGCTACCCCGGTCCACCGCGATCGGGTCGGTCACGCTGGACGTGTCCAGCGTGGGCACCGCCGTACAGATCCGCGGCTCGGATTCGGCCAGCCCGGCCTCGCTGGAGGACACCACCGCGCTGACCGAGCCGACACCGGTGAAGAAGGGTTCCAACACCATCGAGATCGAGGATCCGAAGGCCACGCCGTATGTGCTGGTGTGGATCTCCACGCTCGGCACGGTGGACGGGAAGAGCCGCACCGACATCGGTGAGATCACCCTCAACGCGGCGTCCTGAGGGTTATCCCCAGCCCTGACGACGGGTAACCACAGGTCAGCGGGCATCGCCAAGTTGGTGCCCAATGAGGGCTGCGCGCACCCTTAGTGTTCGGCTGTGGGGAGTTTCGGGGGATGCTCTGGGCACGATCGCACCGACGCACAGTTGCTGGCCGCCCATGTGGCGGGTGACCGGCTGGCCTTCGAGGAGCTGTTCAACCGGCACCAGCCGCAGCTCTACCGGCTGGCCCGGATCACCAGCCGCTGCCCCGACGACGCCCGCGATGCCCTGCAGGACGCCATGCTGTCCGCGCACTGCAATGCCGCGCGGTTCCGGCACGACTGCTCGGTGCGCAGCTGGCTGCACCGGATCGTGGTGAACGCCTGTCTGGACCGGCTGCGCCGTCACAAGGCACACCCGACCACACCGCTGGACGGCACCGTGGCCGGCTGCATCGCCGATCCGGCCTCCCGGGTGGTGACCGCCATCGTGGTGGAACGCGCGCTGATGCGGCTGCCCGTCGACCAACGCGCGGCCGTGGTCGCCGTCGACATGCAGGGCTTCTCGATCGCAGAGACGGCGCGACTGCTGGGCGTGCCGGAAGGCACCGTGAAGAGCCGCTGCGCGCGGGCCCGGACGAAGCTGGCGGGCACGCTCGGATATCTGGGCACCCCCGCGGTTACCGCCGAAACGGGATCCGCCGCGCGATGATGAGATGGTGCAGCCCGAATCGGGGGATCCCGCCGCAGCCGACCTGCGCGCCGCCCACGACCGGGTGCGCCGCGATCTGGCCGCGCTCGGCGCCGACGATGCCTCTGCCGAGCCTGCACCTGCCGATGTGACGGCCGCCATCCGGTCCGCGCTACGCAGAGCGCCGCCGCCGGCGCACCGGGTATCCCAGTCCCGGCCGGTGCTGGTGGCCGGGATCATCGCGGCGGTGCTCGCCGTCGGGCTCGGCCTGTTCGCCATGATCGGTGCGGATGCCGACCGGCCGGTCAGCCGGGATCCGGGGCCCACCGCCCGGCACATCACCGTCCAGCGCGCCCCGGCCACCGTGCCGCTGGGCGACGTCGGGGTCCTGGAATTGCTGGACCAGCCGGCTTCCCTGGGCGGGCTGGCCGATCCGCAGGGTTGCCTGCAGGCCGTCGGACTCCCCGCCGACACCCCGATCCTGGGTGCCCGGCCGGTGTCCACGGGTGTGCTGCTGGTGCTGCCCGCCCCGGAACCCTCATCCGTTATCGCATTGGTGGTCGCACCGCAGTGTCCGGCCGCCGGCGCCGGGGAGCTGGCCCGCACCCGGGTCGCCCGTCCGTGACTCCCGCCCCGGCCGACTGCCCCGACTGGGACGGGCGGGAACACCCCCGCCTACCCTGATGTTTGAACAACTGGCCGCGTATGCGGCAGAAAGGCTGGGATATCCAGGATGTCCACCACTTCGGAGGCCACGTCCCCCGTTCACGACGTGATCATCATCGGCTCCGGCCCCGCCGGGTACACCGCCGCGGTGTACACGGCCCGCGCCCAGTTGAAGCCGCTGGTGTTCGAGGGCATCCAGTTCGGTGGTGCGTTGATGACCACCACCGAGGTGGAGAACTATCCCGGGTTCCGCGAAGGCATCATGGGACCCAATCTGATGGAGGAGATGCGCGAGCAGGCGCTGCGCTTCGGCGCCGACCTGCGGATGGAAGATGTCGACGCCGTCGACCTGACCGGCCCGATCAAGACCGTCACCGTCGGTGACGAAACGCACCGCGCCCGGTCGGTCATCCTCGCGATGGGTGCCGCCGCCCGCCAGCTCGGGGTTCCCGGCGAGATGGAACGCATCGGGCTCGGCGTGAGCACCTGTGCCACCTGTGACGGCTTCTTCTTCCGCGACCAGGACATCGCGGTGGTCGGTGGCGGCGACTCGGCGATGGAGGAGGCCATCTTCCTGACCAAGTTCGCCCGGTCCGTCACGCTGATCCACCGGCGCGAAGAGTTCCGCGCGTCCAAGATCATGCTGGATCGCGCGCAGGCCAACGAGAAGATCACCTTCCTCACCAACAGCGCGATCACCGAGATCGAGGGTGACCCGAAGGTGACCGGAATTCGCTTGCGCGACACCGTGACCGGCGAAGAGTCCAAGCTCGCGGTGACGGGCGTGTTCGTGGCGATCGGCCACATCCCGCGGTCGGATCTTGTGCGCGGTCAGGTCGACGTCGATGATGACGGATACGTGAAGGTGATCGGTCGCAGTACCGCCACTTCCGTCGAAGGTGTCTTCGCCGCAGGCGATCTGGTGGACCACACCTACCGGCAGGCCATCACGGCCGCCGGGTCGGGCTGTTCGGCGGCCATCGACACCGAGCGTTGGCTCACCGAATTCCCTGCTCCCACAGAGGATTAGACACCCCTCCCCCAATTGACCACTAGACCAGGAGAATTGATGAGCGAGAATTCCGCGACCACCGTCGTCACCGACGATTCGTTTTCCCAGGACGTGCTGACCAGTTCCACCCCGGTGCTGGTCGACTTCTGGGCCACCTGGTGCGGCCCCTGCAAGATGATCGCCCCGGTGCTGGAGGAGATCGCCGCCGAGAAGGCCGGCGAGTTGAAGGTCGTCAAACTCGACGTGGACGCCAACCCGGCCACCGCGCGTGACTTTCAGGTCGTATCGATCCCGACCTTGATCTTGTTCAAGGACGGCCAGCCGGTGAAGCGCATCGTCGGCGCCAAGGGCAAGGCGGCACTGCTCAGGGAGATCGGCGACCACGCCTGACCCCCAGGTTTGCCTGATTTTCCCGGGTGTCTGAGACAATACCTGCAGTCCAAACTGCGAACGTTGGCTCCTGCCGACAGTGCAGCGCGTCTGAAAGGCCAGGTATGTCGATACTGCGTCGCGGCGACCGGGGAAGTGCGGTCGTCGAGATCAGGGCGGCTCTGGCGGCCCTCGGGCTGGTCAACAGCCCGGACGCCGACCTGTCCACCGGCAAGCATGTCGCCGTAGACGTGTTCGATGCCGAGCTCGACCATGCGGTCCGCGCGTTCCAGCAGCAGCGCGGCCTGCTGGTGGACGGCATGGTGGGTGAGGCAACCTCCCGCGCACTGCGGGAGGCCTCCTATCAACTCGGCGCCCGCACGCTCTCTCATCAGTTCGGTGCCCCGATGTACGGCGACGACGTCGCCACATTGCAGGCCCGCCTCCAGGACCTCGGGTTCTACACCGGCCTGGTGGACGGGCACTTCGGCTTGCAGACCCACAACGGGCTGATGTTCTTCCAGCGCGAGTACGGCCTGTTCCCGGATGGCATCTGCGGTCCGGAAACGCTGCGCTCCCTGTATTTCCTGGGTTCCCGGGTCACCGGGGGCTCACCGCATGCCATCCGCGAGGAAGAGCTGGTGCGGCGCTCCGGCCCGCGGCTGTCCGGGAAGCGGGTCATCATCGATCCGGGCCGGGGCGGCGATGACCGAGGTGCCATCATCAGTGGCCCCGAGGGCCCGCTCAGCGAGGCAGACATCCTGTGGGACTTGGCAAGTCGTCTCGAAGGCCGCATGACGGCGATCGGTATGGATACCTTCCTGTCCCGTTCGGTCGGGCGTAGCCCGTCGGACGCCGAGCGCGCGGCAACCGCAAACACCGTCGGGGCCGACCTGATGATCAGTTTGCGGTGTACCAGCCACAGCAGCCCGTCCGCGAACGGTGTCGCCTCGTTCCACTTCGGTAACTCCCACGGCTCGGTGTCCACGATCGGGCGCAACCTCGCCGACTTCATTCAGCGAGAGTTGGTGGCGCGCACCGGCATGAGCGATTGCCGGGTGCACGGCCGGACATGGGATCTGTTGCGTCTGACCCGGATGCCCACGGTCCAGGTGGATCTGGGATACGTCACCAACTCGCAGGACCGCGCGCTGCTGGCCTCCAGTCAGGCCCGGGATGTGATCGCCGAGGGCATGCTGGCCGCGGTGAAGCGGCTCTACCTGCTCGGTAAGAACGACCGCCCCACCGGCACCTTCACCTTCGCCGAACTCCTGGCGCACGAACTATCGGTCGAACAGGCCGGCCGCTAACCACTCACCCGCACGGCACGGCGCCGACCGGCGCCTGCAGTCGGGCGCTCTCCAGCAGCCGCTCCAGTGCGGCTTCCACATCGGCCTTCCAGCCCAGGCCCTGCTCGAGCTCGAGCCGCAGCCGCGGGAAATACGGGTGTGGCGCAACGACTTCGAAGCCCATGTCGATGAGCAGATCGGCCGCCACGATGCACTGGCCGGCCGAGCAGTCCCCGAGCACCTCGATCACGGCCTGCAGATCGGACGGCACACCGGACTCGCCGAGTTCCTCCACCTGCGGGGTGCGGCCGAACGCCTCGAGCGCACGCACACCGCGGCGCACCAGATCGCCGACCACCGCGGTGATCAGCCCGCGGGACAGATGGTCACCGTCGTCGGCGGAATCGAGTCCGAGCGAGGTGAGCAGCACGGCGTCCGCGCTGACCGGACCGGTCGGAAACTTCTTCGCCCGGGGGACGGCGCCCGGCGGTGCGTAGAACACGTAACCCAGGCACGGGGCATCGCTGAACACCTCCGCCCGATCGGGATCCTGCTCCCCCGGTTCGGCCGCACAGTCCACGGCGACCTGACCACACGAGCCCCACTCCAGCATGACCATCGAGAGCCACGCTTCCTTCTCGAACTCCGGGTCGGCTAGATGATCATCGCCGCGCAAGGTGGACGGGTCGACCTCCCAGAACACGCACCGCCTCGCATGCTTGGGCAGCTGCTCGAACGACTCGAGCCGCAGCGGGCTGATACGTGCTGACACTTCGATACCCCAACCTTCACATGGTTCCGGCGCGCACGGATGCCACTCCAGAATAGGAGAAGCCCGTCTGCTCAGCCCACCGAGCCCGGCAAAGACAGCCGACCCGGCGTCGGAAGCCAAAGATGTTGTCACGCATAGCTTCTCCTTTCCGGACCGGTGCCTGAGCGACGCTGGCCGATTTCAGTGTCACAGTGACGTAATTCGCCGGTGTCTCCGGTCCCGGAAGTCCCGCGCGTATTCGGCCACTTTTCCTCGGTTACTGCTTCGTCGAGTTCATCAGTTCGACGATCCGCTGCAGATCGTCGACCGAGCCGAACTCCACCACGATCTTGCCCTTGCGCTTGCCCAGGCTCACCGTCACCCGGGTGTCGAAGGCCGTCGACAACTGTTCGGCGACGTCCTGCAGGCCCGGCATCTGGATGGGCTTGCGGCGCGGCGCGGGCGGCTCGGACGGCCCGGCGCGGTTGGCCAGGGTCACGGCCTCCTCGGTGGCCCGCACCGACAGTCCCTCCGCGACGATCCGGGCCGCCAGCTCCTCCTGCTTCTCCGGTCCCCCTTCCAGGGACAGCAACGCACGGGCATGACCGGCGGACAGCACCCCGGCCGCCACCCGCCGCTGTACCGGGATCGGCAACTTGAGCAGACGGATCATGTTGGAGATGAGCGGGCGGGACCGGCCGATCCGCGAGGCCAGTTCGTCGTGGGTGACGCCGAACTCCTCGAGCAGCTGCTGGTACGCCGACGCCTCTTCCAACGGGTTTAGCTGGGCCCGATGGATGTTCTCCAGCAGCGCGTCGCGCAGCATGCTGTCGTCGGTGGTCTGCCGGACGATGGCCGGGATCGCGCTGAGCCCGGCCTCCTGCGAGGCCCGCCAGCGCCGCTCCCCCATCACCAACTGGTAGCGCGTCGGTCCGTCCTCCGCGGGAAGCGCACGCACCACGATCGGCTGCATGACGCCGAACTCCTTGATCGAGTGCACCAGTTCCGACAGCGCTTCCTCGTCGAAGACCTGCCGCGGCTGGCGCGGGTTGGGATCGATCTGCTTGGGGTCGATCTCCCGGTAGACCGCGCCGAACTCCGATACCGCGGCGCTCTCCGCGGCGGCGTTCTGCGCGGGAGCCGGCGCCGGTGACGGTGCGCCGCCCATCAGGATGTCGGCCGCCGCGTCGCCGATCCGCGGCCCGCCGAGCGCCTCCCCGTCGGCCGGACCGGTGGGGATTAGTGATGCCAGGCCGCGTCCCAGACCGCTGCGCTTCTTTGCCTGGTTCATCGTGCTGCCCCCTTCGTCGTACCACGCTGTGCGATCTCCCGACTCGCGTCGAGATAGCTCATTGCTCCACGTGAACCCGGGTCGTAATCCAGGATCGTCATCCCGTACCCCGGAGCCTCGGACACCTTGACGCTGCGCGGGATCACCGTCCGCAGCACCTTGTCACCGAAGTGGGCACGCACGTCCTCGGCCACCTGATCGGCCAGCCGGGTCCGGCCGTCGTACATGGTGAGCACGACGGTGGTGACGTCCAGTTCCGGATTCAGATGCGCCTTAACCATCTCGATGTTGCGCAGCAGCTGACCGACGCCCTCCAGTGCGTAGTACTCGCACTGGATCGGGATCAGCACCTCCGGGGCGGCCACCAGAGCGTTGATGGTGAGCAGACCGAGGGAGGGCGGGCAGTCGATGAAGACGTAGTCGAAGCTGTGCTGCTTCAGCCCGGCCAGCGCTCCCCGCAGTCGACCCTCGCGGGCGACCATGCTGACGAGTTCGATCTCGGCACCGGCGAGGTCGATGGTGGCCGGCACACAGAACAGCCGCTCGTTGTGCGGGCTGCGCTGCAGCGCCGCCTCGAGCGGGATTTCACCGATGAGTACTTCGTAGGACGATGGCGTCCCCTGCCGGTGTTCGATCCCGAGCGCGGTGCTGGCATTGCCCTGCGGGTCGAGATCGATGACGAGAACCTGCAGTCCCTGACGCGCGAGGGCCGCCGCGACGTTCACCGCGGTGGTCGTCTTACCGACCCCACCCTTCTGATTGGCGATGGTGAATACGCGCTGACGATCCGGGCGCGGCAGACCGCCCTGACGGTTGTGCAGCAGCCGGGTCGCTCGTTCGGCTTCAGCGGCGATAGGCGTGTCGGCCACCGGATCACCCTGCCAGGTGCCCGCGGCCGTCGTCCACGTTTCCCGTTGCCCGTTGGTTTCACGTGAAACATTCTCGGGCGCGGCGACCGCGGCCGCCTTCGCGGGCGCCGGCTTGCCGCCGTTCCCCACTGCGTTCCGCTCCCGTCCGAACCTCATCGCTTCCTCCTACCCGGCCGCACTGCTGTCGCTCCGCGTCGCGCAACCACCACGGTGCCGGGCGGGTTCAAAAACTCCACGCCACATCTCACCACTCTCACGTCCGTGGCACCAAGCGAAGCCAGCGTCCGCTGGTGCTCCTGCACTTCCTCCACTGCCCGCTCCCCCTTCAACGCCAGCATTCGGCCACCGACCCGCAGCAGCGGGAGACTCCACCGGGCCAGCTTGTCCAATGACGCAACCGCTCGCGAGACCACTGCGTCCATCGCGCCGGCCTCGTCCCGCACTGCCTTGTCCTCGGCGCGGCCCCGGATCACCGTGACGTCCAGACCCAGTTCGCCGATCGCTTCCTTGAGAAAGTCGCTGCGCCGCAGCAGCGGCTCGATGAGGGTGACGTGAAGATCGGGGCGCGCGATCGCCAGCGGTATGCCGGGCAGTCCGGCCCCGCTGCCGATGTCGGCCACCCGCTCCCCCGGCTCGAAGAGCTCGGCCATCGCCGCGCTATTGAGCAGGTGCCGGTCCCACAGCCGGTCGACCTCGGACGGTCCGAGCAGGCCGCGTTCGATGCCGGCGCCCGCCAGGATCTCGCCGTAGCGCTGCGCCACGTCCAAACGATCGCCAAAGCAAAGGGCCGCCGGCTGGGGCGCCGGACTCAGTTCGCCATGTTTCACGTGAAACATCCTCCGGTTGCACCAGGCCGACGGCCCTGTCTTGTTGCTTGAACTACATGCGTGTAACTAACGCGCTCACGCGGGCAGGACGACGACGCGACGCGACGGCTCGGCGCCCTCGCTCTCGCTGCGGACCCCGTCCACCGCGGCGACCGCGTCATGCACGATCTTGCGCTCGAACGGGGTCATCGGTGACAGTTCCTCGCGCTGCCCGGACTCCACCACCCGACGGGCGATCTTGTCGCCCAGGGCCGCGAGCTCCTCGCGACGACGACGACGCCACCGGGCGATGTCCAGCATCAGCCGGCTGCGCTCACCGGTCTTCTGGTGCACCGCGAGGCGGGTCAGCTCCTGCAGGGCGTCGAGCACCTCACCCTTTCGGCCCACGAGCTTGTTCAGGTCGCTGCCCCCGTCGATGCTCACCACGGCGCGGTCGCCCTCGACGTCGAGGTCGATGTCGCCGTCGAAGTCCAACAGGTCCAGCAGCTCCTCGAGGTAGTCGCCGGCGATCTCGCCTTCGGCTACCAGTCGCTCCTCCAGGTCGTCCACTCCGGCGGTGGTCTCGGCGTCCTCGGCCGCGGCGTCGGTCCGCTCGGTGGTTTCGGCGTCGGTCATATCCGTCTTCTCCTTACTTCGCCACGTCCGCCTCCCGGTCGTTTCCGGGGTCGATCGGCTCTCGGCTTTGGCTTCTAGCGCTTGGGCTTCTTGGGCCGGGCGCCTGCGTTGGTGTTCTTCGACTTGGGCGCAGCGTTCTGCGGGCCCGGCTTCTTGGCCGACTCCTCGGCACTCGACTCCACGATCTCGGTGGCCGAGGAATCCTTGACGACCTTGCGGGCCTTGTTCGGCTTCTGGCCGGGAGCGGGAGCATTGGCCGACCGGCGCTCCAGCGCCTCGGCCTTCTTGGCTTCTTCTTCCTGCTCGATCTTGCCGAACACGTAGTGTTGCTGTCCGAACGTCCAGACGTTGTTCGACACCCAGTACAGGATGATGGCCAGCGGCAGGAACGGCCCACCGACGACGACGCCGAGCGGGAAGACGTACAGCGCGAGCTTGTTCATCATCGCGGTCTGCGGGTTCGACGCCGCCTCCGGGCTCTGGCGGGCAATCGAGGCGCGGCTGTTGAAGTAGGTCGCGACACCGGCCAGGATCATCAGCGGCACACCGACACCGATGATCGCAACGCGGCTGACGTCGAATCCGATGAACGCCGCCCAGCTGCTCTCGGACTGGATCATGGTGGCGCCCAGGGGAGCGCCGAACAGGTTCGCCTGCAGGAAGTTCTGCACATCGGTGGCGCTGAACACGTAGTTGGACAGCTGCTTGTTCAGCTCGATGTCCAGCCCGAGCTCACCGAAGTTGTGGCCGGTGCGGTTGAAGGACCGCAACACGTGGAACAACCCGAGGAACACCGGCACCTGCGCGAGCATCGGCAGACAGCCCAGGATCGGATTGAAGCCGTGTTCCTTCTGCAGCTTCTGCATCTCCAGCGCCATCCGCTGGCGGTCCTTGCCGTACTTCTTCTGCAGGGCCTTGATCTGGGGCTGCAGTTCCTGCATCTGCCGCGTCGTCCGGATCTGCTTGACGAACGGCTTGTAGAGGATCGCGCGCAGGGTGAACACCAGGAACACCACCGACAGTGCCCAGGCGAAGAAGTTCGTCGGGCCGAGGAGGAAGGCGAACGCCTTGTACCAGACCCACATGATCGCCGACACCGGGTAATAGATGATGTCGAGGCTGAACCAGTTAAACAACAGAATCGCTCCTGACGACTTCTACCGAAGTCTTCTCGCCGGCCTTGTCACCGCGCTCGGGAATGGGGTCCCACCCGCCACGGTGCCACGGAGCACATTTGGCCAACCGGACCACGGCCAACCAGCCGCCCCGGATCAGACCGAACTCGGTCAACGCGTCGACGGCGTACTGACTGCAGGTGGGGGTGAACCGGCACGACGGCAGCCGCAACGGTGAAATCATGGTCCGGTACAGCTGAATCACGAAGATCACGCTGTTGGCTGCCCACCTCGTCACGGTCGGGCCTGCCGTTGATGACGCGCCTTCTTCAGCGCGGAACGTAACTCGGATTCCAGCCGGCTCGACGCGGCGTCCCGGCTTCCGGGCAATGCGCGGATGACCACCCGGTCCTGCGGGCCGAGCACCGGAACGCCGTCGGTGACGAGCTGATACGCGACATGCCGAAGCCGGCGGGACACCCGATGCCGTTGCACCGCATTACCCACCGACTTGGACACCACCAGCCCTATCTTGGGGCCGTCTGCGCAATCATCGACAAAATCGTCGTGCAACGCGTGCACGACGATGTCGGGCTGGGAAGCCCGTATGCCTTGGCGAACCGTGACACCGAAATCACTGGAGCGTGTCATCCGGTACCGGGCCGGAAGCACTGCCGGAGAACCCTGCGTCAGATCACGCAGTGAGTGAGCGGCGGCCCTTGCTGCGGCGGGCCGACACGATGGCGCGACCTGCGCGCGTACGCATCCGCAACCGGAAACCGTGCACACGGGCCCGGCGGCGGTTGTTCGGCTGAAAAGTCCGCTTGCCCTTGGCCACGGCTGTCTCTCCTCGTTCGATCTGGTGTTGACAACCTCAGTCGCCATGACAGTCATGGCGGCCGAGGACGCTGCCACCGTTGGTAAGCTCATCCATCTTGCCGGCGCAGCGTCTGTGAGTTCCGGAGGATTGATCCCCAAGACCCCGAGCCGCAGCCGTATCGCCACGTGCGGGCGACTGCTCGAGGGTACTGACGAGATTTGCCTGGGTCAAACCTGGCCCGGACTGCTCATCCTGCAGCTCAGCCCAGTCTCATCCGGCAACAAAAACCACACCAGTTACGAACTCTGCCCTTGCTGTGAAGAAGCTGTCGGCAATGTTGCAGAACGGTTGGCACTCCGAGAGAAAACTGTTAGCTTCTGGCAATGCCGTTCCACGCGGAGCGGCGCCGGAACTTCAGCGAGGACCACACCGGCCGCGAGCCCGCAGACCGTCCCGGACTGCGTAGAGCTCGGACACGGCATCCACGCCGATAGACAACGCGACGAGTAGTACCCAGCACTGTCCACAGTCTGTGGATAACTATGTGGATGGTTTGTTATCGTCGCCCCCGGGAAATTTCCCGAGGAACAGCAAGGGGGTAGGCGTCG